>NZ_LGDV01000239.1 GCF_001280015.1 Streptomyces sp. MMG1121
GCAGGGGGCAGGGGGCAGGGGCTTGATCAACTGTGCTCACGCAACCTTGGTCGGAGCCGTCACGGTCTCCCTGCCCTCAGCTGCCGCTGGTGTTCGCTGTGCGCATGCTGGCGACCGCATCACTGATGCTGTTGCGGTACAGCCCCAGTTTGGGGTGCCGAACGACGATCGCGCCGGTCGCAAGCGGGAAGTTGAGCGTGTCGGCGTTCGGGAAGCTCTTGTCCGCGAGGACGTTGATCTCGTCGAAGCCCCCGTTGCTGCCCTTGGCGCCGATGGGATCTGTGTCCAGTACCGCATAGACCGTGTGCCCGGCGTGGACCGGCACCGCGGGGGCGCCTCCCAGGCCGCCGGGCACGAGCGGGCGGATGTCGTGCGAGCGGTCCGCGGCGTCTTTCGAGCCCAGGTCGACCACGGGGTAGTAGGAGGAGAGACCGCAGGCAGCCTTGCCGTGATTGGCCACCGAGACGACGTACTGATTCGGGCTGGAGTCGAGGCTCTTCGCGCTGACCGCGAGCTGCTCGGCTGCGCACGGGTGCTTGTAGGCGTAGGAGTCAAGGGTGGCATCCTTGCTGCCCGGCTGTGCCGCGGCCCCGCCGGTATCGGTCCCGGAGGACGAGCCGGCTCCGCTGCTGTTCTTGGAGCTGCCGGAGCCGGGGGTGGTCGTGGCCGGGCTTGCGCCGGCGCTGGAAGGGGCAGCGGCATCGTTGCCCGAGCCGCCCTGGCAGGCCGTCAGGGTCAGCGCCGCGCCGGCGGCGACGAGAACGAGCGGGATCGTACGAAGGCGAACAGTCATGCCGGGTTCTCCGTTCCAGTCTGTGTGGCTCCACCAGACGGAGGCGCATCCTCGCCGGATTCCGTGTGGTGTGCAGGTAACGCTGCCTATCTCTGTACACGGGAGGTGAGGTGAGTGGGTTGCCCCGCCCATGTCACAACTGCCCGGATCCTCTGGTGACTTGATCCGGACACTCCGCTTACCGGAGGTGCTGTTCCGTGCCCGCCGTTCTCTTCGAGATGCCTGGCGGAGACACGTTGGCCCCGACGCCGACGGGAGGAACGTCCACAGTCACGCAGTCACTCGGGGTGGCGGCTGTCCTGGTGTCCTGACGATCGCCGGTGTCACGGGCGGCCGGCGTCGGGTGCACGCCGTCCGCGAGCCAGTATTCCGGACCGGTCGTCGGGGCGGGCTCGGCGAACATGCTGCACGGCCCGGTCCGGGGCCGGAGGTCTCCTCACCAGGCCGGATCAGATTGTTCCCGGCCGGCTGAGCTTGGTACACATGCAGGTCCGTGGGAAATCGTCAGCCGAGGCCGTGGATCGTGTGGGATGAACTGCGTTCGCTGATCAAGCCGTTGTCACCCAAGCCGGGTCCACAGCTGATGGCGGGTCGGCTGCGAGTGCCGGGCCGTCAGGCCCTGTGCGGGAATCCAGCGGGAGTACCGGCCGCAGGAGCTGGGCTTCGGCTTGGGCATGACCTGCTGGCGTCGCCTGCCGCCTGCAACGAGGCAAGCGTATGGGACCAACTGCGCCTGGTGCTGCCGCTGGGTCGTGGAGCGGGCCTCATCACACGCCGTCACGTCCGAGGCCCTGCTACGACTTCGAGAACACCTGACGAATTGATCTTCGAGGTGGTTGGATCACCCCGGCTCCCAGGCGTGGGAGGTCACGGTGCGGTAGAAGTCGGCTGCGGTGACCGTGACGGGGACGCCGAGTTCGGCGGCGACCGCGGTGATCGCTCCGTCGCCGAGGGCGAGGTCGACTCCGCCGTCGGTGGTGTAATGCGGTGCGATGAACGCCTCGTAGTGGGCTCGGACTTCCTCCTCGGTGTGCCGGCCGAGGAATGCGTGCATGTGCCGCACCGTGGTGTCGGGATCGTCGCGGATCACCTGCAGAGCGCGCCGGTGGGCTCGTAGGAGGGCCTGGACCGCGGGGGCGTCAGGGTCTGTGTAGGTGGGGTCGACGGCCACCCCTACGGTGGGGATCTGGAAGTGGTCGCCGACCCAGCCCAGCATCTGCCAACCGTGCTCGGCGGCCACCGCTTCCGGTGCCATGGTGCTGCCGACCAGGGCGGCGTCGATGCTGCCGTCGTGCAGCCGGCGCAGGTCCATGCCGTAGTCGCCCGGCGGCCGGACGATGGTGTGGATGCCGCGGTCCGGGTCGAGGCCCGCCCGACGCAGCACGATCCGGGCGAAGCACCCAGGTGCGGTGTGCGGTGCGTGGACCGCCAGCCGCCGGCCGGCCAGGTCGGCCAGGGAGGTCGGGCCGGGGCGGGCCAGGAACCAGAACAGCGGGCTGCAGGTGTTGACATTGAGCGCCACCCAGGGGATGCCGTCGGTGAGTCGGGACAGCAGTGCCCGGCCGAGCCCGATGGTGGCGCCACGGCGCAGCCGTTCCTCGTCCCAGGAGCAGCCGTCCCGCAGCGCGACGTGCACGCCCTCGTCGGCGTTGTATCCCTCCTGGTCCGCGATGTAGGCGACCAGTTCCTCGTGCAGGCCTCGCCCGACGTAGGCGAGATCGATCGTGTACATGAATGTCTCCCGTCGCGTCAGTACATGGACATCCCGCCGTTGACCGCAGCCGTGGTGCCGGTCATGAAGGCGTTGTCCTCGCTGGCGTAGAAGGCGACCGCCTGGGCGACGTCGGCGGGGTGTGCCAGGCGGCCCAGGGGAGTAGCAGCCACCTGCCGCTGTTTGTGCGCGTCGTCGAATTCATCCGCGAGGCGGGTGTCCTCGACCGGGCCAGACGCGACGATGTTCACCGTGATGCCCTGCGGGCCCAGTTCCTGGGCGAGGTACCGGGCGAACTGCTCCAGCGCGGCCTTGGCTGTGCCCAGTGCGATCATGTTCTCCCGGGGCCGCTTGCTGAGGCCGGTACCGATGTAGATGATGCGCCCCCAGCGCTGTTCGGCCATGGCGGGCAGGACGGCCTTGGTGACCGCGAACGCCGCATGCATCTCGTCGTTGAGTTTGCCTCCCAGTTCCTCCCACGTCATGTCCTGGAACGACTTGATCGCGTACGGGATGAGCGCGTTGTGCACAAGCACGTCGATGCCGCTCCACGTCGCCTGGACCTGATCGACCATGCTGGCGATCGCCGCTGCCTCGCGCACGTCAGCCTGCACGGCCATGGCCTGGCCCCCTGCGGCCTCGATGCCGGCCACGACCTCGTGGGCTGCCCCGCTGTTGCGCAGGTAGTTGACCACTACGCGCATCCCTCGCGAGGCCAGAAGGTGCGCGGTAGCGGCACCGATTCCGCTGCTGGCTCCTGTCACCAACGCCACCCTGCCGATGGTCCCGGTCACGAGCCCACCTCCTGCTCACTGTCGCGGGCCGACGGTGCGACCGCTCGGAGTCGTCTTTCCCGAACAACCGGGGTCTGCCGGGCTGATCGCCCCATGAAGCACGGCGTCGACCTCGTCCGCGGCGGATCGGCCGCGGTCCAGGGCAGCCCGCGCCGCACGTGAGACGTGAGAAGGGAGCGGCCGTAGCAGCGCGCCGCGAGTGGTCTCACTTGCTTCTGGTGATGATGCATTCGCCCACCCACAGATGCGCGTGGCCGGTGATCCGCTGGACGCTGAAGTGCCGGTCGGCCGGGTGCCCACCGCGTTGCGCCGAAATCGTCGCGCGGCCCCGGAA
>NZ_LGDV01000240.1 GCF_001280015.1 Streptomyces sp. MMG1121
AGCATCCATGGCACCGCCCTTCCGCAGCGGTGACAGCGTAGGCACTCCGGGCCACGGTCGGCCCGGAGGCCAGACGGACGTGGGCTGGTAAGTCCCCCCATTGGCCGGGGCATGTCTGCACCTCCATGTTGTCGCCGTTGGCAGCCGGACGCTTGTCATGCGGAGCACCTGGAGCGAGAAACCGGGGCTGTGGGGGCGCTCGACGCGTGGTGTCAGGCGAGGTCTGCGGGGTGGGCCCCGGCAAGGCGGTCCCCCGAGCCCCGAACGGGTCGTACCCGATGGCCGGTCGGCAGAGCCATCGGGCACTCGCTGGGCCTGCGCGCTGGTCCCGGAGTCGTCCGGCCGGGTCCGCAGAGCGGGTGTGTTCCGCAGGAGGTTGTCGAATCCCAGCGGGGGCGTCCGAGAAATTCAGAGAGGTCATTCGTCACGCGGTCGTAGCGGTCGTAGCGGTTGTCGCCGTGCAGCCGTGCAGCCGTGCAGCCGTGCAGCCGTGCAGCCGTGCAGTCGTGCAACCGTGCAGTCGTGCAGTCGTGCAGCCGTGCAGCCGTGCCATGGTGGCGATGTGCTCGTCGACGACCTCTGCGACCGAACCGCCTGATCCTGCTCGCTTTGCGGGTGGCTTTTCGCCGACCGTGGCCACGCCCGGTGCTCGGTACTCGTCGGGGCTGGTGGTCTGGCTGTCTGCCTGCCTGTTTCAGTGACGCTCGTCCTGACTTCTTCCTGGTCCGCGCGATGTGCATGGACGGTTCATGTGATGGGCGTGCTGTGAGGATTCCCTCCGGCGTCGGTGCCGCGCATCGGGGGCGGTCGACCGCATCGGCATGGGACAGTGGCTGTGACCGCGGTGCATTTCGGCGCATGAGCCCGGTTTTGCGAGCGGAGCATGCCGTGCTCCGTGGAAGGCCTGCAAGGCGTGATGAGCCGATGTCAAACAGTGGGGCGGTGAGTCTGCGGCCACCCCTCTGGGGGTTGCGGTGCCCGCGGTTCACGCCCACTGCCCCCTCTCCGTTGCCCGGCATGGCGGACCGTGGCCGCCCGCCGCGTCGACTGCGGCTGCCGGCGGCGGCAATGGTCGAGCACCTCTGCGGTTCCGGGGCGCCACTTGAAGGTGGCCGGCCTGGGGTCACGTACCCGTCCGCGATCACGTTCCGCACCGGCTGTGCCGAGTGTGCCCATCGCGTCGGCTGCGCGACGGCACTGCGTGGTCCCCAGGATGGGCTGCCCGGCATGGCGAAGTTCCGTACACCTGCGACGCTGTCTGGCTCCGGACTCTTTGACGCACAGATCTTTGCTTTAGGTCGCGCGGAGTGCTAATCTCAATCTAAAGCACAAATCCGTGCATTAATGTGCGTGGGTTCGTGCTTCCCGACAGGTGCCCCGACCTTCCGAAAGCGGAAGCGCCCTCCCTCCTCGCGGCAGGAGAAGCGAACATGTCGTCGACCCAGCCTCTGCTTCAGCCCTACCGGATGCGTGACCTCGCCCTGGCCAACCGAGTGGTCATGGCTCCGATGACACGCTCACGCGCCCGTAATCGCGAACTGCTGCCCACCGAGCTGCACGCCCAGTACTACGCGCAGCGGGCCTCCGCCGGCCTGATCATCTCCGAGGGCGTGTGGATCAGCCCCGACGCGGTCGGCTGGCACGATGTGCCGGGCCTGTTCACCGACGAGCAGGTCGCTCACTGGAAACCGGTGACAGACGCGGTCCACAACGCAGGCGGTGTCATTTTCGCTCAGCTCTGGCACACCGGATCCGCCTCGCACCCGGACTTCTTCGAGGGCCGCGCGCCCCTCGCCCCTTCGGCCGTCAACCCGGGGCTGCGCGCCCCGACAGCGACCGGCCGCAAGCCCACCGTGCAGCCCCTGGCCATGTCGGAACACGACATCCGCCGCACGATCACCGACTTTGCGACGGCCGCTGACAACGCCTTGGCGGCAGGATTCGACGGTGTCCAGCTCCAGGCGGGCTTCAACTACCTGATCAGCCAGTTCCTGAACCCCCGCACCAATGTGCGTACCGACGACTACGGCGGCCCGATCGAGAACCGCGCCCGGTTCCTCTTCGAGATCATCGAAGCTGTCGGCAAGGCGGTCGACCTGCGGCGCGTCGGGGTGAAGGCCGGGCCTGCCTGGTCCGAGAGGGGAGAATTCGTCGCCGGAGCCGACGCGCTGGCCGACAGCGAGTACGTGATCGGACGCCTCAACGACTACGACCTGTCGCACCTGCTGCTCATGGGGATGATGGCGGATCCAACCGGAGGACCGCTCCAGGAATTGGCCGGCGACGAGATGTTCCGGCACTTCCGGAAGATCTATCAGGGGACCGTCATCGCGAACGTCGAGATCGACCAGGACCGGGGCAACGCACTTCTGGGTGCTGACCTGGTGGATCTCGTCGCCTACGGTCAGGCGTTCATCGCCAACCCGGACCTGCCGGCCCGCCTCGCCTCTCACGCACCGCTCGTCCGTCCGAAGCCGGAACTCTTCTACGGCCCCGATGCCGCCGGCTACACCGACTACGCTCCGCTGCGGGGGTGAAGCAGACAGGAGACGGGGCTCCGGGGGAGACGGCCTTCACCGGCCAACCCGGCTCGCAGAAGCACATCGGACGGCGCCATGGCCTACGCCGAGCGCGATACGTGCAACGGCCACGGGCGGCGCCCTACCGAACCGATCGTTGCGCCGGGTGCGGCGCCGCGGACCTTCTTGGTCTCGGGCTGGTCGAGGCGGCTGGTACCGAGGGGCCTGCGCGATGGTTGCCCCTTGATCAGAGGTCGGCCACCGACAGCGGGCGCACGCCCCGGGCTGCTCCCTACGTTCCCGGACCACATCGGGCCGGCGCCACTCGCCGGGGGGGGCCACAGGCGGGGCGGCTACCTCTTCGGAGCGGCCATTTTGGCGCCGCTCCAGTCCTTCGCGACGCTGACGGACTTGGTCGGGGAGAGGTCGGCGGTCTGGGCGGCTTCCTGAAGGTCACGAGCACACCCGCCCGGCGGGATCGGCAGCTGCCGAGGCAGCCCGCCGTCTGGAGGACTTCGGGCAGCGAGCGCGCTTCCGGGGCATCGTCGTCCTCGACGACCGCCGACTCCGGCGGATCACGGCCCGAGCGGAGTGGCCGGGAGCGCCTCGGCCCGCTCCGTGTGCGTGATGACGTGACTGTGCTGCACGCGATGCGCCGGTCTGATGAGATTCGTGGTCCTGCGGAGCTTCTGCCGCCGTCGACCGAGGTGTCCGACGAGCAGCACACCGACATGGCGGCGTTCGACGTTCACGAGTGACGAGAACCCCTACGCCAGGGGATTGCAGCACGAGGGGTGCGGTGCGAGATCCCCCGGCCCGGTGAATGTGACCGGGCGGCGTTCGCCGAGGAGAATCGCCGCATGCGGATTCTCATCATCACCGCCGGTTCGCGAGGAGACGTTGCACCTTTTACGGGCCTGGGGCGACGCCTGCTGGACGCGGGTCATCCGGTCGCCGTGGCCGCCCACTCGCCCTTGGCCTCGCTCGTCGGCGGACGCGGTCTCGACTACCGGCCTCTACCGGGAGACCCTCAGGAACTGATCCGAGCCAGGTCTCAGGCGGCGTCACCGGAGGAGGCTCGGGCGGTGACGACGGCGTACGTGGACGAGCTCGCCGACGGGGTGGCGGCGGCCGTGGCGGGCGGATTCGACCTGGTGCTCACCGCCTTTGGCCCGGCGCCACTCAGCCAGACGGCCGGCGACGCGTTCGGTGTCCCCGTCATCGGCACCTACCTCCAACCGGCGTTCGCCACCAGACAGTTCCCGTTGCCCGGCGCGTCGGGTGCCGACGACTTGGGGCCGCAGGGCAATCTCGCCGCGGGCCGGGCAGTGCTGAGGCAGGCGCAAGGGCTCTACGCAGGCGCTGTGACCCGGCTGCGCGCCCGCCTCGGGCTGCCGGCCAACGCGCCATCGGCAGCGGGGAACATCCGGCCGGTCTTCCACGGCTTCAGCCCGCTGGTCGTGCCGCGCCCTGCGGACTGGCCCTCCCCGGTCGAGGTTGCGGGCTATTGGTGGCCCACCTGGCCGGACGGCTGGCAACCCCCGTCCGATCTGGTCGACTTCCTCCAGGCCGGTCCGCCCCCGGTGTTCATCGGGTTCGGCAGCATAGCGCCGGGCCAGGGGGAACGGCTGAGTGAGCTGGTGGCCGCGGCGGTCAAGCGGGCAGGCGTACGCGCGGTGGTGCAGGCGGGGTGGGCCGAACTGAGCGGCTGCGGCGCCGATGTCCTGGCCATCGGCGACCTCCCGCACGACTGGCTGTTCCCTCACACGGCCGCCGTCGTCCACCACGCCGGGGCGGGTACCGCCGCAGCCGGGCTGCGGGCCGGAGTACCTGCCCTGCCGGTACCCGTCATGGCCGACCAGCCGTTCTGGGCCTCTCGGCTGCACCAGCTGGGAGTTGCTCCCCAGCCTCTGCCGTTCCAGGACCTGACCGCCGAAGCGCTCGGCGCCGCGATCAAGGACTGTGTGACCGAGCCGGCCCACCGCCGTCGTGCGGCCGAACTCGCCCACCACCTTGCCGCGGAGGACGGCGCCGCTACGGTGCTCGCCCGCATCGGCGCAGGCTGTGAGGGGTGAACCCGAGAAATGCTCCATCGCTGTCTGCTGTCGAGGCCGTCCGAGGCACTCTGGCCTGCCCGCTAACGCCGAATTCGACGAACCATCCGAACGCCGCCAGCCTCCCGCCGCCTCCCCAAGCGGTGGGTAAACGCTGCCCGTAGTTGTGGACCCAGCCACGTGACAGCCGGCCGGCGGACTGCCTTTGTATGGGGCAGCCGACGGTAGTGGATACTGGCCTGAATTCCGGCACGGACGAGGAGCGATGTCAGTGACCAGCGACAATCGGATAGGGCCGCCCAGTTTTGGCAGCGAACGGGACATGCTGCGGGCTTTCCTCGACTACCACCGTGCGACCCTCGCCATGAAGTGCGAAGGGCTTACCGACGAGGAACTGCGGCAGCAGTCGATGCCGCCGTCGACGCTTTCGCTGCTCGGTCTGGTGCGGCACATGGCGGAGGTGGAGCGTGCTTGGTTCCGCCGGGTGTTCGAGGACAACGATGCGCCCATGGTCTGGTCCGACAAGATCGACTTCCAGGCGGCGTACGATGCTCGCCTGTCAACCAGGGGCGAAGCGTTCCTGGCCTGGGAGACCGAGGTCGAGAACTCGCGCCGCATCGAGCGGGAGGCCGAGTCCCTGGACGCGGCCGGGCACCAGCCGAGATGGGGCGAGGATGTGTCGCTGCGCATGGTGATGGTGCACGTGCTTTTGGAGTACGGCCGGCACAACGGGCACGCGGACTTTCTGCGTGAGGGCGTCGACGGGACCGTGGGCGCCTGAGCCCGCAGCGGCCATGGATCTGCACATGCTGATCCATTCCGGGAAATCGGCTGCCCGCACGGGAGGTGGGGGTCCGACGTCGGCGTGTGAAGCCAGAGTTGGACTCCCGCGCGACCGCACGCTACATGATGACCGACGACCTATTGGACGTGTGGGTCGTGGACTCCACGCCGGTCGAGTGCGGACGGTCCCGTGAACCCTCTGGAGCCGTTCACGATGTGCCGAGAGCCCGTCGGGCAGGCCAGGAGGGGCACGATCACGAGCCGCTGGTTGTCCAGAAGCTCCTCCATACGCCTCCATGCGAACGTCGATTTCGAGGCACATCGAGATCGTTCCTCAAGACACCGCAGCGATGCTCACTTCTAATCGGCGGGGCTGATCGCGTCCCGCTACGAGCAGGGCTCGGTCATGCTGACCTCGAACCTGCCCTTCGGACGCCGGGGAGAGACCTCCTCCGACCACGCTGTCGCAGCCGCCATGATCGACCGCCTCGTCCGCCACGCCGAGGTCCTCGCCCTGACCGGGCGACTCCTACCGCACCTGCCAACGACGCGAACTCCCCACCGAGGAGAACCGCACACACCGCGACTGAACCAACCCCAGGGTCAAATCCGAGGGAGCAGCGCGTGCTCAGTTCTGCGGGAGCATGGACAGGGGTCGCGGTCGACGAGTTTACGAACCCTCGGTGAACGCGGTGGTGTGGTCGGCAGCCCACTGGTGAAACGTTCGCGGTGCCGTGCCGAGGATGTCGGCCACCGCGGTGGTGATGTACGCGGGCTTTCCGACCGCCGCGTTCCACGCGGCGAGCAGCATGTCGACGACAGAGCTGGGCGCCGTACCCTCCGACAGGCTTCGGAACTCGTCCGGCGTCATCTCCTCGAATGCGATCCGACGCCCCAGGGCGTCACCGATGACGTCCACCTGCGCGGCTTGGGTCAGTGATTCGGGGCCTGTGAGGACGTAGTCGCCTCCGACGTAGCCGTCCTGACAGAGCGTCCGCGCCGCGACGGCTGCGACGTCCCGGTCGTCGACCGGTGCGGTCTCGGCGGCGCCGAAAGGCCACCGGACGACCTCGCCGGCCCGGATCGCGGGCGCCCACCAGGCCAGCGAGTTCGACGCGAGCATCCCCGGCCGGATGATCGTCGACTCGAGTCCGGTGGCCGCGATGAACCGCTCGATGTCGGCGTGCATCGCCGCCATGGGATTGGGCTGCTGGAAGAAGGGGTGCGGCGTCTGATGCGGGGAGGAGAGGAAGACGACCCGCCGCACCTGGGCCGCCAGCCGCTCGACGACTGCCGCGGCGGTCTGGGGAGGGGCGGTCCAGACGAGGAAGACCGCACTGGCGCCGGCCAACGCGGGGTCGAGCGACTCGGGCACAGTGAGGTCTCCGGTGAAGACCTCGACCTTCGCCGGCAGCGTCGCCGCTGCCTCGGAGCGATGGGTGAGGGCGCGCACGGGCACGCCCGCGTCGAGGAGTTGGTCGATGACGACGCGGCCGATCCGGCCCGTCGCCCCGGTCACGAGCACGGGAGGAATGTCTGTCTGATTCATGGCACCATTGAAACGTTACTCGGTTAAAAATGCAACTCGGTTACGAATGTTACGCTGGTCAGGTGAGCGAGCCGACGGGACTGCGGGCCCGCAAGAAGGAGCGGACGCGCGACGTCATCGGCGACGCGGCCGTCTCGCTGTTCCTTGAGCGTGGCTTCGACCGCGTCTCGGTCAACGACATCGCAGCGGCGGCCGAGATCTCCAAGCCGACCCTCTTCCGGTATTTCCCCACCAAGGAAGACCTGGTGCTGCACCGGTTCGCGGACCACCAGGGCGAGGCCGCACGCGTCGTACGCGATCGCAGGTCCGGCATCAAGCCGGTGACGGCGCTGCACCGGCACTTCCGGGCTGGCCTCGATCGGTACGACCCCGTCACCGGCCTCAACGATCATCCCGAGGTGGTGGCGTTCCATCGGCTGGTGTTCACCACACCGAGCCTGGCGGGACGGCTCACGCGGTACCAGCTCGAGGACGAGGAGGCACTGGCGGACGCCCTCGGCGAAGGCATTCAGGCACGCCTGCGAGCCGCCCAGGTACTCGCGGTCCAACGGGTACTCGCCCGGACCAACTGGCAGAGGATCGCCGACGGTCGAACCGCCCACGACGTCCACCCCGAGGCCGTAGCCGATGCCGACCAGGCATTCAACCAGCTGCGGTGACAGGCGACGCTCCCGGCCGAAGAAGACTCCGCGACAGCCATATGGAACACCTCGCAGAAGCAGGGCGGTCAGTTGACGGGCAATTCGTTGTTCTCCCGTCGGGAGGCTGTGCCGAGCAACGTACGTGCGGCGTCTTCCAGTGATCCGAGCAGTGGGTTGGGGTCGTCAGCGCGCGTGACGAGCACGACCTCGCAGGGATCGATGTCGATGACGGGCACCAGGGCGATGTCCTCGCGCACAGCAGCGCGTCGATCGCCGGCAGGGAAGATCGCGACACAGTGGCCGGTGGCGATGAGTTCCAGCTTGTCCTCGTAGCTGTCATCGGTTGCGGGCGGGGGTGGTGCCGGGCGGTCGTCGACCGGCTTGGGCGTGCTCCAGACAACCGGGGTGCTGACGCAGGCCACCAGTTCCTCGTCCGCCAGAGCCCGCAGGCTGACGGCTTTCTCGTGCGCCAGACGATGACCTGCCGACGTGACGAGTACCCGCGATTCCTCATGGAGCTTGGTCACCCGGAAGCCGTCCGTGGGGAAGGGCAGGGGCCTGTAGGCGACGAGGGCGTCGACCCGCCCCTCGGCGAGGGCGCGCGTGTCCCGCCAGTCGAGGTGCCGGGTGCGGACCTGGCCGTCGGGGTGTCGCCGGCGCAGTTCCTGCACACAGGCGGTGATGACGAGTCCTTCGGCGCAGCCGACGGTGACGGCACGGGGCTGGACGGCGGCTCTGGCCGCGCGAGCGGCCTGCTCGGCCTCTTGGAGCAGTATCCGGGCCCTGGGAAGGAATGCCTGACCGGCTGCGGTGAGGCTGCTGCCCTGTGGCGAGCGGTCGAAGAGCCGGACACCGAGCTGCGCCTCCAGTCGCTGGATCTGGCGGCTCAGCGACGGCTGCGCCAGGTGCAGCCTGGTGGCGGCCCGGCCGAAGTTGCCGTACTCCGCCACGACCGTGAAATAGCGCACGAGCCGCAGATCGACGTCCATTCGCTCAGGGTACGTCGCGCATCGTCATACGCCTGGGACATGACGGCATACGGAACAGGTCTTGGACAGGGTGTGCGGGTGGGTATTTGGCTTGAGGGCATGACCACTTATGACGGCAAGAACATCGTGATCACGGGCGGAAGCAGCGGTATTGGCCTGGCTACGGCCCGGTTGTTCGCGGACGGTGGGGCGCACGTACTGATCACCGGCCGCACCCGATCCACCCTGGACGCCGCGCTGGAGCAGTTGGGGGACAAGGCGATCGCCGTCCGCAGCGACGTCGCGTCTTTGAAGGACATCAAGGCGCTGGCCGGCACGGTCCAGGAGCGGTTCGGCGCGGTGGACGCGCTGTTCGTCAACGCCGGCGTCACCGCGTCCGCGCCGTTCGACTCGACGACGGAGGAGATGTACGACGCGCTGTTCGGCATCAACGCCAAGGGCCCGTACTTCACCGTGCAGGCGTTGGCGCCGCTGTTGCGCGAGGGAAGCGGCGTGGTCCTCACCACGTCGGTGGTGAACGTCCTGGGCCTCGACGCGCTCAGTGTCTACTCGGCGAGCAAGGCAGCCCTGCGGTCGATGACGCGCACCCTGGCCCGCGAGCTGCTGCCCCGGAAGGTGCGTGTCAATGCCGTGAGTCCCGGTCCGATCGACACGGGCATCCTGGACCGCTCCCTGGCCGCCGACGTCGTCGAGACGATGAAGGACACCTACCGGAGCACCAATCCGATGCAACGGCTGGGGTCGTCCGAGGAGGTGGCCGCAGCGGTGGCGTACTTGGCGTTCGGCGCGACCTTCTCGACGGGAACGGAGTTCCCTGTCGACGGAGGGGCTTCGCAGCTCTAGGTGCTCTGACCGCATGGGCTCGCTGGGTCGTTCGCGCCGCGGTGGCGAGGGGGTGTTCGCTCCAGCGGATGCTCTTCTCGCTGCCGATGCGGGCGCGTTCCTTGCGTACGGCGGCCGGGACGCCCGGGTGGCGGGCGTTGGCTCGCCCGCCACGGGATCACCTTCCGACGAACTGCGGGTGAACCCAGGCTGCCCCCGCCCCACGGTCGACGAGGCCCTGCGACGGCTGATCCCGGCCGCCGAGGGCCTCTGACCCCCGACCGGGGTCACGCCTGGACTTCCTCCAGGGACGAGATCCCCGGCGGTGGGTCCGCTGCCGTCGGCTTGACGGCGAGGTCCTGACCGATGTCGTCGAGGGTGAGCCCGACGGGTTCGCGCACGAGGAAGGTGGTCGCGATGCCGGCCAGGAAGCAGCATGCGGCGATCAGCGTCACGATCCGGATACCGGGGCCGGCCAGGATGAGCGGGACGATGAGCGCTCCGGTGAAGGCGCCGACCTTCGCTCTCCCGGAGGAAATGCCGTGGAGGGTGCTGCGCACCCGGGTCGGGTAGGACTCCGCCGCGAGGAGCATGGTCGTGTAGTTCGGTCCGAACATGCTCCCGAACAGGGACATCCCGAAGGTGATGGCGAACGGCACGACCGTCGCGCTGAGGCCGGGGACGGCGGTGATGAGCAGCATCGCGAGAGCGCACAGCCCGAAGCCGACGGCCTGCTGGGTCCGTCGCTGCAACCTGTCGAGCGCGACCACACCGAGGATGCCGCCGATGAGGCTGAAGCAGACGACGAGCACGGCGTTCAAGGCGATGTTCGGCACCGTGGTGGCGTTCGGGACGATGTTCTTGATGAGGAGTGGTTGGCTGACGTTGATGCCGTAGACGGCGACGTTGTAGAAGAACCAGCTGCCCGCGGTGCCGGCAAGAGTGATCAGGACTCTGCGCTTCGCCAGTGCGCCGGTCCCCGTACGGGGCTTGTGCACCGCATCGGGCGCCGTGACCGCGGTGACCGGCCGCTGCGCGAAGGACTCGAAGTCCTTGACTGCTTGCGCGGGATCCCCGTTGTGGGCCGTCCAGCGCGGGGATTCCGGCATGTGGCGACGCTGCTGGAGCACCAGGAGCGAAGGGAGGACACCGACACCGAGGATCAGGCGCCAGGCGATGTGGTCCGGGACCCCGACCGCCAGCACGAGCAGGCTGACGAGGTAGGCAGAGACGTCGTGCTCGACATGGCGGGCGCCACCATCGACGAGGGCCTCCAGGTCTACCGCGTCCTCGAAGAGACGGTGATCACCCATGGAGGCACGCCTTCTGCCGCCGACATCGCGCGCTGGCACGGCTCCGCCAAGCACGAGGCACTGCGCGCGCTGCTCACGCCGGTCGGCGGTGCTCCGCTCAGTGACGAGGTCCTGACCCCGATCGTCGCCGATTTCCGGGCCCGGCTCGTATCCGCCTACGCGGCACACCCCCCGCGGCCGTTGCCCGGAGTCCCCGAAGCCCTTGCCGACTTGCGAGCCGCCGGCGTCAAGGTCGCACTCAACACCGGCTTCGACCGTGACGTCGTGGACTCGCTGCTGTCCGCGCTCGGCTGGGAGGGCGATTCGGTCGCGGACACCGTCGTCTGCGGCAGCGACGTGCCCGCCGGTCGCCCTGCTCCCTTCATGATCTTCACCGCCATACAGCGGCTGGGCGTCACCGACGTCCGCCGTGTGCTGGTCGCGGGCGACACCCCGCGCGATCTTGCCGAAGAGCAAGAGGCCGGGACGGCCGCCGACGTGGGTCAGGCGGCAGCTGATCGACGGCATACGGTACCGGGTCCGCACCGGCATCCCGTGGCGAGCTCCGTGTCCCGCGTCTCGGGCCGGGCGGGCCGCGCACCCGACCCGATCGGATGCGCGCCGACAAAGCGTAGGCGTCCTGGAAGAACTGCGCCTGCCTGCGGCGGCGCGGGACCCGCTGCACCATCCCGGACAGGGCCGATTCGCAACGGTCCCGTCCGGTCAAGCTGTTCGGTGCGTGGACGTTGATTGACGCTCCGGTCGGTACGCGGCTACGTTCTGCCGTATGCAGCGGCGGAAGATCCTCACGACTCGCGGTCACATCGACCACATGCGGGTGTGTTCTGCTGCGTGTCGCCCCTGTTGAGAGCCGTTTCGCCTCCAGTGGCATCTGTCCGCGCCTGACAGCCTCACGGGCTGTGCGCGGTAGCTCCTTGCCGTAGTCGTCATTTCTCACCGCGCATGCCCGGTCGGGTGTGCGCCTTCCTCGCATGCCCGGGACCGCGCCGATCGGTTCGGCTTCGGGCTGCCAGAAACGGACACCTGATGCGTCACAACTCCCTGCCCGCGCGGGTCCTGATCGCTGCGGCCACCACTGTTGTCACGGGCCTGGTGCCCCTGGCCGGCACCGCATCCGCAGCCCCGGACAGCAAGCCGCTGCCGCCGGTGACGGTCCTTGCCGACAAGGGCGCAGCGAGCCGCGGGGACATCTTCGTCTCGCCGAACTCGGCGAACAGCGCCTACTCCAGCGGCGTGGAGATCCTGAGCGGCAACGGTAGGCGTGTCGTGTGGTCTCACAAGGTGCCGGCCGGGCAGCAGGCGGCGGACTTCCGTGCCCAGACCTATCGGGGCAGGCCGGTGCTGACCTGGTGGCAGGGCACGGGGCTCGGTTCCCTCGCGAGTGGGGTGAACTACATCTATGACAACCGGTATCAGAAGATCGCCGAGGTCCGTGCCGGGAACGGGTACACCGCCGACGGGCACGAGTTCCTGATCACCGGTCGTGGCACGGCGCTCATCCTGGCGTACAAGCAGGAGACCGCCGATCTGACGGGCATCGGAGGCTCCGCACATCAGGCGGTCATCGACGGCGTGGTGCAGGAGATAGACATCCGCACGGGCCGGGTCCTGTTCCAGTGGAAGGCGGCCGATCACGTGCCCTACGCGCAGAGCGAACAGCCGTTGCCGTCGTCGCCGAACAATCCGTGGGACTGGTTCCACATCAACGCGGTGAAGCCCGACACCGATGGTGACCTGCTCATCGATGCCCGCAACACGTGGACCACGTACAAGGTCGATCGGCACGGCGGCACCGTGTTGTGGCAGCTCGGTGGCAAGGCCGGCACGTTCAAGGAGCAGGCCGCGTCCGGCCAGTACCTGAACACCGCCGGGACGGTCTTCTCGTGGCAGCACGATCCCGAACCGCTCGGCGGCGGCCTGTACAGCTGGTTCGACAACGAGTCGGCGGGGGCCGCGAACACGGGGACCGGGGCGGTGCAGGAGCTTCCGTTCAGCCGGGTCGTCACCGTCCGCGTGGACGAGAAGACGCGTACGGCGACACTGGTGAAGTCGGTGAACCAGCCGGATTACCTCAGCGCGTCCTCGCAAGGCAACGCGCAGCCGCTCCGCCGGGGAGGAGCGTTCGTCGGATGGGGGTCGCTTCCGTACTTCTCCGAGTTCAATGCCTCGGGGAAGGCCGTGTTCAAGGCCCGGTTCCCCACAGGCGTGAACAGCTATCGCGCCTACCGGTTCCCCTGGAAGTAGTCCGGTTTCGAAGGGCGCAGCAGTCTCCCGAAGGCCGACCGTGACCACCTGTCGTTCGTGCACGGCGGCGTGGTCGAGGTCGCCACGCACGCCCTGAGCGGTGAGGCCACCCGCACATCGCGTACGGGCCGCTTGCTGCAGGCCGACGCCTGTGGCGAGCGGCCCATCCGTGCCATTCGCTCGTGTGAGGCGGCGTGCGCCTGCGCGCCCGGGCCCGTCTGCTCAGCCGTCTGTCGACGTGCTGACCGAGCTGGTCCAAGCGCAGGGCGACACCACCGGGTCCGTCGTTGTCCACGAGTGGGCGGAGATCCTGGAGCGGCACTTGGCGCCCCGGCTGCCCGACCCCGACGACGCAGCCGAGCAGCCTGGCCTCGACCGCCGCCCGACCTCACCACAAGGCAGACTGCACGCCCGCGATCCGGCCGGAGCAGGGCCGGGGTGCGGGTGGCTCGCCGGCCGGTGGTGCAGCGGGCCGACGCTCGCAGATCAGACGCTGGGCCGGCGCAGCTCCCCATCCTTAACGTTCGTCATCAACCCGTTCATGGCAGGCCGCCCCATGAACGCGGAGCGCAAGACCGACGCGACGTTCCGGCGAGCGGGCACCCGCGTCCTGCCCAAGGCCGAAGGCAACGCGTCCCGCTCCTCCTGCCGGGCAGGCTGGCAGCGCTTGACCTTCTTCCGCATCAGCGGTCTGGCCGCGGCCGGCGTCGGCGGCTACCACGCCCTCGCCCCCGTCACCCGCGAAGGCTGGCTGCGCACACGGTACTCGGGCGAGCTGGACGACGACGGCTGCCTCACCACGACCGGCTGCAAGAAGGAGCTCCACATCACCTCCCGCGGCAAGTCCGTCGCCCCCGGCCCGCCGTTGAACTGGTGCGCCAACACCCCCTGGTCTCCCAGGTGATACTGGTCGGCGACGCCCGCCCGTACGACGCGCCCCTCCTCGCCCCCGGGGCATCGTCCACTGGGGCCAGATGAACGGCAAACACCGTCCCCGCCCGAGTTCACCGCCGACGAGCCCGAGTTGCAGGCTGTCCGATCGACGACGCCGACCGCCTCGTCCCCCGCCCCGCGTCCATCGGCCGCTTCATCGGCCGCCCTCTCCGATCCACGGAGGAGGCCGGTCATCTCGCCCCCTCCATGAAGCTCCGGCGCACGCGGATCCTCGCGGACTTCAGCCAAGAGGCGGAAGGGCCGTACGACGGGGTGCGAGCGGGATCCCGGCCCCGTCGGCTGGGTCTTATCGCCGTTAACACGCCTTTTGTGGGCGGCACTTGGTAGGTCCTTTGCTGTGAAATCCCGGAAGCCGGGTGGCAACAACACGTATTGACTGCACACTGACAACCACGGGCGCACGTTTCCCCTCACTGGTGGCCGCCAGTTACGTCTGCACCGCGAGTCCCGCGAGAAGGAGCAGCATGTCTGCCACGATCCGCCTCACCGCAGCCACAGCCGTAGCGGCCGCCGTCCTGTCCGCGCTGGCCACCTCCCCCGCGGCCGCCGCCGCGCCGGCGCTGCGCATGACCCCGGTCAGCGGTCACATCAGCAGCCACCAACTGGTCGGTGGCATCAGGAACAGCACCAGCTCCAACTGGGCCGGCTACGCCGCGACCGGTACGACGTTCACCAGCGTCTCCGCGAACTGGGTGCAGCCGGCGGTCAGCTGCACCAGATCGACCACGTACTCGTCCTTCTGGATAGGCATCGACGGCGACGGCAGCAACTCCGTGGAGCAGACGGGCACCGAGGCGGACTGCTCCAGCGGCCGGGCGGTCTACTCGTCCTGGTACGAGATGTACCCGGCGTACCCCGTCAACTACAGCAACTCGGTCAGCGCCGGTGACCACTTCACCTCCACGATCACCCGCAGCGGCACCAAGTACACGCTCACCCTCACGGACACCACCAAGGGGTGGACGAAGACCACGACCAAGACGCAGAGCGGCCTGTCCAACGCGTCCGCCGAGGTCATAGCCGAGGCGCCGTCCAGCTCTTCCGGCGTGCTCCCGCTGTCGAACTTCGGCACCGCGAGCTTCACCAACGCCACCGCCAACGGCCAGGCGATCGGCAACTACTCGCCCGACGAGATCAACATGGCCTCGGGCAGCACCACCAAGGCCACCACCTCCTCGTTGAGTGGCGGGGAGAACTTCTCGGTCACCTACAACCACAGCTGAGCCACGGCTCGCTTCGGCGGGGCGGTCCCGGGCGCCACGGCGTCCCGGGGCCGCCCCGTCTTCCGGTCGTGGACCCGATCCCGGCCGTGATGTGCGTGTCTGTCTCTGTGTTGTGCAGGAGAGATCTGACGCGGGAGACGTTCGGTCCTCAGTAGCGACCTCCTCGTCGTACAGAGCCTTGCCGGGTTCCATCGGTACTTGCCCTTGTAGGCGTTCCTGCGAGGCGCCGGCCGGACGTGGCTCACCACGACTTTCCCGGCCACAGCCCCCAGACGCATCGAAGCGCTCCTGAACTCTCCGGGAAGCCCGACCATTCCCACCGCTCAGCGAGCCGGGCAGTCCGGAGCCTTCAGCTGATCAGCACTTCCGGGACAAGGGGGAGACCATCGGCCGGGGCCAGTCAGAACTCTGGGTTGACCTTCACCCTGGGGGAGGCCACAGCATCAGTGGGGCCGGGCGACGTGCCCGGCATGAGGAGGAACAAGCATGGGGTTGCTGACCATCGGGGCGTTCGCGAAGGCGTCCCGGCTGTCGCCGAAGGCGCTGCGTCTGTACGACGAGCTCGGCCTGCTGACCCCTGCTCGCGTCGACCCGGTCACCGGATACCGCCTCTACGCACCGGAACAACTGGACCAGGCCCGACTGGTCGCCTGGCTCCGCCGCCTGGGAATGCCCCTGGCCCGCATCCAGCACGTCCACACGCTGAATGCAATCGGGGCAGCCCAGGAGGTCCGCGCGTTCTGGGCCCAGGTCGAGGCCGACACCGCCGCACGGCGGGACCTGGCCACCTTCCTCATCGACCACCTGTCACGGAAGGACCCTGCCATGTCCCCGACCGCCAAGCCCCTCGCAATCCGCTACGCCGCCCTGTCCGACACGGGCCTGGTCCGCGAGAGCAACCAGGACACCGCCTACGCCGGGTCCCGCCTGCTCGCCGTCGCCGACGGCTGCGGCAGTCAAGGAGCCCTCGCGAGCGCGGCAGCCGTCGACGCACTCAAGCACCTCGAAACCGACAACATCCCGGCAGGCGATCTCCTCAACGTCCTCGAAGACGCCATCGAACAGGCCAAACAGGCAGTCAACGGCGTCGGCGGACCGGCCTCATCGCCCGAAGAGGCCGGCACCACACTCACCGCGATGCTCTGGACCGGCTCACAGCTGGCCCTCGTCCACATCGGCGACTGCCGCGTCTACCTCCTGCGCGACGGAGAGCTGTTCCAGATCACCCACGATCACACCATGGTGCAGTCGATGGTCGACGAAGGACGTATCAGCCGCGAGGAGGCCGCCTCCCACCCCCAGCGCTCGCTGTTGGTCCGGGCCCTGGGCCACGGAGCCGATGGCACCCCCGACATGCGCCTGCACGACGCCCAGCGGGAAGACCGCTATCTGCTCTGTTCCGACGGCCTGTCGACCGTCGTACCGACCGAAGAGATCCACCGGGTGCTCTCCGGGATCGGTGAGCCCAAGCAGGTGGTGCGCGAACTCATCGGCCTCGCCAACGGCTCCGGCGGCCCCGACAACATCAGCTGCGTGGTCGCCGACGTCCTGGAGCTCCAGCAGTAGGAGCCAGCGGCATGCACGTCGAGTTGCAACGGATCCGCTCTTGTGAACTCGACCGCGAGGCGGAGTGCAGGACCTTCAGCAGACCGGGCGCGCGTTGGGCGAGCAGGTGGGTGACTGCGCTGGTGTAGGCGTGGGCGGTGGACTCGCTGATCCCGAACCCGGCGGCGATCTTCGCCAGGGTGGTGTGCTCGCGCAGGTACACCAGTGCCACCATCGCGCGCTGGGACGGCCGGAGCTTGCAGCGTCGGTCGCCCTCACGGGTGACGATGAGCATGGTGACCCATTCCACGAGCGCATGCGGCAGGTCGAGTGCGGCAGGATAGATGACCAACGAGGCCCTTGAGCAGCGTGGTTGAGACGTCAGACATCTCGATCAACAGCCCGGGGGCCTCGCTCGTTGCGCTTGGCGGGCGTCACCTGATCGGGGCCCGGCTCGAAGAAGCTCAGTCAAGCGACACCAAGCACGAGCACCGCGTTCTGTCCGCCGAATCCGAACGAGGTGGATATCGCTAGTTCGAACGTCGCCTGGCGAGGGCGTCCCGTGACTATGTCTAGTTCCCGGCCGGGCTCCTGGCGGGTGAGGTTGGCCGTCGGCGGTACCTCCTGCCTCTCAAGGGCAACGACGGTCAGTGCGGCTTCGATGGCCCCCGCAGCGCCCAGCGCATGCCCGATGATGCTCTTGCCCGCAGTCACGGCCGGGGGGATGCCGTTGAAGACCTTCAGCAGCACCAGCGCCTCGGCGGCGTCGCCCAACCGGGTCGAGGTGCCGTGGGCGCTGACATGCCCGATGTCACCAGGTTTGCAGCCCGCGTCGTCCAGTGCTTGCCGCACCGCTTGCTCGGCCCCTGCTCCGCCGGGGTCCGGCGCTACGGGGTGATAAGCGTCCGCGGACGCACCGTAGCCACGCAGCACGGCGCGCGGCCGTGCGCCTCGCTTCCGGGCATGGGCAAGCCGCTCCAGGACCAGGACCGCCGCTCCTTCGCCCAGGACGAATCCGTCGCGTTCGCAGTCGAAAGGGCGGCAAGCGAGTTGGGGCTGTCCGGTGCGGGTGGACAGGGCCCGCATCTGGGTGAAGCAGGCGGAGGTCATCCGGGATCCGGCCTCGGCGCCACCGGCCAGGACAACGTCGCACGCGCCGCCGCGCAGTATGTCGCGGGCTACTCCCAGGGCCGTCGTCCCGGAAGCGCAAGCGCTGGAGACGGTGAAGTTCGGGCCCCGAGCCCCGACGTCGATCGCGATCTGCCCCGCGATCATGCTCGGGATGCTGCGGGGCAGGGCAAGGGGAGAGACCGCTCCGGGCCTGCCTTGGTCCAGCAGGACGAACTCCCGGGTGTAGGTTCGCAGACTGTTCGAACCTACACCCAACACCACGCCAATGCGCTGGGGAGGTCCTTGTGAGACGTCCAGCTTGGCGTCGGCCACCGCCCGGCGGGCCGCTGCGAGCCCGAGGTGGGCAAACCGGTCCAGACGGTTGGCGAGTCGGGGGCCGAATTCCGCCGACGGGTCAAAGTCCGGAACGCTGCAGGCGATGTCTACGGGAAGGCCCTCCAGGGCGGGGTCCTTGCGAGCTAGCGACTGCCCTTTCGTCAGGGTCTTCCAGATGCTCGCCGGATCGCTGCCGGCCGGAGTGAGCAGGCCCAGGCCAGTGACCACGACCTCACCGCGCCGCCGCATGAGCCCCTCCACCGTGGCCACCGCTGCGGTGGCGATGCGATTCCTCGCGCTGCCTCCGGAGTTCTTCCAGGCGCTGGCCTTGGTCGCGCAGCCTCTCCAGGTGCCGTCCGACTCGTTCCCGAGCTTCTTCTCCTGCTGGCCCCAAGTCCCCGCGGTCCATGATGTATAAGGCTTGAAGCAGCGGCATGAGAACATTGTCGTGGTGTACGACGAGGTCGTAGATGCCGGCCACCGCTATGCGCGCCGCTCGGCCGCGGAAGCCGGGGATTCCGTGCCCGGGCATCCGGAAGTTACAGATGACATCTGCGAAGGCGCGGACCATGTGATTAGGTGTCAATTCTAGGGCGTGGGCGCAGATGTTCCGGTAGAAGAGCATGTGCAGGTTTTCGTCGGCGGCAATGCGGTTCATCAGCCGTGTTCCCTGCGCCTCGCCGCACATGCGGCCCGCGTTGCGGTGTGCCTCGCGGGTGGCCAGTTCCTGGACAGTCACATAGGCCAGCGCGTGGGCCACACTTGGCATGCCGCTGTCGTAGCCGTTGCTGACGTGGCTCATCCTGGCGCGCTCCAACGCCACCGGGTCCAGGCCGCGCACTGCATGCAGATATGCGCGTAGCGCGTCCGAGTGCCGACCTTCCTCCGCTGTCCAACGGTGCACCCAGGTTCCCCAGGCGGTCTCCCGGCCGAAGCGCGAGGCGATCTCGAAGTGGTAGCTGGGCAGGTTGTCCTCGGTCAGCAGGTTAATCAGAAGGGCGTCTCGCACTGTGGGCGGAAGCGGGGACTGTTCGGGCCTCCAGGGTTCGCCGTCCAGTGGGCCGTCAAAGTCTTGTGCCGAGCTCCAGGGGATGTATTGGTGTGGAAACCACTCACGGGACGTGGCAATGTGCCGGTCGACTTGACGGGCAACAGCAGGCTCCAGTTCCGAGAGCAGATCGACGTGCTCTTGGGCATGAGGCATCTACGCGTCGCTTCCTGTCTCCTGTCGCGACCCCGGCCACTGAGCGGGGGCCGAGTGCAGTGCAGAGGTGAGCAGCGCGGCCACCGCTGACAGGGGGTCGGAAGGGGTGACCAGCTCAAAGTCTTCGAGCAAGCGTTTCCCTGTCTGATTTTCTAGCGCGACGATCAGCTCCAGCAATCCGAGCGAGTCGAGACCCAGCTGTTCGAGTGTGGCGTCGGGTCGCAACCGCTCTTCCTCGATGGAAAATTGCTCCGCGAGAAACGCGACGAGGCTTTCCTCAGTGAATTCATGCCGTTCCATTTTCTCCGGCCCTCATTTCCGAGCTCCTGTGCGGATGATGTATTTTGATGACTTACTCCCTCCGCTCTGTTGCAGCGCCGAAGAACCGCTTGGCCACCCACTGCGCGTAAGAGACATTGCACTCATTGAGTTCGAAGGAGGGAAGGCTTCCGACTAGGTAGGTGTTCTGCCGCCCCTGGTTCTTTTCGATTCGCTCGTAGATGCCATCGGCGATATCACTTCCGCTGAAGTGCGGCATGCGTGACCAGTGGCGGTGGTTGCGCACCTCGAGGAGGCGTCCGCCGATCCTTTCGATCTCATTGCGCAGCAACTCCACGGATTCCGCTGGACCCAGAGACTTGCTGCCGTAGGAGTAGCAAACAGTCCAGTCCGTGTCGGCGTATTGGCTGCGCCATGCGACCAACTGACCAGGAGGCACAGGGTTTTGCAGGGGTTCCCCGATGATGAAAGTCCCTGGTCTGGGGAGCCCCGAGACACGGCACATCGTCGTGCAGTAGTCGAGCCTGCGTACCCGCGCGGCGATCTCACGTTCGTCCTCGCTAGCGTCCAGCAGCGGCAAAGCCTGGTCGACGGGGATGGTGATGACCAGGTCATCGGCAGTCACTGAGCCTGCGCTGGTGTGGATACGGATACACGGACCGCTCCGGTCGACCGAGAGGACCTCGACGCCGCACCGGACGTCACTGAGGTCTGCCGCCATGCGGTCCCACAGTTGCCAGAACCCCCCGGTAACGGTGAATGGAGCCCGGTGGCCGAACGGACCCGGACTGCTGGTGAAATAATAGGCGGCCACCTTGGCGAAATAGAGGGCCGGCAGGGCGTCATCCAGTGCCCCGAACCCCCCAGCGGTGAAACAGGCCCCCACCGTTTCGAACAGACCGTCGAGGCCCCTTTCGGCCAGCCAGTCACGCGCCGACATTGACAGTGCGCCTGAATGATGCAGTCCCGGCTCCCCGATACGTGGGAACTCGTACCGCTGGAATTCGGCGTATCGCGCCAAGAGGGCGTGCTGCTCACCGACAACTGCCATGCGGACTGCCGATTTGCTGCCTCGGTTGTATTTAAATACCGGAGACGGTTCCGTGGTCAGCCCGTAATCGCGGATCAATGCTCCGACTCGGCGGTACCCATTGCCGCAAATTCGGCCACAGATGTCATAGAATCTGCCATCGATGACTTCCGTGGCGCAGGGACCCCCAACGGTCCCGCTCACCTCCAGGACAATTGCGTGATGCCCTACGCTCTCCACCTCGCGGGCAAATGAAAGACCGGCAGCGCCGCCACCCAGGACAGCAATCGTCCGACCATTTCCGACGCTTTCATTCGAGGACATGACGCCATCCCTTTTAACCCGTTTCCATTCCGAAGTCATCACCCGAAGAGGTTGGCGTTGATCATATAATCCTGAATGCGTTCATGCCCCATGGGTAATACGGAGAGCCTAGGGGATTTTGCGGCAGGCTTCACAGGTGTCTCACTCGAATGAGTGATACTGTATGCAGACCCTGTGATCCGATAGCGAGAGCGCCTAACATGGCTGATCGTTGCGCGACACAGATCCTTCACGGCTTTTCTCCTTGCGGTATTTCTGCACCTTCAGGTGGCCGCCAATGGCAAAGAAACCCCTGCCTCACGACGACACGGCTCTCGTCCTGGAGCTCGAACCAATCGCCGGGCGGGCGCTCGATGCCCACCTCAAAAGTGCCGAGGAGTGGTATCCGCATCAGTATGTCCCCTGGAGTAAGGGGACCAATTTTGACGGAGTTTTGGGAGGGGAGCCCTGGGATCCTGAGCGGCGGGTGATCACCCAGGCGGCACGGGACGGCCTGCTGCACAACTTGCTCAGCGAGGAGAATCTTCCCGCTTACCATCGGGTAGTTTCTGAAGTGTTCGGGGAAGATGGCGCCTGGGGGGCTTGGATCAACCGTTGGACGGCAGAGGAAGGGCGCCACGGAATGGCCATCCGTGACTATTTGATGGTCACCCGCGCGGCTGACCCTGTGGCCTTGGAGGATGCCCGCCGTGAACACGTCCAGCGAGGCTACGGAATTGATTATCATGGAGATTTCCTCGGCTCCCTGATCTATGTGACGTTACAGGAACTGGCCACACGTGTTTCCTACAGGAACATCAGGAAGGTGTGCGGCGACAGCGCCTGCGAAGCCCTCATGCATCGCATCGCACAGGACGAGAACCGGCATATGTTGTTCTACCGGACAGTCCTGGACTCGGCCATGGAAATCGAACCGGACCGTGTCGTGAGTGCCTGCGCCGAAGTAATCGCCACGTTTCGCTCCCCAGGCCATGGAGCGCCCGGATTCGGGCAGCTGGCTCTCTCCATGATGCGTTCCGGGATCTACACACCGGCATGCCACCACTACGAGGTTGTGGTTCCGCTGATGCGATTTCTGCGGGTGTTCGACATGCCAAGCCTCCGGAGTGATGGTGAATCCTCCCGTGAGAAGCTCGCAGGCATCATGGAGAAGTCCGAACTGCGGGCCCGTAGGTTCGCCTCAGCGGGGTGAACACAGGCTCCCGTGGATTACATGACGGCAGGGGTTGTTGAGTTGCCCTGGACAAGCGAGGTACGGGCCCGGCTAGCCGGAACGGCGGTCTACCTGCCCGAGCGATGGGTCAGCATGGAGGAACGCGAAGCGGAGATTGCCGCCGCCAGCGGCTCCTTTCGCCCGCCGGCAGGTCTGGTAACGCGGCTCACCGGCGTCAAGGGCGTCTACATGGCCGCCCGGAACGAGCAGCCGTCCGACCTCGCCGCAAGCGCCGCGCGGACGGTTCTGACTGACACAGGAACACGACCATCAGACATCGATCTTGTCATCTTCGCAGCGTGTTCACAGGACATGACAGAGCCCGCTACAGCCCATATCGTGGCGGACAAACTTGGGGTGTCCTGCCCGGTCTTCGACGTGAAGAACGCGTGCAACAGTGTTCTCAACGCTCTTGAGCTCACTCAGGCGCTGATTTCCGGCCGCCAGTACCGGACGGTGCTGGTCACCTGCGGAGAGTTGCCCTCGGTCTCTGTGCGGTACCGGGTTCCCGACGCTGCCGCGTTCGCCAGGGCCTTCCCCTCCTACGGGTTTTCGGACGCCGGTGCGGCCATGCTGTTCACGGCAGGTGCGGCGGGGCCATCATCAGCGGGCATCCTGCGGTGCCGGTTTGCCGCCGATTCCTCGGTCTGGCCAGCGGCGACCGTCCGCTACGGCGGGGCTGCCTCGGTGCGAGATCCCGACGAAGAAGACCGGTACTTCCGGATGGAAGGCACACGCCTGCAAGCCAGCCTGCGCGCCCAAGGACCATTGCTGCACGCTTGGCTGGAGGAGTGGGGCCTAACACTGACGGACTTCGCCTTCATCGGAGTCCACCAAGTGGCCTTCAGCGACATCGAGGCGCTGTGCGCCGAAGCGGGAGTTCCTCGTGACCGATTCGTGGTGACACTGCCCGACCACGGCAACGTCGCCGCTGCTTCCCTTCCTCTCCAACTGTTCCATGCCGTGGAGACAGGCAAGGCCAAGCAAGGCGATCTCATCGCTCTCACTGGTGCCGCGGCGGGCAGCAGTGGCGGCCTGGCGGTCATGCGGCTGTGAGTGCGTGTTCCGCGAGAATTCACCGAATTTCAGGTTGAGTTGAACTGAGCCCTTTTCAAGCTGGCGGCGCTGACCTCGAGTTGGACTGTCCTGCACAACGACGAAGCTCCTGGTAGACGAGTTCTCGACCAGGATCACCCGTGTCCGTCAGGAGCTTCGCGTGCTTGCCTACCCGTCCTTGATTGATCTGTCCAGCCGCACCTTGCGGTTCCTGACCGGGCAACTGACAGCCCGGCAGCAGGAGATCGGAACGCGGTGGCGGCGCCTTCCTGCCGGACGTCAGGCCCTGCTCGCCCTGGCCCACCTGCGGTGCGGTGACACTTACGCCCAGCTCGCCGCCGGGTTCGGCATCGGGATCGCGGCCGCGTACCGCTACATACGTGAAGCCGTCGAGGCCCTGGCCGCCCTCGCGCCGTCCCTGGACGAGGCGATGACGACGATCCGGGCGAAGGCGTTCGTCATCCTCGACGGCACCTTGCTGCCGATCGACCGCATCGCCGCCGACGCCCCGTACTACTCCGGGAAACATAAACGCCACGGCATGAACGTCCAGGTCCTCACCGATCCCTTCGGACGACTGCTCTGGGCCTCGCCGGCTCTGCCCGGCTCGACTCACGACCTGACCGCCGCGCGGCAGCACGGGATCACCGAAGCCCTCGCCCATGCGGGGCTCAAATGTTGGGCGGCCAAGGCGTATCAAGGCGCCGGCGGATCCGTCCGGGTTCCGTTTCGGGGCCGCCGCCTCAAGCGATGGAAGGGTCGCCACAACATCACCCACGGCAAGATCCGCTGCCTCGGCGAGCGGGCCATGGCCGCCATCAAGGGCTGGCGCCCCCTGCGCAAGCTCCGCTGCAGCACCAACCGAATCACCGACGTGATGAAGGCCGTCCTCGTCCTTCACCACGCATCAGAGTGAGGTTGGAAAAGGCTCAGTGGTTGTTCGATCGTGCGGAAAGCCGGGACCCATTCACGGAGCTTTTCTATCTGCCGGGGGCGGAGCCCGGATCACTGACTCTTGGGGTGGTGCTCTGCGTGCAGCGGGCCGGCGATCATTTGCTCACGCGCCCCGTCTTCCTGGCCGCCGATGTCATGGATGACGTCTATCACCGGCTGCCGAGGGAAGCCTGGGCCATCTTCTGATCCGGGACGACTGGGTACGAACACCCGTCCGTCCGGCGATCAGGCACGAAGCCAGATGATCAGGGTTGCGGCAGTGACGGTACCGAGGAACACGTAGCCGCGTTTGTCATAGCGGGTAGCCACGGCCCGCGAGTTCTTCAGCTTATTGACGGCGCGTTCGACGGTGTTGCGCTTCTTGTACCGGTCCTCGTCGAAGCCTGGCGGCCGTCCACCACGTGAGCCCTTGCGCAGGCGGGCGGCCTGGCTGTCCGCCTTTTCCGGGATGGTGTGCCGGATTCCTCGGCGTCGAAGGTACTGACGGCAGGGGCCGTTGCTGTAGGCCTTATCGGCGGCGACGCTGTCCGGCTTCTTGCGGGGCCTGCCCGGTCCGAGGCGGGGAACTCGGATCTTCTCCAGTACCGACACGAACTGGGTGTAGTCCGCGCGTTGGCCGGGGGTGACGATCAGGGACGGCGGGCGGCAGCGTCCGTCGGCGCTCAGGTGGATCTTGCTGGTGAGGCCGCCCCGCGAGCGGCCCAGGCCCTCGCCTCCTGCACCACCTCCACCAGGCGGCCGACCAGGCTCTGCCACACGGTCTCGGCCTGGTGTTCTGTCACCTCGTCCCCCTTTGAAGCGGCGGGCGCGGGAGGGGGGTCGGTGCGGGCGCCCGCGGCGTGCTGGTGCGCGCGCACGCTGGTGGAGTCGACCGAGATGTCCCAGTCGATGTCGTCGGCCGCGTCCGCCACGGCCTGGACCTGCTGAAGAAGGCGTTCCCAGGTGCCGTCGCCGGACCACAGCCGGTGACGTTCGTAGACCGTTTTCCACGGCCCGAACCGCTCAGGGAGGTCTCGCCAGTGCACCCCGGTCCGTACCCGGTGCAGAATCCCGTCGATCACCTGCCGGTGGTCACGCCACCTGCCGCACCGACCGTTGCTCACCGGCAGGAATGGCCGCAGCCGTTCCCACTCGGCATCCGACAGATCACCACGCTCACCCCGCCCCATGCCGAGGCCAACGATTTGAACGCGACAGGGTCACATGATCGGCCGGACAGTTCCTAGTAGTGCTTCGTTAGGTTCTGGCTCCGGTTCTGCTTGTGGTGAGTGGGCGGCCGCAGGTGGTGCAGGTGCCGGTCCAGCACCTCTAACAGGTCCTG
>NZ_LGDV01000241.1 GCF_001280015.1 Streptomyces sp. MMG1121
TGGTACTGCAGGGGGGACCCTGTGGGAGAGTAGGACGCCGCCGAACAATCTTTGGGAAAACCCCCGCACCGATGGTGCGGGGGTTTTCTGCGTTCAGGGACTTTCTCAGAAAGTCACGTCGGCCGTGTCCACCGTGCCGCCCTGGCGGCCGGGTGCGCGGTGCCACTTCCAGTAGAGGTTGGTGTGGGCGATCACCTGTTCCGGGGTGGGAGCGCCGTACCGGGTGTGGTCCTCCGTGGTGTGGGCGTCGGCGACCAGTGTCGCGTCGTAGCCACGGACGATCGCGCCGTGCAGGGTGGAGCGGATGCATATGTCCGTCTGGGCGCCCGTGACGAGGAGCCGGCCCACCTTGTGTTCGGTCAGGACCGACTCCAGCTCGGTTTCCTCGAAGGAGTCCGGGTAGTTCTTGGACACGAGAGGCTCGGTGTCCCGCCGGACCAGCTCCGGGACGTACTTCCAGCTTTCGCTGCCCTCTTTCAGGTGCTCGTCGGAGTGCTGCACCCAGATCACCGGCACGCCGGCCGTGCGGGCCCTGTCGGCAAGGATGCTGATGTTGGCGATGACGTCGTCGCGGTTGGGGGAACCCGTCACCACGCCGTTCTGTACGTCGATGACGAGCAGCGCGGTGTTCGGTCGATCGGGAAGTGTGGTCATGGGCCGACACCCTAGGCGCCGGCACTGACAACAGCCCGGTTTATCCGTGTGAGAGGGCGCCGTGCTCGTACTAGCGTGGCCCTCATGAGTACTCTGACCAGCGGTGACTACGTCATCCGTGCCATACGACCGGACGACTGGCCTCTAGTGAAGCAGCTGCGGCTCGATGCGCTGCGGGACCCTGTGGCCCACCTCGCCTTTCTGGAGTCGTACGACGAGGCTGCGAGCCGGTCGGACGCCTTCTGGCAGGACCGGGCGATCGGATCCGGTGAGGGGTCCTCGGCGGCCCGGCAGTTCATCGCCGAGGCGTCCGACGGGTCGTGGGCCGGCACGTTGACCGTGCTCATCGAAGAGGCCGGGACGAAGGACTGGAAAGAGGGCACGGTCGAGCGCCGGCAGGGGCATGTGGTCGGGGTGTACGTACGGCCCGGGCACCGTGGGAACGGGCTGATCAAGGCGCTGCTGGACGCCGGTGTGACCTGGGCGTGGGAGCGGGACGCGCAGCGGGTACGGCTGTACGTGCACGAGGAGAACGCCCGGGCGCAGGGCGCGTACCGGAAGGCGGGTTTCGTGCCGAGCGGGGAGATCGTGCCGTTCGTGCGGGATCCGGCGCAGTGGGAACTGGAGCTCGTCGTCGAGCGGCAGGGCTAGACGGGGAGTTCCTGGTGCGGCCAGCGGGAGCGGGCCTGTTCGCGGGAGCGGAGCAGGGCGAGCGTGGGCAGGCCCTGGTCGGTTCCGCCGGTGAGCAGGTCCGGGAGCTGGGGGAGCGGGGCCACGGCCGCGATGTCGTCCAGGACCAGGGTGAGTGGTGGGTCGAGCCGACCGGAGGATGACCGTTCGGCCATGCGCCGGCCACGCTCGACCACGCTGGAGACGAGAGCCGTCAGGAGTGGCATCGCGCCCGGGTTGCTCCTGGGGTCCTCGATGGATTCACCGATCACGTAAAGCGTGCCCCCTTCGTGGACGAAGGAATCCAGGGCGAGCGCATCAGTTCGGTTTGGCGTGCAGGCTTCGCGGATGTTGACGGTGAAGAGGGCGGACAGGGCCCGGCTGGTCAACTCCTGGGCGATGTCCCGGCGTTCGGGGTGCCCGGTGAGGGCGGCCTCGAGTTCGCCCGCGGCGCCGGGGGCGGCCTTGGGGTGGGTGCGGAGGGTGCGTACGGCGTCCTGGATCTGGGTGCCCTGGGCCCAGCGGTGGACGTGGCGGATGGTGCGGTTCTCCAGGGCGGCGGCGTGCAGGTAGCTCCGTAGGAGCGTTGTGGCCGTGTCCGCCACCGCCTGGTCGATCTTGGCTGTGGGTTGTACCGGGGCGAGGAGGGCGGTGGCTCTGTGGAGGGCCGTCTGCTTGTCCTCGCAGCCCGTTGTGGGAGACCAGTGGAGGCGGGCCGGGGTGTCGCAGAGGTGGCTGGGGTCGTAGAGAAGGGTGGGGCCGAGTTTGGCCTTGGCGTCCTTGGTCTCCGCCCAGAGAGCCGGGTTCGAGGTGACGAGGAGGGTGGGGCCCTCCGCGTCGCGTACGGCTTGGGCCGCGGCCGTCTGGCGGCTTTCCCGGGGTGCGATGAGGAGTCTCTCCCACCCGGCCAGCCGTTCACCGATGGCCGGGCGGCCGGTCAACGGCGCTTCCGGTACCGCCGGCGCTTCCGGTACCGCCTCCTGGAGGGTTTCCGCCGGTGCCGGTGCCGGTGCCGGTGCCGGTTCTGGTTCCGGTTCCCTGCGGGGCAGGGGCACCTCGTGTTGTGGCTCGGGCGGCGGTACGGCCTTGCGCCGTGCCTTGCCCGCCCGCCACCTCGCCGTCGCCCCCATCACGAACACCGTGAGGACGAAGAGGATCATCAACTGGCCGATGAACAGGCCCCAGAACAGGCCCCAGCCGGAGAGCTGGGGTGCGGGGGTGTCCGGCCAGGCGCCGGTGAGGTCGTGAGGTCGGCCGATGAGGTGGCGCATGGCCAGGGGGGTGCGGGTGAAGGTGACGCCGGTGGGCCAGGCGCCCTTGGTGAAGAGTGCCGCCAGGCCCGTGGCCGTCCACACCAGCACGGTCATGCCGAGGAGGAACGCGAGTATGCCGATCAGGAGGCCGTCGGGAATGCCTCCCTGGCCCTCCCCGCGGCTGCCACGGCGATCGTCCGGTCTCACGCGTCCCTCACTCCTCCTACGCCACTGTCGACTCGGAGTCGCCCAGGTGCTGTTCGACGAAGGCCGCCGCCCGCTGTTCGGCCTCCAGCTCGGCGGCGCGCAGGGCCTCGTCGGCCGCGAGGTCGCTGGAGGACTGGGTCATCGCGCGGTCGGTGAAGACGAGAGGCCGTTCCGTCTCCGTGACCAGGTGTTTGACCACCTGGACGTTGCCGTTGACGTCCCAGACCGCGATGCCGGGGGTGAGCGTGGGAATGATCTCCACCGCCCAGCGGGGCAGGCCCAGTACGCGGCCCGTCGCCCTCGCCTCGTCGGCCTTCTGGGCGTAGATCGTGCGGGTGGACGCCATCTTGAGGATCGCGGCCGCCTCCTTCGCCGCCGCGCCGTCGACCACGTCGGACAGATGGTGGACGACCGCCACGAAGGACAGGCCGAGCCGGCGTCCGAACTTCAGCAGGCGCTGGAACAGCTGGGCCACGAAGGGGCTGTTGATGATGTGCCAGGCCTCCTCGACCAGGAAGATGCGCTTCTTCCGGTCGGGGCGGATCCAGGTGTGCTCCAGCCACACGCCGACGATCGCCATGAGGATGGGCATGGCGATGGAGTTGCGGTCGATGTGGGACAGGTCGAAGACGATGAGGGGGGCGTCGAGGTCGATGCCGACCGTCGTGGGGCCGTCGAACATGCCGCGCAGGTCGCCGTCGACCAGGCGGTCCAGGACGAGGGCGACGTCCAGGCCCCAGGCGCGGACGTCGTCTATGGCGACGTTCATCGCCTCGGCCGACTCCGGTTCGGGGTGGCGCAGCTGCTCCACGATGTCGGTCAGGACCGGCTGGCGGTCCAGGATCGTCTCGTTGACGTAGGAGTGGGCGACCTTGAGGGCGAAGCCGGAGCGTTCGTCCAGGCCGTGGCCCATCGCGACCTCGATGATGGTCCGCAGCAGGGCGAGCTGGCCCGTCGTCGTGATCGAGGGGTCCAGGGGGTTGAGCCGGATGCCGTGGTTGAGGGCGGCGGTCGGGTCCAGGCGGATGGGAGTTATCCCCAGCTCCTCCGCGATGAGGTTCCATTCGCCGACGCCGTCCTCGCCCTGGGCGTCCAGGACGACCACCTGGCGGTCCTTGAAGCGCAGCTGCCGTAGGACGTAGGTCTTCTCCAGGGCCGACTTGCCGTTGCCGGACTCGCCGAGGACGAGCCAGTGCGGGGCGGGGAGCTGCTGGCCGTAGAGCTGGAAGGGGTCGTAGATGTAGCCCTTGCCGGAGTACACCTCGCGGCCGATGATGACGCCGGAGTCGCCGAGGCCGGGGGCGGCGGTCGGCAGATAGACCGCCTGGGCCTGGCCCGTGGAGGTGCGCACCGGCAGCCTGGTGGTCTCGACCTTCCCGAAGAGGAAGGAGGTGAAGGCGTCGGTGAGGACGGACAGCGGGTCCCGCATCAGGTCCTACCTCCGGATGCCGGTGGCAAAGGGCAGCGTGTTGACGAACGCGCGGTGGTGCTCGCGGTCGCACCACTCCAGCTTCAGATACGACTTGCCGGCGGAGGCCCTTATGGTGCGCTTGTCGCGGGCGAGGGCCTCCGGAGTGCGGGACGAGACGGTGATGTAGCCGACCAGGTTGACGCCGGCGGCGCCGCTGGCGAGGTCCTCGCCGCGCTGGTCGAGACGGTTGTGGGCGGCGATGTCCCGGGGGTCGACGGTCCGGTTCATCTTGGCGGCGCGGGACGCCTCGGCCTCGTCGTTGGTCTTCTCGGTCAGCATGCGCTCGATGGCGACCTCGGTGGGTTCGAGGTCCATCGTCACGGCGACCGTGCGGATGACGTCCGGGGTGTGGACGAGGAGGGGGGCCAGGAAGTTGACGCCGACCGGGGTCATGGGCCACTCCTTCACCCAGGCCGTGGCGTGGCACCAGGGGGCGCGGGTGTTGGACTCGCGGGTCTTGGCCTGCAGGTAGGTGGGTTCCATGGCGTCCAGCTCGGCCGGCCAGGCGTTGCGCTGGGTCATCGCCTGGATGTGGTCGATGGGGTGGTCCGGGTCGTACATGGAGTGGACGAGGGAGGACAGCCGCCCCTGACCGAGCGGCTGCCGTACCCGGATGTCGGCTTCCTGCAGGCGCGAGCAGATGTCGGTCAGCTCGCGGGCCATGACGACGGCGAGGCCGGCGTCGCGGTCCAGTTTGCGGCCGGACTGCGGGCGGGCGGCGCGGGCCATGGCCTGGGCCTCGGCGGCGAGTTCGCGGGTGTAGTGCATACAGGCGACGAGGTAGGCGCGATGCTGCTCGCTGCTGGTGGACACCATGGACTGGAGCTGGTCGTAGGAGCGGGACAGCCAGTCCGGGGCGCGGCCGTCGCCGCGCAGGGCGACGTCCTTGGCGTGCGCGTCGGGGTCGGCGGGCAGGGTGCGGGCCAGCATCTGGATGCGGGTGACGAAGCCGTCGCCGTTCGCCACGTGCTTGAGCAGGGTGCCGAAGCGGTCGACCAGGGCCTCCTGGTCCTCGGAGTCGCGCAGGCCGACGCCGGGCCCCTCGATCTCGATGGCGGCGGTGACGGTCTTGCGGTCGGCGTGCAGCAGTACGGCGATCTCGTCGGGCCCGAACGGGGCGGCGAGCCAGCTGATCCGGCCGATGCCGGGCGGCGGGCCGATCTCCACCTCGCGCCCGTCGATCCGGGTGCCGGCCTCGATGACGGCCGAGCGGTAGGTGGCGCCGCGTTTGACGGTGCGCTTGTAGCTGCGGTTGATCTCGAACCACTTGTAGAAGGTGCGGCGCTTGTACGGCACGTAGACCGCGGCGAGCGCGAGCAGTGGGAAGCCCGTCAGCAGCACGATCCGCAGGGACAGGACCGGGACGAGGAGGCCGCACATCATGCCGAGGAACGCGCCGACGACGATCAGTGCGATCTCGCCGGACTCGCGGTTCCGGCCGACGATCGCGTTCGGCCGGGCACGGCCGATGAGATACGTACGGCGGGGCGTGATCGGATGGGACAGATGGGACTCGGTCGTCAACGCCCTTCACCTCCTGAGCGGTTGTTGCGGGCGTTGCCGGCGTGCGGGGTGTTGGCCGGGCTGGGTGCGCGGGGTGCGGGCGTGGCGGAGGGGACCGCTCCGCCGCCGCCCGAGGTGGGGGTACGGCTGCTGTGGGCGGCGACGCCGCCGCTGGCGGGGTTGGCCGGGCGGGGTGTGCTGCCGCTGGTGCCGCCTGCGCCGCCTCCGTTGTTGTCGGCGCGGGAGCTGTGGGTCTTGATGCCCTGGGCGACGAGGGTGGCGGGGGAGCTGATGACGGCGGCGGCCTTGCTCTCGGCGCCCTGCATGATGCGGTTGTTGCGGCCGTTCGCGATCTCGTCGCCGAAGCCGGGGACGAAGCGGTAGATCATCGCGCTGGCGAAGATGGCGAGCAGGATGATGGCGAGGCCGGAGACGACGGCGGAGAAGGAGTCGGGGCCGTTGCCGGAGGAGAGCGCGCCGGCGAGGCCGAGCACGATCACGATGACGGGTTTGACGAGGATGACGGCGATCATGATCCCCGCCCAGCGCCGCACGTGCCCCCACAGGTTCTTGTCGACGAGGCCGGCGTAGACGACCGTGCCGAGGAGGGCGCCGACGTAGAGGAGGGCGGCGCGGATGACCAGTTCCAGCCAGAGGACGCCGGCGGCGAGGATGCTGACCAGGGAGACGACGATCAGCATGATCGGGCCGCCGCCGATGTCGGTGCCCTTGCCGAGGGCGCCGGAGAAGGTGCCGAAGAAGGTGTCGGCCTGGTCGCCGGTGGCTTTCGCGAGGACGTCGGTGACGCCGTCGGCGGCCGAGACGACGGTGTACAGGATCAGCGGGGTGAAGGCGGAGGCGAGCACCGTGAGCCACAGGAAGCCGACGGCTTCGGAGATGGCGGTGGTCAGCGGCACACCGCGCACCGCTCGCTTGGCCACGGCCAGGAGCCACAGCAGGAGGGTGAGGATCGTGGAGGCGGCGAAGACGACGGCGTACTGCTGAAGGAACTTCTCGTTGGTGAAGTCGACGTTGGCGGTCTCCTTCACGGCTTTGCTCAGTTTGTCGATGGTCCAGGAGGCCGCCTCGGCGCAGCCCTTGGCCAGCGAGGACAGCGGGTCGAGCGTCGAGGTGTCCGGGACGTTCGCGCCGCCGGATCCGCTGGAGGTGTTGCCGCGTTCGCAGTACTTCTTGGCTTCGCCGGAGATGACGCCGCAGTTGTACTTGCCCGACGCCGAGGGTGACGGGCTGCCCGAGGGCGTGGGAGAGGGCGCGGCGACGGCACGCGTGGCCAGCAGTACGGCCGTGGTCTGTACGGCTGCCACGATTGCGGCGAGCTTCAGCGCACGTTGCGGGCTACCGGGCATACGTGAACCCTCCGTACTGTTCGATGGCCTTGCTGATCTCGTCGGAGGTGGCGGCCTTGTCGTCACCGGGTACCGGGGCCGGGCCGTCCTTCTGGTTGTCGGAGGCGATCTTCCAGTCGCCGCCGGACCACTGCAGGTCGAACGTCCATGTCTTCCAGGACGAGGTGACGGGGTCGGTCGAGGAACTGCCGGACATGCCGATGAGTCCCACGTACCAGACCGCGACCTCGGCGCCTGTGCCCGAGTAGCTCCGCACTGTCGTGCCGACCGGGACGACCCGCGAGACGAAGGTGCTGCCGTTGGGCGGGTTGCCCGCCGAGTCGAGGCCCATCTGGGCGAGGAAGCCGGTCGAGTAGGCCTGGTCCATCTGCCCCTGGAGACGGTCCGCAGCTTCCGAGGTGTACAGCAGTTGCAGCAGTCTGTGGCGGTTGTCCTTGTTGAACATGCCGGTCGAGCCCAGTGCCACGGCATAGTTCGAGGCCGCCGACTGCGCGCCCTGCTCCGTGTTCGCGAATCCTGTCGGTACACCGCTGGACTTGGTCTCCACCGGACGCGTTCCGCTGGCCGTCGTCGGAGCGGCCGCCGGCTTGTTGCCCTTTCCGGACGTGCTGTCGGAGGAGGAAGAGGAGTGGTCGCCCCGATTGGCGAACGCGATCGCCGCGATCAGGAGGACCACCACGCCCACCACCGTCACCAGGCTTCGGGAGGAGGAGCGGGTGGGGCGGCGGGGGGCGCCGCCGTAGGGGTCGTTTTCGGGGAGGCGGGTTCGGGTGTGGCCCGTGGTGTCGCCGTAGTCGGCGTAGGACCCTTCGTCTCCGGGATTCATGTCGTGTACGCCCCCTCACCCTCGTAGACATACGACGGTAGCCGTGCTGGTTCCCGCGCGGGCGCGGTGTGTTGACTCGACATCAGGGAGACGCAACCTCAGCCGGTGGGCACGACGGGTGGGTGGTGGGGGAGGGGTGCGGGCGGTGGAGGGGTCAGACCGCCATGCCGTACACGATCGTGAACAGGGTGCCGAGGGAGCCGATGATGAAGACTCCGGTGAGGCCCGCGATGATGAGGCCCTTGCCCTGTTCCGCGCTGAAGGTGTCGCGGAGGGCCGTGGCGCCGATGCGCTGTTTGGCCGCGCCCCAGACCGCGATGCCGAGGCAGAGCAGGATGGCCACCGCCATCACCACCTCGATCATCACCTTCGCCTCGTTGCCCAGGCTGCCGAAGGGGCCCCAGTCCGGAGCGATCCCGCCGATGATGGTGTTGATGTCTCCCTTGTCGGCCGCAAAGAGCATGTAAGTCACCGCCCCTGGTGGGTAGTTCCGTTGGCCCCCTGCGGGGTGCAGAGGTCAGGCCTCATTGTCGCCGACAACGGCGCCGACGTATGTCGACTTGACGTCATTGACTGGCGGGTTTCGTACGAATGGCTCGTACGGTGACTCTGTGTATCACGGCAGGTCACGCCGGGCAACGAGGTCAGACCGGAACCTGTCGTGTGGTTCTGTCGTTGTCCTCCTTTACGACCTGGCGCGGTTTCTGACGGCCGGTCGGGTGAGGCTTCGGCACGATGTTCTCATGGGGGGCGGGCGGGAAATGGACAAGGCCCCGACGGCCGGGTGCCGTCGGGGCCTTTGACGTGCGATGCGGTCGGTGCGGTCAGCCGGTGAAGGCCGACGTGCCCTGAGGGGTGCCCCAGCCGGTCGGGCCGTCGTAGCCCGACTGGGCGGTGCACAGGTAGCTGGGGGTGCAGCTGCCGTTGTTGCCGCTGGTGACGTCGTTCAGTGCGCTGGTGCCGGCCGCGGTGTACGGGAACTTGGCCGGGTAGCTGCCGCTGGACGGGGTGCCGGCGAGGGCGTAGACCGAGGCGATGATCGGCGAGGAGGCGCTGGTGCCGCCGAAGGTGTACCAGCCGGCCGTCACTCCGTAGGAGTCGTAGACCGAGACGCCGGTGGCCGGGTCGGCGACCGCGGAGACGTCGGCGATCGTGCGCTTGGCGCAGCCGGTGTCCGTCTGCCAGCTGGGCTTGGCGTCGTAGGCGGAGCAGCCGGAGCCGGTGCCCTCCGTGCTGCTCGTCTCCCAGACGGTCTCCGTCCAGCCGCGGGTCGTCGAGGAGGACTTCGACAGGGCCGTGCCGCCCACCGAGGTCACGTACTTCGAGGCGGCCGGGTATTCGGCGCCGTAGGCCTCGTCACCGGCGGAGACGGTGATCGCGACGCCCGGGTGGTTGAAGTACGAGGAGTCGTACGAGGTGTCGGAGGAGGATTCCGAGCCGCCGTAGCTGTTGGAGACGTATTTCGCGCCCAGGGTGACCGCCTCGTTCACCGCGGTGCCCAGGTTGGCCATCGTCGCGGACTTGGCCTCGACCAGCAGGATGTTGCAGTTCGGGCAGACGGCGGAGGCCATGTCGAGGTCGAGGGACTCCTCCTCGGCCCAGCCGCTGTCGGCGGAGGGCAGGGAGGTGGTGGAGCCGGTCTGGCTGACCTGCTTGAAGCAGCCACTGGCCTTGGTGCAGGCGGGCAGGCCGTAGTACGAGCGGTACTTGGCGAGGTCGGCCTCGGCGTTCGGGTCGTTGTAGGCGTCCACGATCGCGATGGTCTCGCCGGAGCCCTTGGAGGCGGCGGCGGAGGTGAGGCCGTAGGCCGACTGGAGGTCCGAGGGGCCGTAGCCGGAGGGGGTGGAGGCGTCGGCGGCCTTCGGGGTGACGCCGGTCCGTGCGGCCTGCTGCTTCTGGAACGTGGTGAGGCCGCCGGTCACTCGGAGGGAGTCACAGGTGAGTTCGCCCTTGTGCTTGGGGTTGGCACAGGGGGTCGCGGTCCAGGTCGCCTTCGTCGTGGGGGCGGCCGCGTCGGCGTGGGCCGCGGTGCAGAGACCGGCGACGGCGAGTGCGGCGGTGGCCGCGAAGGCGGTGCCGAGGCGACGCCACCGTCTGTGAGTCGTACGCATGTGCAGCTCCTGATTTCCGGGTGGGGGGTGGGAACAGGGCTGTGCGGGTGCGTGCGGCGGTACGACGAAGACGATGACTTGTTGAGTACGCGACAACAAGGCTGGAGGGGAATCCTGGCGTCCGCCTTACCGAAGGATTCCGAACGCTTGACCCAACGCACAGACATTACAAGGGAGTTGGACAGAGAAGACGGGCCGCGGCCGGCTGCCGTGACCCGTCTTCCTTTCCGTGCCGCCGAGGGGACCCCACGTCCCCCTCACACAGGCGGCTCCCCGTGACCCGACGGGGCGGTCATCGCTCGGTCATCCAGTGCGTGATGCCTGACTCAGCCGGCGCTGAAGGCGCTCGTGCCTTCCGGGGTGCCCCAGCCGGTCGGGCCGTCGTAGCCCGACTTGGCGGTGCAGAAGTACGACGTGGAGCAGGTGCCGTTGTTGCCGCTCGTCACGTCGTTGAGGGCGGAGGTGCCGGCCGCCGCGTACGGGTACTGGGCCGGGTAGTCGCTGCTGCCCGGGGTGCCGGCGAGGGCGTAGACCGAGGCGATGATCGGCGAGGAGGCGCTGGTGCCGCCGTAGGTGTTCCAGCCGGTGCCGTCGGAGCCGTAGGAGTCGTAGACGGAGACGCCGGTGGCCGGGTCGGCGACCGCGGAGACGTCGGCGATCATGCGCTTGGCGCAGCCGCTGTCGGTCTGCCAGCTGGGCTTGGCGTCGTAGGCGGAGCAGCCGGAGCCGGTGCCCTCGGTGCTGGAGGTCTTCCAGACGCTCTCGGTCCAGCCGCGGCTGTTGGAGGAGGTCTTGAGGGCGGTGCCGCCGACGGCGGTCACGTACCGCGAGCCGGCCGGGTACTCCGCGCCGTAGGCCTCGTCGCCCGCGCTGGCGGTGATGGCGACGCCCGGGTGGTTGTAGTACTTGGAGTCGTACGAGGTGTCGGAGGAGGACTCCGAGCCGCCGTAGCTGTTGGAGACGAACTTGGCGCCGAGCTTGACGGCCTCGTTCACCGCGGTGCCCAGGTTGGCGTCGGACGCCGACTTGGCCTCGACCAGCAGGATGTTGCAGTTCGGGCAGGTCGCGCTGACCATGTCGAGGTCGAGGGAGATCTCACCGGCCCAGCCGCTGTCGGCGGAGGGCAGGGAGGTCGTCGAGCCGGTCTGGCCGACCTTCGTGAAGCAGCCGTTGTCGCTGGTGCAGTCCGACAGGCCGTACTGCGACCGGTAGGTCGCGAGGTCGGCCTCGGCGTTCGGGTCGTCGTAGGCGTCGACGATGGCGACGGTCTCGCCGGAGCCGTTGGAGGAGGCCGCGTCGGTCAGGCCGTAGGCCGACTGGATGTCCGAGGGGCCGTATCCGGTGGGGGAGTCGGACGCGGCGTTCGGCTTGACGGTCTTGGGCGCGATGCCCTTGAGCGCGGCCTGCTTCTCCATGAAGGCGGTGGTGCCGCCGGTGACGCGCAGGGCGTTGCAGGCGGCGTAGCCCTTCTTCGGGGTCGCGGCGCAGGCCTTCTCGTACTGGACGTGGGCCTTGGCGACCTGGGTGGCGATCGTCTTGGCGCTCACCTTGTGGCTCGTGGCGGTGTCCGCGCTGGCGTGGGCGGCGGTGCCGAGGCCGGCGACGACGAGCGCGGTGGCGCCCACGGCGGCCGAGCCGATGCGGCGCCATCTACCGCGTATGTGAGGGGAGTTGGGGTTGGACGTACGCAAGGTACAGCCTCCTGGAAGTGGTGGGCAGAGGCCTGCGGGTGTGGGGGTCCACCGGTGGGTGACCGGTGGGGGCGGCGGCCCGCGACCGACCATCGCTTGTTGAGTACGCGACAACAAGGGGATTTCGGAATTCTGACTCCCGCGTTACTGAAGGCGGGGCAGGGCTTACTGATCAATGGCTGTGTGCTGGTTCTGTGCTGGGGGTGGCTTGACCTGGGCGCGGGTCGCCCACGGTAGAGGGCCGGTGGCGAAGCGGCGGGAGATCAGCGGGGCTTCAGGCCGTGCAGCAGCAGATGGACGTGTTCGTCCAGGCCGGCCAGCGCCTCCTCGGCGTCGAGCGCGCAGCTGGCGATGAGCGCGGCGAGGCCGTGCAGGCTCGCGGCGACGACCGTGGTGATGCGCTCGGGGTCGCCCTGGACGATCTCGCCGCGCTCCTGGGCGTCGGCCATCATCCGGGTCAGGGAGCCGAGGGACTGGTCGACGGCGTCGGTGAGCTGGGCGGAGCTGTCCGGGTGGTGCTTGCGCGTGAACATCAGCTCCAGCAGCTCGGGGTTGTCGACGGCGAAGCCGAGGTAGGCCCGCGCGAGCGCCGTCATCCGCTCCTCGAAGGACTGGACCGGACGGTCGGCGGCGACGGTCAGGGCCTGGTTCAGGCGCTCGTACCCGTGCAGCGCGAGGGCGTCGAGGAGGGTCTGCTTGTCCTTGAAGTGCCGGCCGGGGGCGGCGTGGCTCACGCCGATGTCCCGGGCCAGCTCGCGCAGCGAGAGGGCGCCGGCCCCCTTCTCGCGCAGGGTGCGCTCGGCGCTCCTGAGGAGGGCGGTGCGCAGGTCTCCGTGGTGGTACGGGCGATTCGCCGACGAGCCTGACGAGCCCGACGGGGTCGACCGGGCTGAGGACGGGGGCATGCGCGACATGCGGACCATCGTAACCTGATGTTGTCATTGACATCATTGTTGCTGATGCCTACATTGGCGCCATGACTGCGGACAAGACTGCTCGATGGAATGCGGCCCACCTTCCCGACCTGACCGGCCGTACGGCCGTGATCACCGGCGCCAACAGCGGCCTCGGCCTCGCGACCGCCCAGGCGCTGACCCGGGCCGGGGCGCACGTGGTGTTCGCCGTACGGGACCTCGCGCGCGGCGGTGCCGCGGCGGCCCGGGCCGGCGGCAGTACCGAGGTGCGCCGGCTGGATCTGGCGGACCTGGACTCGGTACGGGAGTTCGCCGAGGCGTGGGACCGCCCGCTGGACCTGCTGATCAACAACGCGGGCGTGATGATGCTGCCGGAGCAGCGGACGAAGCAGGGCTTCGAGATGCAGTTCGGTACGAACCACCTCGGGCACTTCGCGCTGACGAACCTGCTGCTGCCGCACGTCACGGACCGCGTGGTGACGGTGTCCTCGGGTCTGCACCGCGGCGGCGACGGGGTGATCCACTTCGAGGACGTGAACCTGCGCGGCCGCTACTCGCCGTCCCGCGCCTACGCCCAGTCCAAGCTGGCGAATCTCCTGTTCACCCTGGAACTCCAGCGCCGTCTGACCGAGGCGGGCTCCGGCGTCCGTGCCCTGGCCGCCCACCCCGGCTACGCGGCCACCAACCTCCAGAGCCACCACGCCAACCCCGTGGCCAGGGCCGTCATGACGGTCGGCAACAAGGTCTTCGCCCAGACCGACACGGCGGGCGCCCTGCCCACCCTCTACGCCGCGAGCCAGGACCTGCCCGGGGCGGCCTACGTCGGCCCCGACGGCCTCGGCGAGATGCGCGGTGCCCCGACCCTGGTCGGCCGCAGCGCGGCGGCGAGCGATCCGGAGGCGGCGCGGCGGCTGTGGACGCTTTCGGAGCAGATGACGGGGGTGGCGTGGGGGGCCGAGGAGGCCTCCCGTGCTGTCGTCGAGAACTGATTTATGTCGGGGTTTTGAAGGGCAATCCTCGCTTGCATGTGTCCGTGTTCTCGACGACTTTTGTGTAGGCGGTGATGAGTCGCTTCATGGCGTCGGGGTCCTCGGCTTGGTGATCGAGCTTGGAATTGGCCTTCCCCCCACGAAGAATGCCGTGTTGGAGCCCGACAGCCACTCCTGCGAAGCCTGCACTGCGAGGTGGGAGTCGACGCGGACCTCGCAACGTGCTGTGATGCCGGCGACCAGTTTCTGCTTGACTGTGATCGTTCGGCCAGGCGGCATGAACGGTGCCAGTGTGTCGCTGTCGACTGGAATACCGCACAGGGATTTCGGGACTGCGTACTGACGGGTTTCCTTGTGGTCGCTGCACCCGGACAGCGTCACAAGAAGCGCGGCAGCCGCGGCTGCGACGACAGAGGTAGTCGAAGTCGGAGACGGCCTTCTTGTGGTCCCCGTCCTGCGGGATGAAGTCGTCGTTGAAGAAGTCCGTGGCGGCCGTGGGGTTGTTCGCCAGGCCCTTCAGGTATCCGTTGAGCGGGTCCCAACCACCGTCGCTGCCCTCGTAGTTGAGCTGGGGGCAGATGTTCGCCTGCCAGGCCACGTTCTTGCCGTCGTCCGTGTAGAAACCCGGCGTCCAGGGTGTCGATGCTGCTCATCGTGCGCGCGATGTAGCCGTCGTCACCGGAGTGGATCTTCCGGGTGGTGTGCATGTGGTTGGAGATCTGCGCGCACGCGTCCAGCAGCGACTTCAGCTGGTCCTCCCAGCGCTGGGCCGCGTGCTTCAGGCCCTTGCCCAGGGCGAATCCCTGTCTGGTGAGGTCGCCGGCGGCCGACTCGCTCGTGGACTCGGCCACCCGGGCCTTGTCCCACAGCTGGGTGTAGAGCGAGTGGGCCTCTTTGCCGATCTGTTCGAGGGAGCCGTTGCTGACCTTCAGGTCACCGTAGGTGCTGGGGCCGCCTCCGCCGACCGGGTCGGCCAGGTGGTTGAGCTGCGTGTGTGTCGATCCGCGAGTCTTCGCGTCGGCTTTGAGCTGATCCCACTCGTCCCATGACGTCAGTGCTGCCTGTCCCCGTTGCCGCGGCTTGTGCCGTTCGTGGGTGCGTCGTTGCGGTTGCCAATGGTAAGACCATGACAAGAGTGGGGTGAGCGGGCCGGGCTTCTGATGCCCAGGCAGGCGAACGCATGAGTCGTGTTGGCTGTCGGCGCTCTGGGCGAAGCGGTCGAACTCGCCTGCCCGTACATCGGGTACGACGGCGCTCCCCTTGCGCCGCGCCTGTGGTCGTACCGCGCCTCGGGTGGACCTGTGCGAACTCCTGGAGCGTCTCCGTGCTGCGGGAAGCCGGTGGGGGCGGATCGCCGGAGTCGTGGCGCTCCGTGATCGTGCCTGGTCGGAATGGAGGAGGGCGGGCCCAGGAGCGGTGTGCCTCTTCCATAAGTGACCGGCGGGGCCTTACTTTCGTCGGTGACCGACCGTGAGTCCGTACAGCCGTTCGGGCCGCGGTGGTGCCCTCCCGCGGTTTCACAGGAAAATCTCAGTGAAGTCTCAGCGGGTTTCTCACGTTCGTGGGACAGAGTGGAGGCTGATGAAGCGCATCACACGCATCTCGGTTCACTCACGTCCCGCGTTGCTCGGGGCGGTGGTGATGCTCGCCCTGACCTCGGCGTCCGTAGCGGCCGCCGATGACGGGCCGGGGCCCCTCGGAGTCACCGCCGAGGCCACCGCGACTCGGCATACGGTGCGCGTCGGCGCGCTCTTCGGCGCGGACCGGGCCGACCAGCTGAAGAACGGCCACTTCTGTACGGCCTCGGTCGTGCACAGCCCGCAGGGCGACCTCATCGTCACCGCGGCGCACTGCGTGAGCAACGCCGACAACGACCTGGTCTTCGCGCCGGGCTACCGGGGCGGGCGGGCGCCGTACGGGGTGTGGAAGGTCGGCAAGCGCTACCTGCCCGACGGGTGGGCCAAGGACCAGGACGAGGACAGCGACCTGGCCTTCGCCGTGGTGGACGACCTGGGCGGGCGGCGGCTGGAGAACGTGGTCGGAGCCAACCGCTTCACGACCGGCATGGCCACCGGTGCCACCGCCGTGACCCTCATCGGCTACCCGGACACCCGCGAGGTGCCGATCAGCTGCACCAACAAGCCGACCCCGCACAGCAGCACCCAGCAGCGCATCGACTGCCCCGCCTTCACCGCCGGCACCAGTGGCAGCCCCTGGATCAACGGCGACGGCCAGGTCGTCGGCGTCCTCGGCGGCCACGAGCAGGGCGGGTTGACCGACGACGTGTCGTACAGCGTGGTGCTGGGGAGCGAGGCGGCGGAGCTGTACCGGGACGCGACGACCGGTCGGTGACGCTCCGTCAATCGCAGGCGGCCGGCCGGTCGCCGTCCGGGTGATCCGGGACGAGATCGCCGCCGCTCCGTCCTCGCCCGGACCGTCACCGCATCGGCATCGTCGGCGGGGGCCGGGTGCGCTCCGGCACATCCGGACACCGTGCTCCCGGCGTACTGATCCGCAATCAGGTCCGCCCGGGCCTCGACGCGTTCGCCCGGGCGCGAGCATGGCCTGCGCCGACACAGGCAGGATCCCCTCACGACCACGGGCAGCCTGCTGCCCGAGCTCTCCGGACCGGACGGCCGGTAGCCCGCACGAGCGCCTCGAATAGGCCGAAATATTGGCCGTTTGAACAGACGTGCTGCGAAAGTGGCCTTGAACGGGCGTCATATGGGGGAGGGTTGGGTCGTGCGCAAAGTGTGGGTGGTGGGTGGCGTCGCGGTCGGGCTCGGCCTGAGCTTCGTGATGCTCCTCGTCGTCGGCGTGTACGTCGTCGCCGGAAACCTCGTCAACGGCGTCGGCTCGGGCAGTGTGGGGCTGGCCAAGGGGGCCGTGCCGGCGGCGTACAAGGCGCTCGTGCAGAAGTGGGGGAACCTGTGCCCCGCTCTCAACCCCGCCATGTTGGCCGCCCAGTTGTACCAGGAGAGCGGCTTCAACCCGAACGCGCAGAGCCCGGCGAAGGCGGAGGGCATCGCGCAGTTCATCCCCGGCACCTGGGCGACGCACGGAGTTGACGGCAACGGTGACGGCGTCCGCAACGTCTGGGACCCGAACGACGCGATTCCCTCGGCCGCGGCGTACGACTGCGAACTGGCGAAGTACGTCAAGGACGTGCCCGGGAACGTCTCGGAGAACATGCTCGCCGCCTACAACGCGGGCGCGTACGCGGTGATCAAGTACGGGGGCGTGCCGCCGTACGGCGAGACCCAGAACTACGTGAAGACGATCACAACCCTGGAGAAGAGCTTCGCCGCCCCGGTGACCCGGGTCGACCCCACCCAGCAGGCCGCCGGTGCCATCGCGTTCGCGCAGAGCAAGCTCGGTACGCCGTATCTGTGGGGCGGTGAGGGGAGCGCCGAGCAGGGTGGGCGGTTCGACTGTTCGGGGCTGACGCAGGCCTCCTACGCCAAGGTCGGGATCACCCTGCCGCGGGTGGCCAACGATCAGTACAACGCCGGGGCGCACCCCTCGCGGGACCAGCTTCTCCCCGGTGACCTGGTGTTCTTCTCCACCGACCTCAGCGACTCGCGGGCCATCCATCATGTGGGGATCTACGTGGGCGGGGGATACATGATCGACGCGCCGCGGACCGGGGCCGTCATTCGGTTCGATCCCATCGACACCCCTGATTACTTCGGCGCCACCCGCGTCACCCAGGATGGCGCAAAAGCGCTCCCCACAGCGGTGTGAACCGAGCGTGAACCCACCCCCTGAGCTGCGATGATGAGTCTCTCTTCGATAACGTCTGCGTGATCTTTCAGTGGAGAGTGGAACGTATTGACGGGGGCTGTGCGTTCCTGTTGACGTAGCCGAGCGGACGTCGATGCGGCAGTGCAGCGGAAGCGGATCTACGAACCACGGGGGGCATGAGCGGCGCACACGAGGTGCGTCCGGGAAGACGACGAAGGGGCCGCAGCACCATGGCTGTACTCGCCGAATCCGGATCGAACCCCGACGTCGGCCTGCTCTACGACATCAACGGCCTCGCCGGGGACGCCCCGCACTGGTTCGACCGGGCCATGGCGTTCGTAGGCGAGTACGGCCTGCTGACCGGCATGGTGCTCGTCGTGCTCTGGTGCTGGTGGTCCGTGCGGCGCCGGGGTGGTGAGGACGCCGCGTCCTCCGTCGCCGCGCTGGTGTGGGCGCCGCTCGCGGCCGCCATCGCCGTGTTGGTCAACATCCCCATCCGGGGGTTCGTGGGACGGCCCCGGCCCTTCGTCGATCACCAGGGCCTGGACGTCCTCGTCTCCGGCAAGACCGACTTCTCCTTCGTCAGCGATCACGCGACCATCACCATGGCCCTCGGGGTGGGGCTGTTCGTCGCCAACCGGCGCTTCGGCATCGCCGGGATCGGGCTCGCGCTGTTGGAGGGCTTCTGCCGGGTCTACATGGGAGTGCACTACCCGACGGACGTCATCGGCGGCTTCGCCCTCGGTACGGCGGTCGCGCTGCTGCTGTCCCCGGCTGCCATGGCCCTGCTCACCCCGCTGATGCGGGCCGTGGAGCGCTCGCCGCGGGCGGGGTGGATCGTACGGCGCCGGGCCGGGGCCGAGGACGGCCAGGCCCTCGTGCCCAGCGCGCGTACGTCCGTGGAGAAGGTGGAGAACGAGGAGCGGGACCTGGCGGCGTAGCCGCCGGGCGGTCGGCCGCTACAGCCCCTGCGCGTAGGAGAAGAAGCGCTGCGGGTCGTACTGCTTCTTCACCTTCGCCAGCCGCGGCACCGCGTCCCCGTAGTACGCCTTGCGCCAGTCGCTCAGCGTCGCGTCCGTGTAGTTCTGGTACGCCGCGCCCGAGGCGTACGGCGCCATCGCCTGGTGCGCCGACGTCAGCCAGGACTGGGCGGTGCTGCCCGAGGCTCCCGCGCCCCAGGACGCTATGTACTGGGCCAGCATGCGGGAGCGGCGGTGCACGAAGGCCGTCGCCGTGGGGCTGACGCGGTTCACCGCGCCGCCGAGGGCCGTGAAGGCGATGCTGCCCGCGCCGCCCCGTACCGAGGCGATCTGCCGCAGCACCGTCTGGATGCCCGCAGCCGACAGCGAGCGGTCGAAGAAGTCGGAGCGGGCCGCGTACGTCTCTCGGCCGAGCCTGCCCTGCGGGGAGCGGCCCGGGGCCGAGCCCGGCAGATGGCACTGGGCGTCGGAGGAGAAGGAGGAGCAGCCGGCGTAGGCCTCCATCGCCTCCTCGTAGCCCTTGCGGCGCAGGGTGACCGAGGAGGCGTTCGCGCCTGCCTGGTGGGCGAGGCGGTCCACGGCGTTCTGCAGTTCGCCGTACGTTCCCATCGAGAAGCAGGCCACCGAGATGGCCGGGGTACGGCCCGGGGAGCACTCCAGGTGCAGGGAGGACCAGATCTCGTCGGGCTGGGTCGGGCCCCACTCCTGCCAGGCCTTCAGCACCGCCGCCGCCTTCGCCCACGGCCATGTCATGTACGCCGTCACGGCCTGCGGTGCCGCGTGGGTCTTGAACTGCAGCTCCGTGACGACCCCGAAGTTGCCGTTGCCCGCGCCGCGCAGCGCCCAGAAGAGATCGGAGTGGTTCTTGGCGTCCGCCGTCACCTGGGTGCCGTCCGCGGTGACGACCGTCGCCTGGGTGAGGCTGTCGCAGGTCAGGCCGTAGGCGCGGGAGGCGACGCCGTGGCCGCCGCCGAGGACCAGGCCGGAGACGCCGACGGTGGGGCAGGAGCCCGCGGGTATGGTCACGCCCTTCGCGGCCAGCGCCCGGTACACGTCGATCAGCTTGGAGCCCGCGCCGACGACCGCCTGTCCGCCGCTGACCCGGATGCGGTTCAGCTTGGAGACGTCGAGGATGAGGCGGTTGTCGCCGGAGGAGTAGCCGGCGTAGGAGTGGCCGCCGTTGCGTATGGACACGCGTATGCCGTGCGCCTGGGCGTAGGTGAGCGTGGTGCGTATGTCGTCCGCGTGCGCCACATAGGCGACCGCGGCGGGCTTCAGGGCGTCGAAGCGGGTGTTGTAGAGCTGGTGCGCCGTCTGCCAGCCCGCGTCGCCGGGCCGCACCAGGGTGCCGTCCAGGTCATGGGCGAGGGCCGTCCAGTTGGCGGCGGCGCTCTGGCTGGTGGTCTTCATCGCCGTACGCGACGATGAACCGGTGTTCACCGTGGCGGCGGACGTACCCGAGCCCGTGCTGCACCCGGTCAGTGCGGTCGCGGCCAGTGCGGCCGTGCCGCCCGCGATGAAGGTACGCCGTTCCATGCCCATCGTCGTGTGTCGCCTTTCCCCAGGCCGCCTTGGCCTTACCTGGGGTGAGACGACCCGATGGGCGCCTTGGTTCGTAACAGTTCGCACACAGGGAATCGAACGCCGAAGACGTGTGTACGTAACCCTCCGGTCGGAACCTTCGTGTGCTCTCCCCGTGAGCATTCCGTGACCTCACCGGGCCGACGGCAGGGGTTCACCTCTCGTTAACTTCTGGCCATCGGCGGCTTCACCTGTTCTGCCTAATTTCGGCCGTACCCGGTGCGGAGTGCGGCCATTGATGCGCTGCCCTCCCGCATCTCATGACTTCGCACGCCGCCGACTGCGGCGGCTCCTGGAAGGAACTCCCGAAAGTGAAGCTTCAGCGGCAGAACCGGCTGCGTGCCCTTTCGCTCGGTGCGATCGCCGTCTCCGGCGCCCTGGCCCTGACGGCGTGCGGCTCCGACGACAACGGTGGCGGTTCCAAGGCTTCGGGCGGCCCCTCTTCGTCCACCAATGCTTCCGCCATCAAGTGCGACAGCGCGAAGGGTCAGCTGCTGTCGGACGGCTCTTCCGCCCAGAAGAACGCCGTCCAGGCCTGGGTCAAGAACTTCTCGCAGGCCTGTGGCGTGCAGATCAACTACAAGGCCGGCGGTTCCGGTGCCGGTGTGACCGCGTTCACGCAGGGCCAGATCCCCTGGGCCGGCTCCGACTCCGCGCTGAAGCCCGAGGAGGTCACCGCCTCCAAGAAGATCTGCACGGGCGGCGGCCAGGGCATCGACCTGCCGATGGTCGGCGGCCCCATCGCCATCGGTTACAACGTGAACGGCGTCGACAACCTGGTCCTGGACGCCCCGACCCTCGCCAAGATCTTCGACGGCAAGATCAACAACTGGAACGACCCGGCGATCGCGAAGCTGAACCCCAAGGCGAAGCTCCCCGACCTGAAGATCCAGGCCTTCCACCGCTCGGACGACTCCGGCACCACGGACAACTTCACCAAGTACCTGAAGGCCGCCACCCCCGACAACTGGAAGTACTCGGGCGGCAAGACCTGGCAGGCCGGCGGTGGCCAGTCCGCCGCGCAGTCCTCCGGTGTGGCCCAGCAGGTCAAGCAGACCAACGGCGCCATCGGCTACTTCGAACTGTCCTACGTCGGTGACGGCATCAAGGCCGTGAGCATCAACACCGGTGCCGCCCAGCCGGTCGCCCCGAGCACCGACAGCGCCACCAAGGCCATCGCGGACGCCAAGGTCGTCGGCACCGGCAAGGACCTGTCGCTCCAGCTGAACTACAACACCAAGGCCGACGGCGCCTACCCGATCACCCTGGTGACGTACGAGATCGTCTGCGACAAGGGCAACAAGGCCGACACCCTGCCCACCGTCAAGTCCTTCCTCAACTACATGGCCTCCGAAGACGGCCAGAAGATCCTGAGCGGCATCAGCTACGCGCCGATGCCCGACGAGATCATCAGCAAGGTCCGCACCACCATCGCGGGCCTGAGCTGACCTGATCCGAGAGTGCGGCCCGGCCCCCACGGCCTCCCCGCGGGCCGGGCCGCACCGTCCGGTGCACCGCCGCCACGAGCCGCCCACCCCAGCCGGTGAGCGGCTCCGCAGACCGGAGAACCCGATGGACATATCGACCAAGACAACTGACACCCCTCCCCCCACCCCGCCCCAGCCGGACGCGACCGGGCACAAGCGCGCCGCGCGCACCGCGTCCCGCCCCGGTGACCGCGTCTTCCTCGGCCTGTCCCGGGGCTCGGGCATCCTGCTGCTGGTGATCATGGCCGCGATCGCGGTCTTCCTCACCTACCGCGCGTCCCTCGCGATCAGCAAGGACCACGGGAACTTCCTCACGACCTTCGAGTGGAACACCAACCTCACGCCGCCGTCCTTCGGCATCGCGGTCCTGGCCTTCGGCACGGTGGTCTCCTCGATCATCGCCATGGCCCTCGCCGTGCCGGTCGCGGTCGCGATCGCGCTGTTCCTCACGCACTACGCCCCGCGCAAGCTGAGCGGCCCGGTCGGCTACGTGATCGACCTGCTCGCCGCCGTGCCGTCCATCGTCTACGGCCTGTGGGGCGCGCTGATCCTCGTACCGCACATGAACGGCGTGTACGGCTGGCTCAACGACTACCTCGGCTGGACCGGGATCTTCTCCTGGCAGGGCGGCGCGCCCCGCTCGATGCTCACCGTGGGCATCCTGCTCGCGATCATGATCCTGCCGATCATCACCAACGTGAGCCGCGAGGTCTTCCGCCAGGTCCCGCAGATGCACGAAGAGGCCGCCCTCGCCCTCGGCGCCACGCGCTGGGAGGTGATCCGCATGGCCGTGCTGCCCTTCGGCCGCTCCGGCGTGATCTCCGCCTCCATGCTCGGCCTCGGCCGCGCCCTCGGTGAGACGATGGCAGTGGCCACCGTGCTGTCCCCGACCTTCGACATCCAGGCCAGCCTGCTCGACCCGGGCGGCGGCACCTTCGCCCAGAACATCGCCAGCAAGTTCGGCGAGGCGACGGAAAGCGGCCGTGACGCGCTCATCGCCTCCGGTCTCGTCCTGTTCGTCATCACCCTGCTGGTCAACGGCGCGGCCCGTGCGATCATCGCCCGCCGCAAGGAGTACTCGGGGGCCAACGCATGAGCACTGCAGCCGTCACCGACAAGCTGCCCAGCAGCCTGCGCAGCGCACGTCTGCCGAAGTGGTCGCCTTGGGCGATCGCCGCCGGTTCCGTCGTGGTCGCGGTGGGCATCGGCCTGGGCGCCGGCCTGAGCAGCAAGATCCAGTGGGGCTTGATCGCCGGGCTCCTGTTCCTCCTCGGCACCTTCGTCATCGCGACGCGGGTCGAGGGCCGGCGGCAGGCCAAGGACCGCATCGCCACCTCCCTGGTCTGGACGGCCTTCCTGCTCGCCGTCATCCCGCTGGTGTCGCTGATCTGGACCACCGTCAAGCGCGGTGTGAAGGTCCTGGACCCCTACTTCCTCACCCACTCGATGGGCATCGTCGCCGACACCGACCCCGGTGGCGGCATCTACCACGCCATCATCGGCAGCCTGGAGCAGGTCGGCCTCGCCACCCTCATCGGCGCCCCGATCGGCGTGCTCACGGCGGTCTACCTGGTGGAGTACGGCCGCGGCGGCCTCTCCCGTGCGGTCACCTTCTTCGTCGACGTGATGACGGGCATCCCCTCCATCGTCGCGGGTCTGTTCATCCTCAGCCTCATGCTGATGTTCAACATGGAGCCCTTCGGCTTCGCCGGTTCGCTGGCCCTGGCCATCCTGATGATGCCGGTCGTCGTCCGCTCCACGGAGGAGATGCTCAAGCTCGTCCCGAACGAGCTGCGCGAGGCGTCCCTGGCGCTCGGCGTGCCCAAGTGGCGCACCATCCTGAAGGTGGTCCTGCCGACCTCCATCGGCGGCATCACCACGGGCATCATGCTGGCGATCGCCCGTATCGCTGGTGAGACGGCACCGATCCTGCTGCTGGTGTGGGGCAACTCCTTCATCAACAACAACCCGTTCTCGGGTGCGCAGCAGGCCCTGCCGTTGTACATCTACCAGCAGTACGCGAACAGCTCGGGTTCCCCGGCAGCCTACGACCGTGCCTGGGCCGCTTCGCTCACGCTGATCGCCTTCGTGATGATCCTCAACCTGGTGGCTCGCGGCATCGCCCGCTGGAAGGCCCCGAAGACCGGTCGCTAAAGCGACGATTTCCGGCTCCGCGGGGCGGGGCCCTCTCAGCGACTGACTTGGAAGTGAAGTAGTAAATGGCCAAGCGAATCGACGTAAGCGGACTGACCGCTTACTACGGCTCCCACAAGGCGATCGAGGACATCTCGATGACGGTCGAGCCGCGTTCGGTGACGGCGTTCATCGGTCCCTCCGGCTGTGGCAAGTCGACGTTTCTGCGCACGCTGAACCGGATGCACGAGGTCACCCCCGGCGGCCGCGTCGAGGGCAAGGTGCTGCTGGACGACGAGGACCTGTACGGCACCGGCGTCGACCCGGTGACGGTGCGGCGCGAGGTGGGCATGGTCTTCCAGCGCCCCAACCCCTTCCCCACGATGTCGATCTTCGACAACGTGGCGGCGGGCCTGCGCCTGAACGGCAACTTCAGGAAGTCGGAACTGAACGACGTCGTCGAGAAGTCCCTGAAGGGCGCGAACCTCTGGAACGAGGTCAAGGACCGTCTGAACAAGCCCGGCTCGGGTCTGTCGGGCGGCCAGCAGCAGCGTCTGTGCATCGCCCGTGCGATCGCGGTGGAGCCGAAGGTTCTCCTCATGGACGAGCCGTGCTCCGCCCTGGACCCGATCTCGACGCTCGCGATCGAGGACCTGATCGGTGAGCTGAAGGAGCGCTTCACGATCGTCATCGTGACGCACAACATGCAGCAGGCGGCGCGTGTCTCGGACCGTACGGCGTTCTTCAACCTGGCCGCCGTGGGTCAGCCGGGCCGCCTCATCGAGATCGACGACACCGAGCGGATCTTCTCCAACCCGTCGGTCCAGGCGACGGAGGACTACATCTCGGGCCGCTTCGGCTGAGCCGGCCCGCGTCACAAAGACCCCTCGCGGTGCTGCATGGCGGTGCCACCGCGAGGACGCAAAGGGCCCGCCCCCGGCTGGGGGCGGGCCCACTGCGTTCATCCACGGCCACGTCCGGGGGCTCCACCCCCGATCCCACCGGGTCGCTGCGCTTGGCCGGTGCCGCCGTTTTGGGGGCTCCGCCCCCGACGCTGCCGGGGCTCTGCCCCAACCCTGACGGGGCTCCGCCTCAACCCCGCCGGGCTCCGCCTCCGGTCCCGCCGGGGCTCTGCCCCATCTCTGACGGGGCTCCGC
>NZ_LGDV01000242.1 GCF_001280015.1 Streptomyces sp. MMG1121
CGCCACAGGAGTCAGGCATGACGGATGGTCAGGCACGAGTAGGGGACCGCCTGAAGCCGTTGACAATACAGAACCGGACAAGAAGGTAGCCCCCACCTCATGCGTGCTTCAAAATGAGGCCTGGACCGAAACTGGATCCAACACGCCTCGCCGATGACACCCGTGCCGCGTCACCTATCGGCGTCAGTGAGACTGCTCACCCGCCCAACCAATCTGCGCACTCCACCGTACACCACGAAAAACCACACGTCAGAGAGCCAACAGCACACCGGTACACGCAGATTGACTGACCAACACCAACCGCGAACCCAACCAGTCAAACTGCGAAACCCCAGGCCAGCACACACACCACTACGCAGACCCACTGAGTGTCTGTTTCTGAGCTAGGCATGACATGACCATCTGTGGTGTCTGGGCGTTTGCCCAGCTCAGAATTCGAACGGCGGGGTTTGGGCGGCGGGGGCGGCTGGTCGACGGCTGCTTGGCCGGCACTCCTGTCTCATCGAAGGTTGAGCGCGGTGGGAGGCGGCCTTAGTGATGTTCATGGAAGCTTCGCCAACTCCAAACATGCAGCTAGAAGGCCCTGGTGTGGCGCTCGCCCGGGATGCCAGGGCCTTCTACCTGCGCAGCACGGCGGTTAAAGATCGTGAGGCCTCTCGGCGACAGCAGCCATGGAGCGTCACGCAGTCCACGTAAGTCTCCGAAGCTCGATCGCCGGTTACCGAAAGTCATATTCGGTGCGGTACGGCTCCGTCCTGCCAGCGGTAGAGGTCGCGCAGCAGGGAAATCTCGGCGCCGTGATGGATCAGCTCCCTGTTGACGTGCAGGACGATGCCCTCCATGGGGAACCGCTCGGGACCCGCCGTGGGCGGATTCTCCAGGTCAGCGTCCGAGAGCTCGCGGACCCCCGCGTTCCATCTCCCATACATCTCATCTAGCTGTTTTAGCGCCTCGTCAGCGGTCCCCGCGTAAGCGAACGTCTGGAAGTCGACGTCCTGGCCGCCGAAGTACCATCCGACCCGATAGCCCAGGCACGAGACGATGATGTGCGCCAGCCGCCAGGCAATCGTGGTCAGCGGCGCCGGCACCGGGGCAGGGGACGCGGAGTCCATCGTCCACTCCCCCGAACCTGCCGACATCGGCGCGGCCGACGTGCCACGGGGGCGGATGCTCCAACAGCCGCGCACCGGCTCCCAGAAGTACTCCTCGTCGGTAAGACCGTCCAGCCGTGGCCGCAGGTTCTTGCGCCAGTACCAGTCCAACTGCTCCGCGAGCCGCTCGCTTCTTGTCATTGCCGCACACTACAGACCCGTCGAGCAGAGCGTGCCGGCCTGGTGGACGCAGGACGACTCCGGCTATGCCGTCCGGCATCGCGACCTGGGATTTCTGGGCAACAGGACACCGGTCTCGATGTTGCCGGTTGCGCTGATGAAGTCGTCGTGGTGGTGCGAGAATTAGGCGGGCTTTGGGTCCCGGTGACCTCTTGGTGGCACTGACGGCGGTCAGCATGCCGCCGGGGCTCTCCATCGCCCGGCCCGGAAACCGGGTCGACGCGCTCGTCCTGCAGAGCATCGTCCGGGCGAGGGGATCGGCCGTTCTCGCGGCGGTCTCACGACGAAGATTCACCTGGCGAGCGATGGCGGATGCCGTCCGCTGGCCATCCTGCTCACGCCCGGACAGTGGGGTGACGCGCCGCAGTTGATCCCGGTGCTGGACCGCATCCGTGTCCCGCGTCCAGCCGGCGGTCACCCACGGACGCGTCCGGACCACACGTGCGGCGACAAGGCGTACAGCTCGCGCCGAAACCGCCGTTACCTGCGGCGACGGTAAATCCGGCACACGATTCCCGAGCGCCGGGACCAGCGAGCCAACCGCCGACGGCGCGGCAGTCGGGGCGGTCGCCCCGCTGGTTTCGACCGGGCACTGTATGCCCGCCGGAACGAAGTCGAGCGGACCCTCAACGCTCTCAAGGGCTTCCGCGCCGTGGCGACCCGGTACGACAAGAGAGCGTACGTCTTTCACGGAACGATCGCCCTCGCTGCGATCCGGCTGTGGGTTCGTTGATGGTCCGCCGCACAGTCCTTGGTCCCTCAGTTCACCGGACGAGCCCGATGGCTTCAATCTCGATCATCCACTCGGGGTCGGCGAGTGAGGAGACCTCTACGAACGACTCGGCAAGGTGGGGCTCGTTGGGGAAATGTTCCGCGCGCAGCTTGGCGAAGATGTCCTGCCGTGCAATGTCGGTGACGAACACGGTCGCCTTGACCACGTGGGCGAGGCTGGAGCCCGCGTTCGTCAATACCGTCGACAGGTTCGCGAGTGCCTGGCGGGCCTGCGCCTCGAAGTCCCCGGCGCCGACCGTGGCCCCCTGGGCGTCGATCGGGGCCTGGCCCGAGGTGAAGACCAGATTCCCGACGCGGATGCCGAGCGATATGCCGGCCGACTCGTACCAGTCGGGCTCCGCGGAAACGCGTACACGCTCAGCGGCGGGCGGTGTCACGGACATGGTGCTGACACTCCTTCAAAACTGCTTGTGTGTAGCCGAGTGGCGGCAGCCGCCAGCTCGATGGTGATCCATCCAGGACAGCCACGGAATGCCGTGATCCATTCCCGAGGGCCCAGTGGGGTCGCTTCTGGGCCAGATCGAGTGTGAGCGCGCGGTGACGGTTGTCCAAGTACGCGAGGGCGCCCCACACCTCGGACATGATTCATCGGACGGGCCTAGCACCTGGACGAGAGTGACCTCTACGACGACGTACGGCCTGCGCTGTCCGCTCTGCGGCAGGCGGGGTTGCGCGTCATCGTCGCCGGGAACCAGACCGTTCGTGCGGGAGAGCTTCTGCACGGCCTGGACCTCCCCGCTGATCTCGTCGCCACCTCCGGACAGTGGGGTGTGGCAAAACCCCGACGTGCCTTCTTCGAACTGCGTTGGAGGTGTCCTGGACTGCCGCCGAAGCGACCCTCTACGTCGGCGACCACCCGGCCAAGGCAGCAGGCCTACGCGTGGCTCGCATCCGGCGCGGGCCGTGGGGGCGTCTGCGGGCGGACGACCCGGATGTCGTCGCAGCCGCCGACTGGAGGGTCGACGGCCTGGACCAACTCGTCCGGATCTTCGGGGGCTGGGCCGTGTCATCACCCGTCAGCAAGTCGCGCGCGTACCGCGCGAAGCGGACGTAGGGAGCTGGAACAGGTATGCCCGGCAGGATCGGCGCAGTGGGCTGAACGGGGGTCGGCAACTGCACGCTCGAGGCGATCGCGTACGCCCTGGGCACCGGTCCCTCCCACCTGTACGCCGACCGCGACCCGGTCCGTCCCCCTGCCCGAACTCCGCAAGGCTGTCGTAGAAGCCGCACGGTGGCGTCTGGCGGCCCAGTACACACTCATCGCCCGCCAGCTGGCCGTGCTCCTGGTGACGGGCTACCGGTCAGCGGACGCCGTCGCCCGCACATTCGGTGCTCACGATCTCTCCGCACGCCTGATCGAACTCATGCGATGGGCGGCCCGCGAGGTCGGGGACCCGCTGCTCATCGCCTCGGTCGCCTGCGTCGGGACGGGGACGCGCTGCGCGCCCGCACCCTCATGCGCCACGAGATACCCGCGCCGCGCCGGCCCACCTCGATGAGGTCCACCGGTTCGCCGACCGGATCCAGGAAGGTGTCCGCCTCGGTGGCGATCAGGTCAGGCGGGCGCTGGAGGTCGCGCACGGGTGGAGGCCCCCGCAGGCAGGGCTGCCGGGCCGAGCGTCGCAGTGGCTTCTCCATCGATCAGTTCTGGGCGGCCCGCGCACGAAAGCGTCGTCCGACGGGTCGATCGCCGGGGTGCGTGGTCATGGCGATGTTCGAGGGGTGATACTGGGAGGCATGTCCGTGTCCTCCACGTTTTCGGCGCCGAGCGCATACGAGATGCTGCGCAGGCAGTACGCCTTGCGACTTCCCATGTCGTTGGAGGAGCTGGCCGGTCCGACGGCGGGCACGGTGGATCTGCCGCTGCATGTCGTCTGGTCCGGCCGTCGCTCGTACGGGCTGAGCCAGCCTCGCTCGCGGATGAGTCTTTACCGCACCGTACTGGCGGAAGGGCAGCGTCAGGATCTGATCGCGTTCCTCAACCGCGACCTGCTCATCGCCCAGTGGCCGATCCTGCGCACGCTGATCAGCCGTCCTCTGCGGGACGCCTGGGAGAACCGCTTCCCCGAGCTGCCTGCGGACAAGGCCAGCACTGCCGCGTGAACCTCTCCGAGCTGCACCGTCGCCTCCTGGCCGACGTCCTCGAGATCGGGACCCCGACCCCGTACCCTTTGGTGATCACCGGTGGGTACGCGGTCCAGGCGCACGGCCTGGTCGACCGTCTCTCCCAGGACGTCGACGTAGCCACCGAGAACCCGGCGCCGATCAGCGAGATCGTGCGTTCCGTGGGTGACGGGCTCACGGAGCGTGGCTGGCAGGTCGAGCAGATTGAGGTCGGGCCGCTTTCCGGCCGGCTCGTCGCCACCGCCCCCGGCACAGGCGAACAGTGCGAGGTCGACATCCTCAAAGAGGTGCTGTGGCACCCGCCGAAGTCCAGCGCGTACGGCCCGGTGCTGTCGCTGGACGACGTGATCGGAACGAAGGTACGGGCGCTGGCTGACAGAGGAGCGGTGCGCGATCTGATCGACGTCCACGCCGCGTCCCAGCAGCGGTCCCGGGCCGACCTCGAGAACCTCGGCCGCCGCCACGCCCGGTACGTCTTCAGTCTGGAAGACCTTCGCGACCGTCTGGCCGGCGCGGAGTGGTGGGACGACCAGGACTACGCCGGCTACGGCCTCCAATCCGATCAGATCGACGCCCTGCGCATGTGGGCGCTGGAATGGGCCACCGACATCGGCACACGTCTGCAGAATGAGCAAGATCCCGACGATCTATGACCGGGGCGTCCGGGGGTCCGAGATGGAGCGGGTCCGCCTGCTGAAGGCCGGGCTGGGGGCGCCGTCGGCGTCGGTAGTGCCGCTGAGGGCAGCTCAGCCGGCCGCCAGGCTCCAGTGCCGGCCGTCGATGCCGCAGCAAGGAGGACAGCAGTAATGATTCCTGCCCCGTCAGCGGCGGCTGGACACGGCCGAGGGGCGGTCCGGGAAAGAGAACACGGGTCGGCAATCGACCCACCTCACTCACCCAAACCGCCCCTGGACAGGCAAAACGTCAAAGTGCTGCTGGAGTACTAGCCGGTGAGCACGGTGCCTTCGAAGACCCGTCTGCCGGACTGGAGCGCCCACACCTCGACGGTCTTTTCCGCCGTGGTCGCGGTGGCGTCGTGCAGGTGGAGACGGACCGGCTCGTCGGGGGTCGTGTAGCCGGTGAAGGTGCAGGTCAGGCCGGTCGGGGTGGTGTCCGGACCGGCCGCCGCGTCGAGGGCCGCGGCGGCCAGCACCATTCCGGGGATGTGGTCCACGGGCTTCCCACGGAACACCAGCTGCTCCGGAGCGGGACGGAACTCACGGCCGCCTGTGGCGGATTCCCCGGCCCCTTCCCCGCCGCCGCCGGAACCGCGGACGAAGCGGTAGACGGCCGGCGACAGGAAGGCGAAGTCGACCTCGGCCCGGCCGGCCGGCGGCTCGCCGTCGGCCGGCTCACCCCGGAACCGGGCGCCGACGAGCCGGCCGCGGCGCAGGTCCGGCTGTAGGCAGGACAGCCGCAGCGTCGTCTCCGTCCCCGGCTCCAACGGAGCCGGGGACCCGGCCGTCATGGTGCATGACAGCGACCGGAAGACGCAGTGGTCGCCGCGCGGCACGCCGTACGCCTCGTGGGCCACCAGGAGCGCCGCCTGCCGCACGGCGTGCGCGGTGGCCAGCGGCCACTCGCCGTGCCGGTAGCGCAGCCGGACGACGAACTCGTGCTCGCCCACCTGTTCCCAGTTGACCGGCGAGAACCCGGCTGCCGGATCGTCGAGGTCGGCCGGTGCCCGGTGCACCTGACGGGCCGTCATCGCGTGCTCCGGCGGCGCAGCGCCGCCGCGGTCAGCTCCGGCGCCGCCCATCCGCCGTCCTCCGCGTTGAGGGTGTGGCCGGGAGGGACGATCTCGTCTATGCGGTCGAGGACGTCCTGGCCGAGCTGCACGTTTGCGGAGCTCAGCTGGCTGTTCAGGTGCTCCAGGGTGCGGGGGCCGATGATCGCCGAGGCGACGCCGGGGTGCTCCATGACGAAGGCCAGGGCGAGTTCGATCAGTGTGAGGCCGGCCGCCTCGGCGAGCAGGGCCAGCTGCTCCACCGCCTCCAGCTTGTGCTGGTTGGCTTCGGCCGACATGTCGTACCGCTTGCCCCAGCGGCTCGCCCGGCGGGTGGGCGCGATCTCCTGGCCCTTGCGGAAGCGGCCGGTCAGCCAGCCGCCGGCGAGCGGGCTCCAGGTCGCCACGCCCATCCCGTACTTCTGGCACACCGGCAGTACGTCGGACTCGATCTCGCGGGCGAGCAGCGAGTACGGCGGCTGTTCGGTGACGAAGCGTTCCCGGTGGCGCCGCTCGGCCACCCACTGCGCCTCGACGATCTGATGGGCCGGGAACGTGGAGCTGCCCAGGTAGCGGATCTTCCCGGCGCGTACCAGATCGGTGAGGGCGCCCAGCGTCTCGTCGATGTCGGTGTGCGGGTCCGGGCGGTGCATCTGGTAGATGTCGATCCAGTCCGTCCCCAGCCGCCGCAGACTGTTGTCGACCGCCTGGTTGATCCAGCGGCGGCTGTTGCCACGGGAGTTGGGGTCGGCGCCCATCGGGGCGTGGCACTTGGTGGCCAGCACCACCCGGTCCCGCCTGCCCGAGCGGGCCAGTGCCTTGCCCACGATCTCCTCGGACTCGCCGCGCGAGTAGGAGTCCGCGGTGTCGATGTAGTTGATGCCGGCGTCCATCGCCCGCTCGATGATGCGGATCGAGTCGTCGGCGCTGTTGTCGCCCCACGCCCCGAACATCAGCGTGCCCAGGCACAGCTGGCTCACGCGGACGCCCGTGCTGCCGAGATAGCGGTACTTCATGCGGTGGCGACCCCCGGCGCCTTGGTGCCGGTCACGCGCGTGGCGACGTGCTCCGGCCAGTCGTAGAGGAAGTAGTGCCCGCCGGTCAGGTATTCGACCTCGACCGGGCCGGTGGTGTACTCCGACCAGCGGGGAAGCTGGTCGGCCTGCGTCATCTCGTCCTCCCGGCCCGCGAGGACGTGCACCGGGACGGAGACCCGGTGCACGGGCTGGGCCGGGGTGTAGGCGTGCACCATGCGCTGGTCGTTGCGGATGATGTGCAGGAAGCCCTCGGCCATGGCGCGGCTCAGTCCCTTGGGAACGCCCCCGACCGAGGAGAGTTCGGCGAAGAGTTCGTCGTCGGGCAGTTGTGCCACGCGCTTGCCCCAGGCGGTCTGCAGATGCGGGGGGTTGCGGCCGGAGACGATGAGGGTCCGCGGGGTCTTCAGGCCCCGGCGCTCCAGGTGGCAGACCATCTCGTAGGCCAGCAGCGCCCCCATGCAGTGGCCGAGCAGGACGAAGTCGTCGCCCGTCAGCCGGTCCAGCAGCGCGTCGCACAGGTCGACGGCTGCGGCCGGCAGTTCGGTGGCGAACGGCTCCGAACGGCGCACGCCGCGGCCGGCGGGTTCCAGCGGGACGACCTCGACGTTCTCGGGGAAGGTGCGCTGCCAGGGCCGGAACACCCCGGCGGAGCCGCCGGCGTGGGGGACGCAGAAGAGCTGGGTACGGTCGTTGTTCGGCACGGTGCCGGTCCTTTCTTGCTCTGCGGGGATCACTTGTGCTGCGCGGTCGCCGCGAGCGGGACGATCGTGATGCGCCGGGGACGTTCGCTGCGCATCAGCAGGGGGCGCAGGGCGTCGCGCACCATCGCCTCGGTGACCAGCACCGGTTCGGACGCGTGGATCTCCAGGTCGACGCAGTTCTCACCGTCGTCGTCCGTGCCGATCACCGGCACGCAGCGGGCGACGCCCGGGATGGTCTGCGCGGCCTGGCGGATCGAGTACAGGGAGACCTTCTCGCCGCGGATCACCACGAAGTCGGAGAGGCGCCCCTGGTAGTACAGGTAGCCCTCCTCGTCGCGCCGGAACAGGTCGCCCGTGGCCACCACGCCCGGCTCCAGCAACGGCTGGCGTGCCGCGGGGCCCACCTTGCGCAGCAGCGCGGTGTCGGTGGTCACGACCAGTTCCCCCACTCCGTCGGCGTCGGTGTCGCGCAGGGTGACGGTGACGTCGTCCAGCGGCAGTCCGACCGAGGCGTGGCGGTGGGCGGGTTCGCGGTGGGCTGCCAGGGTGGCCACCCGGGGGCCGGCCTCCGTCAGCCCGTAGGTGAGGTACAGCTCGCCGCCGGGGTGCAGGTCCAGCAGTCCGGAGACGTGTCCGGGCAGCAGCCGGTCGCCGCCGACGGCGAGCGAACGCAGCGGCGCGGGCAGCGTTTGTCCGGTCTCCAGCAGTTGCCGGGCGATCGTCGGGGTGATGGACGAGGAGGTGATCCGGTGTCGCTGGATGGTCGCGTGGTAGGCGGCGGGGTTGAAGGGCGGCCCGGAGATCACCAGCCCGGCGCCGGTGACCAGTGCGGTCATCGCCTGCGCGACGATCGCGTACGAGTAGTACAGCGGCAGGGTGATCAGGAGCCGGTCGTCGGCGCGGACGCCGACCGCGGCGCTGTGCCGGCGGGCGTTGCACAGCAGCGAGTCCAGCCGGTGCAGGCACGCGCTGAACATCCCGGAGGTGCCCGAGGTGAGCATGAGCACCTCGCCCGCCCGGTAGGCGCCCTGGGGTCCGCCCATGGGGAGCAGGACCGCTTCCTCGGAGCCGGCCCGGTGCACCGTGTCCGCGCCGTAGCGGGCGGGGTCGATCCGGGCGGCGACCAGGGCGCCGGCCTTGAGGTGTTCGGCGAGCGCGGTGATCCGCGCCGAGGAGGTCGAGGGAGACACCGCCAGCGGGACACAGCCGCTGAGCAGCACGGCGAAGTACTGCTTGAGCAGGTGCGCCCCGTTGGACAGGGCGATGACGACGGGGGTTCCCTCGGCCAGCTTCAGGCTCCGGAGGTCGGCGAGGACCTCGTCGAAGTCCGGCTCGGCGGCGGTGGCGTGCAGGCGGCTGAGGTCGACGGTGCGGGACAGCAGGGCGACGACGTCGTCGCGGGTGATCCCCAGTGCAGGGGCGGCCAGGGCGTGGGTCGGCATGGCGGACGGTCTCCTCTTCAGCAGGTCCGCGGCGTTCACAGGGCCGCGTCGGCCGGCACGTGGACCGGCGCCGTAAGACGCTTCAGATCGGGCTCGGGGTACGGCTTCGCGGTGGGAGGGGACTGCAGCACACAGGCGCGGGCGCCGTGTGCGTCCCCGTCGACGCGATGCGCTCCGACGAGCACGAAACGCGCGCTGCCGCGGGCGATCCAGCCCTCCGCCATCGCCAGCGCTGCCGGCAGCGCCGCCTCGGGCGGCATCGACAGGGTCAGCGTGGGGCCGCGGAAGCCGCCCCGGATGCAGGGCAGTCCGGCGACGGATCCGGGGTTGGCGCCGGCGAACTTCAGCGGTGAGAGCCGCCCGCGGGGCGTGGCCCGGGCGATGGTCCGCATGGTGTCCAGGGTGCACACGTCGCTGATGGCGATCATGGCCACGTGGTCCCCGGCGGCGGCCAGATCGGCCGGGCAGTCCTCGACGGCCCGGGCCACCGCCTCGGCCATGAGCCAGGCGACCGGGTCGGCGAACAGGGACGAGCCGTTGTGCGTGTGCTCGGCGAGCGTGGTGGTGAGCACCTCCCCGTACCCCGTCGCGGCCAGGGGACGGCACTTGCCGGTGGGCTTGGCGTGGAGGTCACTCATGGTCGCTCCCGGGGCGGGACAGGAGCAGTGCGGTGTTGAAGCCGCCGAACCCCAGGGTCAGGCTGAGTCCCGCCGTCCCGTGCACCGGACTCGGCGCGCCGGCAGGCAACGGGAGCGGGAAGTCGTCCATCGGGGTGTCGAGCCCCTGCACGGGCGGCACCAGGCCGTCCTCGAGCGCCTTGACGACGGTGATCGCCTCGATGGTTCCGCAGGCTCCGAGGCTGTGGCCGAGCGCGCCCTTGGTTCCGTAGACGATCGGGCCGGCCGCGCCGGAGCCGAACAGGGTGCGCAGGCTGGTGGCCTCGACGGCGTCGTTGACCGGAGTGCCGGTGCCGTGCGCACTCACCACGGCGACGTCGTCCGTCGTCAGTGCGGTGCCGGCCAGGGCCCGTTCGACGGCGAGCACGACACTGCTGCCGCTCGGGTCGGGAGCTGTCATCCCGGCCGCGTCGTTGGCCGATCCGGTGCCCCGCAGCAGCGCGTGGACTCGGGCCGAACGCGCGCGGGCGTGGTCGGCCGATTCCAGGACGAGGACGCCGGCGCCCTCGCCGAGCACCATGCCGTTGTGGCGGCTGTCGAAGCTGCGCAGCGCCTGGTCGGACATGGTGCCGAGCATCGAGTGGCCGAGTCGTTTGGCGGGCGTCACCACGTCGGTGCCGACGCAGACGCAGATCTCGCGGCGGCCGGAGCGGATCAGCTCGGCCCCCATCAGGACGGCGTCCGAACCGGCGGAGCAGGCGGTGGTCACGCACAGCGGCGGCCGGGGATACCCGAGCCGCTGCGCGACCTGTTCGGCCCAGGCGTAGAGCGAGGGCGACTCCGGGTCGTCGAGATTTCCGGCGTAGCTGGTGCCGAGAATGAGTTCGAGGCCGTCCGCGTCGATGGTGATTCCGGCGTCGGCGAGCGCGGATTCGACTGCGGAAGCGGCGAAGAGAAGATTCCTGGAATGCGGGCCTTCATGCAGCGGTACGGTCGGCACAATGGCGGCCAGATCGCTGCGGACCGGAATTTCCGACAGTGTCGGACGTACTCCAGATTTACCTTCCAGCAGGTCGTTCCATACATCATCCACGGAGTTGCCGAGTGGCGTCACCCAGCCCATTCCGGTAATGAAACACGGATCCTGCGGAACCGATATGTTGGGGTTGTCCATCCCCGTTCCCCCTGTTTATCCATCCCCGCTCTCCTGCTTTTCGCAGGTGCGGAGCGAATGCGGTGCCCGGCCGCACTTGGCGGCCGGACACCGCCTTGCTGTGATCGCGTCCGGACTCAGACGCCGGCGGCAGCGACCTGCTGCTGACGCTCGACAAGCGAGGTCAGCGAGGCAATGGTGGCGAAGTGCTCGGGCGTGAAGTCGTCGTCCGCGATGGTGATGTCGAACGCCTCCTCGACCTGCACCCGCAGCTCCACGAAGCCCAGCGAGTCCACGCCCAGCACGTCCCGAAGGCTGTCGTGCTCGCCCATACGGTCGGTCGGGACCTCGACGTACACGTGCGAGACGAGAATTTGCTTGATGGTTTCGGCGATAGCCATAACAACCACTTTCCGATCCCCCGAAACGGAAATTCGGGAATTAAGAATGCTAGCAGTCCCCGGGATCCCCGGGATGCCTCTCGATGCTAAGTTGATCTAGTGTCGACGTCAAACGATCAAGGTGTGGGCTAGATCTCACCGAGGGCGTATGCGCCAGGAGCGTCGTCAATAGAACGACAAAAAAACCGCCGCGAATTCCGGGAAGTTTCTTTCGTGTTACCGGGTCCCGAAACAAAGGCAGGCGACGGAACGAAATATAAGGGTAGACACCGCCGCCAGTGGAACGACCGCGTTCACCGACGGCGGCCGGCGGGCCACGGCACGGGCAGCGTCACGTACCGGACGGCTGTCAGCGGTCCGCGTCGGATGTCGCGGACGCACGACGCTGCGACAGCGCGGCGCCCACCAGGATGACGACGGCGCCGACCGGCTGGTGCCAGTTCAGCACCTCGCCGAGGACGATCACGCCGGCGGCGGTGGAGACCACGGGCACCAGGTACGTGACCATGGACGCCACCGTGGCGCCCGCGTCCCGCACCAGCCCGTACTGGATGAGGAAGGCGATCCCGGTGCCCAGCGCGCCGAGCACGATCAGGGACGCGGTCTGGGCGACCGGGAAGTGCGTGGGTACCGACGTCAGGAACGGTGTCGCCACGGCGAGTTCGACGGCCCCCGCGGTGACCTGAGCGGCGGACAGCGCCACGCTGGAGTGACCGGAGTCGGTCAGGAAACGGCGGACGTACACCCAGCCGGCACCCATGCTCAGCGCCGCGCCCAGCGCCATGCCGGCGCCCACCGGGTCGCCGACGTTCGCGCCGTTCCAGATCCCGAAGACCACCAGCACGCCGAGGAAGCCGATGCCCATGCCCACGAGGCGGTTGCGGGTGGGCCGCTCACTGGGCAGCGCACTGATCGCCACCAGCAGGGTGAACAGCGGGGTGGTGGCGTTGCAGATACCGGCCAGCGCCGAGGTGATGCGTTGCTCGGAGTAGGCGAAGAGCGTGAACGGCAGGGCGTTGAGCAGGAAGGCGGCCACGGCCAGATGCAGCCACAGCCGGGGGCTGCGAGGCAGCGGCTCGCGTTTGGCGGCCAGCACGATCAGCAGTGTCACCGCGCCGAAGACGACCCGGCCCAGGGAGACCTGGACCGGTGCGTACGCCTCACCGCTGATCTTGACGAAGAGGAAGCTCAGCCCCCAGAGCAGCGCCAGAAACACGAAACGTATACGCCAGTCGAGGCGCGGACCGGGTGCCGCAGCGGACGCACCGCCGGAACGGGCCGCGGGCACCTCGGGCGTGGGTGCCACGGCTCCGCCGGCCTCGGCGGCGGAAAGGGAGGAGTCCATGATCGAAACACTGCTGCCCCCTACACGGAAGCACAAGCGAGAGATTCTGAGAGCTCACTGTAGGATTGCTTCAACATGCTCAACCTCGAACGTCTCCGCATCCTTCAGGCAATAGGTGTATACGGCTCCGTCAGCGGGGCCGCCGACGTGCTGCACGTCACCACATCGGCCGTCTCCCAGCAGATCCGCAAGCTGGAGCAGGAGACCGGCCACCAGCTGGTGAAACGCAGCGGCCGGGGGGTGGAACTGACCTTCATCGCCCAGCGGTTGGCCGCCCGCGCCGAACAGGTCCTGGCGCTCGTGGAGGAGACCGAGGCCGAGCTGCAGGCCTACCGGAGCTCCCCCATGGGCGAGCTCACCCTCGGCGCGTTTCCCACCGCCGCCCGCGGACTGGTGCCGCCGGCCCTGCGCCTCCTCGCCGAACGCGCACCCGAACTCATGCTGCACATAAGGGAGTTGGACTTCGACTCGCCGCTCGTCCAGGTCGAGCGCGGCGACCTGGACGTAGGCCTGGTCCAGGACTGGGAGCACGTGCCGATCACATGGCCGACGACCGTGCGCAAGAAGCTCCTCATGACGGACGGCGCGAAGGTCGCCCTGCCCGCGACGCACCGGCTGGCCGACCGGCCGACCGTCCGTATCGCCGACCTGGTCGACGAGGAGTGGATCAGCAGGGTGCGACGCTCCACCTGCCACGAGTGGCTGCTGTTCACCATGCGGGAACACGGCACCGAGCCGCGCATCGTGCACACGGTCAACGAACACCCCACCCAACTCGCCCTGGTCGCGGCGGGCGTCGGACTGGCCATGGTGCCCACCCTCGGGCTCGCCCCCCTCCCCGCCGGCGCCCGGGTCCTCCCCATCGAGCCGCAGCTCACCCGCCGCGTCTACGCGGTATGGCGTGCCGAAGGCTCCGTACGCCCGTCGGTACGGGCCACGGTCGACGCCCTGTCGGCCGTCGGCGAGGAACTGTCCCGGGGTACGGCGGCTCCGGTCGCCTGAATCCGGGCGCGCGGTACCGGGTTGTCGCGTGACGGCACCGGCCGGGCCCCGACGGCGGTGCAACGGCCTCGACGGCGGTGCAACGGCCCCGAGCCGGTCCGGCACGATCGCCCGCGTCCGTGAACTCATCGTCCGCGCTTGGTGCTTCGGCCTCGTCGCCGCCGGCGCCAGGACCGTCGAGGTCCGGGTGCAACGTCTTCTGCGTGTCAGAGCCGTGTCAGTCCACCCTGGCACCGTCATACCCGTGAACGGCACCGCGGGACACCGCGAAAGCCGCGACACGAGGAGAGGTGCCCGGAGCGGCTCCACGCAGGTTCGAATCCTGCCCTCTCCGCCACACCACCACACCAGCCCCACCACCGAGAACCACCGGCTCGCAAAGTCAGCGCAGGGTGGCGAAGACCTCGGCGCCCCCGGCGTGGACGGCAGCCGCACCGTGGTTGCGGCGGAGCGCCCGGCCGAGGCTCGCGCGGGTTCGGCGGGTGTTCCGCCCTGTCGCGCCAAGCCCGGCCGGACCGTGCTGGTCGTGCTCCATCACAGGCTGCGGGCGGTGATGTCGCCGCAGGACGTGGTGGCGCGGATGTCGAGCCCTGCGGTGCCGTCGTTGCGCAGGGCGTTGCTGACCCGGCCGTAGGAGGTGCCGGCGTCCAGTGCGGCCGAGACGCCCGCGGTGGCGCCGACCGAGATGTCGCCGGACTGGGTGCGGAGCACGACCGTGCCGCTCACCGCCTCGGCGATCCGGATGTCGCCCCGTGCGGTGCTGATCTGCGCCGGACCGCCCAGCCGGCCCACCTCCACGTCGCCGTCCGTCGCCGTCAGGCGGACACTGGCGGCCTCGTCCAGCTTGATCCGGCGGTACGCGCCTTCGAAGGCGACGTCACCGAGGCGGCCGACCGTGCGCAGTTCGGCGCTGGCCGCCCTCGCCTCGATGCAAGAACCGGTGGGCAGCTTCACCGTCACCTCGACCGCGCCGGACGGGCCCAGGTACTGGTTCTTCAGCGGACTCCCGATCCGCAGGACACCGTCGGCGTACTCGACCGTCGTCTGCTCGGCGGCCTTGGTGTCACGGCTCTTGGAGGGGTTGGCGGGCAGGACCTCGACCGTGGTGTCGGCCCGGTCCGCGGCGATGAACTGGACGCGCCCGGCGGGGATGTCCAGGACGGCGGCGACCGGGGCGGGGGTGTCGAACTTCAGCATCATGCTCTCCCGTGTTCGTTTCCTTGTTTCCGACGAGAGAAACGCTACGTTGCGTTCATGAAGCTGGCAACCAATTCGTTGCGCATAAACTTTGTTTCCGCAGGTCATCGTCTGGAAATCGTTGCAACCGACTTGAGCGTAACGCAACGATAGCCACTTCGATCATTGCAATGGACAGGAAGTGAACGCTATGGTGGGGGCTCAGGGACCGTCATGAAGGATCAGCAAGGAGATCGCGATGCCGGGAGGCAGGCTCACCCAGCAGGAACGCCAGCAGATCGCGCTGGGGCTGGCCGACAGCCTCCCCTACGCCGAGATCGCCCGGCGCCTGGAGCGCCCGACCTCGACCATCACGCGTGAGGTCATGCGCAACGGCGGACCCACCGCCTACCGCGCCGAGCTGGCCCACCGCGCCACCGAGCGCCGTGCCCACCGGCGCAGGCAGACCTCGCCCCGGGACCCGCAGACGCCCCCGCAGGCCTACGGGCGCGACGCCGAGGCCGTGCGCGAGTACGAGGAGATGCTCACCACCGTCTTCGTGCAGTCGGGCACGCCCAGGATGATGGCGCGGGTGATGGCCTGCCTCTGCCTCACCGACGCGGGCAGCATCACCGCGTCCGAACTCGTCCGGCGTCTCCAGGTCAGCCCGGCGTCCATCTCCAAAGCGGTCGCGTTCCTCGACGAGCAGGGCATGATCCGCCGGGAACGCGACGAGCGCCGCCGCGAGCGCTACGTCGTCGACGACGACGTCTGGTACGAGTCGATGATGGCCAGTGCCCGCGGCACCGCCCACGTCGCCGAAACCGCACGGCAGGGCGTCGGCATCCTCGTCCCGGGCACCCCGGCCGCCGCCCGCCTCGAGAACATCGCCCGCTTCCTCGACTTCGTCTCCGAGAGCATCTCCCGCGCCGCGGAACAGGCCCGCGAAGTCCTCCACACGAAACCCGAACCGGCCTCGGACGGCATGGCCGGGCCAGGTGAGGTGCCGGTCAAGGGGTGAGGCCGAGCACGCGGACCGGTTCGCCGGCCCGGCGGTCGGGGTCGGCGGTGGCGATGACCGCTCCGTCGGGGCGGTCCGCCGTGGGCTGGGCCGCGTGCTGGGCGTGGGCCGCGGCCCAGGTGTTCCGCCGGGCCGGCGCCGGGGCCGCGGGGAGGTCCAGGTCCACGACGGTGATGCCGGGCAGGGCGGCGAGGTGCTCCGCCGTGCCGGGGCGGGCGCGGTCGGCCTCGACGAGCGCGCAGGCCGGGGCGTAGAGGTACCAGCCGGGCTCGGCGTGGGCACGGTGGAGCAGGCGGGAGACGAGGACCTCGCCCCGGCCGGCCGCGGCCATCGCGGTGTCGTCCAGGACGATGTGCACGGCATCGCTCACCGCGCGGCCGCCCGGGCCGGCCGGCGGTCCAGCTCGCTGTCGAGGTCCTGTTCCTCGTCCGCGCTCGGCGCGTCCCGTCCACTCCCGCAGGGCGGCGCGGGCCTGTCCGGCCCGCTCGGCCCGCTCGGCCCGCTCGGCAGGGGTGAGCAGCGTCGCGGCCAGCCGGGCAGGCGCGCAGCGACATGCCCTCCGCCGCCGCCATCGCGGCGAGCCGGTCGCGGGCCTCCTCGGGGATGCGGACATCGGCGTCGGGCATCACCTGGCTCCCTTCCGCACCTCCGGGGTACGGGCACGTACCCGTATTCGCCCGCGTCTCAGTGGGTCACGTGCGCCGCCTTCGCGGACCGCTCCTCGAGCGTCGCCCGGCAGTCTGCGCGCGTGGCCACGCGGCGGGCTCGTCCGCACCGCCGACCGAGGTTCCTGGAGGAGGGCCGTGAGGTCGGCGTCGGACCAGTGGCCGGCGCGTCAGGCAGGCGTCAGGCAGGCGTCAGTCCGCCCTGGCACCGTAATCCATGTGAACGACACCAGGAGAGGTGCCCGGAGCGGCTGATCGGGGACCAGGGCAGCAGCCCGAAGTCGGACCCCCACAAGGGTCCACGCAGGTTCGAATCCTGCCCTCTCCGCACATCACGCACCCGCGGGAACAGGGCCTTTCGGCACTCGGCCGGCTTCGCCGTCCGCCAAGTCGCCGACAGGCCCTGCCCTCATGCCCGTACCAGAAGACCCGCAGCGCCGGACCGCGCTCCGGCCGACGGCACCGGCCGGAGTTCGAAAACGTGCTGAGCAATCTGAGCGATGACAGCGTCTGACCGAAACCTGCACCCTGGTCGGTGAACGCGCTCTGCGGGAGCGGAAGGTGCTTTCACGCCACTCCTGAGTGCGGCCGAATCCAAAACTGGGGAAGGTCTCGCATGTCGCCCACTCTGCCCGGGGTTACTGACGATTTCGACGTTATCGTGATCGGCGGCGGGCCCGCCGGTGCGACCACCGCGGGGCTTCTCGCCAAGCGCGGACACCGGGTTCTCCTCCTCGACCGTGAGCGGTTCCCGCGCTATCACGTCGGGGAGTCCCTCATTCCCGGTGTCATGGTCCCCATGGAGGAACTCGGCCTGGTCGAGCGCATGGAGGCGAAGGGATTCGAGCGCAAATACGGTGGCACCCTGGTCTGGGGCAACAACGAGGTGCCCTGGAACTTCTCGTTCACCACGGGCGGCCGTATTCCCTACGCCTTCCACACGCGCCGTGCCGACCTGGACGCGCTGATCCTGGACCGGGCCCGCGAACTGGGAGTCCTCGTCGTGGAGGACGCCACGGTGAAGGACTCCATCGAGGAGGACGGCCGCGTCGTCGGCGTCCGCTACAACCTGCGCGGCCTCAACGCCAGTCACGAGGCCCGGGGCCGCCTGGTCATCGACGCCTCCGGCCAGGCCCGGGTGATCGGCCGGAAGTACACCGAGGTCAACTGGAACGAGCAGCTGCGCAACGTCGCGGTGTGGACGTACTTCGACAACTGCCACCGGCTGCCCGGCGACGAGTGGAGCAACATCCTCATCGAGGGCACCGCGGACGGCTGGTTCTGGGGCATTCCGATCGACAAGGGCGTCTTCAGCGTCGGTTATGTGACGCGTTCCGAGGTCGCGAGCGGGTCCGACAAGTCCCTGGAGGATCTCTTCCAGTCCGAGATCGCCTCCACCACCAAGCTGAAGGACATTCTCAAGGACGCGACGCAGGCCGCCGGTTACCGTTCCGCGCGCGACTGGTCGTACACCCAGGACCGATTCCACGGAAACGGCTGGGTGCTGGTCGGCGACGCCGCGGCCTTCGTGGACCCGCTGTTCTCCACCGGTGTGGCGCTCGCGACCCTGGCCGGCAGCACCCTGTCGAAGGTCGTCGACCAGATTCTGAACCACCCGGAGATCGAGGAGAAGGCGCTCGACCGCTACTCCACCGCGTACCAGGACTTCTTCCACGACATCCGCCAGTTCGTGGAGGGCTTCTACGACCGTTCGAAGACCAAGGGCTTCTATTTCAACCTGGCCCAGGACATCAACGACCCGGACCGGAAGAACGACGCGGAGGTCGACTTCGTCAAGCTGATCTCCGGGCTCAGCGGGCGGGCCGGCGGGCTGTTCGAGCTCGACGTCGACGACCTCATCGCCGACGCCACGGCTGTGTCCGCCGACTGACGCCGGGCTCTTCGGGACAGCCGGCCGGAGCGGACGACGCGGGTGCGGCAGCCTCCGGGAACCGGGGGCTGCCGCACTGCTGGGGGGCGCGACCATGCCAAGCCATCAGATCGAGATGCTCTTCCTCGACCTCGCGTTGATACTCCTGCTCGCCCGGGCGCTGGGAACGCTGGCCGCGCGGACCGGCCAGCCTCCCGTCGTCGGGGAGATCCTGGCGGGTATCGCGCTGGGGCCCACGCTGTTCGGCGCGGGCCCGGTCCACTGGCTCTTCCCGGCCGACGTACGGCCGCTGCTCACGGCGCTGGCGTCGGTCGGCGTGGCGCTGTTCATGTTCACGATCGGCCTGGAGATCGAGCAGGGGGCGCTGCGCGGCGCCGGCCGGGTGACCGCGGGCGCCGCGATCGGCTCCACCGTGGTGCCGTTCCTGCTGGGGACCGGCATGGCCGTGTATCTGCTGCGGGGTCACCCCAGCCACAACGCCGCCATGTTCACCGTGTTCGTCGGGCTCTCGGTGTCGGTGACCGCCTTCCCCGTGCTCGCCCGGATCCTGGCCGACCGGCGGCTGTCCACCACCTCGGTGGGCGGTCTGGCGCTGGCGACGGCCGCCGTGGTGGACGTGGTCGCCTGGGTCGCGCTCGCCGCCGTCCAGGCGGTGGCGGGCGGCGGCTCGGGACACTGGCGGGTGGCGCTGGTGGTGCCCTTCGTCGCCGTGCTCGTCCTGCTGGTACGCCCGCTGCTGCGCCGGATCCTGCTGCCGGGCGGTGTCGCCGGGCCGCTCGGCCCCGGGCAGCTCGTCGTGGTGCTCACCTCGGCACTGCTGTGCGGGGCGGCGACCGAGGCGATGAACCTGCACTACATCTTCGGGGCGTTCCTGCTGGGTGTGGTGATGCCGCGGGACGCCGCCGCCACGGCGCTGCGGGCCACGATCCATGACCGCACCACCCAGATCACCGGTTTCCTGCTGCCGGTCTACTTCGTGGTCAGCGGCCTCAGGGTCGATCTGGGCGGCCTGGGACCGGGCGCGTTCGCCGATCTCGCCGCGATCCTCGTCGTCGCCGTGGCCGGGAAGTTCGCCGGCACCTATCTGGGCGCGCGCAGCCAGGGGATGCCGGGCCGGCCGGCCGCCGCGCTGGCGACGCTGATGAACACCCGGGGGCTGACGGAACTGATCATCCTGGGTGTCGGTCTGCAACTGGGGCTGCTGGACGAGAGGTTGTACTCCCTGATGGTGGCCATGGCCGTACTGACCACGGCGATGACCGGCCCGCTGCTGACGCTGGTGTTCCGCAAGCCCGACGCCGCGTTCGCCCGGGTCGTACGGTCCGGGCCGCAGCCGCACACACCGTCGCCGCACCGGGCGCAGTCCGAGTCGGCTCACCCGGCCGAGGCCTCCTCCTGACCGGTCAGCCGCGGTGCGGGGCGACCAGACCGCACTCGTAGGCGAAGCTCACGAGGTGGACGCGGCCGCGGGCGCGGAGCTTGGTCCTGGCCCGGTCGATGTGGGACTTCGCGGTCAGCGGGCTGATCACCATGCGGTCGGCGATCTGGTGGGTGGACAGTCCCCGTGCGACCAGGGCGACGGCCTCGCGCTCACGCCGGGTCAGCTCGTCGAGTCCTGCCGCGGCGGGGACGTGCGGCGGCCGGGCTACGAGCCGGCTCAGCACCGTGCGGGTGACGGAGGGAGCGAGCAGGGCGTCGCCGCGCGCGATGACGCGCAGGGCGTGCACGAGGTCGGCGGGCGCGATGTCCTTGACGAGGAATCCGGCGGCGCCGGCCCGCAGCGCGTCGAAGACATGGCTGTCGCAGCCGTCGCCGGTCAGGATGACGACGCGCGTCCGGGCCGGGGCCGCGACGATGCGCCGGGTCACCTCGATGCCGTCGACGACGGGCAGCGTCACATCGGTCAGCACGATGTCGGGCAGCCGTCGGCCGGCCAGCCGCAGCGCCGTCGCGCCGTCGGCGGCCTCGGCCACCACCTCGATGTCGTCCTCGGCGTCGAGGAGCGCGCGCAGGCCGCTGCGCAGGACCGGCTGGCCGTCGGCGAGCAGGACCCGGATCACGCGGCCTCGTCCTCGCCGTCGAGGTCACGGGGACCCGTCACCCAGCGAACGGTCTGTATGCGCCCGTCGAGGACGTCGAGCGCCAGGGCCCCGAGGAGGGTGCCGCCCCGGTCGCGGAAGACCGCGCCCGGGCCGCCGTCCACGTCCTCGGGCCGCAGGGTGACCCCGACGCGCACCAGCGCCGGGACGATCGCCGCGAGCACCCGGGCCACGTGGTCCGCACCGACGATGTGCCCGGGCCAGGGCAGCGCCGTGCCGCCGGCGTCGCTGCGCGCCGCCACGGAGGCGGCGAGCTGGCGGCACGCGGCCTCCGAGCACCCCACGGCCGACGCGATCCGCGCCGTGCCGCATCCGAAGATCTCCCGCAGGACGAAGACCGCGCGTTCGAGCGGGGAGAGCCGTTCCAGCAGCAGTACGGCCGCCGTCGACAGCGACTCGGCCAGTTCCGCCGGCTGCTCCGGGTCCGGGAAAGGGTCCTCCGGCAGCAGCCCGGCAGGCCACGGACCGGCGTACTTGTCCTGCCGTGCCCGGGCCGAGCGCAGTACGTCCCTGGCGACGCGGGTGACCTCGGCCGACAGGAACGTCCTGGCCGAGGCGGGCGGGGTGGGGGCCCTCGCGTAGCGCAGCCAGGTCTCCTCGACCGCGTCCTGGGCCTCGCTCGCGCTGCCCAGGATGCGGTAGGCGATCGAGAACAGCAGGGACCGCAACTCCTCGAACTCTTCGATCCGGCTCACGCGAGCCCCTCCTTGAACACGACGGATAGCGCCCGCCCCCGCTCGCCGTGGGAGAAGCTCTGCCCCGTGGTCGGCACCGCCGCCCGGTGGCGGTATCGGCTTTCGCTCCTCCCCTTCGCACATGCCGTCACTCACGAGACGAGACAGCTCCGGCACAAGTGACATGGAGCACGAGGGGAGTGGGGAGGAGGGCCGCCCCGGGGGGACACAAGTGTGTCGCACCCGCCCGCCGACGGGGGATGGGGGCGGGCGGGCGCGACGCCTTGCACAGCCACCCTAGGGGCGGCGCCGGCGCGCGTCCCGTGGGCGCCAGGGGGCTTCGAGCGCGGCGGGAGCGAGGGTCGAGTTCAGGCCGCCGCGCCGAGGCCTCGCGGGTCCTGCCGCTCGTACTGACCGGCGTACACCGCGAGGAAGGTGGCGAGCCCGCGCACCCCGCCGCCGCCCGGTCCGAGCCCGGTGACCGGGATCGACCGGCCGAGACCGGCCGACAGCGCGCTGTACGCCCGCAGCGCGTCGGCCGTCAGTTCGCCGAGCGGGGGGTGGGCGGGGCCGGTGTCGAGGGCGGGGGCACGGTCCGCGGCGCCGGCCAGGCAGCGGGCCTCGGCCCAGGCCCGGCAGGCCAGTTCGGCACGGCGCGCGGGCTGCTCCGGGGTGGGCGTGGCAGGACTCATCGGCTTCCTCTTCCGTCGGCTGCGTTCGTCTCCTGCTCCGGGCCAAAAGCGCGCGACGGGCCGCCGCGTGCGCGGGACCGTGCCGGGGTCAGTGCTGGACGTCGCCCTTGATGTGCCGCTGGACGAACTCGTAGGCCAGGTCGCCGAACCGGGCGCCGAACGGGATGGACCGCTCGACGGTCTCCTTGAAGGCCACGCCGGCCCACACCCGGCTGTCGGCGCAGTCGTTCTCGAAGGCGGTCCAGGTCTCCCAGGTCAGCTTCAGGTCGCCGGCGGGGACGAGCCCCGGTTCCGTCTGCGCCGAGCCGGCGGGGAAGGCGTGCGTCCAGTCCAGGACGTCGTCGCCGAGGAGGCGCCGGGCCGCCTGTGCCTGGGCGGCGCACAGGGTGGTGAAGGCGGACGGGTACTCGGGGTGGTTGCCCTCGGGCAGGTAGCTGGTCCACTCGTCGGCGGGCAGGTCGGTGACGGTCCCCTTGCCGGGTCCGCCCCAGGCGGTGACCGGGGCGCTGCCGTACACGTGCTTGATCGCGCTGAACGGGCGTACGGCGTCGTGGGCGTGCTTCTGGTGCCAGACGGCGATCAGGTTGTCGAACCGGGCCAGGGCGGTCGTGACGAACAGGTGGGCCCAGCCGTCCAGGTCCAGGTCGTGGGCCAGGGCCGCGGCGCGCGGCGCCCAGGTGAGGGACACCGGGGAGTGCTCGAAGAACTCCGCCTTCACCTTCTGCTCGTCGGTGAGCGCGGCCGACGCCCGCAGGACCTCGTCCACCGAGCGCTGGTAGGCGGCGTCGGTGTGGTTCAGGTGCTCGGGCGCGGCGAGCTCGAACTCGCCCGGGTCCTTGAAGGTGATGGGCTTGACCAGCCGCAGCTGCGGGGTGACGAACTGCTGGACGGTGAAGACGCCCTTGTCGCCCGGGCCGCCGCCGACGCGGCGCTGGTGCGGTCCCAGCGCGGGCTGCCAGCGCGAGGGGTCGACCAGTTCGTAGGCGGTGTTCACGGGCTGGTAGCCGGTGTAGTCGGCGTACGGCCGGCCGTTGTAGGTGCGGCCCAGGTCGCCGAGGTGGTTCATGCCGTCGTCCAGGCGGGCCGCGACGACGGCCTTGCCGGCGATGTTGCCGATGCCGACCGGGGTGGTCGGGTCCTCCGACTCGTCGTCGGCGTCCAGGCCGAACGCGGTCATCGCCATCCGCATGACGGGCGCCCGCTCCTCGAACACGGCCTTGACCACCTGGTACGAGGCGTGCAGGCCGGCGATGTTCTTGTTCCGGTTGGTGGCGGACTCGGCGGCCGGGCGGCGCTCGATGCGGGAGTACACGCCGACCGCGGTCGGGTGGTAGGGCGCCAGCGCGTCGAACCACGACATCTGGAACAGGAGGGTGATCCAGGTGTAGATCGTCGTGTCCCCGGGGGCGATGGCCTCGGCCGGGGGAAAGCCTCCGCCGCCGTTGGTGGTGATCAGGTCCCGGATGAAGTTGCCGTTGTCGAAGTCGAAGGCGATCTTCGGGGCGGCCGATGCGGCGGGTGAATGGCCGGACGTCGTCATGGGTGTGTCCTTTTCTGCAAAAGAGGGGGAATCCCGCACTTCACCCCCTGGAGGGTAACCGCGTCCACTCGAGACCCAGTGGAAATTCGCTATATTTCCTGGCCAGGCGGATGTCAATGGGCAAGGCCCATCATTAACTTGACAGAGTAAGTACCCGGCGTCGATCCTTCAACGGAGCGGCGAGCTACCGAGATTGACTCTGGAGGAAGACGAATGACCGGGACAGAGGACCTGGAGAATCTTTACTCCGTCATGGAGAAAACGGCCGGCCTGCTGGACATCACGCCTTCGCGCGACACAGTCTGGCCCATCCTGACCGCGTACCAGGAGTTCATTCCGCAGGCTGTGATCGCTTTCCGGGTGGCCACGCGCAAGACGGGCGAGCTCGACTGCCGCTTCACGGCGTTTCCCCAGGGCTTCGACCCGTACGCCCACGCGGTGTCGCACGGTCTCACCGCGCGGACGGACCACCCCGTCGGCTCTTTGCTGGCGGAACTCGAGGAACGGTTCCCCATTCCCTATCACGGTGCGGACTTCGGTCTCGTCGGCGGTTTCACGAAGACCTGGACGTTCTTCCCGATCGACAACCTGCAGAAGTTGTCGGACCTTGCCGACGTTCCGTCCATGCCGAGCAGCCTGGTCGGAAACCGCGAGTTCTACGCACGTTACGGCCTTGACGACAAATTCAGCATGGTCGGGATCGACTATCCGAGCAGGACGGTCAATGTCTACTTCGTCGGGGCACCCGCCGAGTGCCGCGAACCGGAGACGATCCGCGCGATGATGCGCGACATCGGGCTCCCGGAACCGAGTGAGAAAATGCTGAAGCACGCCCGGCAGGCGGGTGGTATCTACACGACGCTGAGCTGGGATTCACCGGAGATTCAGCGGATCACTTTTGCCGCGCTGCTTCCGGACATCCACGACCTGCCCGCGCGCTTCGACGTCGATCCGCGGGTCGACATGTTCGCGAAGAACGCTCCGTACACCTACGGCGCCGTCGGCAAGGGCCTGTACAACGTCGCGTCGTACGCCGGCGGGGAGTACTTCAAGCTCCAGACGTACTACCAGATCAGCGAGGGCTCCGTGGAGGGCAAGGGGCTCCTCGGCAAGTGACGGTGTGACAGGCGGGGGCCCCGGGCGCGATGTGGTGTGCCGGGGCCCGGTGGGCTAGAGTGGATCTTGAGCGCGGTGCCCGGCTCCGGGTGAAGCGCACTGCGTTGGTGGTCCAAGGAAAGACGTCCCGCTTCCTGCGGGGAGATGCAGGTGCAAGGCCTGCCCGGCGCTCGGTGAGGACCCCGCCCCCGTATCGGGGGGCGGGGTCCTTCTTCGTGCTCTGTGCGGGCGGCCGCGCGGTCACACCTGCTCGGGCGTGGGGGTCGGCAGCGGCCGCGGGACGGCGTGCGGCTCGGCCCGGTGCTCCTGGGTGCGGGCCCTGAGCGCACGCGCGGCCAGGATGCACAGCGCGACGGGCACGGCGAGGACGAACAGGACGGTGCCCAGGCTCCAGTGCGCCCTGACCATCAGGCCGCCAAAGACGCCGCCGAACACGGGACCCAGCTTCCCGACGCTGTTGGCCCAGCTGATGCCGGTGGCACGCGCGGACTGCGGGTAGGCGACCGCGGCGATCACCTGGAGTGCGGAGTTGGCCGCGGGAAGGCACAGCCCGAGGACGAACGCCCCGGCGAGCAGCGCGGCGAACTGCACGGTCCACAGCGCGGCGGCCCCGAGGACGAGCACGCTCATCCCCCACAGACCCACCAGCACCCGGAACCGGTCGTAGCGCTTGAGGGCGAAGGACACGGCGAGCTGTCCCATCAGGCCGCCCCAGCCGAACACCGCGACGGCCACGCCGGCCTGTGCGGACGTCAGCCCCGTCCGCTCGGTCAGCAGGGGCAGGTAGCTGAGGATCACGGCCATGACGCCCAGCCCCACCAGGAAGCACACCCACAGCAGGGCCGTGGTGCGGGCGGTGCCCCGGGACAGGATGACCCGGGACGGGGGCCGTCGGGGCCCCGGCGCCGCGGCCCGCTCCAGGACCACGCCGCAGACGTCCTGGTCCGGCACGACGGCGGCCAGGAGCCGCCGCACCTCGGCCACGGGCCGACCCCGGGCGGCGAGCACGCTCGCGGACTCCGGGACGTGTCGCAGGAGCGCCGGGATCAGCAGGAGCGGGGCGAGCCCGCACACCGCCAGCAGCGTGGGCCAGCCGTACGCGGGGACGAGGACGGAGGAGAGGACGCCGCCGACGGTGGTGCCGGCCGTCACCCCGGTGAAGGCCAGCGCGACCATCTGGCCCCTGCGCCGTGCCGGTGTCCAGTCGGCGACCAGGGCCATCATCGTCGGCAGGACCGCGCCGAGCCCGAGGCAGGCCACGATCCGCAGTGCGGCGAAGGGGGCGATGCCGTGCGTGAGCGCCATGGCGGCCGTGCCCAGGCCGAAGACGGTGAGGCCGGCGACGGTGACGCCCTTGCGCCCGTACCGGTCGGCGAGCGGGCCGACGACGGCACCGCCGACGACCATCGCCAGGACGCTCAGCGTCACGGTGGCGGTGATCGCGGTGTCACCGGTCCCCCACTGCTTGTTGATCTTGGGGTAGACGAAGGCGGCGATGACGGCGTCGAGCCCTTCGGCGACCATCATCAGCAGGCCCACCACGACGATGCGCCACTGCCGGCGGCTCATCGGATGGCGGTCGACGAACTCTTGTGGACTCAGGCGGGCCGAAGCATCCGCCGTGGTCGAGGCATCCGTGGTCACGGACGGACCCTTTCCGTGCGAAGGTACGGGGAAGGTGCGCAGGCAGCAGGAGGTGTCCCGCGCGAAAAGGGGGGTCGTCCACGTCCCGGGGCGAGCCGCTCGCCGGGTACCGGCAGACGCCGAAAAGGCCACGACGAACGGGTCGTCGTGGCCGGGGTGGAGCAGGGTGGGTTCGTGCGCTCAGTCCACCGTGGAGCGTCGTGCCAGGTTCGCCTCGCGGCTGACCGCCCAGGCGTCCGCCACCGGGCCCAGGTGCCCGAGCTTGTCGGGGTTGGTCACCGAGCGGATCGTCTGGATCTGCCCGTCGAGGACGTCGAGGGTCCAGGTGGTGAGAACCCGTTCGTCCCGGTCGCGGAAGATCGCGCCGGGCTGGCCGTTGACCTCGCGTGCCTCCAGCGTCACATCCACCCGTACGAGCGTGGGGATGATCGAGGCGAGCAGCCGGGCCACGTTGTCGGCGCCGCTGACGGCCCGTGCCAGCTGCGGGGTCTTGCCGCCGCCGTCGCCGACCATCTGCGCGTCGGCGGCGAGCAGTTCGCGCAGGCAGTCGACGTCGCCCTCCCTGAGGGCGAAGAAGAACCGCTCGGCGAGTTCGTCGCGCTCCTGGCGGTCGGCCTCGAAGCGGGGGCGCTCGGCGGCCATGTGGCGGCGGGCGCGTACCGCGAGCTGGCGACAGGCGGCCTCGGAACGGCCCACCGCCGAGGCGATCGCCGGGAAGTCGAAGGCGAAGACCTCCCGGAGCACGAAGACCGCCCGCTCCAGGGGGCTGAGCCGCTCCAGCAGGATCAGGGCCGCCATCGACACCGAGTCGGCCAGCTCCGCGGAGCGCGCCGGGTCCTCGTAGGGATCGGTGAGCAGCGGCTCGGGCAGCCAGGGGCCGACGTACTCCTCGCGCCGGACGCGGGCCGAGCGCAGCACGTCGATCGAGATGCGGGTCACCACGGCCGAGAGGTAGGACTTGACCGACCCGGGCTGGGTCGGGGAGGCGTCGAAGCGCAGCCAGGTCTCCTGGACCGCGTCCTCGGCCTCGCTCACGCTGCCCAGGATCCGGTAGGCGATCGAGAACAGCAGGGACCGCAACTCTTCGAACTCTTCGATCCGGCTCACCGCACGCTCCTCTTCGAATCCGAGCTTGGATCCAGGACTCCAGGACGGACGGGCCACCTCTCCGGCCGAGCTCCACCCTAGAGGCGCAGACGCCTCAAGTCCGTTGCGCACCAGGGATGTTCGAGCGCGGCTGTAGCAAAGGCCGAGTGGGGCGACGACGCGGCCGGCGATGCCCGGATCTCCCCGGGGCATCGCCGGCCGTCGGACCCGTGGGTCCGGGTCCGACGCACGGTCAGGACCGTGCCACGCTCTCCTCGGACGGCTGCTGGGCGGGGGCGCCCGCCGGGGCGGGCAGGGGGCCGCCGCGCAGCAGCAGGGCGGACAGGACGGCACCGGCGCCGAAGATGGCGGTGCACCACCAGAACACCCTCACGTCGCCGTGGATCGAGGCGAGGCCGATCTGTTCCAGGCTCGGCTTGCCCTGCGCGTTGCTGCTGAGCCAGTCGGTGGCGGCGGTCGCGGCGATCGTGTTGAGCAGGGCGGTGCCGATGGCGCCGCCCAGCTGCTGGCCGGTGCTGATGAGCGCCGAGGCGATGCCGGCCTCCTGCGGCGCCACACCGTTGGTGCCGGCGCTCAGCGCCGCGCCGTAGATGAGGCCCATGCCGAGGCCGACCAGGACCAGCGGGCCGAGCAGGTGGGTGGCGTAGTGGGAGTTCGCGTCGATCTGGGTCAGCAGCGCCATGCCCGCCGCGCTGATCAGCAGACCGCCGGAGATCAGCGGCCGGGGTCCGAACTTCGGCAGCAGCCTGGTCGCGCCGAGGCCGGTGCCGATCGGGGTGATCGCGATCATCGGGAGCAGCGCACAGCCCGACTTGATCGCCGAGTAGCCCAGGTTGGTCTGCATGTAGTAGACGAGGAACATCAGGATGCCGAACAGGCCGACGCCGACGAGCAGCACGGTGACGTAGGCGGCGCTGCGGGTGCGGTCGAGCACGATCCGGGGCGGCAGCAGCGGGCTCTTGGCGCGCGTCTGCCAGGCGGAGAAGGCGATCAGCAGGACGACACCGAGGGCGATGTAGCCCCATGTCGAGCCCTTGCTCCAGCCCTCGTGGGCGTGGGAGAAGCCGAACACCACGGAGAACATGCCGCCGGAGGCGAGGATCACCCCGGGCACGTCCATCCTGGCGCCGTTCTTCGGCTGGTTCTGCAGCAGCGACAGGCCGCCGAGCAGCGAGATGCCGGCGAGGAGCAGGTTGACGTACATGCACCAGCGCCAGTTCAGCCCGGACGTCAGCGCACCGCCGATGATCAGGCCGAGGCCCGAGCCGCTGGCCACGACACCGGCGAAGATGCCGAAGGCCTTGGCCCTCTCCTTCGGGTCGGTGAAGGTGGTGGTCAGCAGGGCCATGCAGACCGGGGACAGCATCGCGGCGAACACACCCTGGCAGGCGCGGGCCGTCACCAGCATCTCGAAGTTGGTCGCGGCGCCGCCGACGGCGGAGGCGACCGCGAAGCCGACCAGGCCGATGAGGAAGGTCTGCTTGCGGCCGATCAGATCGGACAGCCGTCCGCAGAACATCATCAGACCGCCGAAGGGCAGCGCGTACGCGGTGACGATCCACTGCCGGTCGGAGTTGCTGAAGTCCAGCGCCCTCTGTGCCGAGGGGAGTGCGACGTTCATGACGGTCAGATCGAGGCCGATCATGAGGTAGGCGGTGCAGATGACGGCGCCGATCAGCCACCGCCGCCGCGCGTCCGCAGCCGCCCCCGAGCTCGGCCCAGCCGCGGCGGCTGCGCTCTGTGTTGCCATGATCATCTCCTTGTTCCACGTTCCAGCGAACGGACTTGAGGCGTCACCCCTATGACGAGACACGGGTCCCGCCTGTGACATGACGGCCGAGCGGTCCGGCCGGGAGTCGACGCGGGGCGGCCGGCGGGGCGTGTGCCGGTGTCCTCCGCCGCGGTGGGGGGTGACTCGGATGGACGTCAGGCGTTCGAGGTGAACACCTTCAGCAGGGCGGGCGGGATCTGGTAGTACGCCGCGAGGTCGAGGTGGTCGCCGACGGGCGACCACTTGACCGCCGAGGCGTTGATGCGCTCACCGGTGTACGTGTAGGGAGCGCTGCGCACGAACTGTTCGAGTCCCGGATCGATGCGGGCGGGCAGGGCCGAGGGGTCCAGACCGGGAGAGGGCATGGGGGCGAAGGAGATCCGCTGGATCTGCGAGGTGTCCCAGGTGAGGGTCGCGTAGACCCGGTACGACGTGCAGGCGTACGCCAGCATCCGTTCGTCCGGGTCGGGCAGTCCCAACTCGCGCAGCAGGGACAGGATCGTCTTGGGGGCGAGGTCGCCCGCGACGTCGGACGGGAGCTGGAAGTACAGGTTCACCGACTTGCGCTGGTAGTTGATGCCGACCAGCGCCACCTCGTCCAGGCCGTGGCGGGCGAAGAGCTCGGCGTTGTCGGCCACCGCGCGCGGCATGGACGGGATGTCGGCGAGCCGCGACACCTTCTGCAGACTGCGGGGGAACTGTGCGTAGACCTTCTTGAAGCCGTCGACGATTCCGCAGTCGATGAAGTAGTCGTCGACGGAAACGATCTCCTGGAGGTCCGGGAGCAGGGTGCCGACGGGATGGCCGGTCCGCGGAAGAAGGCCGTTCGCCAGCGCCCGGGCATAAGGGCCTTCGGTGCCCGGGGACACCTGGACGGTGTATTCGAGATCTCCCACCTGGCCCGCGTCGACCTGCGCGCTGAAAATGATCGCGCCGTCCGTGAGTGTGTCACGGAAGGCGTCCAGGATCGGCCAGACCTTGTCACGCGAGAAGGACGCTCCCACCAGTCGGGCGGCTTCTTCGATGGCTGCGTACAGCGTTTCTGCCTCAGTGCCTTGAGACATCAATACTCCAAGTATTCTGCGTCAGCCATTGATCCCGCAGGAATCTCGTACTTCGTCGCCCACCGAAGATAGCGCGGGGCCGCTTGAGATCCGCTGGACCTTCACTGACGCTGGGGATCGGTATGGTCGTCGGTCAGTTCTTGGCGGCGAAGATCCTCAAAAACGCGGCGGTGTCGACGTATTCCGTGAACTCCGCGATCCGTTCACCTTCCAGCCGGAAGATCGACACCCCCCGGTTGCGGTAGGTGCCGCCGGCGAGCAGTTCGGTCTCCAGGGACCAGGTGGCCAGCATCTTGTGCGGGTCGCCCATCGGTTCGGTGTCCCACGTCACCCGTGTCTCGCCGAACAGAGCGAAGAACTGGCGGAGCCCGGCCACGATGGCGGCACGGCCGGTGAACGCGCCGGGAACGCCCTCGGGAGTGACCGGAACCCGGTATACGGCGTCCGCCGTCCACAGGCGCTCGAACGCGTCGATGTCCTTGGCCTGAAGAGCACGGTAGAATTCCTGCACGATCTTTTCATTCATGGGTGTTCACCTGAGAATCTTTCCCAGAACTTCCCGCTGCAGCGGCCCGAACTGGTAGTACGACCCGGCGTTGAACCACTCGTCGCCGGCCGACCATTTGACGATCGAGATGCTGAACCGCTCGCCGTCGTAGGTGTACGGAGTGCCCGTCACGAACTCCACCATCTCCGGCTCCACCCGGGACCGGATGACCGGCAGATCCAGACTGCGCGCGAAACTGATCCGTTCGATCACCGAGGAATCCCAGCCGAGGGTGACATAGACCCGGAATGCCTTGCGGGCGGATTCCACCAGTTCTTCGTCCGGTTCTGGCAGTCCGAGGTCGCTGAGCATCGACGAGATGGTCTTCGCCTCGAGGCCGTCCGGGAAGGTGAAGTACGGGTTGACAGTGCGGTTCCGGTAGTCGATCGCGATCATCGCGACGTCGTCCAGGCCGTGCCGCGCGAAGAACGCGGCGTTGTCGGCCAGGGCGCGTGGCATGGAGGGGGCGGCGGCGAGTTGTGCCACCCCCTGCACATCACGCGGGAAGTGCACATAGATCTTGTTGAATCCGCCGATCACTCCGAAGTCGATCAGGTGTTCGTCGACGCGGACGCGCTCCCCGAGGTCCGACAGCAGGGTGCTCACGGGATGGTCCGTGCGCGGGACGAATCCGTGCGCCAGCGCATGGGCGTAGGGATCCTCGATCCTGCGGGGCACCTGGACGGTGAGGTCGAGATCTCCCGCGTGGCCCTCGCCGGCCGACGCGCTGAAGATGATCCCGCCCTCGAACGGCTCGAAGGCGTTCAGGATCGGCCGGACCGTGCCGGGCGAGCAGGACAGGTTCAGCAGCCCGGCGGCTTCCTCGATGGCCGCGTACACCGTTTCGACGTCGGTTGATCCGGACATGTGTCCTCCTCGGGTCAGGCGGTGGTGCTCACGGTCCCGGCCGTGCGCGCGGACGCCTCGGTCGACTCGGGCAGGTCGTCGTCCCGCGTCCGGCCGAGGATCCAGCTCAGCAGCGGGCCCGCCATCGCGGTCGTGACGACGGCCATGACGACCATGAGCGAGTACAGGTCCGGGCCGAGGAAGCCCAGTTGCAGACCCACGTTCAGGACGATCAGTTCGGTCAGGCCGCGGGTGTTCATCAGCGTCGCGAGTGCGGCGGACTGCCTGAGCGGCATCCGGTTCAGCCGGGCGGCGACGAACGCGCCGGTGAACTTGCCGCCGACGGCCACGAGCAGGATCAGCCCCAGCGCGCCCAGCCCGCCCAGGTCCAGCCCGGACAGGTCGACCTGGAGACCGGCGACCAGGAAGAACACCGGCAGCAGCAGGGTGCCGCTCAGCTGGCCGAGGCGTTCCTGTACGTCCGCGCGCAGCCGCTCGCTGCCGGTGCGCGGCAGGATCACGCCGAAGAGGAACGCGCCGAAGATGTAGTGCAGGCCCACCCACTCGGTGGCGGCGGCGGACAGCAGCAGGCCCACCAGGACGCTCGCGAACACGGTCGGGGTGAGCGTCGGCGCGGGCCGGCGCGCCACGAAGCGGGCCAGCAGGGGCCGTACGACGAAGAGCATGCCCGCCAGGTAGGGGATGGCGAGCAGGATGCGCCACTGGTCGGGGCCGGCCGAGCCGGTGATGGCGACCACGGCGGCGAGCAGCGACCAGGCGAGGACGTCGTCGATGGAGGCGCAGGCCAGGGCGACCACGCCGAGCGGGGAGCGGGTCATGCGCCGGTCGGTGAGGATGCGGGCCAGCACCGGGAACGCCGTGATGGACATGGCGATGCCCATGAAGAGCATGAACGCCGTTCTGTCGCCGGTGCCGTAGTCGTCCATCAGGTACAGCGCCAGGGCCATGCCGAGGCCGAACGGCAGCAGGATCGAGCTGAACGAGACGGTGGCGGCGAGGCTGCCGCTGCCGCGGATCATCGCCGCGTCCCACTCCAGGCCGACGATGAACATGAAGACCGCGACGCCGACCGCGGCCAGGGCGCTGAGCAGCGGGCGGATGCTGCCCGGGAACAGGGCGTCGCAGAGGGCACCGTGGAACAGGGTCGGTCCCAGCGCGATACCGGCGAGGACTTCGCCGATCACGGCGGGCTGGTTGAGCCGGCGGGCCAGGGCACCGAGCAACCGCGCCAGGAGCACGATGGCGGCGAGGCCGAGGAGAAGGGACGAGGTCTGATGGGTGTTCATGACGAGGGGTCTCCGTTGGGTGGGCCCGGGCCGCGGAGTGCAGGTTCTCCGTCGCGAAAAGCCAAAAAAAAGGGGGAACCCCGGTGACCGTCCTGCGTGGTCACCGGGGTTCCCCGGGGGGCACCGCCCGGTCAGGGCCGCCGGGCACTCAGACCGGGTAGCCGCCGAAGCGCCGTTCCCGCGCCCGGAGGTCCTTCAGGGCGGCGTCGAAGTCGGCGCGCGTCATGTCGGGGAACAGGCAGGGGGAGAAGTGCAGTTCGGCGTAGGGCGACATCAGCGGGAAGAAGGACGACATCCGGATCGCGCCGCCGGTGCGGATCAGGTAGTCGACCTGGGCCGGCACGTAGGCGTTCTCGGCGAGGATCTCCTCGGTGAGCTCCGGGATCTTCCCGTTGAGCTTGTTGAAGATGCCGATGACCTCGTGCTGGAGGGACATGCCCAGGATGTAGTGCAGGGTGAACTCCGCGTCCTTGGCCGACTTGTCCCGCAGCTCCTCCAGTTCGGACAGGTGCGGGGCGGAGACGAGGTCGAGCGACCCGGAGAAGTCGAAGGCGACCGAGTCGTGGACGCGGCGCACCACGTCGTTGAACGCGTTCATGAACGTGGTCACCGCGGCCTCGGGGCGGCTGTGGTTGGCGGCGGAGGAGGCCGTGATGCAGAGGGTGGTGACACCCTCCTCCCTGGCCCAGCCCATGAACTCGATGAGCTTGTCCCCCATCGCAGCGTAGCCGTCGTCGAGGGAGACGCCGTGCGCCCGGGACCAGCGGCGCATTCCGTCCGGCAGTAGCATCAGGGTGGTCACCGTGTTCTCCTTGCATTGCGGGTGAGAGCGGGTCAAATACGCGGCGATGATGAGCTGTTCGCGGTCTTCTCGGACACCAGCTCGGCGGCCTTGGCAGCGGTCCCGGCGGCGGCCAGTTCTTCTCCGCTCACGTCGACGCCGCACTGCTTCGTCAGGATGACGCCCAGCTCGATCAGGACCAGGGAGTCCAGGTCGAGGGTCTGGAAGTCCGTGTCGCCGGCGGTGTCGGCGGGAATGTCGAAGTGGGTCTTGAGAAGGTCGAGCACGGCTTCGGGCTCAAGCAGGATGCGGCTCGTCATGGTGCTTCCTCTCCAAAGGAACGGCGGCTGTCAGGCGAGGGCGATCCCCGGCCAGGTGAGTGCGACCGAACCCCACGTCAGGCCGGCCCCGAAGGCGGTCAGCAGCAGCCGGTCACCGGCCTGGAAGCGGCCCTGTGCGGCGGCATCGGCCAGGGCCAGCGGGATGGAGGCGGCCGAGGTGTTGCCCACCTGGTCCAGATGGCGCACCAGGCGCTCCCCGTCCACGCCCAGTTGCTTGGCCAGCGCGTGCAGGATGCGCAGATTCGCCTGGTGGCCCACCACGTGGTCGACCTGGCCGACGCTCCAGCCCGCCTGGGCGAGCACCGCCGACGAGGACTGTGCCATGCGGCGGACCGCGTGCACGAAGACCTCTTTGCCGTGCATGAAGAGGTACTGGTCGGCCGGGTCGGGCGGACGGTCGGTGGAGCGGTGCCGGGAGCCGTTGCCCGGGATGCCGACCAGTTCCTTGAGGGTGCCGTCCGCCCCCAGGTCCACCGACACGATCGCGCCGGGCTCGTCGGCGGTGCCGCGGCGCAGCACCACGGCACCGGCGCCGTCGCCGAAGATCACCGCCGTGCTGCGGTCGGCGGGGTCGAGGAAGGGGCGGAAGGTCTCCGCACCGATGACGAGAACGCGCTCGGCGTACCCGGCCACCAGGGCGGCGGACGCGGTGGCGAGCGCGTAGACGAACCCCGAGCAGCCGGCCGAGACGTCCAGGGCGGCGATCGTGCCGAGACCGAGCCGGGCGGCCACGTCCGGGGCGGTGGCCGGGCACTGGGTGTCGGGAGTCGCGGTGGCCACGATCACCATGCCGATGTCGTCGGGTCCGGCCGTCCCCGCCGACTTCAGGGCCCGGTGGCCCGCCTCGACGGCGAGGTCGCTGGTGGCGACGCCGGGATCGGCCCAGTGTCGCTGCCGGATGCCGGTGCGCTGGACGATCCACGCGTCGCTGGTGTCCATCCGGCGGGAGAGTTCTTCGTTGGTCACCGTGCGCGGCGGCACATGGGCGCCGAGCCCGGCGAGCACGGCGGCGGGTTCACTCATCGCCGCTCACCTCCCCAACTGCGCGGCTCTGTCGAGGAGTTGAGCAGGTGTACGACGGAGGCCCGGGCCTGTACGCCGTGCAGGGCGCCGCTCAGCTCGACCGATCGCCAGGTGCCGGACACGGAGGGCAGCAGCCGGGCCTGCCCGAGCCGGGCCGTCACCACGTCGTCGCCCCCGACCGGTACGCTCGCGCCGGCCGTGACGCGGGTGCGCCGCATCCAGAGGTTGTTGCTGTCGGCCCGGTCGACGCCGTCCAGTGTGTAGAGCAGGACCTGGCCGAGCTGCATGGCGGCGACGAAGGCGTCGATCATGCCGGCCTGCGCGTGGTCCCGGGCGGCCTCCGCCCCGTCCGGGACCAGCGCGACCTGAGCGGACGCCTGGAGGTTGTCCTCGCCGTCGCCGGTGACGTTCACCCCGGTGAGCAGCTGCTGCCGCGCACGGTGCGGGACGCCGAAGGGCCGGTCGTTCCAGGGCCCGGGCAGGTCTTCGTCGAGGTCGTACGCCGCGCCGGTGCCGGCCGGGCGACGGCCCGCGCTGTGCACCGCGTGCAGCCGGGCCGTGAGCGAGCCGATCCGGCAGTCCAGGGTGGTCGACCACTGCTCGCCGGCCGTGTCGGCGGCGACGAGCCGGCCGCTGACCGGAAACTTCTCCAGGCCCTCCTCGTCCGGGCTGGAGCCGGCCTTCATGTCGACCGAGCGCACCTCGAAGCGGGCGTTCGGGCCGAGCCCGTGGGTGTGGGCCGCGTACAGGCCGGTGAGCCGGGCGGCGAAGAGCATCACGTCGATGGTGCTGAGGTGGGGTTTTTGCTGGTGCTCGCCCTTGCGGGACCACAGGGCGGGGATGGTGACATGGGCCGTGGCGTCGATGCCGGCGGTGCCGTCGGCGCCCGGTGACACCGTGAGATCGGTCAGCGAGTGTTCGACCCGTTTGAATCCCTCGCCGAGGAATCGGCTGTCGCGCGGGCCGAGGAAGTCGTCGATGGACGCGAGTTCCAGGGATGGCACAAGCGCTCCTGTTCCCGCCGAAGAACCACCCCTCCGAGTCCGGCGGCGGGAGCGGTCAGCGCGCTCGCCGCGTCATGCGGTGAAGGCTTCGGCGATGGCGTAGCTGTCTTCGTACATGTGGTAGCGCGTGATCTTCCCGTCGACGACGGAGAAGTGCAGCGCGTAGGCGTTGGTGAAGGTCTTCCTGGTGGCCAGGACACCGAAGACGGACTCGGCCGTGAGCACCGCGTGCGGCCCGTCGACGAGGCGGGCGTGCAGGGTGAAGGCCTGAGGCGCCGTCAGCACCTTCGGGAAGGTCTCGAAGAACTCCGAGATCTCCTTTCTGGTGGAGCGGGTGCCCGTCCAGGGCACGTCGGGACTTCCCGCCACCCGGAAGTCCACCTGTTCGGCGAACAGCTCAAGCAGGCCTGGCAGATCGCCGGACGCGAACCTCTCGAAGAAGGAGTCCACGGTCGCCCCGGTTTCCGTCTGCTGCTGCGCTGTCGTCATGTCAACTCTCTTTGCTCGTCGGCTACTTGGTTGCCAGGGCGGCGCGCCCCGCGAGGTGGACGGCCGTCAGGTGGGCGACGCGCTCGCCGAGGTGCACGGCCGTGGCGATGTCCGCCTTGTGCACCTCGTCGGCGGGCAGGTCGCCCGGCAGGGTGGCGGCGGCGCCGTTGAAGTACCCGAGCCGGTTCAGGTCGTTCTCGCTCTCGTGGCTGAGGTGCCAGCCCGGGAGCAGGCCGAGGCTGACCCAGATCATCCCGTGCTGGGCGCCCAGGGTCGCGAAGTAGCCGAGGGTGGAGTCCTTGTCGCCCGCCTTGCAGGCACTGATGGTGAACCCCGACCCGAGCTTGTCCTTCCAGGCCTGCCGCCCCCAGCGCTTGTTGGTCGACTCGGCGAACGTGTGGAACTTGCCCGACGCCGAGCCCATGTAGGTGGGCGCGCCGAAGACGATCGCGTCGGCGTGGTCGAGGGTCTGCCACTTGGTGTCATCCATGGCGTCGACCGTCACCATGGTCACCTGGGCGCCCTCGGCCTCGGCACCGGCTCGGACAGACTGCGCGAGCACGTCGGTGTGGCCCCTGCCGGAATGGTACGCAATGGCGATGGTGGGCGGCTTTTCCATCGGTTGTTCTCCTCGGGATGCGGGGGCAGCTCACGTGCGTGCCGGGACCCGCTCGTGTTCCATACGGAAGTCCTGACGGCCGTACTCCTGCCCGGCCAGTTCGATGGCCTGCGCCGTGCTCATGACCGGCGTCCAGCCGAAGATCCCGGCGATGGTCTCGAGCCGCTCCGCCATGGAGCCGCTGACCACGTGGTAGGGGATCCGGAGTTCGTCCAGCGTGGCGAGGAGCATCTCGTCGATGGTCGCGCGGAACTCGTTGTTCATCGGCCGGTGCCCGTCGGCCGTGATCGGCAGTTCGTGCCGCAGGTGGACGTAGGCGTCGTAGGTGGCCTTCACATGCTGTTTGAAGGCCTGCCCGTACTGCTCGACGACCTTGCCGAAGAAGACCATCTCCTCCGGCGTGGTGGTGGCGAGGCCGTTCGCTCCCTCCGCGGTGGCGTTGGGGTTCATGCCGTGGCGCAGCCGGCCCACGCCGTACAGCCATTCCTGCAGGGAGGACCCGTCGGAGACGAAGTGGTCCCCGAGCAGGGCCTCCTGTACGGCGCGGCCGGTGTGGCGGCGCATCGTGAGCTGGAGGAACTGCGCCGGTGTGATGTCCGTGAGCTTCAGGCCGGGCAGGGCCTGCGGCATGATCTCCCGGATGGTCCGGGCCAGCGAGCGCGGAACGCCGGTGTAGTGCGACAGCGCCATCACCGTCGACGTCTTGCCCGAGGAGTAGGTCCCGGACACGGATATCTTCATGGGTTCTCCAGCTCCGGGGCAGTGCCCTGCCGACCGAGGGCACTGCCGCACACGGCGACGGTCGCGCAGGGTGTGCGCGAGGAGTCCTTGCCTCAGCCGGTCACGTGGTTTTCGTGGCGGTGAGGATGGCCTGGACGGGGATGACGTCGGGCGGGATGTCGGCGGGGTTCTTGGTGATGGCCTGGGTCACCTTGAAC
>NZ_LGDV01000243.1 GCF_001280015.1 Streptomyces sp. MMG1121
TCACGCAGCCGGGCGAGTGTGGCCTGCGGTGTCATGCCTGCTCCTCAGTGTGCTGGGCGAACCGGCGGGCCAGAGCCAGCCGCTGGACCTTCAACGTGGGCAGTGTCGGTTTGTGGGCTGCGGAGCCCTTCACGGGGAGAGCTTCTCCACCGGTCAGAAGGAGTAGGGACCGAAGCGGCCCCACATCACGAAGGCCGCCACGGCGAGCAGGACCACGTTCACCACGATCGGCTGGGCCTCGTGACGACGCACATGGGTGACGGCCGCGCCGACCATCAGCAGGGCCAGGCCGAGGGCGGCCAACGGCACCAGCACCGGCGCGATGCCGAGCGCCCCCGGCAGGATCAGACCCACCCCGGCCAGCATCTCCAGGATGCCGATGGCCTTGACGGGACCGGAGCCGAAGTCCTCGACCCAGCCGAAGCCGCCGGCGGCCAGCTTCTCCGTGGGCTGTGCGACCTTCATGGCGCCGCCGGCCAGGCATGCTGCGCCCAGCACCGCCGCGACGATCCACAGTGCGATGTTCACGCGAGTTCTCCTTGCAGGTTCGGCGGGACCGCGGCCCGCCCTGGGATGCGGCGGACACACCGGCCACCGCGGTGCCGTCCCTGCCGGGCGGCGGGCGGGGCGGCACCGCGGTGTGCGTGGATGACGGACCGTCAGACAGTGGCCGGGCGGCCGGCCTTGAGCGCCGCCGCGGTCTGGACGACGCGCTGGGCCTGGTGGCGGGCCGACTGCAGGGTGTCCTCGCCGGGCGCGCCCTGGCCCGCCACGTGCGACGTCCCGTACGGGTTCCCGGTCTTGAACTGGACGGGGTCGGTGTAGCCCGGGGGCACGATGATGCCGCCCCAGTGGTAGAAGGTGTTGGCCAGTGCCAGGATCGTCGACTCCTGTCCGCCGTGGGCGGTGTTGGAGGCGGTGAACGCCGAGCACACCTTGCCCGCGAGCTTGCCCTGGGCCCACAGCGGACCGGTCGTCTCGATGAACGCCCTGAGCTGGCTGGCCGGGTTGCCGAACCGGGTCGGGGTGCCGAACAGGACGGCGTCGGCCCAGCCCAGGTCCTCAAGGGTGGCCTCGGTGACGTCGGCGCTGTCCTCGATGTGCTTGGCCCAGGCCGGGTTGGTGGCCACGGCCTCCGGCGGGGCCAGTTCGCGGACCTTGCGCAGCCGCACGGTCGCGCCGGCCTTCTCCGCGCCCTCGGCGCAGGCCTTCGCCAGGGTGTGCACGTTGCCGGTCGCGCTGTAGTAGATGATGGCGACGTTCACGGAATCCATGATCGGTTTCTCTCTCTCACTCGCTACTTGGCGGCGTGCGGCCGGACGTCGTCGGACACCAGCAGTACGTTCTCCACCCGCGACTGCCACTTGTAGTACGACTGGAGCTTGTGGTACTCGCCCTTGGGCGACGAGGTGATCGCGTAGACGAACTGACGGTCGTCGGTGCTGTAGGGCGCGTTCTTCACGTAGTGCTCGATCTTCGGTTCGATGCGCACGGGCAGCGTCGTCGGATCCGGCGTCATGGCCGCGATGGTGATCCGCTCGACCTTCGGGGAATCCCAGGTCAGGGTGGCGTATATGCCGAACGCCCGGGTGCCGAGCCGGATCAGCCGGTCACTCGGCGCGGGCAGTCCGGCGTCCCGGAGGATCGACGTGATGCCCTCGGCCCGGAAGTTCTCCTCGGGGGCCGCGCCGAAGTACAGGTTCACCGACCTGCTCGGGTAGTCGATACCGACCAGGCTCACCTTGTCGGCGAGCCCGTACCGGGTGAAGAAGTCGAGGTTCCCGGCGACGGCGGCCGGCAGCGACTCCAGCCTGACCAGATCGGACAGCGACTGGAGGGCATCGGTCGGGAAGAAGGACCACGTCTTCTTGAACCCGCCGACGACTCCGAAGTCGATACCGCTGCTTTCGACGGGGAACTCGCGGTGCAGTTCCTCCAGCAGGCTCCCGACGGGATGGTCCGTCTTCACGGTCAGCCCGTTCGACAGCGCGACCGCGTACGGGTCCATGCTCTTGGGAAGCATGGTGAAGCGGCAGTCGAAATCCTTGGCGTTGCGCTCGCCTGTCGCCACCCGGAAGGCCACCACGGCTTGCGCGAGCGCATCCCCGTACGCGGTCAGGATCGGCCAGACCTTGTCGCGTGCACAGGTGATGCCCGCCAGTCGGGATGATTCCTCGATGACAGAGTAGAGACCTGCCACCTCATTGTTGTTCGACATACATCCTCACGTTCGATTGACGGGCGCACCTTTGACGGGGCGTGAGGTCCTGGGGCGCCTAGGCAAGGTCCGGGGTGCCGAACCAGCGGTGCAGGGCGGCGGAGAGGCCGGCCGGGTCGTCGCCCGCGAAGGCGATGTAGCCGTCGGGGCGGACCAGCAGCGCGGCCACCCCGTCGAAGGCTCCGTCGGACGCCAGCGTGCCGGTGACGGTGGTGACCCGGTCCTTCCAGCCTGCCGCGGCGGCCCGCAGCTCGGGCGTGTCCGAGAGGTCGAGCAGCACGCCGAGGGCCGGGTGCAGCAGCTCGGGGGTCTGCACCGGGCCGCCCACGGCGTGCAGGGTGCGCGGGGGCAGCCGGCGGCCGACGAGCGGGTGGCCCTCGGGGTCGATGTCGTAGCGGATGTCGACGTGGCTGACCATGCCGGCCAGGTGCCGCTTCACGTCGTCGAGGGCGATCAGTTCGGCGTACAGGTCGCGCAGGCCCTGCGACTCGTCGCCGCCGAAGATGGACATGGCCTGGGCGCGGGTGTTCGCCAGCAGCCGTGCTCCCACCGGGTGGCGCTCGCTGTGGTAGGTGTCCAGCAGCTCTTCGGGCGCCCAGCCGCGGACGGTGGCGGCGAGCTTCCAGCCGAGGTTGGCCGCGTCCTGGACGCCCGCGCTCATGCCCTGGCCGCCGACGGGCAGGTGGATGTGGGCGGCGTCCCCGGCGAGCAGCACCCGGCCCCGGCGGTACTCGGCGGCCTGGCGGGTGGCGTCGGTGAAGGAGCTGACCCACAGGGGAGTGCCGCCCGAGATGTCCTCGCCGGTCACCCGCAGCCAGGCCGCGGCGATCTCCGCGTACTCGGGCGTCTCGTTGTGGTTCTCCGCCGAGGCGGCGTACTCGGTCATGATGACGCGGTCCACGTCGCCGCCGGGGAAGACCTGCACGAGGCCGCCCGGCAGCCGCTCGCCGAAGGGCCGCGCACGGACGCCGGAGCCGCAGACGTCGGCGAGGTGCATCACCTGGGTGCCGGAGGTGCCGGGGAAGTCGATCCCGGCCGCCTTGCGCACCGCGCTGTGCGCGCCGTCGGCGCCCACCACGAACAGGGCGCGCAGTTCTTCCCGCTCACCGCCGGGGGTGGCCACGGTCACCGTGACCCCGTCCTCGTCCTGCTCCAGGCCGAGGAAGGACCGGCCGCGGCGGATGTCCGCGCCCAGTTCACCGGCCCACGCCTCAAGGACCGCCTCCGACTGGGACTGCGGGATGCCGCGGGCGCCGAAGTTCGCGTCCTCGAGGACCGTGTAGTCGAACGGGATGCCGCCGAAGTGGCCCATCGGCATGGTCTCGACGGTGCCGAAGCGGGGGACGAGGCCACGCTGGTCGAACGACTCCAGGGCGCGGGTGGTGAAGCCGAGGGCACGCGACTGGCCGGTGGGCCGCTCCAGCGCCTCGGCGACGATGACGTCCGCACCGCCGAGGCGCAGCTCCCCAGCCAGCATCAGACCGGTGGGACCGGCTCCGACGACGATGACGTCGGTGTCCACATTCCTGGCCATGTCAATCCTTTCCTCACGCGAGCCGACGCGTTGTCACGTTGTGGTGTTCGAAAGGGGGTTGCGGGAGTTCTGAGCTCAGGCGGCCTTGCCGACCGGCACGGATTCCGTGCTGCGGGGGGCGGCCTGCGAGGGCCGCTTCCTGCTGCGGCTCCAGCGCCGCATCACGGGCATCTCCACCAGGCGGTACAGCAGCCAGCCGGCCAGCAGGTTCGCCAGGAACAGCGCGATCAGCAGCCCCAGGGCGGGCACGACGCCGTAGGTCCGGGCGTCCAGGACGCGGGGCCGGCCCCAGAACATGACGACGCCCTGGACGACGTAGAAGGCGAACGACACGTTGCCCAGCCACACCATGGGCCGGCTGGCGAGCCAGCCGCCCTCGCCCCGTACGTCCTTCGCGGCCGCGGCGCAGATGAGCATGCCGAACGGGATGATCGTGCCTACGTAGAACCGGTACGGGTACGGCAGCGCGAACGTGAGCCAGTAGCCCGCGCCGAAGGCGACTGCCGAGGCCACCAGACCGATCCGCGGCCACAGGCCGGCGGCGACGATCCGGGCCAGGACCATGCCGAGACCGAACTCGAACAGGCGCATGGGCGGGAAGCCGTAGCTGAACCACAGCTGGTTCATCCACAGGTGGTACATCGGTATCCGGACGCCGCCGGAGACGAACAGCTGCGTCACGACCGGGACGCCTACCACACAGGCGACCATCCCGCCGGCCCACAGCCACAGCCTGCTCTCCGGGATCCGCCGCAGCAGCATGAGCAGCAGGGGGAAGAGGGCGTAGGCGAACACCTCCACGCACAGCGACCAGGCCGGGAGGTTGACGCTTGAGATGACCTCGGGCTGGTTGCTCCAGGTGTGCACCAGGAAGAGGTTCGGCAGCCAGGCGTGCATCGGGGTGGAGGAGGCGAACAGCCACATCGCGATGACGAAGACCACGATGTGGTTGGGGTAGATCTTCAGGGCACGGCGCCGCCAGAACGCCGTGGCCCGTTCCCCGGGCTTCGTCGACCAGGCCAGGACGAAACCGCTGAGCACGAAGAAGAACGACACCGCGACATATCCGGGCCCGAAGACGTCGGACAGCCCCTTGGCGATGCGGTGGTTGGCGAAGAGGTTGAGCGGCGCGTCCGGCCGGTTGGGACCGGAGAGCAGCGAGGCATGGGAGAAGAACACGAGCATGGCCGCCACCCACCTCAGACCGGTGAGCGACGGGAGCGCGGCCGGGCGCCCTGGTGGACCGCTGCTGGTTGCTGCGCCGGTTCTGTCTGCCATGGTCGTACTGCCTTTCGATCAAGGATGCGGTCGGCTGGGTGGTGGGCGTGCGGCGAGTGCGGCGGAGAACGACCTGGCTCGCGCCAACCCGGGGGAGCGCAGGGGGCACGCCACGTGCGTGCACGTCCGTGGCAGCAAGTGCGCGAGAGGCGTGAGTGAGAGGTGAGGGCGAGAAGAATCCGGTGCCGCACCGGGCTTGGCCCGGCCCCGCCTGGTGAACGGCGGCTGTGGCACTCGACCCGCTGACGCCTGCTCGGTACGAGTTTCAGGCAGGGGTGACGCACGGGAATGGTGACACGCGTGCCGTGCGCCACCAAGAGCCGCTCGAAGTGACGCGGACCACTGTCGCCGCTAGCCGACCAAGTAGCGCTGGATCGTGGGGCCGATGAGGTCGACGAGCTCGTCGGTCGAGGCGGACGCGAGCGGTTCGAGCTTCAGGATGTAGCGCAGGATGACCATGCCCCACACCTGTGACTGGGCCGCGTTGATGTTCACCGGCGGCACCTTGAGGAGGTCTGCCACCTCGGCGATGTCGAGCGTCTGGGCCAGCCCGAGGGCCTTGCCCAACTGGCTGAAGATCTGGGAGGACTGGGCGGACATGAAGTCGCGCATGCGTTCCGCGCCCGCCTCTTCGGTGATCGCGGCCCGCACGTCCGCGAGCAGTTGCACCCTCGCCCGGGGATCCTCCCACTGCTTCAGCGACGCACGGAGCAGGCCCTCGGCCAGTTGCTCCCGCTGCCCGGTGATCGACTCCGCTCCGGCCCGGGCGAGTGCGTCCCCGAGCGTGCTCATGGCGGTCGAACCGGCTGCGGCGCTGATGGATCCGGTCGTCATGGTCCCTCCGGTGATGGCATGCGTGGTCTCGTGAACGGAACCGTCCGTTACGGCCATGGTGGACATGCCGTCTGGAGGCCCGCTTGAGCCGGGACCCCGCTTTCCCGTGTCCGGGAAAGCGGAGGCCGCCGGGGATCAGACCTGCTGCCCGGTGAGCTTCTTCAGCAACGTGCGCATCAGCGGCGAAAGCGCGGTGTACGGCCCCAGATTCATGTATCGCTCCTCGCGGGTCCATTTGACGGCCGCGATCACGATGGGCTCTCCGTCGTAACGGCGCCGGGAGTTCCTGACGAACTTCTCGACCTCCGGCTCGATCCGTACGGGAAGTGCCGAGGGATCCCAGTCGCGGGTCGGCGCCAGGGCGTAGCAGATCCGCTCGATCCGCGCGGAGTCCCAGCCGAGCGTGACGTACACCCTGAACGACCTCCGGGCGAATTCCAGCATCCTCCCCTCCGGTTCGCTCAGACCGATCGCGCGCTGCAGCGACAGGACGTTGTGCGACTCGCCGAATTCCCCGGGGAGTTCGGCGAAGTACAGATTGACCGTCCTGCGCTGGTAGTCGATCCCGATCATCGCCACCTCGTTCAGGTGGTGGCGTGCGAAGAGATCCGCGTTCTCGGCCAGGGCGGGCGGTATGGACGGCAGCTTCGCCAGCTGCGACACGCTCTGCAGGTGGAAGGGGAAGTGCGCGTAGATCTTGCTGAAGCCGCTCTGGGTCCCGCCGTCCACGAAGTACTCGCTGACGGGGACATGCGCCCGGATGTCGCCGAGGAGGCCGGCGACGGGGTGGTCCGTCTTCTCGACGAGGCCGTGTGCCAGCGCGACGGCGTGGGGGTCGCCGCCCTGCACGGGTATCGCGATGGTGTAGTCGAGCTCTGCCGGCGGGTGCTCGCCGGTCGACACGCTCAGTACGACCCCGGCGTCCGGGAGAGCGTCCTGGTACGCGGTCAGGACCGGCAGGACCTTCTCAGGTGAGCAGGGCGCCCCCACCAGCCGGGCCGATTCCGCGATGGCCGCATAGGCGTCCTCGGTCTCGGTGGTTTCGGACACGAGTCCTCCAACTCTTGTCGGTTCCTCCTGGCTGTGGTGCGAAACCGTGCCGCTAGCGGGCGACGACCAAGGTGGCGGGCGGCGCGGAGTGGAACGCGACGTCCTCGAAGCCGGCCTTGCGGAGCCAGCCGTCGTAGTCGGAGCGCCGCCAGGTCCCTCCCTGGTTGCTCTTGAGCAGCATTTCCGAGGCGAACAGCAGCGGGAACGCCGGACCGCTGCGGTCGTCCTCGACAACGTAGTCACAGACCACCAGGGCGCCGCCGGGTTTGAGGGCCCTGCGCAGCCTGGAGAAGACCTCGATGTTCTCCTCCGCCCCCTCCTGGTGGGCGATGTGGGAGTACAGCGCGATGTCGTAGACCGCCTCGCCGAAGTCGGTGGTGTGGAAGTCACCGTCGAGGCAGGTGAACCGGTCGGCCAGGCCGCGCTCTGCCAGCAGCCGGCGGGCGATGTCGTTGATCGGCTGCCAGTCGAGCTGGGTCGAGCGGGCCTTGGGGTTGGCCTCCAGCCAGACCGCCGAGTAGATACCCGAGCCGCCGCCCACGTCGAGGATCGAGACCTCGCCGGCCTCGGGCAGCCGCAGCACCTCGGCGGCGACGGTCGCCGCGGGCACCGACTGCGCGGCGATGGCCGGGACGACAAGCTCCCAGTGGGGGTTGTCGGCCACCTCCGTCGTGGGATGCTTCACCGGGCCCCCGGCGCGCACCACCTCGGGCAGGTCGGCCAAGGAGCCCATGTGGGTCAGCTTGAGCTGGGCGAAGCTGGTCAGGCAGGCGGGCCTGCCCTCGACCAGGTACGCGGACGCCTCTGCGGTGTTGCGGTAGGCGCCGTCGCGCAGCTCGACCAGACCCACGCTGACGAGTCCGTCGAGCAGGGTCTGGGCGCCCCGCTCGGAGATCTTGGCACGGGCGGCGAGCCGCGCTGCTGTGTCCGCGCCGTTGTCGAGGTGGGTGAAGACGGAGTGGGCGGCGGCCGCACCGATGAGGCCGGTGGCCCAGTAGCCGTTGATGAGCCGCAGTATTCCGTCCGGGGTTGGCTGTTCGCTCGTCATGCTGCCCTTTCTGGGGCCTGAGTGGACATGGGTTCGGCGTGTAGGGGTGTGGCGAGAGTGCGCTGGAGGAGATCCCGCAGTCGATTCCCTGAGCGCGCAGGTCGGTGACGGCTCCCGCCCGGTCCACGCCCGGGTCCGGTGTCACCGTGCGGGACTGCCCGGCGCAGCGCGCGAAGCAGCGCTCGTGGAGGGGGGCGGGAAGCACGGGAAGAGCGTGCGCGCCGGTTCGTCGTCCTGGGGGAAGAAAGAGCCGGGCCGCATCGGGAGGCGAAAGCGGTCGGGCTGACGGACCGTCGGATGAGACACCCAACTCCCCGGCCCTGCACAGTTTTCGGGCAGGCGTGGCTTGCTCCGATAGTGACACGGGGGCGCCACCGCGCCAAGAGTGGCAGAAAGTGACGTAGGTCACGCGAGGATGGAGGGTGTGCGGATCGGCGAGTCCGGCGTGCCGGCTCAGTCGCAGGTCCGCGTCCAGCTCGAAGACCGGGCATGACCAGGATGGCCGCGGACGCCTTCCTCGCAGCCGTCGACGCGACGGCGCAGCCGGGGGCGGCTGACGCCCGATCACGTCCGCGGCCCGCCGGCCGCCGTCCACGGGCTCATCGAGGACCTGGCCGCACCTCATGGCGCTCGCCGAAACCCTCGACCCGCCGCAGGAGCATGTGGACGGCGTTCCCCTCGCCAAGGGCGGCCAGGCGGCCGGACTCTACGCGTTCCCGGGCGCCCAGTCCGAGCGGGACGTGCGGTGCACACCGGCTCTCTCACCTCTCGCACTCCCGGAGCACGCGCCGAGCCCGACGGTGTCGTCGGGCCAGCCGGAACCAACCGTGCGGTGGGGGCCGCCCGCACGTCGGCAGTACGGCCCCCGCGTGCCGGTTCCGGAACGCTCCTCGCTACTCGTCACCGACGGCGATTGCCTGCACGGGGCAGGCCCGTACGGCTTCACGCACCAGCGGCTCGCCGGCGCCGTCCTCCCTCCCGGGCAGGATCTCGCTCAAGCCGTCGTCGTCCTGGGTGAAGACACCCGGCACGGTCAGGGCGCACATCCCCGCGCCCACGCACCGGTCCTTGTCGATCTGGATCCGCACGCTTGTCTCCTACCATCTGACGGGGAGCTGGAGCATCCCCTGGAGCGTGGTGCCCGGTTTGAACGGGATCTCCGACACGGGCGCGGCGAGCTTCAACCCCGGCAGCCGGTCGAACAGGGTGCGCAGCGCGATCTCGATCTCGGCGCGGGCGAGGTTCTGTCCCAGGCACTGGTGCATGCCGAAGCCGAACGCGAGGTGGTGCCGGTCGGGGCGGTGCCAGTCCAGCTCGTCGGGCGCGCTGTAGGCCGCGGTGTCCCGGTTGATCAGGGACGTCGACATCACGACACCGTCGTTGGCGCGGATCGTCTGTCCGGCGTACTCGATGTCCTGGGTCGCCACCCGCATGCCGCCCTCGGCGACGGCACAGAAGCGCAGCAGTTCCTCCACGGCGGCCGGCATCAGCTCCGGGTCCGCGCGCAGTTCGGCGAGCCGGTCCGGGTGCTCCAGCAGCGTGAACGCGCCAAGGGAGATCATGTTGGTGGTGGTCTCATGGCCCGCGACGACCAGCAGGGCCGCCAACGCCATCAGCTCGTCGGGCCGGATGGCCCCTTCGGCCAGCGGCTGGTGGATGAGCTCGTCGAGCAGCGCGTCGCCGGGCTCGCGCTGCTTGCGCTCGATCAACGCGCCCAGATAGGCGTCGAGTTGCTCCCCGCCCCGCTGGGTGTCCTCGACGGTCGGGCCGGCTATCAGCCGCCGCGACTGCTCCTCGAAGAACTCGTGGTCGGCGTACGGCACACCGAGCATGAGACACATCACCTGCGAGGACACCGGCAGCGCGAACGCGCTCACCAGCTCGGCGGGCGGCCCCTGGGCGATGATGTCGTCGATGAGTGCGTCGACGATCTCCTGGATCTTCGGGCGCAGGGCGGAGACGCGCTTGGCCGTGAAGGTGGGGATCACCGTCCGCCGCAGTGTCTTGTGCTCGGGGTCGTCCATGCCCAGGAGGGACAGCCGGCGCCCGCGAACACGGTTCTTGAAGCCCTCGGTGGGCGAGGGGAACGCCTCGTTGTCCTGGTCGGCGGACAGGCGCGGGTCGCCGAGCAGATCCCGGGCCGCAGCGATCCCGGTGACGAGCCACACCGCGCGGCCGTCGTAGAGCCTGACCCGGGTCAGCGGCCGGGCGGCGCGCAGCGGGTCGTACCCGGCCGGCGGGTGGTAGGGACACGTACGGTCCTGGGGGAAGGAGACGAGGGGGTGCTTCACCGCTTCTTCCGTCATGGATGCCTCGCAACTGTAGGAACAGGTGAACCGAGTCAGGCGGCCCGCTGACGGCCAGGCCCGTGGGCAGAGCGCGTTCGACCGGCGTCACTATAGGCACGCCGCCCGACCAGGCCATATGGTGTGCAACCGCGGAGACCCCGCCCTTGCACACCCGTCGACGGCAGCGGAGGCAGGCTGGTGCAGGCAGATCCGGGACCGGCCCGCCGTGACGCACGCCCGGGCGTCCACCGGCCCTCGACACGGCCTCGAGCCCATCTGGACCCGCCGCACCCCGTACCGCACATGACGACGCGCCCCGGCGCACACATCACCCCGCCCTCCGGCCGCACATCACCCCGCCCCGTGCCACACGCGACAGCGTCCCGGGCACCGGTGAGCGGTGCACGGGACGTGGGCGGGCGCCGGGCGGGCGTCGGTCAGCCGAAGTCGCCGGGCGTGTAGCTGCCGCCGGGCGTGCGGTTGAGGACGCCGAAGCGGTTGGAGGAGTTGATGAAGGCGATGAAGCACATCAGCGCCGACAGCTGCTCCTCGTCGAAGTGCTTTTCGGCGTCGGCCCAGGCCTCGTCGGTGATGCCGCCGGCGCCGTCGGCGATGCGGGTGCCCTGCTCCGTCAGCTCCAGCGCGGCGCGCTCCGCGTCGGTGAAGACGGTGGACTCCCGCCAGGCCGCGACCAGGTTGACGCGCGTCGCGGACTGCCCGGCATGTGCGAGGTCCTTGGAGTGCGCGTCCGTGCAGTAGCCGCAGCCGTTGATCTGGCTGGCCCGCAGCATCACCAGGTCCTGAATCGTCTTCGGCAGCGACGACTCCTTGATGAGGGTCCTGCTCGCCGAGGCGAAGTACTTCAGGGACTTGGCGATGACGGGGCTGTTGTAGAGGTTCAGACGCGGTTCCATGATGAACTCCTTGCCGCTGGCCGGGGTGTACGTCTCAGTGGGTACGTCACTGAGACACCGCGAACCAGTGCACTGTGACATGGCCCGGTACCGGGGCGCCGGTCGGCAAGCCTCGTCCTCAAGACGGGCTCGAGCCGCCTTCCAGACCCGCTTGTGGCTCGTTGACACTGTTCTGGCCCACCGCCTCCAATGTCGCTGTCGGAAATTGGTCCCTTGCGCATCGCGTCAGGAGGTGCACGTGTCTCAGGCCGAGCAGTTGACATACCCGGCGGTCGATCCCGACGCGATCGAGTCATCGGCCCTGTGGATCGCCTCGCACCCCGTCACCCGCGTACGGATCGACTCGCTCGTCCTGGACGACTCCCCTCGGCTGGCCGGGGAGGACCAGGCCCATGTGCGGGCGCTCGCCGAGGCCGGGGACTGTCTGCCTCCCATCGTGGTGCACCGCCCCACCCTGCGGGTCATCGACGGCGCCCACCGCGTCCGTGCGGCCCAGGTCAACGGCCGTTCGGAGATCGCCGCACGGCTGCTGGACTGCGACCGGGCCGCGGCCTTCGTACTGGCGGTGCGGGCCAACGTCACCCACGGTATGCCGCTGTCCCGCGCCGACCGCACGGCCGCGGCGGCCCGGATCGTCCGTGCCTACCCGCGCTGGTCGGACCGTGCGGTCGCGGCCGCCGCCGGACTCTCCGACAAGACCGTCTCCCGCATCCGCGTGTGCTCGGGCGCCGGGGACAGCACACCGTGCGAAACGAGACTCGGCCGGGACGGCCGGGTACGGCCCCTCGACAGCGCTCAGCGCCGGCGCCACGCCGCCGCGATCCTCCTCGACCTGCCCCACGCCGGACTGCGCGAGGTCGCCCGCGCCACCGGCCTGTCACCCGCCACGGTGCGCGACGTACGACGCCGCATCGACCGCGGCGAGGACCCCGTCCCGGTCCGTTACCGCGCTCCTGGGCCCGTGGCCGGCGACCCCACCGCGAACCGGCCGCGCCCGCCCGCCGCCCCCGCACGTGCCGAACGCAGCGCCGTCCCCGTGGACCGGCACAAACTGCTCGCACGGCTCGGCGAGGACCCCTCGCTGCGGCTCAACGAAGCCGGCCGGCGCGCCCTGCGCTGGCTGCACCACTACTCCGTCGACGGCGGTGACACCGAGACGCTGCACCGCGGACTGCCCGGCCACTGGTCCCCCGAGGTCGCCGATCTGGCCCGCAGTTGCGCGGCCGTCTGGAGCGAGCTGGCCGCACAGCTCCAGCAGCGCACGTTGTAGCGCCCAGACCGGCACGCCGTACGGACAGGCCGCAAGCCGCCCCCAGCTCAGGGACCACCCCTTCCCCCCTCTGCCCCGCTCGACCCGCTCGTCAGAACCGACGCACTTCAGGAGGCCTTCCGTGTCCGAACATGACGAGACGTCCGGTACCCGCCCCGGACCCGAGAGCGGGCCCGGCACCGGCGTGTGGTTCATCGGAGCCCGCGGCTCCGTCGCCACGACCGCGGTCGCCGGGTGCGCCGCGCTCGCCGCGGGGCTGCACCCGCCGACGGGCATGGTCACCGAGACCGAGGCCTTCACCGGCGCCCGCCTGCCCGCCCTGTCCGGCCTCGTCTTCGGCGGCCACGACACCGTCGACTGGCCGCTGCCCAAGCGCGCCGAGGCACTCACCGAACAGGGCGTCCTGCCGCACGGCCTCGGCCAGGCGGTGCACCACGAACTCGCCGCCGCCGACCGGGAGATACGCACCGGCGGACCGCTGGCCGGAGACCGGCGCAGCGACGAGGAGCTGATCGCCGCTTTCGCCGCCGACATCGAGGACTTCACCCGCCGCCGGGCGCTCGCCCGGACCGTCGTCGTGAACGTCGCCTCCACCGAGCCCGCCCCGGCCGCGGGCGACCCCCGGCTGCCGGCCAGCTCCCTGTACGCGGCGGCCGCCCTGCGCGCGGGCTGCGCGTACGTGAACTTCACCCCGTCGACCGGTGTGCGCCACCCGGCCCTGGAGGAGCCGGCCCGGTCCGCGGGCGTGCCCTACGCGGGCCGGGACGGCAAGACCGGGCAGACCCTGCTGCGGGCGGTGCTCGCGCCCATGTTCCGCCAGCGCGCCCTGACCGTACGGGCCTGGTCCGGCACCAATCTGCTCGGCGGCGGAGACGGGGCGGCGCTCGCCGACTCCGCCGCGGCGGCAGCGAAGAACGCGGGCAAGAACCGGGTCCTTCAGGACACCCTCGGAGTGCTGCCCGAGGGTGAGGTGCACATCGACGACGTACCCGCGCTCGGCGAGTGGAAGACCGCCTGGGACCACGTCGCCTTCGAGGGCTTCCTCGGCGCGGGCATGATCCTCCAGACCATCTGGCAGGGCTGCGACTCGGCGCTCGCCGCGCCGCTCGTGCTCGACCTGGCCCGGCTCGCCGCCCGCGCCCACGAGGCGGGGATCACCGGGAGCCTTCCGGAGCTGGGCTTCTACTTCAAGGATCCGGACGGCGGCTCCGCGGCGCTCGCCGAGCAGTACGACGTGCTCCTGGGCTTCGCCGCCCGCCTGGGGGCGGCACGGTGAGCACCGCCCGCGACTGGGCCGAACTCCTCCGGGTCTCCGCCCTGTTCACCGTTCCCGGCGACGCGCTCGCCGGGGCCGCGGCGAGCGGGCTGCGCCCGGGCGCCCGCACCGCCCTGGCGGCCGGCACCTCGCTGTGCCTGTACACGGCCGGCATGGCGCTCAACGACTGGGCGGACCGGGAGGAGGACGCCGCCGAGCGCCCGCACCGCCCCCTGCCCTCGGGCCGTATCGCCCCCGCTCACGCGCTGACGGCGGCGGCCGCGCTGACGGCCACCGGGATCGGCCTCGCGCTCGTCGCGGGCCGCTCCGCCGCGCTCACCGCCACCGCCCTCGCCGGCACTGTCTGGGCGTACGACCTGCGGCTGAAGCACACGCCCGGCGGCCCGGCGGCGATGGCCGCCGCCCGCGGCCTCGACCTGCTCCTCGGGGCGGTGGCCACCGCCGGCTCCCGTGCCGGTGACCGGGACGCGGCCGTCGCCGACGGCACGGCCCGGGCGGTGCGCCGCGCACTGCCGTCCGCCGCCGCGCTCGGCGCCCACACCTATGCGGTCACCGCCGTCTCCCGCCACGAGACCCAGGGCGGGGCGCCGGGCAGGGCACTCGCCGCGCTCGGCGCGACCGCCGCCCTCGGCCTGCTGACCGGCGCCGTACGGGGCAGCGACGGCCCGCGCACCGGACAGCGCCGGAGCAGGCCGCTCAGGTCGCTCGGCACGCCCCACGACCTTGCCCGGACCGCGTGCGCGGGCGCCTACGTGGCAACGGCGGCGCGGCCCTACCTGCATGCCGCGCTGAACCCGTCACCGCCCCTGACCCAGAAGGCCGTGGGCGGCGGCATCCGCGCGATGATCCCGCTGCAGGCGGCCCTCGCGGCACGCTCCGGTGCGCTCGCCCCGGCCGGGCTGCTCACCGCACTGGTGCCCGTGGCCCGCCGAGCGGCCCGGAAGGTGAGCCCCACATGAGCATCCGCCTCGGCTACGGCACGAACGGCCTGACCGACCTGCGGCTCGACGACGCACTCGGCATACTGGCCGAACTCGGCTACGACGGCGTCGGCCTGACCCTCGACCACATGCACCTCGACCCGCTCGGCCCGCATCTCGCCGCCCGCGTGGCCCGGATCGCCGGCCGGCTCGACGCGCTCGGCCTGTCCGTCACCGTGGAGACCGGCGCCCGCTATGTGCTCGACCCCCGCCGCAAGCACGCCCCGACCCTGATCGAACCGGAGCCGGAGGGGCGGGCGGCGCGGACCGAGTTCCTGGTCACCGCGGTGCGGGTGGCCGCGGACCTCGGCGCCCACGCGGTGCACTGCTTCAGCGGAGTCCGGTCCGTCGTCACCAGCGAGGACACCGCCTGGGACCTGCTCGGCGACTCCCTCGGCCCGGTCCTCGACGCCGCTGAACGGGCCGGCGTCCCGCTCGCCATCGAGCCTGAGCCCGGTCACCTCCTGGACTCGCTCGCCGGCTTCCACCGGCTGCGCGCACAGCTCGGCCACCACCCGCTGCTCGGCCTCACCCTCGACATCGGGCACTGCCAGTGCCTGGAGCCGCTGCCGCCGGCCGACTGCGTCAGCGCCGCGGCTCCCTGGCTGCGGCACGTGCAGATCGAGGACATGCGGCGCGGTGTGCACGAACACCTGCCCCTCGGCGAGGGCGAGATCGACTTCCCGGCCGTGCTCGCCGCGCTCGACGCCACCGGCTACCAGGGGCTGACCGTCGTCGAGCTGCCCCGCCACTCGCACGCCGGCCCGCGACTCGCCCGCTCCTCCATGGAGTTCCTGCGCGCCCAGCTCACCGCGCTGCCCCGCGCCGCCTCCTCGCCCACCGCCGCCTTCGCGGCGCCGTCCGCGTAGGGAAACCCGTATGCCCATCACCCGAGAGGAACTGCCGGCCCGCCTCGGTCCCGAGAGCGCCGCATGGATCGACGCCGCGCTCGCCGACGCGCACGACGCCGCCCGCCCCGGCCCGGACGCCCCGCCGCGCCGGGGCATCGCGGCGTGGGAGCGGCGGTTCGCGGCGGCCGGCCGGGAGTGCGGCTCACCAGAGGCGGCGGAGGCCGTCCGCGTCCTCCTGCTGCACACCGCCCGCCCCGACGCGGCCACCGTGACCCGGCTCTACGAGCGGGGCACCGCCGCCGAACGCCGCGCCGTCCTGCTGGCCCTGCCGCATCTGCCTCTCGCCCCGCACGAGGCTGTCCCGCTGCTCGAGGACGCGCTGCGCACCAACGACACCCGGCTGGTCGCCGCGGCCGTAGAGACCGGTGCCGCCGCCCATCTGGACGCCCACGCCTGGCGCCACGCCGTCCTCAAGTGCCTGTTCACCGCAGTGCCGCTGGCCGTCGTCGCAGGCCTTGCGGACCGGGCCCGCGCGGACGCCGAACTCGCCCGCATGCTGCGGGACTTCGCCGCGGAACGTACCGCCGCGGGGCGGCCCGTCCCCGAGGACCTCTCCCACGTACTCGCCCTGACCGCCAAGGAAGCCTGATGCGCATCTTCGACCCGCACATCCACATGACCTCGCGCACCACCGACGACTACCAGGCGATGTACGCGGCAGGAGTGCGAGCGCTGGTCGAGCCCTCCTTCTGGCTCGGTCAGCCGCGCACCTCGCCGCAGAGCTTCCTCGACTACTTCGACGCGCTGCTCGGCTGGGAGCCCTACCGGGCCGCGCAGTACGGGATCGCACACCACTGCACCATCGCCCTCAACCCCAAGGAGGCGAACGACCCGCGCTGTGTGCCCGTCCTTGACGAGCTGCCGCGCTATCTGGTCAAGGACGGCGTGGTCGCGGTCGGGGAGATCGGGTACGACTCGATGACGGCGGCCGAGGACACCGCACTGGCCGCGCAGCTCGAACTCGCCGCCGAGCACGGCCTGCCCGCCCTGGTGCACACCCCGCACCGCGACAAGCTGACGGGCCTGCGCCGCACCCTCGACGTGGTCACCGAGTCGAAACTGCCCGTCGAACACGTCCTGGTCGACCACCTCAACGAGACCACGGTCGAGGAGGCCAAGGACTCGGGTGCCTGGCTCGGCTTCTCCGTCTACCCGGACACCAAGATGGACCCCCACCGCATGGTCGCCGTGCTGAAGGAGTACGGACCGGAGCGGGTCCTGGTCAACTCGGCCGCGGACTGGGGAAAGAGCGACCCGCTCAACACCCGCAGGGTCGGTGAGGCGATGCTCGCCGCGGGATTCGGCGAGGACGACGTGGACCGGGTGCTGTGGCGCAACCCCGTCACGTTCTACGGGCAGAGCGGCCGGCTGGTCCTGGAACCCGCCAAGCCGCAGGAGCTGCACGAGGGCAACTCCATACTGCGCGGGGGCGAATGAACCGTGCGCTTCCTGCACCCCGACGGCACGACCGTACACCTCGCCTACTGCACCAACGTCCATCCGGCCGAGACCCTCGACGGTGTCGTCGCCCAGCTCTCCGCCCACTGCGGACCGGTCCGCCGCCGCCTGGGCGTCGAGCGCCTGGGCATAGGACTGTGGCTGGCCCGCGACGCGGTGCGTGTCCTGAACGCCGAGCCGGCCGCGCTGCGTCGGCTGCGCACCGAGCTGGACCGGTGCGGCCTGGAGGTGGTCACCCTCAACGGCTTCCCCTACCAGGGCTTCGGCGCCGAGCAGGTCAAGTACCGCGTCTACCGGCCCGACTGGACCGACCCGCGGCGCCTGGAGCACACCGCCGACCTGGCGCGACTGCTCGCCCGGCTGCTGCCGCCCGACGTCACCGAGGGCACCGTCTCCACGCTGCCGCTGGCCTGGCGCACCGGCTTCGACGAGGCCGCGGCCGCCTCGGCGCACACGGCGCTGACCGAACTGGCCCGCCGTCTGGACCGGCTGGAGCAGGAATCGGGCCGCTCGATCCGGCTGGCCCTGGAGCCGGAGCCCGGCTGCGCGGTGGAGACCACCACCGACGCGCTCGCCCCGCTCACCGCCCTGCCCGGCCACCGCATCGGCCTGTGCCTGGACACCTGTCACCTCGCGACCAGCTTCGAGGAGCCCCGGACGGCACTCGCGAACCTGGCACGGGCGGGCGTCCCGGTGCCCAAGGTGCAGCTCTCCGCGGCCCTGCACGCACAGGACCCGCGCGACCCGGCGGTCCGTGCGGCGCTCGCCGCCTTCGACGAGCCGCGTTTCCTGCACCAGACCCGGGCCCGGGCGGACGGGGTCCTGCACGGCACCGACGACCTCGGCCAGGCGCTGAGCGGGAACGCGCTGCCGGACACCGTGCCCTGGCGGGCCCACTTCCACGTACCGCTGCACCAGCCGCCCGCCCCGCCGCTCACCTCCACGCTCGGCGTGCTGCGCGAGACGCTCGCCGCGCTGGTCGGCGGGCCCACCGCGGTCAGCCGCCACTTCGAGGTCGAGACCTACACCTGGCAGGCCCTGCCCGTGGCGGCGCGTCCGGCCACCGACGCCCAGCTCGCCGACGGCATTGCCGCCGAACTCGGCCTGGCCCGCGACCTGTTGACCGACCTCGGACTCAAGGAACAGCCGTGACGACGTCCCCGACGCCCCTTCTCGTGCTGGACGTGGTGGGCCTGACCCCCGCGCTCCTGGACCACATGCCCCGGCTGAAGGCCCTCGCCGGCCACGGCTCGCGCGCCGGACTCGGCACCGTGCTGCCCGCCGTCACCTGCGCCGCCCAGTCCACCTTCCTGACCGGCACGATGCCCGCCGAGCACGGCGTCGTCGGCAACGGCTGGTACTTCCGCGACCTCGGCGAGATCCTCCTGTGGCGCCAGCACAACGGGCTCGTCGAGGGCGACAAGGTCTGGGACGCGGCCCGCCGGCTGCACCCCGGCTACACGGTCGCCAACGTCTGCTGGTGGTACGCGATGGGCGCGGACACCGACTTCACCGTCACCCCGCGCCCGGTCTACTACGCCGACGGCCGCAAGGAACCCGACTGCTACACCCGGCCGCCCGGGCTGCACGACGAACTCACCGCGAAACTCGGTACGTTCCCGCTGTTCAGCTACTGGGGCCCCACGGCCGGCCTGGTGTCCAGCGAGTGGATCATCGACGCGACCCGGCATCTGAACCGCACCCGGCACCCCGACCTGACGCTGTGCTACGTACCGCACCTCGACTACGACCTCCAGCGGTTCGGCCCGACGGACCCGCGGTCTCTGAAGGCCGCCGCCGACCTCGACGCCGTGCTCGCCCCGCTGCTCGACGACGCCGACGCCGAGGGACGCACCGTCGTCGTCCTGTCCGAGTACGGCATCACCCCGGTCAGCAGGCCCGTCGACATCAACCGGGCGCTGCGCCGTGCCGGTTACCTCGAGGTGCACACCCAGGACGGCATGGAGTACCTGGACACCACCGCCTCCCGCGCCTTCGCGGTGGCCGACCACCAGATCGCGCATGTGTATGTGCGCCGGCCCGAGGACCTGGCCGGTGTCCGGGAGGTGCTGGAGGGCCTCGACGGGATCGATGCGGTCCTTGCCGACGCGGACAAGAAGGAATACGGCCTGGACCACCCGCGCGCCGGCGAGTTCGTCGCGGTCGCCGAGCCGGACGCCTGGTTCACGTACTACTACTGGCTCGACGACACCTGCGCCCCCGACTTCGCGCGGCTCGTGGAGATCCACCGCAAGCCCGGCTACGACCCCGCCGAACTGTTCATGGACCCCGACGACCCGTATGTGAAGGTCAAGGCGGCCAAGGCGCTGGCCCGCAAGAAGCTCGGCATGCGCTACCGGATGGCCGTCGTCCCGCTCGACCCCTCCCCGGTGCGCGGCAGCCACGGCAGGCTGCCGGACCGGCCCGAGGACGGACCGGTCCTGCTGTGCTCCCGTCCGGGCGAGGTCTCGGGGACCCTCGCCGCCACGGAGGTGAAGGCGCTGCTGCTGCGGCTGGCGGGGATCGCCTGAGCCTTTCCGCGGGCCGGCGGCGCCGCTCAGATCAGGTTTTCGAGCGCGGCCGTCAGACTGTCGATGCGCCAGCCGCCGTCGGCCTCGCGGCGCAGGTGGAAGCGGTAGGCGCCGGAGATGGCGAGGGAGGAGTGGGCGTGGCCGATACGTAACTGGAGCATGTAGGCGTGCGCCGTGGCCTCGTCGCCGGACAGCTCGATCACGTGGTTGGTGAACAGGTGACGGCGCTGGTCGCCCTGCTTCGGCCACAGGTCGGCCTCTTGCGCCGCGATGTTCTCGGCCCCGTGCTTGGCGGGGATCTCGATCTCGCCCATGATGGTGCCGCGCCAGGTGGCGTCGGCGGTGAAGCACTCGGCGAGCGCGGCCTGGTCGTGTTCGTCGTAGGCCCAGCCGTAGCGCGCGATGCGCTCGGCGATCAGCAGACGGTCGGCGGCGGAGCCGGCATCGGTGGCGGCGGAACCGCCGTACGCGGCGAAGCCGAGCAGCCCCGCGGCGGTGGCCCAGCCGGGCGCCGGACGGGGGACGGGAAGGCCGGTTTCCATGATCACTCCCTTGCAATGCGTGGGTCCGGGCGGTTCGCAACCGCCCGGACCACTCATGACATCTGCCGTACGACCCAACTACCGGGCGAGATCGGCCAGTTCGTCGAGGCGCGTCAGCTTGTGCGGGTTGCGCACCACATAGATCCGCGTGACCCGCCCATCCTCCACCTCGAGACTCACCGCGGCCGGAGTGCCGTCGAACTCGATCCGGCCCGCGGGCGCGCCGTTGAGCCATACCGTCGTGGTCTCCAGCGCGTCCACCACCCGGTTGGCGCGGGCGAGGATCGGCGCCACCGCGTCGGCTCCGTGGATCGGCTCCAGAGCGGCGGCGACCAGGCCGCCCCCGTCGGTGACCAGGACGACGTCCGGTGCCATGACCTCCAGCAGTTCCTGGAGCTTCCCGGTGCGCAACGCCGTGAGGAACCGCTCCACCACGGCCTGCTTCTCCGACCGGCTGACCTGCACCCGCGGCCGCCGGGCCGCCACGTGCTCGCGTGCCCGGCGAGCGATCTGCCGTACCGCGACCTGGGACTTCCCGATGGCCTCGGCGATCTCCCCGTACGGCATGTCGAACACCTCGCGGAGCACGAACACCGCCCGCTCGGTCGGCCCGAGCGTCTCCAGCACGGTCAGCACCGCGATCGAGACGCTCTCCGCGAGTTCGACGTCCTCGGCGACGTCGGGGCTGGTCAGCAGCGGTTCCGGCAGCCACTCGCCCACGTAGTCCTCGCGGCTGCGCGACAGGCTGCGCAGCCGGTTGAGGGACTGCCGGGTGACGGCCCGGACGAGATACGCCCGGGGCTCACGCACCTGGGACCGGTCGACGTCGGCCCACCGCAGCCAGGTCTCCTGGAGCACGTCCTCCGCGTCGGCGGCGGAGCCGAGCATCTCGTAGGCGACGGTGAACAGCAGGCTGCGGTGGACGACGAACGGATCATCGGTCATGAGGTCATGAGTCTCACGAATCATGCCGTCAGGCAACAGCGGTCTGGGAACGCTTGGCCAGCGGGATCTCGCAGGCCTCGGAGTAGCCCTGCGAGGTGATCCCGTGCGCCGTGTTGACCCGGGTGGACAGGTTGGCGAAACCGATGAACACGGTGAGCTCGACCAGCCCCGCCGGGCCGAGCTGCTTGAGCAGGCTCGCCGACAGCTCGTCGGTGACGGTCGTCGGCGTGTTCGTCATGGCCTCGGCGTACTCCATCACCTCACGCTCCAGCGGGGTGAACACATCGGAGTTCCGCCAGTTCGGCACCTGGCTCGCCTTTTCCATGTCGAGGTTCTGGTTCAGCGCGGCGAAGTAGTTGATGTCCAGGCACCAGCTGCAACCGACCTGGGCCGCGACGGCCATGTGCGCGAAGGTCTTCAGGCCCTCGTCGGCCGCGTCCCACGCGGCGATCTTCGCCGAGAACTCCAGGTTGGAGGTGGCGACGGCGGGGTTGTTGAAGCTCACCTCGACGGGCTCGGGAACGGCCCCGAGCTGCTTGACCAGCGCTTCCTTCATCTCGGCGGGGAGCTCGGCCTTCGGGACACGCACTGCCATGGTGTTCTCCTTATCCTGCGGCCTTCTCAGTGGCCTTCTCAGTGGCCTGCCGGCCTGTTTGGCATATAGACACCGCCGGGCGCACGGATGTGACATCCACCGCCGTACGCCCGGCGGCCTCCGGTCGAACCGGATCAGGAAGCCGGGAACTTCAGCAGCTCGCCGGTGCTGCCCTGGGTGTTGCTGGTGACATAGACGTCACCGTTCGAGGTGACGGCCAGGCCCGCGGGCGCCACCAGAGGAGTGGTGGTCTGGATCGCGGTGACGGCGCCCGTCGAGGTGCTGATCCGGTTCAGGGCCCCGGGCCCCGGGTTGCTGGACGTACCGGTGCCGTACGACAGGGCGATCAGGTCGTTGCTGTGCGGGTCCAGGGCGAGGCCGAGGACGTCCGTCAGGCCCGTGGCGATGACGGTCGGCTGGCTGCCGGGGACGTAGCGCCAGATACGGCTCTTGCCCTGCTCCATGCCGCTCATGTCGGCGATGTAGAAGGCGCCGTCGTGGCCGCGCACGATACCGGTCGGCACCGCCTGCAGCTGCCCGACCGGGGTCTGCGGGTCGGAGGTGGCCGGGTTGGCCGAGATGTTGTTGGGGAAGAGGAACTCGGTCGAGGTGGTGCCGTCCGCGTGGACCCGGATCAGGTCGTTGGCACCGGCGTCGGTGACCAGGAAGTCCTTGCCGTCCTTGGCGAACTCCCAGGGGTTGGAGAAGGGGCCGCCGGTGATGCCGTCCGCGGCGTCGGGGTTGTGCTCGAGCTCGTGCTCGGCCAGGTCACCGAGGACCTTGCCCTTGGACGTGCTGAGCGAGCCGAGCGGCTCGCTGCCCGCACCGAGAGCCGCACGGTCCGCCGGCGCACCGCTCAGGCCGTAGCTCACCTGGAAGGTGCCGTCACCGGCGTAGTCGGCCTGGACCGCTCCGGCGACGCGGGTGAGCACGCTGGTGCCGTAGTCCTGGTTGATCTGCTCGGAGGGCAGGCCCGTGACGACACGGCCCTTCGAGGAGCCGGCCACACGGTAGAGGGAGCCGGTGAAGCCGAGGCAACTGTTGCGCTGGTTGGCCGGCGGCGGCGGGCACGTGGCCAGGGTCGTACCGGCCTCCGCCACCACGAGCGAGCCGTCGGGCTGGACCCGGACGCCACGCGGGTTGTGCAGGTTGCTCGCCACGACCACGGCGTTCGGGGCGATGGTGGGCTTGTGCCCGGTGGACGCGGCCTGGCTCGGTATCGCGGTCGCCGTGACGGTGCCCACGACTGCTATTGCCAAAAAGGCCCCAGTCCAAGACTTTCTTGTACCAGACATGACTCTCCTCAACTTGACACTCCCCCGTTGTCTGGGGTGAATGGAACCGGCGTCACCATAGACGCGGAGGCTGTCCACAACACGGTGTGCGACACCGGAAGTTCCGCGTTTGCACCGGCCGCGCGGGCACCCACCGGCCCCGCTACGACACCGCGAGCAGGTCAGGGCGCACACGGAAGAGAGAATTCGGCAACGAAATGGTCGAGCAATTCTCTAGCAAGTCTCAGCCCCGGCTCAGCGCCGGTTCGACCAAGGGGGGTGTGGTGAATTCCGCCGCCCCCGAACCTGCGTAAGGAGCTGAAGGTTCGGGCAGCGGAACTGGACAGAGAAATCTCCGTCACCCTGCGCTGACTTTGCGAGCCGGTGGTTCTCGGTGGTGGGGCTGGTGTGGTGGTGTGGCGGAGAGGGCAGGATTCGAACCTGCGTGGACCGCGTGG
>NZ_LGDV01000244.1 GCF_001280015.1 Streptomyces sp. MMG1121
GCCGCTCCGGGCACCTCTCCTCGTGTCGCGGCTTTCGCGGTGTCCCGCGGTGCCGTTCACGGGTATGACGGTGCCAGGGTGGACTGACACGGCTCTGACGCGTTGCTGATGGGTGCGTCTGTCTGCCGCGTTCTTGTGCCCGTGACTGACCGCCGCCTTCGCCCGTTCCCTGGCCGGCGCAGGCTCGAATGCGTTTTTTGGTGCGGCAGTTGAAGGGCACGAGGGCGGTGGCGGAGCTCCTCGGTATCTCGCGGCGTACGGTGGAGCGCTATGTGAAAGGTCAGCTGAAAAAGCTCGTTCCGGTTTCAGGGCGGCTGAGGCTTCCACGGACGATCGCCGTGTCCCTGGAGTACTGATCCACCGGCCGATGCCGGACGGAGCTACGACGGCCGCTGTGGGCGGTCCAGGCCCTGGAGGCGCGCTGGCTGAGTACGACGACGCGCACGCACGCGACAAGAGCCTGTACTTGTCCTGGCTGGCCGGCGCCTACCCCCCCCGGGGCGGCGAGGTGGAACAGGCGGCCACGGTGACTGCCCGGACCCTGGACCTGTTCGGCCCCGCGAGCGGCTCATGCCGTTCGTCCGGCAGGTGGGCAGGCACCGCTCGCTGTCCGCCGTGGCTCGACCTGGACCAGGCCGGGACGCCCTGACGCGCCCTCTTCCCGGGTTCTGCCAGGGGTGGTTTCAGTAGGGTGGACCTCCAGCTCCGGGTACCGGGCGACTGTGGTCTTCATCAGCGGCTGCCATTCCTCACCGGTGCCGGATTCCCCGTCGTGCCAGAACGCGGAGACGACTGACCGCGGTATCGGGTCGGGGTTGCCGTGGGCACCTGGAGAAAGTCAGCCATATCGCGAGCGCAACTTGACTCAGGCGGTGGTGTGGGGTGTTGATGGCGTGTTTCCCGTGGAGGGGAAAGGCGCGCGCTAGGACCGTGCTGTTGCCGGCTCAGGCCGCTGCGTGGGCTGCTGAGGCTGTCTCAGGGCTTTTGGCGGGGATGGAGCTGGTGGATGGCTGCGAGCCACTGCTGCCGGGTAGAGCCGTCGTACCGGCCCGGGGGTTGACCTTGTAGAAGCTGACGCGGCCGATTCTCTCGGCTGGGAGGAGGAATCCTCCGCGATGGAGGTTGCCGACAGAATTGCTGAAAGCGTTCGAACGCAGTTCCAGGTTCGTGCCGATCTCCCGGAACCTCTGGCGTAACGGCTCGTTTCCGGAAGGGGAGTTGAACAGGTAGTAGCCGCAGACGAGATTGTCGTTCTTGGTGTAGCCGCTGTCCTTCTTCCACATGCCGGCCGCGAGCGACTTGCTGACGGCTACATGCCTACCACCGCTGCCCCAGAGGTATGGCTGTCGCTCGGGTCGAGGAGTTCGATTCACACGTGCTCCCCGGTACGCGTACCTACTGCTGGCTTGGCCCGCCCAATGCTGCTCCTCGCTTAGGACTTTTCCCCTGAAGGGGAAATATGCGTCCAGTTCTGCTACTCGAATAGCCCTCAGCGTTGCATCACATGTGCTCTGACCTGCGGTGATGCTTGCTCCCCCTCTCCGCACCGCTCAGCCCTCGAACCTGGGCAGGCGTAGGAGTTGGTTGGACGCATCGGCTGGCGCTGTAGCGACTGTGGGCTGGGGCAGTCGCCGTGGGGCCGTCCGCTTCTTGGGTCAGTGTGGTGTTTCCGCGAGCCGAGTAGAGGGCGCTTTCGTTCCGCTGCACTGCACCTGTGCGTCGGCTGCGACTGATGGCACTGATGTCTGACTGCTGTTGTGTGTGGGTGGTTTGGTGGTGGTTGGCTCGGGGTGGTGTGGTGGCTGTCGGTAGGTGGTGTTGGTCAGTCAGTTTGTGTGTGGCGGCATGTTGTTGGTTTCCGGGCTTGTGGTTTTTCGTGGTGTTTGGTGGGGTGTGCAGGTTGGTTGGGTGTGTAGTTTTACTGGCTGTCGGTGGGTGAGGTGGCAGGGGTGTCATCGGTGGGGTGTTCTGGATCCAGTTTTGGTCCAGGCCTCAATTTTGAGGCACATGTGAGGGGACTGCCTTTGTGTCCGGTTCTTGTGTGAACGGCTTCAGGCGGTCCCCTACTCGCGCCTGACCATCCGTCATGCCTGACTCCTGTGGCGTCCCCCCCCCCACCACCCTCTTGTCGGTGCGGCTTGTTTGCTCCTGGAGCGAAGCGGAGGGAGCTTCAACATGCTTGCAAAGCAAGCATGTTGAAGTCTCGCCTGCAACGCGGGCGAGACGCGAGGGCGGAGCCCTCGCCACTCCGGGAGCGAAGCGGACGGAGTGCCAACGGGACCGCGCAGCGCTCCCGTTGAGTGGGGAGCGCAGCGAGCCACCCGCGCTCACGCGGCGCGTGAGCGCAACCCCCGCGCGCAGCGCGGGGGTTCGCTGTCAC
>NZ_LGDV01000245.1 GCF_001280015.1 Streptomyces sp. MMG1121
TGGTACTGCAGGGGGGACCCTGTGGGAGAGTAGGACGCCGCCGAACAATCTTTGGGAAAACCCCCGCACCGATGGTGCGGGGGTTTTCTGCGTTCAGGGCATGTTTCTCTCACCACATGCTCCCGACAGGCGGCGGAGCGGGCTCGTGTCAGAGCCGGCCCGCCGCTTTCAGAGCGAGATACGCGTCCGCCAATGCCGGCGCCAGATCCTCCGGAGTCGCGTCCACCACTGTCACTCCATGACGACGGAGCTGTTCCGCAGTGTGCTGACGCTCGCTCTGTGCCTGGGCGGCTGCCGCGGCCTCGTATACCGCCTCCGCGTTGCTCCGAGCCTTTGCCATGCGTGCGACGTGCGGATCGGCCACCGAGGCGACCAGAACGCTGTGTCGTTGAGTGAGCTGCGGAAGCACCGGGAGCAGGCCCTGCTCCACCGGGGCCGCGTCGAGTGCGGTGAGCAGGACGATCAGGGATCGGCGAGGTGCCGTACGCAGTGCTGTCGCGGTGAGGCCGCGTGCGTCGGTCTCGACGAGTTCAGGTTCGAGCGTGGCCATCGCGTTGACCAGACTCGGCAGCACGTCCCCTGCGGAGCGGCCCTGGACCAGGGCGCGTACCCGGCGGTCGTACGCCAGGAGGGCCACGCGGTCGCCGGCTCGTGAGGCGAGTGCCGCGAGCAACAGGGCCGCGTCCATGGAGGCGTCGAGGCGTGGGGCATCGCCCACACGGCCGGCGGAGGTGCGGCCGGTGTCCAGGACCAAGAGGATGTGCCGGTCGCGTTCGGGACGCCAGGTGCGGACCGCGACGGTGGTCTGGCGGGCGGTGGCCCGCCAGTCGATCGAGCGGGTGTCGTCGCCCGGGACGTACTCGCGCAGGCTGTCGAACTCGGTTCCCTCACCGCGTGTCAGCACGCTGGTGCGGCCGTCGAGTTCACGCAATCGGGCGAGCTTCGACGGCAGATGCCTTCGGCTGGTGAACGGGGGCAGCACCCGTACAGTCCAGGGCACTTTGTGTGCGCCTTGGCGGGAGAACAGGCCGAGGGGGCCGTAGGAGCGGATCGTGACGCGGTCGGCCTGGCGGTCGCCACGGCGGGTTGGGCGCAGCCTTGTCGTCACGCGCCTGCGTTCACCCGGAGGGATGGCCAGGCGGTGACGGGAGGCCTCGATCTCGGTGCCGGTCTGCCAGCTGCTCGGCGGCCATGCGTCCCGTAGTAGTGCCCGCAGAGGGCGGCGGGACGGGTTGGTGATCGTGAGCGTGACTTCGGCGGTCTCACCCAGACGTGCGGAGGTGTCGCCGGAGCGGGTCAGCACGAGGCGTCGTACAGGGGCGGCGAGTGCGACGTCGCAGGCGCAGGCCAGGGCCAGGGGGCCGTTGACCGCGAGGATGCCTGTCCAGCCGGGTTCCAGGATGCCGACAGGGATCGAGCCGAGGGCCGCGAGGAGGGCGGCGCGTCCGGTGAGTGCCATCAGCGGGGAACCGGGACGTGGGCGAGGACGGCGTTGATGACGGAGTCTGCCGTCACGCCCTCCATCTCGGCCTCGGGGCGCAGCTGGACGCGGTGGCGCAGGGCGGGCAGGGCGAGAGCCTTGACGTCGTCGGGGATGACGTAGTCGCGGCCGGTGAGCCACGCCCACGCGCGCGAGGCGGCCAGGAGCGCTGTCGCGCCGCGCGGGGAGACGCCGAGGGTGAGGGAGGGCGACTCGCGGGTGGCGCGGCAGATGTCCACGACGTAGGCGGTGATCTCGGGGGACACGGCCGTCTTGGTGACGGCGGTGCGAGCGGCTTCGAGGTCGGCGGGGCCGGCGACGGCGCGTACGCCGGCGGCGCGCAGGTCGCGCGGGTCGAACCCGGAGGCGTGGCGGGTGAGGACGTCGATCTCGTCCTGGCGGGACGGCAGAGGGACCGTCAGTTTGAGCAGGAAGCGGTCCAGTTGGGCTTCCGGGAGGGGATAGGTGCCCTCGTACTCGACGGGGTTCTGTGTCGCGGCGACCAGGAACGGTTCCGGGAGCGGGCGCGGGGTGCCGTCGACGGTGACCTGACGCTCCTCCATGGCCTCGAGGAGGGAGGACTGGGTCTTGGGCGGGGTGCGGTTGATCTCGTCCGCGAGGAGGAGATTGGTGAAGACCGGGCCTTCCTGGAAGGAGAACTCGGTGGTGCGGGTGTCGTAGACGAGGGAGCCGGTGACGTCGCTCGGCATCAGGTCGGGGGTGAACTGGACGCGCTTGGTGTCAAGTTCGAGTGCGGACGCGAGGGCGCGGACGAGCAGTGTCTTGGCGACTCCGGGGACTCCTTCCAGGAGGACGTGTCCGCGACAGAGGAGGGCGACGACGAGGCCGGTCACGGCTGGGTCCTGGCCGACCACGGCTTTGGCGATCTCGGCGCGCAGGGCTTCCAGGGAGGCTCGGGCGGCGCCCGGGTCCCCGGTGATCCCGGCGTTGTCAGTGGTCGGGTCCATCATGAATGGCGTACCTCTCCTTCGAGGGCGTCGAGTTGGTCGGTCAGTGTGATGAGGGCCGCGTCGTCGCCGGGCGGCGGTCCGAAGAGGAGGGCGTGCAGGGCCTGTCCGTCGCCGCTGAGGTGGGCGGACAGGGCGGGGAGCAGGGCCTCGGGCGTGTGCGCCTGGGTGACGGGGACGCCGACGAGGGGGGCGAGCCGGGTGCGGGTGGCGGAGCGAAGAGCGGTGGCCGCGCGGTCGCGGGCGTCGGCCTTGCGGTAGAGGCGGGCGCGGCCTTCGACGGTTTCCGAGGCTCGGATCGCGACGGGGAGTCTTTCGGGCACGAGGGGGCCGAAGCGGCGCGCTCGCCAGAAGGCGGCGAGAGCGGCTGCGATGAAGAGCTGGAGCGTGCCCCAGAGCCAGCCCGAGGGGAGCAGGTCGAGGAAGTTCTTCTGGTCGCCGTTGGGGGTGGCCGAGGTGTCGGCGAGCGAGGGGAGGTACCAGACCAGATGGGGGCGGGAGCCGAGGAGTTGGAGGGCGAGCGAGGCGTTGCCCTGCTCGTCGAGGCGGTCGTTGAAGAGGATGTCGGGCGCGCCGAGCACGACGGTGTCGCCGCCCCCGGATGCCGAGGGGACGCGCAGCAGGGTGGCGAGGCGCGCGCTGGGGTAGCAGGCGTCGGAGTCGAGGCGGGTGGTGGTGTAGCGGATGCCGCCGGTGTCGGCGCTGCCCGCGCGCCGGGCCTCGGGGAGGGTGCAGTTGGGGGCGAGCGTGCTGTGGCTGCTGGTGGCGGGGTCCGCGGTGACCCCGGGGGCGAGCCGTTCGACGGACCAGCCGCCGGCCGCGACCAGCACGGTGCGCCCGCCGGAGCTCGCGGTGGCCTTGCGCAGCTGGTCCTGTTGACGAGTCGTCAGCAGATCGGGCACGGCGACCAGGAGGGTGGTGTTCGGTCCGGCGGCGGTGCGCGCCTCGTCGAGTGTGGTGACCACGCGGGTGGAGACGCCCCGGTCGGAGAGGAGTTGGGCGACGGCGCGGCTGCCGTAGGGGTCGGCGGAGCGCGGGTCGAGTTCGCCGTGCCGGGCGGTGGAGCGTACGGCGGCCATGGCGACGGCTGCCGTGAGGATGAGGACGAAGGCGAGCGTGATGCCTCGCGCGCGGGTCCAGACCTGGCGGGTGGTGGGGGCCGTGGAGGTCGTCGGCAGGGTGGCCTCGGCGGTCACTCGGCGGCCCCCTGGCGGGTGTTGTGGGCCGTGTTGCTGGTGCTGTGGGCGAGGACGGGCCTGGTGCGTTCCAGGTCGCGGTCGAGTTCGCAGACGCGGTCGTACGACTGCTCGCTCGCTCTGCGCCCGCCGTACGTCACGTCGTCGAACTCCCGCGCCGCAGACGTCAGTCGGTCCGTGTGCGCGGGGAGGATGCGGCCGGTTTCGGCGGCCGCTTCGTCGGCGGTGCGGCCGGGGCGGACGTCGAGCAGGGTCCGTTCCTCCAGGGCGCGGACGATGGCCCGCATGCGTTCCTGGACGGCCTGGTTCCAGTGGCCCTGGGCCGCATGCGCTTCGCTGGCGGCGCGGTGTTCGGCGGCGCTGCGGGGACGGTCGTCGAACAGGACGGCGACGGAGGCGGGTTGGCGGCGCGGGGTGCGCAGGCGCCACCACAGGGCGGCCAGGACGGCGATGACGAACAGGACCACGACGACCAGGCCGAGCGTGCCACCGGGTGTCGCCGAGGACGCCGAGCCGAACAGCCGGTCGAGCCAGTCCCAGAACGCGTTCAGGGCGCGCTGGAACAGGCCGGGGTCGTTCTCGTGGTACATCCGCTTGGACAGCTCGCGGCGAGCCGCCTCCCGTGCGGGGCCGCGCGGGATGGTCACGGGCGGCTGGTCCCCCGAGCCGCCCGCGGCGAGGACGGCCGTGTCCGACGTCCGCAGCAGGCCGCGTACGACCGTGCCGCCTGCGCCGGGCGAGGCCACCGCCGTGAGCACTCCCCCCGTCAGGCTCACCGCATCAGCTCCCCGGGACGGGACCGGGGGTGCCGGTGCCGTAGCCCTGGACACCGGCGGCGCGGGCCAGTTCGAGGTCGAGGGCCTCGCGGCGGATGCGCTGGTCGATGTAGAGGAGCACGGTGACGCCGGCGCTGATGGGGAGGGTGAGCGTGGTGCCGACAAGTGCGCCGATCCCGCTGATGATCAGGGACGCCCAGCCGATGTGCCCGCCGTTGGTGCCGAGCAGGTCGTTCATGCCGTCGCCGCTCGTGGCGGCCCCGACGAGGGTGAAGGGGATGGTGATAACCGCCGAGACGATGCCGGTGATCAGGAGGGTCAGCAGCATGATGCCGAAGATGCGCCACCAGGAGCCGCGGACGAGTTTCGCCGAGCGCTTCAGGGACTGGACGATGCCCTGCCGTTCCAGCATCAGGGCGGGGGCGGCCAGGTAGAAGCGGATCCACAGCCAGATCCCGACCACGGTGGCGGCGAGGATGCCGAGGGAGAGCAGCGCCACTGCGGCGTTGTCGCCGCCGCCGGCGACCAGGGCGAGCAGACCCGGCACTGTCCCGGCGAAGACCACGCCGGCGAAGATCAGACCCAGCAGGACGAGCAGACCGAACAACTTCAGGATCTGCGGCCGGGCTTCGCGCCAGCTCTCCCGGGTGGTGACCGGTTTGCCGAGGACGGCCCGGCTGGTGATGGTGGTGAGCAGGGCGGTCGCGATGAGGATGGCGACCGTGCGGATCACCGAGACGACACCGGCGCCGATCATGGTGTCCCGCATGGCGCGGAGCACTTCGGTGCCGGTGGCGTTGGGGTCGTTGATCGTGGTCTGGACGGAGGTGTCGTTCAGGACGAAGCCCTGCAGCAGGATGGTGCTGACGTCCATGACGAGGGCGACGACCAGCGAGACGCCGAGGACCGTGCGCCAGTGGGTGCGCATGGTGGAGACCGCGCCGTCGAGGATCTCGCCGACGCCGAGCGGACGGAGCGGGATGACACCGGGCTTGGCGGCGGGCGGGGGGCCGCCCCAGCCGCCGCCCCAGGCTCCGTAGCCACCGGGAGGGCCATAACCACCGGGAGGGCCCGCGTAGCCGCCCCCGTACCCGCCGGGGCCCGGAGCGCCGGGCTGTTGGCCGCCCCAGCCGGGGCCGGGCGGCGGGGGCGGCGGGGCCGCCTGGTGCGGGCCGGGAGCACCGGTGGGCGCGGACCACTGGCCGGGTGGCGGCTGCTCCTTGGACCACTTCGGGCCTGGGCCCTGCGGGTCGGTGCCCGCCTGCGGCGCGGGTTCGGTGTCGCCGGGCCGGTCGGCGGGCTCGGCGGGGGCGGACGCGCCGGGTTCCCGCCCCTCGGACGACGGGGCGGATCCGGGCGAGGCCCAGCCCGGAGTGTCAGTCATCGAAGCTCCTTCTCGGTGCCGACCCGCTGTCGCGGCGGCAGGTTTGGCAGCCATCGTGCCATGGGGTGGTCATCTGCGGACCTGCCGCGGTGGGCGCCGGACGCCTCCAATTGTCCGCCGGATCCGGGGCAGACTCTCCGCATGGCTGATCAGCAGGCGCGAACCGACGTGGACAGGCGGCAGACAGGGATACCCGTGATCCGATGGGAGGAGCCACCGGAAGGTCCCGTGCTGGTCCTTCTCGACCAGACGCGGCTCCCGGCCGAGGAGGTCGAGCTGGTGTGCACGGACGCGCCGGCGCTGGTGGAGGCGATCCGTTCGCTCGCCGTGCGCGGGGCGCCGCTGCTCGGGATCGCGGGGGCGTACGGCGTCGCGCTCGCCGCTGTACGGGGCTTCGACGTGGCCGAGGCGGCGCGGGGGCTCGCGGGTGCCCGGCCCACCGCGGTGAACCTGTCCGTCGGTGTGCACCGGGCCCAGGCCGCGTATCAGGGGGCGCTGGCGAAGACCGGCGATGCCGCCGAGGCGGCCGCGGCCGCGCTGGCCGCCGCGCGGGCGCTGCACCGCGAGGACGCCGAGGCCAGCGCGCGGATGGCGGCACACGGTCTGGCCCTGCTGGACGAGCTGCTGTCCGGCGGCGGGCACCGGATCCTCACCCACTGCAACAGCGGTTCGCTGGTGTCGGGCGGGGAGGGCACGGCCTTTGCGGTGGCCCTCAAGGCGCACCGGGAGGGGCGGCTGCGGCGGCTGTGGGTCGACGAAACGCGTCCGTTGCTGCAGGGCGCTCGCCTGACGGCGTACGAAGCGGCTCGCAGCGGCATGGCGTACACGCTGCTCACGGACAACGCGGCGGGTTCCCTGTTCGCGGCGGGCGAGGTGGACGCGGTGGTGATCGGGGCGGACCGGATCGCGGCCGACGGGTCGGTGGCGAACAAGGTGGGGAGCTATCCGCTCGCCGTGCTGGCGCGCTACCACCATGTGCCGTTCATCGTGGTGGCGCCCGTGACGACAGTGGATGCGGACACCCCCGACGGGGCGTCCATCGAGGTCGAGCAGCGCCCGGGCTTTGAGGTGACCGAGGTCACAGCACCGCAGGGGGCGGCGACGGGAGCAGGAGGTGGGATTCCGGTGGCACCCCTGGGGACCCAGGCGTACAACCCGGCGTTCGATGTGACGCCGCCCGAGCTGGTGACGGCCATCGTCACCGAGGAGGGAGTCGTTTCACCCGTGACCGCCGAGGCTCTGCAGGAGCTGTGTGCGAGGTCGCGGCAGGTAGCGATCTGACGCGTTCAAAACTCTCCAGGGGTGCCCGTCGGGTCCTGCCGCGGGCCACCACGGTGAAAGCGCTGCCCGCGATCAGTGCGAGCACCCCGCGGAGAACCACGCCGTTCCTTCCCTGCCCCATGCCGGCGTCGCCGTCGCGGCACGGGGCAGGGGCGCCGAAGGCATCCCGCGGCGGGGAAGCGCCGGTGCCCCGGATGCCCTGGCGTCCGTCCGCCGACATCGATGTCGGCGGACGGGGGCAGACAGTGACGGTCCGGTACGACTAAGGTCACCGGCCAGTGACCTCCCTCACCAGGGCACCTGTCACTGTTATGAGAATGGGATGATGTCGTTTATGAAGGGACGAGTCCTTGTCGTCGACGACGACACCGCACTGGCCGAGATGCTCGGCATCGTGCTGCGTGGTGAAGGTTTTGAGCCGTCTTTCGTAGCCGACGGTGACAAGGCGCTGGCCGCTTTCAGGGAGTCCAAGCCCGATCTGGTGCTGCTCGACCTGATGCTGCCCGGGCGGGACGGTATCGAGGTGTGCCGGCTGATCCGGGCGGAGTCCGGGGTGCCGATCGTGATGCTCACGGCCAAGAGCGACACCGTCGACGTCGTCGTGGGCCTGGAGTCGGGCGCCGACGACTACATCGTCAAGCCGTTCAAGCCGAAGGAACTGGTCGCCCGGATCCGGGCGAGGCTGCGGCGCTCGGAGGAGCCCGCGCCGGAACAGCTCACCATCGGTGACCTGGTCATCGACGTGGCCGGACACTCGGTGAAGCGGGACGGACAGTCGATCGCGCTGACCCCGCTGGAGTTCGACCTGCTGGTCGCGCTCGCGCGCAAGCCGTGGCAGGTGTTCACGCGTGAGGTGCTGCTCGAGCAGGTGTGGGGCTACCGGCACGCCGCCGATACGCGGCTCGTCAACGTGCATGTCCAGCGGCTGCGTTCCAAGGTCGAGAAGGACCCGGAGCGGCCGGAGATCGTGGTGACCGTTCGTGGTGTCGGCTACAAGGCCGGACCGAGCTGACATGTCCGGGGACAGCGCCGCTTCGGCTCCCGGCCGGTCCGGGGCCGGTCCGGGGCGGCCTGTCGGCCGGACGGCCGGTGCGCGCCTCAGGCGTCTCTTCGAGGGCGGGCTGCTCCAGGGCGGGGTCCAGGGCAGTCCGGTCCTGCGGCTGTTCCTGCGCTGGGTACGCCGTCCGCTGCTGCCGGTGATGCGGCTGTGGCGGCGCAACATCCAGCTCAGGGTCGTCGCCACGACCCTGCTGATGTCGCTGGGTGTCGTGCTGTTGCTGGGCTTCGTCGTGATCGGGCAGGTGCGCAACGGCCTGCTGGACGCGAAGGTGAAGGCCTCGCAGAGCCAGGCGACCGGCGGGTTCGCGGTGGCCAAGCAGAAGGCGGACGAGGCGGCGAGCGGTACCGCCACCGGGACGAACGCGACGACCGGCCCGGGTGACGGCACCTCGACCGCGGACGGACGGCAGTCGCAGAACGTCATCCAGTGGATGAGCGATCTCGTGGAGTCGCTGTCCAGCGGTGGCGCGGGCGCCTTCGACGTGGTGACGCTGCCCGTCGGCGACGACAGCGGCGGCGGACGCAGCCCGCGTGGCTCAGGCAACGTCAACCCGACCTCCAGCGTGCCAGCCGACCTGCGCGAGCGGGTCAACAGCGGGATGACGGCCGCGCAGAGCTACACCCGCATCGTCTACTCCAACGCCAAGGACTCGCAGCCGGCGCTGGTCATCGGCAAGCAGGTCAACGACCCCAACGGGCGGCCGTACGAGCTGTACTACCTCTTCCCGCTCACGCAGGAGGAGAAGTCCCTGAGCCTGGTCAAGGGGACCCTCGCGACCGCGGGGCTGTTCGTCGTGGTCCTGCTCGGCGCCATCGCCTGGCTGGTGGTGCGCCAGGTCGTCACGCCGGTGCGGATGGCGGCCGGGATCGCGGAGCGGCTGTCCGCCGGGCGGCTGCAGGAGCGGATGAAGGTCACCGGCGAGGACGACATCGCACGCCTGGGCGAAGCCTTCAACAAGATGGCGCAGAACCTCCAGGTGAAGATTCAGCAGCTGGAGGACCTGTCGCGGATGCAGCGCCGGTTCGTCTCGGACGTCTCGCACGAGTTGCGCACCCCGCTGACGACCGTCCGTATGGCCGCCGACGTCATCCATGAGGCGCGCGAGGACTTCGACCCGGTGACCGCGCGGTCGGCCGAGCTGCTCGCCGACCAGCTGGACCGGTTCGAGTCGCTGCTCGCGGACCTGCTGGAGATCAGCCGCTTCGACGCGGGCGCGGCGGCGCTGGAGGCCGAGCCGATAGACCTCAGAGAGGTCGTACGGCGGGTGGTCAGCGGCGCCGAGCCGCTCGCCGAGCGCAAGGGCACGCACATACGCGTGATCGGCGACCTGCAGCCCGTCGTCGCCGAGGCCGATGCCCGCCGTGTCGAGCGCGTGCTGCGCAACCTCGTGGTCAACGCCGTCGAGCACGGCGAGGGCAAGGACGTCGTCGTCAAGCTCGCCTCGGCGGGCGGCGCGGTCGCCGTCGCGGTGCGCGACTACGGCGTCGGACTCAAGCCGGGCGAGGCGACGCGCGTCTTCAGCCGTTTCTGGCGGGCGGACCCGGCACGCGCGCGTACCACCGGTGGTACGGGTCTTGGGCTGTCGATCGCCCTGGAGGACGCGCGGCTGCACGGCGGCTGGCTGCAGGCCTGGGGCGAGCCGGGTGGTGGCTCGCAGTTCCGGCTGACGCTGCCGAGGACCGCCGACGAGCCGCTGCGGGGCTCGCCGATACCGCTGGAGCCCAAGGACTCACGCCGTAACCGCGGCATCGACGCGGCCGGCCTGCCCGGCGGGGGCGAGGAGAAGCGGGCCACGGTTCCGGTGCAGCCGGGCGGCGCCCAGGTGCCCGCGCTGCCGCCGCGTGCGCCGATCGCGCCGCGGCTGACCACCGCCACCCCGGCTGTCGACCCGAGCGCCCTGCCCGGTAACGGCACCGGCGCGCGCGTGGTGCCCCGGCCCACCGGCGGCGCTCGGCGCCCGGACGACCGGCCCGGCGCAGAACCGGCGGCCGACGCCGGCACGACCCGGTCGGACGCGGCCGTACCGGAGGACTCGACCGAGCCAGGGGAGGCATTTCGTGGCCGCTGACCGCAAGGGGGGCGCACGGCGGCGGTCCGGGCGCGCGGTGGCGTACGCCGCCTTGGGGGGCGTACTGCTGGCGGGGTGCGCCTCGATGCCCGACAACGGGGACCTGCGGAACGTGGAGTCCACGCCGCGGCAGGACACCGGGGTACGGGTGTTCGCCATGCCGCCGGCCGAGGGCGCCGGGCCGGCCGAGATCATGCAGGGCTTCCTGGAGGCGCTGACCAGCGACGACCCGGAGTACGACACGGCCCGCAAGTATCTGACCGACGACGCCGCGCGCGCGTGGCGGCCGGAGCAGTCGACCACGGTCCTCGCGAACGGGCCGAGCATCGAGACCGACTGCCGCGCGGGCGACAGGCCCGATCCGACCAACAGCGTCACCTGTGTGCTGGCGGGCAGCCGGGTCGCGACCGTCGACGCGCAGCAGGCGTACCAGCCCGTCGGCGGCTCCTACCGCAAGAAGCTGCACCTCACGCGGAACGTCAAGACCGGGCAGTGGCGCATCGACGGGCTGCCCGACGGTGTCGTCATGGGCAAGTCGGACTTCCAGCGCAACTACACGTCCGTCGACAAGTACTACTTCGCCTCCGACACGACGGCCGGCGCGACGAGGCAGCCGGTGGCGGTCGCCGATCCCGTGTTCGTGCGCAGCAAGGTGGACCCGATGACGCAGATGGTCCGTTCGCTGCTGACCGGTCCCACCAGCTGGCTCGGCCCGGTCGTCAGGTCCAGTTTTCCGACGGGTACGACGCTGCAGAAGGACGTGTCGGGGCTGGCGCCGGACGACCAGAACAAGCTGACGGTGCCGCTGAACCTCAAGGAGTCCCAGGTCGCGCCGACGAAGTGCACCGAGATGGCGACACAGGTGCTGTTCACGCTGCGGAACCTGGCGCCGACGCTGGAGTCGGTCGAGCTGGAGGGCGTCGGCAGCCACCGGCTGTGCGATCTGAGCGAGGAACGCGCCGAGTCCGCCGCGTGGCACGGGTCGGCCAAGAGCCCCGAGTTCCTGTACTTCCTCGACGGCAAGCACCGGTTGGTGCGGATGGCGACGGGCAGCACGGGCACCGGTGCAGTTCCGGTGCCGGGTGCGTTCGGTGAGGGCGACAGGGGGCTGGAGTCGGTGGCGGTGTCGCGCGACGAGCACAGCGCGGCCGGGGTCGGCGACTCGGGCAAGTCGTTGTACGTGACGTCGCTGGCGTCGGGCGGTTCACTCGGGAACGCGCTGGTGACCAGCGCGGGCGCGACTCCGGCCGACCGGCTGACCACACCGAGCTGGGACGCCCGCGGCGACCTGTGGGTGGCCGACCGCGACCCGCGCCGTTCTCGGCTGTACGTCGTGGAGCAGGGCGCCACCAAACCGCGGGAGGTCGCGGTCCCGGATCTGTCCGGCCAGATCAAGGACGCCCGGGTGGCGGCCGACGGGGTACGGATCGCGCTGGTCGTGGAGAAGGACGGCAAGCAGTCCCTGCTCATCGGCCGCATCCAGCGCGACGACGGGACCGGACAGGGCACCTCGGTGGTCGAGCTGCGGTCGGCCGCACCGGACTTGGAGCAGGTCAGCGCCCTGTCGTGGGCCGGGGACAGCAGGCTGCTCGCGGTCGGCAGGGAACAGGGCGGCGTGCTGCAGATGCGGTACGTCCAGGTCGACGGCTCCACGCTCGACGGCCCCGCGCCCGGCGCGCTCACCGGCGTCAAGGCGATCGCCGCGTCCGAGGACGAGCGGGTGCCGCTGGTGGCCTACTCGGAGGACGACGGGATCGTACGGCTGCCGTCCGGGGCGCAGTGGCAGAAGGTGGACAAGGACGGAACGGCACCGGTCTATCCGGGCTGAGTGCCCCGTCCCGTGCGGCCGCTGCACTCGTGCGCCTGGGCTGAGCGCCTTGTCGTGTGCGGTCGCCGCCCGCGTGGCGTGTCCGGGCTGAGTGCCGCGTCGCGTGCCGTGTTCCCCCACGCGTCCGGCCCGCGCGCCGCGTCGAGGGCCGTCGCCTCCCTCGTGTGAGTGACGGGCAGCGCGATGGCGGCCGGGTTATCCACAGGACGTTGTCCACAGGGGTGGCCGGACCGCTCCGGCGTTGGCACAGTGAGGGGCATGCGGGGGTGGTGGCGGGACCTCACCGACCTGGTGCTGCCGACCGAGTGCGCGGGCTGCGGGGCACCTCGTACGGTGCTCTGCCCGCGGTGCCGGGCCGTGCTGGACGGGTGCGCGCCGCGGCGGGTGCGGCCGGTGCCGGAGCCGGCCGGGCTGCCGCCGGTGCACGCGGCGGCTCCGTACGCGCAGGAGGTACGGGAGTTGCTGCTCGCGCACAAGGAGCGGGGCGCGCTGGCCCTCGGGGGAGTGCTGGGCGCGGCTCTGGCGGGAGCCGTGCGGGCGGGGCTCGACGGGAGCGGCGCCGGTGCCGGTATCGCCCCAGGTGCCGCGGGCGTCGGCGGTGGGCCGGTCGGCGCCCGGGGGGATGGGACCGTGCTGCTCGTGCCCGTGCCGTCCGCCCGGTGGGCCGTGCGGGCGCGGGGGCATGATCCGGTGCGGCGGATGGCGCTCGCGGCGGCCGGGGAGCTGCGCCGGACGGGGACGCCGGCCCGGATGGCGGCCGTGCTGCGCCAACGGCGGCCGGTGGCGGACCAGGCCGGGCTCGACGCCCGGAGGCGCCTGGAGAACCTCTCGGGCGCGCTGGAGGTGACGGCGGGCGGCGAGCGGCTGCTCGAAGCGGGACAGGTGGTGCTCGTCGACGACCTGATCACCACGGGCGCCAGCCTCGCGGAGGCGGCGCGGGCGCTGCGGGAGACGGCGATCTCGCGTGGAGAAGAGGGGCGCGGAGTGAGAACCTCCGTGTACGGGGCCGTAACTCGGGAAGGAAGGGAAGAACGACAGATCGGAACGCGACCGGACGGCGGGAAGTGGGTGCATGGTGCACCGGAAAAGACGGCCGTGAGCGCCCTCGGGTATGGGCTCCGTGCGGCGGTGGTCGCCGCGCCTCGGGATTCTTTCGAAATAAACAGGAACTGACCGTCTACCTGCATCGTTGCAGGTAGTGAGAGGGGTAAATCACCTGTACGGAGGTACGCCGCAGTAGAGGGTGACGACATCCGTCCGGGCGAGATATGTTCGGTTGTGAGGAAAGGCGCAGGCCACACCTCTCATATCCGAATGCCGTGGCGCGGGTATTCCGCAATCGCCCGCGCCCATGGGGTGGAGATCTTGCCCATGGGGGAGGAGGAGGTGAAGTCACCGAGTCCGAGGTCCGGTGTTCACCGGGCCTGGTGCAAAAGGGAGATGCTCCGCCGATGCAGCGGGGCGATCCGGGAACGGAGTTCTGCGTGGACATCGTCGTCAAAGGCCGCAAGACCGAGGTGCCCGAGCGGTTCCGCAAGCACGTGGCCGAGAAGCTGAAGCTGGAGAAGATCCAGAAGCTCGATGGCAAGGTGATCAGCCTCGACGTCGAGGTGTCCAAGGAGCCCAACCCCCGACAGGCCGACCGCTGTGACCGGGTGGAGATCACCCTCCGCTCCCGCGGTCCGGTGATCCGGGCGGAAGCGGCGGCCAGCGACCCGTACGCGGCACTTGACCTGGCGGCGGAGAAACTGGACGCCCGGCTGCGCAAGCAGCACGACAAGCGTTTCTCGCGGCGAGGCGCACGACGGATCTCGGCGGCCGAGGTTCCCGACCACGTCCTGGGCGCGGCGACGCTGAACGGCAATGGCCTGCCCGTGCAGGACGAAGACATGGACGGAGTGCCGACGAAGAAGATCGGCTCGCTGGAGGTCAAGGGGGACGGCCCCCTGGTCGTCCGCGAGAAGACCCATGTCGCCTCACCGATGAGCCTCGACCAGGCGCTCTACGAGATGGAACTGGTCGGCCACGACTTCTACTTGTTCGTCGACGCGGAGACGAAGGAACCGAGCGTCGTCTACCGACGCCACGCCTACGACTACGGCGTGATCCACCTCAGCACGGACCCGATGGTCGCTGAGGCGCAGCCCCCCGCGGCGGGTGGCACGCTGGGCGGCTGACCCACTGGGCGAAAGCGGAGCCGGTGCCCCTGGCAGCGCGTGTGCGCCCCCAGGGGCACCGGTGTGCGACCACTTCACGCCCCGCACGTCACCTCGGTGACGCCCGGGCATGAAATCATGGCCGGACCGGCCCAACCGGTGGGCCGCTGCCTTGGGTTGGCGATGGCGCGGGTCAACAGGCCACAGCCTTCAGGGGGAGGAACGATGGCGGACACCTTCGGACCGATGCGGGACGAGGATGCCGACGACGGTGTCATCGGCAGGGGCGCGGGTGCGGGCTCTTCACGCGAGGAGCCGATCAGGGTCCTGGTCGTGGACGACCACGCCCTCTTCCGGCGCGGCCTGGAGATCGTGCTCGCGGCCGAGGAGGACATCCAGGTCGTCGGCGAGGCGGGCGACGGCGCCGAGGCCGTCGAGAAGGCCGCCGACCTGCTGCCCGACATCGTGCTGATGGACGTCCGTATGCCCAAGCGGGGCGGGATCGAGGCCTGCACCTCCATCAAGGAGGTGGCCCCCAGCGCGAAGATCATCATGTTGACGATCAGCGACGAGGAGGCCGACCTCTACGACGCGATCAAGGCGGGAGCGACCGGATATCTCCTCAAGGAGATCTCGACGGACGAGGTGGCGACCGCCATTCGCGCGGTGGCCGACGGGCAGTCGCAGATCAGCCCGTCCATGGCGTCCAAGCTGCTCACAGAGTTCAAGTCCATGATCCAGCGCACCGACGAGCGCCGGCTGGTGCCCGCGCCGCGGCTGACCGACCGGGAACTGGAAGTCCTCAAGCTCGTCGCCACGGGGATGAACAACCGGGACATCGCCAAGGAACTGTTCATCTCCGAGAACACCGTGAAGAACCACGTCCGCAACATCCTGGAGAAGCTTCAGCTGCACTCCAGGATGGAAGCCGTGGTCTATGCGATGCGGGAGAAGATCCTCGAGATCCGGTGAGAAGGGCCGGTGGCGGATCCGTCGGGGCTAGGCGAGGGTGCGGGCGAGTTCACGCGCCAGGGGCTCGCGCAGGCCCGGTTCGTCCACGCGCTCGACGCGGACGTCCGTGCAGTTCACCCACGTCGCCGCCTCGATCAGGGCCTGGGCGACCGCCGGGACCGCCTTCGAGCCGTCCAGGGTGACCTGCTTGGCCACCAGTGTGCGGCCCTCGCGGGCCGGGTCCACCCGGCCGACCAGCCGGCCGCCCGCCAGCACCGGCATGGCGAAGTAGCCGTACACCCGCTTCGGCTTGGGGACGTAGGCCTCCAGGCGGTGGGTGAAGCCGAAGATCCGCTCCGTGCGCGCCCGCTCCCAGACCAGCGAGTCGAACGGTGACAGCAGCGTGGTCCGGTGCCGCCCGCGGGGCGCGGTCGCCAGGGCCGCGGGATCGGCCCAGGCGGGCTTGGCCCAGCCCTCGACCTCGACCGGCACCAGCCCCGAGTCGGCGATCACCGCGTCGACCTGCTCGCCCTTGAGGCGGTGGTAGTCGGCGATGTCCGCGCGCGTGCCCACGCCCAGCGATTCACCGGCCAGCCGGACCAGCCGGCGCAGGCACTCGGTGTCGTCCAGTTCGTCGTGCAGCAGAGCGTCCGGGATCGCGCGCTCGGCGAGGTCGTAGACCCGCTTCCAGCCGCGCCGCTCGACGCACACCACCTCGCCGTACATCAGCGCGCGCTCCACGGCGACCTTGGTGCCCGACCAGTCCCACCACTCGCTCGTCCTCTTCGCGCCGCCCAGCTCCGTGGAGGTCAGCGGGCCCTCCGCGCGCAGTTGCTTGATGACCTGGTCGTACGCGCCCTCGGGCAGCTCGTGGTTCCAGTGCGGGCGGTGACGGTAGGCGCGCCGGCGGAAGGCGAAGTGCGGCCATTCCTCGACCGGGAGGATGCAGGCCGCGTGCGACCAGTACTCGAAGGCGTGCGGCCGGGGCGCGGCCGTGCCCGCGGGCCGGCCGTTCCAGTAGGAGGCCTCGACCGTCTTGCGGTCGACCGCGCCGAGCCGGGCGTACGGCACGAGTTCGTGGGAGCGGGCGAGGACGGAGATCGTGTCGAGCTGGACCGCGCCGAGGTGGCGCAGCACCCCGCGGACACCGGCCCGCCGGTCGGGCGCGCCGAGGAAGCCCTGGGCCCGCAGGACGATACGGCGGGCGTCGTCCGCGGTGAGGGTGGTGGTCGGGCGCGGAAGGGTCGTCATGCCCCGGACCCTAGAGGCTGCCACTGACAGTCCGCGTTGAGCTGGGCATTCGCCCGGCGCAGGTCAGATGCGGGCGGGCAGGTACGGCGCCGTGGACGGCAGCCCCAGGTCCGAGGGGAGCAGCGAGCCGACCCAGCAGTCCCGGCGCACCCCCTTGTTGTTGACCGCGGCGCGCAAGGTGCCCTCGATGGTGAAGCCGGCCCGCTCGGCCACCGCGCGGGAGGGGGCGTTGCCGACCTCGGCGCGCCATTCGACCCGGTCGACGCCCACCTCGGTGAAGATCCACCGGCAGGCGCAGAGCGCGGCCTCGGTGACGTAGCCGCGCCCGCGGTGCTCCGCGGCCGCCCAGAAGCCGACCTCCGCCACGCCGAGCGAGCGCATGGTGAGACTGAGCATCCCGGTGAGTTCCCCGCCCGGGAGGAAGACGCCGAAGGTGAACATCGAACCCTGTGCCCAGCCGTCGGGGACCCACTGCTCCGTGAAGCCGCTCGCGTGCTCGGGCAGGTAGGGGGACGGGACGGTGGTCCAGCGCTGGATGCCGGGGTCCTGGGCGGCCTCGTACACCGCCTTCGTGTCCTGCGGGCCGACGGGGCGCAGGACCAGGCGGTCCGTGGTGAGTGTGACGGGTTCCATCGGCCGATTGTGCGGGGCCGGCCGCGGACAGGCCACGGGTTTTCGCTATGCGTGAGCACGCGATCACATTTCGCGCAATTCCTCGTGCTGATGCGGCACTATCGCCGTGCCCCGTCCGTTGTCCTGGGTGAAGCAGCCGTCGGGCCGCCAGGCCTCCCGGCCCAGCCGGGTCCTCGCATACGATGGCCGTTGCTCAGTACGTCAAATGGAAACCGACCGTCCCAGGCCCGACCGGCAAGGAGACATACCCCCGTGTCCGTCCTCTCGAAGATCATGCGTGCAGGCGAAGGCAAGATCCTGCGCAAGCTGCACCGCATCGCGGACCAGGTCAACTCCATCGAAGAGGACTTCGTCGACCTCTCCGACGCCGAGCTGCGGGCCCTCACCGATGAGTACAAGCAGCGTTACGCCGACGGTGAGAGCCTGGACGACCTGCTCCCCGAGGCGTTCGCCACCGTCCGCGAGGCCGCCAAGCGCGTGCTCGGCCAGCGTCACTACGACGTGCAGATGATGGGCGGCGCCGCCCTCCACCTCGGCTACGTGGCCGAGATGAAGACCGGTGAGGGCAAGACCCTCGTCGGCACGCTGCCCGCGTACCTGAACGCCCTGTCCGGCGACGGCGTCCACCTCATCACGGTCAACGACTACCTGGCCGAGCGCGACTCCGAGATGATGGGTCGCGTTCACAAGTTCCTGGGCCTGAGCGTCGGCTGCATCCTCGCCAACATGACGCCGGCCGAGCGCCGCGAGCAGTACGCGTGCGACATCACCTACGGCACGAACAACGAGTTCGGCTTCGACTACCTGCGCGACAACATGGCGTGGTCGCAGGACGAGCTGGTGCAGCGCGGCCACAACTTCGCCATCGTCGACGAGGTCGACTCCATCCTGGTCGACGAGGCGCGTACGCCGCTGATCATCTCCGGCCCGGCCGACCAGGCCACGAAGTGGTACGGCGACTTCGCCAAGCTGGTCATCCGCCTCAAGCGCGGCGAGGCCGGCAACCCGCTCAAGGGCGTCGAGGAGACCGGCGACTACGACGTCGACGAGAAGAAGCGCACCGTCGCCATCCACGAGTCCGGCGTCTCCAAGGTCGAGGACTGGCTGGGCATCGACAACCTCTACGAGTCGGTGAACACCCCGCTGGTGGGCTACCTGAACAACGCCATCAAGGCCAAGGAGTTGTTCAAGTGCGACAAGGACTACGTCGTCATCGACGGCGAGGTCATGATCGTTGACGAGCACACCGGCCGTATCCTCGCCGGCCGTCGCTACAACGAGGGCATGCACCAGGCGATCGAGGCGAAGGAAGGGGTGGACATCAAGGACGAGAACCAGACGCTCGCCACGATCACCCTGCAGAACTTCTTCCGCCTCTACAGCAAGCTCTCCGGCATGACCGGTACGGCGATGACCGAGGCCGCCGAGTTCCACCAGATCTACAAGCTCGGCGTGGTCCCCATCCCGACCAACAAGCCGATGGTCCGCAAGGACCAGTCGGACCTGATCTACCGCACCGAGGTCGCCAAGTTCGACGCGGTGGTCGACGACATCGCCGAGAAGCACGAGAAGGGCCAGCCGATCCTCGTCGGCACGACCTCCGTCGAGAAGTCGGAGTACCTCTCGCAGCAGCTCAGCAAGCGCGGCATCCAGCACGAGGTGCTCAACGCCAAGCACCACGAGCGCGAGGCGTCGATCGTCGCGCAGGCCGGTCGCAAGGGTGCGGTGACCGTGGCCACCAACATGGCCGGCCGTGGTACGGACATCAAGCTCGGCGGCAACCCCGACGACCTCGCCGAGGCGGAGCTGCGCCAGCAGGGCCTCGACCCCGAGGAGCACATCGAGGAGTGGGCGCAGGCCCTGCCCGCCGCCCTGGAGAAGGCCGAGCAGGCGGTCAAGGCCGAGTTCGAGGAGGTCAAGGACCTCGGCGGGCTCTACGTGCTGGGCACCGAGCGACACGAGTCGCGCCGTATCGACAACCAGCTGCGCGGTCGTTCCGGCCGTCAGGGCGACCCGGGCGAGTCCCGCTTCTACCTCTCGCTGGGCGACGACCTGATGCGCCTGTTCAAGGCCCAGATGGTCGAGCGCGTGATGTCCATGGCCAACGTGCCGGACGACGTGCCGATCGAGAACAAGATGGTCACGCGCGCGATCGCGTCCGCGCAGTCGCAGGTCGAGCAGCAGAACTTCGAGACCCGTAAGAACGTTCTGAAGTACGACGAGGTGCTCAACCGGCAGCGCGAGGTCATCTACGGCGAGCGCCGCCGTGTCCTGGAGGGCGAGGATCTGCACGAGCAGGTCCAGCACTTCATGAACGACACGATCGACGCGTACATCGGCGCGGAGACCGCCGAGGGCTTCCCCGAGGACTGGGACCTGGACCGGCTGTGGGGTGCCTTCAGGCAGCTGTACCCGGTGAAGGTCGACATCGACGAGCTGGAGGAGGCCGCCGGAGACCGCGCCGGTCTGACCGCCGAGTTCATCTCCGAGTCCATCAAGGAAGACATCTACGAGCAGTACGAGTCCCGTGAGGCGCAGCTCGGCTCCGAGATCATGCGGGAGCTGGAGCGCCGGGTCGTGCTGTCGGTCCTCGACCGCAAGTGGCGCGAGCACCTCTACGAGATGGACTACCTCCAGGAGGGCATCGGCCTGCGCGCGATGGCGCAGAAGGACCCGCTGGTCGAGTACCAGCGCGAGGGCTTCGACATGTTCACCGCGATGATGGAGGGCATCAAGGAGGAGTCCGTCGGCTATCTGTTCAACCTGGAGGTCCAGGTCGAGCAGCAGGTCGAGGAGGTCCCGGTGGAGGCCGCCGAGCCCGCCGCCGAGGGCGTCCAGGACACGGTGCCGGCGCAGGCCGGTGCGCGGCCGGAGATCCGGGCCAAGGGGCTGGATGTTCCGCAGCGCCGGGATCTGCACTTCTCCGCGCCGACGGTGGACGGTGAGGGTGGCATCGTCGAGCGTGACCTGGAGGACGACGACGAGCCGGTGCGCTCCGAGTCGGACGGCCTGACGCGGGCCGAGCGCCGTCGGCAGGCCAAGGGCGGCCGGCGCCGCAAGAAGTAGCGCCGTTCGCCGTCCGGCCTTCGGCTGCTGATCAGGGCCGGGTTCCTTGTGGAGCCCGGCCCTTTCGCGTTGCCCCGTGGCTGGGCCGGGGCTGGGCTACGGGGTCGGCTGGGGGCGGGCCGCCGCCTCTACCGCCGTGCAGCGCCAGCGGAGGTCCTGGCCCAGTTCCAGGCGGAAGGCCAGGGCTCGGAGCTGGGCGCCCGCGGAGATGCGGGCGAAGACCTCCAGGACGCCGTCGCAGGGGACGTAGTAGCCGATGTCGTGGACGACGGGGCGGGAGCCGCGGGTGCGCAGGGGGCGGCGTTCGGCGAGGCGGGTCAGGTCGTCGTAGGCGCGGCCCGCGGTGTGGCGGAGCATCCAGTGGACGGGGCGCTGACCGCTCAGGACGGCCAGCAGGCGGTCCGCGAAGACGTCGGTGGGCCGGAGCGGGGGCCTGGCGGTCTCCGGGGCCGTGCGGGGCGTGCCGGCGCTCCTGCGGGTGGTCGGGGGCGTGTCGCGGTTGCTCCTGAGCGCCGGCTTGCGGGGCGGGGCACCTCCCGGGCGGCGGGTGTCGTGGCGGGTCGGCGGGCGGTGGCGCGGGCGGGGCTGGGCGGTACGGCTCATGACCTTGTTCATGGGGTCCCCGTTCTGCGGGCCCGGTTGATACCGGGCGGTAACTTGCTGGTGGGGATCTTGTACGGGGACGGGGAGCCGGGTGGCAAGGGCGGCGGTACCGGCCGGCAAGGGGCGCAAGAGTTCACCTATCCGGGGGACCCGGGGCTCTCGGAACCCCGGGACTCGGCGGGTGCACCGGGTGAGTTCCTGGCCCGGTGTGGACGGCTTCAGGGGTGTGGGCAGGGACTCGAAAGGGGACGGGCGCACGTATCCTGAAGGCCCTCGAGCCGTCGAGTCTTTGATCAGGAAAGAGCGGTCAGCATGCGCGTCTACGTCCCCCTGACCCTCCCCGCGCTCGCCGAGGCGCACAAGACGGGTGAGCTGGGGAGCGGCCCCTTCGTCGCGTACACCGTCACGCCCGCGCTGCGCGAGTGGTACGTCTCCGAGGACGTCGAGGAGCTGGAGTACGCCGCGCTCGGCCGGGCCGCGCTGGCCTCGCTGCGGCGGCTGGCGGCCGATCCGGGTGCGGTACGGCGCCGGGTCGTGGTCGCCGTGGACGTGTCCGACGGTGCCGCGAGCGTCGATCCGGACCGTGGGCCGCACCTGCCCGAGCTGGGCCGGGTGACCGTGACGTCGACCGTGCCGCTCGCGAAGGCGGCCGCCGTGCACGTCGACGCCGATGACGCGGAGCGGGACGTGGCCGCGGCGGCGGACGCGCTGGAGGCGGCCGACGGCGGGGACGACGACGCGCAGTCCGTCGTGGACGGGGCGGACGACCACGAGCTGCTGTGGTACGCCACGCAGGAGATCCCCCATCTGGTCGGGCGGGCCTGACCGCCGGTCCGATTGTCAGTGGGGGCGAGTACGGTTTTCGGCATGGGGATGCACGGAAGCGCGCACATCGTCTGGGACTGGAACGGGACGCTGTTCCACGACAATGACGCGATCATCGGGGCGACGAACGCGGCCTTCGCCGAGCTGGGGCTCGCGCCGATCACACTGGAGCAGTACCGGTCGCTGTACTGCGTGCCGGTGCCGAAGTTCTACGAGCGGCTGCTCGGCCGGCTGCCGACCGATGCCGAGTGGGAGCTGATGGACGGGGTGTTCCATCGGCACTACACCGAGCAGCGGGGGCGGTGCGGGCTGACCGAGGGGGCGGCGGAGCTGCTCGCCGGGTGGCGGACCGCGGGGCGCAGTCAGTCGCTGCTGAGCATGTACGGGCACGAGGAACTGGTGCCGCTCGTGCGGGGGTTCGGCATAGAGGCGCACTTCCTGCGGGTCGACGGGCGCACGGGGCCGTCCGGGGGGAGCAAGGCCGGGCACATGGTGCGGCACCTGGAGGCGCTCGGGGAGGTCGTGGAGCCCGCGCGGACCGTGGTGATCGGGGATGCGGCGGACGACGCGGTGGCGGCGCGGGAGGCGGGAGCGCGGGCCGTGCTGTACACCGGGGGGTCGCACGGCCGGGCCAGCCTGGAGGAAGTGGGCGTGCCGGTGGTGGACACACTGGCGGAGGCCGTGCGGGAAGCGGAGCGCATAGCCGCGTAGTCGCGGGAGCCTGTGCCTGTGCCCGGTCGGCTGTGCCCGGTCGGCTGTGCCCGGTCGGCTGTGCCCGGTCGGCTGTGCCCGGTCGGCTGTGGCCGGGCGGGGTGGCTCTGGGCAGGCCACGCCGAGTGGGCGCAGCCGTGGACGTTCCCCCCGGCACCCGCCCCCCGGCTCGTGCGTACGTCTCTCAGCTCGCCGGTGCCGTGGCCCGCAGCACCTTCAGGAACTCTCGCATCCAGGCCGGGTGGTCCGGCCAGGCCCGGGAGGAGACCAGGGTGCCGTCGACCACCGCTTCGGTGTCCTGGAAGCCCGCGCCGGCCGCCTGCATGTCCGGTTCGAGGGCGGGGTACGCCGTGACCCGGCGGCCGCGCAGGGTGTCGATCGCGGCGGTGAGCAGGGGGCCGTGGCAGATCTGGGCGACGGGCTTGTCGGCGTCGAAGAAGGCCTTGAGGATCTTGCGGAGCTCGGGATCGTTGCGCAGATATTCGGGGGCCCGGCCGCCGGGGATGACGAGGGCCGCGTACTCGCCGGGGTCGACGTCGGCGAAGGCGAGGTCGGCGGGCCAGGTGTAGCCGGGCTTCTCGGTGTAGGTGTCGTAACCGGGTTCGAAGTCGTGGACGACGAAGCGCAGGGTCTTGCGGGTGGGGGCCGCGATATGGACCTCGTAGCCCTCCTCGCGCAGGCGCTGATACGGGTAGAGGACTTCCAGGGACTCCGCCGCGTCGCCGGTGACGATCAGGATCTTCGCGGACATGTCGGCTCCTCCGGGCAGGCAGGGTGTGCTCTCAGGGTGCGGTCGGGGGTCTCGCGGTGCGACCTGACACTGACACCTACCCGGCCGGGCCCCACGCCTATCCGGCACCCGCCCCCGCCCGACAGACGGCCGAAACCCACCCCACACGGCCGCCCCCCCCGCGCGGCACCACTCCTGCC
>NZ_LGDV01000246.1 GCF_001280015.1 Streptomyces sp. MMG1121
TGGCGAACACCGGCCAGTTCGTCACCTACCTCATGCAGACCAACGCCTTCGAGGAGGGCAGCAAGTTCATCCCGGCCGCCCAGAAGGTCCGGCTGCTGCACGCCGCGATCCGCCACCACCTGACCCGCTCCGACCACTGGGACGTGGAGCAGGACGGCGTGCCCCTGAGCCAGGAGGACATGATCGGCGGTCAGATCTGCTTCTCCATCCTCGTCCTGGACGCGATGCACCGCCTGGGCATCCACATGAGTGAGGAGGGCGCGGAGGCGTACTACTACGCCTGGCGGGTCGTCGGCGCCATCCTGGGCTGCGACATGGAGGCGGCTCCCAGCAACCTGACGGAGGCACGCGAGTACGCCGACCTCTACCTGCTGCGCAATCTCGGCCCGTCGGAGGACGGTGTACGCCTCAACCAGCAGCTGGTGAAGATGTACGAGGACGTGGTCCCCGGCACCCTGTTCGACCCGATCGTCGCCGCCACCATCCGTTTCCTGGTCGGCGACACCATCGGCGACTGGCTCCAACTCCCCCGTTCCGCCTGGGACATGGCCGCCAAGGCGATGCCGCACGTCCTGAACGTCCTGGAGACGATCGAGGACAGCAGCCCGCTGGGCGAATGGGCGCTCGACAAGGCGGGCAGCCTCTTGACCACCTTCGAGCTGGCCTCCCTCACCCGCGGCCGGGTCATGCAGTACGCGATCCCGGAAGAGCTGAAGTCGGAGTACGGCGTCCGCTCCCAGCAGTCCCGCACTCACCGCTGGACACCCCCGGCGTCGACCATGGTCTGACGACCCGGGCACAAGGCCGAGGTCGGCCGCGCCGTGACCCCACCTGGGGCCCTACCGAACTGTGATCACGGCATGCGCTGGAGGCAGTAGGGGGCTTCCACCTTGATCGTGGACACCGGTTGTCATGCAGCGATGGCCAGCGTAGTTGACACGCGATCCACGCGAGTTCCTCGACGGCAGGCACGAATTGACCGTCGACGTGCCCGAGATCGTCGGCGGAACGGACTGCCTCGCGGGGGTGTCGGTCGACGATGACCGGCTGCTGCTGTCCGCCAGCGCAGAGGATGTGGAGATGGGCGGCTCCGGCGGACGCACGATCCTGCGCAATCACGGGGAGGGCCGCTACGGCGCTCGGCTCACACTTCCTAGCCCGGGGACCTGGCGAGTTACCGTGGGCGATCCGGTGAATATGGGGCGGATACACGAGGTGAGCAGTGTCGTGCTCGTGGCGCAGCCGTGACTCTGACAGAATGTCGGGCGAGGCTCACGATTGGCTCCCAAAACGCAGCCCCGCTTGCGCTACCACAACCGTATCGTCAGCGGTCGACTCGCTCGGACACAGAGTTGCCCCACGGCGCCCGGTTTCCGGGCAGGGGACATTGGCACCCGTTTCCGGCTCCCGGCCGGGGCGGGTGTTCGTCGTTGCGGTGCCGTCGGCCTGGCTTCTCCCTTCGCCGGCGTTTCGGTGGGCCGTGCTTTGGTCAGCTGATGGTGATCCTTTCTGCCTGGGGTGTGTTCGCGGTCAGGGTTCTGGTCGCGGGGTCGTAGGTCAGGGTGATCTCCTCGCTGCGCAGGTGGGCGATTGCCTGGGCCGGTGTCGGCGGCGCCGGATCACAGCTCACGGGTGCCGACCTCGGAGGACCCAGGCGGCTGGTGAGGCGGAGGTGCAGGGCCGGCAGGTGTGGCAGTACCTGGTCTTCGCGCAGGTAGGCGTTGGGGGCGCGGCTGGGGGCGGGCTGGGTGGCGCTGGTGTGGCCGTGGCGGCACCGGTAGCCAGGACGGTGGTGAGTCCAGTGGGACTCCATGCGTCGGCCGCAGATGCCGCAGCACAGTAGACCCGCGAGGAGATACGTGCGTCCGGATACCCTCTCCCGGCGGGCGTGGAGGGTCTGGACGGTGATGAAGTCGGCCTCGCTGACCAGTGCCGGATGGGCGGGCCGGGCGGAGATGATCCAGTCAGTGGGGGTGTTCCAGCGCATGACGTCGTGGTGGCCGAGTGTGGTGTTGGCGGGGTCGATCAGGTCGTGATCGGTGCGCTGACGGTTCCATACCTGGCGGCCGGTGTAGCGGGGATTGGTGAGGATGGACCGCACCGTGTTCAGTACCCACCGCTGACCGTTACGGTGCGGGTTTCGGGTGGGGTCTACGGCGGCCGGGCAGGGGATACCGGCGTCGTTCAGCGCGCGGGCGATACGGGCGATGCTGTGGCCGGCCAGGCGCTGGGTGAAGATCCAGGACACGATCGGCCCGCACTCGGGATCGGCATCCAGACGCTGCATGCGGACACCGCGGCGGGCGAGGGACCGGTTGGGGTGCGGTCCGGCGTCGGCGAGACGGTATCCGTAGGGTGGGCGGCCGCCGAGATATCGCCCCTGGTCGCGTGTTTGCACGGTCATCGCGGCCCGCACCCGGATCCGGGCGCGGGCGATCTCCCGCTTGGACAGGATGCCGAGCAGGATCATCAATTCCTCCTGCCCGCCGACCTGCGGGTCGACGGCTCCACCCAGTTCCGGCACCCACACCTCGACGCCGTAGTGGTCGAAGAGCGGAGCCATGGTCGCGAACTGGTTGCCGTAGAAGGCCCGTTCACTGGAGCCGATGACAACGGCATCGAACTCCCGGTCGGGATCTGCCATCGCCGCCAGCAGCGCGGCGGCTTGGGGCCGCCGCGCCCAAGGGATGGTGCGGCTGCGGCCGGTGTCGAAGAACTCGGAGACGATCCGCCCGTGCCCGGACACCAGGGCCTGCGCTCCGAGCAGTTGCCAGGCCTGCGACGTGGCGGGGTCCTGATGGTCCTCGGTCGACACCCGGCCGTAGAACGCAAACCGCAGACCACTGGCGGACGGCATGCCGACGGGGGAGGAGCCGGGAGTCCAATTACGGGCCCAAGCCGTCAAGAAGACTTGATCCGTAGGGGGCTGTTCGGCCGGACGGTGCGGCGCTCCCATGATCGGCGCCTCCCCTTGCTCGCTGTGCGTTGCCTCACCGTGGGCCTGCCCGGACAGAGCGGGTCGGCTGCACAGAAATACAGAATGTCGACCCGAACGAGTGAAGATCGCTGTGCAATGTAGGGGCAGGTCCAGTGCCACGTGAGGAGCGTAGATCAGTGGGTTCAAGACTCCGCCTGCGTGGCCGGATTGCGTGGCCCCGGCGACTCCATGCGTCGAGATATGGCCGTCGTCCTTGACGATGCCCTGCGCACTTGATGCCTGTGATGCATTGAGGATTTCTCAACGAGATGATCTCGTGAGCTGACTCAGCCCAGGAGGTTCTGCGAGCCGCGATGAGTCCTGCGGCGTCCGGCGGTCGTACTGTCGAGCCCGTTACCGAGGAGGACTCCTGATGCGTCGCGTGACCTATTCGATGAGCGTCTCGCTTGACGGCTACATCGTCGGGCCGGACGGCTGCTTCGACTGGACGGTGCCCGACGAGGAGGTCTTTCGCTTCGCCACCGACGAGGTGCGAGAGGTCGGTGTCCACCTGTTGGGGCGACGGTTGTACGAGACGATGCTGTACTGGGAGACCGCCGACCAGAATCCATCGCTCGACTTCTCGACGCGCGAGTTCGCCGCGATCTGGAAGTCGCTGCCCAAGGTGGTGTTCTCCACCACGTTGGCGGCAGTACAGGGCAATGCCCGCCTGGCCTCCGGCGGCCTGGCGGAGGAGATCGAGCGGTTGCGAGCCGAGCCGGGAGAGGGTGACATCGCGATCGGCGGCGCGACGCTCGCCGCCGAGGCGGCCGCGTTGGGTCTGATCGACGAGTACCGCGCCAGGGTCCACCCGGTGCTGATCGGCGGGGGCATTCCGTTCTTCCCCCAGCATGAGCGCCGGGTGGATCTCGAACTCCTCGAGAACCGCACCTTCAGCTCGAGAGTCGTCTACCTCCGCTACCGCGTGACGCGCTAGCCGTAGGGCGGCGAGTTCGCCGTGCACCCTGCGGTAGCCCCACGATGGGTTTCCCGTAGCAGGGCCCGGCGAGGTGGGGAGTGGTCACGGGATCGGTCCTTCGTGTTTGGCGATTGCAGTATTGTCTCCGCCCGTATGTAGGGGCGGGATCACGCAGTGGTGGGCGTGTGTGGGTCGGTGATGGGGGTGAAGCGGGCGGGTGCGTGGTCGATCGGGAGATCGGGGCGCCAGGCGGTGAGGATTTGGGCGCTGCACTCGAACAGGTCCGGGGGCAGGGCGTCCAAAGGCCACCAGCGCCAGTTGCCGACGCTCTCGTCGGGCTGGTTGGCCAGCTCCCCGCGCCATCGGGTGACGAGTGCGCCGAAGGTGATGCGGACGACGTCGCCGACCTGGTCGAGGAGCATGCCCAGGAGGCGGACGTCGTCGGGGTCAGCGTACAGGCCGGTCTCCTCGGCGAGTTCGCGTACGACTGCCTCCTGCAGTGACTCGCCCGGCTCCACGGTGCCGCCGGGCAGCTCGCGTGTGCCCAGCCGGTGTCGGCCCAGGAGCAGGCCTTGGGGCCCGAGCAGCACGGCGTCGACGCCTACCGCGGCGCCGGCGACGGGTGGCTTCGCGGTGCGGGGCCGTGCGGTGATCCGGGCCGGCCGGTGGGCCTGGAAGAGCCGGTAGGAGGCGTGGTTGTTCTCCTGCGGCGCGTCGAGGACGGTGACGTCCTGCACGCGGAGCCCGTACTGCACGAGCAGGTCCTCCCACACCTCGGGTGTCAGCACCCACATGTGCACGGTGAGGTCGTCGCCGCCGGCCGGGCGCAGGATCTCCGGGCGCGGGGTAACCGTCGAGGCGGGGCCGTCGCCAGCGGAGTTGGTGTGCAGCACGGTGAAGTACAGCCGGCCCCCCGGTTTGAGGGCGGTCGCCAGGGCGGGCAGGAGCCGGTGCGGGTCGAGGAAGTGGAACGTGCGCAGGGAGTAGATCACGTCGTATGGCGCTGCCGTGCCCAGGTGCTCGACGGCGTCGGCGTTGACCAGCCGCAGTCATGGCACGTCGGAGTAGCGGGTGCGGGCCCGTTCGATCTGGCTCGGGGAGGCATCGACGGCGTCCACGTGTGCGCCGTAGGTGCGGGCCAGGTGTGCGGCGTGCCGGGCGGGGCCGCAGCCGAGGTCCAGGACGCGCAGGCCCTTGAGGTCCCCGAGGATGCCGTCCCCCGGCCCGTTGGCCGGGCCCCACGTGATCTGGTCCACTTCCGTCAGGGGTGTACCGCGCCGCAGGTGGTGTGTTCCGTAGGCGTCCCAGGCGAGGCGTGTTTGTCGTTCGATGTCCAATGCGTTGGCTCCCATGTCGGGTTCAGGGGCGGAGTGCGTAGCAGCGCAGCACGTCGAGATCGGCGGTGTGTACGCCCGACCAGCCCGCGGTGAGCGTCTCGGCCTCGGCGGCGGTGATCCCGAGGTGCTTGCAGGGGTCGCTGTCCTCGCGGCGGTCGGCGAGTTCGGTGACGACCCAGAAGGTCCCGCCGGGTGCCAGGACCTGCCGGACGCGATCGAGGAAGGCCGGCTTGTCGTCCATCCACCGATAGACCAGACGGCAGGTGACGACCGCGTACGCCCGGTCTGGCAGGGCGTTGACGTCGTCGGCGGCGAAGTCCATCAGCTGCCAGGTCTGCCCTTCGCCGTGCTGGTGGCTCCGGGTTTTCTGGGCTGCTGCGGCGATGGCGCTGGGGGAGAAGTCGATGCCGGTGGTGCGGTAACCGAGCTCGTGGAGGTGGTGGGCGAGGGCGCCGTCGCCGGTGCCGATGTCGAGGGCCGGGCATCCACGGCCGGGTCCGACGTGATCCGCCAGAAGCGTGGCCTCGGCGCTGCTGACGTCCCGGTACCGGCGTCCGCCGGCCCAGAGCGGCTCCCAGTAGTCGGCGGTGGCAGGGGTGGCCGTCATTCGGCTCCTTCGCGAGCGGGCGGGACAACCGAGGCCGAGGTCCCGGTGGAGGTTTTGGATGGAGCGCAGCAGCCGATGCAGGATGCCTGGAGGAGCGCATCGAGTGTGAGGGCGGTGCGCACGTCGAGCAGATGGGCCACCAGAACACCGGCGATCGCGACAGCGAGCGGGCGGGACCCGGCAATCAGCGTGGTGCTGACGGCCTGAATCCGCCCTGGAAACGCGGATGGCACAGGGCTTGCCACATCGGCAGTTCGGCCCGGTGCTGACGCTGACGGCCGTGGCCCAGGCCCTACGCCGGGTCGGTGGGGTGGTGTGTGTGGAGGGTGAGTCCGGTGATCCGGCCGGATTGGATGACGGGACCGTTCTGTACGCCTCCACTGATGGTGTTGTGCACGGTGCTTGGTTGTGTATCCGCGTTGTTCGTGACGTCCTGCAAGGATGTGAGCAAGTCGCGGAGGTCGTCGCTGGTTGCGGAGCCTGGCTGCAGGAGATGTCGCAGGTAGGCGTGCGACTGGTTGGTGATGTCACGGGTCGTTTGTGCGTCACCTCTGGCTTCGGCGGCGAGTAGCCGAGTTCGGGCGGTGTCCAAGTGGGTGATCGAGGCTTCATCTGCACCGATGCGTGAGAAATACCGCCCGACGAGTTCGCGGGCGTGCATCCAGGAGTCGGTGACCATGAGCGAGACCAGGGTGGTCGCTCCGGATGCGGCGAGGGCGGCCAGCTCACTGTCCATCGGTCTTCCTTTCAGAGGGCGGGGCTTCGGGCGTTCCGTCGGGCGCGGTGTGTGCTGAGGCCGATGGGTCATCGACGTTCGATGTGAAGCTCGCCGGCGGATCGAACCTGCGGAGTAGGTCCTCGGCGGTCTCGTGCCGGTCCTGTGTCTTGATGACGTCGGCGATTTGCTTGGCCAGCATTGCTCGTCGGACGTCTCCGTCTGTGAAGCCCATGCTGTTGAGGAAGGCCTCGAAGTGGTCGGCGGTCTTCAGCTCTTGTTCGAAGGTGGGTGCCGGCTCCGGCAGCGGACCGGGTCGTTCGCCGTGCGGCTGGGCTATGAGATGAAGAAACCGTTCGGGCACGTCCGTGTCGTTGGCGGCGGACGTGAGCTGCGCGAGCAGACCGAGATCAGCCACGGTCTTCTCTACATGGTCGTCGTTCTTGGCGAGCCACCAGACGACCGCGCTGCCGGTGTCCTTCAGTACGTCTTCGCTCAGGTATTGCCGCTTGCTCTGCTCGTACTTCCGCTGATGTTCCCAGACCGCCTTGTCCTTGCGTACTTCGGCGAGTCGGTCCAGCCGTTCTTGGTCGTGTTCGGGCAAGGCAAGTGTGATGTCCTCCGCCATGATGTGAAGGTGTCCGGTGGGGTCCGGGAGCATCCTGCTGAGCGCACCGCTCAGTTCATGCTGGACCAGGGATGGCCGACCTGGCTCCCGCTGCTCGGTTATCGAGCGGGCTCGGGCCAGGACTGCTTCGACTGCGACGCCGGCTGGGTTGAGGACGGGGTCGTTGTCGGCTGCTTCGAGGGGGTACCACCGCACAGTTGCCGAGAACACGAAGTCGTAGTCGGTCCACTGGCTGGGCAGTGCCACGTGTCTGACGTGGTGTTCCCTGCGTTCGACGGGCGGATCTGTGCGTTGCTCCTGCACGTCGACTGGCAAGGGCCCACGTCGTAATGCGGCGAGCTTGAACGCGGCTGCGGGGACTCCGACGAGGATTACGGCCAGTGCGGGCCAGGCAAACGTGGGCCAATTCTGCGTCAAGCCGAGAATGGTCAGCAGGAGGCCGCACAGGATGGTGAGGAAGACGGTCGTCGTCTTGCAGCCGGTCGTCATGGTGTGGTCCCCCTCGGTGATGCGGTGGGCGGTGGCGTGTCGTGAAGGGCGAGTCCCTGGGCCGCGGAGATCCTTTGGAGCAGCCGCTCGGTGGTCGCGGCAGCTCGTACGGCTTCGCCGGGGGCGGTGCGCTCGGCGGCGCGGGCGCTTGCGTACAGGGTGGCGAAGGTTGTGCCACGCTTGCCCTCACATTGGTCGGCCGCGTCGACGAGGAGGCCCAGCAGCAGGTCACCACGATGTCCGGCATCGGTCGCCGTATGCAGCCAGCGCTCTGCGTAGGGTCGCCACTCAGCATGTGGCAGCTCGTCCAGCACTGCTCGCCAGCACGTGGTCACGCAGGTCTGCACCCCGTTCTCCTCCACCAGGGCGCTGGAGTTGTCGTAGGGGGCGATGAGCGCCACCGGATCACAGGCGGGTAGAAAGATACGGAGTTCGGCGGGGGAGAGGGCTGAGCGTGCCAGGCGGTCGAGCAGCCGCCGCCGTAGTCGGCTGCTTGTTGCCACCAGTTCGCACACTTCCTGCAGGGCGCGGGTGGTGCCGCGCTCCCGGCGAGCCAGGTGGTACAACCGGAGCAGGGCCTGATCGGGGTGGCTGGACGCGATGACATCCGCGCACACCCGGACAAGGACCTGCGCGAACTCTCCCTTGAGGTGCTTGTTGGCGCACCACTGGTAGATCCGTTGGCGGAAGCTCCTGCCGTGTGCTGGGTCGTTGAGCCCGCAGGTGAGCGCATGGACTGCGGCCTCCAGGCGGGCCCGGCTCGTGGTCGTGGCGCTCCAGTCCTCGGCCAGGGAGGCCAGACCTTCACCGCGTCCGGTCCGCAGATACTGCGCGGCCAGCCGCGCCACCAGTCCGTCACGGACCTCCCGGGTGACGTGTGGGTCGTTCAAGTCCACGCTGCCCGCGGCCCAGGTGCCGAGATGCTGTCGCAGTTCGGGCATGTGATCCCAGAAGTGGGCGCGGATCGCGGCGTCGTAGTCGAGCTCCGTGAAGCGCACGTGACCGTCTGGTCCGGTACCGGCGGAAATCTCACGCAGCCGCTCGGCGAGGTCCTTGCGTTGGAGTAACGGGATTTCGTCCGGTGGGTGCCTGAGGGTGCTGAGCAAGAGTTGGGCCGCCTGGTGGACGACATCGGCATGGGCGCCGTGCAGCATGGCGACCGTGATCAGCAAGGCGCGCTGCGGGCCCTCGCGTAATCCGGTGACGACTGTGGCGATCTCCTGGCGCCGGTCGTCCCGCGCTTTGCGAGCCGTTGCGCACCACTGTCGGAATCCGTGGCCGGCGGGAGCTGCCTCGCGGGCGCGGCGCACCAGGTCTGCGAAGGCCGCGATCTCCCGCATCGGCCACTCGTCATCCGGAATGTCGACCGTCTGATCAACAGCCAGGTACTGCTCGTGGGGCACACCATGCACCCGAAGGTGGCGCTGGAAGACCTGCAGCGCGGGTGGGCGTCGGATTTCAACACGGTATTGCTGTAGGTCTGAGTCGAGCGCGCTCCCGTGCGGCATGACGACCACGAGATGGGCGTGCTGGTCGTGCACGGCCTTGCGGAGAGTAGAGAGGTCCACTCGGGCTGCGGTCCAGCGGTCGGCGTGGGTGGCCGACAGGTCCAGCAGCAGCCGGTCGCCGGCGCCGACGAGATCCGGGTCCCTCAGGGGCAGTTCGTCCTCCTCGTCGGGCAGCAGTTCGTGGAAGACGCCGGTGTCCTGGTGATGTTCGCGGAGAAGTATCCGAGCCGCCGAGGTACGACCGCTTCCCGGGGTGCCGGCCAGGATGACGGTGCCGGTGTCGGACAGCGTGCGGCGGGCTTCTCCCATGCCGATCGGGTCGACCAGGACCCGGCGCAGCCACGTGAGCTGGTCGTCAGCGACACGCCGGAAGGCGGATCTGTCCGTATCCTGCAGATGAGTGCCGACGGTGAAGTAGATGTCGCCGCTGCCGGTGTGCATGGGGCCGCGGGGGTTGTCGACCCATGTGCTGTGGCGCTCGCTCACTCGTCGTCGCCTTCGCGCCGGTCGGACTCACCGAAACGATGCCGGATGTCTCCGTGATGGTCGCCTTCGAAGTACGTCATCCCGTCGCCGGAGAAGTGCCGGCCACCCGACACGTGGCGCGAGTCCTGGTAAATGTTGCCTCGCCCTGTGTGTATCGGCCCGTTGGAGCCCTTGATGACGGTGCCGCCGACATCTCCGGTGAAGTCCCGGCTCTGTACGGCCGTTCCGATCACGTCTCCGGTCGAGTTCGTCACAGAGCCGGGCGCGGGCGAGGCGGCGGCGTCCCGGTCCACGTCGTGGAGGCCGGTCATCTCGGCCACCAGGTCACCGAGACGCTTCAGCCCCGCCTCGGTGTCGTGCCCGTCCAACCGTATGGACTGGAGGTCGGCCAGCCGCGCCAGCTCGTCCGGCAGGTCCGCCTTGTTCAGTCGATCCGTCTTCCGGCCGTCCAGTACGGGAACGACCGGGATCCCGCAGGTGAAGGCCTCCAGAATCTCTTTGCGTACCCAGTCCTCCGGGTCACGCAGCCGCGCCTGGAAGTTCGTCCAATCCGGCCCGATGACAGCCAGGAGCACGGAGCAGCGCCGTAGACCCGTCAACAGCGCGTCGGGATACGCGCTGCCCGGGGAGATGGACTTCGAGGCACGGAAGGCGCGGTCCCGGCCGAAACGGCGTGACAGTTCGTGGTCGATGAGTGCGGCGGTCTTGTCGCCGTCCCCAGTTCGGTAGTTGATGAACACATCGGTCACGGCCGTTCCTCTCTTCAGGAAGCAGGGAAGTGCGATAAGGAGCCCAGACGTGCAGCCAGTTGGCGTACTGAGGCGTGATGGGAGCGGCGGCCCAGGACGTGGGCGAGGCGCCGGAGATCGATCGTGACGGTTGCGGACCGGACGGCTGCCACTGCGTCGAGGAGCGGTGCCGTCGTAGCACAGGCCTGCTCGATCTCACCGGCCGACGCGTAAGCAAGCGCTCGGCGTACGCCGTACCGCACCTGCGTGCGCACCGCCTCGGGCGAGACGCGTGCGAGTTGCCGGGTCAACTCCTCTGCCGCCTCGCGCGGTTGGCCGAGGTCGAACAGGCACCACCCGGTGATCATGCCGACCGAGTCGGGCAAATGCATGCTGCCGATCACTGGTGTGTCGGCATCGTCCTCCTGGCGGGTCAGCAATGGCCGTGCCCTGTCCAGAGCGCGAAGGCATGCGTCGCGGTCACCGGCCAGCGCGTGACCCTGGGCCTCACGCTGCGCAGCCAGCCCGCGGATTCGCGCCGGGAGCGTACCGTTCTGCGCGCGCCGCGCGAGGGCGACCGTCTGCTCTGAGTCGTCCTGGTACAGCGTGACCAGCGCCCGACGGACCAGCGCATACCCGGCCAGCGCCCGGTCACCGCCGGCAGCCGCCAGATCCACCGCCCGCTGCGTCCACCAGAGTGCCGCCTGTTCGTCTCCGGTTTCCTGCACCAGCCAGCCGACGTACTCGGCATACCGGGAGCCGAGTTTCAGTAGACGCCGACGGGTGCGGGAGTCCGCGTGCACGGACAGTTCTCGCAACGTGTGCGTCTGTGCGATCAGGCCCGGCAGCAGGAAGCCGGGCTCCACGCTCTGGCCGAGCCGGCGGTAGTGCGTGAACAGCGAGCGGGACGCTTCGAGCATGCCGCCCGCAGCTGCCGCGGAGACCGGTCCTTGGCCACCAGTACGCCATCTCATCAGCGACGCGGCGCCGACGCTGACGGCCTGCCGCCGGCTCACGGGCTGGAACCAGCTCGGACCGTCCGGTGACAGCTGCATCATCCACTCCTCCTCGTTGATCCCGCTGGCCACCGCTGTGTCCGGTGCACCGACAGTGGGGGCGGCGACCAGGGCGATCAGTGCTCCGCCTGCTTGCAGGGCGGCGTCGCACAGTCTGGCGAGATCGCGGCTGGGCGCCTTGATACCTCGTTCGACCTTGCTCAGGTGCGCCTTGCTGTAGTGCACGGCGGCAGACAGTGCGGTGAGACTGAGTCCGGCGTTCAGGCGCCTTTTCCTCAGCTCCTCGCCGAAGTCGGTGGACGGCTGCGGCACGGAAACCTCCATAACCATCCATCCAGATGAACGTGGCTGCCGCACGAAAGAGTGCGGCAACCACGGCTGGACGGACAAGGTGAATGATGCTGTTTCCCGTTTCCTTTCCCGTAGATGGGACGCCGCACGTGTGGCTCCAAAAGTCACGATCACTGATGACACCTGGCTCTTCGATCGCTATGGAGATCCAGGTGTCGAAGTCCAGCCCCACTACCCCGCCGCTTGACCGTGAGGCCAGGCGGCGCCTGGCGGTCATACGCCTCGTACCGCCGCTACCGGCCGAGGGCGTTGAGGGCCTGCGCCACCATTCCAGGGCATCGAAGACCTCCCCGAACTTGACCCAAGTCGAGGTGGTCGGGAAGATCATCTTTGTGAGGCAGAACCAGCACATCGTGCCCCGGGTAGATCGCGATGTACCCGGGCCAGCCCGCCTGCTGCCTTCCGGACGCGCGTACGGCATCCTTCAGCGATGAAGCCCGATCCCGAACCCTGGTACAGCACCACCCTCAACGTCTGGACCCTGGCGGGAGTGCTCGTCGCCAGCTGGACCCTCGTCAAAACGATCACCGAGGGGTGGCGCCGCACTATCGGCCGTAGGCGCTACCTCACCACTCGCCTCCGCAAGATTGCCCCCAGAGTCCGGCACGACTATGTCGAGTCCTTGCTTGGCGCGCCGAAGTGGCAGTCGACGATGGAATGCACCCGTCTCACTGCCGCTGAGCTCGAAGAAGCCGACGACAAGGTCAGAAAGGTCGAGATCACCGTCCGGACCTGGCCCCTGTCACGGCTCGGGTACCTGGTGACCTGGTCCGAGGACGACGTCGTGGTCATGTACGGGATCACCACGACCAGCTGGTGGTTCCGGCCTCGTGTACTGATAGACCAGACGCAGATCCGACTGGGGAAGACCGTTTTCGCAGTCCTCAATGACACCAGCGAGCACCGGGCTTGGCTTGGCAACCGCCGGTTCGGGTACCTGGAGAGCCACTACTTCGGCAACCCTGGCGGCTACCGCTGGTGGTACGTCGGAGTCAACGACATGGGATACAACGCCGTCCCTCTTTCCCTCGACTGGTTCGACGACAAGGACGACTCTCGCATCCGGCTGCTGCCCGACAGACGAGACGCTTACCGGGCGAGCGCACCGATCAACACCGTCGTCGTCAGTAGTACGGCGCTGTACGAGGAACTCCAGGATGGCAGCTTCTTCGGCATCTCCTTGGGAGTCGACCAGGACTTGGTCCGCTTGGCCGATCCAGAGTTCCACGTGCTTGACAGCCGGATCAGCCGCGCTCAACGGCGTATTCGGGAGTGGCGCTGGCGCCTGAACTACCGCCGCTGGGAGAAGAAGCAGCGGGTCCTGCAAGACCGGTGACGGTGGTGTTGAGGACTGCCGGCCGGAGGAGCTGGGTGACGATGGCTGGGTCGGCTCCGGCTTCGAGGGCTGCCTAGTAGCGGGCGAGTCGTCGCTCACCGTCCTTGATCGCCTGGCGGGTGCTTGACCCTGTTCGGGGTCTGGGTGTCTGCGGCGCTTGCGAGGGGTGAGGGCTTCGATGGCGGCGGTGAGCGAAGGCCCTGGCGGTCCACTGGTCCAGGGCCCGGCAAACGACGTCTTCGCGCAGGTTCGTGCAGGTATCCCGCAACCGCCCGCGTCTTATCCGCCGCTCAGTCGGGCGAGCTGCGGAGAGGCTCCAAGTCCCGTCAGCAGGCTGACCTTGGGTACGGTTTTTCCAACTCCCTGGCGCCCGGCAATCTCGGACTTGAGGGCTTCCACAGTCGTGGCAGACCACTGTGCCTTGGCCGTAGCCAAGATGAGACCGGCCGCTCCAACGAGTGTGCACCCTTCCATGAGCTTGCTGGCCTCGCGCCGTCGTGCCTTGGGATTGTCACCGAGCGAGTCATTGCTCTTGGCTTCCCCCAACCACAGCTCCTCGGTGGTGGCCAGGGCAAAGTCCATCTCCACGAACCGGTCGCCGTCCTTGAGAAGTTCGAACTCCTCGCAGACCAGTGCGTGTCGCGCCCAGTACTGACCGCGTAGATACTGCGTGGCCAGCAGGGGTACGTCTCCGTCGTTCATGACGAGTTCAAGGACTGCGGGATGGAGGTCGTAGAACCAACGCGGCTCGTGTGTTACGGGCTTCCAGCGGTCTTTTGTCAGCTGGTTGTCACCTCCACAGCGCCTGCAGCGGTAGCTCTGGCTGATCTCGGCAAGAGGGTAGAACTCGAGAATGGGGCAGTGGCCGCAGCCCAGGATCAGCCCACGGCGCAACACGCCCTGTGAGGCCCATTGGTCGATCTGCTCTCTGCGTGCTGTCAGATCCCAGCCAGGGGCGCCGTGGGCCGCGATGGCTTCCCAGGATAGTACGACCGCGGACTTCAATTTCCACCAACTGCCGTCCGGACAGCCATTTGGTGCGGTGTCGGGCAGGAAGCGGCGTAGCAATGGCCATCCCGGGCTCGCGGCCAGCGCTTCCAGTGCGGCGCGGGATCCAAGGAGGCGCTCGGTGATGGAGGCGCGTTTCCCGGCCGGGCTGGGAAGGACCTGGATGCCTTCGGCGGATGCTGAGACCTGCAGGATGCGTTTGATGCCGGGCCAGGCCAGTTTGGGGGACGCCAGCGAGCCGGCCAGTGACGCTCCGCTGGGCACGAAGTCGAAACGGTGAGACCAGTACGTGATGCCGCCGTCGGCGGCGCGCACGAAGGTCTCCCACGGATTTTGATCGTCTGCGGTGACGGTCGACGGCCCAAGTGCGGCCAGCGGAGGCAGCGGGTGGTTGGCGGCGGTGAGAGTGAGCTGCCAGCGGTGCCTGTCTGGATCGAGGCCGCGAGGAACCTCAGCGGCCAGTGAGAGTGATGCCTGAAGCGAACCGTCCGGTTCCACAGTGACGGGCAGGGAACGTGGCTGTTCCCAGGCGTCTTTCAAGACCACCATGAATGGGTGATCCAGATCGATGTCGGTAGGTGCTACCACATCGAAGCGACGTTCCTCCTGCTCTGCCTCGATCTGCCGGATGGGGCGCTTGTCCCATCTCGACTCGATGCGCTGCCGGGTCTCCTCCATGCTCAGCGACGCGCTCGTCACCAGCAGCCGGTCCGATTCGCGACGAGAAAACAGCCACATGTCGCTGAGCCCAGGCTCTGCCCACGGAAGCCATGTCACCGAGCCAAGGATCTGCCGCAGGGCTTCGGCAAGCGCGAAGTCTTCGGGCTGGTCGCCCAGGATCACGATGCGCCTCCGGGGCCGGAACGCTCTCGTGATCGGGACACACAACCCGGCCTCGTGCGAACGCAACGTCCTGAAATTATCAGGTGCACCCGGGTGCAACTGCGAGAGCAGCGGCGCCTCGGTGCCCCTTGTTGCCGCGTCCCGCCATTCCTTGACCGTGATCTGCCTGTCGATCGCAGACTCTTCGATGCCGACATGCATGGCGTAGGCCAGGGCCTCCGCCGTAGTCACGAGACTCCTCGGCACACCGACGAGCGTGGTCGTGGCCACCTCAGCTAGCGGCGTCAGTTCACGAGCGTTGTCGTCGTCGAACAGATGGCTGCACTGGATGAGGTCTTCTCGTCTATTGATAGCGAGCTGCGAACGGAGCTGGTCAGCGGCCACTTCTGCTTCGTGCACGGCGGAGCCGTTCCAGGGTTCCCTGCGGAGCATTTGCCTGAACTGCTCACCCGCAGCACTGTCGGAGATCTTACGTTCGGCCAGCAGCCTGTCGACGGTGCCCGGATTCAGCGCGTCGTACGTGGCCCACGACGGGATGTAAGCAAGCACGTGGTCGGGGTTCAAACGAGCCAGGCATCGTTTGACGGCGGGGTGTCTAACCGCGCTCGAAGGCACGACCACGCTTCCGCTGCAGCCCCACACCGTCGACAGTCGCGCAAGAGCGGCTGCAGTCCAGGCAATCCAGTGCTCGTCGACGTGAGGTGCCACTACGACGTTCCGGGGCGGCCTGGCCGCATACGACAGCGGAAGAAAGGTGATGGGCTGCTCAGGCATCCGTCCAGTCTTGCACCCGCAGGTTGACGCAGGGTGCCGATTATTCCGTCCGCCCAGTTCAAGCCGTATGTATGTGCATGCTCGTGGAGGAGGCCGCCGAGTCGATCATGCAGGACGGCCGACGACCGCAACCGCCAGGCCACCACCCGGGAACGCAAGAGCTGCAAGCCGGTGATCGGCTACAGCTACATCCACTTTGCCGAAGCCGACCACTCTTGGCTCGCCTGCAGGGCAGTCCTCAACGACGAGCGCCAGGCCAGCGCCATCGCCTTCTCGCGACGTGCGAACACCTTCTTCACCGCGTACACGTACATGCGTCCGCTCCTGCTGGCCGTCAGTGTTGCCGCTGCCCGAACCAGCGTCCTCCCCGAAGCAATGTTCAGGATTTCGGCATCCCTGGCGAATCCGGACTGCACTCACGTAAGCACGCTGCACAGTGAGCCACGGGTGGGCGATCCGAGTCCCTGTTCACCGTCGCACGGATCGTTCGAGGTACGACCACGGGCAACTCGGACCGCCGGAACCAGTGGCAACGGCATGAACGTCCTTGCTATACCTGCGGAAAGGCTGGCCAGGGGGAAGGCGGGACGGCGTGACACGGCCGTGGAAGATCGTGCTGATCGTGGTCGGGGTGGCCTGCATCGCGGCGACGCCGATGGTGTGGTTGCTGAACGGCCCGGGGACCGGGGAGCTGGTCGGGGCATCGTTGCAGGCCGGCACCGGGGTCGCAGCGCTGGTGTGGGCGTGGTTGCAGCCTCGGCAGGGGGACTCGGCCACGGATACCGGCCAGGCGAAGGCGTCCGGTGGTGGGTCGGCGCAGACCGGGATCCGCAGCCCCGGTGGGGCGGGCACGGGATCGGCGCGGGTGGATCGGACTGGTGACGCGACGGCTGACGGGTCCGGCAGCAGTGCCGGTACCGGGATCGACTACAGCTAGTCTCGGGGAGCGGGTTGATGGAGGACGAGAACGGGTCCGGCGACGTATGGCCAGGCGCCGAGGTGCGGGACAGCGGCGACGCCCGCGCGACGGACGGCGGCACCGCGATCACCGGAGTCAGCGCGGCGACGGCGGCCGACGCGCCCGGCTCCGTCTCGGTCAGGGCCACGGGGGCGGCGTACGCCTCGCACGGTGGGGTGGCAATCACTGGGTATGTGGCGGGAGACGTCCGTGTGACGCTGCCGTCCCTACAACCCCGCTCGATGCAGGACTCCGTCCTGCCCGGCGAGCGGCGCCCGCGCCTGTTCGGGCGCGAGGCGGAGATTTCCGACGGCCTGGACGTGCTGCGGCGCGCGGACGGCGGCGGCCGGGTGGCGGTTGTGGTGACCGGGGCTCCTGGCATCGGGAAGAGCGACGTCGCCCTGCGCATGTCGCGGCTGGCCGCGGAGTGGTACCCGGACGGCCAGTTCCACATCAATCTCGCGCTGTCGACCGGCCCCACGGACCTCGTGTCGTCGATACTCCACGCGCTCTTTCCGCCCCAGCCTCCTCTGCCGGACCGCCGTGATCAGCAGCTGGCGCTGCTACGGACGACGCTCGCCGACAAGCGCGTCCTGCTGCTTGTCGACGACATCGTCTCGGAGGAGGCGCTCCTTGAGATCCTCTCCGTCGACGGCCCGTTCGCGCTGGTGGGGACCAGCCGCGTCAAGCTCAGCGGGCTCAGCGGCCTGGTTCACCTCATCGATCTCGGTCCACTGCCGGCCGCGCCCAGCGAGGAGCTCGTACGGTCGGTCGCCGGCCCTGGCCGGCTGACCGGCGAGCAGACGGCCGCGCTGTCCGAGGCGTGCGCCGGTCATCCGCTCGCCCTGCACATCGCCGCAGCGCACCTGGCCCGCCGGCCCCGCGTGAACGCCGACCGCTACCTGTCCGAGATCACCAACCCCGACCGCAGCGTCAAGGCCCTCGTCGCTGGCCAGACCGCGCTACAGCCTGTGCTCCAGCAGAGCTTCGACGCGCTCGAACGCGACCAGGCACAGGTCTTCTCCGCGCTCGGCGTCCTGCCACACATGTCGTTCACCACCGATGTCGTCGCAGCGGCCATCACACAGCCTCCGCTGGACGAGGTCGACGACAACAACCTCACGCGCACGGCCGCGCTCCTCGACTCGCTGGTCGAGCTCAGCCTCATCGAGCAGATCGACGACGACCGATTCGTGATGCACGAAATTCAGCACCGCTTCGCCCGGCTGACGTCCGCGCCGTGGTCGGGGACGCAACGGGCGGATGTCGTTCGTCATGCCTGTCTCATCACAGCCCTCCGCGTGTGGTCGTCTACCGATGCGATCGGTTTCCTGGACGAGGAGGCGACGGTCCCTGCCGAGAGCAGTACCGAGGCGCTGCAGTCGCTGAACGCGGACCGTCCCGGCGCGGTCGCCCTCGTCGAGGCGGCCCGGCAGTACGAGGCCTGGGACCACCTACTGCTTCTCGCCTTCGCGCTCACCGAGCACCTGCGGGTTGCCAGCCACTGGAAGGAGCTGGACCGCGTCTACCAGTGCGTACAGGAGGCCGGGGAGCTGGCCGGACACGCCAACTGGACGGCCACCGCGCTGTACAACCGGGCTGTGGTGGCCGGGCACCTCGGCGAGAGCCAGGATGCGGCAGACCTGTACCACCGTTGCGCCGAAACGGCGCGCGAGGCCAACGATGCCGAGCATCTGTTCATAGCGCAGCTCGGCCTGGGGACGCTGCTGATCAACCTGGGCCGGCCCCGCGACGCCATAGAGTACCTGCGAAGCGGACTGCACTACTGGCGGACCGTCGGGCATCATCAGGCCCTCGCGCTTGCCCTAGGGCACCTGGGCCAGGCGTACCTTGCGGTCGGACAGACCCGCCGGGCCGAGAATTACCTGCGCAACAGCCGCGACCTGAGCCGGAGCAGCGGGTTCGGTGAGATGCTCGCCACCCGGTCGATCGCCACACTGCTGAGCAGCACGGGCCGCGAGGCAGAGGCGGCGGAGGAGTCCGTCCGGGACATCGAACGGGCACGGGCCATCGGCAGCCGGGAGTGGGAGGCGCGGGCGCTGATGGACCTTGCGGCGGTACCGGCCAGCGCCCGGCCGGAGTCGGCTCCGGCCGAGCCCCTCGAGGCCGCCCTGTCCATCCATCAGGAGACCGGTGACGTGCAGGGCCAGGTCCGGGCGTTGTTCCGGCTCGGTGAGGATGCCGCGCACCGCGCTGACCTCGACCGGGCTGCGACGTACCTCGCGCAGTGCGCCGAGCTCGCCATCGGAATTGGCGACCATCAGCATGCGGCGCGCTCCCTGACCTATCTCGCCTCGTACAGCGGCGGCATCGGGCACCACGACACGGCGGAGTCGCAGTTCAAGGCCGCGTCGGACATGGCCCAGGAGTCCGGCAACCCAGTTCTTCAGGCAGATGTCCTGCAGAAGCGAGCCCAGTTGCTGTGGCACCGGGGGAGGATCGGAGACGCCGTCCGCCTGCTGTCCGAAGCGGAGCAGTCTCTCGCCGCCACCGACGAGAGTCGGGCACTCGCCCAGGTGCGGGCAGCCCTGGGCGAAGCCCTGGTCGTCGCGGGGCAGTGGCAGGACGGCGCCCGCATGCTGCGGTCCGTAGTCTCCGACTTCAGCGACGCCGCCTCCCCCAGCACCCGGGCCCGGGCGACGCGCGCCTTGGCCGTCCTCCACTCGCGACGCGGCCTGCACACCGAAGCCCTGTCCGCGATCACCAAGGCACTCGACGACTGCGAGCGGCACGATGACGTCGAAGGCGTCCTGCACTGCCGGATGGCACTGGGCAACATCCATGCACGGGCCGGGCGGTGGGCCGAAGCAGCCGACCAGTACGAACAGACCGCACGAGCCGCTGCCGAACACAAAGATCTCCACGTCCTCCTCACCGCCCGCGCGCAGGCCGCGACCTGCATGCTGCATACCGGCAACCAGGACGAAGCCGTCGCCCTGATGACCAAGAACATCCCGCTCGCCGAAAAGCTCGGCATGGACACCGTGCTGACATCCCTGCACACCAACCTCGGCGCCTGCCACGCCAAGGCCGGCGACCACCCCGCCGCGGCCGCGTCCTTCCGAACCGCCCTTCAGATCAGCGAACGTCTCGACGACAGCCCCCTGCGCGCCACCTGCCTGTTCAACCTGGCCCGCGCAGAGAAGGCCCTCCATGCATCGGAGGCCGCGCGTTCCCGCGCCCGGCAGGCCTTCGCGCTCCACCAGGTGCTCGGCAACTGGCCGGAGGCGGGCGAGAGCCTGGTCTTCCTGGGTGCACTCCACCATGAGACGGACCCCGACAGCACCGTGCCCAGCCCCGTGGAGCTCGTGGGAGGCGGCCCGGTCGACCTGCGCGTCCTCGAATCACTCCGAGCTCGTGCCCTCCGGGACGGTCGCGGCGACGCCGTGGTGCCGTCCCCTGCCCTGCCCCGGCTGCGCAGCGTGCGGATCTCCGACACCGTGCAGCAGGCGCTGGCCGCATTCGACCTGGACTCGCTCAAGCTTCGGTTCGCCACCTCCAGGCAGTACTGCACTATGTGCAATCTGATCATCGACGAGTCAGGCGAGGCCGAACTCCTCTACCTCCGCCACCCGGACGTCCACCATCCGATGCTCCGGCTCGCGCACTCCCACTGCCACCTCTCCGACTTGATCGAACTCACCGGCCCGGCCCCCGATCGCTCACCGGATCGCTTCGACGCCGAATGCATCCTCTTCGGCGGCGACCGCGCCGGAATCGTCCTCGACTGCCACGGCGGCTGGGGAGCGATCAACGGCAGCCGCCGCATCGAGGACGTCATCCTCCGGCTCTTCCTGGAGTCGGGCTTCACCAACCTACGCACCCTGTACACCAACAACGGCGGCAAGCCCCTCGACCTCCGCGACCTGCCGCCCGTCCCCGGCCGGGACCTTCAAGCCCGCCTGGTCGACAACAAAATCACCCTCAGCAACCCCCACGGCGACCTCCTGCCGGGCCTGCCGCTCAACTTCTTACCTCACTGGTACGAGCGGGCCCACCATGGCTCGCTGATCATCATCGCCGGCCGGAACCTTCCGGGCATGGTGGCGGACGACCCCACGTACCTCGAGCGCGCCATCCTCCTCGGGCAGGCTGTTGGCGCGGCAGTGCCGTTCACGGTGGTGCGGCCACGCAGGAATGCGCCGTGTCCATGCATGATGCGGCGGGGGCGGAAGTTCAAGCACTGCTGCAGTGGGCGGGAGGGGAGGGCGGTGTCGGCGAGCGGGGGGTGATGTGACCGACCGGCCATGATTAACCTCGTTGTCCGTTGCGATCGGCGACTGCGGCGAGTTTCATGCGGACGTTCGCTGCGACCGGATGGTCCATGTCCCGCACCCGCTAGCTGTCCCGCAGCGCCGCTCCAATAGCGGCACCGCCCACGCCAGATCACGCACCGACAGATAGGCGTAGGCAAGGGCGTTGCGCGAGGACAACGTGTAGCGATGGTCCTCGCCCATGACATTCTCGAACACTCCCAAGACTCGACGGATATATGCCATAGCGGAGAAGGACACACCTTGGTAGGCAAGGAAGAGGCCGGAAGTAAGAAGAATTCCGGCGACACCGGTTTCGATGCCGCCCTCGGTGTGGTCGGCCAACGCGCCTAAGTGGGCCAGAGGATCTCACTACACAGGCCACGTTTCAGAGGTACGCGGTGCGCGAGGCAGTACGTTTCTCAAATTGCTGATTGCCAGTTTGCGGGGCTCGTGATGAGTTCCGAAGTGCGATGTCGATCGTCGGTGTCTGCAGTGCGTGCAACCTCTGCACGAGGCGCCTGGCTGTCCCGGGACCGGCCTATTCGTTGACGATTCCGGTGACGGCGCTGGAGCCGGGTCCGGCAGCCTCCGCGTCTCCGGTGCGCGCGACCTTCAACGGGCCAGGACGGCTACCGCCGGCGTTCCGGATTCCGGTGATCGCGCTGCTGCCGTCGCGGGCCGTCGCGTTGCCGGTGTCGATGGCCGTGTCGCCGACGGAGGCGGAGAGGGACTCAAGGAGCGCGCGCAACTCTGCTGCCGCACCGGACTGTTCGGTCCCCTCGAGGCGGTCCAGCAGGGCCTCGAACCGTCCGGCCCACAGCCCTTCCTGCCGCGCCCGCTCCGCGCCGGCATCGCCTGACGGCGCGGGCGTCAGGGCTTGCGCGGTGCGATCGAGCCGCACGAGCTCCACCCTCACGCGCTCGGCGTCACCGCGGCCGACCAACTCCGCGGCACGACGCTGCGTCACGGGCCAGAGCGCGGTACCCACGGCCCGGACCACCGCCCGTCCGCCTTCTGTCGCCAGTGCCGTCAGCTCTTCAAACAGCATGCTCGCCCCCATTCGCGGCCGCACGCCGCAGGACAACCTCTCACGAGTCACCCGTGTACACGTTCGGAATTGTCGAGAAGTTTCCGCGGCGACAGCGGCGAGGAGCGCGTGCTGCATCTCCGAACGGTCCCGCGGCCTGACTCGCCCGCTGATCGTCCACAGCACCGGATCCAGCGCCCTCGGAGGGGTTAGGGGAAACGCAGCGAGCTGCCGAGTACATGAGGACGGGTTGCAGTTCGGTGTCCCGGGAGTGCCGCAGACGCGCCCAAGTTGAAGTAGGGCAGCACGAGAAGCAGGTCCCGGCCGCCGTTGTGCGCGTTGCATGCGACGGGATCGTCGACTTTGAGGACCGGAGGACACCAGCACGCGTCGGACAGGCCGCGCAGGGAGTCCGTCGATGCCGTCGTCGAGCATCTGGCAGCGCGCACCAGGTTGATGACGCCCACTCCAGCGCAGGGGACGCCCGACCTGCCGACGCCTACCGTGAGATTCGCCGGACACTCATCGCCATCGAGGCGGCCGAGCTCCAGCGTCTTTTCGAAGCCGACAAAGTCGGCAACGCCACTCGGCGCGGATCCAGCACGAACTCGGCCTCGAAGAAGCCAGCCTCCGCCCCCGCGACTGACTGAAGTTCGGTTTCACAGGTGGAAGTGCCCTTGCGCCACCACGACCGTATCGTCAGCCGTCAACTCACCCCTCGGACACCCTTTATGGCGATACCGAAGCGAGGGCCTCGACCTAACGGTCGCGGTCCTCGTTGCGTTGTCGTACGTGATCGTGATGCCCAGGGCCTCGTAGAGGGGCTCCTTCTTGTCGGCGTCGGCGGTCTGGATGCGTTGTGCGATGACTCCGAGTCTCTCAGTGATCTCGCGGATCTGGTC
>NZ_LGDV01000247.1 GCF_001280015.1 Streptomyces sp. MMG1121
CCCGTCCCCCTTTCCGCCCACCCCTTCCCCCGGGCGATACGCGTGCATAGGAGCCCGCGATGAGCGACATGATCACCGCGGACCTGGTCGACCTCGACCTGTCCGCCGACACCAAGGAAGCGGCGGCACGTGCCCTCGCCGAGCGCATGGTGGCCCAGGGCCGGGTGACCGACCTGGAGGGCTTCCTCGCCGACGTGGCCGCCCGCGAGGCCCAGATGCCGACCGGCCTCGACGGCGGCATCGGCATCCCGCACTGCCGCAGCGCCCACGTCACCGAGCCGACCCTCGCCTTCGGCCGCAGCGCCGCCGGCATCGACTTCGGCGCCCCGGACGGCCCGGCCGACCTCATCTTCCTGATCGCCGCCCCCGCCGGCGCCGACGACGCCCACCTCACCATCCTCTCCTCACTGGCCCGCCAGCTGATGAACACCGAGTTCACCTCCGCCCTGCGGGCGGCGGCCGACACGCAGACGGCGGCGGCGCTGATCCGCGGGGACGAGCCGCCGGCGGCGATGCGAGCGGCGGCGGATGCTTCGGGGGAGGGCGCGGAAGGAACGGCTGGCACGGCGGTCGGCGCGGAGGGCGCGGGCGGCGCTGCTGACGCGGGGAGCGCCGGGAGTGCGGGGGTGGCCGGGGGCGCGGCGACCGGCGCGGGCGCCGGGGGTGTGGCGAGTGCCGGGGGTGCGGGGGGTGTTGAAGGCGCTGGCGGCGCGCAGAGCACGCCGAGCGCCGATCAGGGCGCCGTGAGCGCCTCCAAGGACACCGCTGCGACGCCGGTGGCGGCCTCCGCCGGCGCCGCAGCGGGCACTACGGCAGAGCAGGCGCAGAGCGCGTCCGCCCCGGCACAGGCGACCCCCGCGGGCGCCGGCTCCGGCGCGGACGTTGCCGAGCGCCCCTTCCGTATCGTCGCCGTCACCTCCTGCCCGACCGGCATCGCGCACACCTACATGGCGGCCGAGTCCCTGGAGAACGCGGGGCGCGACGCGGGCGTCGAGCTGATCGTCGAGACGCAGGGCTCGGCCGGCTTCACCCGGCTCGACCCGGCGGTGATCGCCGCGGCAGACGGAGTGATCTTCGCCCATGACGTCCCGGTGCGCGACAAGGAGCGCTTCGCAGGCAAGCCGACCGTCGACGTCGGAGTGAAGGCGGGCATCAACCGCCCCGCCGAACTCATCGGCGAGGTGCGCGAGAAGGCGGCGCGCGGCGAGGCGAGCGCCCCGACGTCCGCGCCGGCCGGAACGCCGGTCGACCGCGCGGGCGACTCCACCGAGGGCTACGGCACCAAGCTCCGCAAGTGGCTGATGTCCGGCGTGAGCTACATGGTCCCGTTCGTCGCAGCGGGCGGCCTCCTCATCGCCCTGGGCTTCGCGATCGGCGGCTACCAGATCAACAAGGCGCCCTCGGTGATGGACCACTTCATCTGGACCCAGACGGACAGCTGGGGCGCCCTGCTGTTCCAGATCGGCCAGGTGTCCTTCAACTTCCTCATCCCGGTCCTGGCCGGCTACATCGCCTACGGCATGGCCGACCGGCCCGGCCTGGTACCCGGCTTCGTCGGCGGCGCGATCTCACTGACCATCAACGCGGGCTTCCTCGGCGGCCTGGCGGCCGGTCTGATCGCCGGTGGCGTGGTGATGGCGATCCAGAAGGTGCGGATCCCCGCGGCGTTGCGCGGCATCATGCCGGTGGTGGTGATCCCGCTGATCTCCGCGGCGATCGTCGGATTCCTGATGTTCGTCGTGATCGGCAAGCCCATCGCCACCGCCCAGAAGGGCATGACCGACTGGCTGAACGGCCTCACCGGCACCAATGCCGTCCTGCTCGGCGCCCTGCTCGGCCTGATGATGTGCTTCGACCTGGGCGGCCCGGTCAACAAGGTCGCCTACACCTTCGCCACCGCCGGCATCGCCGTCTCCAACCCCAGCGACTCCGCGATGAAGATCATGGCCGCGGTGATGGCGGCCGGCATGGTCCCGCCGTTGGCGATGGCCCTGGCCACCACCGTGCGCGGCAAGCTCTTCACCCAGACCGAGCGCGAGAACGGCAAGGCCGCCTGGGTCCTGGGCGCCTCCTTCATCTCCGAGGGCGCGATCCCGTTCGCGGCGGCGGACCCGCTGCGGGTCATCCCGTCCGCCATGGTCGGCGGCGCGCTCACCGGAGCCCTGTCCATGACCTTCGGCGCCACCCTGCGCGCCCCGCACGGCGGCATCTTCGTGGTCCCGCTGATCGGCAACCCGTTCCTCTATCTGATCGCCATCGCGGCCGGCGTCTGCGCCACGACGGCCCTGGTCGTCCTCCTCAAGGGCATGCGCAAGCAGACCTCCGAGCCCACGGGCACCGACCCCGCCACGAACCCGACCACGCCCCAGAAGGAGACCAAGCAGCCGGTGGCGGCCTGACCGCCGCACCACCCCGCCCTGCGCCTTGTCCCTTTAGTTCGCTGTGAGTTGTTCACGGCACCTGCGAGATACGTCACGGTCCGGGGCCAAAGTCCCGGACCGTGGTGTGTACTGGGACGCATGCCTGAGCACGTCCCGACTCTCCAGCTGATCGGCGTGGCCGTCCTCGCTGTGGCGACCGTCGTCTGGGCCGTCGTCCTGCTGCGCCTGCTGGGCCGCGCCGGCCTCCAGGCCCCCGCCCGGCGCACCAGGACCCCCCTTCCGGCTCTGCCGCGTCAGACCCGGGTCGGCCCCGCGCTGGAGTCCGTCGAGCTGACTCCCGCGGAACAGGACGCGTTCGCGGGCCTGGCGCGGCGAATCGCCGGCGGCTGACGACAGAAGAGCGCCCACAGCGCTCAGCGCCGCTCACAGACCGCGAGAGCCGGGCGCACACGCCCCCGCCCGCCCGCTAGCCCTGCCGCGACGCGCGCCGCTCCATGGCGTCCCGGGCCGCGTCCTCCGACGTGTAGACCTCGCACATGTGCCGCCCGTCGGGTGTCGCCGTGTGCTCGACCTCCCACAGGGAGACCTCGCTCCCGTCCGGCAACAGGAACGCGTGCTCGTACAACGCGTAGCTCAGCCCCACCCGTCCGGCTCGCCCCGGGCGCCCGAACGCCTGCGTGATCTCGTGCGCGGTCGCCGTAGCCAGCAGCGCCGCTGTCTCCGCGCCGGGCTGGTCCGGATTCTCCGCGCGGCGCAGAAGCCGGCGCGCGTGGTCCGCCGAGTCGTCGGAGGCGAACACGTGCCGGGGCTCGGGAATCGCCCACAGTCGCATCAGCGCCGGCAGCTCGAACTCCGGTGAGTCCGGCGGCAGCCCGAGCCGCGCCGTGGCCGCCTGCAGCTCCTCCTCGTCGACGTACACCTCGTGCTCCGGGGCGCCGCCCGGCGTGGAGTTGTGGACGAGCTCCCACAGCGTGACCGCCGAGCCGTCCACGAGCAGCCAGGCGTGCCGGTACGTCTCCCGGTGCAGCCCCGAGCTGTGGTACGCGGAGTGCAGCGAACTGTCGTGCGCCAGCGCGCAGTCGAGCTGCCGTATCACCTCGTCCGGCAGCTCAAAGGAGTTCAGGGCACGGCCGAGGAGTCGCGCGAGATGCTCCTCCGGAGACTCGGGCGACTCGGCTGGTTCGTACGCTGCTGTCTCGTACGGAACGCTCAAGGCATCTCCCGGCGTTGCTGCATGTCACCTTGTGGGTGCATACCGTAGCCCCTCGGTCGGACATCATGTCCGGGAACCGAGAAAACGTACGCCGGGAAAACGCGCGGGCCGCGCGAGAAGTTCCCGCGCGGCCCTACATCACGTCAAAAGTCGCCGCTCAGGAGGCGCTTCCGGCGGTCCAGGCGCTCCACGACATGTTCCAGCCGTTGAGCCCGTTGTCCGGGGCGATCGTCGTGTCGGGGGAGTTCTTCACGATCACGACGTCCCCGACGAGCGAGTTGTCGTAGAACCACTTGGCCGAGGTGTCGCCCTGCGCCCCCTGCACGTCCGCGAGCCCGACACAGCCGTGGCTGGTGCCCGCGCGACCGAAGGGCGGGTTGCCCTTGCTGTACCAGTAGTTGCCGTGGATGAACGTCCCCGACGACGACAGCCGCATCGCATGCGGCACGTCCGGGATGTCGTACTCCCCGCCGAAGCCGACCGTCGAGCCGTTCATGCGCGTCTGCACGAACTTCTCGGAGATCACCATCTGCCCGTTGTACGTCGTGTGCTCCGCGCTGCCCGCCGAGATCGGCACGGTCTTGATCGTCTTGCCGTCCCGCACGACCGTCATCATCTGCGTGTTGGCGTCGACGGTGGACACCTGCGACCGTCCGACGGTGAAGGAGACGGTCTTCTTCTGCACCCCGTAGACACCGTTCGCGCCCTGGACCCCGTCCAGGTCGATCTTCATCGTGACCTTGGAGCCGGCCTTCCAGTAGTCCTGCGGCCGGAAGTCCAGCCGCTGGTCCCCGAACCAGTGCCCGACCACCTGCTGACCACTGCTGGAGTTGACCGTGATGTGTGACTGCACGGCCTTCTTGTCGGTGATCGACTTGTCGAAGGTGAACGACACCGGCATGCCCACCCCGACCGTGCTGCCGTTGTCCGGCGTGTACGTGCCGATGAAGCTGTTCGCCGACGTGACGGTGGTGAAGATGGCGTTGGCCGCCGCGGTACGCCCGTTCGCGTCCTTCGCGGTCGCGTCTATCTCGTACTTCGTCCCGCGATCCAGCTGCTGCTTCGGCTTCCAGCTGCTGCCGTCCGCCGATATCGCCCCGGCCACGGTCTGCCCGGACCCCGCCACGGTCATCTTCACGTCGGTCAGCTTGCCGTCGCTGACCTTCACGCCGGTGGCGTTGATGGACGCGCTGGTCGAACCGTCCTTCGCCGAGATCGCGATCTTCGCCGTCGACGTCTTGGGGGAGTCCTTGCCGTCGCCGTTGGTCGCGTTGGCGCTGCCGCCGCAGGCGGTCAGGGTGAGGGCGCCGACCACCAGGGCGGCACAGGCCCCCAATGCGCGCCGCGCTGCAATGTCCGGCGTTGTCACGGGCTGCTCCAGGTTCATGTGATGTGCGTGATCCGTTCCAGTGCGTGAAGAAAGAGTGCAACGGCGCCCGGCAAGGTTCCCTCCAACTCCCGTGAACGCCATCACGTGACAAAACCGCGACAATCCAGCTCCACCAGGCGCCCCGCGCCGCCCCTCGCCGAGCCGTTGTCCTCAACGTGATGCGGGACTCGGGACATTGACGCGGGGCGCGACGGGCCAGGCGCGAGCCGGCACACCCCGCACCCGAGCCGTCCCTACGATGCCCCGTACAACTCCCCGTACGACGGCCACACTCCGCCCGGCCCGTCGACCGACTCGGCAGCGCGCACGCCCCGGACGATCGCGCGCGTCACGAGATCCGCGCCGGCGGCCAGGATGTCGTTGAGCGCCAAGGGATGCTCGGCGAGCGGGTGGGCGCCGGTCGCCAGCGCGAACACCGTGTCCCCGTCGTGCATGAGGTGCACCGGCCGTACAGCGCGCGCGATCCCGTCGTGCGCCGTCCCGGCCAGCTTCTGCGCCTGCGCCATGGAGAGGCCCGCGTCGGTCGCGACCACCGCGAGCGTCGTGTTGAGCGGGGGTGGCGCGTTTTTGGCGGCGGCTTCGTCAAGGCGTCGGCGCGCGGCCTCGAGCACGCGCTCCTCCGGATACTCCACCCGCCCCCGCAACAACAGCTCTCCGTACAGCGCACCCGTACTGGAATCCACTACGGCCCCCGCCGCGTTCACCACCGCCAGCGCGGCCACGGTGATCCCCGAGTCGAGCACCGTGCTCGCGGTGCCCACCCCGCCCTTGAGCCGCCCCGCCACGGCGCCCGCGCCGGCCCCGACGCACCCTTCCGGCACCCGGACCCCCAGCGCAGTCGCCGCCGCGGCTTCGACCGCCGTACGTCCTGTCGCCGCGTCGGGCCGCGCACGGAAGTTCCCCCCACGCCCCAGATCGAAGAGGCACGCGGTGGGCACGACCGGCACTACGTGCGCCGGATCCGGCCCCACGCGCACTCCGCGACCCTGCTCCTCCAGCCAGGCCATCACCCCGGACGACGCGTCGAGCCCGTACGCGCTGCCTCCGGTCAGCACGATCGCGTCGACTCGTTGCACCACATTGCGCGGGTCGAGCGCGTCGGTCTCCTTGGTGCCGGGGCCGCCGCCGCGCACGTCCACGGCGGCGACGGCACCGCCCTCGGGAGCGAGGACGACCGTGGTGCCGGTGAGCCAGCCGTCCCCTCGGCGGGTGGCGTGCCCCACCCGCACCCCGGCCACGTCCGTCAATGCGTCAACTGTCATGGGGCAAGTCTGGCCCGCCCGGGCGGCTGCCGAGGGCTCAGCCGGCCGATGCGCCGGCGCTCGCCGTACGCTCTCGGCGGGCCATGCGCGCTGTCAGCGTCACTCCGGTCGCCACCGCGGCCGCGGACACGAGCCCCGCCGCGAGCACCGCCCAGTCACCCAGGAAAGTGCAGCAGATCACCAGAAGCGCCGTGACCGGCAACACCAGCTGCTGGGCGATGCCGACCTTGAAGTGCCGCGAGTGCAGCGCCCACACGGTCAGCAGATACAGCGCAGTGGGCAGAGTCACGGCCGCCGAGGCGGACAGCGCGGAGATGTGTGTTTTGCCGACCGCCTGCTCCACGGTCACCTCCAGTCCGGCGCCGATCGCCGCGGCCGAGGCGAAGATCAGGTAGTGGCCGTAACCCCAGAGGAACGCCTGCCCGTTGGAGCGCAGGTGGCCGTGGATGGGCACCACGAAGTAGATCCACCAGGCGGAGAAGACGATCAGAAGGCCGCCCGCTGCGATCGGCAGCAGCTCGCCCAGCGCGTCGTGCTCGTCCACGGCCGACTTCACGGCGACCGTCGCCGCGGAGACCGTCTCCCCGAGCACGATGATGGTGAACAGGCCGTACCGCTCGGCGATGTGATGCGGGTGCCAGGAGGTCTCGTAGTCCTTCTCGGCGTACAGCGGCACGCACATCTCCGCGATCGCCATCACGAGGAACACCCAGGGCCGGGCGGGCTCAGGCAGCAGCACCAGCCCGAGCCAGCCGACCAGGCAGAGGAGCACGCCGCCGGCGTAACGGAGCGCCATGGTTCTCTCCGCGCCCGCGGCCGATCTCGCGGCTCTCAGCCACTGCGCGGCCATTGCCAGCCGCATGATCAGGTAGCCGAGCCAGAGCACCAGGTAGTCGTGATGTTGGAAGGCCTGGGAGATGCCGGCGGCAAGCACGAGCACGCCGGCGATCTGCACCAGGGTGACGACCCGGTAGAGCGGGTCGTCGTTGTCGTAGGCCGAGGCGAACCAGGTGAAGTTCATCCAGGCCCACCAGATGGCGAAGAACTGCATGGCGTAGTTGAGGATTCCCCCGCCCGCGTGCCCTTCCGCGACGGCGTGCACCAGCTGCACGCCCGCCTGCGCGATCGCCACGACGAAGCACAGGTCGAAGAAGAGTTCCAGCGGGGACGAGACCCGGTGGCCTTCGTCGCGCCCGCGTGCGGTGAGCCGCCGCAGGAGTCCGGGAGACTGGGGCGCGCCCGGGGAGGCGGGCGCCGGAGCGGAACTCGACGTCATGTCTCCCAGGACAGCAGAAAACCGCCCCAAAATCTTGTGAACGGATTCACAAATGGACGGGGGTCTAATGTCCCGAACAAAACTCCAGTTCAGAGGGTTCTTCTTCGGTTTCGGCCGACGCGCGCAGGGACCTTCGGGCATCGATCCGGGACCAACGCGGCTCCCGGGCCGCTCCGCACGGGCGTGTAATGGAGTCGTGGCGACCACCCGATGCGGAAGGTGCGGGTCATGACTGCCACGCCTGCGGAAACCACCACGGCCCCCCATGCGGAAGAACCGACGGGGCGTGCTCCGGCACCCGTCGATGCCTGGGCCGGCTTCCGGGACGGACACTGGCGCGACATGATCGACGTCCGCGACTTCGTCCAGCGCAACTACACCCCCTACGTGGGCGACGCCTCCTTCCTCACCGGCCCCACCGAACGCACGAGCTGGGTCTGGGACAAGCTCCTCTCGATGTTCCCCGAGGAGATCGAGCGTGGGATCCATGACGTCGACGTCAGTACCCCGTCCCGCATCGACGCCTTCGCGCCGGGCTACATCGACCCCGACCTCGACTTGATCGTGGGCCTGCAGACCGATGCCCCGCTCAAGCGCGCGATCATGCCCAACGGCGGCTGGCGGATGGTCGAGGGCGCTCTGAAGGCCTACGGGTACGAGCCCGATTCCGAGGTGCGGGAGATCTACACCAAGCTCCGCAAGACCCACAACGACGGAGTCTTCGACGCCTACACCCCAGAGATCCGTGCCTGCCGCTCCTCCGGCATCATCACCGGGCTGCCCGACGCCTACGGCCGCGGCCGCATCATCGGCGACTACCGCCGTGTCGCCCTCTACGGCGTCGACCGGCTCATAGCGGCCAAAAAGGCGGTCAAGGTTCTCCTCGACGCTGAATGGCCGACGGCCCAGCTCATCCAGGAACGCGAGGAAACCAGCGAGCAGATCCGGGCACTCGAAGAGCTCAAGTCCATGACCCTCGCCTACGGTTACGACATCTCCGGCCCCGCCCGCACCGGCCGCGAAGCCGTCCAGTGGCTGTACTTCGCCTACCTCGGAGCGGTCAAGGAACAGAACGGCGCCGCCATGTCCATCGGACGCATCGACGCCTTCCTCGACATCTACCTCCAGCGCGACATCGACCGCGGCCTGCTCACCGAGTCCCATGCCCAGGAACTCATCGACGACTTCGTCATCAAACTCCGTATCGTGCGCTTCCTGCGCACCCCCGAGTACAACGAGGGGTTTTCCGGCGACCCCACCTGGGTCACCTGGTCCATGGCCGGCATCGGCGAGGACGGGCGCCCCCTGGTCACCCGCACCACCTTCCGCGCCCTGAACACTCTCTACAACCTCGGTCCGGCGCCCGAACCCAACCTGACCGTCTTCTGGTCCCCGCGCCTGCCCGAGGCCTTCAAGGCGTTCGCCTCTCAGGTCGCCATCGACACCAGTGCCCTGCGGTTCGAGTCCGACGACCTCATGCGTCCCAAGTACGGCGACGACACCGCCATCGCCTGCTGCGTCTCGGCGATGGCCATGGGCCGCCAGATGCAGTTCTTCGGCGCCCGCGTCAACGTTGCCAAGGCCCTGCTGTACGCCATCAACGGCGGCCGTGACGAGATCTCCGGCGAGACGGTCGTCGAGGGCTGCGCGCCGATCACCGACGAGTACCTCGACTACGACACCGTCCTCGCCGTCTATGACGCCATGCTCGGCTGGCTCGCGAAGACCTACGTCCACGCGCTCAACGTCATCCACTACATGCACGACAAGTACGCCTACGAGCGCCTGGAGATGGCCCTGCACGACCGGGAGATCCTGCGCACCATGGCGTGCGGTATCGCCGGCCTGTCGGTCGCGGCCGACTCGCTGTCCGCCATCAAGCACGCACGCGTGAAGGTGATCCGCGATGACAGCGGCCTCGCTGTCGACTACGTCGTCGAGGGCGACTACCCGGCCTACGGCAACAACGACGACCGGGCCGACAACCTCGCCCGTTGGATCGTCCATGAGTTCATGGAGAAGGTCCGTCGGCATCCGACGTACCGCGACGCGGTGCACACCCAGTCCGTCCTGACCATCACCTCGAACGTCGTCTACAGCAAGAAGACCGGCAACACCCCCGACGGCCGCCGCGCCGGCACCCCCTTCGCGCCCGGTGCCAACCCCATGAACGGACGTGACGAGCACGGGTACATCGCCTCGGCGCTCTCGGTCGCCAAGCTGTCGTACGACGACGCGGAGGACGGTATCTCCCTGGCCAACACCATCACTCCGGACGCCCTTGGCCGTACTCCCGAGGAGCGCGTCATCAACCTGGCCGGTGTACTGGACGGCTTCACGGCCAGTGAACGCTTCCACATGAACGTCAACGTTCTGGACAAGACGACTCTTCAGGACGCGATGGAGCACCCCGAGAAGTACCCACAGCTCACCATCAGGGTGTCCGGCTACGCCGTGAACTTCGTCCGGCTGACCCGTGACCAGCAGCTCGACGTCATCAACCGCACCTTCCATGGCTCCCTGTGACGGCCGCGGACCCCGCGAGGGCCGCGCGGACGGAGAGGACGACGCACGATGACCCCGCTGACCACGCCTTCTGTGCCTGCGCCGGCCCCCTCGCCGGCGCGCGCCCGGCGTCCCCTCCGCGCGGCCACCCCGGCCGTCGCGGCGACCCGGCGGGCCGCCGTGGGCTCGGTGCACTCCTGGGATCTGTCGACCGGCGTCGACGGCCCAGGCACCCGGTTCGTGCCCTTCCTGTCCGGCTGCCCGCTGACCTGCCTGTACTGCCACAATCCCGACACCTGGCGGATGCGTGGCGGCAAGCGCAGTACGGCCGAGGAGATCGTCGCGGAGGCCGGCAAGTACACCCGGTTCATCACGGCCGCCGGCGGTGGTGCCACGGTCAGTGGCGGAGAGCCCCTGCTGCAGCCGGTCTTCACCGGCGAGCTGTTGCACCGCCTCAAGCATGAGCTCGGCCTGCACACCGCCCTGGACACGTCCAGATTCCTCGGCACCCGCGCGACTGATGCGCTGCTGCGCGACACGGATCTGGTCCTGCTCGACATCAAGTCCTGGGACCGCGCCATCCACCGCAAGGTCACCGGCCGCCCGCTCGAACCGACCCTCGACTTCGCCCACCGTCTGGCCGGGCTGGGCAAGGAGGTGCACGTCCGCTTCGTGCTCGTGCCCGGTATCACCGACGCCCCGGTCAACATCGAGGGCGTCGCCGCCTTCGCCGCCGGACTCGGCAACGTCTCCCGTGTCGACGTCCTGCCGTTCCACAAGCTTGGCGAGGCCAAGTGGCAGGCTCTCGGCATGCCGTTCACCCTGCACGACACCCCCAGCCCCACCGCCGGGCAGACAGCCCGGGCCCGCGACGTCTTCGCCGCCCACGGCCTCCACGCGGTGTGAGCCGGCATCCTCGCCGACCTCCTGGGACGGCTCCGGCAGCTGCTCAGCCCGTGCCCGGAGCGAGCACTCCGCCCGGCCGTCGGGAGCGGGGCCGTACTCTTGAGGCATGAGCACCGCCCCCGAATCCGAGCCCCGCGACCCGAAGCCGACGCTGGTCTTCGACGACCCGCTGGACCAGCAGTCCTCGGACGACACCGATCGCGGGTGGGGCGAGCGCACGGAGGGTGACAGCGCCGCCGACCTCAAGCGCTTCCTCGACGAGAAGCCGCCCCACCACCTCTGAGCCCTTCGCAGCAGCGCCGCTAGCGCTCGTCGTGCCCCGACCCACGCTGCGCGACCAACGCGTCGCGGATCTCCTTGAGCACCTCCAGCTCGGTCACCTCGATGACCTCCTTCGTGCCCTCCCGCGCGGCCTTCTGCGCCGCCTGCCGGGCCAGGTACTTCGACATCGGCAGAACCATCAGGAAGTACACCACCGCTGCGGTGATCAGGAAGGTCAGCGTGGCACCGAGGACGGAACCCCACAGGATCGGCACACCGCTCTTGACCGTGCCGTCCGCGGCCACCTGACAGGGGGCCTTCAGGCAGGAGCTGTAGTGATCCAGGTTCTGTGTGCCGATCGCTCCGACCAGCGGATTGATGACCCCCTTGACCACCGAGTTCACGATGTTCGTGAAGGCCGCGCCGATGACCACCGCGACTGCCAGATCGACGACGTTGCCGCGCATCAGGAAGGCCTTGAAGCCCTGCCAGACGTTCGGATCCTTCTTCGCGCTCACCTCGGGGACTCTCCTCGCATGCACAGGTTGTGGAACGAAACGCTCCGCAACCTACGGCACGGTGAGGCCATTGTGTCCAATTCCGCAGCTCGATCGAGCGACTTGACAGCAAGCCGCCGAGAAAGTGTCCGAGTCGGTTCAGCACAGCGTCACCGCCAGGCGTGCCGTGGCGCTCGCACCGACCAGCCGGGTCGCCGTGGCGCGCGGCACCGACAACACGACCAGTGCCCCGCTCTCGACCCCGCTCTCCGGGGGCTCGGGCACCTTGGTCACCCGCACACCGCGCGCGAGCACCCGGGCCGTGCCCCCGGTCGACGGGTCCTCCGCGGCGATGACGTCGACGCGGTCGCCGGGTCGTAGGAGCCGGACCGTGGCCGCGTCGGCGATCCGCACGGGCGCCGTCACCACGTCCACCGAGGTGTGCCGTCGTACGGGTGCCGTGACCGGGTGCCTGCGGGCATGTTCCGCGCGGTGCGGTTCGGCCCCCGTGTGCGTCCCCGTCGCCACGAGGGCGGCCGCGGTCACCGCGAGGCCGGCCGCGATGGCCCGCCTGCGGTGCCGTACCAGCCGTTGCAACTGATACCGCCCGCCTCGCACCCACACCGGAGGGAACTGCGGGACCTCACAGGTCGCCGGAGCGTCCGTGCCCAGCGGACGCGGAAGGCGGATGGGAGGCGGGAGTGGGGAAGAGGCGGGCGGCGGAGAAGGGCGAGAGTGCGGAGAAGACGGATACGGGGGAGGAGCGGGAGATGTGGGAGAAGGTGCGGACCGGGCCGGGGACGACGAGGACCAAGGCATGGGAAACCACCGCCTGCGACGAGGAATTCGGCTTGCGATGCCACGATGAGCCATTGCGCCGAAATCCGTCGGAGCCGGTGGATGACGGACGGATTGTGGATAACTGGGCCATCCGAACGGGAAATTCCGCCCGGTTTTCCACAGGTTTGGCCGCGAACTGGCAGGTGTCCTAAGGCAGTTCGAAGCCCGGGTCCATCCCGCCCAACGCGTTCACGCACAGGCAGTCCCGCCCACTGGTCTCCGGCAGTGCCGCCACCGCGTCGAACAGCACGCCGCGCAGCCGGTGCACATTGGAGGCGAACACCTGCAGCACCTCTTCGTGCGAGACGCCCTCGCCGGTCTCGGCCCCCGCGTCGAGGTCGGTGACCAGGGTCAGCGACGTGTAGCACAGCTCCAGTTCCCGGGCGAGCGCTGCTTCGGGATGACCTGTCATGCCTACGACCGACCAGCCCTGTGCCTGGTGCCACAACGATTCGGCGCGGGTCGAGAAGCGCGGCCCCTCGATCACTACCAGCGTGCCGCCATCCACCGGCTCCCAGTCCTGACCGCGGGCAGCCTTCAGGGCGGTGGCCCGTCCGGTGGGGCAGTAGGGGTCGGCCACGGAGACGTGCACGACGTTCGGCACCGTGCCGTCGGGCAGCGGCAGCCCGTCGAAATACGTCTGCACCCTGGACTTCGTACGGTCCACCAGCTGGTCCGGCACGAGCAGGGTGCCGGGGCCGTACTCGGGGCGCAGCCCGCCCACCGCGCACGGGCCGAGGACCTGTCGGACGCCGACGGAGCGCAGCGCCCACAGGTTGGCGCGGTAGTTGATGCGGTGCGGCGGAAGATGATGGCCGCGGCCGTGTCGGGGCAGGAAGGCGACCCGTCGGCCGGCGACCTCGCCGAGGAAGAGGGAGTCGCTGGGCGGCCCGTAGGGGGTGTCCACCTGAACCTCGGTCACGTCCTCGAGGAACGAGTAGAAGCCCGAGCCACCGATCACGCCGATTTCTGCGTTCGCCATGACCAGCACACTAGCTGGCGGCGCCACGGCGAGGGAGCCGGTGCCCGCAAGCGCCGAAAACCCTGCCGTCGTGCGACGGCAGGGTGCGGTGCGAGCGGTGTCAGGCGGCGGAGCTGCTGGTGGAGCTCGACGACGAGGAGGACGGCTTCGAGTCGGACGAAGTCGTGCTGGACGACGAGCCGGACGGCGACGAGCCCGACGACTTCGACGCCGGGCTGCTGCTCGACGTGGAGCCACGGGAGTCGTTGCGGTAGAACCCGGATCCCTTGAAGACGATGCCGACCGCGGAGAACACCTTCTTCAGGCGGCCACTGCAGTTGGGGCACTCGGTCAGGGCGTCATCGGTGAACTTCTGCACCGCCTCAAGGCCCTCGCCGCACTCGGTGCACTGGTACTGGTAGGTCGGCACTGTCTTCCTCCTGGCACTCTCACTCAATGAGTGCTAACGACGGTCCATAGTGACGTATTCCCGGGGATCAGTCCACCGTCACCGGCACGCGGTGACCGACGCCACGTGCCACGGTGAGGTTCCGCTGCCGCGCGACCAGCCGCGATCGCAGCGTCAGCAGGGTCACCAGCGCGAGCACGGTGCCGACCGCCGGCACCAGGAATCCCGCGCCGCCCCACAGCCGGTCCTCGAGCTGGCCGGAGACGGTGACAGCGGCCGCCTGCCCGAGCGCGACCGCGCCGGTCAGCCAGGTGAAGGCCTCGGTGCGGGCGCCAGCCGGGACGAGGCTCTCGACCAGCGTGTAGCCCGTGATCAGCGCCGGCGCGATGCACATGCCGACCAGCAGCCCGAGTCCGGCGAGCAGCAGCACCGAGTGCGCCGTCCACAGGGCGGACGCGGTGATCGCGAGCGCCGTGTAGCCGATGACCAGGCGTTGCTGGGGCGCGACCCTCCAGGCGATCGCGCCGCAGGCGATGCCGGACAGCATGTTGCCGGCAGCGAAGACGCCGTACAGGACGCCGTTCAGGCCGGGCTCCCCGATCGACTCGGTGAACGCCGCCAGCGATACCTGCATGCCGCCGAAGACGGACCCGATGCCCAGGAAAGTCACAACCAGCACGCGCACGCCCGGTACGCGCAGCGCGGAGGCGTGCTGCACGCGTGCGTGCCCGCTCTCAGTGGTCACCGGCGGCTGCGTGCTCTTCTGCGCCGCGAACAGCAGGCCGCCGACGAGGGTCAGCGCGCCTTCCGTGATCAGGCCCGCCGCCGGGGTCACGCCGGTGCACAGTGCGGTCGCCAGCAGGGGACCGAAGACGAAGGTCAGCTCGTCCGTGACCGACTCGAAGGCCGCCGCGGTGGTCATCAGGGGCGAGCCCTGCAGCTTCACGCCCCAACGTGCCCGGACCATCGGACCGACCTGCGGCACCGAGGCACCTGTCGGGACGGCCGCCAGGAAGAGCGCCCACAGCGGGGCGTGCGCCAGCGCGAGCGCCGTCAGGGTCAGACCCGACAGCGTGTGCACCAGGACGCCGGGGATCAGCACCACGCGCTGGCCGTAGCGGTCGGCGAGGCGGCCGCTGTACGGCGCGAAGAGCGCCATGGACACGCCGGTCGCGGCCGCGGCGGCGCCCGCGGCGCCGTACGAGCCGGTGGTGTGCTGGACGAGCAGCACGATGGAGATGGTGAGCATCGCGAACGGCTGGCGCGCCGCGAAGCCGGGGAGCAGGAACGTCCAGGCGCCGCGGGTGCGCAGCAGCTGTCCGTATCCCGGGCGGGACGACGCCGACGGGTTCTCCGCCGACTCGGTGGTGACCGTGGACTCCACGGCCCGTGCCTTTCTACCGCCTGGTAGCGCGCCCGTGCGGGGGCGCCGAGAGCTGTCCTCTTGCGCGGAACTGCGGTAGATACCGGTGCCACTGCGGAGGGCGCTCCGGCCGCCATACGGTCGCGCCAGCTCTGCATCAGACAGAGTTGGTTCGATCAGGGTGCGCCTTCATACTACAGGGATCAAGTGCTTGTGCACCTGTGAAAACGAGCACGGTCGGGCTTGTTCACCTGTGATTGGCGCGAGTGCGGATTGCGAGAAACGCACCCGTAACGCGCGCCTTCTCGGGTGGCGAGAGTAGTGGGCTCCTCGCGCGGGGCGCGCGCCTCTCGCCATGCGCCCCTGCGGCGACCTGCACCCGCACCCGCACCCACACCTCCGCCGCACCCGCGCGCCGCAAGTCGTCGCACGGCGCTTAGTCGCCATCCGAGCGCCCCGCGCCCCCTCGCGCGCCCCAGGGCCTTTCCGGTTGCGCCCCAGGTCTTCCGGGAGCGTTCCGGCGCTCACCGCCCGGCACCCGCCCCGTTCGCGCCCAGCCACCCCGCCAGCTTGCCGCCGTGGGCGACCGCGCGCAGGCGTCGTTCCGCCGCGTCGCGGACCGGGTCGGTGGCGACGACCAGCAGTTCGTCGCCCCTGCGCAGCACGGTCGTGGGCTGCGGAACGAACGATTTTTCATCGCGTACGACGAGAGTGACGGCGGCCCCGGTCGGCAGCCGCAGCTCGTTGATCTCCACGCCGTGCATCCGGGAGTCCTCGGGGATCGTGACGGAGAGCAGGTGGCCGCGCAGCCGCTCCAGTGGGGCCGACTCGATGCCGAGGTCGGAGGCCTCGCCCTTCTCGCCCAGGCGTAGCTTGCGCGCCAGCCAGGGCAGGGTCGGCCCCTGGACGAGGGTGTAGACCACGACCAGAACGAAGACGATGTTGAAGATGCGGCGGCTGCCGTCGACGCCGTTCACCATCGGGATGGTCGCCAGGATGATGGGCACGGCGCCGCGCAGTCCCGCCCACGACATCAGTGTCTGCTCCTGCCAGGGCACACGGAACGGCGCGAGGCTCAGGATCACGCTCAGCGGGCGGGCCACCATGGTCAGGATCAGTCCGATGACCAGGGCGGGCCAGACGTCGTCGCCCAGCTCGTGCGGGGTGACCAGCAGCCCGAGCAGGACGAACATGCCGATCTGGGCGATCCAGCCGAGCCCATCGGCGAAACCGCGCGTGGCGGGCCAGTGCGGGAGCTTGGCGTTGCCGAGCACCATCGAGGCCAGGTAGACGGCCAGGAAACCGCTGCCGTGCGCCAGGGCGCCGGCGGCGTACGCCGTGACGGCGATGGCCAGCACGGCGATCGGATAGAGACCGGAGGCGGGCAGGGCCACGTGCTTGAGCCCCCAGGACCCGAACCAGCCCACCGCGAGCCCTATGGCCGCGCCGATGGCCAGTTCCAGAACAATCTTGCCCAGCAGGACGTACCAGTGCTCGACGGGTCCGGCCGCGGAGAAGGCGACGACCAGGATGACCACCGGGGCGTCGTTGAAGCCGGACTCCGCTTCCAGCGTGCCCGTCACGCGCGCGGGGAGGGGAATTCTCCGCAGCACCGAGAAGACCGCCGCCGCGTCCGTCGACGACACCACCGCGCCGATGATGAGCGCCTGTCGCCACTCCAGCCCGACCAGATAGTGCGCGCCCGCCGCGGTGACGCCCACGCTGACGGCGACTCCGACGGTCGCCAGGACGGAGGCGGACGCCAGGACCGGCCGGACCTCCTTCCACTTCGTGCCGAGACCGCCCTCGGCGAGGATCACGACCAGGGCCGCGTACCCCATGACCTGGGTTACCGCGGCGCTGCTGAAGTGGATCTCGCCGATCCCGTCCTGGCCCATGAGGATGCCGATCCCCAGGTACACGAGCAGGCTGGGGAGCCCGCTGCGGGAGGAGATCCGGACGGCCGCGACGGCGACGAGCAGGACCAGGGAGCAGACGAGCAGGAGCTGGTTGAGGTGGTGAACAGTCAGCGGCGGTTCCCTTCCTTGGTCCGCGCGCGGGGCGCGCGGACGCACGTACACAAGATCCGAGGCTGCGGCGCACCGCACCCAAGTACTTCGTTACCTTACCTAACTCTTGACGCTTTCTTGACGCTCGCCGGGGCAAGATCGAACGCTCGTACACGCTGGTTCCCCACTCCGCGTCAAGTGGGACAGGGCCCTGCGCCTATGGTTGCTCCAGCGCTCATTCAAAGTCACAGCCCGACCTGCCGCTCGCGTTAGGACAGCAAGGACAGCGATGCCCCCCAATACCACCGCCACAACGGGTGACAAGCCCGCCAAGTCCGGCAGGAAGAAGGGGCGCAAAGCCCGACTGCTCGTGCTGGTGCTCGTTCTGGCTATCATCGGAGGCATCGCCTACGGGGCGTACTGGTCGGTCAGCACCGTCCGTGCCTCCTTCCCGCAGACCAAGGGAACGATCACGCTCGAGGGCCTGTCCGGGCCGGTCGACGTCAAGCGGGACGGCAACGGCATCCCGCAGATCTACGCGTCCTCCGACGAGGACCTGTTCATGGCGCAGGGCTATGTCCAGGCGCAGGACCGGTTCTACGAGATGGACGTGCGCCGGCACATGACCTCCGGGCGCCTGTCGGAGATGTTCGGCAAGAGCCAGGTCAAGAACGACGAGTTCCTGCGCACCATGGGCTGGGACCGGATCGCCAAGCAGGAGTACGACACCAAGCTGTCGGCTTCCACCAAGAAGTACCTCCAGGCGTACGCCAAGGGAGTCAATGCCTACCTCAAGGGCAAGGACGGCAAGGACATCTCCCTGGAGTACGCGGCGCTGGGCTTCACCAATGACTACAAGCCGCAGCAGTGGACCCCGGTCGACTCCATCTCCTGGCTGAAGGCGATGGCCTGGGACCTGCGCGGCAACATGCAGGACGAGATCGACCGCGCCCTGATGACGAGCCGCCTCGGCCCGCAGCAGATCCAGGACCTGTACCCGGAGTACCCCTACAGCCGTAACAAGCCGATCGTGCAGGACGGCCAGTACAACGAGCTGACCAAGACCTTCCAGCAGAGCGGTGCCTCGGGCGCCTCCCAGGGCACCGGTACGACGGGCAGCACCGGCACGACGGGTACGTCCGGCAAGACCGGCGGCGCCACAGGCGCCTCTGGGGGCGCGACGGGCACGACGGGCTCCTCCACCTCGACCACTACCGGATCGGCGCTCACGAGCCAGCTGGCGGGCCTTTACAACGTCCTGGACAACGTTCCGACCGCCGTTGGTGTGAACGGTCAGGGAATCGGCTCCAACTCCTGGGTCGTCGCCGGGAAGTACACCATCACCGGCAAGCCGCTGCTCGCCAACGATCCACACCTGTCGGCGTCACTGCCGTCCGTCTGGTACCAGATGGGCCTGCACTGCCGCACCGTCTCCGCGAAGTGCCAGTACGACGTCACCGGTTACACCTTTGCCGGCATGCCCGGTGTGATCATCGGCCACAACGCGAACGTCGCCTGGGGCATGACCAACTCCGGGGTCGACGTCACCGACCTCTACCTGGAGAAGGTGACCGCGAACGGTTACCTGTACGACGGCAAGGTCCGGCCCTTCCAGACCCGTGAGGAGACCATCAAGGTCGCCGGCGGCGCGTCCAAGACGATCGTCGTCCGCCAGACACAGGACGGGATGCCGCTTCTGTCCGACCGTGACGACGAACTCGTCCAGGTCGGCAAGAAGGCCGCGGTCAACACCGCCGCACCCGACCGCGGTGACGGCTATGGCGTCGCCCTGAGGTGGACCGCGCTCGACCCGGGCAACTCCATGGACGCCATCTTCGCCATCGACAAGGCCGCCGACTGGAGCGACTTCCGCCAGGCGGCCGCCCTGTTCGACGTGCCCTCGCAGAACCTGGTCTACGCCGACACGGACAACAACATCGGCTACACGCTGCCCGGCAAGATCCCCACGCGTTCCTCGGTGGACGACGGCTCCATCCCGGCGCCGGGATGGGAGTCGAAGTACCGCTGGACCGGCTTCATCAAGCAGGACGAGCTGCCTTACGAGTACAACCCCAAGCGCGGTTACATCGTCACCGCCAACCAGGCCGTGGTCGACAAGGACAAATACCCGTACACGCTCACCACCGACTGGGGCTACGGCACGCGCAGCCAGCGCATCACCGACTTGATCGAGTCCAAGATCAAGGACGGCGGCAAGATTTCCACCGACGACATGCGGCAGATGCAGCTGGACAACAGCAGCGAGATCGCCAAGCTCCTGGTGCCGAAGCTGCTGAAGATCAACCTCGACGACAAGAACGTGCGCGAGGCGCAGAAGCTGCTGGAGGGCTGGGACTACACCCAGGACTCCGACTCCGCGGCGGCCGCCTACTTCAACTCCGTCTGGCGCAACATCCTCAAGCTCGCCTTCGGCAACAAGCTCCCCAAGGAGCTGCGCGTCAAGGGGCAGTGCCTGTGGGTCAGCAAGATCGACAGCACTGGCCCGGTCGATGACAACACCAAGGTGCGCGAGTGCGGCGAGCGCGACACCGACCAGGCGCAGCCGGACGGCGGCGACCGCTGGTTCGAGGTCGTGCGCAACCTGATGGACAAGCCGAACAGCGACTGGTGGAAGACGCCCAAGTCGGGCACCCGCCCCGCCGCGAACAACATGGACCAGCTCTTCGCCCGCGCCATGATCGACGCCCGCTGGGAGCTGACCGCCAAGCTCGGCAAGGACATCGACACCTGGAGCTGGGGTCGGCTGCACCGCCTGTTCCTGAAGAACCAGACGCTCGGCACCGAGGGCCCCAAGGTCCTGCAGTACATCCTCAACCGCGGCCCCTGGAAGCTGAGCGGCGGTGAGGCCTCGGTCAACGCGACCGGCTGGAACGCCGCCGGCGGCTACGGCGTCGTCTGGGTGCCGTCGATGCGGATGGTCGTCAACCTCGCCGACCTCGACAAGTCCAAGTGGATCAACCTGACCGGCGCCTCCGGGCACGCCTTCAGCGCGCACTACACGGACCAGACGAGCAAGTGGGCCAAGGGCGAGCTGCTGCCCTGGTCGTTCTCAGACAAGGCGGTCGACAAGAACACGAGCGACACGCTGGTCCTCAAGCCGTGAGCTACTGACGGCACGGGCACCGAAACGGCCCTCCACGCGCATGCGTGGAGGGCCGTTTCCCGTACGGGCTGCGGTGCTCGCAGTGTTGGCCTGCGTGGCGAGGTGTGCGGGCGCCGGGTCAAGCGCTCGGGAAACGACGCACGCCCGAGGGCGTGACTACCGCGTGCACCGGCCTGTCATGTGCCTCTGCCGGGACGTGCGCAACAACCTCCGCGTCGTACAGCAGCACCACGAGCCGCGGGCGTGCGCCCGCGCGCTCCAGACGGGCCAGCACGCGGTCGTACGACCCTCCGCCACGCCCCAGGCGCATCCCGCGCGCGTCCACCGCGAGCCCCGGCAGAAGGACCACGTCGGCGACCGTCACGGCGTCCGGGCCGAGGCGCGCGCCCGCGGGCTCGAAGAGTGCCATTTTCCCGCCGTGTTGAACCCGCGCGAGAGAGCCCGGGCCGGTGTACTCGCCCCAGTCCAGGTCGTTGTCGGGCAGGAGCGCGGGGAGCAGGACCCGCACGCCCCGCGCGCGCAGCGCGTCCAACAGCGCTCGCGTTCCGGGTTCGCTCCCTACGGAGACGTACGCCGCCACCGTGCGCGCATGCGCCAGCTCGGGCAGCTCCAGGGCCCGCTCCGCGAGCGCGCGGCCCGTCTCGTCGGCGTCATCGGCCGTCAACCTGTTCCTCACCGTGAGGAGCTCCCGCCGCAACATTCGCTTGTCAGGCTCGCTTGCGCGTCCGTCGTGTTCCACGGGTCGTTCTCGCGCCCTTCTTGATTGTTTAATGTGGTCATAAAGGGTCAACCACCCGAAGCCACAGTTTCTCTACAAAGGCACCGGATAAGGTTGCGGGCATGACTCAGTCGCACCCCAGGATCAGCAAGGCTGTCATTCCCGCGGCAGGCCTTGGCACCCGGTTCCTGCCGGCCACCAAGGCCACTCCCAAGGAGATGCTGCCGGTTGTCGACAAGCCGGCGAT
>NZ_LGDV01000248.1 GCF_001280015.1 Streptomyces sp. MMG1121
GCAGCAGCCGGACCTTCTGGGCGGCCGGGATGAACTTGCTGCCCTCCTCGAAGGCGTTGGTCTGCATGAGGTAGGTGACGAACTGGCCGGTGTTCGCCACCGGAACTGCCGCTCCTGCTCGTGGTGATCGATGAGGTGGCGAACTACACCCGCCACCCCGACCGCAAGGCCCGCGAACGCTTCGAGGCCGAACTGCTGGCCATCGCCAGCCAGGGCGCCAAGTTCGGCATCCGACTGTGGCTGCTCACCCAGAAACCCTCCGCCGACGTGCTCACCACCGCCATCCGCACCAACCTGTCCGCCCGGATCTGCCACCGCGTCGACACCGTCGAGGACTTCCTGCACCTCTTCCCCGACGGCCGGGAACTGGACATCACCGCCGCCGACCGCACCATGCCCCAGGGCGTCTCCATCGCCTCTGTCGGCGACATGCGCTCCCCCGTCCGGCTGCGCTCGGTCTACCTGCCCACCGAATCCTGCTGGCAGATCAACGACCTCATGTGCACCGCCGGCCTGAAGGTCCGCGAGCTGCCCGCCTCTGTTGACTTGGGCAAGGCCGCGTGACCCGCTTCGGTCAGCCGCCCGAGCGGGCTGGCCCCGCTTCGGACCGAGTCCGTAACGCAGTGATCCCCGGCAAGGGCGTGTAGTCGCCAAACCCTCGCCCCTGCCGGGGCCTCCCTCCCCAATCCATCCACGGCACACGCGTGTGCCGCAGCGCAGAGAGGTCCCGCCAGCATGCCACCGCACAACCTCACCGCCACAATCCCCCGCCCCGAACCGGCCACGGCGGTACAGCCGTCATTCACCGGGTACCGGGACCTTACGGGTCTCGTCCGGCAACTGTCCTCACTCGGCGGCTGTGCCCAGCCGATGCGGCTCGAAGGCCATCGCACCGAGATCGACGCCTTCACCGGCGAGATCCTGCGCGAACTGAAGTCCAAGGAGTTGCCCGCCGGACACCTGCTGGTCCGCTGCGGCAACCGCCGCACCAGCCGCTGCCCCTCCTGCGCCGAGCTCTACCGCCAGGACACCTACCACCTCATCGCCGCCGGCCTGCGTGGCGGCAAGAACATCCCCGACCAGGTCGCCACCCACCCCCGCGTCTTCGCCACCCTCACCGCACCCTCATACGGACCCGTCCACGGCCGACGCACCGGCGGCTCCGCCCGCTGCCGCTGCGGACACACCCACACCACGGGCGACCCGCTCCTCGGCACCCCGCTCGACCCCGAGCGCTACGACTACACCGGCGCCGTGTTGTGGAACGCCCACGCCCCGGCCCTGTGGGCCCGCTTCATGCTTCATTTGCGCCGCACTATCGCCGCTGCGGCCGGTGTCCCGCAGCGCCTGGTGCACAAGTTCGTCCGGGTCTCGTATGCCAAGGTCGCCGAGTATCAGCAGCGCGGACTGATCCACTTCCACGCCGTGATCCGCCTCGACGGCCCCACAGGCCCCTACACCCCACCACCCGCATGGGCCACCCCCGAACTCCTCGCCGACGCCATCCGAATCGCGGCCACCCGCGCTCACATCGACGGTCCGGAAATCGACGGCCGCGCCCGCTCCTTCACCTTCGGCGAGCAGATCGACACCAGGATCATCCGGTCAACGGCCTTCGAGGGCGGGACCGCGATCACCGAGGGCAAGGTCGCGGGATACGTCGCCAAGTACGCCACCAAGGGCACCGAAGCCGCGACCGGCACCCTCGACCACCGACTGAAGAGGATCACCGAACTCTGGTTCGAGTCCGTGCCCGAGCACGCCGCCCACATGATCCGCACCGCTTGGGCCCTCGGCGCCCGCGACGACCTCAAGTACCTGAACCTGCGCAAGTGGGCCCACATGCTCGGCTTCCGCGGCCACTTCTCCACCAAGACCCGCGCCTACTCCACCACCCTCGGCGCCCTCCGGACCGCCCGCGCGGCCTGGCACCGCCGCCACACCTCTCCCCCCTCACCAACCACCCTCGTCCTCGCCCACTGGGTGTACGACGGCACCGGCCTCACCCCCGACCTCGAACGCCTCGCCGCACTCATCGGCGGTGGCCGGACGCGCGAACAGGCGGTGGCGACTCGTGCGTGACGACGAACTCCTCACCGTCCCCGAGGCGATGGCCCGTCTCAAGATCGGCCGCTCCGCCCTCTACGACCTCCTGCGCACCCGCCGACTGGCCTCGCTGACCATCGGCCGCGCCCGCCGCATCCCCACCCACGCCCTCGCTGACTACGTTCAGCGTCACTTGGAAGAGGCCACCCAATGACCGCTCCCAAGCGCAAGAAGGCCCGCGCCAATGGCGACGGCACCGTCTACCAGCGCAAGGACGGCCGCTGGGAAGCCGCCGGATACGTCCTCGCCCCCGGCAGCACCCGCAAACGCATCCGCGTCTACGGCAGCTCTCGCAAGGAGGCGCTGGCAAAGCTGACCGAGAAGATCGCCGCCAGCAACCGCGGCGTCCCTATCGTCACCGCCCAGGGCAGCCTCGCGGCGTACCTGACGTACTGGCTGGAGAACGTCGCTGTCCACTACCTCCGCGAGACCACCCACACTCGCTACACCGCCGTCATCGAGCAGTACCTCATCCCCGGCCTCGGCCGGAAGAAGCTCGCCAGGCTCACCGCCAAGGACATCCGCACCTGGCTCAACGAACTACGGACCGTCTGCCAGTGCTGCGCACGCGGCATCGACGCCCGCCGCAAGCCCGACGCCCAGACGGGCCGCCGCCCGCGCTGCTGCGCGCTCGGCCAGTGCTGCCACAAGCGCCTCTCCCCGGTCACGCTCGCCTACATCCACTCCGTCCTCAAATCCGCCCTGGAACACGCCGTACGCGAGGAGGAGATTCCCCGCAACGTCGCCCGCAACGTCCGCACCGGAACACCCCGCCCCCGCCGCTTCAACCCCCTCACCACCGACGAAGCCCGCCAGTTCCTCACCGCAGCCCAAGGGCATCGGCTCGCCGCCCTGTTCGAGCTGGCCCTGCGCACCGGACTGCGCAAGGGCGAACTCCTCGGCCTGCGTTGGGAAGACCTCAACCTCGACGCCGGCACCGCCACCATCCGCCGCACCCTCCAACGCACCCGTACCGGCGGCCTGACCACCCTGCCGACCAAGACCATCAGCTCCGAACGGCGCATCGCCCTGTCGGCCTCCTGCGTCACCTCGCTTCGCGCACACCGCGAGCGGCAGGCCAGGGAACGAGACCGAACGGGCTCGGTGCGGCAGGGCAGCGGGCACGTCTTCACGCGACCGGACGGACACCCGATCGAGCCCGCCACCCTCACCCGCCACTTCAACGCCCTGCTCCGCGATGCCCGCCTACGGCCAATCCGGTTCCACGACCTCCGCCACTCAACGGCGACGCTCCTCCTGGAGCAAGGCGTCGAACTCGTCGTCATAAAGGAGCTCCTGGGCCACGCGCACATCGGCGTGACCGCGACGGTGTACGCACACGTCCGGCTCCGTCTCCAACGACAGGCCATCGACCTGCTCGGCCACGCCCTCCGCGACCGCTCGGAGTCGACCGCCAAGCCCGACGATGGCGAGGACCCACCGGTCTGTGCAGCACCCGTCCACTGACGTTGCCGTCAACTACTGCCGTCACGATGGCCAAAAGCCCCATCGGAGTGGAGTTCCGATGGGGCTTCTGGGCTAATTACTGGGCGCTCCCGATAGTCGTGAAAACGAATCCTTCAACGAAGTCCAAAACCAACCCACGAGGCTAAAGGCCGTCAAGCCAGCGACGTGCCGCAGCGCTCTCATCTGGGTGCCCGATTTCGCCTGTCGCCACCCATTCAGCGAACTTGCGAAGGACTTGCGAGTTGCCTAGTTCCTTCAGCACGAACGTACTGATCGCGGACTCCCAGGTGGTACCACAGGAAAGAACTGACCCATCAAGCGAGAGCATGCGAAATTCGGGGCGACCGTACCCACTTCCGAGCGGACCTGAAGCACCTTTCCCCATGATGTCCCACGAGTCCTGCAATTCCACACAGATCCACTGCGAAGGACCGTCCTCCTCAGGGGTAAGCGCAACCAGGAACTGGCGATCGGCCTCGGCAAAAAGGCCCGCTTCGACTGACAGCCGGTACCATTCTGCGTTCGCCTTTTCGAGCAGCATTGGGTCCCCGATATCGACCAGGGACTCGACCCGGCCGTCCTCAGGAGGGCAGCTGGGCGCCTGACCGGTGACGAGCGGGGGAATTAGCCCACCCAATTCGCCACATTCCTCCAGCACCAGGAGACCCGCTGCGGAAAGAGATTCCTTCAGTTCCATTTCATCCATCTCAGGATCACTATGGCCTCGGCACGTACTGGCCGAGAAGGTTGGCATAGCCGTACTCGATCACGTTGTTGTAGTTATGACCAAGCACGTACCCGACGACCCCATCGCTTCGCACGAGCACGCGGGTCAGGGTCGTGGGCGAGCCCACGCCGGTGAAGATGGTCGCATTATACCAAGGACTGTTGGTATTCCCATTTGCATTGAACCAGTCGGGCCCATTGCTGTTGATCCGCTGGGTGACCCGACCGCTTTCAATGCCGTTCACCGTGTTGTGAACTTCCCTCGGAATCTGGGCCCATGCCTGCCGTCCAGCATCAATCCTCTTCTGCACCTCGTCCGGGTGATACGGATCGCCCTCGAATGCTGGTGAGACAGGTTCCGTATTGCAGTTGTGCACAAGGACTGGAGTGGCCCCTGCCAGCACATAGTACGTGTGCAGTTGCTGGACCGTAAGGTTCCAGCGGTCTGCGGCGCCGGGTGTGGTGTGGGTGGCGACGACGTAGGCATGGGCATTGGTGGCGGTGTTGAGGGCGTCTCCGTGGTGGAGCTTTCCGGCGGGAACCCAGGTGCGGTTGGTGTCGTCCCAGAAAGGGTGGTTAGCGGTGCTGCGTAGGGTGGCTGTGTGGCCATCCTTGGTGCGGATGGTGAGATCGATCAGGTCGTGATCGTGGTTGATCCATACGTGCTGGACGGTGCGGGGACCTTGGCGTTTCCCTGTTTTCGGGTCAGCCGCTTCGACTTTGTCGCCGGGCTTGACCTTTCCGATCTTCTTGGTTTTTCCGTGTTCCAGGAGAACGCGGGTGTCGGGGCTGAAGCTGCACCGGCCGCCGGCGCCTTCACTTGCCTCCCCCTCTGAACCGCCTACCCTCCCGTCCTCGCCGGCTCCGAGGGCTTCGACCTTTTCCCCGAACCCCATGGACATGCTTGCGAATTTCGCCATGAGGGTTTTCGGGCACGTTCTCATTTCGTAGCAGGTGCTCAGCGCATACCACCCGAGTTGCTGGGCAGCCGCCTCAGGGTTCTCGCCGTTGGTGAAATATCCGGGCAGTGTGCCGTTGGTGTCGCGGGACACATCCAGATATCGGTCGAACATACGGACGAAGGTGTCCCGGCCCTTCCACTGCACCGGTACGTCGACACCCGGGAAAACTGTGTCGGGGTTGTAGTGCGTGTGTCCTTGGTCGCCACCGTTGCAGATGGAGCATGCAGGCTCGCCCTTGCGCTGGCCGGTGTAGCCGCGGTCCTTGGGGTCGCCGGCGACGGGGTACCCTGAGCCGCACTGATCGGCCATGCACAGGCCGGATGGATCGCTGCTGGTGACGGGGTTGTCCGCGGCGTAGGCGTAGCCGCCGAGCTGCTGCGGGTCGCTCGCCTCGAATACGGGGTCGATGCTGATGAATTGGCCCAGGGTGGGGTCGTACTTGCGGGCTCCGATGTCGGTGTAGCCGGTCGAGGTGTCCTGAGGTTTACCGAGGTAGGAGCGGGTGGGGTCGGGCCAGGTGGAGGTGTTGGCGCTGGATCGGGGCTGCCCGAAGGGGGTGTACTGCTGGCGGGCGACCTTCTGGGTGGTGGCGTCCATCGCTAGGGTCGCCGTGCCGTGGGGGTCGTTGAACAGGTACTTCAGTCCGCCGCCCGCGAGGCTGGAGCGGACGGCTATGGGCATGCCGCTGCCGCCGTGGCTGTAGGTGCGGACTGCGCCGAGCAGGGTGTTGGGGGAAGCCTGGGTGTTGACGACGATTTCGGTGTCGCCTGCGAAGAGGGTGGTCTGGCCGGGGTCGCGGCGGATGAGCTGGTTGCCGTCGGCGTCGTAGAGGTACTTGGTGGTCGTGGGGCTGGTGTCTCCGGTGTCCACCTGGGCGAGGTGGCCCTCGTCGTCCCAGGTCAGTGTCTGGCCCGGTCCGGTGGTGGGGACGCGGGTGTGCAGGTTGCCGTCTTCGTCGTAGCCGAAGCTGCTGGGATTGGTGCCGCCGGTGGTGGCGGTCAGGGTGTGGGGCTGGGCGCCGGTGGAGTTGCAGTTGGCGGTGCAGCCGTCGTTGTAGGTGGTGGTGATGGTGGTGCCGGCGCTGCCGATGGCGTGGTCGACCACTTGGTGGCGGTTGCCGATGGCGTTGTAACTGTATGACTGCCAGTACGAACCGGCCGTGCTGGTGACGGTGCCGGCCGTGGGCGGGTTGGCCGCGCAGTTGTCGTTGGCTGTCCAGGCGTCGGTAAGCCGGTCAAGGGTGTCGTAGCGGTAGCACTGTTGGTCGGTGACGGTATTGCCGGTCTCCGACTGCTGGTCGGTGGTGGAGGTGGGGTTGCCGAAGTCGTCGTAGCCGTCGTACTTGGTGTCATCCACCGTAGGTCCGGGCGCCTGGGTCCGCTCGACGAGGCGGTCGGTGAGTCGGCGGGTCTGGTCGTCGTAGTTGTACGTCGCCCAGGCTGGGTTCGTCGAAGCCCCCATGGTGATCCGGGACGGCTCACCGTAGTTCGTGTAGACGGAGGCGTCCGCGTAGATCCCGATGCTGCTGCTGGTCCTCGCCGGATTGCCCAGGGTGTCGCGGTCGTAGGTGATGAGCTCGCTGTTCAGACCCATAGTGCGCGGGTCGCTCTGTGTCTTCAGCAGCTGGTCGTTAATGCTGTACGTGTAGGTCGTGGTGTACGTCGACGGCAGCGGCGCCTCGGATGTGGGCAGGGTGATGGTGGTGCCGGTCGGCTTGCCGAGGGTGGTGTAGCCGGTGGTCGCCACCGTGTAGCGGCCGGTCGTGTCCTGGACGTAGCGGGTGGAGGATGTCGGCAGGCCGATCCGCAGGGTGTCGTAAATCCAGGACGCGAACTCGAAGTTGTTTTTCGACTTGTCCTTGCCGGTGAGTTTGCGGCCCAAAAGGTCATAGGTGTAGTCGAGTTCGACCTGCTTGGCGTCGGTCGTGGAGGTTATGTTGCCCGCGTCGTCGTACCCGTAGGTGCTGCCGCCCGCGTCTGGGTCCGTCTGGGATTTCTTCCGGCCGAGCAGGTCGTAGACAGATGTCCACACCGTCTTGTCCGGACCGGTGACCCGTGTCTGCTGCCCAGCAGGGTTGTATCCGTACATAGTGGCCGAGGTGGTACCGCCCGCTGTAGTGAAGCCGGTGGCCGCGGAGCCGGAGATGGTGGGCAGGGTGGTGTACTGGTCCAGTTCCGTGGTCTGACCGCGGGCGTCGACGACCGTGGTGGTGGCCACGCCGCCCTTCGGGGGCACGACCGTGGTCTTGTCTCCGGTGTAGGCGGTGGTCGTGGTCCAGGTCTTTTTGCCGTCGTGTTCCTCGGTGGCCAGGTCCGCTCGGCCCTGCCCGTCGTAGTCGGTGACGGTGGTGTCAGGGATGGACACCTGTGAGACGGAGATCAGCTTGCTGCCGGGGCTGCCGCCGACGTTGTAGGCGTTGTTGGTGGAGACCGTCCAGCCGTGCGAGTCGTACTGGGTGTCGTTGACCGTCGTGCTTGAGTTCTCCGCTGTCGTCTGAGTCTGCAGCGGCCGGAGCATGGCGTCGTACAGCGTCTCGCTTGTCTTGTAGCTTCCGTTGTCCAGAAGCGTGTTGGAGGCGACAACCGACGGGGCCGACCGGGAGAGACTGTAGGTGTAGGTCATGTTCGCCGGCGCGCTGTTGGCCTTGGACTCGTTGGGCAGCCACACAGCGGTCATACGGCCGAGCCCGTCGTACGTGAGGGACGTAAGCAGGCTGGCCGCGTCCGTCTCGGCGGTGGGCCGGCCCCGGGCCGGGTCCAGAGTGTTACTGGCGATCTGGCAGTCCTTGGACGACACGGTGACCGTTGAGCAGTCCACACCGGGCGTGACCTGGGTGACGGCCGTGCTGCTGGTGGGCAGCGCACCGCTCGCGGGAGCGTAGGAGGTGAAGACGGTCTGGGCGAGGCTCTTGCCGTCCGGGGAGGTGGACTTGGGGGTACGGGTGACCTTTGTGGCGCGGCCGTAGGAGTCGTACCTGGTGGCGGTCTCGTCCACGAATGCGGTCGCGGTCGCGCCGCTCGCGGCCGACGCCTGCTGGACCAGGGTCGCGTCACCGATCTTGGGCAGAGCCGGACTCTGCTGGCCGTCACCGTCGTAGGCGAAGGCGTTGGTGTCGTAGGACGTGCGGGTGTCCGAGATCAGTGTGCCGCCGGGAGTCGCCCCGGCTGTCGAGCAGTCCTGGTCCGTGGTGATCGTCTCGGCAGGCAACACCAGGGTTTCCGCACTGCCGGTGAGGTAGCGGTTGTACCTGCACTTGGCGACGTTGCCGCTGTCGGCGGTCTCACCCCGGTCGTCGGCCTGGATCGGCATGCCGGCCGTCGGCTTGCCCAGCGTACGGTTGTAGAAGGTGTCCGTCTCGGTCTTGCGCCAGCCGTACGAGACCGCCTGCCGGCTCAACGACTTGGCGGTACGCACCATCTGCGCCGTGAGGTCCGGCAGACCGCCGCGCGAACGCGAGGCCGTGGGGCCGATGACCGTGGGCACCGTGACGTCCGCCCTGCTCAGGCTTCCGGTCGCGCCGGCGTAGGTGTCGGTCTCGAATTCCTCCCCCGCAAGCGCGTTGTCGTCCGCCACGCTGACCGCACCGTCCTGGCTGGTCAGATCGGGCACCGAGCGGCTTTTGCCTCCGGGTAGCGTGTCACCGTTCATGCCCAGGAAGTAATACGTCTTCGTCAGCGTCTTCTGGTCGTAGACCTTCGCGCCGTTGGTGTAGTGGAAGACGGTTGGGTCACCGGTGGTGACGTCCACCTCCGGGTAGCCCCGGAACTGACCCCACGTCCGGTTCTTTGACTTGACGACCTCGTTGTCGTCGTAATGCCAGCCTGGGTCGCCTTGGTAGGCGTAGTCCGTCTCCAGCTCGGGCTGGGTGCCGTCCTGGTAGGAATTGTGGGGATCGGTCGTGACAACCGCGGTGACCTTGTACTTGTAGAACCAGTCCATCCACGGTGACAGCTGCCCGTACGGGGTCCAGTACACCGGGAAGCAGGACAAGGCGTTGGTGGAGGCAAATGACTTGGCCGCTGCGTCTGTGGGGTCATCAGGGTCGCTGGCCGGGGCGCTGGAACAGCTGGGCCGGTCGTAGGTGACGGTGGTCTGGGCGCCGGTTTCGCTGGTGACCGTCTGGACCCGGTCGTGGTACATCAGCGGCATCTGCGGGATGGTGCCCACCCGGTTGGGCAGCTGCAGCGGCGGGTCGAAGTTCACAGCCGGCATGGAGGTGCTGTTCGAGGCGCCGCCCTGGGTGTCCAGACCGGTGCGCTGGATGGAGTCCAGCCACAGCGTGGGAGCGTGATCGCCACCGTCGGGGAACGACTGAGTGAAGGTGTACTTGTCGACCTGCTGGGTCGCCCCGTTCACTTGGATTTGTGTGGTGATGGAGGTCAGGCGCTCACGTGACCAGAAACTCGGGCCGTGGTTCGTGCAGTCGGAGCCCTTCGTGCAGTTGAGGTCGATGGGCACGTCCGGCCAGTAGGCGGCATTCGCCGCCGTGAACTGGTTGTCAGCGCAGGTGTTGCCTGTGGGCGTACCGGGGATGCAACGCTCGGCGGCGTCGAACTGGATCTGCTCGGGTGCGGTGCCGGAGTAGATGCTTGAGGCGGTCATGCCGTAGTCGATGCGTGAGAGGGTGCCGCCGCGGGTGTAGGCGACCGCAGTGTCCTTCATGTCCGCGCCGTAGTAGCCAGTCTCCGGGCTGTAGTACCAAGCGGTAGCGTTGCCGTGGGTGTCGACTGTGTAGTCCAGGTTGAAGCGGTAACCCAGGGTGCAGGCCGTGTCGGCGAAGGCCGTGCTGTCCGGACACGCCGAGACCCCGTCATGCGCGTGGTAGACCGGCTCGGTCCACACGGACTTCGTCTCGTCCTTGCCCGACGTCCAGCCCGGCAGCCGGTTGAGCCCGAAGAAGGACTGCACACCGCCTTCGGTGACCTTGAAGTATTCCCCGTTCGCCGTTCCGTTAGCGGCGCCGGTCAAGTTCTCGATCTTGATCGTGGAGTCGTCGTCGACCGGGTGGAAGGTCTTGGTGCTGTCGTCATAGACGATCTCGGTGGAATTGCCGTTCAGCGACAAGGTCAGGATCTGACCCGCCCAGCACTCGTCACCATCGTTCTTCGGCGCACCCGAGGACGAGTCGTCATCACACGACTTGTAGGTGCGCTCGATGTAGTTGTCCGTCGTGTTCCAGCCGTCACCCAGCCACGAGGACTGGTTGTTCGTCCCCTCTGTACGCGCGTCCTGGCTGGAGGAGTCGTACGACAGGTCCACCTTCGGTGCCGCTCCGCCGATGGCTGCGGGCACTGTGATCGGGTAGTCGTAGGTGAAGGAGCCGGTGTTCCCCGACGTGGACCAGGAGCCGCCGGGCGACAAACTGGTGGCCGAGTAGTCACCGGCGGAGCCTGAGGCATCGGAGGTCGCGGCCATGACAAGCAACTGACCATGCGCAGCCGTTGCCGGGTGAGGGGGCACACTGACACCGGCAGCAGCGTGGGCTTCTCCGGGCACGGAGACCTGGGCGGACAGCGGGGCACCAGGGGTCGCATGCACCGGCGTCTGTGCCTGGCAACGCGTCAGCTTCGGGGTGGTCAGGGCGCAGGCGGGAAGCTGGACAAGGTGCAGCCGGGAGGCGAAGTCACCGCCGAATGCATAGCGGAACGCGGAGTCGTCCACCCGTAGTGCGACCTTGCCACTGCCTGGACCTGTGCGCTGCAACGTGAACAGCACACCATGGACGCCAGCCGTGAGCGCGGACTTCTGGTCCAGCATCGTCACCCGCACGCGCTGCGTCGTGGTGATGGCGGCTGACGAGGCCTGCGCACTTGCTGCGGCGCTCAGCAGCACGGGCGTCTTTCCGGCCCGCACCTGAGTTGCCTTGGCACTCAGGCCTGTGACGGCTGCCGTGACGGGCAGGGTGACGGTGGCGCTGCCCGGAGCGGGAAGCTTCGCGTGTCCGCTGGGGTCGAAGCGCTTGAACGGCTTGGGAGGCGTTCCCCGCTTGGGCGTTGCCCGGGTGAAAGGGATCCGCTTATTGGGGGGTATGGCAGGGGCGGTGATGCCGTGCTTCGTCAGAGAGGAGGCCAAGGCCGCATCTGCGGGCAGTAGCCCCATTACCAAGGCGCCGACGGCAACAACTGCCGTACGACGAACACTTCGAGCGGCCCGTATTGACCGGTCGCTGCGTCTCCACCACGTTACCCGAGCCATGATGCGCGTTCCCCTCCGCCAGCGCCTCGCACACACAAGCACTCTTAGGCCTGGGCAGTTTGAGGGCACGTCAGAGCAGGGGCACACGTCGATCACTCCCCCGCAAGGCTGCACGCTAAGCCACCAAGCAAGCAAAGAAGGTAAAGTATATTCCGAGAATAAGTAAAGGAATTACTTTTGATGGAACGGAATTGCGCATTCCATAGTCAGGAATAGGCCACACCCCACCCGACGGCAACCAATTGGCTACTCAATTGGAGATACGCCTCGAAGTCGCAGGCCCACCCCGAGCGCCTCGACCCGCTCCGTCTCTCGATTTCTCAGCCACGCACCAGGCGCGACGCCGTAAAAATCACCATCTGAGGGTGCCGTCCTCGTCTCGAACTTTCCAGGGCAAGACATGATGAAGTGGACATTCGGATAGCAAGAATGAACATGCGGATACGTCAAAAATGAGCCATCCGCGTGCGCTCATCGGTCGATTGTCGATGGATCCAACCGTTCCTTGCATTCAGAATGCACAGCGGTGCGGGCCCAGGGGGGTACCGCCTGAGACCTGCGAAGGATCCCGAACCTCGATGCCTGCCTTCCGCATACCTATACGTGCGTCCAGACGCCCGGTGTCCAGACCCGTTGCCGCCCTCGTGGTCGCCGCGCTAGCCACAGGGGCGCTGACGGCCACGGTGCCTGCCCATGCTGCGTCCCGCACCCCGGCCCACTCATCCCGAGCGAAGCCGCACAGCACAAACTCCCAGCCAGCCGCCTCGCAGCTGAACTCCCTGGAGTCGGCGTCGGCCCGAGCCAAAGCCACCGGCGAACCGGTGACCATCGATCAGCTCACCGACACGGGAACAGTGGTGGTAGCCAACCCGGACGGCACTTTTACCCGTACGGACTCCTCGATGCCGCAACGCACCCTCCAGGACGGGAAGTGGGTGCCGATCGACACCACGCTGGCGCGGCAGTCGGACGGGACCTTGGCACCCAAGGCCGCCGTCACGGACGTGGCGTTCTCCGGCGGCGGCTCCGGTGCACTGGTCACGATGCGCAGCGGCCAGGACAAGCTGGGATTCTCCTGGCCGAGTGCCCTGCCCACACCAGTGGTGTCCGGTGACACCGCCACCTACCCTGATGTGCTGCCCCAGGTCGACCTCCAGCTGACCGCGGACGCCTCCGGATACTCCTCGGTCCTCGTGATCAAATCCGCCAAGGCGGCGGCCGATGCACGGCTGCGGCACCTGGCGCTCAACACCACATCGACCGGCATCATGCTCGCCGCCACGCGCGACGGCGGCGCACAGGCCACGGACAAACACACCGGCAGGACGGTGTTCCACAGCGATACCGCCCTGATGTGGGACAGCGCCAGCCAGAAAGCCGCCGGCGCACCCCTGGTTCGCACCACGACCGTGTCGTCAGCCCGAGCCGAACACCGGGCGGCGGCCAAGGTCGGCACGCACCGCGCCCAGGTACGCGTGAGCCTCAAACCCGGCAAGCAACTGCTGGAGGTGGCCGAAAAACTGCTCTCTTCCAAGACCACCACCTACCCGGTCTACATCGACCCCGAGTGGAGCGGCCGACCGTCCCAGCTGGACTGGGCACGGATCTCCGACAACGGGTGGAACGTCTATAATTCGACGTCCACCTCAGGTGCCACCAACGCCCGCGAGGGATGGGACAACTCTTCCCCCGGCAACGGCGAACGAGCACGCACGTACTACCAGATGAACACCAGCGGCATCAAAGGCGCTGTGGTCACCCACGCCTCGCTGTACGTGAAGCAGCTCTCCGCCGCTTCCTGCTCCGACACCCCGGCCGCCGTCTACGGCACCGACCGCCCCGCCGGGTGGAGTTCGTCCTCGCTGTACTGGGGCCACGAGCCCGGCGGGCGCACCGGCGCGCTGGGCACGAACCCGAAGAGCCACGAGGCCGGGACCTGCCCGGTGACCGACGGCGCCAATTCCTGGGTCAGCCCGCCGTCGCTCGAATTCGACGTGACCTCACGCGCGCAGAGCGCGGCGGCCGGTGGCTGGAAGAACATGACGCTGATGGTCCAGTCCCCCGACATGAACGACGCCACCCAGTGGAAGCAGCTCGCCTTCGGCGGCGGCGCCACCATGTCGGTCACCTACAGCTACCGGCCCAAGCTCAAGAACGGCTCCGGCACTCCGGCCATCAAGCCGTCCACAGTGAGCATGGGCAAGACGATGACCACCACGCACACCCCGACGCTGTCCGCGCGCGCGGTCGACCCCGACCTGGCCGGCGGCAGCGAGCTGGTACGCATCGAGTACAACGTCTACAACTCCTCGGGAACGCTGGTGCACCAGGGTTTCGGCCCCGGCGCGGATGCGAAGAAGCGTGCCCGGTACAACACCAACGGCAGTGACTGGACCACGCCGGGCCTGCCGGACGGTACATACACCTGGAAGGCCACGGCACAGAACGCGGCCGGCTACTGGGCCGGAACCGGCTCCGGCATCTGGACGAAGACACAGACCTTCACTGTCGACACCACCGCTCCACCGGCCCCAACGGTGACATCAAGTCAGTTCCCTGCCAAACAGATCGGCTCTGCCTTCGGCGACAAGGGCACCTTCACACTCAGCAACAACCATACCAACAACATCACCGGGTACCTGTTCTCCCTGGACGGCACGCTCGGCAACACGGTGTACAGCAGCAGCGTCACCCACTGGACCACAAGCACGAAGATCACGCCGGGCAAGGCGTACTACGCCACCTCCGACAACGCCTCCGGCACCGGCACCTCGGTCATCAACGGCAGTGCCTCGCCCGCCTTCGCTCCTGAAACAGCGGGCCCGCACACGCTGTACGCCAAGGCCGTGGACCAGGCCGGCTCGACGTCTCTCACCCAGACGCCCTACGCCTTCTACGCCGGCACCAGCACCCCCACGTACGCCTACGGCGACAAGATGGTCACCGGCTGGACCGCGACCAACGCGGACAGCACGACGACTGCCGTGCCCGCAGGGACGACCACCACCAAGGGTGGTCAGCTGATCAGCCAGGCCGACGGCAACGGCTATGAGTTCGCCGACGGCTACCAGGCGTTTCTCGGCAACAAGAGCAGCACCTCGAAGGTCGTCTCCGGTGATAGCGTCACGTTCGGCTTCGACGTCCCGAAGGACGGCCCCTGGAGTTTCGGGGTCAACCTGACCAAGGCCAAGGACTACGGCATCTACCGGCTGGTCCTGGACGCAGGAAAACCCACCCAGGCGACGCTGATCAGCGGCTTCGACGCCTACAGCTCCTACGTCACCACCCAGTTCCTCAATCTCGGTTCACCGAAGGACTCCGCCAGCCACCTGCTCACCCTCAAACAGGGCGCGCACACCCTGACCCTCACCCTGACCGGCAAGAACCCCAGCTCCTCGGGATTCCAGGCCGGCGTCGACGTGCTGCGGCTCGCACCGGCGCTCACCTGCGCGATCAACACCACCAGCAGCTGCCTGAACAACACCGCCACCAGCACCTTCACCACCACGACCAGCTCAGCCGACGCCGACGGTTCCGGCAACAGCATCAACTCCGCCGATCTGACGGGCACCTCGGGCTGGAAGAGCGGCATGGCAGTCACCGTGGACGGCGCCACCGTCACGCTGCCGAGGTTCGGCACCGGCACCTACGACAACATGCTCGCCTCCGGACAGACCCTCACCCTCCCGGGCAGCGGCGTGGTGAACACCGGTGACTCGGTGGTCTTCCTCGCCTTCGCCACCGGTGGTGCGGCAAAGGGGGCCACCGGCACCATAACCTACGCCAAGAACAACTGCCTGGACCCCGATGGCAACCCCGCCGACCAGCCGTACCAGCTGGACACCGTGCCGGACTGGATCAGCGGGCCTCCCGCCGCGGCCTCGCTGACCCTGATCCACGAGAACCACAAGGACAACACCCAGACCAGCCCTAGCGCCGGCCCGAAGGTCTACGCCGTCAGTGTCCCGCTCCAATGCCCCGGCTCCATCATCAGCAGCATCTCCCTTCCCCTGTTCACCAACGGTGTCCAGACCGGCCAGCCCTCCCTGCACATCCTCGGCCTCGGCATACGCCCGATGACCGTCACCGGCAGCGGATCGAGCGCCCAGCACTGGGTCGGCACCTGGTCCTCCGTCCAGGACACCGCCAAGGTGCAGCAGTCCGACGGCAGCACCGCGACCGTCAGCGGGAAGACGCTCCGCATCCCGGCACACGTCAGCATCGGCACCGGTGACGGCAACGGCGTCCGCGTCCACCTGTCCAACGCCCTGGGCACCGCCCCGGTGACCTTCGACGCGGCTTCCGTCGCCGCGCAGGACACCACCGCGGGCGGCGCCACAGCGGCCGCGGCGCCGACCTCGCTGGCCTTCGGCGGCAATGCCTCCGTCACCATCCCGGCGGGCGGCGACGTCACCAGCGACCCGGTGACACTGGCCGTCCCGCAGCAGGCCACCTTGCTGGTCAGCGTGCAGGTGCACGGCTCAGTGTCCGCCATGCCCGGCCACGCCATGGCCCAGACACCCGTGTGGGCCAGCAGCGACACGGCCAACCGCACGGGTGACACCGCGGCGAGCAACTTCACACAGACGACGTACACCGGACTGCCGTACCTGGCCGCTATCGACGTCACCACAGCCACCACCGCCCCCACCGGCTCCCTCGTCCTCTACGGCGACCAAAACGTCAACGCCGACACCGCGAGCGACAACGGCCAGCCCGACGGCCGGCACCACCTCAGCGACGCCATTACCGACGCCATCGTCAACGACTCCAACGGGGACGACTCCGTCGACTACGGCATCCTCAACGCGGGTACCAGCAGCGCCAGCCTGAACAACAACCTGCTGCCGCAGGGCACCTACAGCGACTCCCCTCTCAACGCGATCAACCCCCTGGACCGCAACGTCCTGGCCCAGGGCAACGTGCGGACCGTCCTCGTGTCCACCGGCGCCGCCGACCTGCTCAACTGCACCAGCGATGCCAACACCTGTGCCACGAACGTCGAGAACGGACTCGCCGCGCTCAACAGCGAACTAAGCGCGTACTACACCGACGACGGGCAGAGCTACGTCAACGGGCAGCCGGTCACGCAGAACTCCAACCTCACCGTCTACCTCACCACCATCCCGCCGTTCACCGCCGCCCACCCCGGCACCGCCACCCAGGAAGCCGCACGCGAACTGGTCAACGGCTACCTGCTCGACAGCTTCCCGACGCAGGTCATCGACTTCGCGGCGGCGGTCTCCACGGACGGCACGGACACCTCGCCGACCGTGAAAGCGGCCGACCTCTCCGCCGGCAACCCCTCCAACGCGTACTACGCCGACCTCGCCGGCCTGTACCTGAAGGACACCAGCACCCAGGTCGTCGGCATCGCACCGAACGTGATCGTCCCGCTCGCCACCGGCAGCGACACCCCCGACGACGAATGGGAACTGTCCGCGGACGGCACGGACCAACGCGGGGACAACCCGTTCACCGCGGTCGGTGGAACGACCTTCAACGCGGCCGGACCCAACGCGGCAAACGCGCCCGCCGCCGCCACGTCCTTCGACGGCAGCACCGGATTCCTGGAGAGCGACCACACCGCCGTCAACACCCTCGCCGACTACACCGTCTCCGCATGGGTCAAACTCGATTCGCCAACCGGCCCCGCCACCGCCATCTGCGAGGGAACCAGCCAGCACCAGGCGTTCTACCTCGGCTACGACAACAGCAACAAGGGCTGGATGTTCCAGACCACGACCACCAACGACGACAGCGCCGCCTTCCCCACCGCGGAGGGAGACGCCGGCACCGGGGCCCTGGGCACCTGGACACACCTCCTGGTCACCTATACCGCCCCCGTCGACGGAGACGACACCACCGGCGTGATGTCGATCTACCAGAACGGCACCCTGATGGGCACCGCCACCAACCCCACCCCGCAGTACGACTCCTCCATGCCCCTGGCCATCGGCGGCTGCATCAACAGTCCCGACGCGACCACGCCCTACAACGCCTTCCCCGGCTCCGTCTCCGACGTCCAGGTCTACCCCTACGCCATGGCGGCAAGCGATGCGAGCGCGGGCAGCGTGACCGTGCCGTCCGGCTGGGACAACGGCATGCCCGAGGACGAGTGGAAACTCGCCACCGACGGCGCCGACACCGCCTCCCTCAACGCGCTCACCCCGTCCGGCAGCGTCACGTTCAACACCGACGCACCCAGCGGACGGTCCGGCAGTGCCGCGTTCGACGGCAGCACCGGATTCCTCAAGAGCAAGCAGAGCGCGGTGAACACGCTCGGCGACTACACCGTATCCGCCTGGGTCAAGATCAACTCGGCACTCGGCACCACCGCCATCTGCCAGGGCACCACACAACACCAGGCCTTCTACCTCTCCTACGACAAACCCAGCGCCGCCTGGATGTTCCAGACCACCACCACCAACGACGAGAACTCCGACTTCCCGACAGCCGAAGGTGACCCCAACTCCGCACCCGTCGGCACCTGGACCCACCTCGTCGCCGCCTTCCGGGCGCCCGTCCCCGGAACATCCGGCACGGGCTCGATGGCTCTCTACCAAAACGGCACCCTCGTGGGAACGGCCACCAACCTCAGCCCCCAGTACGACTCCTCCATGCCCCTGACCATCGGCGGCTGCATCAACAGCGCCTCCGCCACCACCCCCTACATGGCCTTCCCGGGCTCCGTCTCCGACGTCCACGTCTACCCGCGAACACTCTCGGCAACCGAGGTCAGCGCACTGCACTGACCCGCACCACAGTCGCAACGGCGCCCGTCGCTCCTGCAAGGAGCGACGGGCGCCGCCCTCTCTCGCCCGGCTCCTGCTGGACCCGGAACCCGAATGGCCGTCCGCTGGAAGGGCGCCCCGACCGGCACGACGTCCTGGTCTACCTGGCTGGCAGCCTCAGCTGCCTGGGACGCTCCAAGAGGACCCGGGTGAGATCGTGTTACAGGCTTTACGCGGCGGGAACAGGAACTGGCTTGTTGTCGGACGAGGCCAGTGTCGGGAAGTTGTCTGCGCGCTGGAAGGAGAAGCGTTCCCATCCGCCGATCGAGTCGGCGCGAGCACGTAGCAGACCGTAGTCGGGACCCGAGTCCTTGATCTCGACCGCCACTGACCTACCGTTCTGCAGAGCGTTGATGCCGTAGGTCCCGCCGCTCTGCCCCACCAGTTGCAATCGCTCCCAGGCTCCGGCGCTGCTGGAACGAGCCCGGAGCATGCCCTCGTGTGAACCGGAGTCGTCAATCTCGACACTGACGTAGAGGTTCTCGTAGACGGTACGCAGGCTGACTCCTCCCTTGGGGCTGGTGTGCAGCGTGAACTGCTCCCACGATCCAGCAGGGTTGTCGCTGCGGGCCCGGAGCTTGCCGCGCTGGTTCCCTGTGTCACTGAACTCTGCCGCGACGTACTTGCCGTTGGCGGAGGCCTTCAGCGACCAGCGCGCCACGGTGGCCTGAACCCAGTCGCGCACGTCGTCGAGACGGGTCTCGCTCGCCTTGCTCTGCGCACTGTCGGAGCCGACGCAGCCTGCCTCGTTGGTTGCGCTGTGTACACCGACCAGTTCGAGCCGGCCATCGTTCTTACGGAGAGCCGGGCCGCCGGCGTCGCCCATACAGATGCTGCCCGTGGCCGGGTTGTCGCCCTCCAGGCCGAGGGTGGTGTCATTGACCGCGGAGACCTTCAGGATTCCAGTGTGCAGCTTGGCCGGAACCCACTGACTGGCAGTGCGGCCATAGCCCGCGATCTCGAGCGCATCGTTCACGCTCGGCTTGGCCGTGGCAATGGCAACGGGGGTTATGCCGGTGACCGGGGTGGAGAGTTTGGCCAGGACCAGGTCGCGGTCGGCGCGCGGGCGAAGCTCGATGACGTCGCGGACCTGGCCCGCGGTCGTCGTCGAGTCGAGCCGGCCGATGGTCGCGGTGGTGGCCAGCTTGGGCTTGCCCGCAGCGATGGCAGCGCCCGGATCGGAGCTGTCGGCGAAGCAGCTGGCAGCGGTCAGGACCCACTGTGACTCGAGTCGAAGTCCACCGCCCATCGCCGGTTCCTGATCTGGTCCAGAGCTGGCGTCTGGGGCCGCCTCCACGAAGCCGTGCTGCACCGCCTCGACGACGCCGGCCTCATCGACGTCACCCGCGTCGTCCTCGACACCGCCCACGTCAGGGCTAAAAAGGGGCGAACACACAGGTCCGAGCCCCGTGGACCGCGGCAAGCCGGGTTCCAAGATGCACATCCTGTCGGACGCGAACGGACTGCCCCTCCTCGTCGGCGTCTCCGCCGGCAACACCCACGACAGCGAAGGTCTGAAGCCCATGGTCGAGGGTCACCAAACGAGACACGACCCTCACAACGGCCGGCACTTCAAGCCCCAGCGCCTGCGCGCCGACAAAGCCTACGACCGCGCCGACCTGCGCAGATGGCTTCGCTGGAAACGAATCGGCGTGCGCATCGCCCGCAGAGGCATCGAGTCCAGCGAACGATTAGGACGACGCCGATGGGTCATCGAACGCACCTGTCGTGGCTCTCGGGCTACCGCCGACTCAGCCCCCGCTACGAACGCCGCCCCCGAAACTACCTGGCCTTTCTCGGACTTGCCGGCGCCCTGTGCTGCTACAAGCGACTCGTCCGCCTCACCACGTAGGACACGGTCTAATGATGGGGTAGTGGCAGGGTAGGCGGCGGTTGCCATGGGCGAGGAGCCGGGCAATGACCCGTTCCACGGGCAGGCGCCAACGGCGGTAGTCGACCGGCCAGCTGGGACCGGTGGCCTGCCGCCTGACATCGGCCTGCAGCTCGTGATGCGGGCGCCAGGTGACGACATGGCGGCCTCGTTTGGACGTGGGGAACCGGGCCCGCTCCCCTATGGCGACCGGCACAG
>NZ_LGDV01000249.1 GCF_001280015.1 Streptomyces sp. MMG1121
CGAAACCGCCGTCGACACGGCAGAAGCCACGGAGGCCAAGCCCCGCCGCACCCGCAAGACCGCGGCCACCGCCGAGGCCCCCGAAGCCGAAGCCAAGCCCCGCCGCACCCGCAAGGCCGCCGCCACCGCGCCGGAGACCACGACCGAGGCCCCCGAAGCCGAGGCCAAGCCCCGCCGCACCCGCAAGACGGCCACCGCCGAGGCCCCCGAAGCCGAAGCCAAGCCCCGCCGCACGCGCAAGACGGCCGCCGCCGTAGCCGAAACCGCCGTCGACACGGCTGAAGGCACGGAGGCCAAGCCCCGCCGCACCCGCAAGACCGCGGCCACCGCCGAGGCCCCCGAAGCCGAAGCCAAGCCCCGCCGCACCCGCAAGACGGCCACCGCCGTAGCCGACGTGGACGGTGCCGCCGAGGTGGCCGCGCCCAAGGTGCGGCGGACGCGGAAGACGGTCGCGACCGCGCCGGAGATTCCGGCGCAGGCCACCGACGAGCCGGAGGTCAAGCCGCGGCGTCGTACGCGTAAGGCCACGGCGGCCGTCGAGGTCACCGAAGGCTGATCCGGCACCCCGTCACCGACGGCCCGGCCCACTCCCTGTGGGCCGGGCCGTCGCGTTTCCGGTACGCCCCTGCCCGCAGTCCCCGTCACCGTCACCGCCTTCTGCCTGCCCCTCCCCGGCCCGATAGCCTCTCCCCATGAGCAGGCCCGCCACCTTCGTCCCGCCCCCCGGTGCCCGTGCGTACGCGCTGCGCACCGCGCGCGGGGAGTTCGCCGTCGTCGACGCTCCCGTGGCCGACGGGGTCGAGCCCAGGGGGGTCGCGCTGTTGCTGCCGGGGTTCACCGGGAGCAAGGAGGACTTCAATCCGCTGCATGTGCCGCTCGCCCGGCGCGGATACCGGACCGTGGCCGTGGACGGGCGCGGGCAGTACGAGTCGGACGGGCCAGAGTCCGACGAATCCGCTTACGCACAGGCGGAGTTGGCGCGGGACGTGCTCGCGCAGGCGGAGGCGGTCGGGGCGCCGGTGCATCTGCTGGGGCACTCGCTCGGCGGCCAGATCTCGCGGGCGGCCGTACTGCTCGACCACGCGCCCTTCCGGTCGCTGACCCTGATGGCCTCCGGCCCGGCGCAGATATCGGAGTCCCAGCAGCAGCGCGTCAAGTTGTTGCGGGACGCGCTCGCGGCGATGGACATGGCGGAGGTCTGGGACGCGATCCAGGCGATGGAGCCGCCCGAGGAGATCGAGACGGCCGCACTGGACGGCGGACTCGACGACCGGGACGATCTGCGACGCCGCTGGCTGGGCACCAAGGCCGCCCAACTGATCGCCACGGGGAGACAGTTGTGCACGGAGCCGGACCGGGTCGCCGAACTGGCCACCGTGCCGCTGCCGTTCCACGTCCTGTCCGGCGACAAGGACGACACCTGGCCGCTGCCGCTGCTCGACGACATGGCGGTACGGCTGCGGGCGCGGCGCACGGTCGTCGCGGACGCGGAGCACTCGCCGAACACCGACCGGCCGCTCGCCACGGCGCGGGCGCTCGCCGACTTCTGGGACGAGGCGCCAGCCTGAGCCTCCGCAAGGACCCGGGCCCGTGACGAAAGACGACTGACCTGCTCCGACGGGGGATGCAGAGCAGGACAGTCGTCTTCAGCGTGGCACTAGTCGGTCCAGGTGGCGTGGATCGCGGAGACGCTGAAGCCGGGGCCGTAGGCGACGATCAGGGCCTGCTCGCCGTCCGCCGGGGGGCGGCCGTGGGTACGTTCGAGGACGCGGAGAACCGATACGCCACCGAGGTTGCCCTCTTCCGCCAGGGTGTCGAGGGAGTGACGGGCGTCGTCCTCGGTGAGGCCGAGCGCGGCGGCGGTGTCCATGATGATGGGCCGGGAGCCGGGGTGGATGACGGGGACCGTCACGGGCCGGCCGGCGAGCCACTCGACGACGGCGGGCATGACGTGCCTGGCCCCGCCCATGGCGGCCTTGGTGGAGTCGAAGTGGAGGCCGTGGCTGTCGATGCGACCCGCGTAGAACTCCAGGGAGTCCGGGAAGACGTACTCCAGGAGGCCGGCGGGGCTGTCGATGGTGAGGCCGGGGCCGAGGGGGTCGCTGCTGACGATGGTGGCGGCCGCGCTGTCACCGAACAGGGCCTTGTAGATCATGTGCTCGATCTTGCTGTCGGTGTGGTTGTAGGCCGTGGACAGCACCTCGGCGGCGACGACGAGGATGCGGGATCCGGGGTGGAGCAGTGCCTGCTCGACCGCCCGGATGAGGGCGTGGGCACCGCCCGCACAGGCCGCGGTGGTGAGGGCGGTGCGGCGGACGGTGGCACGCAGGCCGAGCCGGGCCACGAGGTGGATGTCCAGGTTCGGCACGGCCCAGCTGGTGGCGTGGGTGGTGATCAGGCCGGTGATGTCGCCCGGTCCGAGGCCGTGGCGCTGGAGCACGGAACGGGCCGCGGTCTCGGCCATGTCGAGTCCGTCGGCGAAGGCCCGGGGTGCGCGCTCCCCGATGGAGGCGGTGCCGTTGATGGTGGGCGAGTTCAGTGGCTGGGTGAAGTAGCGGGTCTGGACACCGCAGTTGCCGAGCACACGGAGAATCGCCCCCAGGCGCGGGTGGTCGGGGTGGTGCGTGCGGATGTCGTCGGCTATCTCGCCCGTGGTGATCTTGTGCGCGGCGAGTGTGGTGCTCGGACGGGCGATGTGGACGGGCATGGGTCCCCCCTAGGACACGTAACCTGGCTGGGGTCAAGGTACGGCAAAGTTGGCTGGTTCGTTTCCCTGCCGTCCAGGTCATGCTCTCTCACGGCCCGTCAAACCCGGGCAAAGACCGATCGTCGGCGCGGTCAGCGGGCCTGGAGCATCGGTGGACGCGGATTCGACCGGCGCGGACCCGGCCGAAAAATGAGGATCATGAACCGCGAGCCGGGGGCCGCCAGCGGCTGCGCCACACACATCGTCACCCAGCCCGGACCGTCGACCGCGTGCCGGATCGGGCGTTCGTCGCCGTCGGGGTGGATCGAGGCACCGCCGAGCTCGTACAGCGAGCGGGCGAGCGGGTCGTCGAGGAGGTCCTTCTCGATCTGCCGCAGGACCTTGTCGTCGGGGCGCTGGGCCAGCGCGGCCTGGAGCTGGGGCATGACGAGCGGCGCCCAGGCGCTCGCCCAGTCGGTCAGCTGATCGCGGCCGTCGATCAGCATCCACCGCATGGTGTTCTCGGGTGCATATCCGGACACGAAGAGCCGGTGGAACGGCTCGTTGCAGGCGAGGAGGTTCCAGGAGGCGTCGGTGACATAGGCCGGGTGCGTCACGCAGGCGACGGCGTCCTCCCAGGCGGCGGGGACGGCGTCACCACTGGTGTCGTAGAGCGGGCTGGGCGGGTCCTCACCGCGCGCGTACCGGCACAGCGAGACCCACTCCTGCTCGTTGAAGGCGAACAGGCAGGCTATGTCGCGCAGCAGGTCGACGGGCGCGTTGGGGTAGGTGCCGGACTCCAGGCGGTGGTAGGTGCCGAACGCCCGGTTGACCAGCTGGTCGACCTGGTGCTGGGACAGGCCCGGGGCGCGCCGGCCGGGCCCGGTGGGCCGTGTGAGGCCGTGGGTTTCGGGGGCGATGAGTGCGCGTCGGTCTTTGAGCAGGTGCTTGAGTGCCCGTTTGTTCACTGGTGCGGATCCCCGGCGTTGTTGACGGTCAGTCATCCTAATTAATGGTGCTGGCTTTACTCCGAAAGATCTCCCGTAGAAACCGTGTAGGTGCGTCCTGCATCCTCGTAGTGCGCGGCGCTGGCCTGCCAGTGTGCTCACCAGTGGCCTCGTGGATACACCGCCTCGCGGGCACTGGCCGGAAACTTTCGAATTACCGACCGGTTTTCGCGCAAGCGGTCACCAGGAACAAAGCCAGGTGACCTAACGGTTCTCGCCCACCGCTTCCCGCAAGGGAACCACAGCGCGGGATCCGGGTCACCGCCGGAGCCTCGCCGGCGCAGTCCCGGCGGCCAGGCCGCGGCCGGTGCCCTCCCGCCCCACACCAGGGGACTCGGCACCGGCCGCCGACGTGTTACGGCCCGGTCGGCGCGGTCAGCCCGCGGAATCGCGCCCCACCTCGGGGCAGAGGTCCCGGTAGCTCAGATGCGAGTCGGCCCAGGCGACGCGCGGGTCGATCCGCCGGGCGAGTGTGTAGCGGGCCGGGACGAAGCCGTGACCGCGCCAGAAGGCGTCACTGACCAGGTTCGCCGAGGTCCACTCGGTCCCGCAGCCGCGAAAGCCGCAGCGTACGGCCCAGTCCACCACCCCCGACAGCAGCGCCGTACCCACTCCCCTGCCCCGCGCGGAGGCGGTCACGACGGCGATGCCGATCGTCGCGACGCCGGGGAAACGGCTGTCGGGGTCGACCACCACGAACCCCTCGACTCGGCCCTCCGTCCCGGCCAGCAGGACCAGCCGCCGTTCGTCACCGACAGCGGCGAGCAGGTCGTCCCTGATCGCCCGGAGATCGATCAACGCGGGTCTGAGCATCGGCGCGAGAGCGTGGAAGCGCTGCAACTCCAGGGTGAGATCGAGGAGTTGGGGCAGATCCTCGGTGCGGGCCGGGCGCAGGGGGGTCTGCCCCGCGCTGCCCCGCGGCGGCGTCAGGGGGCGCACTCCCTTGATCTGGTCGATGCCGAAGCCGAGTTCGACCAGGCAGGTGATGATCTCGCGGTGGGCGGCGCTCACGGCCACGGTGTGCTCGAAGCAGCCGATGCCGGTGAGGCGACCGGAGATCTCCCGGTAGAGACGGCGGTAGATCGCCCGCGCGCCCTCCGGTGCCGCCGCGTGCTGCTGGACGCGGACGCGCGCCTGGGGGCTGCCGGGAAATCCCGTCACCGAGGCCGCCATGAACCCGGCGACCGCACCGGCGCCGTCCAGCGCGACCACGGCCGGCCCGTCGGCGTCCCGTGCGTTCAGGTGGGCCAGGGCGACGGCGGGGTCCGCCAGGTCCGTGCCGGGCGACGCCTCGCCGAGGGGTGCGTGGGCGGCCGCCAGCAGCGCCGCGGCCCGCTCGGCGAACCGGTCCTCGAACGGAACGACATCCACATCCGTAGAGACAGTCACGGACACAGACCTTCCCACCGGGAAAGCGCCCTAGTACCTGGTAGCGCGTCTGCGCCCTAGTACTGCGCCTGCAGGTGCTCCCAGAACCCGTCCCTGAGCGCGCGCCGCAGGTCCGCCTGGCCGCGCAGGGAGTACTGGAGCAGGCCCTCGGCCTCGACCAGCAGGTCCTGGTCGACGGAGCCGGGCAGATAGGGATGGCCGGGCAGCAGCTCGACCAGTGCCTCTCGGCCCCGGGAGGCCAGCCACTTCGCCGCGATCTGGGCGCCGACGAAGCGGACGTCCTCGCGGCCGGGCCGGGCCCCGGCCGAGGCGTCGTACGCGGCGGCCGTACGGCGGGAGACGTACGGCTTGAAGAAGTCCAGCTCGAAGGTGCGCTGGCTGTCGACCTCCCAGAGCAGGGGCTCGGCCTGGTTGCGGCCCTCGGGTGTCTCGATGCCCCACAGGTGGACCCGGGCGCCGTAGCCCTGGGCCGCCTCGACCGCCGAGACCAGGTCCTCGTCGCCGCCGAGGAGGGCCGCGTCGCTGATGGCGCGGTGGCGGGCGAGGGACTCCAGGTCCGTGCGGATCAGGGAATCGACGCCCTTTTGCTGGTTGTTGGCGTTGAGGTTGCCGAGGCGGACCTTGACGTCGGGCAGTTCGGCGATGGTCTGCTGCTCGGCGGTGTGGATACGGCGGCGGGCGCCGTCGTACCAGTAGACGCGCAGCAGGCGGCTGTCCGCGAAGATCGTGCGGGCCTTGTCGATCAGCGCCTCGATCAGGCCCTCGGCGTCGAGGTCGAAGGCCCGGCGGTCCTCGGTCCCGGCGACCAGCCGGCCCGTGGCCGCGTAGAGATAGCCCGCGTCGACGAAGATCGCGTGGGTGGAGGGCGTCTTCGCCACCTCGGCGAGCATGCGTTCCAGCAGCGCGTTCGTGTGGTCGATGCGGGCGGCCAGGGCCGCCAGGTCGTCGTTCATCACCTGCATTGTCACGGTGGTCACGCTGCGGACACAACCGGCCCCGATCGGTTCCGCGCGGGGGATGACGACGGGGATGACGACCGCGTTAACCAGTCAGTAGTTAGGCGCTCGAAAAATTTCCTTAGCGTAGGGAATGTTTGTAACACGAAGCTCGTTGAGTACATACGACAGCACAGTCACACCAGTAGTTCTCCGCAGGAGGATGACCAGACGAAGGGAGAAGCCCATGCGCTTCGAAATCAGGCGACTCGACGAGGTCGACGGCACCACCGTGGACTGCACCGTGGTGGACGCCGCCTCCGTCAACCGGATCGTTCAGCAGGCCGCCGCCATCGGGCAGCGGCTGTGGATCCGCCCGGCCGAGACCAAGGCCTCGTAACGGGACCCGCCACTCAAGCTTTCCGGGGGAGCCGAGCCGTCGGCTCAGCTCCCCCGGATCACCTGAGTGACCCCGTTGATGATCTGCTGCACGGCGATCGCGGAGAGCATCATGCCCGCGAGTCGCGTCACCAGGACGACACCGCCGTCCTTGATGACCCGGATGATGAGCAGCGAGTAACGCATCACCAGCCACAGCACGACGTGGATCGCGAGGATCGCGGACCACACCGAGATCTGCGTGGACACACTGCCGGCCTTCTGCACGGCCAGGATCACGGACACGATCGCGCCCGGCCCCGCGAGCAGCGGCATGCCCAGCGGGACGAGCGCGACGTTCACGTCCTTGGTCTGCTTCGGCTCGTCGGTCTTGCCGGTGAGCAGGTCCAGCGCGATCAGCAGGAGCAGGAGACCACCCGCGATCATCAGCGCGGGGACGGACACGTGCAGGTAGTTCAGGATCTGATGGCCCAGGACGCCGAAGACGGCGATGACCCCGAACGCCACACAGACGGCCTGGAACGCCATCCGCTTCTGCACCTTGGCCGGACGGCCGGCGGTCAGGGCGAGGAAGATCGGGGTGATCCCGGGGGGATCCATGATGACAAAAAGGGTCAGGAACAGAGAGCCGAAAACGGCGACGTCGAACATGGGGGAAGTACAAGCCTTGCTGGAAGAGGAACTACGGGCGTGAGCGGACGGGAGCCGGCCCCGGGGGGCCTCAGGCTCCGCCGGTTCCCGGCACCGGGAACGCGCCCGTCGCCCGCCGGGTGATCTCCCCGTACACCTCGGGGTCGGTCGTATACGCGCCCAGCGACACGGTCTTGCGGCTGCCGTGGTAGTCCGAGGAGCCCGTGACCAGCAGGTCCAGCTCCTTCGCGAGCCCGCGCAGCCGGGCCCGGGCGTCGGCGTCGTGGTCCATGTGGTCGACCTCGATGCCGTCCAGACCGGCCGCGGCCAGCTCGGCGATACGGGACTCCGGGACGGTCCGGCCCCGCTTGGCGGCGGCCGGATGCGCGAAGACACAGACCCCGCCCGCGCCCTTGACCAGCCGGATCGCCTCGAAGGGGTCGGTCTCGTGCTTCTCCACGAAGGCCCGCCCGCCGTCGGCCAGCCACTCCTCGGTGAACGCGTCGCTCACGGTCGGTACGACGCCCAGCTCGACGAGCGCGGTCGCGACATGCGGACGCCCCACGGAACCGCCGGCGGCGATCCGCTCGACCTGCTCCCAAGTGACCGGCACGCCGAGCCCGTTGAGCTTGGCGACCATCCCCTTGGCCCGCGGCACGCGGTCGTCCCGCACCAGCTCGCGCTCGGCGAGCAGCGCTGGCTCCTCGGGGTCGAAGAGGTAGGCCAGCATGTGCATGGAGATGCCGTCGACACGGCAGGACAGCTCGGCGCCGGTGACCAGCGTCAGCCCCTCGGGCAGCGCGGCGATCGCCTCGTCGTACCCGCGCGTGGTGTCGTGATCGGTCAGCGCGACGACGTCCAGCCCGGCAGCACCGGCATGGCGCACCAGCTCGGCAGGGGTGTCCGTACCGTCGGAAGCCGTGGAGTGACAGTGCAGATCTATACGCACAAGGACTCCAGACACCGACGATTCAAAGGGGGACACTAGATAGTACCGGCATTTCCAACGCCGCAAGGGGCGCGGGGAACGTCGCGAGCAACCGCCGAAGCACCCGGACCCGCCGGCGAAGCAGATCCCGGCACCCCTGTGGGCGTCACGGCCGGAGCAAGCGCGGCGACAACGCTCCACAGGGCACCAGATCCAGCTCCGCCCCCGCGTCCCGCAGATCCGTGAGCACCAGCTCGTCGTACATCAGCAGCCCGGACTGCTCGGGCCACATCACCGCCCACAGCCACATGCCGAGCGCCTCGCCGGCGAAGACCGCGCGGTCCTCGGGGGTGCGGAAGACGTGCCAGAGCGGGGTCGGGCGGCCGGCGGCCAGCACCTTGGCCTCGGGCGGCTTCTCGATGTTCATGTACCGGCCCGGGTCCGGGTCGTCGATGCCCGCGTACCGCGCGCCGAGGCCGACGCCGAGTTCCTCGGCGACCAGGATCAGCTCCCCCATCCCGCCGAGCGGGCCCGGGCCGGAACAGGCCACGGCGGTCGCGCGGCCTCCGCTGCGGTCGTCACCCGCGTAGGCGACCCCCGTGAAGAGCCAGCCGACAGGCAGCGGCCAGGGCATCCACACCGGGACGTGGGTGCGCTGCACGACGACGGTGAGGGCTTCGACGCTGGGCGGGATCACGGGCTGCAGCGGATACACCGTGCCGTGCACGTCGCACTGCCACGAATCGGCGAAGAGACCGGGAGCCCTGACCCGGCCACCACACCTCGGGCAACTGGGTTCGCCCCTCATAGGGCTCCACGGTCCTACCCCTGCCCGCCCACGTCAAGGACGATCACCCGTCCGGACGGAACGCACCTCCACCAGCAGGTGTGTGTATATTACATTTATTAGCCGAGCTAACTTAATGGCACTCGAGCAGGGAGAACACATGGACATCCTGCGACAGCCCAAGGCGGTCTGGGCCACGGCCGGCGCCTCCGTCGTCGCCTTCATGGGGATCGGTCTGGTCGACCCGATCCTGCCGTCCATCGCGCAGGGCCTGCACGCCACGGCCGGCCAGGTGTCCCTGCTCTTCACCTCGTACTTCCTGATCACGGCGATCGCGATGCTGCTCACCGGCTTCACGTCCAGCCGTGTCGGCGGCCGAGGGACCCTGCTGCTCGGCCTCGCCCTCGTCGTGGTCTTCGCGGGTCTGGCCGGCACGTCCGGCTCGGTCGCGCAGCTCGTCGGCTTCCGGGCGGGCTGGGGCCTCGGCAACGCCCTCTTCGTCTCGACCGCCCTCGCGGTCATCGTCGGCGCGGCGGCGGGAGGCAGCGCGGCGGCGATCCTGCTGTACGAGTCCGCGCTCGGCCTCGGCATGGCCTGCGGACCGCTGCTCGGCGCGATCCTCGGCAACATCAGCTGGCGCTACCCCTTCTTCGGCACGGCCACGCTGATGGCGATCGGCTTCCTGTGCATCACGGTGTTCCTGAAGGAGCAGCCGAGGCCCGCCCGCAAGACCTCCGTGCTGGACCCGCTCAAGGCGCTCGGTCACGGCGGCCTCGCCTCGGCGGCGGTCTCGGCGTTCTTCTACAACTACACGTTCTTCACGGTTCTGGCCTTCACCCCGTTCGTGCTGGACATGACCCCGTACCGCTCGGGCGCGGTGTTCTTCGCCTGGGGCGTACTGCTCGCCGTCTTCTCGGTGATCGTGGCCCCGCGCATGCAGACGCGGTTCGGCTCGCTGAAGGTGCTCGGCGGCTCCCTGGTGCTGCTCGCCGCCGACGTCCTGGTCCTCGGCTACGGCAACCACACCACGGCCGTCGTCTGCACGATCCTGTCCGGCGCCCTCATCGGCGTGAACAACACCGTCTACACCGAGCTGGCCCTCGGCGTCTCCGACGCACCGCGCCCGGTGGCCAGCGCGGGCTACAACTTCGTGCGCTGGTTCGCGGCAGCCGCCGCCCCCTACTTCGCGCCGAAGATCGAGGAGTGGACCGACATCCACGTCCCGTTCGCGGTCGCGGCGGTCACGGCCCTGCTCGGCGCGGTCGTGGTCGTCGTACGGCGCAAGGCGCTCACGGACGAGGCGGAGGAACCGAAGACGGCGCACGCCGCCGAGGACAGCGTCACGGTGTTCGCCAACTGACCCTTCCCCGGCCGCGCTTGGTGAGCTTGCTCACGCGCCCGTCAGTCCAGCGGGACGGACCTGCGGGAGGGATCCCTCAGGTCCGTCCCGTTCGCCAGCCACCGCTCCTGGAGGGCCTGGGCGCCGTGCACCCGCTTCCAGGCGGCCTCGTTCGGGGTCATCGGCAGCAGGGGCAGGAACCGTACGGGCTCCATCGGGTCGTCCAGTTCCAGGTCCTCGACCAGGCCGCCGGGCTCGCCCACCAGGACCGAGGTGAAGGGGGCGCCGGGCCACAGCGTGTCACCGACGTCCAGCGAGCCGCCCGGGGCCACGACCAGACCCTCCACCTGCGGGGACGCGGCCAGTACAGCGAGCGCGCGGAGCACCTTGTCGGTGTCGGCGAGGCCCGCGCGGACGGAGAGGACCAGCTCGGCGCGGGGCCCCTTCACCGGGTCGGCGAGCATCGCCGTGGGGTCGGTCATGGGCTGCTGGGACATACCGAGCGTCGCGTACCGCAGGAGATCCCCCTCCCGGAACCGGAGCACCTCGATGCGGTCCGTGCCGAGGAAGGTGACGGCGGCGCGCGCGTCCGGTGCGCCCAGCGCGGTGCTCAACCGTGCCTCGACGAGAGGAAGAACATCAACCATGCCGCGAGCATAGAACTCGTCAGCAGCGGGCAAAGCGGCGCCTTGACAGTTCGGGCGGCTGCTACTCTGAGCCGGTAGTTCGGGGCAGCACGCAGAAGCGTCGCTCCAGTCCCGACGCCGATTGGGACTCCCTTACGAGGGACCGGCCGGAGGAGGTGGGGCTGTCATGGATCGAAGTCGACCTGGTAGTACCACTCGCTCTTCCGACCGCTGATCTGGTCACTGACTGAATCTCTGGCTGTCCGCCGCCTCTCGTGCGCGTCGCCGTCCGGAAGATCCGGAAGAGCACTTCGTTTCGCTTTGCCTGATCCGTCTGATCACCGTCAGTTCTGCATCAGTAGCGAAGTCGCCACCGCGACGGTGCGGTGCTCCCCGCTTTGTGGACGTGCCAAACATTCCGCAGTCAGGACGTCCCCATTCCGGGTAGTTCCACCCGTCGTCGCGCGCTGTCGCTGCCTGCCTGCGAAGGAGCCTGCCCATGTCGATGATCCGCGACCTGCGTGCCGTGGTCCGTCCGTCGTCCCGTCCCTCGCTGCGCAAGGACACCGCCACCGCCTCGTACGACACCACCCGCGACCCCGCCACGCCCTCGGCCGTCGTGGACTGCGCCGTCTACCGCGACGGTGCCCGGGTCGAGAGCGGCAAGCCGCTGAGCCCGCACGAGGCGATGCGGCTGGTGCGGCGCGACGGCGGTTTCGTGTGGATCGGGCTGCACGAGCCGACCGAGGCCGAATTCGCCGGTATCGCGAGCGAGTTCGGGCTGCACCCGCTGGCCGTCGAGGACGCGGTGCAGGCCCACCAGCGCCCGAAACTGGAGCGCTACGACGACTCCCTCTTCACCGTCTTCAAGACCATCCACTACGTCGAGCACGACCGGCTCACCGCCAACAGCGAGGTCGTGGAGACCGGTGAGGTCATGTGCTTCACCGGCCGGGACTTCTTCATCACCGTCCGGCACGGCGGCCAGGGCTCGCTCCGGGCGCTGCGCCACCGCCTCCAGGACGACCCGGAGCTGCTGGCCAAGGGCCCCTCGGCCGTGCTGCACGCCATCGCCGACCATGTCGTGGACGGCTACATCGCGGTCGCCGACGCCGTGCAGGACGACATCGACGAGGTGGAGACCGAGGTCTTCTCGCCGGTCCGGGGCGGCGGGGTCTCGCGCGGTGTGGACTCGGCGCGGATCTACCAACTCAAGCGCGAGGTGCTGGAGTTCAAGCGGGCGGTGGCGCCGCTGCTGCGGCCGATGCAGTTGCTGAGCGAGCGGCCGATGCGGCTGATCGACCCGGACATCCAGAAGTACTTCCGGGACGTCGCCGACCACCTCGCCCGGGTCCAGGAGCAGGTCATGAGCTTCGACGAGCTGCTCAACTCCATCCTCCAGGCCAACCTGGCGCAGGCGTCCGTCGCGCAGAACGAGGACATGCGCAAGATCACCGCCTGGGCCGCGATCATCGCCGTACCGACGATGGTGACCGGTGTGTACGGCATGAACTTCGACCACATGCCGGAGCTGCACTGGCGGTACGGCTACCCGCTGGTTCTGGGCGTCACCGTCGCCGCGTGTGTGGGCATCCACCGGGTGCTGAAGCGCAACGGCTGGCTGTGAGCGGGGCTGGATAGGCTGGGCGCATGACAAGCGAGCTGCCCGGCCGGGCCCTTCTCGACCAGGCCCTCATCGAGGAGGCCACGAAGAAGTCCGGCCTGATCTGGGTCAAGGGCGCCGGCGCTCCGGCCGCGCGGGGGCTGTGGCACGTGTGGCACGAGGGCGCGGTGTGGCTGGTCGGCGACGGGCCCGGGGAGCAGCCGCTGCCGGACCTGGCCGACGGCGGCTCTGCCGAGGTGACCGTGCGCAGCAAGGACAAGGGCGGCCGCCTGGTGTCGTTCCGGGCGGCCGTGACCGAACCGGCCGCCGGCTCGGCGGAGTGGGAAGCGGCCGTCGCGGAACTGAAGGGCAAGCGCCTGAACGCTCCGGACGGCGAGCAGATGCCGGGGCGCTGGGCACGTGAGTGCCGGGTGCTGCGCCTGGCTCCGACCGGGCCTGTCGCGCCCCTGCCCGACGGGAGCCTGGCCGAGGCACCGGTGCCGTCCCCGGCGACGACGCGTCAGCCGATCCCGGCGGGGCTGCCGAGGCTGCTGGCGAAGCGCCGGAAGAAGTAGCGCGGGAGAGGTTCCGCTACGACGTCGGCAGCTGTTTGCCGTAGTCGACCGTCTCGCCCTTGGCCGGTTCGGTCACGGTGAAGTCCTTGCCCCAGTCCGAGAAGCTGAGCGTGCCCGCGCCGCCGGCGCGGACCAGGCGGAGCGGGTACGGGGTGCCGTCGAGGGAGACGTCGAGGGTGCCGCCGGAACCCTTGTCGCCGGTGATGCGGATGGTGGGGGTGCCCGACTGGTCGTGGTGGCCGTCGGTCGCCAGGGTGCCGTGCAGGGTCAGCAGCCCGTCGAGCAGGACCGACTTGTCCGTGAAGCCGCTGAACTTCTTGTACACGGGATCCCCCTGCGGCACCTTCACGTACTTGCCGTCCAGCTTGCCGGCCGTGCCGTCGCCGCCGGCTGCGTCGCCCGCGTGGTTCCAGAAGTCCGAGTCGGCCTTCAGATACAGCTGCTGTCCGACCCGCAGGAGCTGGAAGGTCGCCCCCTGCGAGGTCACCGACCCGGTGCCGCCGTCCGACTTCAGCCGCATGTCCAGCTGGTACGTACGGCCGCCGGTGTCCACGGTGCCGGCCAGCCGCACCGCCGGGGCCGTGTCGGCCGCGGTGCGGGTCTTCGCCTGGATCTTGTCGGCAGGCAGCTTGCCCACACCGTTCGTGCCCGTGTCCGGATCGTCACTGCCGCACCCGGCCAGCACCGCCACCCCTGTCACGGCCAGTGCGCACATCGCGGTCACCCGCGCGGTCCGGCGGGTTCGGCCCTGGGGAATCGCAGTCACAGGTGGGGCCGCCTTTCTGACGAGTCCTGAGCGGCGTACGGCAGCGTACCGGGGCCCTGGCCGCCCGGCGGAGCCAGTCCGTCCGGACCCGCCCACCAGGGCGTATCCGATCAGGACGGGCTAGCCTGAAGCGCACGCGCGCGGGCACATCCGAGCAACTCGCACGATCCCCACGCAAAGGAAGCACAGCCATGGCAGCCGGCGCCCCCCGGATCTTCGTCTCGCACCTCGCCGGGGTCCCCGTCTTCGATCCGAACGGCGACCAGGTGGGCCGTGTACGCGACCTGGTCGTCATGCTGCGCGTCGGCCGGCGGCCCCCGCGCGTGCTCGGGCTGGTCGTCGAGCTGTCCACCCGGCGCCGTATCTTCCTGCCCATGACCCGGGTGACCGGCATCGAGTCCGGCCAGGTCATCACCACCGGTGTGATGAACGTCCGCCGCTTCGAGCAGCGGCCCACCGAGCGGCTGGTCTTCGGCGAGCTGCTGGACCGGCGCGTGACGCTCACCGAGACCCGCGAGGAGGTCACCGTCCTCGACGTCTCCGTGCAACAGCTGCCCGCCCGCCGGGACTGGGAGGTCGACCGCGTCTTCGTCCGCAAGGGGAAGAAGGGCGGCGCCTTCCGGCGGGCCAAGGGCGAGACGCTGACCGTCGAGTGGTCCGCCGTCACCGGCTTCTCGCTGGAGGAGCACGGGCAGGGCGCCGAGAGCCTGCTCGCCACCTTCGAGCAGCTGCGCCCCGCCGACCTCGCCAACGTCCTGCACCACCTCTCCCCCAAGCGGCGCGCCGAGGTCGCCGCCGCCCTCGACGACGACCGCCTGGCCGACGTGCTCGAAGAACTGCCCGAGGACGACCAGATCGAGATCCTCGGCAAGCTGAAGGAGGAGCGCGCGGCGGACGTGCTGGAGGCCATGGACCCCGACGACGCGGCCGACCTGCTCTCCGAGCTGCCCGAGGACGACAAGGAACGGCTGCTGAGCCTGATGGAGCCCGCGGACGCGGCCGAGATGCGGCGCCTGATGTCGTACGAGGAGCACACGGCCGGCGGTCTGATGACCACCGAACCGATCGTGCTGCGCCCGGACGCCACGGTCGCCGACGCGCTCGCCCGGGTCCGCAACCCCGACCTCTCCCCCGCCCTCGCCGCCCAGGTCTACGTCTGCCGGCCGCCCGACGAGACCCCCACGGGCAAGTACCTGGGCACCGTCCACTTCCAGCGGCTGCTGCGCGACCCGCCGTACACGCTGGTCAGCTCGCTCGTCGACGACGATCTGCAACCGCTCGCCCCGGGCGCCGCGCTGCCCGTCATCGCCGGGTTCTTCGCCACGTACGACATGGTGGCCGCGCCGGTCGTGGACGAGTCCGGGCGCCTGCTGGGCGCGGTCACCGTGGACGACGTACTGGACCACATGCTGCCCGAGGACTGGCGGGAGACCGAGTTCCACCTGGACGAGGGAGAGGGGGCGGCCGCGCATGGCTCCTGAGCGCGAGAGCGGCGCCCGCGAGCGCACCCCGGCGGGCGCCACGGCGGCCACCCGGCCCCGGGCGCGCCTGGACCAGCCGCGCCCGCCCCGGCGCCGGCTCCTGCCGGAGTGGGACCCGGACGCGTTCGGCCGGCTGTCGGAGCGCATCGCCCGCTTCCTGGGCACGGGCCGCTTCCTCGTCTGGATGACGGTCGTCATCATCGTGTGGGTGCTGTGGAACGTCACCGTGCCCATCGCCCTGCGCTTCGACCAGTACCCGTTCATCTTCCTGACCCTGGTGCTGTCCCTGCAGGCCTCCTACGCGGCCCCGCTGATCCTGCTCGCGCAGAACAGACAGGACGACCGCGACCGGGTCAACCTGGAGCAGGACCGCAAGCAGAACGAGCGGTCCATCGCGGACACCGAGTACCTGACCCGGGAGATCGCCGCGCTGCGCATGGGCCTGGGCGAGGTCGCGACCCGCGACTGGATGCGCTCGGAGCTCCAGGACCTGGCCAAGGAGATGGACGAACGGCGGCGGCACGACGGCCAGGCCGGCCATGTCGTATTCCCGGCGGAACGGACGGAACACCCGCCGGGACGTGACGCAGACGACCGCTGAAGGGCTACCCGAAGGCCCCTGAAGGCGCCGTACCATCGTCCTTATGGCTACGGAAGACGCGGTGCGCGAGGCACTGGCGACGGTGAACGACCCCGAGATCAACCGCCCCATCACCGAACTGGGGATGGTCAAGTCGGTGGAGATCGGTGCGGACGGAGCGGTCGCGGTCACCGTGTACCTGACGGTCTCCGGCTGCCCCATGCGCGACACCATCACCCAGCGCGTCACCGAGGCGGTCTCCCGGGTCGAGGGCGTCACCCGGGTCGACGTCACGCTGGACGTGATGAGCGACGAGCAGCGCAAGGAACTGGCCAACGCCCTGCGCGGCGGCCAGGCCGAGCGCGAGGTCCCCTTCGCCAAGCCGGGCAGCCTCACCCGGGTCTACGCGGTCGCCTCCGGCAAGGGCGGCGTCGGCAAGTCCTCCGTGACGGTCAACCTGGCCGCGGCGATGGCGGCCGACGGCCTGAAGGTCGGTGTCGTCGACGCCGACATCTACGGCCACTCGGTGCCGCGCATGCTGGGCGCGGACGGCCGCCCGACCCAGGTCGAGAACATGATCATGCCGCCGTCGGCGAACGGCGTGAAGGTCATCTCCATCGGCATGTTCACCCCGGGCAACGCCCCGGTCGTCTGGCGCGGCCCGATGCTCCACCGCGCGCTCCAGCAGTTCCTGGCGGACGTGTACTGGGGCGACCTGGACGTCCTGCTGCTGGACCTCCCGCCCGGCACCGGCGACATCGCGATCTCCGTCGCCCAGCTGGTCCCGAACGCCGAGATCCTGGTCGTGACGACCCCTCAGCAGGCGGCGGCCGAGGTCGCCGAGCGCGCCGGCTCCATCGCCGTACAGACCCACCAGAAGATCGTCGGCGTGGTCGAGAACATGTCCGGCCTGCCCTGCCCGCACTGCGGTGAGATGGTCGACGTCTTCGGCACGGGCGGCGGTCAGTCGGTCGCCGACGGCCTCACCCGCACCACGGGTGCGACGGTCCCGGTCCTCGGCAGCATCCCCATCGACGTCCGCCTGCGCGAGGGCGGCGACGAGGGCAAGCCGGTGGTCCTGACCGACCCCGACTCCCCGGCGGGCAGCGCCCTGCGGGCGATCGCCGGGAAGCTGGGGGGACGCCAGCGGGGCCTGTCGGGCCTGTCGCTGGGGATCACGCCGAAGAACAAGTTCTGAGGACTTCCCGCGAGGAGTCCTATGACGAAGGGGCGCCGGAAACTCCCGGCGCCCCTTCGTCATGCGTCAGCGGATGTCACGCGTAAGCGGCAACGTCCTTCACCACGGCGAACCCGAGCCCGTAGGCGCTCATGCCCCGCCCGTACGCCCCCAGGTGCACGCCCGCCTCAGTGGTACCGGCGAGCACCCACCCGAACTCCGACTCCCGGTAGTAGAAGGGGGCCGCTGCCCCGTCCACCGGCAGGGAGAGCTTGGACCACTCCGGCCCGTCGAGATCGTCGGCCAGCGCCCACGCGGTCTCGGTCTGCTGGTCCAGCCAGTCGTCACGCAGGCTGTGGTCCATTTGTCCGGGCCAGGTGAACGACAGCAGCCCCACCCCGGCCAGCCACGCCGCCGAGGACACGGACGTCGCCTCCATCAGCCCCGTACCGTCGGCGCTCCGCCGGGACGGCTGCGCGGAGACGGTGACCACCACCGCGAACTTCTCCCGCGGCTCACCGGTGGAACCGGACTCGCCCCGTACGGAGGGTTCGTCGCCGTGCCCGATCGAACCGTGCTCGACGGCACCGTCGGCCGCCGTACCGACCTGCATCAGCCAGCGCGGCCCGGTGAACGCCTCGTCGAGGCCGTACCACGGGAAAGGCGCCTGCAGGTAACCGTCGACCGTACGCCGGGCGGAGGGAAGCTGCTGTCCGCCCTCCGCGACCGACGCCTGCGCGCCCACCCGACTAGTCGTCTCCATCTGCCCGGACGCCTCCTCGCTCCTCGTCGGACCGGGGCGGCCCGCCCCCCTTCGGGCGCACTCGTCCGGTCCGCACAACAACTCGGCAGCATATCCACACGAACGAGGGCGGCAGGGCAGGCACTGGATGCGTGCGCCGCACGAACGACCTGTTCAGGCCGTGTGCGACGGGTGTGCGCTATGAAACGCGTCACGTGCGCGGCATGCGCCCGCGTGCGCGTGTCGGATCAGGTGGCGTCCGCGTCGAACGGCGGCCGCTCGTCCTTGCCGGGCTCCTCGGGCTTCTTGGTCATGTCGAGGCGCCCGCCGGAACCGGGGTTCACGGACGGGGAAGAGGGCGGCGAAGGAGAGGAGGCGTCGGTGTCCCGGCCCTGGACGGCGTCCGTGACCTCGGCCATTTCCTTCTTCAGGTCGAAGCCGTTGCGGATCTCCTTCAGCCCCAGGTCGTCGTTGTCCAACTGCTTGCGGATGAACGTCTTGGGGTTGAGGTCCTCGAACTCGAAGTCCTTGAACTCGGGACCCAGTTCGCTACGGATGTCCTGCTTCGCGCTCTCCGAGAACTCGCGGATCTTCCGGATCGTGCGCGTCACGTCCTGAATGACCTTCGGGAGCTTGTCCGGACCGAAGACGAGCACGGCGATCACGATGATCGTCATCAGCTCCAGTGGTCCTATGTCATTGAACACCTGACGCTCCTTGTGATGTCCTCGGTCGCTCAACGGTACCCGGCGTTCCCGTCCGACCGGTACTGCCCCGAGGTGAGACTTCTGTCAGTTCTGCTCCGCGGCGCCCAGTCGGAGCGGGATCTGCCGGTCCGTGCCGTCGCGCCGGACCGACAGCCGCAGCGAGTCGCCGGGCCGGTGGGCGCGGATCTTGACGATCAGCTCCTCGGCCGTGTGCACACGCTCTCCGTCTACCTCGGTGATGACGTCGCCCGCCTTCAGCCCGGCCCGCTCACCGGGGCCGCCCCTGGTGACGGCGGGTCCGCCGCCCGCGCTCTTGCTGTCGATACGGGCGCCGTCGCCCGTGTACCCCATGTCGAGGGTGACGCCGATGACGGGGTGGGTCGCACGGCCGGTGTTGATCAGTTCCTCGGCGACGCGCCTGGCCTGGTTCACGGGGATGGCGAAGCCCAGGCCGATGGAACCGGCCTGGCCGGCGTCCGGGTCGGAGCCGCCGCTGTCGGCGGAGCGGATGGCGGAGTTGATGCCGATGACCCGGGCCCGGGAGTCCAGGAGGGGACCGCCGGAGTTGCCCGGGTTGATGGGCGCGTCGGTCTGCAGCGCGTCGACGTAGCTGACGTCGCTCCCGTCGCCCTTCTCACCACCGGCCGTGATGGGCCGCTCCTTGGCGCTGATGATGCCGGAGGTGACGGTGTTCGCCAGGTCGAAGGGTGCGCCGATGGCGACGACGGGGTCGCCGACCCGGACGTCGTCCGAGTTGCCGAGGGGCAGCGGGGTGAGCCCGTGCACGCCGTGCACCTGGACGACGGCCAGGTCGTAGCCGCTGTCCCGGCCGACCACCGTGGCCCTGACGCTGTCACCACTGCTGAAGGTCACGGATATCGCGCCGCTCGACCCGGCGGGGGCGACGACGTGGTTGTTGGTGAGGATGTGCCCCTGGGCATCGAGCACGAAGCCGGTCCCGGTGTCCGTCTGGTCGGTTCCGGTGACGTGCAGCGTGACGACGCTGGGCAGCGCGCGGGCGGCTATCCCGGGCACGCTGTCCGGTGCCCGGCCGGCGGGCACCCGGCCGGCCTGCGGCAGCTGCACATCACCGCCGAACCCCTGCCGCTCGACATAGGCACCGACGATCCCGCCGACCCCCGCGGCGACGAGAGCGACCACCAGGGTCCACCCCACCACCAGCCGCCTGCCCCGCCGGCCCCCCGCGGAAGCCCCGCCCCCGCTCTGCTGAAGCACTCCCTGCCGAAGAGCCTGCTCCTGCGGCGAACCGGGAGCCCAGGGGTCATAACGCCGCCAGGGATCACCTTCGCCGGGTGGCGGGGGTGCGGGGGCCTGC
>NZ_LGDV01000250.1 GCF_001280015.1 Streptomyces sp. MMG1121
TGCGGTTGTGGCGGGGCTGTCGTACAGCGCACCGACCGTGCCTGTGGTGTCGAATCTGACGGGTGAGGTGGCGGACGCGGGGCGGTTGTGTTCGCCGGATTACTGGGTGGAGCACGTACGTGGCACGGTCCGGTTCCACGATGGTGTGCGGGCGATGAGGGACCAGAAGGTCGCCACTTTCCTGGAGTTGGGTCCGGACGGCATCCTGAGCGGGATGGTGGCGCAGGACTGTGTGGCGTCGCTGCGCCGGGACGTTCCTGAGGAGCGCGCCCTGCTGGCCACTCTCGGGCAGCTGCACACGCGCGGCGTCGGCATCGACTGGGAGCAGGTGTTCTCCGGCACCGGTGCACACCGTGTGGACCTGCCCACCTACGCCTTCCGACACCAGCGCTACTGGATCGAAGGCGACGGCCCGAGCGCTCCCGAGACGGTTGCCGACCCGGTCGACGCGGCGTTCTGGGAGATCGTGGACAGCGGGGACGCGGACTCGCTGGCGCGGTCCCTGCGGCTCGACGCGACCGCCCTGGACGATGTGCTGCCCGCCCTGTCCGCATGGCGTCGTCGCCATCGCGACCAGGCGGTGCTGGACGACTGGCGATACCGGATCACCTGGCAGCCCGTCACGGACGCGCTCACACCGAGCGCTGCGGTCGCCGACGGTACGTGGCTGATGCTGGTGCCCGCGGGGCAAGCCGACTCGATGGCGGCGGCCACGAGCGGAGCGCTGACCGCGCATGGCGGCCGCGTCGTCCGGGTGGACGTGGACGGCGAGGACCGGGAGACCTTGGCGAAGCTCGTCCGGGCACGTCTCGACACGGAGTCCGGCCCACTGGCCGGGGTGGTCTCGCTGCTCGCCCTGGCCGAGCGGCAGGACTCCGCCCACCCGACGCTCACGCGCGGCACGGCCGACACCGTCAGCCTCGTGCAGGCTCTCAAGGACCTGGACGTCACCGCCCCGCTGTGGTGCCTCACCTCGGGTGCCGTGGCGGTCCAGGAAGACAGGGAGGTGACGAGCGCAGCGCAGCCGATGATGTGGGGACTTGGCACCGTGCTCGCCCTGGATCACCCCAAGTCCTGGGGCGGACTGGTCGATCTGGCCGCCGAGCCGGACGAACTCGCGCTGGGCCGGCTGGTCGCCGTACTGTGCGGACGGCACGGCGAGGACCAGATGGCGATCCGGACCACGGGAGCGTACGCGCGTCGCATGACCCGCGCCGAGCCCGTCGCCGCAGGCGATGGCACCGGTTCAGCGGAGGCGTGGACACCGCGCGGTACCGTGCTCGTCACCGGCGGCACCGGTGGCATCGGAGCGCACGTGGCGCGCTGGGCGGCCGCACGGGGCGCGGAGCACCTGCTGCTGCTCAGCCGCCGCGGCCCTGCCGCCGAGGGCGCGGCGGCGCTGGAGGCGGAACTGACCGCGCTCGGCGCCCACGTCACACTCGCGGCCTGCGACGTCACCGACCGGGCGGCGCTCGCCGAGGTCATCGCGGACATACCGTCGGACCAGCCCGTCACCGCCGTCTTCCACACGGCCGGTGTCGCGCAGGAGCCGAAGAAGCTGCCCGACAGCACGGTGGCGGAGTTCGCCGCGGTGGGCAGGGCGAAGGTCGCCGGTGCCGTACACCTCGACGAACTGCTCGCCGACCATCCCCTCGAGGCATTCGTGGTGTTCTCCTCCGGAGCCGCTGCCTGGGGCGGTGCGGGCCAGAGCGGTTATGCCGCCGCCAATGCCTTCGTCGAGGGGCTGGCGCACCGCAGGCGCGCCGACGGGCGGGTGGCGACGGCCGTGGCCTGGGGTGCCTGGGCCGGCGGTGGCATGGTCGACGACTCCGTGGCCGCGGAGTTCGCGGAGGTCGGCGTGGAGCTGATGCGGCCCGAACTCGCGGTCGAGGCCCTGGGCCAGGCGATGGCATGCGACGAGGGACATCTGGTGGTCGCGGGCATCGACTGGTCGCGGTTCGCGCCGTCCTTCATGGTCGCCAGGGAGCGTCCGCTGCTGCGGGCGCTGCCCGAAGTCGCCGCCCTGACGGCGGCGTCCACGGCCGACGCCGGTGCGGAGCACGAGGCCGAGAACGGCAGCGCGGTACTGCGGTCGCGGCTGCTGCCCCTGTCCCCGCAGGAGCGGCAGGCGGTGCTGACGGACCTGGTGCTGGCGGAGGCCGGGCAGGTGCTCGGTCACGTCACAAGCTCGACGGCCGTCGAGGACGGGGTCGCCCTCCTCGACATCGGTTTCGACTCGCTGACCGGCCTGGAACTGCGCAACCGGCTCAACCGCGTGTCGGGACTGGCCCTGCCGCAGGGCCTCATCTTCGACTTCCCGACCGCCGGCATGATCGCCGAACTCATGCAGGACACGCTGGAGCCCGACCTCACCGTCACACCGGAGGCAGTGACGGAGGAATTCACCAAGCTGGAAGTGGCGGTGACCCCGGCGCTTCACGACGACGCGTCGCGTGCGCGGGCCGTCTCGCAGCTGCGCGAGCTGCTGGCCAAGTGGGATCACCTGGAGAAGGGAGAGTAGCCGGATGTTCGAGGTCGACACCTACCTGCGCCGCCTGGGCTTCACGGAGGCGCCCGAGCCCAGCGTCGAGACGCTGCGCGTGCTGCACAAGAACCACATGATGTCCCTGGCCTACGACAGCAGCGACTTCATCAAGAGCTTCACGGGCTTCCGCAACGTCGTCGACATCGACATCGACGCGACGTTCCGGGCGATCGTCGCCAATGGCGCGGGCGGCGTGTGCCACGATCTGAGCGGCCTGTTCCGCAGGCTCCTGACCGAACTCGGCTACGACGTCTCGATCCTGGCCGCGTCCCAGCGCTGGCCGAACGGGCAGTTCGGGCCGGACTTCGAGCACACCTTCAACTGCGTGCGGCTCGACGGGCAGGTCTGGCTCGTCGACGTGGGCTTCGCCGGTCCGTCGTATCTGGAGCCGCTGCGGATGACCGACGAGGTGCAGCACCAGTTCGGCTGCGCCTACCGGCTGACGACGGACGGCACGTACCACGTGCTGGAGCGCAAGGGCGCCACCGGGGACTGGCGGTCGGTGTACCGGTTCGAGCTGACGGCCCGCGCCGTCTCCGACTGGGACAGTCCCCAGGACACCGCCGCCGAACAGATCGTGAAGGACTCGCTGTTCGCCGGGACCGTGCTGCGGGGCCGCGCCACCGACAAGGGGCAACTCGTTCTCACCGGCAGGCGGCTGCTGCGGGTGGAGAACGGCCATGAATCGATCCGCACGCTGATCGACAAGGCCGAATTCGAAGGCGTGGTGAAGGACATACTCGCCGGCACGGACAACGACTGAGGCGGGGCCGAACGGAGATGACAGTGGAGACGGAGACCAGCGGCGCCGGGACCGGAGCAGCCGCCACCGACACGGACGTGGCCGTTGTCGGGTACGGCCCGGTGGGCCAGGTCCTGGCGATCCTGCTGGCCCGACGCGGCTGGCGGGTCACGGTCGTGGAGCGCTGGCCCCAGCCCTACCCCATGCCGCGAGCGGTCGGTTTCGACGACGAGGCCGCCCGCATCCTGGCGGCCGCCGGCATCGGTCCTTTCCTCGACAAGTTCGGGGAGAACTCACGGGACTACGCCTGGCACAACGCAGCCGGCGAGACGCTGCTGCGCATGGAGAGCGCCGAGAACGGCCACTGCGGCTGGCCGCAGGCGATGGCCATGTACCAGCCGGGATTGGAGGCCACGCTCATCGACCGTGGCAGCGACTTCCCGAACCTGCGGGTCGTCCGCGGGCACGAGGTCGTCGAACTCGACGACCGCGGCGACCTGGTGGAGGTGATCTGCGAGGACGCCGACGAGCAGGAGTACACCTTCACGGCGCGGTACGTCGTCGGGTGCGACGGCGCCAACAGCTTCGTCCGGGAGTCGATGGAGAGTTCCCTCACCGACCTCGGATTCTTCTACGACTGGCTGATCTGCGACGTCGTACTGAACGAGCCGCGCGACTTCCACCCCAACAACCTCCAGATCTGTGATCCGGAGCGGCCACGAACCGCCGTGTCGGCCGGTCCGGGGCACCGCAGATTCGAGTTCATGCGGCTGCCGGGCGAGAGCATCGAGGTGCTGAAGCGGGACGAGACGCTCTGGCGCATGCTGGAGATGTTCTCCGTCCGCCCGGACAACGCCACGCTCGAACGGCACGCCGTCTACACCTTCCAGGCCCGCTGGGCGGCGGAGTGGCGCAAGGGCCGGCTCCTTATCGCGGGGGACGCCGCCCACCTCATGCCGCCCTTCGCCGGGCAGGGCATGTGCTCGGGCTTCCGGGACGCGGCGAACCTGTCGTGGAAGCTCGACCTGCTGCTGCGCGGGCTCGCCGACCACTCCGTTCTCGACACCTACACCGTCGAACGCCGGGCGCATGTCCAGAACGCCATCACCACGTCCGTGAAGCTCGGCAAGGTGATCTGTGTGACCGACCTGGCCGCGGCCGCCGACCGGGATGCGATCATGCTCGCCGGGCGAGATCGCGAGGGCGGGGGCGCGTTGCCGATGTCGACCACGGTCCCCCTCACCGAAGGGCTGCTCCACCGTGCCGACGACGGCACGCCACTACTGCCCGCCGGCACCCTGTTCCCGCAGGCGCGGGTGGCGGGTGCGGACGGGGTCGGGCTGCTGGACGAGATCGTGGGCCTCGGCTTCGTGCTGCTCGCGGCCGACCCGGCGATCCTTCTAGACGACCGGCGGCAGGCCGTCCTCGACGGTCTCGGTACGCGCTATGTGCGCGTGCTGCCCGTGGGCACAGAACCGCGGGAGCCCGGTCACGGCGCCGTGGTCGACATCGAGGACCGGTATCTGCCGTACCTGGCCGAGAGCGAAGCGACAGCGGTGCTGGTGCGCCCCGACTTCACCGTCTTCGGTGCGGCGCACGGGCCGGAGGCGCTGGCTTCGCTCGTGGACGACCTCGCTCACCAGCTGGCGGCGCCCTTCCCTGCCGCCGGCTGAGCTTTTCCCATCCTTGACAAGCACCATGAGAGAGGAACACGGAACATGGGTGCACGCGAAGACATGTACGGCTTGTTCACGAGTGTCAACGAGATCAATCTGACCAATGATCAGGACAGTCAGAGCGCCAAGGAGGGCGTGCACAAGAAGAACATCTCCACCAGCTACGACCTGCAGGCCCGGATGTCGAAGAAGGGCATCCTGTGGAACTGGGGCTACCACGACGAGCAGGTGGCCAAGGAGATCAACGCCCGGATCCCCGGCTTCCTGGACTACGACACGGACGGTTTCTCCGAGGAACTGTACTTCGCCGCTCTCAGGGAGGTGTCGATCGACCTCGACGACTACGCGGACAAGTTCGTTCTCGAGGTCGGCTGTGGACTGGGCGAGGGCCTGAACTTCCTCTCCCGCGTCATCGACGCGAAGAGCCTGATCGGCCTCGACCTGTCGGACCAGGCGATCAGGCGGGCCAACGCCTCGCTGTCCCGCCAGGGCCTGCGCTATGTCCAGGGTGATGCGGAGAACCTGCCGTTCGAGGACGGCGAGGTCGACGTCCTGGTGAACATCGAGAGCGCGCACAACTACCCGAGCCTGGAGAAGTTCTTGCAGGAGGTGGCTCGCGTGCTCAAGCCGGGTGGCTACTTCACACACGTCGACCTCTACACCACGCAGCGCCACGCCTTCCTGAAGCAGCTCCAGGAGAAGGACCTCGGCCTGGAATGGGTGCTCGACCGTGACATCTCCTCACAGGTGCAGGCCGCGATCCACAGGCGGCTGTCCCCCGACGGCTCCTTCCACAAGGCGCTGCGGGAGCAGCGGGTGGGCGCCATCCAGCGGCACATGGCCAAGCGCGTCGGCCCCGAGGCCGTCGGCGGCTCCTTCGCCGGCTACACCGACAGCGGCTCCACGAGACTGCTGAAGAAGATGGGCGTGCTGCCGTCGCAGTTCATGCCGCCGGTGGACACCTACCGGCACTACGTGGCGAAGAAGATCTGATCGTCGCTGACGGAGCCAGGGCCGGTCCGCGCCCGCAACCACGGGAGGCAGCCCCTCGGCGACGGTCTGAATGATCTCGCCGAGGGGCTTGTGTTGTCCGTGACTGCATCGGCGGCGGCGTTCTGGTTCGGCAGGCCAGGCGAGGCCTGCGGAACAGGGGTATTACCCAGCGGACCGACCTGTAAGCCCGGACCGCCTGCTAAAGGGACGGGCATCCTGGGCGCCCGCCACCTGACTGGCCGCGTCTCCCCCCATGACTCGCAACATCCGATGGAAGTCGCCTTCGCCGTCCGGGAACTGTTCGAGCACAGCACTGTCCAGCACACGGAAGGGCCACGATGACCGACACTCCGCATCAGGCACCCGTCACCGGAACGACCCGTCTGTACGCCGTCCTCGGCGACCCGGTCACGCAAGTCCAGTCGCCCGGACTGCTCAACCCGCTCTTCGCCGAGCTGAACATCGACGCGGTGCTGGTTCCCGTGCACGTCCGGCCTGCCGACCTCGCGCACGTGGTGCGTGGTCTGCAACGCGTCGGCAACCTCGACGGCCTGTTCGTCACCGTGCCGCACAAGGCGGCCGCCGCTCGCCTGGCTGACCGGCACAGCCGCACCGTGGAGATCACCGGCACTGCCAACGCGCTGCGGCGCGAAGCCGACGGCGGCTGGCTCGCCGAGAACTTCGACGGGTCCGGGTTCGTGGCGGGCCTGACCGGGGCCGGTCACGAACCTCGCGGCAGGAAAGTGTCGTTGCTCGGTGCGGGCGGCGCGGGCAGCGCGATCGCGGCGGCCCTGCTCACCGCAGGCGTGGACCGTCTCTCCATTTCCGACCCGGACGAGCCCCGCCTGACCGCGCTCGTCGCCCGGCTGACCGAACACTGGCCGGGCCGCGTCCACGCCGCCGTCGAACCACCGCTGCACGACAGTGACATCGCCGTCAATGCCACCCCGCTCGGCCTGAGTCCCGATGACCCGTTGCCGTTCTCGCCCCGTGCCCTGCCTCCGGGCAGCGTGGTGGCAGACATCATCATGAAGCCGAAGGAAACACCGCTCTTGCGGGAGGCGACCGCGCAGGGGCTTCGCGTGCACCACGGAATGCACATGCTGACCGGCCAGGTGGACTCCTACTGTGCGTTCTTCGGACTGGCCGAACCCCGAACCTCCGACTGACGGACCCGGGGGACAAAGGAATCCGCCGACGGCCAGCACTCGTTCTCGCCGTGGCCAACATGGGCAAGCCGGGTGAGAACGCATGGTTCGACCGGTCTCCTCGCCTTGCTCATGACCGGGTCCCCCACCTGGGCCGCCCTCGGCCGGCTCGCCGCTACCGGTCGGATGCCTCGCCGTCGCAGCGACCGCCGTGGAGGCCGTACACACCTCGCCCGGAGCGCGCTCACCTGGCTGGTGAGGGCCGTCGCCCGTACGCTCCGCACGAGCCTCTGCTGGAGCGTCGGCGAGCTTCCTGGGCCGCCGCGCGACCGCCCTGCCCGCCATGCGGCACCGGGACACACCGCCCCAGGCGCCGACGCCCCCTCTCGACCCGGTAAGCCTCACCCGGCGCCAGGGCCGAGACGATCACCCGCGCGTGACACCGGTGGACCGAGACGCCACGGGGGCGCCTCGGGCGGGGGTCAGCAACCCAGGTTGCCGCCGGGGGTGGTGCCGAGGACCTGGGTGAAGCTCTGGTAGTAGTTGATGCGGTCCTGCACCTCGGCGGGATTGCCGCCGTTGCACTCGACACTGCCGTTGATGCTACGGATGGTCTCTCCGAAGCCGGCGCCGTTGACCATGGCGTTGTGTGAGGTCATGCTGCCCGCGCCGTTCTGGGTGTCCCAGAACCACAGGGCGGTCTTCCACGCCACCGCGGAGTCGTTCTCCACCAGGTAGGGGTTGTCGAGCAGGTCGATGCCGAGGGCGTCCCCGGCGGCCTTGTAGTTGAAGTTCCAGCTGAGTTGGCGAGGAAGGCCGCCGCCTCGGAAACGGCCGCACGCCGCGTCCCACGCACAGGACGAAGCCGGGCGAGGCAAGTGTGGTGACGGGTTCGTATCCGTACCCTTGTGCGCCGAGAGGATGGCTGCGGCTCGGGCCACGGCGCCCGGATCGCATCCTGACGGGCCTTGTCGGTGCGGTCGGCGGCAACAAGTCATACGCCTTCAGCCCCACGAACACATCTACGGGCCTCACCATCAACGCCTCGACCGGCGCAACCTTCGCCACCCTTCCCGTCGCAGGGGTTCCGCACCGCCCCCGATGCCGTCGGTGAGACCGCCCCACGCAGCCACACCCACTACGCCACGGCCCGATAGCCCCGGCAAGGACGAGTTCGGCGTGGATCGAGCTTGATCGCGAGTTCGCTATAAGTGGCCCATGCTCTATCACGTCGTCGCGCTCGATGTCTGGCTCGCTGACCCCGATCGGCCCTACGCACCGCCGTCTCTCGCCAAGGGCGGCTCCGTGCACTGCGCGGTCAACGAGGAGGCGGTCCTGGCTGCCGCCAACCGCTTCCACCGACAGGCGGCCGGACCGCTCGTCGCCCTGCTCATCGACGAGACGAGACTCGATGCCCCGGTGGAGTGGGTGGTCGCCAAACCCGAGTCTCCTTCGCCCAAGAAGCCGGGAACGCCCATTCCGTGTGTCCGTGGGCCCATCAACCGCCGTGCCGTGGTTGGGCTGATGGATGTGGCGCGCGACGACGAGGGCCGGGCCCTGGCGCTGGTTCCGCGGGGCTGATCCCTGGTGGAGGGACAGAGGCGAGTCCTCGGCCCATACCCCATGTGAGTGATTGTCGCCTTATATGGGCCGTTATGAGAATTGCCCGGCCCGCTGTCGAGAAGGAGTGCTCGGATGACTGCCGCGGACAACGTACGGACATGCCCGTTCCGCCACGATGAAGCCTTGGAGCCCGACCCGTTCATGACCCGGATGCGGACCGAAGCACCGATCGCCCGGGTCCGTATGCCCTACGGAGAGGGGAACTGCTGGCTGGTGACTCGGTACACGGACGTGCAGACGGTGACCTCCGACCGGCGGTTCAGCCGGGCCGCGCTCGTCGGCGCGGACTTCCCGCGGATCACTCCGGCCCCCATCGCCCAGTCCGAGGCGATCAACCTCATGGACGCGCCGGAACTCAACCGAGTCCGCAGGCTCGTCATCGGGGCCTTCACCACCCGCCAGGTGGAGGCGCTGCGCCCCTGGACGCAGCGGACCGTGGACACCCTGCTGGACAGGATGGCCGAGTCTGGCGCACCGGCCGATGTCGCCGCCCACCTGGCGAACGAGCTACCGCTGATGACGATCTGCCAGCTTATGGACGTGCCCGAGCAGGACCGTCCCCAACTGCGGCGCTGGGCCATGGCCATGATGTCCATGAGCGCCGCGGACCGGAAGTCGGCAGCCGAGGCGAAAGCGGACCTTCGGTCCTACTTCGACGAACTCACCCTGGCGCGACGTCGCGATCCTGGCACGGACCTCATCAGCTCGCTCGCCACGGCCCGTGTGGGCGAGGAGATGCTGGACGAAGGGGAGCTGGCCGTGCTGGCCATGCTCCTGGTCGTCACCGGGCACGACACCACAACCTACGACATCAGCAACATCATCTACACGCTGCTGACCCACCCCGCCCAACTCGGCCAGCTGCGTGCCAGGACCGAGTTGCTGCCTCACGCCCTGGAAGAGCTGCTGCGGTTCATCCCCTTCCGCCAAGGCGTCGGCATCCCCCGGGTCGCGGTGGAGGACGTCGAGTTGAGCGGTGTACTCATCAAGGCGGGAGACACGGTCCACGTGTCCTACCTGACCGCCAACCGTGACGACCTGGTCTACGAACGTCCCGATGAACTCGACTTCGAACGCAAGGAACCCGTAGGGCACATGGCCTTCGGGCACGGCAGCCACCGCTGCTTGGGCGCTCACCTGGCGCGCATGGTGCTCCAAGTCTCCATCGGCACGCTGCTCAGCCGCTTCCCTGCCCTGCGACTGGCCCTGCCCGCCGAGGAGGTGCGGTGGAACACCGTGTCCATCTGGCGCTACCCCCTCGCTCTTCCGGTCGCCTGGTAAGGACCTCGGACATCATGGCCACCCTCTGCAGACCCGCCATCAGTGTTCCTGAACACGTCATCACCCTGGAGCAGACCCTCGATCTGGCGCGAAGGCTGCACACCGGCCATCCGCAACTCGACCTCGCGCTGAGGCTGATCGCCAATACCGGTGTCCGGACGCGACACCTGGTGCAGCCCATCGAAGCCACCCTCGAACACCCCGGCTTAACCGAACGCAACGCGCTCTACGAGTCCGAGGCCAAGGCACGGGTACCCGAGACCGTGCGTCGGGCCCTGAACCACGCCCGACTCGGCCCCGAGGAAATCGACATGATTGTCTATGTCTCCTGTACCGGTTTCATGATGCCGTCCCTGACCTCCTGGCTCATCAACACGATGGGGTTCAGGCCCCAGACACGGCAGTTGCCGATCGCCCAGCTCGGCTGTGCCGCCGGGGGCGCAGCCGTCAACCGCGCCCACGACTTCTGCACCGCCTACCCACAGGCGAACGTACTGATCGTCTCGTGCGAATTCTGCTCTCTGTGCTATCAGCCAACGGACCTGGCCGTGGGCAACCTTCTGTCGAACGGCCTCTTCGGCGATGCCATCGCCGCGGCAGTGGTGCGCGGCCAGGGCGGCAGGGGCGTGCAACTGGAACACAACGGGTCCCACCTGGTACCAGGCACCGAGGACTGGATCTCGTACGAGGTTCGGGACACCGGCTTCCACTTCATGCTGGACAAGCGGGTACCCGGCACCATGGCCCAGCTCGCGCCCGCCATGCGCGACATGACCGCGCTGCGCGACTGGGACATCTCCGGCCTGGCCTTCTACATCGTCCACGCGGGTGGGCCGCGCATCCTGGACGACCTGTGCACCCATCTGCAGCTGCCGGCCGCCGTGTTCCGCTACAGCCGGGCCACGCTCACCGAGCGCGGAAACATCGCAAGCGCCGTCGTCTTCGACGCCTTGGACCGCTTCTTTGCGGACGGCGGCGCCGAGCACGCCAGCCGCGGACTCATCGCAGGTTTCGGACCCGGCATCACCGCCGAGGTCACCCTCGGCAGCTGGGCCGACCGCCGGGGCGACGAGGCCCGAACAGCACCCCGAGAGTTGGTCGAAAGCACACCTGGTTAAGTCCTGCTTCATGCTGCGATGAGGGCGTGGCAGCCATCGAGCGGCACCCCGGGAGGGGGACGCCACGTCCGAATCCATCGAGCCTTGGGGTTGTGCCTGGCACACGTGGTTACCCGCAAGCGGCACGGACACCCGTTGAGGGGTGGCGCCGCTCGGGTGCGGCAGTCTCGGAGGATCCCGGATCCGCTGGGCCCTCCCGCTGGAGAAGCTACATTTCTGGACTCCGGAGTCCGGTGAACGTGCTGGATCGTGCCCCCTTCCGGCGCCGGTCGAGTACGAACAGCAATTGATCACGTCACGTTCGCTGTCACCCGTCGCGTGAAACCCGGTGTCCACTCCCCCCCGAGGACCGACCTCATTCCACCCCTGCACCGCGGCGCAGGACGTCCAGGAGCGGCGTGCGTCCGCACGAGGTGTCACCGTGCCGCGTCTGCTGCCGGGCGTCGGACGGCGCGGTGCTGTCTGGGCAGGGTCATCTGCCACAGCCCGAGGAAGAGCAGCGTGCCGATTTCGGTGACGAGGCTGAGGGCGGCCTGCGGGGCGGGCTCCAGACCGTGTTCGGTGAATCCGAACACGCCTACGGTACGTGAAGCGGCGAACCCGCCGAGGGCGCCGACCGCAACGCCGGCCACGCCGGCCCTCAACCACAGCATGGGCGGCGCCCCTGCCAGCAGTAGGACGGCGAGAGCGAAGGAGCTGCCGGCCTGGAACAGGAACAGGGGGCCGACGACGTGGATGAAGCGGTAGCCGTCGATGTAGAGCTTGGCGTGGATGCAGGCGCTGCCGGTAAGCGCGGCGGCAGTCGCCGTCCGCAGCGCGGTGGCGATGTGTCTGCGGGCGTTCATGCCAGCCTCTGATCCTTGATGGCGAGTTCACGGTCGCCTTCGCGGTAGTCGACGGTGCGGATGCCCAGCGCTTGCTTGAGCTGACGGGCGGGGACGACCTGCGGGGTGGGCGCGGGGGCCCGGCCCGGCTTGGGCAGGGGGTAGGCGGTCGTGGTGGCGGAGTGGAAGGTGATGTTGCCCTCCGTCTTGGTGAACAGCTGGTGGACGTGGCCGTTGAGGCAGGTCACCGAGGAGAAACGACGCAGGAGGGCGATGACCTGGAGGGCGTCGTCGGTGCTCCAGCCCCACTTCGGATACATGGCGAACAGCGGGATGTGACTGAAGACCACGATGGGTGTGTCCGAGGGCAGTGCGGCGAGGTCTTTGCGCACGAAGTCGATCTGTTCGTTGCCGAGGTGGCCGAGCTTCTCCAGGCTCAGGGTGTTGACGAGTGCGATGAAGTGCACGCCGTGGGTGTCGAAGCTGTACCAACCATCGCCGAGTGTGCCCGCTCCGAAGGTGTGCCGGTAGGCGCGGCCCGCGTCGCCGATGGAGTCGTGTTCGCCCGGGACGGTGAAGACGCGGTCGGTCCTCATGCCGGACATCATCTGCTTGACCTGGTCGAATTGTCCGGCCGTGGAGAGGTGGGTCAGATCGCCGCTGTGTATCACGAAATCGGGTCTGAAGCCGAGTGAGTTGACCTGGTCGACGGCATCGGTGAACGAGCCGGCCACGTCCATGTTCGCCGGGCCCCGGAACCCGATGTGGCTGTCCGACACCTGCACGAACCGCAGCGCCTTCTCTCCCGCGGCGACCGGCCGGGGGGCGCCCGCGGTGGCGCCGTCACGGGAGCCGGCTATGTGGCTGATCACCTCTCCGCCGGCCACGGTCAGCACCACCGCGCCGCCGAACCATCCCGCGTGCCGCATGAGCTGTCGCCGCGTCATGCCGTTCTCGGTCTCGACCTGATCCGCGGCACCGGCCAGTGCTTCGTCGTAGTGGTGGGGTCGGTTCTGTCCGTCGTGGTCGGCGGTCATGAGGTCACCTCCACGGTGGCGGTCATGAACGGATGGATGGTGCAGAGGTAGGCGTAGGAGCCGGGCTTGGTGAACGTAAAACTGTAGGAGGCGTGTGTGTCCAAGGCGGCCGAATGCAGCGGGCCGCCGGATCCTGAGCTGGTGACGGTGTGGGCGTCGGTGTCCTGATTGGTCCAGGTCACCTTCGTTCCCACCTTGACCTTGAGGGTGGCGGGGGCGAACGCGAAGTTCTCTATCGCCACGGTGCTGCCGGTCACCGGCGCGGACGACGCCGATGCGCTGGGGGGACTCATGGGCATGGTCATGCCGGGCATCGCCGAGGCTCCGGACGCCGGGCTCGTCGCATCGTGCGGTCCGTCGGCGCCGGGCATCCCCGCCGTCCGATGCTGTCCTGGACCGGGCGTGAGGGCTCTGGCCCCTGCGGACGAGAGAGACGAAGAGCCACAGGCGCTGAGGACTACCAGCGCGCCTGTGATGGCGAGGGCGGCGGTCACGGCCGCTACGCGTGAGCGTCGGGTACGAGGGTGAAGGGCCATGGGGGTCGATCCTTGACTGGTCGGAAACTGGTCAGACGGGAAACGGGCCGGTGCCGGCGCCGCTTGGGCGGTCGCGGTGCGCGGGCGACGGTCGTGCTGTCGGGCGCGGCCGCTTGCTTGAGATAGGGCCGGTGCACGAGCGGACGCCGGGTCGTGCCGGCCGCTCGCCGTAACGCGGTCGTGCGCTGGGCCCGGGCCGCCGTGCGCCGCGTAGTGGCCGGTGACGCACGGCAGTCACCCCCTGCGGGCAGCGCCGCTGACGTGTTGCTCGGCGGACCTGCCCGGACGGTCGGAGACCCGGCGCCGTAGGGAATCGGTCCTGCTGGGTGTGCTCACCACGATCGCTGTCCGCGTCGAGCGCTTTGCGGAGTGGTCACCTCGGTCCGTGCGAGGCGCCGGCCGGGGCGGCGCCAGTGGCGTGCCGAATGCGATGCGCCAGGAGCACGTACATCGCGTGGGGTGTCACGGTCACCTCCGATCCGTTCCTTACGGCGCGCGGGAGGAGAAGGGGAGCGGAGCCTCATACGGCTCTTGTCCGGGTTCACGGACGGCGAGGGTCGTTAGGTTCGATGGAAATACAGCTTTCATGTCTTATCCGCTGATAATCTACGTAGCGTCACCTCGGGCAAACCATGTGTTACAGGACAAAATCTCACACGTACGGGATGATCGGCCCATGCCCTGGAGTTCCCGAAAACATGATCCACGGACCGATCCGAAACGCTCCGCGGACCGTGACTTGGGTGTAGGGGCCCTTCCGGCCGCCGACGAGGAGTTGCTGCGCACCCTGTATGCGGATCACGCGAAGCCGCTCTTCCATTACGTGCTGAGACTGACCTCAGGAGACTGGCAATGGGCGGAGGACGTGGTGCAGGAGACGCTGCTGCGGGCGTGGCAGCATCCCGCCGCCTTCGACCCGGCACGCGGCCCGGCCCGGGCGTGGCTGTGCACGGTCGCCCGGCATCTGGTCATCGACGATCGCAGGGCCCGGCAGGCCAGGCCGGCCGAGACCGGTGGTGCGGCACTGGAGCGGGTCGCCGAGCAGAAGCCCGGCGTGGACGAGATCGAGCAGGCGTTGCAGAGCTGGGCGGTCGCCGACGCCGTCCGGTCGCTCTCCTCGGACCACCGGGCCGTCCTGCTGGAGACGTACTACCGAGGCCGCACGATGGCGGAGGCCGCACAGGTGCTGGGCATTCCGTTGGGGACCGTGAAGTCGCGGACGTACTACGCACTGCAGGCCCTGCGGCTGGCCCTGCAGGAACGCGGGATCGAGCCATGACCGCGGCGAGCAGGAGGTGACGACGATGAGTGCTGAGCACGACGACCTCCGTCTTTCCCTGGGCGGCTACGTCCTGGGCACGCTGTCCCCGACGGAGATGGATCGAGTCCGGACCCACCTCGCGGAGTGTGAGCAGTGCCAGTCCGAGTACGCCCGGCTGTCAGGACTGCCCTCGCTGCTGGCGACGGTGACCGAGGCCGAAGCCGCGGGCCGGACGGTACCGACGGCCGACGGGATCCTGGCTGATCGCCTGGTGGCACGAGCCGCCGAAAGCGCGCGGGACGCCTCACTGGAACGACCTTCCACACCCGTGGAGGCGCAGGCACCGGCGGCGGGCGCACTGGAGAGGCTTCTCCAGCAGGCCGCGGTCCGGCGCCGCAGGACCTGGCGTCTGCAACTGGCCGGGGCAGTCACGTCTCTGGTGTTCATCGCGGCAGCGGCAGGCGGGACGTGGCTGGCGACCGTCGGTTCCGTGGGTACGGAGGCGACACCGCCGGGACCGAGCGCGTCGGCTGTCTGGCGCACCTTCTCCGGAAGTGATCCGACCACCGGCGTCACCGCCTCGGTGAAGGTTTCGCCCTCGGCCTGGGGCAGTGTCCTCCAGGTCTCCGCAAAAGGGGCACCGGCCGGTATCACCTGCCGTCTGCAGGCCGTCGGTCCCGGCGGGGTCAGGGCGGACGGCGCCACGTGGCGAGCAGGCCACTACCCTCCGCACACCACGATCCCCGGGGCGGTCGCCATGTCCCCTGATTCCATCCAGCACTTCGAGATCATCGCGGGTAACGGCCAGAAACTGCTCACGATGCAGGCCTGAGGAAGACAGTCCCGCCCGGCCCGGCGCCAGGCGGACCGCGTTCGCCGAGCGACCCTTCCGGGCGCCGTCGGCAGCAGGGCGCCCGCCGGACTCCGTGGCCGGCGTGCAGGGCGGACGGGGCGAAGGACGGCTGCGCACGGAATCCGGGCGTCGGGTGCCTCGACACCACGGGCCGCCCCGCCTCAAAGCCACGGGCCGGGACCTCAAGAAGGCCGGCCCAGGCGTCTCCGTACGGCAAACCCGGCCGCCAGGGCCTACCCCAAGCCTTTGGCGAGAGGTACCACCACCGGCGCGCCTCACCGCGTGAAGACAATGCGTCGTGCAAGGCGAGCTGCGCTCCTGCCGCGGGCGGGCCACACCTCCCGAGAGGAAACCGCAAAAGTAATGAAGCGGTCGAACCGGATGGCTGTACCGCACGTGGAACTGAATGAGCGAGCCCACGCAGGATCGGCCCACTGAGGGCCCCACCGCCGTCGGCGATCTTCCGCGCTCCGAGCCCCGCACACTCACAGAAATGCAGAAGACCCATGCCTGCAACCGATATTCCGAGTCCTGCTCCACTGCTTCGGCACCCCAGCCGCCGCCAGGCGCTGCTCACCCTGCCCGCTCAGGAGGCGCACGTCTCGGCCGTCCGTCACCTTGCGGCCGATCTGCTGGAGACCTGGAGTGTCCCCGTGAGCCAGCGGGACTCCGCGGTTCTCATCGTCGACGAACTCACCGCCAACGCCGCTCAATACGGGCACGAATGCATGACCCTGCTGCTCGTCCTGGACCACGGGACCTTGCACATCGTGGTCAGTGAATCCGGCACGGCCGTCCAGCGACCTCGCCCCGACATCGCCCCGGACGAACACGGCCGCGGCACCGGCATCGTCCAGTACCTCGCGCAAGCAACCGAAGTCCACCAGACGTGGAGAGGCCGCGAAGTCCGCGCCTGCCTCAGGTGCTCGGCATGACCGGCACGAATATACGGAGCACCGAGCAGCCCCGTCCCCAGGCGTATGCCGCAGCGCAGCCCCAACTCGGCGGTCGCGACAGCTCCTCCACGCCGTCCGGCTCCCCCCTCACCTGCGCCTTCTCCACCCACAAACCATGCCCCGTCGACGGGTGCGCTGGTCCCGGCCGCGCGGGCACGCGACCGGCGGAGGATCCAGCGCATCCCGCTCCCCGCGACTCCGCACCCGACACACCCCCCTGCCGACGCTGCGGCGCCCGTCCGCTGGTCGCCGTCACGGGTGCCGGCGTGGACACCACCTGCGACCGCGGCGAGGACATCGACGCCTCCTTCGCGCAGAAGGCATACGCGGACGCCCCCGACCTGCGCCATGAAATACACCAGGTGCTCGCACTCGGAGCCGAACGCGACGGCCGCCGACCCAGGGCCGTCACCACACCGCCCATCGACGCGGCCACCGCGGAACGCGCCTGGCTACTGCGTCGAGCCGCCCTCATGGACCGCATCGCCCTCGAAGATTCCAACTTCGGCCCGGCCAAGGCCGCCGCGCAAACCGCCGAACAGCTGGTACTGCACGACCGCCGACACCTCCACCTGGCCGCCGGCCCACATCGCCCCGACGCCGTGACGATTCCCGTCGACCAGCGCCTTTACGTGCGCCAGGAGTACGCCGCGTGGACCGCCGCCGGACGCCCGGGAGACTGACCCCTCACCGCCCAGACCGTGGTCATCACCACCGGGATCTCCGCCACTCGGACAACTCACGCTCCACAGCGCGCCTTCGGTTCTTGTCACACAGTTCCAACGGCCGCCGGGGTCACCGCGGTTACCCCCGCGCCGCACCGATTCGGGCGGCAGCGTGCCTGGTCACAGGCAGATGGTGAACCGGCCGTCGGGCGGTTTGCGCAGCCAGCCGCGATCGACGAGTCCCACCAACCTCCCGCGCAACGGGTCCAGCTTGGCCCGCACCACCTCCAGCTGCTGGGCCGGCCGAGCGGTCCCCGCTTTCAAGGGTGAACCCCATGGGGCGGTGAAAGGCGATGGATCCCGTGTTTCCTGGCGAGGTGATCGCCCGTACGTCTGTGCGGCCTGCCCCCTGCCCCCTGCCCACGAAGATTCGAGTCCACTGGTCTACACCGTGGTGGGTGAGCAGCTCGCATCGGATCGCGCCGTGCGATCAGTTCGTCGATGCGGCTGGTGAGTTGCTGTTCGACGTCGATGAGCGTGGCGACGAACCCGTGAGGATCGGCGTCCAGTATGGCCGCGTTCTCGGCCAGTGGTACGCCTGCGTCGGCTAGGGCGTGTCCGATGGGTCATGGCAGGGTGCCGGAGTCTGCCTTGCGGTGTCGGTGAGCGCCCTCAAGGCGACGGGTCGCAACACGTTGGTGGGCGGTCTTGCTGCCGAGTATCGCGGTAGATCAAGCTGGGACGCGCTGTCGAGCGTTGCTCAAGCGACCACAAGGAACATGGGGGAAGCCATGCCAAATCAGCCGTTGAGTGACCGAATCGTCGTCAAGGCCGAGACTGAATCAAGTAGCGGATTCATCAACCCAGGCGGTGTCGCAGAGAAGTCCAGGCGCGGAACGGTGCTGGCTGTAGGACAGGGCCTGACCTTGGAAAATGGCGAGACTCGCCCGCTGGCGGTGAAGGTCGGCGACACTGTGATCTTCAACATGGGCTACGGCATCAAGGCGATGCAGCTCGATGGCCAGGAAGTTCTGAGCATCAGCGAGAAGGACATCGTGGCCGTCGAGGAGTAGGGCCGCCCGTGGGACACCGTCGAGCGGGTGAGGCTGCCTCGGTGTGCAGGGGTGCCGGCTGACTGCGGGGTGTTGGCTACAGCTCCTGACGACGGCGGCACTGTGTGAGATCGCGTGCGTGGTGACCTCACGCGCGCATGGATCTTGACCACGACGAAACCTTGTTCGCGCGTGAGGTTGCCACGCGTGGGCGGGGTCCAGGGGTGCGCTGTAGCGCCCCTGGTACCACCGCCCGCAA
>NZ_LGDV01000251.1 GCF_001280015.1 Streptomyces sp. MMG1121
AGGGAAACGCCCGGTTACATTCCGAACCCGGAAGCTAAGCCTCACAGCGCCGATGGTACTGCAGGGGGGACCCTGTGGGAGAGTAGGACGCCGCCGAACTCCTTTTAAAGCTCCGGCTCTTGGGCACTGCCCAGGGGCCGGAGCTTTTTTGCGTTGAGGTAGGGTCAGGGGGCATCGTTGGCTCGTTTTCGCACAGGAGGCCCCCGGGTGGAGGTCCAGGAGACCCGCGTCCAGACAGACCGGGTCCTCACCATCCCCAACATCCTCAGCATGGCGCGGCTCGTCGGCGTACCCGTCTTCCTGTGGTTGATCCTCCGGCCCGAGTTCGGAGGTCCCAAGAGCGATGGCTGGGCTCTCCTCGTACTGGCCTTCAGCGGGGTCAGTGACTATCTCGACGGGAAGCTCGCCCGACGGTGGAATCAGATCAGCAGCCTCGGCCGGCTTCTCGATCCCGCCGCCGACCGGCTCTATGTCCTTTCCACGCTGCTCGGTCTCACCTGGCGGGACATCCTGCCGATCTGGCTGACCGCTCTGCTGCTGGCGCGGGAACTGGTTCTCCTGGTGATGGTGGGCATCCTTCGCCGGCACGGGTATCCGCCGCCGCAGGTGAACTTCCTCGGGAAGGCCGCGACCTTCAACCTGATGTACGCCTTCCCGTTGCTGCTCCTCAGCGACGGGCATGGTTGGATCGCGTCACTCGCTGCTGTTTTCGGATGGGCGTTCGCCGGATGGGGTACAACGCTCTACTGGTGGGCAGGAGTGCTCTACGTGGTACAGGTCCGCCGTTTGGTTCGGGCGGACGCCATGGCCGATTGAGCTCGGCGGTTGTCCTGACGTTATGCCTCGATGGCCCGCGGTGGAAAAGTGCGGGACAATCAGGACGGGTGAAGTCGGCTAGACCGTCGTCTCTTGGAGGAGGACGCTTCCGACATGAAGGCCGTCGTGATGGCCGGGGGCGAAGGCACACGCCTGCGCCCCATGACCTCTAGCATGCCCAAGCCGCTCCTGCCCGTGGTCAATCGCCCGATCATGGAGCATGTGCTACGGCTGCTCAAAAGGCACGGGCTCACCGAGACCGTCGTCACCGTCCAGTTCCTGGCATCGCTCGTCAAGAACTACTTCGGTGACGGCGAAGAGCTCGGCATGGAGCTCACCTATGCCAATGAGGAGAAGCCACTCGGTACCGCCGGAAGCGTCAAGAACGCCGAAGAGGCGTTGAAAGACGATGCTTTCCTCGTCATCTCCGGTGATGCCCTGACCGACTTCGACCTCACGGAGCTGATCAATTTCCACAAGGAGAAAGGTGCCCTGGTCACGGTCTGTCTGACCCGTGTGCCCAATCCGCTGGAGTTCGGCATCACCATCGTCGACGAGGAAGGCAAGGTCGAGCGCTTCCTGGAGAAGCCGACCTGGGGTCAGGTCTTCTCCGACACGGTCAACACGGGCATCTATGTCATGGAGCCCGAGGTCTTCAACTACGTCGAAGCCGACGTTCCGGTCGACTGGTCCGGTGACGTCTTCCCGCAGCTCATGAAGGAAGGCAAGCCGATTTACGGCTATGTCGCCGAGGGCTACTGGGAGGATGTCGGCACGCACGAGAGCTATGTGAAGGCGCAGGCCGACGTCCTCGAAGGCAAGGTCAACGTCGACATCGACGGATTCGAGATCTCGCCGGGCGTATGGGTGGCCGAAGGCGCCGAGGTCCATTCCGACGCCGTCCTGCGCGGGCCCCTGTACATCGGGGACTACGCGAAGGTGGAGGCCGGCGCGGAGATCCGGGAACACACCGTCGTCGGATCGAATGTCGTCGTCAAGAGCGGGGCCTTCCTGCACAGGGCCGTCGTGCACGACAACGTGTATGTCGGCCAGCACAGCAATCTGCGTGGCTGTGTCGTCGGGAAGAACACCGACATCATGCGCGCTGCCCGGATCGAGGACGGCGCCGTCATCGGTGACGAGTGCCTGATCGGTGAGGAATCGATCGTCCAGGGAAACGTCCGCGTCTATCCGTTCAAGACCATCGAGGCCGGCGCCTTCGTCAACACCTCGGTCATCTGGGAGTCCAGAGGACAGGCCCAGCTGTTCGGCGCCCGCGGTGTGTCCGGCATTCTGAACGTCGAGATCACACCCGAGCTGGCGGTGCGGCTCGCCGGGGCCTACGCGACCACCCTGAAGAAGGGTTCCACCGTCACCACCGCCCGCGACCACTCCCGCGGCGCCCGTGCGCTCAAGCGGGCGGTCATCTCCGCGTTGCAGGCCAGCGCCATCGAGGTACGCGACCTGGAGAACGTGCCGCTGCCCGTGGCCCGGCAGCAGACCGCGCGCGGCAGCGCCGGCGGCATCATGATCCGGACCTCGCCGGGTGTCCCGGACTCGGTCGACATCATGTTCTTCGACGGGCAGGGCGCCGACCTGTCGCAGGGCGGCCAGCGCAAGCTGGACCGGGTGTTCGCACGGCAGGAGTACCGGCGCGCGTTCCCCGGTGAGATCGGCGACCTGTACTTCCCGGCGAGCGTCTTCGACTCGTACACCGGCTCGCTGCTGCGAAACGTCGACACGACCGGTATCGCCGAGTCCGGTCTGAAGGTCGTCGTCGACGCCTCGAACGGCAGCGCCGGGCTGGTGCTGCCGAGCCTGCTCGGCAAACTCGGTGTGGACTCGCTGACCATCAACCCCGGTCTAGACGAGTCGCGGCCCACGGAGACAACCGAGATGCGCCGGAACGGGCTGGTGCGGCTGGGCGAGATAGTGGCGTCCTCCGGTGCCGCCTTCGGTGTGCGGTTCGACCCTGTCGGCGAGCGGCTGTCGCTCGTGGACGAGAAGGGCCGGATCATCGAGGACGACCGGGCGCTGCTCGTGATGCTCGACCTGGTGGCCGCGGAACGGCGCAGTGGGCGGGTGGCGCTGCCGGTGACCACGACCCGGATCGCCGAGCAGGTGGCCGCGTACCACGGCACCCAGGTCGAGTGGACCACGACCTCGCCCGACGACCTCACGCGCGTGGGGCGCGAGGAAGGAACCATTTTCGGCGGTGACGGCAAGGGCGGCTTCATCGTCCCCGAGTTCAGCAGCGTCTACGACGGTACGGCCGCCTTCGTACGGCTGATCGGGCTCGTCGCCCGGACGCAGCTCACGCTCAGCCAGATCGACGCGCGGATCCCGCGGGCGCACGTGCTCAAGCGGGACCTGGCCACGCCGTGGGCCGTAAAGGGCCTGGTCATGCGGCGGGTGGTCGAGGCGGCCGGGGATCGCTCCGTCGACACGACGGACGGTGTGCGGGTCGTGGAGACGGACGGGCGCTGGGTGATGGTGCTGCCCGACCCGGCCGAGGCGGTCACCCATCTGTGGGCCGAGGGGCCCGACGACGCCTCCGCGCAGGCCCTGCTGGACGAGTGGTCGGCCATCGTGGACAGCGCCGGCCATTAAGGGTCCACACCAGCGGGGATCACATCGCGCCGAGCGTGAGACCCACGCACACGTGCGTGCCGGACAAGTGTCCTCAAGGGGGCCTGTCCGGCACGTCGGTGGGGCCATTCGGAGGTACTGCCCGCGACGTGCGACGATGTGCGGCATGCCGCAGCAACCCCCCGTTCGGAGCAGCCCTGCGCGGCCGCAGCGTCCGGACGCCTCCATGTCGTTGATCACCAATGTCATGGATCACAGCCTCGACGACGGGTACGCCGAGGCCGCCGCCCGCAGGAAGGCCCGGGGCGAGAGCGGGCTGCCCAGGACGCTCCGGACGAAGCTGGGCCTGGCGGGCGGGCTCGTCCTCGCGGCGCTGGTCGTGACCCTCGGCGCGGCGCAGGCACGGGTGGCGGCGCCCGTGGTGGCCAAGGAGCGCCAGGAGCTCATCGACCGCGTCGACAGCGAGACCGCGAGCGCGGACAAGCTGGAAGGCACCGTGGACAAGCTGCGCGACGACGTCAGCGCGCGCCAGCGGGCGGCGCTGAAGTCGAGCGGTGGCGGCGCGCAGGAGGATCTCGTCGGCATCCTTTCGGGAGCGACCGAGGTGCACGGTCCGGGCGTCAAGCTCGTCGTGAACGACGCCAAGGAGGCCAGCACCGGCGGTGACGGGACCAACCCGCGGGAGACCTCGGGCTTCTCCGACAGCGGCCGGGTGCGGGACCGCGACATGCAGCGCGTGGTCAACGGCCTGTGGGCGTCCGGGGCCGAGGCCGTCTCCATCAACGGGCAGCGGCTGACGTCGCTGTCCGCGATCAGGGCCGCGGGAGACGCGATACTGGTCGACAACAGGCCGCTGGTGCCGCCGTACACCGTGCTGGCGGTGGGGGACGGGGAGCGGCTGAGCACCGGGTTCCAGAACGGCGCAGACGGGTTGTATCTGCATGCTCTGGAGCAGAACTTCGGTATCCGCGCCACCATTTCCACCGAGGGCGACCTACGGTTGCCCGCCGCACCGAGTGTGATCGTCCGTACCGCACAGCCGAGCACCGAGAAGACTGAGAAGGGCACATCGTGATCGCCGTACTGGGCCTCGTCGTGGGAGTCGTGGCCGGCCTGTTGGTCCGGCCCGAGGTTCCGGCGGTCGTCGAGCCGTATCTGCCGATCGCCGTCGTCGCGGCGCTGGACGCCGTCTTCGGCGGAGTGCGGGCCATGCTCGACGGGATCTTCGACGACAAGGTCTTCGTGGTGTCGTTCCTGTCGAACGTGGTCGTCGCCGCCCTGATCGTGTTCCTCGGCGACAAGTTGGGCGTGGGCGCGCAGCTGTCCACGGGTGTCGTCGTGGTCCTGGGCATCCGGATCTTCTCCAACGCCGCCGCGATCCGGCGTCACGTGTTCCGGGCGTGACACCATGAGCGAGCAGAACGAGCAGCCGGAGAACAGACTGCGTGAGGAGCTGCCGGCCGAAGTGCCCGCGGTGGCCTCCGAGCCCGGGCCGACGCCCGGTCAGCCGCAGACGCCGCTGACCGGTCGGCAGCGGCTGGTCAAGGGGCTGTGGCCGCCGCGGCTCACCCGCGCCCAACTCATCGTCGCCCTGCTCCTGTTCGGCCTCGGTTTCGGCCTGGCGGTGCAGGTGGCGTCGAACAGCGACAGTGACAGCGCGTTGCGCGGCGCGCGGCAGGAAGATCTTGTGCGCATCCTCGATGAACTGGATTCGCGTACTCAGCGTCTTGAGGACGAGAAGCAGGGACTAGAGAAACAGCGCCAGGAGCTGCAGAGCAGCTCCGACCAGGCGGCGGAGGCCCGCAAGCAGACGGCCGAGAAGGAGAGACAACTCGGTGTGCTGGCGGGCACCGTGGCGGCGCAGGGTCCCGGCATCACGATGACGGTCGAGGACACGAAAGGGACGGTCAAGGCGGACATGCTGCTCGACGCGATCCAGGAGCTGCGCGCGGCCGGTGCCGAGGCGATCCAGCTGAACGGGGTGCGGGTGGTCGCGAACACGTATTTCGCGGACTCCGGCGACAGCGTGAGCGTCGACGGGAACAAGATCAACGCTCCCTATCGTTTCCAGGTCATCGGCAAGCCGCAGGATCTGGAACCGGCGCTGAACATCCCGGGAGGAGTGGTGCAGACCCTGGAGAAGGAGCAGGCCACGGTGTCGGTCCAGAGCGCGGACAAGATCGTCGTGGACTCCTTGCGACAGGCGAAGCGGCCTGACTACGCTCGGTCGTCCTCCCAGTGAACCAGCGGTGCATGGGGGACGTCCGGCAGGGGCATGAGGTTGCGGGGGGTCGGCGCACCGAAGGGGTGGTGCGTGGTGGAAACTGTTTGGTGGATACGGACGTTGTGAGAATGTCCGGCTCGGCCGGTGTAGGCAATCAGGGTTCGTCCTGCCCCACGGGCGGGTCTGTTTCGGTCAAGGGGAATCGCCCGTGAAGTTGTTTGCGAAGTTGTTCGGCAAGAGTGCGCGCGAGAGGAGCGAGAACGCTACCGCTCGTCATCGCGCCCAGCCTGACGCGGAGGGCCAGCGCCCGCTGTTCCGGGACCAGGTCGCTGGTCCGGGCGGTGACATTTCCGGAGGTCAGGGCGGGGCGTCGGTTGACCCTGCCCAGTCCGGCGGCATAGGTTTCGGGCAACCGTCAACCTCAGGTGCGGGTGGAGGGTTCGCCTCCGGTCCGTACGCGTCCAACGCCCCGGCGGGGCAGCCGCGGCAGGAGGATCCGTCCATGTCGGTCCTGGTGTGTACGAGGTGCGGTAACCGCAATGCGGAGAACGCCCGCTTCTGTTCCAACTGCGGCGCGCCGTTGCGCTCCGGAGTGACGCCGGAGCGTGCCTCCGAGACGACGTCCACGATCTCGATCTCCGGTCTCGAGGCGTACGACGCCGAGGTGACCGGCCAGACGCAGATCCCGACGCTGTCGCCCGAGGCGCAGGCCGCGGTGGACGCCCTGCCGTTCGGCTCGGCGCTGCTGGTGGTGCGCCGGGGGCCGAACTCGGGCAGCCGCTTCCTGCTGGACGCCGACCTGACCACGGCCGGCCGGCATCCGCAGAGCGACATCTTCCTCGACGACGTGACGGTCTCGCGTCGGCATGTGGAGTTCCGCCGCTCCCCGGACGGCTCGTTCACCGTGGCGGACGTGGGCAGCCTGAACGGCACGTACGTCAACCGTGAGCCGATCGACCAGGTCGCTCTGTCGAACGGTGACGAGGTGCAGATCGGCAAGTACCGGCTGGTGTTCTACGCGAGCCGACAGGGCATCTGACCCGCCCCCGGACCGTCGTCCGGGGGGACCCCAGGGAAGGTCCATGCTTCAAACACCGAGCGGCGGTGCCGGAAGCGGTACCGCCGCCAGGGACAGTGGGCTGATGAGCATCGGCACGGTGCTGAGCGTGCTGCGCGACGAGTTCCCCGAAGTCACCATCTCCAAGATCCGCTTCCTGGAGTCGGAGGGACTCATCGAGCCGCAGCGGACCCCTTCGGGGTACCGCAAGTTCAGTGCCGGGGACGTCGACCGCCTGGCGCACGTCCTGCGGATGCAGCGGGACCACTATCTGCCGCTCAAGGTGATCCGTGAGCACCTGGACGCCATGGAGCGGGGCGAGGCCGTTCAGCTGCCCGTCGTCGGGCGGCAGCGCACCCCGCAGGACATGGGGGAGGCGCCTGCGGTGCCCACGGTCGCCAGGGTCCACAGGGCCGAGCTGCTGGCTGCGGCGGACGTGGACGAGGGCGAGCTGAAGGAGTGGGAGTCCTACGGGCTGATCGCCCCGCTGGCGGACGGGGCGTACGAGGCCGAGGCGGTCACCGTGGCCGCGCTCGTCGCCGAGCTGGGCCGGTTCGGGATCGAGCCGCGTCACCTTCGGGTGATGAAGGCCGCCGCCGACCGCGAGGCCGGGCTCGTCGACCAGGTGGTGGCCCCGCTCAAGCGCCACCGCAACCCGCAGACCAGGGCACTTGCCGAGGCCCGTACGAAGGAGCTGGCGGCGCTCACGGTGAAGCTGCACGCGGCGTTGGTGAAGACCGCTCTCGGGGTGCGGCTGCCCTGAAGGGCCCGGGTCCGCCGGAGACCGGATCGGGCACCTGTTCCCGGCCCGACTACCCAAACGTCCCGGGCACGGCCTAGGGTTGCTGTGTGAACGAGCTCGATGTCGTAGGTGTCCGGGTCGAAATGCCCTCCAACCAACCGATCGTGCTCCTGCGCGAAGTGGGAGGCGACCGTTACCTCCCCATCTGGATCGGGCCGGGGGAGGCAACGGCGATCGCCTTCGCCCAGCAGGGCATGGCTCCCGCTCGACCGCTGACGCACGACCTTTTCAAGGACGTGCTGGAAGCCGTCGGCCAGGAGCTGACCGAAGTACGCATCACCGATCTGCGGGAAGGCGTCTTCTACGCGGAGCTGGTCTTCGCCAGCGGTGTCGAGGTCAGCGCCCGTCCTTCGGACGCCATAGCGCTGGCCCTGCGCACGGGGACGCCGATCTACGGCAGCGACGCGGTGCTGGACGACGCGGGCATCGCCATCCCGGACGAGCAGGAGGACGAGGTGGAGAAGTTCCGCGAGTTCCTCGACCAGATCTCGCCCGAGGACTTCGGCACGAGCAGCCAGTGACGGCGAGTGGCCGGCGTGCGTCGATGCCCGGTGTGCGGGCAATTGCCACCGGCCATTGAGGGCGTCCTAGGGTCGCCCGCGAGCGCATTCGGCTAGCCTTTCCCCGCGGTGGGACACGGGAAACCACTCCTTGGGTGATTATCACTCGGCGTGCCGAGTGTGGCGATCGTTGACGCACCCCTGGTGACTGCCTACCGTCGAGAAGGCAGGTCGAGGACGGAGGTCGGCGTGAGAACCAGCGGCGACGGTACGGCTGGGGGTGCTCCCGTGCGCGGTTTCGGGGAGAGCGGTCCGTACCCGGTTCACAGCAGCGCGGTGGATCACGCTCCGCAGTGGCCGACGGTGGTGCCGAACGGCGGAGGGGCGGCGTCCATGACGTCCGAACAGATCGGCTATCGCGGGCCCACGGCCTGCGCGGCCGCGGGCATCACCTACCGGCAGCTCGACTACTGGGCACGCACCGGCCTGGTCGAGCCCAGCGTGCGGCCCGCCCACGGGTCGGGAACCCAGCGGCTGTACAGCTTCCGGGACGTGGTGGTCCTGAAGATCGTGAAGCGGTTCCTGGACACCGGGGTCTCGCTGCAGAACATCCGCTCGGCCGTCCAGCACCTCAGGGAACGCGGTTTCCGCGACCTGGAGCGGATGACCCTGATGAGCGACGGTGCCACGGTCTACGAGTGCACCTCCCCGGACGAGGTCCACGCCCTGCTCCAGGGCGGTCAGGGCATCTTCGGGATCGCCGTGGGCGTGGTGTGGCGGGACGTGGAAAGCGCGCTCTCCCAGCTGCACGGCGAACGCATCGACACGGGCGAGACCCTCGTCGGGCACAACCCCGCCGACGAGCTGGCCCGGCGGCGCAACAAGGCGGTCTGACCGCCGTATCCGCCGCCCGCGGCACGGCATTGTCAGTGCCATGGTGCAGCATCGGAGATGTGAGACACGCGCCCACGATCCTCCATCTCGACATGGACGCCTTCTACGCCTCGGTGGAGCAGGCGTCCAAGCCGAGTCTGCGCGGGAAGGCGGTCGTCGTGGGCGGGCTCGGGCCGCGCGGGGTGGTGGCCACCGCGTCGTACGAGGCACGGGCCTTCGGGGTGCACTCGGCCATGCCCATGGCCCAGGCGCGCCGGCTGGCTCCCAACGCCGCGTATCTGGTGCCGCGCTTCGGGGTGTACCGGGCGATCAGCGAGCAGGTGATGGCGCTGCTGGGGGAGCTGTCGCCGCTGGTTGAGCCGCTCAGCCTGGACGAGGCGTTCGTGGATCTGGAGGCCGGCGGCGCGGCCTGGGACGAGGAGTCGGCACGGCTGGCCGGGATCAGGCTGCGCGCCGACATCCGCGCCGTCACGGGGCTCACCGGGTCGGTGGGGCTGGCCGCCTCCAAGATGCTCGCGAAGATCGCCTCCGAGCAGGCCAAGCCGGACGGCCTGGTGCTCATCGAGCCGGGGACCGAGCGGGCGCTGCTGGGGCCGCTGCCGGTGCGGACCCTGCCCGGCGTCGGCCCGGCGACCGGCGACCATCTGCGCAGAGCCGGGATCACCACGGTCGAGGAGCTGGCCGAGGCGGGTGAGGACGAGCTGGTACGGCTGCTCGGCAAGGCGCACGGGCACGGGCTGTACGCCATGGCGCTGGCCCACGACGACCGGCCCGTGGTGGCCGAGCGCGAGGCGAAGTCGGTGTCGGTCGAGGACACCTACGACGTGGACATCCACGACCGGCCGCGGATCGGCATGGAGGTGCAGCGGCTCGCCGACCGGTGCGTGGGGCGGCTGCGCGGTGCCGGGCTGTCCGGGCGGACCATCGTGCTGAAGGTGCGCCGGTACGACTTCTCGACCCTGACCCGCTCCGAGACGCTCAGAGGGCCCACGGACGATCCGGCCGTGGTCCGGGAGGCCGCCGCGCGGCTGCTGGACTCGGTGGACACCACGGGCGGGGTACGGCTGCTCGGAGTGGGCGTCTCCGGGCTCGCCGACTACACGCAGGAGGATCTGTTCGCCCAGGCCGCGCACCCCTCGGGGGAGGCGGAGGCGCCGGAGGAGGTCGTGGCCGACGCCGTGCCGGAGCGGGCGGAGCCTGTCGAGCGGCACTGGCGGGCCGGGCAGGACGTGCAGCACGCCGAGTACGGGCCGGGGTGGGTGCAGGGGAGCGGGGTGGGGCGGGTCACCGTGCGGTTCGAGACGCCGCAGTCCCCTCCGGGGCGGGTGCGGACGTTTCTTGTCGGGGATCCGGCGCTGGAGTCCGCCGAGCCGCTGCCGTTGGTTTCGGAAGCCGGGCTGTAGAGAAGCCGGGCTGTAGAGGGGCCCCGCTGCAGAGGGAGGCGGGGCGGTCGTCTGCGGGGTGCGGCTTCGTCGGGGTTGTTCGCGCAGTTCCCCGCGCCGCTGGGAGGCGCCTCAGCCCTCCTCCGACCCCGCCAGCTTCCCGAAGTCGTGGTCGGGGCCCGGCGCTGGGGCGATGTCCAGGCCGTAGTGGTGGTAGAGCTGGAGTTCCTGCTCGGGGGAGAGGTGGCGGCCCACGCCGAAATCCGGGGCGTCCTTGATGAGGGCGCGGTCGAAGGGGACGTGGAGGGTGCCCTCGACGAGTTCGCTCGGCTCCAGCGGTACAAAGGCGTCGCGGGAGAACAGACCGGTGCGTATCGCCGCCCACTCGGGCACTCCGGTCGCGTCGTCCAGGTACACCTCGTCGACGGTGCCGATCTTGGAGCCGTTACGGTCGAACGCCTTGCGGCCGATCAGGTTGCGCGGATCGATGTCGGTCTGCACGGTCCCTCTCCCTCCACTGGTCGCAACTCATCCGTAAGCACTACAAAAGAGCACATTCACGGAGGCGGCCACTCGAGGGCTCGGGCGTTGACCTCGCTGGTAGTCTGACAACGGCTGTCGAACCCGTGCGGGAGAGTCCTCCGACCATCTCGGAGGCGCCGAAGGAGCAAATCCTCCCCGGAATCTCTCAGGCCCACGTACCGCACGGACGAGGTCACTCTGGAAAGCAGGGCGGATGTCGACGGCGTCCGCCCTCACCGACGGGGAAAGCCGGGGCGCGTCCCCGGTGAAGCTCTCAGGTTGAGATGACAGAGGGGGAGGCCGTCGGGGTGCCCGCGCCGGGGTGCCCCTCGAAGGTCGCGTCAGACCAGGAGGCCTCCGCCATGACCGCCCACCGCACTCCGCTCTCCGATCTCGAAGCGGGCATCCCCTTCGAGCAGCGCCACATCGGGCCCGACCAGGAGGCGCGGGCCAAGATGCTCGCGCAGGTCGGCTACGGCTCGCTGGACGAGCTGACCGCCGCCGCGGTGCCCGACGTGATCAAGAACGCCGACGCCCTCGACCTGCCGGGCGCCCGCACCGAGGCCGAGGTGCTCGCCGAGCTGCGCTCCCTCGCCGACCGCAACCAGGTGCTGGGCTCGATGATCGGGCTCGGGTACTACGGCACCTTCACCCCGCCCGTCATCCTGCGCAACGTCATGGAGAACCCGTCCTGGTACACGGCCTACACGCCGTACCAGCCGGAGATCTCTCAGGGCCGGCTCGAGGCCCTGCTGAACTTCCAGACCGTCGTCGCGGAGCTGGCCGGGCTGCCCACCTCCGGCGCCTCCCTGCTGGACGAGGGCACCGCGGCCGCCGAGGCGATGGCGCTGTCCCGGCGCATGGGCAAGAACAAGAAGGGCCTTTTCCTGGTCGACGCGGACGCCCTGCCGCAGACCATCGCCGTGATCGAGACGCGGGCCGAGCCGACCGGTGTCGAGATCGTCGTCGCCGACCTGAGCGAGGGCATCCCGGCCGACCTCGCCGCCCGTGAGATCAACGGCGTGCTGATCCAGTACCCGGGCGCCTCCGGTGCCGTACGGGACATCAAGCGTGTCATCGACCAGGCGCACGAGCTGGGCGCCCTGGTCACCGTCGCCGCGGATCTGCTCGCGCTGACCCTGCTGACCTCCCCGGGCGAGCTGGGTGCGGACATCGCCGTCGGCACCACGCAGCGCTTCGGCGTGCCGATGGGCTTCGGCGGTCCGCACGCCGGCTACATGGCCGTCCACGAGAAGTTCGCGCGCAGCCTGCCCGGCCGGCTCGTGGGCGTCTCCGTCGACGCCGACGGGCACAAGGCCTACCGGCTCGCGCTGCAGACCCGTGAGCAGCACATCCGCCGGGAGAAGGCCACCAGCAACATCTGCACCGCGCAGGTACTGCTCGCCGTGATGGCCGGCATGTACGCCGTGTACCACGGGCCGGAGGGGCTCAGGACGATCGCCCGGCGGACGCACCGGTACGCCTCCATCCTGGCCGAGGGGCTGCGAACCGGCGGTGTCGAGATCGTCCACGGTGCCTTCTTCGACACCGTCACCGCGCGCGTGCCCGGCAAGGCGGCCGAGGTCGTCGCCGCCGCCCGGGACAACGGGGTGAACCTGCACCTCGTCGACGCCGACCACGTCTCCGCGGCCTGCGACGAGACCACCGACCGGGCCCAGCTGGGCGCGGTCTTCGCCGCCTTCGGCGTCGGGGGCGACATAGAGGCGCTGGACGCGACCACCGCGGACACCCTGCCCGAGGCGATGCTGCGCGGCGACGACTACCTCGCCCACCCGGTCTTCCATCAGCACCGTTCCGAGACCGCGATGCTGCGCTACCTGCGCAAGCTGGCCGACCGGGACTACGCGCTCGACCGCGGCATGATCCCGCTGGGCTCCTGCACCATGAAGCTCAACGCGACCACCGAGATGGAGCCGGTCACCTGGCCCGAGTTCGGCCAGCTGCACCCCTTCGCCCCGGCCGAGCAGGCCGAGGGCTATCTGACGCTCATCCGCGAGCTGGAGGAACGTCTCGCCGAGGTCACCGGCTACGACAAGGTCTCCCTTCAGCCGAACGCCGGCTCGCAGGGCGAGCTGGCCGGTCTGCTGGCCGTTCGCGGCTACCACCGGGCCAACGGCGACGAGCAGCGCACCGTCTGCCTGATCCCGTCCTCCGCGCACGGCACCAACGCGGCCAGCGCCGTGATGGCCGGCATGAAGGTCGTCGTCGTCAAGACCGCCGAGGACGGCGAGATCGACGTCGAGGATCTGCGCGCCAAGATCGAGCAGTACCGCGACGAGCTGGCGGTGCTGATGATCACGTACCCGTCGACGCACGGCGTCTTCGAGGAGCACGTCGCCGACATCTGCGCCCGGGTGCACGAGGCAGGCGGCCAGGTGTACGTCGACGGTGCCAACCTCAACGCCCTGGTCGGGCTCGCCAAGCCGGGCCACTTCGGCGGTGACGTCTCGCACCTGAACCTGCACAAGACCTTCTGCATCCCGCACGGCGGCGGCGGTCCCGGCGTCGGCCCGGTCGCGGTCCGCTCGCACCTCGCGCCGTTCCTGCCGAACCACCCGCTGCAGCCCGCCGCCGGCCCGGAGACCGGTGTCGGTCCGATCTCGGCCGCGCCCTGGGGCTCCGCGGGCATCCTGCCGATCTCCTGGGCGTACGTCCGGCTGATGGGCGGCGAGGGCCTCAAGCGGGCCACGCAGGTGGCCGTGCTCTCGGCGAACTACGTCGCCAAGCGCCTGGAGCCGCACTACCCGGTGCTCTACACCGGCCCCGGCAATCTGGTCGCGCACGAGTGCATCATCGACCTGCGCCCGCTGACCAAGGCGACCGGCGTGAGCGTGGACGACGTGGCCAAGCGCCTGATCGACTACGGCTTCCACGCGCCGACCATGTCCTTCCCGGTGGCCGGCACCCTGATGATCGAGCCGACCGAGTCGGAGGACATCACCGAGCTGGACCGTTTCTGCGATGCGATGATCGCCATCCGCGCGGAGATCGAGAAGGTCGGCTCGGGCGAGTGGCCGGCGGAGGACAACCCGCTGCGGGGCGCCCCGCACACCGCGGCCGCGCTCGGCGGTGAGTGGACGCACGCCTACAGCCGCGAGGAGGCGGTCTTCCCGGCCGGCGTCTCGACCGCGGACAAGTACTGGCCGCCGGTCCGCCGGATCGACCAGGCCTTCGGCGACCGCAACCTGGTGTGCTCCTGCCCGCCGCTGGACGCATACGAAGACTGAGCCGACTGAGTGAGCGGTGGTTCCCAGGGCCTCGTCCGGATCTCCGGGCGGGGCCCTGCCGCGCCTCTAGGCCGTCGCCAGCGACACCTCGGTCGACTTGATCAGGGCGATGACCTCAGAGCCGGCGGTGAGGCCCAGGTCGGTGGCGGACTCCTTGGTGATGGCCGAGGTCAGTTCGCCGCCCCGGATGGCGATCTTCACGGTGGCCATGGCGGCGCCGGTAGCCAGGTCCGTGACGGTGCCCGGCAGCTGGTTGCGGATCGAGACACGGGCGACCGGGGCGGTGGCGAGGGAGACCTCGGTGGACTTCACCAGGGCGCGCACCGATGTGCCCTCGGTCAGGCCGAGGTCGCGGGCCGCTTCCAGGGTGATGGCCGCGGTGAGGTCCTGGCCGCCGTCCAGCCGGAGCTTGACGGTGGCCATGGCCTCGCCGGGGCTGACCGCGGTGACGGTGCCCGGCAGCTGGTTGCGGATGCTCAGGTTCATGGCCCCACGGTAGAGCGCCTGTCCGTTCAGGCGGGGTATGCGTGTGTCTGGGTCGCTTTGACAGTCGCCCAGACCGGTGCACCAGGGTGCAGATCCAGTTCGGCGGCGGCGACCGTGGTGAGGTCGGCGGCGAGCTGGAGTTCGCCGGTGAGGTCGGCGCGGATCTGGTCGCCGTGCGTCTCCAGGCCCTCGACCTCGCAGCGCCACAGATTGCGGGCGCTGGCGCCGGTGGGCCGGTCCCGGAACAGGGTGACGGCGCTCGGCGGGAACGCCACGAAGGCCGGTCCGGACAGGTCCTCCGTGGTCGCGATGGAGAGCCCGGCGTCGAGCCGTACGGTGTGCCCGTCCGCCTGTCCCCGGTAGAGGTTGAGGCCGACGAGCTGGGCGATGTAGTCGGTGCGCGGATGGCGGGCGATGTCGGAGGGGGTGCCCTCCTGGACGACCTCGCCGTGCTCCACGACCACCAGCCGGTCCGCGAGCACCATGGCGTCCAGCGGATCGTGCGTGACCAGGACGGCGACCGCCTCGAACTCCGCGAGATGACGGCGGAGCTGGGCCCGGACCTCCAGACGCGTACGCGCGTCCAGGGCGGCCAGCGGCTCGTCCAGGAGCAGCAGCCGGGGGCGGGTGGCCAGGGCCCGGGCGACCGCCACCCGCTGGGCCTGTCCGCCGGACAGCCGACGGGGCTTGGCGTGCGCGTGGTCGGCGAGACCCATGCGCTCCAGCCACGCCGCGGCCCGCTCCCGGGCCTCGGCCCTGGACGCGCCCTGGCAGCGCGGTCCGAAGGCCACGTTGTCGAGGGCAGTCAGATGCGGGAAGAGCAGATAGTCCTGGAAGACCACACCGACCGGACGGGACTCCGGGGGAGTGCGCTCCAGGGAGGCGCCGTCCAGGCGCAGCCGGCCCTCGGTGAGCGGGACGAGACCGGCCAGGGCGCGCAGGGCGGTGGTCTTGCCGGCGCCGTTGGGGCCGAGCAGCGCGACGACCTCTCCGGGGGCCGCGGTGAGGGTCACGTCCAGCCGGAAGGAGCCGCGGTCCACGACGAGCCGGGCGTCGAGCCCCTCGTCACCCGCCATCCGGGCATCGGCTCGGGGGACGTCGATGTCGGTCATGGGTCTGTACGTTCGCACGGGCCCGGGGTCTCCTGCCACCGTCACGCCCCCGTCATCCAGCGGTCCCGCAGGCCGGCCAGCACCGCGATCGACACGGTGAGCAGGACCAGGCTGAGGGCGACGGCGGCGTCGGGGTCGTTCTGCAGGGCGAGATACACGGCGAGGGGCATGGTCTGGGTGCGGCCGGGGAAGTTGCCCGCGAACGTGATCGTCGCACCGAACTCGCCGAGCGCGCGGGCCCAGGCGAGCACCGCGCCCGCCGCGACACCGGGGGCGATCAGCGGCAGGGTGACCCGGCGGAACGCGGTGAAGCGGGAAGCGCCGAGCGTGGTCGCCGCCTCCTCGAAGCGCGGGTCGGCCGCACGCAGGGTGCCCTCGACGCTGATGACCAGGAACGGCATCGCGACGAACGCCTCCGCGATCACGACCCCGGTGGTGGTGAACGGCAGCGTGATCCCGAACCACGAGTCCAGCCACTGGCCGATGATCCCGTTGCGGCCGAGGGCCAGCAGCAGGGCCACACCGCCGACCACCGGCGGCAGCACGAGCGGCAGGGTCACCAGGGCCCGGACGAGCCCCCGGCCGGGGAAGTCCGTACGGGCCAGCAGCCAGGCCAGCGGCACCCCCAGGACGAGGCTCACGGCCGTCGCCGCGGTGGCGCTGATCAGGGACAGCTGGAGCGCCTGCCACACCTCGGTGCTGGACAGCTGGTCCGGCAGGGTGCGCCAGGGCGCGCGGACGAGCAGCGCGAGCAGCGGCAGCAGCAGGAACGCCAGCGCCACCAGGCCCGGCAGCAGCAGCGGCAGGGGCACTCCGCGCAGTGCCCCCGCGCCGACGCGGCGACGCCGCGGGCGGCCCGTGCGGGGGCCGGCCGCGGCGCCGGGCTTGTCGAGCGAGGTCACGGCTTGAGGAACCCGGCCTGGCTCAGCACCTTCTGGCCCTCGGCGGACTGCACGAGGGCGATGAACGCCTGGGCGGCCTGGGCGTTCGGCGCGTTCTTCAGCAGGGCGATCGGGTAGTTGTTGATCGCGTTGGCCGACTCGGGGAACTCCACGCCCTGCACCTTGCCGCCCGCGGCGTGGACGTCCGTCTTGTAGACCACCGCGGCGTCGGCCTCCTTCAGCTCCACCTTGGTCAGGGCGCCCTTGACGTCCTGCTCGTAGGAGACAGGGGTCAGCTTGAGCTTGCTGGCGTCCAGGGCCTTCTGCGCGGCGGCGCCGCACGGCACGGTCTTGTCGCACAGCACGACCTTCAGACCGGACTTGGTGAGGTCCTTCAGCGAGGCCACCTTGTGCGGGTTGCCCGGCACCGTGGCGATCTCCAGCTGGTTGCGGACGAAGGTGGCCGGGGTGCCGACCGCGTCCTTCTTGGCCGTCACGGTCGCCATGGTCTTGGGGCTGGCGGCGGCGAAGACGTCGGCCGGGGCGCCGCTGGTGATGTTCGCGGCCAGGGTGTCGCTGCCGCCGAAGTTGAAGGTGACCTTGGTGCCCGGGTGCTGCTTCTCGAACTCCTTGCCCAGGGTCGTGAAGCTCTCCTGCAGGGAGGCGGCCGCGAACACGGTGACCGTGCCGGACAGCTTCGGCGAGGCCGAGCCGCTCTTGGCCGGCTTGCTGGAGGAGTCACTGGAGGAGGAGCAGGCGCTGAGTGCCAGCAGGGCGGCGGCTCCAGCGCCGGCCACCTGCAGCATCCGCCGGGTCCGGCGCACGGAACGGGTCATCACGGATCTACTCCTCGGGTTCTTCAAGCCAAGTGGAACAACTGTCGCGCCCTGTCAGGCCCGGTTCAACCGGGCGTGACGGGGATGATACTGCCGCATCTGCCAGGTGTAGGTCTGCTGTCACATCGCATGAGCTGCGAACTTGTGACTTGTAGCTTGCATGTGCGTTTGTACGGCGCGTGTCCGCGGGTACCGTCAGGCGGGAGGTGGTCGCAGATGACCCTCGCGGAACTCGTCCTGACCGGCGATCTGGCCCGGCCCGCCCGACTGACGGTGCCGGAGCTGCTCCGCTGGCCGCAGCACCGGGTGGACGTCAGCTTCGACTGCGCGACCAGCGGCATCCAGCACCACCGGTTCACCGGACCGCGCCTGTACGACGTCCTCGCCGCCGCGGGACCGGACTTCGACCCGGCACGGCGCAAGGACCGGCTGCGCTTCCTCATCGCCGTCGCCGGCACCGACGGCCATCACGCGGTGCTGTCCTGGGCCGAGATCGACCCGGACTTCGCCGACGCGCCCGTCCTGCTGGGCGTGAGCATCGACGGCACCCCGCTCGACGCGGCCGGACCCCAGCTGGTGCTCCCGCAGGACAGATGCGGGGCCCGGCACATCAGCGGGATCACCGCGATCCGGGTGGACGGCGGCTACCGCTGTGGCGCTCCAGCTCCCGCCACACCCGGTCACGCAGCAGCGGCACCTCGGTGAACCGCACGCCGGTCGCGTCCCGCAGGGCGTTGGCGAGCGCCGGGGCGACCGGGTTGAAGGGGCTCTCGCTCATCGACTTGGCGCCCAGCGGACCGATCGCGTCGGCCGTCTCCATGAAGTGCACCTCGGTGCGCGGCACGTCGGCGTACTGCGGGAGCCGGTAGCGGCGGAAGGCGGCCGTGTCGACCGCGCCCCGCTCGTCCAGCAGGACCCGCTCGAAGAGCGTCGCGCCGAGCGCCTGGGCGACCCCGCCCTCGACCTGCCCCCTGCACTGCATCGGGTTCATCACCTTGCCCGCGTCGGCCGCGTGCACACTGCGCAGGATGCGGATCTCGCCCGTGCCGGGGTCGACGGCCACCCGGAACCAGTGCGCGTTGAAGGCGACCGAGCGCGGGGTGCCGCCGAAGTGCCCGTCGGCGACCAGCTCCAGGCCGACGGTGCGGGAGGCCGCGTACAGCTCCTTCAGCAGCAGCCGCCCGCCCGGGTGCACCACCGCCTCCTCCGCCAGCCGGCAGTGCGCGCGCGGGACGGCCAGGTGGGCTGCGGCGAAGTCCAGCAGCTGGTCGGCCAGCGCGCGGGCGGCACGCAGGGTGGCCTTGCCGGCCACGACGGTGCCGGTCGAGGCGAAGGCGCCGGTGTCGTGCCGTACGACGTCGGTGTCGGACTGGCGGATGGCGATCCGGTCGACCGTGGTGGCGAGTTCGCCGGCCGCGATCTGCTTGTGCACGGTCGTCGTACCGTTGCCGAACTCGGCGGTGCCGACGGCCAGATCGAAGGTGCCGTCGGACAGCAGGGTGGCCTTGGCGTCGGCGATGTGTCCGCCCGGCGGCCCGGTCGCGATCATCGCCAGCGCCGCGCCCTCGCCGACCAGCCAGCCTTCGGGGGCGGGTTCGGCAGGCTGTGACTGTGCCGTGCGCACGATCGACACGCACTGGTCGAGGCCGTAGCTCGCGATGTGCAGGTCCTCCTCGTGGCCGCCGGGCGTGACCATCGGCTCGTCGGGGCCGATGATGTTGCGCGCCTTGAACTCCAGCGGGTCCAGGTCGAGGCGGCGGGCCAGTTCGTCCAGCGCCGACTCCACCGCGAACAGCACCTGGCCGAGGCCGTAGCCGCGGAAGGCGCCCGCCGGGACGGTGTGCGTGTACACGGAGAAGGCGTCGACCTTCTTGTGCGGGGCGCGGTAGACGGCCATCGACTCGCCGACGCTGTGGAACATCACGGCCGGACCATGGTTGCCGTACGCGCCCGTGTTCGCGACGACGCGCAGCTGGAGGGCGGTGAGGGTACCGTCGCGGCGGGCGCCGGCCTTCACCCGGATCGTGAAGGGGTGCCGGGTGGTGGCGCCATAGAACTGCTCCGCGCGCGTGTACTCCAGTTTCACCGGGCGGCGCAGCTTCAGTACGGCGAGCGCGACGATGTCCTCGACCAGCATCTCCTGCTTGCCGCCGAAGCCGCCGCCGACCCGGCCCGCCATCACGCGCACCTGCTCCTCGGGCAGGTCGTACAGCGCGCACAGGGCGCGGCGGGTGAGGAACGGGGTCTGGGAGCTGGTGCGGACGGTGAGCCGGCCGTCCTCGTCGATCCAGGCCACCGCGCCGTGCGTCTCCAGGCTGGCGTGCTGGACGCGCTGGGTGCGGAAGGTCTCCTCGTAGACGACGTCCGCCGCGTCGAAACCGGCGGCCACGTCGCCGATCTCCCCGTGCGCCTCGCCGACGACGTTGGCCTCGGGGCGGGAGATCCGGGCGGTCGCCGCGTCCTTGTCGTGGACCACGGGGGCCCCGGGCCGCATGGCCTCCTCCGGGTCGAGCACGGCGGGCAGCTCCTCGTACGTCACCTCGATCCGCCGGCAGCCCTCCTCGGCCGCCGCCTCGCTGTCGGCGACGACGGCGGCGACACGCTGACCGATGTAGCGGACGGTGGTGTCCAGGACCCGGGTGTCGTCCGGGTCCTCCGTGGGGTGCTCGTGCCGGGCGGTGGAGAAGTGCCGTTCCGGGGCGTCCTGGTGCGTGAACACGGCGTGGACGCCGGGGACGCGCAGGGCGGCGGAGGTGTCGATCGCGAGGATGCGGGCGTGCGCGTGCGGGGATCGCAGCAGCTTCATGTGCAGCAGGCCGGGCACGTCGATGTCGAAGGTGTAGCGGGCGGTGCCGGTGACGACCTGCGGTCCGGCCGGGGCGGGCAGGCTGCGCCCGACGGACTCGCCGGGCGCGGGCGCCTCCACGTTCTTGACCCCGCGTACGGCGTCCTCGATGGCCCGGTAGCCGGTGCAGCGGCACAGGTTGCCCTTGAACGCCCGCGGCAGATCGGCGAGTTGGTCCTCCTTGAGGGCTGCCGTCGTCATCAGGAAGCCGGCCGTGCAGAAGCCGCACTGGAAGCCCTGGGCGTCGAGGAACTTGCGCTGTACGGGGTGGAGTTCGCCGTCCGGGGAGGCCAGGCCCTCGACCGTGGTGACGCTGCGGCCGTCGGCCCGGAAGGCCGGGTAGAGGCAGCTGTGCACCGGCTCGCCGTCGACATGGACCGTGCAGGCGCCGCAGTCACCCTGGTCACAGCCCTTCTTCACCCCGAACCAGCCGCGTTCGCGCAGATAGGTGCGCAGACACTGGCCGGGCCTGGGCTCCTCCTCGAAGGGCCGGCCGTTGACGTTCACCTTCATCGCCGCTCCTCCTGAACCAGTTCCCGGCGGATCTCCTCCGCCAGCCGGAACGCCATGTGCCGCCGCCATTCGGGCAGTCCGTGGATGTCGTCGAACCACTCGTCGTCCGCGACGGCCCCCTCGATCGCCGCCCGCAGTGCCCCGGCCGTCGGCGGCAGCGGGAACCACAGCCGCACCGGGCGGACGGTGGCGGCCGTGACGGTGACCGTGAGCGAGTGGTCGACCGGGTCGAGCGTGCCGATGACGAGGGCGCCGGAGCGGCCCAGGCCGTACAGGGAGACCTGCCGGAACGCCGTGCGGCAGGCCAGGGCGCGGGCGGGCAGGGTGACCGAGCGCAGCAGCTCGCCCTCAGCGAGGTCCTTGCGGCCGGCCCCGATCACGAAGTCGGCGACCTTCACCCGGCGGCTGGAGCCGTCCTGGGCGATGAGCAGACAGGTGCCGTCGAGCGCGGACGTGAGGGAGATCATCGGGCCGGCCGGGAGGCCGTTGCACAGGTTCCCGCCGATCGTGGCCATGTTCCAGATCTTGAACGAGGCGAGGAACGCCCGGCAGCACTGCTCGAACAGGGGAGCCGCGGGGGCGAGGAGATCGCGGGCGTAGCGCGAGAGCTGGGCGATGGTGCAGGTGGCGGCCAGCTCCAGCGAGCCGTCCGGATGCCGCTGCGCGGGCGTCCAGCCCATGCGGCTCAGGTCCACCAGGCGTCGCAGCCAGGGCTGGGGCTCGGAGAACAGATACGTCCCGCCGCCGAGCCAGGCGTCCCCCGGCCGCCAGGGTGCGGGCCGTCCGGCGTCTCGGATCTCCGCCACGGTGTTCAGGTCCATGGCTGGAAGTGAACCAACGGGAACGGGCCCCGACGACTGGTTCGGGGCACGGAAACGCCGACGCGCGAGGCGCTGTGACTGGAGGATCAACCAGGAGGCGTTCCACTGTCGCAGGCTGGCATTTACGATGCTTTCTCTCGCACTCGCCTAGTGAATGCGAGAGGCCGGGGGTTCTGCTCGCCGCCCGGCGGCCGTACGAGGAGCCAGTACATGCACGTCGAACACCTCCTGGGGGACACCTCCCTCGGTCTGCGCCTGCTGTGGGCGGAGGACGCCCTCTTGCGGCGCGAAATCAGCGGAGTGACCGTCACGGATCTGGAGGACCCGGCGCGGTTCGTCCGGCCCGGCGAGGTGGTGCTCAGCGGCCTGGTCTGGTGGTCGCCCGACGGCGGCTCCGGCAAGGCGGACCGGTTCGTCTCGGCGCTGCGGGACGCGGGGGCCGCCGCCCTGCTCGCGGGCGAGGAGACCCACGGGAGCGTGCCGGACGACCTGGTCGAGGCGTGCGTGCGCCATGGCGTGCCGGTGGCCGGGGTGCCGGCGCACATCATGTTCCGGGCGATCACGGACACGGTGTATCTGCGTCAGTGGGGCGGGTTGAGCCGGCATCACGCGCTGCCGGAGAACGCGCGCGTGCGGCTGAGCCGGCTGCTCGCCCAGGAGGCCGGACCGGACGCCGTCCTCGCCGAGGCCTTCGCCCATCTCGGTAAAGCCGCCGCATACGTCTTCACGCCGTCGGGCCGTACGGTCGCGGTCACCGAGGGCGCACCGCCGGTGCCCGCGCGGGAGGCGGTCGCGCTCGCCGCGGACGGCGCCGGGATGACCGCCTCCGTCGACGCCGGCGGCATCTCCCCGTACGAGCGCTGGCTGCTGTACGTGCCCGACCCCGACGGCGTCCCGCCGCGCATGCTGCACGAGGTCGCCGCCGTGCTCGCGCACTGCCAGGAGGCCGGCGTGCGGCGCCCCTCGGCCGGGTTCCGGGCGGCGGACGAACTCGGCACGCTGCTGGCGGCTGGGGACGCGCGGGAGGACGGCACGGTGCAGGCGGCGCTACGGCGGTGCGGGCTGCCGGAGTCGGGGCCGTACCAGGTGCTCGTCGCGGACGCCGGGACACGGCAGCCAGGGCTGGACGAAGGCGCGCTCGCCGAAGGCGCGTTGCTGGAGATGGCGGGGCATGCGGTGGGGGCCGGTGCCCCTGCCCGGTCGGGGGGCGGGGGTGCCGGAGCGGAGCTCGGCGCGGAGGGCGAGTCCGGGGTCGCGGCGGCCGTGGGACGGTTGCCCGACGGGTGCGCCTTCGCGGTGCTGTCCGGGGTGCCGGCCGGCTGGGCCGACGAGGTCTGGCCGCTGGTCGAGGACTGCGCGCCCGGGGTCGTGCTGCACGGCGGCACCGGTACGTCCGCCGCGGGGCCCGAGGGGCTCGGCGGCGCGCTGGCGCAGGCCCGTTACGCCCTCACCTCGGCCCGGACCACCGCGCCCGACGCCTCCCGGCTCACCGACGCCGGCTCCCTCACCAGCCTGGACGCCCTGCTCACCGGTGTACCGGCCGAGGTGCGCACCGCCTACGCCCGTACGGTGCTCGGTCCGCTGCTGGAGACCGGCCGGCCCGCCATCGCCGTCCTGCTCGGCACGCTGGAGACGTTCCTCGCCTGCGACGGATCCTGGGCGCGTACGGCGCAGACGCTGCATCTGCACGTCAACACCGTGCACTACCGGGTGGAGCGGATCGAGCGGCTGACCGGACGTGACCTGTCCCGGCTGCGGGACCGGCTCGACCTGTGGGCGGCGCTGCTGTGCCGCTGACGGCCCCGGGTCAGACGCGGTCGATGTGCACGTTCGTGGACTTCACGCGCGCGGTGGCCTCCATGCCGACCTCCAGGCCCAGTTCCTCTACGGCCTCCCGCGTCAGCAGCGAGACCAGCCGGTGCGGGCCCGCCTGGATCTCCACCTGGGCGGCGACGTCGCCGAGCTTGATCGCCGTGACGATGCCGGGAAAGGCGTTGCGCACGGAGGTGTAGGAGGCGTCCTCCTCCCCGCCGACCGTCTTGGCCAGTTCGACCGAGAACGCGGCGAGGTCCCTGCCGTCGATGAGCCGCCGTCCGGCCTCGTCGCGATGGGTGGCCATCCGGCCCGCGTCGGCCCAGCGGCGGGCGGTGTCCGGGCTCACGCCGAGCAGCCGCGCCGCCTGGCCGATCGTGTAGGACTGCATGCCGGTCACGATAGGGCCACACGCAGGGAACCGTGGACGTGGGGTTGGCCGTTGGGTATAACGCGATATAGCGTTAGTTCGTGACGGTGGATCCCTGCGGGGACGTTCTGAGACGGGGTGAGGGCATGGCGGCCGACATGGTCGACGCGGACGTGCCGACGGGGCTGCGTGCCTCGCATGCGGACCGGGACCGGGTGGTGGAGGTGCTGGCGGCCGCCGCGGGCGACGGCCGGCTCACCGCCGAGGAGCTGGACGAGCGGGTCGCGGCCGCGCTGTCGGCGCGTACGCTCGGGCAGCTGGCGGTCCTCACGGCAGACCTGCCGCAGGAGGCGGGCGCCGCACCGGCTTCGGCTCCGGCGTCCGCGCCGGCCAAGGACATCGCCCGCATCGAGCAGCGGGGCGCGGCGGCCGTGCGCGCGGGCGGCTGGGCGGTGCCGCGCCGGATGGAGATCGAGTCCGCCTGGGGAGACGTGACCCTGGACTTCTCCGACGCGGTGATCACGTACGACACGCTGGGCATCGACCTGGACATGCGCGGCGGCACCCTGCGGCTGATCACCCGGCCCGGTGTGCTCGTGGACGCCGACTTCCTGGTCAGGGACTACGTCAAGACCAAGGTCCGGCCGCCCGGCGATCCCGAGGCGCCGGTCGTGCTCCGCGTGGAGATACGGGGGCGGCTCGGCATGGGGCGGCTGGAGGTACGGCCGCCCAGGCGCTGGTTCGGCAGGTAGGACGCGCCGCGCGCCCCTGTCCCGACGCGTCCGTCCGCGGCGTGTCCCGCCTCAGCCGGTGTGCACCCGCGGCCGGCGGCTCCGGTTCGGTTCCGCCTCGCGCAGTACCTCTCGGGTGACCGGGGCGACCTCGCCCTGGCCGAAGAGGAAGAAGCGCAGGAAGTTGGCGAACGGGTTGCCCTCGGTCCACTCGAAGTACATGTGCGGGGTGCAGTTCGTCATGTCACGGACGTGGAGGAGGAGCGCGGCCAGGGCGTTCGGGATGGACGCGGACTCCAGGGTCAGCACCCGGTAGCGGCCGTGCAGGACCTCGCCGCACACGGTCAGGCTCGCTTCGAACTCGGACGGGTCGGTGACCGTGACCTCGACGAAGACGAAGTCCTCCTGCTCCGGCATGTCGTTGTCGGCGCGGATCTGCTCGATCTTGTCGCGGTACTCGGCCTTGTCGCGGTGACCGGGCTCGTTGGCGATGAACCGTATCTTCCGGCTGGCCATGTCCCGGATGAATCGTTCCGCCAGAGGATCGAACGTCACGCTGGTGACGCGCAGCTCGAAGGCGCGGGCCAGCCGGGAGAGCAGCGAGACCAGGATGATGCCGACGATGAAGCAGGCACCGATCTTCACACCGTCCGGGCGCTCGATGACGTTCACGACGGTCGTGTACACGAACACCGCCGCGATCACGCCGAACCCGATGGTCCACTTGCGCTGTCCGGCCTTGCGCGCCGCGATGGTGACCGCGATCGCCGCGGAGGTGATGAGCACCAGTACACCGGTGGCGTAGGCGCCGCCCTGCGCGTCGACGTTGGCGTCGAAGAGCCAGGTGACCAGGAAGGCGATGAGGGTGAAGACGATGACCATCGGGCGCACGGCGCGGGCCCAGTGCGGGGCCATGCCGTAGCGGGGCAGGTAGCGCGGCATCAGATTGAGCAGGCCGGCCATGGCCGAGGCGCCGGCGAACCACAGGATCGCGATGGTCGAGACGTCGTAGACCGTGCCGAAGGCGTTGCCGAGGTACTCGTGGGCGAGGTAGGCGAGCGCGCGTCCGTTGGCCGGGCCCCCGGTCTTGAAGGCGCTCTCCGGGATGAGCAGCGTGGTGATGAAGCTGGAGGTGATCAGGAAGCAGCTCATGATCAGCGCGGCCGTGGTGAGCAGCTTCTTCGTGTCCCGGATCCGGCCGGTCGGCTTCTCCTCGGTGTCGTCCGGGTCGCCCTGGACGTGCGGCATGACGGCGACGCCGGTCTCGAAGCCGGAGAGGCCGAGCGCGAGTTTGGGGAAGACGATCAGCGCCAGGCCGATCATGACGAAGACGTTGCCGTGCTGCGCGGTCAGTGCGCTGGACCAGTCGGTGATGACGTGTCCCGCGGTGACCACGTGGTACAGGCCGACGATCACGACGACGACGTTCAGCGCGAGGTAGATGCCGACCAGCGCGGTCGCGACGCCGATCGCCTCCAGGAAGCCCTTGAGGAACACCGCGCCGAGCAGCGCCACCAGGATCAGGGTGATCACCATCTGCCGGCCGTGCAGGAACTCGGTCAGATGCGGGTTCTCCACCAGGTGGGTGGAGGCGTCGGCGGCCGAGAGGGTGATGGTGATGAGGAAGTCGGTGGCGGCGAAGCCGAGCAGCGTGAGCACGAAGAGTTTGCCCTGCCAGAAGGACAGCAGCCGCTCCAGCATGGCGATCGAGCCCTCGCCGTGCGGGCTCTCCTCGGCGACCCGGCGGTACACCGGGAGCGCGCCGGCGAGGGTGACGATGACGAGGACGATGGTCGCGATCGGGCCCAGCAGTCCGGCCGCGAGCGCCGCGATGCCCGGCTGGTAGCCGAGGGTGGAGAAGTAGTCGACACCGGTCAGGCACATCACGCGCCACCAGCGCTGGCCCTTGTGCTCGGGCTCCGGCTGGGCGTGGGGACCCGTGTGGCCGCCGTGCTTGCCCATGTCGGACAGCCCCTCCAGCATCCAGGCGCGCAAACGACTGGGAGGGGGGTGTTCGGTCGTGGCCATCGGCGTGCTCCTGTGTGCGGCTCAGCTCTTTCCGGCCATCACGCGGACGGCCGCACCAGCGTAAGCGGAGAGTGACGTCTGGGCCCATGGATCTCGACTCGGTGGGCGTCAAGCTTGCGTTAAGAATGACCCGCGGGTACCCGCGGCGCATCAAGAAGCGCCGGCCGGGGTTCCGGCCTGGAACACGGTCATGCGGGTGGCGTGCCATGTCGTCGGTTCGCGGTCGTGGCCCGGTGTGCTGTCTTGGCGGTGTCCTGACGGCGACGGGGCGGTTTCCTGACGGCGTCGCGGTGCCCGACGACGGCCCGTCGACCCGGCGCGTGACCACGGTGCGTGACCACGGTCCGCCGCCTCCAGGGCCGCGCCGATCGGTGGCGGAGGCCGCGCCGCTCCGGCCGGCGGCGGCCGGGCCGCCCTCCCCGGTGGCGCAGGCCCGGCCGGGCTCACCGGTGCCGGATGCGCGGCCGCGCTCACAGGCGCCGGATGTCCATGCGCAGGTGCCATGTGTTCCGCCGGTGGACGGACAGCAGCTCGGACTGGAGCGGGGACGGGGGCACCGCGAGAACCGGGCAGATCGCGTGGGCCAGGCAGTGCCGGGAGACGCGGCCGGAGAAGGCGCGGTGCAGTCCGCGCCGTCCCGCGCCCACGACCAGGACGTCGTCCTCGCGGTCCGCGGTAGCCACCAGCGCGGGACCCGGGGCGCCGCGGACGACGACGGCGCACATGGGCACCCCGGGGCCGTCCCCGCCGAAGATCTCGTCGAGCACCGCGGCCAACCGCTGTCCGGCCAGCCGCTGCCACTCCTCGACCAGCAGACCGCCCGCCGGGGAGCGGCGCGCGGCAGGGTCACCGCCGGGCGGCTCCCAGGCCAGCACCGGCCACAACTCCGCTCCCAGGCGGCGGGCCACCGCGGTGGCCCGCCGCAGGGCCGTGACGCTGCCCAGGGAGCCGCTCACACCGACCACCACCCGCGCCGCTACCGAGGCGTCGTAACCGGACATCGCTCCACCGCTCCTCGCGTCCTGGCGGGCGACGCCGGGTGATGCGCGCGGACGTTCCCGCCTGCAAGGCCCTTGCTTCCTTCCATCCCACCCCCGCACGGGCGATTCGACCAGCCGGGGCGGGCGCGGTTCTCCGCGTCCCCACGGGTTTTCCCGTCCCTCCGACCCGCCGCCCCGCGACTGGGATTCGGCTCCACCATCGAAACTTTCGGACGGCCTGAGGGGCGAGCCGTGCGGGCCTGCGGGAACCCCGTCATCCCCGCGGTTTCGGGTGCCGGTTCGCGCGGATGTCGACGGCCGGCGTGACCGGGCCCGCCGGTACGGGATGTTCGGCGACGCGCTCGTGCAGCGGGCCGATCCGGGCGAGCACGGCCGCCGTTCCCCAGGCCACCTCCAGGTCGTGGTGATGCCCCTCGTCCAGCCGGACCGACAGTCCGGCCCGGCAGACGCTCGGGTCGGGGTGGGAAGCCGAACTGGACGGCCGCTATCCGTCCACCGAAGTGGCCACCGGATTCACCGGTCGTGTCCTCGGGATGTACGTCACCGAGGGCCGTGCGGCCTTCGACTGGTCCGACTGCGCGCCCGCGACCTCGTGCACGACACCTTGACGCTCCTCACGCCCCTTTCTGGAGTCGCGGTTAGGAACGTTCGGGGTTTTAGTCAAATGTTTCGGCCCACCGGGATGCGGTGAATGCTCCGGCGGCCTTCGATCGCTCTTTGATGGCCCCCGCACTCTCAGTCGGAACCCTCTCCACGGCAACTCCGAAAGTTTCGAAGGAGCGCATGATGGGCGACCCTGCACTGTCCCGCCGCGGCCTCCGTCGCTGCCGGTCTCGGTATGACCGCACTCGGCGGCTGCGGCGGCGACTCGGACGGAGGGTCGTCCTCGGGGACGACCTCGATCGAATGGTGGAACATCTCCACGACCAACCCGGCCAAGGACGTCTGGGCCGGGTTGGCCAAGCAGTTCGAGGCACGGAATCCCAAGGTCAGGATAAAGATCGTCCAGTTGGAGAACGAGGCCTACAAGTCGAAGATGGCCGCGCTGGCCGCCTCCGGGAAGCTGCCGGACATCTTCCACACCTGGGGCGGCGGCGTCCTGGAGCAGCAGGTCGGCGCCGGGCTCGTCGAGGACCTCACCGACAGCACGAAGGCCTGGGCCGGCGGCATGCTGCCGGTGGCGCGGCAGCCGTACCTCCTGGACGGCAAGCAGTACGGCATCCCGTTCGACATCGGCATGGTCGGCTTCTGGTACAACAAGGCACTCTTCAAGAAGGCCGGGATCGGTGCGCCTCCGACCGCGTGGAGCGGATTCCTGGACGCCGTACGGAAGCTCAAGTCCGCCGGTGTCACCCCGCTCGCCCTCGCGGGCAAGGAGAAGTGGCCCGGTATGTACTACTGGGCCTGTCTGGCGATGCGCACCGCCGGTGTCGACGCGCTCCGGAAGGCCGGGGAAAGCAAGGACTTCACCGGCTCCGGGTTCGTGTCGGCCGGACAGCATGTGAAGGACCTGGTGGATCTCCAGCCGTTCCAGAAGGGCCTTCTGGGCGCCTCGTACCTCCACCCCGACCGGGCAGGCCGCGAGCGTCGGCACAACCCCGTCGGGCTTCCCCGGCCCTGGGTGTTCTCGCACTACGGCGACATCCTCGGCTCGGGCTCCTTCTGGCGGCTGGTCGGCAACAGCACGCTGATCGCCGTCGGTACGACGGTCATCGTCGTCGCGGTCTCCGCGCTCGCCGCGTTCTCCTTCGCGCGCTTCGCCTTCCGCGGCCGGGAACTGCTGTTCACGCTGTTCACGATGGGGCTGATGTCCCCGTTCGCGGTCGCGGCGCTGCCGCTGTTCCTGCTGCTGCGCTCGATGGACCTCCTGGACAACCCGCTGGGCGTGATCCTGCCGCAGGCCGCGTTCGGGCTGCCGATGACCATTATCGTCCTGCGCGGCTTCTTCCGGCAGATCCCCGGCGAGTGCCGCTCGACAGCATCGGTTTCCAGACCCATCTGGCGCTCCAGTACGGCTATCCCACCACCCTGCCGGACAACCTGAGCCGCTTCTCCGGCCTCGGCCTGGACACCGCGCTCACCGAAGCCGACGTACGGATGCAACTGCCCGTGACCGAGGAGAAGCTGGCCGAACAGGCGAACTGGTACGGGCAACTGATCGAGGCCTGCCTGGCCGTACGCCGGTGCGTCGGTGTGACCATCTGGGACTACACGGACAAATACTCCTGGATCCCGGCCGTCTTCCCGGGCGAGGGCGCCGCCCTGCCGTGGGACGAGCAGCTGAACCCCAAGCCGGCGTACCAGGCACTGCGGGACGCGCTGCGCCAGCGCCCGGCTACGGCCCGTGGCCGCCCCCGGGCACAGGTCGGGGCCGGTGCGCACGCGGTGGTGCGGCCGGCCCCTCGGGTCGCTCGTGCTCGCTCCGCTCAGGCGGCGGTCATCACCTGCTCCGCACCGGGCGGGCGGTGCGGGTCGATGATCCGGCCGTCGGGCAGCAGCTCACCGGTGTCCTCGAAGAGCAGGACGCCGTTGCACAGCAGACTCCAGCCCTGCTCCGGGTGGTGCGCCACGAGACGGGCGGACTCCCGGTCGGCGGACTCTGCTGTCGGACACGGCGGCTGGTGCTGGCACATGGGTGGGATCTCTCGCTCTGTCGTGGTCATGGCCGTCCCCCCGTGGTGATAAGTCGGTCGGAACCCAGTGTTGCCCTCCGGGCGTCATTCCGCAGGGATTTCGCGGCACCGTTTCTCACAGGTTGATGACGCGCTACCCGCGCGGACGGTTCAGCCCAAGTGCACTGTCCCTTTGGGTGGTTCGCAATGGTCGGATAGGGCTAGCCCATGCAGGCCAGGCCGCTGGCACGGGTGCACCCCGCCGCCCTGTGCGGGCGGCGGGGTGCACGGGAGACGGCGGAGTGGTCCGGTCAGGCGGGCGAGCCGAGCACGGGCGGGCCGAGCAGCGGCAGCGGTGTGGCGCGCTGGGTCAGCACCGGCAGCAGTTCGGCGACCCGGAACGGTCGGTGCGTCGGGATGCCGGGCGGGGCCGGGGCCAGCGGAACGAGCAGATCGGTGCCGTCCGGGTGCCCCTCGGTGCCGTCGGCCGTGGTGTCGCCGTGCAGCCACAGCGTGAGCATGTACAGCCCGGGCACGGACAACAGCCGTGCCTGGTACGGCTGTTGCAGCGCCTCGGCCTGCTGCATCGCGCGTTCGGTCGAGGTGACGTAGGGGCCCTCGAAGAAGTGCGAGAAGGCCCAGCCGTCGGGGGTGAGCATGGTCTCGGCCGCGGCCACCGCCCGGTCGCCGCAGCGGATCAGGAAGCGCCAGCCGGCCAGCCGGGTCGCGGACAGGCCCTGTGCGGTGATGCTGTCCAGCACGTGGACGGGCAGCGGGAGTTCGGGTATTGCCGGGCCCTGCGCGGCGCGCAGGGAAGGGGTACGGGCCTCGCGGACCGCGGTGGGAGAACCGAGGGCGGCGAGGACGGAGCGCAGGGCGGGCGCGGGGGCAGGGGGCACGTGCAGCGGCATGTGGGTCGCCTCTCTCATTCGACAGGCGCGGCGGCGCGAGGAGGGGTGGGGCGGACGGCGCTGTCTGCTCACGGAAAGGCCGGAAGGGTGGCGGCCGGTTCGGTGAACATGCGTGCGGCTCGGTCTGCCACCGGTCACCGCGGCGGCAGGAACATGGCAGGAACCAGGACCGAGGGCGTCAACCTTCTGCCTTGTGGGCGAAGTTTATACGACGCGTGTTCGGCCGTTGTTTCGTCTATCCCATTTCGGTGAGCTGCGCAAGGCATGAATGCGTCGCCAATGTGCGGCACTCCTCCCGGTTCCCGGACGGTTCCTCGCCGCTGACCTCGGAATACACGCCGATGGGGGTCGGCCGAATGTCGTCGGCGTTTTTCACGAGGTGTTCAGGGAACCCGGTGGGACGGGGTGAAGCATGCCTGGTGAAAATGCCCCTGGGAACAATCCGACAGAGTAGCGCGCGTCGGGCCCGGGCGGGACGTTATCGATCGCTTCCGCTGGGCATCATCCCCCCTGCACCAGGGAGCCCGGCGGCCGTAACGTCGGTCCGCCCAGCCGAGAAGGGACACTTCGATGGGGGAGAAGGTCGTGGCCGGGCAGTTCGACCTGTCCGATCGCCAGCGCTACCGCGAAAAGCTCCAGAAGTGCCTGACGGGACTGGAGCGACTGCTGGTGGAGAAGCGATTCGATCGCCCCAAGAATCTCATGGGGGTCGAGATAGAATTGAATCTCGCCGGAGCCGACGGCATGCCGAAAATGTTGAACGGTCAGGTGCTGGAACGCATCGCGAGCCGTGATTTCCAAACAGAACTCGCCATGTTCAACCTGGAAGTCAACATAGCCCCACACCGATTGGGCGGCCGGGTATTCGACCGGCTCGCCGAGGAACTGCGCACCTCCCTCGCGTACGCCGACCGCAAGGCCCGCGAGGTGGACGCCGGCATCGTCATGATCGGCATCCTGCCCACGCTCGGCCCGGACGACCTGGTCTCCGCCAACCTCTCCGAGGTCGACCGCTACGCCCTGCTCAACGACCAGATCGTGGCCGCGCGAGGGGAGGACTTCCGGCTCGACATCGAGGGCGTGGAGCACCTCGTCCGCACGGCGAAGTCGATCGTCCCCGAGGCCGCGTGCACCTCCGTACAACTGCATCTCCAGGTCACCCCGGCCCGGTTCGCCGACGTGTGGAACGCGGCTCAGGTGGCGTGCGCCGCGCAGATCGCCGTCGGCGCCAACTCGCCGTTCCTGTTCGGGCACGAGTTGTGGCGCGAGTCCCGGCCGCCGCTGTTCCTGCAGTCCACCGACACCCGCCCGCCCGAACTCCAGGCGCAGGGGGTGCGGCCGCGTACCTGGTTCGGTGAGCGCTGGATCACCTCCGCGTACGAACTGTTCGCCGAGAACCTGCGCTTCTTCCCGTCCGTCCTGCCGATCTGCGACGACGAGGAGCCACTGGACGTCCTCGATGCCGGGGGCACGCCCAGACTCGCCGAACTCGTGCTGCACAACGGCACGATCTACCGCTGGAACCGGCCGGTGTACGGCATCGCCGACGGCGTACCCCACCTGAGGGTGGAGAACCGGGTGCTGCCGGCCGGACCGACCGTCACCGACGTGATCGCCAACGCGGCCTTCTACTACGGCCTGGTCCGCGCGCTCGCGGAGGAGAGCCGCCCGGTGTGGACCCGGCTGCCGTTCGCCGCGGCCGAGGCCAACTTCGACGCCGCGTGCCGGCACGGCATCGACGCGCGGTTCGTGTGGCCCCGGCGCGCACGCTACGGCGGTACGGGCGAGGTCGACGCGGTCACCCTGGTCCGCGACGAACTGCTGCCGCTGGCCTCGGCCGGGCTGGACGCGTGGGGTGTCGAGGCCGCCGACCGGGACCTCTACCTGGGCGTCATCGAGGAGCGCTGCCGGCGCCGGGTCAACGGGGCGTCCTGGCAGGCGGCCACGTTCCACAGGGCGTTGGAGCAGGGCCTGACCCGTGAGTCCGCGCTGGCCGCCACGACGCGGAGGTACGCCGAGCTGATGCAGAGGGGCGAGCCGGTACACACCTGGCCCGTGGGCCTACCGGAGCCGGTCGCTCCGCTGGGCTTGGCCGACGTGGGGTGAACGCCGTGCGGACCGGCGGTTCGTGGCGTGGCGGGTGAGCGGGGTTGCGGTGGGGGGTTCGGGGGCTGAGCGGCGTGGTGGGCGCGGGGCAGTGCTGTGGGGTGGGTGTCGGTCCGTGCCGGCGTGGGTGCGTGGCCTTGCGGCGGGGACGGTTCTGGTCCCACATCTCCTTCTGCGATCCTTGCGGGCGAAGGCGGGCCCGTGGGGCCCGTGAGCCGACGGGAGGCAGGGGTGCAGGTGGAGGCTGACTCGGTGGCGGACTCCGGGGTGCGCGAGCGTGACCCGCGGCGCATCCTGCGGGACGAGACGCTGCTCGTCCTCGGGCTGTCGCTGGGGGCGAGCGGGGTCTCGGCGCTGATCAGCTTCGTCGGCTCGGTGACCAAGCCGGGCGGCCTCAAGGACCAGGCGGCCACCCTCAACGCGTCGGCCGCGCCCGGCCGCCCCTGGCTCGACCTCGCCTGGCAGCTCTTCGGCATCGCCAGCGCGCTGGTCCCCGTGGCCCTGGTCGCCCATCTCCTCCTGCGCGAGGGCGGCAGCCTGCGCACGCTGGGCTTCGACCGCACCAGGCCGCGGCTCGACCTGGCCCGGGGCGCAGGCATCGCCGCGGTGATCGGCAGCACCGGCATCGCCTTCTACCTGGCGGCCCGGGGTCTGGGCTTCAACCTCACGGTCGTGCCCGAGGCGCTGCCCGACGTGTGGTGGAAATTCCCCGTGCTGATCCTGAGCGCCGTACAGAACGCGGTCCTCGAAGAGGTCATCGTCGTCGGCTACCTGCTGCGCAGGCTCGGCCAGTTGGGCTGGACCCCGGGGACCGCACTGGTGGCCAGCGCGGTCCTGCGCGGCTCCTACCACCTCTACCAGGGCATCGGCGGCTTCATCGGCAACATGGTGATGGGCGTGGTGTTCGTGTACCTGTACCGCCGCTGGGGGCGCGTCGGTCCCCTGGTCGTCGCGCACTCCCTGCTCGACATCGGCGCCTTCGTCGGCTACGCCCTCCTCGCGGGCAAGGTGGGCTGGCTGCCGACGGCCTGAGCACCGGCGGACCCGCCGCTCAGGCCCGCAGCTCGCCCTCGATGACCGTGACCGCGCGGCCGGTGAGCAGCGTGCGATCGCCGCGCAGAGCGGTGCGGACCAGGCCGGTACGGCGGGAGGCCTGGAGCCCCGTGAGGTCGTCGCGGCCGAGCCGGGCGGACCAGTGCGGGGCGAGCGCGGTGTGGGCGGAGCCGGTGACCGGGTCCTCGTCGATGCCGACGTTCGGGAAGAAGCAGCGCGAGACGAAGTCGTAGCCGAGGGCGGGGTCCGCTGCGCGGGCGGTGGCGATGATGCCCCGTGAGGAGTACGCGCCGAGGGCCTTGTGGTCCGGGGCGAGCCCCAGCACCGTCTTCTCGTCGGCCAGTTCCACCAACAGGTCGCCGACGTTCGGCCCGGTGTCGAAGGCGACCGCCGGCTCGGCGCCGAGCGCCTCGGCGATCCCGGCCGGGACTTCGGCCGGGGTGAGCGGGGCGGTCGGGAAGTCGAGGGTGATCGAACCGTCGGCGGCGGGCGTGGCGATGAGCACGCCGCTGCGGGTGGCGAACCGCACCGGGCCCGCGTGCGCTTCGGTGGTGTGCAGGACGTGGGCCGTGGCGAGCGTGGCGTGCCCGCACATCGCGACCTCGGCTGCGGGCGTGAACCAGCGCAACGCCCAGTCCGCCCCGCCGCCCTCCGGCAGCCGGTGCGCGAACGCCGTCTCGGCGTGGTTGACCTCCATGGCGACGTCCTGGAGCCAGTCGTCGTCCGGGAACACGTCGTCCAGGAGCAGGACTCCGGCCGGGTTGCCGGCGAAGGGGCGGTCGGTGAAGGCGTCCACGATTCGAATACGCATGACGCCGACGCTAGCGGCCGCGCCGCGCACCGGACCAAGGCCAATTCGCGAACCCTGGCCCGATTCCCGTACCGCGACACCCCGCACCGCTTGAGTGAGAGCGGGACGGACCCCTGCCGGAAGGGGATTGTCATGCGATCGGTTCCGATATATCGTTGAGCCATCGCGAACGATACGCGATGCAGACGTGACAGATCAACGATGGAATGGAGTGATCGCCATGCGTAACCACGGATACGAGCATGGGCATCGGCACGAGGGCCCCGGTCGTCGCGGTATGGGTGGTTTCGACGGCCGTCGGGCCGCCTTCGGACCGTTCGGTCCGGGTGGTCCGGGGTTCGGCCCCGGCGGACCCGGGTTCGGGCCTGGCCCCTGGGGACCCCGGGGGCGTGGCGGCCCGAGGGGACGGGCCCGGCGCGGTGACGTGCGGGCCTCGATCCTGGCCCTGCTCAAGGACCGGCCGATGCACGGCTACGAGATGATCCAGGAGATCGCCGAGCGCAGCGGCGGCGCGTGGAAGCCCAGCCCCGGCTCGGTCTACCCCACGCTCCAGCTGTTGGAGGACGAGGGCCTGATCGCCAGTGAGAGCGAGGGCGGCAAGAAGCTGTTCGCTCTCTCGGAGAGCGGCCGGTCCGCCGCCGACGAGGGGCCGGACGCCCCTTGGGAGGAGGCTTCGCGCGGGGTCGACTGGGAGGCGCTCGGGGAGATCCGGCAGGCCGGCTTCGGGCTCATGGAAGCCTTCGGGCAGGTCTGGAAGACCGGTACCAAGGAGCAGCGCGAGAAGGCGCTCGCCGTCATCAACGACGCCCGCAAGAAGCTGTATCTGATCCTCGCCGACGAGCACTGAGTCTCGTAGGCGGGCCGTGGAAGCGCCCCGTGCGGTGAACCGCGCGGGGCGCTTCCGCCTGCCCGGGCCCGACCGGGCTCAGGCGACCAGGCCGGCCAGTTTGCGCAGCGACTCGTTCAGGGCGGCCGTCGCCGAGTCCTTGAGCTTGCCCGCCATCAGCGACACCGCGGCGCCGGTGAACTCGCCGTCGATGCGGACCGTCGTGGCGTCCCCGTCGGGGGTGAGGGTGTAGCGGGTGGCGACGGTGACCGCCATCGGGCCCTTGCCGCGGATGGCGAGCACCCGCGCCGGTTCCAGCTCCTCGACGGTCCAGTCGACCTCCGCCGGGAAGCCCATCAGCTTCATGTTCTCCTGGAACGTCCCACCCACGGCCAGTGTCTGCGGGCCGCCCTTGGGGAAGCTGGTGTGGGTCGCGTTCCACGCCCCGTACGACGGCCAGTCGGTGAGCTGGGCCCACACCTTCTCGGCCGGTGCCTGGATGCGTGCCTCCGCGCTGACTTCGGCCATGGGGCCACCCCTTCGGATCGGGCGTATCGGGCTACGGTGTCGCGGAACGTAGCCTCAGGGGCGCGAACATTCAATACTGATGAACCGTCAGACATCCCCGCCCCAGGCCACGGATCAGCACACGCGCCGTATCAAGGCAGCGTCGAACAGGTCCCACGCGCGTGGGAAGGCACTCTCGTCGTGGCAGTGCCAGGCCTCCCAGAACAGGTCGGCGAGCAGGGCGTCCTGTGGCGCGTACACCCGGTACACGTACTGCTTCCCGTCGACCGCCGGCAGCGCCACAAGCCAGCACTCGCGCACGCTCTCCACATCCGGGGTGGACGTGCGCGGATGTGCGACGGTTGCCTTCAGGGCGCACGGCAGGGCGGCACACGCCCTTCGGGTCGGATCGGCCCGAGCTTTTCCGTACCGGCCGAATCTCCTCCGTAAGGATGAGATCCCGGCCGGCGATGTCCACTCTGTGTGGGACGCGAAGATGGTTCCGCTCGCGGATGACTCGGGCCGTTGAGGCTGATGAGGTAGGGGATGTGCAACCCCGTACTACCCGCGGCGGCGCCCATGACGAGGCCGTTCCGCACACGGACGACGATGCAGCGCTCGGTGCCGAGCCGGCAGCGGTGGTCGCCGGTGCCCGCCGCAGGGCCGTCCGGGACGGGGACCGCCAGATCGACACCGCCCACCTGCTGCACTCCCTCCTGGAGCACGACCCCGAGGTCCGCGCCGCCGTCGGTGACCCGCAGCGGCTCGCCCGGCTGTTCGGCTACCTCGTGCAGCGCAGCATCGGCTACGGGCTGCGCTGGCAGGGCAGCGTGGAGGACTCCGGCGCGATCGCCGTCGTAGCCGCCCCGGTGGGTGCCGGTGGCCGGGACGGCAGGGACGCCCCGGCCTGGTCGCCCGCCGCGGCCGCCGCCATGGCCGCCGCGCGTGGGCGCGCCCGCCGCCGCGGCGAACCCCGGCCCGCCGGTACCGACCTGCTGGCCGCACTCACCGCGGACCCCGGCTCCCGCGCCGTCGAGGTCCTCGAACGCGCCGGCATCCCCGCGCGCGACCTCCACGACCGGATCGAGACCGGCACCGAGGAGTACGCGGGCGACAGCGGCGGGAGCTGCTGACGTACCGGACCCGCACGAGGTGAAGTCCATCCCCTGAGACAGGTGTCAAGAGGCGTGACGCTCATGTCGTCGCCTGTCATCATGTGCCGGTGCAGATGTCTGAGAGCAGTCAAGGCGGCAGCGGCAAGGGCGCCGGGCTCGGTCTCGCGCTCGTGTCGGCGCTCGCCTTCGGCGGGTCCGGTGTGGCCGCGAAGCCGCTGATCGAGGCGGGACTCGACCCGCTCCATGTGGTGTGGCTGCGGGCGACCGGCGCCGCCCTGGTCATGCTGCCGCTCGCCGTACGCCACCGGTCCCTGCCGCGCCGCCGTCCCGCGCTGCTCGCCGGGTTCGGGCTGCTCGCCGTCGCCGGTGTCCAGGCCTGCTACTTCGCCGCGCTCTCGCGCATTCCGGTGGGCGTGGCGCTGCTCGTCGAGTATCTGGCGCCGGCCCTGGTGCTCGGCTGGGTGCGGTTCGTGCAGCGGCGGCCCGTGACGCGTGCCGCCGCGCTCGGCGTGGTCCTCGCGGCCGGCGGCCTCGCCTGTGTGGTGGAGATCTGGTCGGGGCTGAGCTTCGACGCGCTCGGTCTGCTGCTCGCGCTGGCCGCCGCCTGCTGCCAGGTCGGCTATTTCGTCCTGGCCGACCAGGGCAGCGACGCGGGCGACGAGGCGCCGGACCCGCTCGGCGTCATCGCGTACGGACTGCTCGTCGGCTCCGCCGTCCTGACCGTGGTGGCCCGCCCCTGGAACATGCGCTGGTCGGTGCTGGCCGGCTCGGCGGACCTGAACGGCACCGCCGTACCCGCCGTCGCCCTACTGGCCTGGATCGTGTTGATCGCGACGGTCGTCGCGTACGTGACCGGCGTGCTCTCGGTCCGGCGGCTGTCGCCGCAGGTCGCCGGTGTCGTCGCCTGCCTGGAGGCGGTCGTCGCGACCGTGCTGGCCTGGGTGCTGCTCGGCGAGCACCTCTCGGCACCACAGATCGCCGGCGGCGCGGTCGTGCTCGTCGGCGCCTTCATCGCCCAGTCCTCCACTCCGGCCAAGGGCGCCGTGGAGCCGGTGGCCGCCGGCGGCCCGGACCGGGAGTTGTCCGGGCACCGCACGTCCGCCTAAGGTGCCGGTCATGCCGTCCACGCTCGTTCTTCCGCCCCCGGCCGCCTGAGGCGGGCCTCCGGGACACCCGCTCGGTGCATGTGCGCCGGGCCGGACGGTGCTGCCCGCAGATGAAGTCCGCGCGCCCCGCTCCAGCGGGCCGCCCTCGAACTTCCGCACCCCGTGGTGCGTTTTCTGCGGAGAAACTCTCTTGTCGAACCTGTCGATTCCGTCGGACACCGCGTCTGGCCTGCCCGTCGGGCGTGGCCTGCTCTATCTGATCGTCACCGGTGCCACGTGGGGCACCGCCGGCGCCGCCGCCTCCCTGGTCTACCGGACCAGTGATCTGGGCGCCCTCGGCCTCTCCTTCTGGCGCTGCGCGCTGGGACTGGTCCTGCTGCTGGCCGGCCGGGGCCTGCGTCCGAAGGTCCGCCCGGCCGTGACCGAACCGCTGCCGCGCAGGATCGTGCGGGCTCTCGCCACCGGCCTCGGCCTGGCGGTGTTCCAGACCGCCTACTTCGCGGCCGTGCAAGCCACCGGGCTCGCCGTGGCCACCGTCGTCACCCTCGGTGCGGGCCCCGTGCTCATCGCGCTCGGCGCCAGGCTCCTGCTCGGGGAGCGGCTCGGCAGCGGCGGGATCCTCGCGGTCACCGGGGCGCTCGCCGGGCTGGCCGTGCTGGCCTTCGGCGGCTCCGCCGCGACCGTCCGTCCCTCCGGCGTGCTGCTGGCGCTGGTCTCGGCGACGGGCTACGGCGCCATGACCCTGCTGACCCGCTGGTGGGGGAGGGACGGCGGCGCCGACGCCTCCGACACCACCGTCTGGGCCTTCGCGGTGACCGGCCTGTGTCTGCTGCCCTTCGCCCTGCACGAGGGACTGCTCCCGCACACCGCCCATCCGGCCCGGCTGCTGTGGCTCGTGCTCTACATCGCCGCCGTGCCCACCGCGCTCGCGTACGCCCTGTACTTCGCGGGAGCGGCCGTCGTACGGTCCGCCACCGTCTCCGTGATCATGCTGCTGGAGCCGGTGACCGCGGCCGTGCTCGCCGTCGTCCTGCTCGGCGAGCGGCTCACGGCGACCACCGCGGCCGGCACCCTGCTCATGCTCGCGGCGGTCGCGGGCCTCGCCGTGAGCGAGGCCCGCGGGGCCGGCCGGGGGCCGGTCCCGGTGTGACCGCCGGGCCGTGACACCGCCGCGCCGGACTGCCCTGAAGCGTGCCGGTCCTACAGCTTCGCGAGGTAGTCCGGCAGCGCGATGCCGGCCGCGAGGTCGGCGTTGCGGACCGGTGTGCCGTACCCCTTGCGGAGCGGGACGACCCCGGCCCAGTGCGGCAGGGCGAGGTCCTCGGGCTCGTCGTTCGCGCCGCCGCCGCGGATCTTGGCCGAGACCTCGTCCAGGTCCAGGCGGATCACCGCGGTGGCGGCCAGCTCCTTCTTGTTGGCGGGCCGGGAGTCGGCGGCGCGGCCCGGCACGACGTGGTCCACCAGTGCGTCCAGGGCCACCCGGCGCTCCTCGGGGTCGGTGACCTCGTGCGCGACGCCGTGCACCACCACGGAGCGGTAGTTGATCGAGTGGTGGAAGGCGGAGCGGGCCAGCACCAGCCCGTCCACGTGGGTGACCGTCAGACACACCGGCAGCCCCGGGTCGGCGTCCCCGGTCATCCGCAGCGGACGGGAGCCGGTGGACCCGTGGACGTAGAGCCGCTCGCCGACCCGGCCGTACAGCGTCGGCAGCACCACCGGGGCCCCGTCCCGGACGAAGCCGAGGTGACAGACGTACCCCTCGTCGAGTATCGCGTGCACCAGGTCCTTGTCGTACGACGCCCGGTCCGCGGAGCGCGTGGGCACGGTGCGGTCGGTCGGGGTGTAGGCGGCGGCCTGGGCTTCCTCGGTCGTCGTCCCCTGCATGACGGTCCCTCCATGACGAGCGGTGATGAGCTGTTTTGCTGCTGCATTGCACTAGTGCATAATATGCTTTGTGCTAGGAGAGTATCGGATCGAAGGGCGTGGCGCAGCCGAGATCGCGGCCAGCGTCGAGCGCGCGGTCGGTGCGGGAGAGCTGGTGCCGGGCCAATCTCTGCCGCCCATGCGGGAGTTGGCGGCTCGGCTGGGCGTGAATCCCAATACGGTCGCGGCCGCCTACCGCACCCTGCGCGAGCGCGGGGTGATCGAGACGGCCGGCCGCCGCGGCAGCCGCGTCCGCCCCAAGCCGGCCACCACCGGGCGTGCGGAACTGCGCCTGGAGGTCCCCGCGGGCGGCCGCGACCTGGCCAGTGGCAATCCCGACCCGGCCCTGCTGCCCCGCCTGGCCCCGGCCCTCGCCGCGGCGGCCAAGGAGGGTGACCGGCGGCCCGTCCGCTACGGCGACGACCCCCTCGACGCGGAACTCGCCCGCCTCTCGCGCGCCGAACTCGACGCCGACGGCGTCCCCGAGGGCCCGCTGACCGTGACGTCGGGCTCCCTCGACGCCATCGAACGCGTCCTTTCCGCGCACCTCAGGCCGGGCGACGCGGTCGCCGTCGAGGACCCCGGCTGGGGCAGCGTCCTCGACCTGATCCCCGCGCTGGGGCTGCGCACACTCCCGGTCGGCGTGGACGACGACGGCCCGCGCGTCGACGGGCTGCGCCATGCGCTGCGCTCCGGCGCCCGTGCCGTGATCGTCACCGATCGCGCCCAGAACCCGACCGGCGCCTCGGTGACCGCCACGCGCGCGCGTGCCCTGCGCGCGGTTCTGCGCGACCATCCGGGAACCCTGCTGATCGAGGACGACCACGGCCACGGCATCGTCGACCTCCCCCTGCATCCCCTCGCGGGTGTGACCCACCACTGGGCCGTCGTCCGCTCCGCCTCCAAGGCCTACGGCCCCGACCTGCGCGTGGCCGTCCTCACCGGCGACCGGGTCACCGTCGACCGGGTGCGCGGCCGCCAGAGCCTGGGCCCCGGGTGGGTGAGCCTGGTGCTGCAGCGGACCGTGGCCCGGCTGCAGCACCAGGGCGCGGCGGACCGGGCGGCGGTGGCGCAGTCGTACGGATCACGCAGGAACGCGCTGCTCGACGCCCTGGCGGACCGGGGCGTCGTCGGTCACGGCCGCAGCGGTGTGAACGTCTGGATCCCGGTCCCGGACGAGACGGGCGTGGTGGCCCGCCTCCTGCAAGCGGGCTGGGCGGTGGCACCCGGAGCCCGCTTCCGCCTGAGCAGCCCGCCGGCGATCCGGATCACGGTCTCGACACTCACGGAGGAGGACATCGCCCCGCTGGCGGACGCGGTGGCGGCGGCGGTACGGCCGTCGCCGGCCCGCGTCTATGGCTAGGCGAGAACGGGACAGGGGCACGGGGCTGTCTTCACTGGGTGCCCTTGCGCCCCCGGACCTGCGTGAGCGCGGCCCCCGCCAGAACGACGACCGCCCCCACCGGCGTGGTCCACCGCAGCGACTCCCCGAGAATCGCCACTCCCGCGGCGGTGGCGATGACGGGGATGAAGTACGTCACCATCTGCGCGGTCGTAGGCCCGACTTCAGCGACCAACCCGTACTGGATCAGTACAGCCAGCCCCGTGCCGAAGGCGCCCAGCACGGCGATCGCCAGCAGCGGCACCCACGAGACGTGTGCCGGGAAACCGGTGAACAGCGGGGTGACAACCGCCAGTTGGACCGTGGCCAGCAGCAACTGCGCCCCGGTCATCGACAGATGTGAGTTCCCCGTCCCCGCCAGCGTCCGCCGCACATAGATCCAGCCCACCGGATAGCTCAGCGAGGCCAGCAGCGCCATCGCGGTGCCCGTGGCATCCAGACCGTGGAAGCCCTGCCACACGCCCAGCACGGTCAGCACCCCGAGGAATCCCAGCCCGAGCCCGGCGACGCGGACCCGGGTGGGCCGGTCCTCGGAGAGGGCGACCAGGGACAGGGCCATGCCCCACAGGGGCGACGTCGCGTTGCAGATGCCGGCCAGTGTGGACGGGATCGTCAGCTCCGAGTAGGCGAACAGGGAGAACGGCAGGGCGTTCAGGAAGAACGCGGCGACCGCCATATGACCCCACAGCCGGGCCCCACGCGGCAGCCGCTGCCGCTTGACCGCCATCGCCGCCCCCAGCACCGCCGTACCGAACACCAGACGCCCGAGGGTGACCTGGAAGGGCGCGTACCCGTCCGTCCCCACCTTGATCAACAGAAAGCTGAAGCCCCAGATCAGGGACAGCGCGCCGAAGCGGAGACGCCAGTCGATGCGGGGGCGGGACCGGACGGGTGCGGGGGACTGGGTGCGGGGTGCGGTGACCGTGCTCATGACCTCCACGATGCTGGAGGCAATCTCGTAGCACAATCGAGACTTCGCACGGGGTATCTCTTAGAATTGCTTACATGCTGAATCTGGAGCGCCTGCGCACCCTGGACGCCGTCGCCCGGCACGGCTCGGTCAGTGCGGCCGCCGGCGCGCTGCACGTCACCACCTCCGCGGTCTCCCAGCAGCTGGGCAAGCTGGAGCGGGAGACGGGCCAGCAGCTCCTCGCCAAGAACGGCCGGGGCGTGCGGCTCACGGACGCCGGCCGGCTGCTGTCGGAGCACGCTGCGCGGATCCTGTCCCAGGTCGAGCTCGCCGAGTCCGATCTCGAGGCGCACCGCGGACAGGTCGTCGGCGAACTGCGGCTGTCGGCGTTCCCGACCGCCGCCCGCGGGCTCTTCCCGGCCGTGCTCGGCGCGCTGCGGGCCCGGCATCCGGGGCTGCGGGTGCGCTCCAGCGAGCTGGAACCGGAACAGGGCGTCGCCGGTGTCGTGCGCGGCGACCTCGACCTCGCGGTCGTCCTGGACTGGTACAACAAGCCGATGCCGGTGCCCGACGGCCTGGTCAAGGCGCCCCTGCTGGACGACCCGGCCGATGTCGCCCTGCCCGTGGGGCACCGGCTCGCCGACCGCGACGAGGTGGACCTCACCGAGTTCGCCGAGGACGAGTGGATCACCTGGGGTGAGGGCGAGTTCTGCCACGAGTGGCTCATGTTCACGCTGCGGTCCAAGGGCGTGGAGCCGGTCGTGGGCCACCGCGCCGGTGAGACCCACACCCAACTCGGCCTGGTGGCCGCCGGGTTGGGTGTGTGCATCGCGCCGTTGCTGGGGCGCCACCCGGTGCCCGAGGGTGTGGCGCTGATCCCGCTCAGCCAGCGTGTGCGCCGCCATGTGTACGTCGTCTGGCGGGCGGACGCCGACCGCAGGCCCTCGATCCGCGCGGCGGTCGAGGCCCTGCGCACGGCGGCGCGGCAGCAGGTGCCCGGCTGAGCGTCACGCCCCGGCCAGTTTGCGGAAGTCCCAGGAGACGATCTTCTGCGGGGTGAGCCGCGCCCAGGCGTGCCTGCCGTCGTGCGGCATCTCGTCCAGGCCGAAGTTCTTCCGTGCGAACAGTGTCTCGGCCGTGTCGAGTTCGGCGCACAGCTCGCCCGTGCGCGGCGCCTCGCCCACGAACTCCACCCGTCCGGACAGCTCGACCCCGAGCAGCTGGTCGTACTCCTCGCCCGAGTCGACCACGACCGCGACGCGCGGATCGCGGTTCAACTGGGCCCAGCGCCTGCTGCGCACCACCGAGTACAGCCACAGCGACGTGCCGTCCCAGGCGAACCACAGCGCGCTGACATGCGGTGTGCCGTCCGCCGAGACGGTCGCGACCCGGCACGTGCGCTGGGTGGTCAGGAACGTGTCCAGCTCACCGGGCGTCATCATGATCCTCCGGCCCCGGCGCTGCTCTGTCACGGTCATGCGGCCCCCTCTTCTCTCACGTCGTGTCGGCGAACTATCGTGTCCCGGTGATCCTCTGACATCCCGTCAGAAAAGGAAATGGGTATGCCGTCGCACGCACAGCTCAGCGAACTCATCGACCCCGTGAGCACCGCCCTGCTCACCGTGGAGTGCCAGCAGGGGGTGGTCGGCCCGGACAGCGCGCTGCCCGAACTCGCCCGTGAGGCCCGCTCCTGCGGTGCCCTGCACAATGTCGCCCGTCTGGTCGCCGCCGCCCATGAGAGCGGGGTCCAGGTGGTCCACGCGATCGCCGAGCGACGCCCGGACGGCCGGGCCGCGAGCCGCAACGCCCGTCTGTTCCGGGCCGCGGAGCGGCTGCCCGTGCGCCAGCTGACCGGCAGCACCGCCGTCCGGGTCGCGCCGCCGATCGAGGTCGCCGAGGAGGACCTCGTCGTACGGCGCCTGCACGGGCTGTCCCCGCTGCACGGCACCGACGTCGACGCCCTGCTGCGCAACCTCGGCTGCCGCACGCTGATCGTCACCGGGGTCTCCGCCAACGTGGCGATACCCAACGCGGTGTTCGACGCGGTCAACCTCGGCTACACCGCCGTCGTCCCGGCCGACGCGATCGCGGGAGTGCCCGCCGACTACACCCCCGCGATGATCAAGCACACCCTCGCGCTGGTCGCCACGGTCGCGACCACCGACGAGGTGCTCGGCTGCCTCGCGCGGCCGCGCGGGCGCGCCTGACCGGCTCAGGCCAGCGTGATGTTCTCGCCGGAGACGGCGATCTTCTCGGCGGCCAGCGGCTGGGTCGCCGGACCCTGCTTGACGCTGCCGTCCGTGGCGGAGAAGTGGCTGTTGTGACACGGGCAGACGATCACGCCGTTCGCCACGCTGCCCACCGTGCATCCCTGGTGGGTGCACTTGGCCGAGAACGCCTTGTACGTGCCCGCCGTCGGCTGGGTCACGACCACGCCCTGGTCCTTGAAGATCTTGCCGCCGCCCTCGGGGATGTCGGAGGTCTTGGCGAGCGCGGTGCCGCCGCCGTTCTCGGAGGCCCCGGAGGAAGCCGTCGAGCCACCGGAGCCGGTCGTACCGGCCGAACCGGAGGCACCGGATCCCGTGTCGACCGTGCCGGAGGAGTTCTTGTCGCCCGAACCGCAGGCGGTCAGCGCGGCGGCGAGACCCGCCGCTCCGGCCGCCGCCACGACGGTACGGCGGGCCGGTCCCGCTGCGGGCCGGTGCGATGCGCTGCTCATGTGGGTTCCCTTCCGCGGAGCTTCTCGTGATCCGTCCAGGGGTACGGCGCCCGGGCGCCACCCGTTCAGACGGGCACTCAGATCCTTGCCGCCGGGGGATGAGACGGCCGTAAGCCACAGCTGTGGGCAAGCTGTCGGCCGTGCCCCAGTAACCTGGGGCGATGCTCAAGGAAGTCACCGCGACCCGCTACATCACGCCCCTGCGTGAGGGGGGCTCGCTGCCGGGGCTCGTCGAGGCCGACGACGTCGGGACGTACGTCATCAAGTTCACCGGCGCCGGACAGGGCCGCAAGACCCTGGTCGCCGAGGTGGTGTGCGGCGAGCTCGCCCGGCGCCTCGGCTTCCGGATGCCCCGGCTGGTGACCCTCCACCTGGACCCGGTCCTCGGACTCGGCGAGCCCGAGCAGCAGGTGCAGGAGCTGCTGCGGTCCAGCGGCGGCACCAACCTCGGCATGGACTTCCTCTCCGGCGCCCTCGGCTACGACCCGCTGGCCTTCCCGGTGAGCCCCGAGGAGGCCGGCCGGATCGTCTGGTTCGACGCGCTGGTCAACAACGTGGACCGGTCCTGGCGCAATCCGAACCTCCTCGTGCACCGCGGCGAGCTGTGGCTCATCGACCACGGCGCGACGATGATCTGGCACCACAACTGGCCCTCCGCCGAGGTCTCCGCGGCCCGCCCCTACGACGCGGGCGAGCACGCCCTGGTCCGCTTCGCCCCGGACGTCGCCGCCGCCGCGGCCGACCTCGCGCCCCGGGTCACCGAGGACCTCCTCGCCGAGGTCACCGCCGAGATCCCCGACGCCTGGCTCGCCGACGAGCCCGGCTTCGACACCCCGGACGACCTGCGCCGGGCCTACGCGCGGCCGCTGCTCGCGCGGGCCGCCGTCATCGCCGGGCGCATCACCGGCATCGCCACCGGTACCGAGGAGGGCAAGTGAGCGAGCGGCACATCCACATGGCCGGGCACGTCACCGAGCGGCACATCATCCGGGCGGGCCAGGGCGGCGGCCGGGACGTGTTCGAGTACGCGCTCGTCAGGGTCGTGCCACGCGTGGAGCGCGGCGAGTGCATCAACGCGGGCGTGATCGTCTACAGCCGCGCGAAGGCCTACGTCGGCGCCCGTACCCATCTGGACGAGGCCCGGCTGCTCGCCCTGGACCCGGCGGCCGACGTGGCCGGGATCCGGGCCGCGCTCGACGCGGTCGAGCGGCACTGCGCGGGCGGCGAGCAGGCCGGGCAGGCGGCCGGGGACGACGCCGGGCGCCGATTCCGCTGGCTGATCGCGCCCCGCTCCACCGTCGTCCAGCCCGGCCCCGTGCACACCGGCCTGACCGCCGACCCGGCGGCCGAGACGGAGCGCTTGCTCGACCTCCTGGTGAGGTAATGGATCACACGCGCGCGGTGTGGCGTTGACACCGGGTGCCAGGGCTTCTAGCGTCACGGGTACCGAAGGTACTAAGCGGTCGCTCACCGCACCACAGGTTCTCTCAAGGGCGAGGAGAAACAATGTCCACCACTGAACAGCGGGTCGCGGTAGTCACCGGCGCGGCACGCGGCATCGGCGCCGCCACCGCCGTACGGCTGGCCGCCGAGGGTCGCGCGGTCGCCGTGATCGACCTGGACGAGGCCGCCTGCAAGGACACCGTCGAGAAGATCACCGCGGCCGGCGGCAAGGCGATCGCGGTCGGCGCGGACGTCTCCGACGAGGCGCAGGTCGAGGCGGCGATCGCCCGGATCGTCGAGGAGCTGGGCGCCCCGACGATCCTGGTCAACAACGCGGGCGTGCTGCGCGACAACCTGCTGTTCAAGATGAGCGTCTCCGACTGGGACACCGTCATGAACGTGCATCTGCGCGGCTCGTTCCTGATGACCAAGGCCGTCCAGAAGCACATGGTCGACGCGGGCTTCGGCCGTGTCGTCAACCTCTCCTCGTCCTCGGCGCTCGGCAACCGCGGCCAGGTCAACTACTCGGCCGCCAAGGCCGGTCTGCAGGGCTTCACCAAGACCCTCGCCATCGAGCTGGGCAAGTTCGGCATCACCGCCAACGCCGTCGCCCCCGGCTTCATCGCCACCGAGATGACCAAGGCCACCGCCGACCGCGTCGGCATGGGCTTCGACGACTTCAAGGCCGCGGCCGCCACCGCGATCCCGGTGCAGCGCGTCGGCGAGCCCGAGGACATCGCCAACGCCATCGCCTTCTTCACCGGCGAGGCGGCCGGCTTCGTCTCCGGCCAGGTGCTGTACGTCGCCGGCGGACCGCTCGACTAGGAATCCTGGGGAAACACCGACATGACTGAACTCCCGGAGCTGTCCGGCAAGGTCGCCCTCGTCACGGGCGCGAGCCGCGGCATCGGCTACGGCGTCGCCGAGGCACTGGTCGCCCGCGGCGACCGCGTGTGCATCACCGGTCGCAACGAGGACGCGCTGAAGGAGGCCGTCGAGGCGCTCGGCGCCGAACGCGTCATCGGCGTCGCCGGCAAGGCCCACGACCTCGACCACCAGACCCAGGCCGTCGAGCGGACCATGGAGGCCTTCGGCCGCCTCGACCACCTGGTCAACAACGCGGGCACCAACCCCGTGTTCGGGCCCATGGCGGACCTCGACCTGAACGTCGCCCGCAAGGTCTTCGAGACCAACGTGATCTCCGCGCTCGGCTTCGCCCAGAAGACCTGGCACGCCTGGCAGAAGGACAACGGCGGCGCCATCGTCAACATCGCCTCGGTCGCGGGCCTCGCGCCCTCGCCGTTCATCGGTGCCTACGGGGTCAGCAAGGCCGCGATGATCAACCTGACCCAGCAGCTCGCGCACGAGTTCGCCCCGCGGGTAAGGGTCAACGCCATCGCCCCGGCCGTGATCAAGACCAAGTTCGCGCAGGCCCTGTACGAGGGCCGGGAGGAGGAGGCGGCCGCCGCCTATCCGCTCGCCCGGCTCGGCGTGCCCTCGGACATCGGCGGCGCCGCGGCCTTCCTCACCTCCGAGCAGTCCGACTGGATCACCGGCCAGACGCTCGTCGTGGACGGCGGCATCTTCCTCAACGCCGGCGTGGGCTGATCATGCGTTTCCGGGCGCCGATTTTCGGACGGATCGGCGCCCGGAAGACCCCACGCGATCCGCACAGCGAACTGACAACGTCGTCATAGCGGAGTCGATCAAGCAGCCCTGTTCCAGGGGAGGTTCGCAGAACCGAACGCTGCGGTAAGGTCTGCCGACCCTTGGTACGGCGGATCGAGGAGCGTGCGCGTGTTCAACCGGAACCGATTCCTGCGGAGAGTCGCGGCGATCGCGTCCATGTCCCTGGTGGCCGGGTGCGGCCTGCTGTCCGACGGCAGCGGCGGCGGCAAGGGCCCGATCGTCGTCGGGACCACCAGCGCGCCCAGCACCCTGGACCCGGCCGGCGCCTGGGACGGCTCCTGGGAGCTGTACCGGAACATCTTCCAGACACTCGTCGCCTACCCCAACGGCGCCACCACCCCGCAGCCCGACGCCGCCAAGAGCTGCGCCTTCACCGACTCCTCCAGCCGCACCTACCGCTGCGAGCTGCGCCCGGGCCTGAAGTTCGCCGACGGCGACCCGCTGACCGCGAGCGCCGTCAAGTACTCCATCGACCGCATCCGCACGATCAACGCCCCCGGCGGCCCCGCCGGACTGCTCGGCAGCCTGGACCGGGTGCAGGCGCTCGGCGGGAGCGAGGTCGTCTTCCACCTCAACCGGCCCGACGCCACCTTCCCGTTCGTGCTGGCCACCCCCGCCATGTCGATCGTCGACCCGGACGACTACCCGGCGCGCTCCCTGCGCAAGGACGCCGAGGTCCACGGCTCCGGGCCGTACAAGCTCCAGTCGTACGACGAGGGCAAGCAGGCCGTCCTCGTCGGCAACGGGAACTACCAGGGTTTCGCCGAGCGGCAGAACGACGCGGTGACCATCCGCTACTTCCAGGACTCGGCCGCGATGGTCGAGGCGCTGCGGGCCAAGCGGATCGACGTCACCTACCGCGGCCTCGCCGCCGACGACATCCTCGCCCTCCAGCAGCGCGGCGACGCCAACCTGCAACTCGTCGACGGCACCGGCACCGACATCAGCTACCTGGTGTTCAACCCTCAGGACCCCTGGGCGAAGGAGCCCGCCGTCCGCAGGGCCGTCGCCCAGATCGTCGACCGGGGCGCCATCGCGCACAAGGTCTACAAGGACACCGTCGACCCGCTGTACTCGATGGTCCCCAAGGGCCTGACCGGCCACACCACCGACTTCTTCGACGACTTCGGCGACCCGAGCGTGCCCAAGGCCCGCAAGATCCTCTCCGACGCGGGCATCCACCAGCGCGTCCCGCTCACCCTCTGGTACACCACCGACCGCTACGGCTCCGAGACGGCCCTGATGTTCCAGGAGCTGAAGCGGCAGCTGGAGGCGTCCGGGCTGTTCACCATCACCCTCGAGAGCCGCCCCTGGAAGACCTTCGTGGTCGGCTACCAGAAGGGCGAGTACCCGGTGTTCGGCCGCGGCTGGTTCCCGGACTTCCCCGACGCGGACAACTTCATCGCCCCGTTCGTCGGCGAGCACAACGCGCTCGGCACGCCGTACCCCGCGAAGGAGATCACCGACAAGCTGTTGCCGCACTCGCGTGCGGAGAGCGACCGCGCCCAGACGGTCAAGGACCTGGAGCAGGCCCAGCAGATCATGGTGAACGACGCCCGCCTGATCCCGCTGTGGCAGGGCCGGCAGTACATCGCGGCCAGCGAGGACGTCTCCGGCGGCGAGCAGGCCCTCGACCCGTCGACGATCATGATGATGTGGACACTGCACCGCAAGACCAGCTGGTGAAGCGGCCTTGCGGTGCCCGTTGTCAGTGGTCGCCTGTAGGTTCTGGAACCTGGAAGTGACCGCGTAGTCGACAGCCACCGTGAGGACTTGACGTGACCGACATCGCCATGCTGCCCGAATCCTGGCGCGGGGTTCTGGGCGACGAGCTGCAGCAGCCCTACTTCAAGGAGCTGACCGAGTTCGTCGAGGAGGAGCGGGCGAAAGGTCCCGTCTATCCGCCGCGCGACGAGGTCTTCGCCGCGCTGGACGCCACGCCGTACGACAAGGTCAAGGTCCTCGTCCTGGGCCAGGACCCCTACCACGGCGAGGGCCAGGGCCACGGCCTGTGCTTCTCGGTCCGCCCCGGCGTGAAGACCCCGCCCTCGCTGCGGAACATCTACAAGGAGATGAAGGAGGAGCTGGGCCTGCCGATTCCGGACAACGGCTATCTGATGCCGTGGGCCGAGCAGGGCGTCCTGCTGCTCAACGCGGTCCTCACCGTCCGGGCCGGCGAGGCCAACTCGCACAAGGGCAAGGGCTGGGAGAAGTTCACGGACGCCGTGATCCGCGCGGTCGCCGACCGGTGCGACCCGGCGGTCTTCGTGCTGTGGGGCAACTACGCGCAGAAGAAGCTGCCGCTGATCGACGAGAAGCGGCACGTGGTGGTCAAGGGCGCGCACCCCTCGCCGCTGTCCGCGAGGCGTTTCTTCGGCTCCCGCCCGTTCACGCAGATCAACGAGGCGATCTCGGCCCAGGGCCACGAGCCGGTCGACTGGCGCATCCCGAACCTGGGCAAGCTCGAGCCGGTGGCGTGATCCCAGGTGATCCCCGGCCGGCGCCGCGCCCCGGCCGGCGCCGAGCCGGCTGGCGTGGCGCCGTGCCGTGTCGGGGCCGCCTGCCCCGGTTTGGCCCCACCGCCGGTTAGCGTCGGGTCAGGCGGCTGACCAGACATCCGACGACGGGCCGGAGGACGCGGTGGCGGAGCGACAGGAGCACACGGCGCCGGACGCCGTGCTGACGCGGATCGGGCAGGTCGTGATGCTGTACCACGGCGGCGACCGCGAGGAGGCCCGCAGCCGCCTTCTCGACCTGTGGGCGGAGATCGGCGAGGCCGGGGACCCGCTGCACCGCTGCACCCTGGCCCACTACCTCGCGGACACCCAGGACGACCCTGCGGACGAACTCGCCTGGGACCTCAGGGCGTTGTCGGCGGCGGAGGAGGTGACCGACGGCCCCGGCGGCGACCCGCCCGGCGTCCGCGGCTTCTTCCCGTCCCTGCACCTCAACCTGGCCGCCGACTATGTGAAGCTCGGCCGCGCCGAGGCCGCCCGCAGCCATGTGCGCCGCGCTCGCCGGGCGGCCGGAGCACTGTCCGACGACCGGTACGGGGACGGGGTACGGGCCGCGATCAGCCGACTGGAGCTGAGGTTGGGGGAGGACGGCCGGCGCTTCGGGGAGTGAGCCGCACCCCGGTCTCACTGGTCGTACGTCTGCTCGCAGATCCGTGCCTCCGGGCTGTCCCCGCTCCAGCCGCCGTACTTCCTGCCGAGGGCGCAGACGTCCGGGGTCCTCGGGGCCGAGTCCCGCAGGTCCGGGGCGGCGCCGTGCGAGCGCCGGGGGTGCGTGCGGGGGTGCGGGGGAGCGGGTGCGGGTGCCGGTGGCCGGGGCGCGGCGACCGGTGGTGCCTCGGTCGTGTGCCGCGGGGCGGCCGGTTTCCTGTGCTGGGGACGCCGGGACGGGCCCGCCATCTCCAGGGCCTCGCGGGCCGGTGCCTGGACCACCCGAGGCTCCGTGCTGCCGTCCGGCCGGGGCGCCGTCGGCAGGGCGGGGGCCGTGTCCGGCGGCGCGGGTGTCGCCGGGCGCTGTACCGTCACACAGCCGGAGAGGGCCGAGAAGGCCACGGTGACCAGGAGCGCTGCGGTGGTGGTCGTTCGATGCACCCGGGCAACTCTGCTGGTTCGATGCCCGAGTCGGCACCGGTGGCCGAGGCGGATGCCCCCGCACGGGTGATCTCGTACCCCGTACGGAGGGTTCCGGTGGAGCGGAGGTGACGTTCAGTCGCCGGTGGCGCCGTCGAGGCGCTCGCGGATCAGGTCGGCGTGGCCGTTGTGACGGGCGTACTCCTCGATCATGTGGGTGTAGATCCAGCGCAGGTTGAACGGCGTCTGCGTGAACCTGCTCTTGCCCCGGGACAGATCGTCGAGCCCGAAGCCGGCCGCGTTCCGCCGGGCGATCTCGATCTCCGCCTGCCAGGTCGCGTACGCCTCCCGCCAGGTGTCGGTCCCGGTGGGGTGGAAGTCGCCGTCCTGGTCCTCGTCGGAGTAGTAGATCGGCCCCGGGTCGTCGCCCGTCAGCACTTTGCGGAACCAACCGCGCTCGCACTCGGCCAGATGCCGCACCAGCCCCATGAGGGACAGCTCGGAGGGCGGCACGGACGCGGTGCGCAGCTGCTCGTCGGTCAGCCCCTCGCACTTGTCGGCCAGCGTCCGGCGGTGGTAGTCCAACCAGCCCTCCAACATGGCGCGTTCACCGGCGGTCTGGTCGGGCTCTCGGCGTTCGGTTGTCATGGCCGTATCCTCGCCGAAGTCCCTCTCGCCCCACCAGTGGATTCCAGTGGTCCACAGGGGCTTTCACCGGCCGAGCATCCCCGTGAGCGGCTCCCCAAGCCCCTGCGGACCGTCGGCGGATCCGGTACCTCGGCGCTGAACGAACCGGCCGCGCACGAGAACATCAGCCCGTCCGCCCAGGCGGCCAGGGACAGCACATGCCGGTCCGGGTCGGGGGAGCCCACGGCGGTGGGCATCGCGGCCAGTTGTCCCTTGAAGACGGCGCGGGCGCGGTCGTGGAAGGCGCGCAGTTCGGGGCGGCGGGTGGCCTCCAGGGCGAGTTCGTGGCGGGCGATCAGCAGGTCGCGGGCAGGGCGGCAACCAGGCCGTCGCGGACGCGGTCGTCCTCGCCGACCACTGCGCCGACCTGCCCGCCCACAGCGCCGCCCGGCTCCCGCGCACCACGGCGATCGCCCGCCAGGCCATCAAGGTCGCCCGTGTGAACATGGCGGGCAGCCGCGCCGCCGTCGCCGTACGCGACACCGTCATCGCCGCCCTGTCCAGGGCCGGACCCGCGCTCTTCCTGCGCGGCTTCGACGGCATCGCCGACCGGCGGCCCCCGTATGCTGCTCGGGACACACCTATGGGCGCACAGGGGAGAGCACGTGAAGGTCGGCTGCATCGGACTCGGGGACATCGCGCGGAAGGCGTACCTGCCGGTGCTGGCCACGCAGCCCGGGATCGACCTCCACCTGCAGACCCGGACGCCCGCCACCCTCGACCGGGTCGCGGACACCCTGCACCTGCCGGCCGAGCGACGCCACACCACGCTGGACGCGCTGCTCGCCGCCGGCCTCGACGCGGCCTTCGTGCACGCGCCGACCGCTGCCCACCCCGAGATCGTCACGCGGCTGCTGGAGGCGGGCGTACCTACGTACGTGGACAAGCCGCTCGCCTACGAACTCGCCGACTCCGAACGGCTGGTGAGCCTCGCCGAGGAGCGCGGCGTCTGCCTCTTCGTCGGTTTCAACCGCCGCTACGCCCCCGGGTACGCGCAGTGCCTGGAGCATCCGCGCGAGCTGATCCTCATGCAGAAGAACCGGATCGGGCTGCCCGAGGAACCGCGGTCGATGATCCTGGACGATTTCATCCACGTCGTCGACACCCTGCGGTTCCTGGCGCCCGGTCCGGTCGACGACGTCACCGTGCGTGCCCGCGTCGAGGACGGGCTGCTGCACCACGTCGTGCTCCAGCTCGGCGGGGACGGTTTCACCGCGCTCGGCGTGATGAACCGGCTCAGCGGCTCCACCGAAGAGATCCTTGAGGTCTCCGGGCAGGACACCAAGCGCCAGGTGGTCAACCTCGCCGAGGTGATCGACCACAAGGGCCAGCCGACGGTGCGCCGGCGCGGCGACTGGGTGCCGGTGGCCCGGCAGCGCGGCATCGAGCAGGCGGTCCTCGCCTTCCTCGACGCCGTGCGGGCCGGAAAGGTGCTCAGCGCCCGGGACGCGCTGGCGACTCATGAGCTGTGCGAGCGGGTGGTACGAGCGGTTGGGGACCGCTCCGGCGCAGCCTGACCGCCCTGCTGCCCTCGGTCACGCACAGCGCGGCCAGCACGAGGAGCGCGCCCTGCACCGGCCAGTCGCCGTAGCGGACGAACGGCGTGATGCCGTGGGCGAGCGGTACGTCGTACACGCGGGCCGTGCTCGCATCGCTGCCGAGCCACGGCCCGATCCGCTGCCCGCTCGGCCCGTACACGGCGGAGACGCCGGTGAGGGTCGCGTGCACCATGGGACGGCCGGTCTCGGCGGCCCGCAGCGCGCCCAGCGAGGCGTGCTGCTCCGGCGCCCAACTGTCCTGGAACGTCGAGGTGGAGGACTGGCCGAGCAGGACGTCCGCGCCGTCCTCGGCGAGATGCCGGCTCATGTCCGGGAACGCGGTCTCGAAGCAGATCAGCGGGCCGATCCGCAGCCCGTGCCCGACGTTCATCACGACCTGCTCGGTGCCGCGCCTGCGGTCCTCGCCGGCCGCCTTGCCGACCGAGGTGGCCCAGCCGAGCAGCGAACGGGCCGGTATGTACTCGCCGAACGGGACCAGCCGCATCTTGTCGTACCGCTCGTCCGTCAGGCCGTTCGGGCCGACCAGTATCGAACTCTTGTAGATGCCGGGCTTGTCGGAGCGTCGGGCGTCGACGTTGACCAGCACATCGGCGCCGACCGTGCGGGACAGCGCGGCGATCCGGCGGGCCAGGTCGGGCCGCCGGGCCAGGTCGAAGCCGACGCTGGACTCACCCCACACGACCAGGTCGACGTGCTGCCCGGTCAGCTGCCGGGTCAGCTGCTCCTCACGGTCGAACCGCCTGTCCCCACCGTCCATGATCCCGGGCTGTACGACGGCGATCCGCACCTGTCCGTCGACCTGCGGGCGCGGCGCCCACGCCCACGCGGCCGAGGTCGCGGCGGCCGTGGCGACCAGCGAGGCCACGGCCGGCACGCGCGCCTCGCGCACCGCGATCAGCACGGCCGCCGCCACGTTCACGGCCACGAGCAGGAAGCTGAGCAGCCAGACGCCGCCGACCGAGGCCAGCCGCAGGGCCGGGGAGACCTGCCACTGGCTGGCGCCCAGCATGCCCCACGGCCCGCCGAGGCCCTGCCAGGACCGCACCAGCTCCACCATCAGCCAGGCAGACGGCAGCACCAGCAGCGCCGCGGCAGCCCGGCCCGGCGTGGGCCGCCCGCCGAGGAAACGGCGCACCAGCCAGCCCCAGGGCGCCCACAGCGCGCCCAGCAGAGCGGCGATCACGAAGAGGAACACGGTCAGGCTCGGCAGCAGCCAGTGGTGCACGGCGAGCAGAAAGCCGAAGCCGCCGCTCCAGCCGTCGTACGCCGCCCGCCGCCCCGTCGGCGCCGAGCGGGCCAGCAGGATCCAGGGGACCAGCGCGACGTACGCGAACCACCACAGCGACGGAGCGGGGAAGGCCAGCACGGGCAGGGCGCCGGCGAGCGCGGCGACGCAGGAGCGTCGCCAGGGGGAGGTGAGACAGTGGTCGATCGTCCTCATAGGGACCCTCCCTACCCAGCGCTCACCTTCAGTGTGCGCCGGGGGACCGATCCATGACAGAGGGCGTGGAACCGGCGCGGGGCACAGCCTTTCAGGGGGTCGGCGCGGCCACGGCTGTCAGCCGGCGCCACTTCTCGTGTACGACCACCTCGCGCAGGCGCCAGCCCTCCGCGGTCCTCAGCAGCGCGAAGTCGTACCGGCCGCCGCAGACCAGGTCCGGCTCGGCGGGCCCGCCCTCGGTCGCGAAGCGCATCGGGTTGAGATAGTCGGCCCGGATCCGGGCGGTGTCACCGGTGTCGTGGTCCAGGACACCGAACCGTACCTGGCGGTTGACGATCAGATGCTGGCGCATGGCGAACAGGGCCAGGTTCTCCGCGAGCCATGCGGCGATCCGGCCCGCGTCGCCCTCGATGCCGCCGGCCGAGCGGTAGTCGGCGCGCCCGTCCGTCGTGAACAGCCGCCGGTACGCCGCCCAGTCCCCTTCGTCCACCGCCACGGCGTACGCCGTGACCACCTCGTCCACGGCCAGCCGGTCGATCACGGTCGCGAGCTCCGCACGCTGCGTCATCGGCCAAGTGTTGGGCATGGCGGGCGAGGAGCCAAGGGGGTGTGCGGGGTTATTCGGTGGTGCGGATGCGGCGTACGGCCGAATCTGTGCCCATGAACGATCAGCACGAGGAACGGACCGACGATCGAACCATGGGGTCCGAACCGAAGTTCCGCATCCGCGCCTGCTACACGGACGCCACGGTCACGGTCTACCAGGCCTACCGCCCGGAGATCGGCCGGCCGGCGGCCCGCACCGGACGCTTTCCGTCCGCCTGGAAGCGGGACCGGATGACGTGGATCAAGCCGTCCTTCCTGTGGATGATGTACCGCTGCGGCTGGGGCACCAAGGAAGGGCAGGAGACCGTTGTCGCCGTCGAGATCGACCGCGCCGGCTTCGAGTGGGCCCTGCGGAACGCCTGTCTGTCGCACTACGTGCCGGGACTGCACGCGGACCGGGCTTCCTGGAAGCGGCAGTTGAGGCAGGCGCCAGCCCGTGTCCAGTGGGATCCCGAGCGAGATCTGCACCACCAGCCGTTGCCCCACCGGTCGTTGCAGCTCGGTCTCGCCGGGGAGGCGGCGGCTCGGTACGCCGACGAGTGGACCAGGGGCATCGAGGACGTGACGCCACTGGCCACGGAGGTCCACCGGCTGGTGCGGGCGGGCGAACCGGAGCGCGCCGCCGGGCTGTTGCCTCCGGAGCGGCCGTACCCCGTGGCCGACGGGATGCTCGCGCATCTGCTCGCCCGCCCGGGCGGGCCTGGCCTCAGGCCGCCTCGATGATCTCCTCGCGGATGGCCGCGGCCCACTCGACCACCAACAGCTCGTACTCCGCGCGCTCTTGGGTCGACAGGGTGCCGCCCGCACGCAGCCAGAGCGCCCGGATCTGCTCGTTCACCTCGGCGGCGGACCGCACGGAACCAGAGGTCGGGAATTCGGGGGACATGCGGACAGCCTAGGGGCAAGCACTGACACTGCGCTACCGGGCGGCTACGCAGAACGTATGGGGTTGGTCACCGCCGCCGACGCAATCCGCAGGCCGCGACGGCCTCCATGGCCCGGAGACGCCCGGAACAACCGCGCTCAGCCCGCCGACTCCGCCGCGTGCGGGCTCAGCACGCCCGCCGAGACCAGGGCGATGATGACGATGCCGAGGGCGACGCGGTAGTGGACGAACGGCATGAAGCTCTTGTGGGAGATCCACTTCATGAACCACGCGATGACGGCGTATCCCGAGGCGAACGCGATCGCCGTCGCGAACAGGGTCGGCCCCCAGTCCGCATGGCCCCCGCCCACCGAGTCCTTCACCTCGAACGCGCCCGAGGCGAGCACCGCCGGGATGGCGAGCAGGAAGGAGTAGCGGGCCGCGGCCTCGCGCTTGTAGCCCATGAACAGGCCGCCGCTGATGGTCGCGCCGGAACGGGAGACACCGGGGATCAGGGCGCAGGCCTGGCACAGGCCGAAGATCAGTCCGTCCTTGACGCCCAGGTTCTCCAGGGACTTGCGCTGCTTGGGCGCCCGGTGCCGGCCGCCGGTCTCGTCGCGGGCCGCGAGCCGGTCGGCGACGCCGATGACCAGTCCGACGACGATCAGCATCGTCGCGGTGATGCGGAGGTCGCGGAACGGGCCCTCGATCTGGTCCTTGAGCGTCACGCCCAGCAGCCCGATCGGGATCGAGCCGACGATCACCAGCCAGCCCGTCTGCGCGTCGTGGTCCCGGCGCAGCGCCTTGCTGAACAGCGACCGGAACCAGGCCGAGACGATACGGCCGATGTCCTTGCGGAAGTAGATCAGCACCGCGGTCTCGGTGCCGATCTGCGTGATCGCCGTGAAGGCCGCGCCGGGGTCCTCCCAGCCGGCGAACGCCGCGGTCAGCCGCAGATGCGCGCTGGAGGAGACGGGCAGGAATTCGGTCAGCCCCTGGACGAGTCCGAGGACGAGGGATTCAAACCAAGACATGAAGGTAAGGCGTCCAAGTCCTGTCGGGTAAAGAACTGATCAAATGACGAGGGCAGCGTAGCGGGCCGGGACGACGGCGTGGCACCGGGGTCGAGCCCCGCCCTCGACGGCCATGACGGGACGGCGTGCACAGGCCGCGGGCCCCGGAGGGGAGGTGACCCTCCGGGGCCCGCGGTGAACTGCGGCCCCGCTGTGCGGAGTTGGATCAGCGGGCGGTGTAGCCGAAACGGCCGCCGGTGGCGGGGAGGCCGCCCTTGCCGGGCTGGTAGGTGGTGATGGCGGCGTTGGTGCCGCCGGCGGTCACGTTGGACAGCGGCAGGGCGTGCAGCGTGCCGTGGGCGTTCGGGCCGTAGGGCATGCCGACGTAGAGCTGGGTGCCGGTGTAGTGGATGCTCGAGCCGAGCTGCTGGTCGGCGCCTGCCGGGCCGGGGATGCCGGAGGTGCCGGCCTCGATCCAGCGGTCGCTCGCGCCGGGCGAGCCGAGCAGGGAGAAGGTGGTGACGGCGCCGGACTTGGCGGCGGTGCCGATCGCCTCGCCCGGTGCGCCGACGGCGAGCTTCATCGTGGCCGCGGTGCCGACCGCGCCGGGCGCGGTGTTGACGGCGGCCAGGGTCTGGCCGAAGCGGTCGCCGGCCTCGGAGGTGCCGGCGACGTCGTCGGTGGCGGTGCCCGAGCTGTACACGTTCAGCTGGCTGTAGCTGCCGGCCGCGGTGATGCGGAAGGTGATCACGTTGCCGGTGTCGGTCTTGTTGACGCCGTCGATGTCCAGGTCCTCACCGGGCGAGCCCACCGCGAGGACGGAGTCGGTCGCGGCGGCCGCTTGGGAGGGGCGGTAGGGGACCATGGCGAGGGACTTGCCGAACTGGTCGCCCGGTTCGGCGCCGCCGGAGACCTTGTCCAGGTCCTGGTCGAGGCCGAACAGCGGGGTGGGGCGGTTCTCGGAGGTCAGCTTGTGGGAGAAGACCGCCACGTTGCCGGCGCCGGCGTCGGTGCCGATGGCTTCGCCGGGGGCGCCGATCGCGATGTGGTTGGCGTCGGCCGCGACGGCGCCGCCGAAGTTGTCGTTGGCCTCCACCGCGCCGGGCACGCCCGTGCTGTCCTGGGTGATGCCGACGTTGGCGGTGGTGATGCCGATGCTGGTGCTGTCGCGCACGTAGAACGCGATGCCCGCCTTGGGTACGGAGCCGATGGCCTCGCCCGGGGCGCCGATCACCAGGAACGGCTCGCCGGACGCGGTGGTGCCGGCGGCCAGGGCCTGGCCCATGCGGTCACCGGCCTCGGGGGTGGAGGCGGCGATGGACCCGGTGCCGGCCTTCTGCTCGAAGTGGGTGTCCTTCACCGAGCCGGTGCCGATGCCGCCCGGCGCGCCGTACAGGACGTCGACCATGCCCGCGTCGGTCGCCTTGTCGAGGTCCTCGGAGGGAGTGCCGACGACCAGGTCGGTGCAGCCGTCCTGGTTGTAGTCGACGGTGTCGACGCTCTCGCCGAACCAGTCGCCGGCCTCGGCCCCGCCGGCCACCCAGTCCAGGTCCTGGTCGATCGACGCGGTGCCCTTGCCGCCGCCGTAGACGACACGGACGGCACCCGCGCCGTCGTTCCCGCCGACCGCGGCCTTGGGGTCGGCGATCGCGATGTCCTCGACACCGTCGCAGTCGAAGTCGGTGACGGGAGCCGCCTGAACGGTGGAGTCGATCCAGCCGCCGAGGTCGTCCAGACGGACGTCGCGGGCGTCGGTACGGGTCTCGGCCCCGTCCTGCCCGAGGCAACCGCCCTGCCAGGAGCGGGTGGTGAGCGACGTCAGTTCATAGCTGCCGCCGGTGGCGCGCAGCACCGGGGCGCCGGTGTCACCGGCGCACACGGCGGCGCCGTTCTGGCCGGTCATGTCGACGGTCTCGGACTGCACGGCGCCGACCTTGAAGCTGCCCGTGTGCAGCTTCAGCGGGGCCCACTCGGTCTGCGTGCGGCCGTAGCCCGGCACCGTGAGGGACTCGCCGGTGGCCGGAGCGGTGGTGCCGACCTTGACCGGCGTGATCCCGGCGACGGGCCGGCTCAGCCGGGCCAGTACGACGTCGCGGCCGCCGTGGGGCACCAGCTCGACGACCTGGCGGACCTGCCCCGCGCTGGACGTCAGGTCGGTGCGGCCGATCGTCGCGGTGGTGGCCCTGACCGGCTTGCCCGCGCGGACGGCGGAGCTCTGCTCGGGGTCGTCGGCGAAGCAGCTCGCGGCGGTGACGACCCACTGCGGGTCGATCAGCGCACCGGTGCAGGCCCGCTCGTCCGAGCCGATGGCGAGGCGGGCGGTGTAGGCGAAGGAGCCGTTGGCCGCCGTGTCGCCGGTAACGGCGTGGGCGCCGGTGCCGGTGAGCACGCCGGACACGACGGTGGCCGCGAGCAGGGTGCTCGTCAGTGCCACGCGGGGGCGGAGGTTGGACACGTTGGACTTTCCTGGTGGTTCAAGGGCGTGCAGGCCCGCCGGGGCATGTGCCGTGGTGCGGGCGACGCGTGACGTGTGCGGAGCCGGTGCGGAACATCGGCCGGAAGACGGACGGCGGGGCGTGGTGCGGGCCGTGACCACGGGCGCCGCGTCTTTCGCGGCGGAGGTCTCTCGGCACGCGGAGGTGGCGTCCCGGCCGTCGGCGGTCGAGCGGGCTGTGGCGCGCGGCGACCGGGGCCGTGGACCCGCCGGAGCCGAGCTCGTGCCTGCGCTTCCGCGGCCGCGGGTCAGCTGTTGACGCGGAGTTCGACGAGGACGGAGCGCTTGGCGGTGCTGCCCGACTCGCCGACGGGCGTGTAGTCGTTCTTGGGCGCGTTGACGACGGTCTCCTTGCCGTCCGTCGTCAGCGTCGCCTTGACGGGGTGGTCCTCGGTCCAGATGCCGTACGCGTCGGGGAGTTCCATCGTCAGGTGGCCCTGCTTCCCGCTGACCTTGAAGCAGAAGAACATGTCCGCGGTGCGGGACTCGACCTTGATGTCGTACGCCGCGTCGCAGCCCGTCAGCACGATGTGGCCGTCGCCGCGCTTGAGGACGATCTTGCGCTCGGCCTGGATCCGGGCGGCGCCGGGGTAGTCGAAGGTCTCGACGGCGGACGGCATGCCGGTGGCGGCCGTCCGCGGCGCGGTCGGTCCGGAGCCGTCGGCCGACGCGATCGCGACGCATCCGATGGAGCTGACTGTCGCCGCCGTGGCGCCGACCACGAGTGCCTTGACGGCACGGGAAATCACCACAGATTCCTTCCGATTGGGGAGTTAGGGGGCATCACCACCCTGAAGAGGCCTGTAAGTAAAGCATATGTAAGATGCGGGTGAAGAGACCCCCTCTATTCGTTCACGCATCAGTCAAGTTGATGACTGGTCAGCCGCGATGCCACTTCTTGGCTCCGGCGGCGGTTCTCCTGCGTGAACCGCTGTAAACACGAACAGAACGGGCAGCCCTGGGTGGGGTGACCGTGATGAGACGAGGAGGGGGCACGAGCAATCGAAGTGGACTCAGATGAGAAAGCGTTGGCGCCCTGTGCGGGCGTCACACACACGGGCCGGCGACTCCGCGCGAGCCCGGGGCGGTCGTGCCGCGCTGCGTGGTGCGGCTGCCGCACTGCTGCCCCTCGCCTTGACGGCGGAACTCCTCGGGGCCTCGCCGGCGGCCGCCGCCGACGACGACGTGAACCCCTTGAGCTACCGCGGGCTCGTCGTCGAGTACTGGCGCGACGGTGGCAGTGGTGTCAAGGAGGCCGCCGAGCGGGCGCTGCTCGGTGGCCCCGCGGACATCCGGGCGTTCCTCGACGACCGGCCCGCACTCCAGGCGGTCGATGACCGGGTGGACGTCAGCCGCGTGATCAACGCGGGCGGTCCGGCGGTGCGCGAGGCGGCGAAGACCGCCCTCGGGTCGCAGAACCCGGAGAACGTGGCCGCGTTCCTGCGCGACGGCTGGAAGGCTCCTCTGGAGCAGGACCGGCGTGTGGAGGTGTCGCGGGTCATCAACCTCGGCGGCCCCGGCGTCCAGGACGCGGGCAAGGCGGCTTTGCAGGGCTCGCCCGAGGACGTGGCGAAGTTCCTCGCCGAGGGGCAGTACACGGCCCGTGAGACCGACAACCGGGTGCGGGTCTCCCAGCTGGTCGCCGCGGGCGGTCCGGCGATGAAGGCGGCCGGCAAGCTCGCGCTGCAGGGAACGCCGGACGACGTCGTCGAGTTCCTGGAGGTCGGGCAGTTCATCGCGCGCGACCGTGATCAGGAACACGCCACGATCGCTCAGCTGACCGAGCAGGCCGAGCAGGCCGGCAAGCAGGCCGAGGACGCCACGAAGTCGGCCCAGGAGGCGTCCGCGAAGGCGGTCGCCGCCTCGGAGCTGGCGAAGGAGGCCGCTGCCACGGCGGCCAAGGAGACCCTGGCCGCCAAGAACGACTCGCTCAAGGCCGCGGCCAAGGCCCGCCAGGCCGCCGAGGCCGCCAAGGCGGCCTCGGAAGCGGCACAGACCGCCATCAACGCGGCGAACGCGGCGAACCGTTCGGCGCGCATCGCGGCGCTGGCGGCCGCGCAGACCTCCGCGGCCGCCACCGCCGCGGCCAACGCGGCCAGTGCCGCCTACAAGGCCGCCGCCGACGCGGCCAGTGATGCGAAGGCCGCCGACAAGGCGCGCGACATGGCCAAGCAGGCGCGTGCCGCGGGCGCCCTGGCCAAGAAGTCGGCGGACGCCGCCGACCAGGCCGCCAAGGCGTCCACGGCCGCCCGGGCCGCCGTGGCGGCATCGCGGAGCGCGACCGGCAACGCGAACGCCGCGGCGGACTCGGCCGACGAGGCCAACCGTGCCGCCGACGCGGCGGGTGCGCACTCGGCGGAGGCGCAGGCCGCCGCGGCCGAGACGCGACGCCACGCCCGTGAGGCGGACCGCGCGGCGAACGCGGCCGACGCCCTCGCCAGGGAGTCCGCCGAGGCGGCCGCTGGGGCACGGGACGCGGCGAACTCGGCGGCCACACACGCCGAGAACGCGGCGACGGCGGCGGAGGAAGCCGCCAAGCAGGCGGGCAAGGCGACGGACGCCGCCAAGGAGGCCGCCAAGCAGGCGGCCAACGCCAAGAAGGCGGCCGACACGGCGACCGCGGCCGCGACCACCGCGCACAAGGTCTTCGACGTCGCCCGCAAGACCGAGGCGGAAGACCTCACCAGCCGCACCAACGCGTCCATGGAGGCCGCGCAGTCGCAGAAGGACGCCACCGACGCCTTCACCTCCGAGCTGGCCGGCGTCGCGCTGGAGGACAAGCGGATCGGCGAGGACACCGCCTCCCTCGCGGCCGAGGCGGACAAGCCCGGAGCCGACACCGCGGCGATCGCCGCCAAGGGGCGCGCCGTGGCCCTGCGCGCCCTCGAGCAGTACGGCGCCTGGCGCCAGGACGCGGCCGCCGAGGCCCTTTCGGGCGACGACGCCGGCGTCCTCGACTATCTGCGCACCGGTGCGCGGCAGGCCGAAACGGATCAGATACGCCAGCAGGTCGCCGATCTCGCGTCGCAGAGCCCGTACGAAGCTGTCCGGACCGGTGCGACCGAGGCGCTGACCGGCGGCGACGAGCAGGTCCGCGACTTCTACAGCTCGGGTCAGTACACGGTGGCGGCCGCCGACTACCGGGTGCTCGTCTCCCGGATCAACAACGCCGGCGGGCCGGCGGTGAAGGAGGCGTCCAAGGCGGCTCTTGCCGACGGCAGCCCCCGGGCCATGCTGTCGTTCCTCAACGGCGGTCAGTACCAGGCCCGTAACTCCGACGAGCGGGTGCTGGCGTCCAAGCTGGTCAACGACGGCGGGCCGGAGGTGCAGGCGGCCGCGAAGATCGCCCTGACCGGACCGGCCGACCGGCTCCACGAGTTCATCGAGGTCGGGCAGTACATGGCCGACCGCAAGGACAGGCTGGCCCAGACCCACACCGCGCAGATGCAGCGGCTGCTCGACGAGGCCGACGGCATCGCGGCGACGGCACGCAAGGACAGCGCGCTGGCGGCCCAGGCCGCCGCGATCGCCAAGAACGCGAAGACCGAGGCGGACAAGGCGGCTGCCGAGGCGAAGAAGAACGCCGCGCAGGCCGGCACGTACGCCGAGGACGCCAAGAAGTCGGCCGACCAGGCACAGCAGAGCGCCGACCGGGCCGCCCAGTCCGCGAAGACCGCCCGCAGCGCCGCCGACCGGGCCGACCAGGACGCCGCCGACGCCGAGGAATCGGCCGCCCAGGCGGAATGGTCCGCGTCCTACGCGCGCGACTCGGCCTATGCGGCGGACGACGCCGCCGATGAGGCCTGGGACGACGCGGTACGGGCCGGCAAGAGTGCCACCGAGGCCAAGAAGGAGGCCTCCAAGGCCTGGGCCGACGTGGTGACCAAGCGGCGGGCCGAGGAGGCCGCCGCCAAGAAGCAGGCGGAAGACCAGCGCAAGAAGCAGCGCGAGCAGGAAAAGAAGGCCAAGGAAAGAAAGCGCTGCATCGCCTACATGTCCCGGGACAGCCTTCCGCCGTGTGCGCTGGCCGGGCAGCCCCTGGAGAATCCGGAGGCCTCTCCGGACCTCGCCAAGCATCTGCTCAACGGCGGCATGGAGGTTCTCGGCGTCAATGACCTGCTGGACTGCATCGACAAACCGACGCTCGGCAAATGCGCGATGGCTGTGGCGGGCGTGCTTCCCGTCGGGAAGCTGAAGCTGCTCAAGAAGGTCGAGGAGGGCGTCGAGGGCATCGCCGAGGGCTCACGTGCCGCCAAGGCGGCGGAGAAGTGCCTCCAGTGTTTTCTCGCCGGCACCAGGGTGCTGTTGGCCGACGGCTCGACGAAGAACATCGAGTCCGTCGAGATCGGTGACCAGGTTCTGGCGACCGACCCCCTGACCGGGGTCACAGGGGCGCGACCGGTGACCGACCTGATCGTCACCGAGCACGACAAGCGCTTCAACGACCTCACGATCGACACCCGCAACGGCGCCGAGCACCTCACCGCGACGAACGAGCACCCTTTCTGGTCGCCCTCGGCCGGGACCTGGGTGGCGGCGGCGAATCTGCAGGTCGGAGCGACCCTGCGGACGGCTGACGGCAGCACCGCCACGGTCAGCCACAACCGTGCCTTCGGAGAGACCGCCCGGACGTACAACCTCACCGTCGCCGATCTGCACACGTACTACGTGCTGGCCGGTCGGACGCCCGTCCTCGTCCACAACGCGAACTGCAACGTCGCCGAGGCGCGGCGTCTGCAGGCCAAGCTGGCCGCCGAGGAACTCGCGGGCGCCGACGGGCACGCGTTCCGCAAGCACGTCGTGGAGCAGGGGGAGTTCCCCGGCATTCAGACGCGGCAGCAGTTCGCCGACATGGTCGAGGACGTCGTGCTCAACGGCGAGCGACGAGTCGGCGGGGGCGGACGCAGCGCCTACTGGCGTAACGGGGTGATCGTGATCAGGAACCCCAATTCACGGGACGGGGGCACCGTTTTCGCCCCCAAGAACGGCAAGGAATACTTCCTCACGAACTTCCGGCCGGAATAGGAGGCACATTTCATGCAGGTAGAGGATCTCGGTGCGGAGATCGTGGTCTCGATGCCCAGGGAAGAATACTTTCTCGTGGTGTCGCTCATGAGTGAAGCGATCGAGACGGGCGACGAGCGCGACTTCCAGACGCGCACAGGCGCGACGAAGGACGAGGTACGGGCCATTCTGCGCAGCCTGCCCGACCTGCGCTTCGGCTACTAGGACTGCCGGTCCGATCGGCCACGGCGGCGCGGAACGGTGCTCGGCCGGGGGTGTTCCCCGGCCGAGCACCCGGCCGTGTGCTCGGGCTCAGCCCGGGACGGGCCCCGAGAGCGTCCACCCCGGGGCCTGGGGGTGGGCCGTGAGGTCCTCGTGGCGGACCTCTTCGCCACAGGCCCGGCAGGAGACGACCGGGACCAGTTCGCTGCCGCAGCTGTGCTCGACGGCCATGGGCAGGTCGGCGCCCTTGCGTAGATGGCGGTCGCCCCACTCCTTGAGGGTCATCAGGACCGGCTCCAGCTCCAGCCCCGCCTGCGTGGCCCGGTACTCGAAACGCCGCGGGCGCTCGCTGTAGGCGCGCTTGGTGAGGATGCCCGCGTCCACGAGCCGGCGCAGCCGGGTGGCCAGGATGTCGCGCGGGGCGCCGATGTTGCGCACGAGCTGGTCGAAGCGGCCGTTGCCCAGGCAGACCTCCCGCAGGACGAGCAGGGAGTACTTCTCGCCGACCAGCGCGAGGGCGTCGGCGATGGAGCAGGGGCGCGGGTCTTGCGCGGTCTTCCGTACGGCCATGGGGGCCAGTCTAAGGGAGGGTTTGATTTTCCAACTCTGCGAGTTATCGTGAGTTTGGATTTCCTACTCACTGGTAGCTGCCGTAGCCCGCTACGGACAGCCAGGCGGCCAAGGAGGCCGGCGCCATGCGCGACGCAGTGATCGTCGAAGCGGTACGCACCCCCATCGGCAAGGGCAAGCCGAGCGGTGCCCTCGCCCACGTCCACCCCGTGCAGCTCCTCGCCCACACCCTGCGCACCCTGGTCGAGCGCTCCGGCGTCGACCCGGCGCTGATCGACGACGTCATCGGCGGCACCGTCGACCAGGTCGGCGAGCAGGCCATGAACACCACGCGCTACGCCGTGCTCGCGGCCGGGTTTCCCGAGTCGGTCCCGGCGACCACCGTGGACCGGCAGTGCGGCTCCTCCCAGCAGGCTGTGCACTTCGCCGCGCAGGGCGTCATCTCCGGCGCCTACGACCTCGTGGTCGCCTGCGGTGTGGAGTCGATGAGCCGGGTGCCGATGTGGTCCAACGTGCCCGCGGGAAAAGATCCGTTCGGGCCGGGTGTCGCCGAGCGCTACCCGGAGGGCCTGGTCCCCCAGGGCGTCAGTGCCGAGCTGATCGCCGCCAAATGGTCCCTCACACGCGCGCGGATGGACGAGTTCGCCGTCTCCTCGCACCACAAGGCGGCCCGGGCCTGGGCGAACGGCCTGTTCGACGCCGAGGTCGCCCCGCTCGACGGCGTCGCCCGCGACGAGTGCGTACGCCCCGGCAGCACCCCGGAGATCCTCGCCGGCCTCAAGCCCGCCTACTACGACCCCGGCTTCGCCGAGCGCTTCCCGCAGATCGAGTGGAACGTCACCGCGGGCAACGCGAGCCCGGTCAACGACGGTGCCTCCGCCGTCCTGATCACCTCCGGCGAGACCGCGGCCCGCCTCGGCCTGCGCCCGCTCGCCCGTCTGCACAGCTTCGCCGTCACCGGCTCCGACCCGCTGCTGATGCTCACCGGTGTCGTCCCGGCCACCGAGAAGGTGCTGCGCAGGGCGGGGCTGGGCATCGACGACATCGACCTCTTCGAGGTCAACGAGGCCTTCGCCAGCGTGGTGCTGGCCTGGCAGCAGGAGACCGGCGCCGACCTGGACCGGGTCAACACGCACGGCGGCGCGATCGCCCTCGGCCACCCGCTCGGCGCCAGCGGCACGCGGCTGACCACCACCCTGGTCCACGCGATGCGCGAACGCGGCGCCCGCTACGCCCTGCAGACCATGTGCGAGGCGGGCGGACTCGCCAACGCCATGATTCTGGAAGGCGTTTGATCCCTACCGGCCGCGCAGGTGGTGGCGCCGCCGCCAGGCCACCACCGTGCCCAGCAGCGCCGGCACGGCGATGCAGGCCATCGCGATCAGGAAGGCGGGGGACGTCGGTGCCGAGGCGCGGGCGCCGGCGACCGCGTAGGCAGCGGTGTTGGGCACCGAGCCCAGCGCCGTGGCCAGCAGGAACGGCAGCCAGCCCATACGGGAGACGGCCGCGCAGTAGTTCACCGCCCAGAACGGCACCCCCGGGAACAGCCGCGCCGCCAGCATCGACCGGAACCCGTGCCGGCTCAGCTGCCCGTCGACCGCCTTCAGCAGGCGGCCCCGCAGCAGCGGCCGCAGCGCGTCCTGCCCGAGGAACCGGCCGAGCCCGAAGGCCACGCCCGCCCCGAGCACCGTGCCCGCCAGCGCCGTCGCCAGCCCCAGCTGGGAGCCGAACAGCGCGCCCGCCGCCAGGTTGAGCAACGGCCGCGGCACGAACGCCACCGTGCACAGCCCGTACGCCGCCCCGAACACCACGGCCGCCGCGGCCCCGCCGAGCTGCGGCGGCCACCCGTGCGTCAGCAGTCGCTGCGGCTCGAAGACCAGCACACCCGCACCGGCCCCCGCGAGCAGGGCGAGCAACAGCGACAGCCGGGCGTACGGGGACACCAGCGCGCGCGTGCAACGGGCGGCGAATCCGGTGCGGGGCAGGGCCGGGACGGGGACGACCGGGGGGACGGTCGGCTCCGTGGCGGCGGGCCGGGAGGCCGTGGCGGTGCCAGAGCGGTCGGCATCGAGCATCCGGTGACACTAGCCGACGTCCGCGTGTGATCGCCGTATGGTTCGTCTCATGACCGTCACAGGCGCGGCCCCGCCCCAGGTGCCGCGCAGCGCACTCGCCGACACCGTGCTGGAACGGCTGACGGCCGCCTACGAGGCCGCCCATGACCCCGGGCGGGCCGTCTCGATGCGGGCCTACATGAAGGACGCGGCCCCCTTCCTCGGCATCCCCACCCCGGCCCGCCGCGCCCTGTCCCGCACCGTCCTCGCGGGCACACCGCGCCCCGCCGAGGCCGACTGTACCGCGATCGCCCTGCGCTGCTGGGCGCTGCCCGAGCGCGAATACCACTACTTCGCCGTGGACTATCTGCGCCGGTACGCCGCCCGCTGCTCCTCCGGCTTCCTCCCGGTGACCCGGTACCTCGTGACGACCGCGCCCTGGTGGGACACCGTCGATCTGCTCGCCGCGCACGTCGTCGGCACGCTCGTCGCCGCCGATCCGAAGCTCACCGCCGACATGGACACGTGGATCACCGACGGCGACCTGTGGGTGGCGCGCACGGCCCTGCTCCACCAGCTGACCTGGAAGGAACGCACCGACGCCGAGCGGCTGTTCGGCTACTGCCTGCTCCAGTCCGGGCACCCCGACTTCTTCATCCGCAAGGCCATCGGCTGGGCCCTGCGTGAATACGCCAAGACGGACCCCGAGGCCGTACGGACGTTCCTGGCGCGCGAGCGGGGCCGGTTCGCGCCGCTGAGCGTGCGGGAGGCGCTGAAGAACATCGGCGTCTGAACGCGCCCGCCGCGGAAAACCGTTCGACGCCGGACGACTCCTCGGCGATGATCGACGTCATGTTCCGGTATGCCTTCGTCCTCGCAGCATCCGCCCTCGCGGATGCGCCGAAGGCTGCCGTCCCACTCCTCGCGGCCGCTGTCGACGGCGCCCGAAGCTGACCCTCTCCGGAACGTCCGGCGGACCCCGCAGGGGGAGGGTCGGCCGGTCCCCGGGGTCCCGCGTTCTTCTTTCCAGGCTGAGAGGCTTCGAGGTACAGCCATGTCCAAAACGGCCTACGTGCGCACCAAGCCGCACCTGAACATCGGCACCATGGGTCACGTCGACCACGGCAAGACCACCCTGACCGCCGCCATCACCAAGGTCCTCGCCGAGCGCGGCACCGGCACCTTCGTACCGTTCGACCGCATCGACCGGGCCCCGGAGGAGGCGGCACGCGGCATCACCATCAACATCGCGCACGTCGAGTACGAGACCGACACCCGGCACTACGCCCACGTGGACATGCCGGGCCACGCCGACTACATCAAGAACATGGTCACCGGCGCCGCGCAGCTCGACGGCGCGATCCTCGTCGTCTCCGCGCTCGACGGGATCATGCCGCAGACCGCCGAGCACGTGCTGCTCGCCCGTCAGGTGGGCGTCGACCACATCGTCGTCGCGCTCAACAAGGCGGACGGCACGGCGGACGAGGAGCTGATCGACCTGGTCGAACTGGAGGTCCGCGATCTGCTCACGGCGCAGGGCTACCCGGGGGACGCCGTACCGGTCGTACGGGTCTCGGGGCTCAGGGCGCTGGAGGGCGACCCGCGCTGGACGGCTTCCGTCGAGGCGCTGCTCGACGCGGTGGACACGTACGTGCCCATGCCCGAGCGGTACCTGGACGCGCCGTTCCTGCTGCCGGTGGAGAACGTGCTCACCATCACCGGGCGGGGCACGGTGGTCACGGGCGCGGTGGAGCGGGGGACGCTCCGCCTGGGGGACCGGGTCTGCGTGCTCGGCGCCGGGGTGGACAGCGTGGTCACCGGGCTGGAGACCTTCGGCAAGCCGATGGAGGAGGCGCAGGCGGGTGACAACGTGGCGTTGCTGCTGCGGGGAGTCCCGAGGGACGCGGTCCGGCGGGGGCACGTCGTGGCGGCACCGGGAAGCGTCGTACCGGCACGTCGGTTCTCGGCGCGGGTGTATCTGCTGTCCGGGCGCGAGGGCGGTCGTACGACACCGGTCACGAGCGCGTACCGGCCGCAGTTCTACATCCGAACGGCCGATGTGGTGGGGGACGTCGACCTCGGCGAGGCCGCGGTCGCCCGGCCCGGGGAGACGGTCGGTATGACCGTCGAACTGGGTCGGGAGGTTCCCCTGGAGCCGGGGCTCGGGTTCGCCATCCGTGAGGGCGGGCGGACCGTCGGCGCGGGGACGGTCGTCTCCGTCGGCTGGTAGGGGGAGGGGTCCCCGCCCCTGGGCGGGGACCCACAATGGAGAAGTGAACGAATCCATACCCGTCAGTCGCACCACCGACCACGGCACCGCCAAACTCATGCCCGACGTCGACCGTGCGCGGGCCTGGCTGCTCACCGTCGACGGGGCGCCGCAGTCGTACGTCGATCTCGACGAGCCGGCGCATCTGCAGTTCGAGTACGCGCGGCGGCTCGGGCATGTGCTGGATGTCGTGGCCGAGGCCGGGCGGGCGCTGGACGTGGTGCATCTCGGCGGGGGTGCGCTGACGCTGCCCCGGTACGTGGCGGCCACCCGGCCCGGCTCGCGGCAGGATGTCGTGGAGGCCGACGCGGGGCTGCTGGAGCTGGTCGTCGAGCATCTGCCGCTGCCGGCGGGCTCGGGTGTCGCGCTGCACGCGGCCGACGCCCGGGCCTGGCTGGAGGGGGCGCCGGACGATCACGCCGATGTGCTGATCGCCGACGTCTTCGGCGGCTCCCGGGTACCGGCCCATCTCACGACGCTGGCCTACGTCCGCGAGGCCCGGCGGGTGCTGCGGCCGGACGGTGTGTATCTGGCCAACCTCGCCGACCAGGCGCCGTTCGCCTTCCTGCGGTCCCAACTGGCCACGCTCGCCGAGTACTTCGGTGAGCTGGTGCTGATCGCCGAGCCGGGCGTGCTGCGCGGGCGCCGGTTCGGCAACGCCGTGCTGGTCGCCTCGCACCGCCCCCTCGACATCGCCGCCCTGGCCCGTCGCACGGCGGCGGACGCCTTTCCGGCGAGGGTCGAACACGGCACGGCGGTGCGGGAGTTCACCGGCGCCGCACGGCCGGTCGGGGACGCGGACGCCGTACCGTCACCCGAGCCCCCCGACGGGGCCTTCGGCATCGGCTGACACGGGCCGGGGCGGGCCGGGACGACCGGCCGGCTCCGGCGGGTCAGCTCGCGCACGTCCGGGACCAGCGGCACCAGGGCCGTGACCAGGACGACCAGGACGGCGCAGCCCCACAACGCGGCCGTCCGGCCGGACGCGACCTCGGCGGGACCCGCCGGCGCGGTGGCGAGGGGCAGGAGGGAGACCGAGCCGGACCAGTCGTAGGCCGAGAGCCGGGAGAGCCTGTCCTCGGGGATCTCCTGGTGCGGCGCGATCAGCCAGTGCGCGCCTCGGGTGTTCCCCGCAGGAACTGGCACGCGTCCGGCACGACCTCGCAGACCGGCACGCAACCCGGATGACCACCGCGTTGGCGAGGGGGAACCGTACGACGATGCCCACAGCCAGGGTCGGCCGGCGAACTTCCGCCAGCCCTCGCGGAGATCGGCCGCCATGCCCTGGGCCGGGGCGCGCGGCGGGATGTGACTGACGTCGAGGAAGGAGCGCAGGGCGCCGAGAGGGCGAAGCCGGCCGCGTCGACCGCGAGCACTCAGCCGGGGCCGACGGCCGCGACCGGCGCGCCGCCGAGAGCGGCCCCGCCGATGGCCGCTCCCTGTGTGGCCGTACGGGAGAGGGCGAACGCCCGCCCCCCGCTCGCCCTCCACCGAGGACTTCAGCATGCCCTCCACGGCCGGGCCGAAGAACGCCTGCCCGGTGCCGCCCAGCGCCGGTCGGCGAGGGCGTCGCCGATGAGCAGGAGCCTCACCAGCGGCAGCGTGCGCGCGGCCGCCGCCGGTCCCACGTCCCCGCAGTCGTCGCCCGCGTCCAGCACGGCCAACGCGGCGGCGATGAGCGAACCGTTCGCCCCGAGGCCGGTCACGACGGCCGCCGCGGTCAGCGGCGAGTAGGTGCGCCCGCCCAGACGGGTCTGCCGGGGCGGCTCGGCAGAACGATCCTCCTCAGGGGGCGATCCGCGTCATGACCCTGTCGGGTCCCCGTGGAGACGGACCGTGCTCAGGATCTTCATGACGGTCGCGTCCGGAACCTCTCCCGCGACGCCCGTGGCGCCGTAGAAGTTGAAGGACACGAAGTCGTCCTGGGAGTTCTTGAAGCCGAACGTGATGGCCTTTCCGTCACTGGCGCACTTCGACTTGCCCTTCTTCGGGCTGTTGTGCGACCGGGCCCAGGCGTAGCTGCCGGTGATGCCCGAGGCCGTCTTGAACTGCTTGGCCGTCTTGTCGTAGGTGATGCTCTTCTTGTCGGGCTGGGTGTAGCCGCCGTAGACCCACCAGGCCGGTGTGTTCACCGCGATCTGGTTCGCGTCCTTGGCTCCGCTGGCTCCCTTGGAACCCACGACCGCCAGCGGGGTGTTGTCGACGCGGCCGTCCTTGTCATCGTCCGAACTGCACCACTTGGGCTGGTCCTCGGCGGTGCCCGACATCAGGATGAGCGGCTTGGTGCCGTCGCCCTTGTCGTCCGTGAACCCGACCTCGAGCGTGGGGGACTGCACCGACCAGTCCGCGGGGACGTCGTAGGCGATGCCCCACTTGGCGTTCACCACGACCTTCCAGCCGGCGACGGTCGGCTTCTCCGTGCTGATGCCGCGCGGGTCGTCGGTCACCGACGAGGTCGGCGTGGGCTGTGCCGTCGGCGACTGGCTGGTGTGCCCGCCGCCCTTGGCGGCCGTGTCGTCCTTCTTGTTGTCGTCCTTGCCGAGGACCAGGAATCCGGTCACGCCGGCGGCGACCACGACCGCGCCCGCCGCGATGATCGCGATCAGTTTCGTACGGCCGCCACCGCCCTGCGGCGGCTGCGGAATCGGCACGGTGGGCGGCTGCGGCTGCCCCCACTGCGGCTGCTGACCGTACTGGCCGGGCTGCGGATACTGCTGGTATCCCGGCTGCTGGTACGGATTCGGCTGCTGCTGACCCGGTTGTTGGTAACCCGGCTGCTGGTAACCCGGCTGCGGCTGCCCCGGCTGCCCCGGCTGCTGATACGGGTTCTGCTGCGGGTTCTGCTGCGGGTTTGGCGCGCCCCCTGGCGGCTGCTGATCTGGCCACATGGCCAGTAACCCTAGTGCCGCCAGAGACACGATTCGGTCACCGGCCGTCGTCAGGGTCGTTGCGAAGGGCGGCCGGCGGTGGATCCGTGCTGGTCAGTCTCCGCTACCCGTGAGTAACATGAGGTCCATGAGCGCAGACCAGATGTCGATCGGCGAGATGCTCGCCGCCACCGTGCCCATGGCCCGGACCCTGAACCTGGAGTTCCTGGAGACGAACCGGGACCGGGCCGTGGTGTCCCTGCCGGACCAGGGTGCCTATCACAACCACGTGGGCGGGCCGCACGCCGGCGCGATGTTCACGCTCGGGGAGTCCGCCAGCGGGGCCATCGTGCTGGCCGCCTTCGGGGACCAGCTCTCGCGTGCGGTGCCGCTCGCCGTCCGCGCCGAGATCGCCTACAAGAAGCTGGCGATGGGCGCCGTCACCGCGACCGCGACCCTGGGGCGCCCGGCCGCCGAGGTCGTCGCCGAACTGGACGCGGGTCAGCGCCCCGAGTTCCCCGTGACGATCGAGATCCGGCGCGCGGACGGCGCGGTGACCGGAGAGATGACCGTGGTCTGGACTCTGCGGCCCAACCATCAGGACTGACCCTTTACACAGGGGTCTACTGCGATACGCGGCGGTATGTCGGAGAGGGGCCCGGACCCGGGCCCCTCCTGTCGTGCGCCGGTGGTGTCAGGCGGCTCGCCACGCCTCGCCGTCGCCGGTCCGGTCGTCCTCCAGACCGGCCACGAACTCCCTGAGCCAGCGGCTGAATTCGGGCCCCAGGTCCGGGCGGGCGCAGGCCAGGCGGACCACTGTGCGCAGATAGTCGGCCTTGTCGCCGGTGTCGTAGCGCAGCCCGTCGAAGACGACCCCGTGCACGGTGCCTCCCGCCGCGAGGTCCTGGAGGGCGTCGGTCAGCTGGATCTCGCCGCCGCGGCCCGGCGGGGTGCGCTCCAGGACGTCGAACACGGCCGGGTCCAGGACATAGCGGCCGATGACCGCGTACCGGCTCGGCGCGGTCCCGGGCGCCGGCTTCTCCACCAGCCCGGTGACCCGTACGACACCGTCCTCGTCCGTCGGCTCCACCGCCGCGCAGCCGTAGAGGTGGGCCTGTTCGGGAGCGACCTCCATCAGCGCGACCACACTGCCCGCGTGCCGCTCGCGGACCTCCAGCATGCGGCTCAGCAGGGTCTCGCGGGCGTCGATCAGATCGTCGCCGAGCAGGACCGCGAAGGGCTGGTCGCCCACGTGGTGACGGGCGCACAGCACCGCGTGGCCGAGGCCGAGCGGGTCGCCCTGGCGGATGTGGTGGATGTCGGCGAGCCGGGCGGGATCGCGTACGGCGTCCAGGCGCACGGTGTCGCCCTTGGCGGCCAGCGCCTGCTCCAGTTCCAAGGCGTTGTCGAAGTGGTCCTCGATGGCCCGCTTGTGCCGGCCCGTGACCATCAGGATGTCGTCGAGACCGGCCGCGGCGGCCTCCTCGACCACGTACTGGATGGCCGGCTTGTCGACGACCGGAAGCATCTCCTTCGGCGTGGCCTTGGTCGCGGGCAGAAACCGGGTGCCGAGTCCCGCGGCCGGTACGACGGCCTTGCGGACCGTGCGGGGCGGGACGGGGGGCGCTGTGGAGTGGGGGGCGATCATGCGGCCCATGCTGGGACACGTGGATGAGAGTGCGCCCGGAGAAACATGGGAACCGGCTGTGGACGTTCGAGAACCGGCCTGGGGTGCGTGAGAACGGGTCGCAGAGGCGATACCGGCGGTAACTCTCGTGCAATTCGCCGACTTTGAGGTCGGGTCAATCCAGCTTCTTGTTTCCTGTGTTGTGCATGTGCGAAGGTGAGCCTCCCCGCGGGAAGGGCAAAGGCCGGCGCCGAACGCCGAGGCCGGCCCTGGTGGTACGCACCAATCAGGCACTGCTTTCCGACAGCACCGCATTTCGCATGCGGTGCCGCGGCTGGAAAGGAAATGGTTCCGTGCAGTCCCCTCACCCCCCACGCCCGCCTTACCCGCCTCTGCCGGTTCCGACCGGGGAGTCCGACCGCGAACTCGTCGCCCGGCTGACCGGCCCGGGCGACACCCGCCACCACGCCGTCGCCCTGCTGTTGGCCCGGCACTGGCGGGCCGCCCGCGACTACGCCGCCGTCTGCCTGGCCTCCGCGGGTCCCACGGCCCCGCTCGTGGCCACCGCCGCCTTCCACGAGGCCCTCGGCCGCATGGCGGGCGGGGCCGTCGGCGGCGCGCTGCGCCCGCACCTGCTCGTCGCCGTCCGTGACACCGTCCGCGCCTGGGCGGCGGACGACGGAACCTGTGCGACTCTGCCGGAATTGCGCAAACCCACCGGAGGTCGCGGACTGCGCGCCACAAAGCCCGGAACGCCGGAAAGGAGACTGCTCGCCGAGCGCGCATTCCGGGCCCTTCCCGGCGCTTCGCAATGCCTTCTGTGGCACACCGAGGCGGAAGCCGAACCCATAAACATACCCGCCGGTCTGCTGGGGGTCGACCCGGCCACCGCGTCGACCGCCCTGGAACAGGCACGCGAGCAATTCCGCACGGGTTGCGTACGTGCCCACAGAGAACTCGCGCCGTCCAAGGAATGCCGCTTCTACAACCGGCTGCTCGACGTCCCGATGCGCCGGGGCGGAGTCCTGCTGCCGGATGTGCGGCGGCATCTGACGGCCTGCGCGTACTGCCGCCACGCCGCCGACACCATCGGACGGTTCGAGGGCGGTCTGGAGCTGCTGCTGGCCGAGACGGTGCTGGGCTGGGGGGCCCGCCGGTATCTCGACTCACGCCCCGGGCGCGGCGCCGCCGGGAACTGGTCGCCCGCACCGCAGTCGCTGCGGGAGGAGGCCGGCGGCCGGCACCGCACCGGGTCCGCGAGCCGCCACCGTACGGCCGTGCTGGTGGGCGTCGGACTGACCTCGCTCGCGCTGCTCGCCACCGTCCTCGTGGCCAGAAGCTGGTCCGACGACAACGGTGTCCCGGTGCCCGGCACCACCTGGGGCGCCCCCGCCGGCCACACCGCGCACCCGAACGGAACCGGCGCCCGGCGCGCCACCTCGCCCTCCGCCGCCGCGGCCGGCGACCCCGTCGAGATCGCCCGCGGCAGCCTGCGCGAACTCGCCTCCGGACGCTGTCTGGACGTGGGCGAGGACCGGAGCGCCGCGAGCGCGGGAATCCGGGTCGCGGCGGGCACGGGGGTCCGGCTCGCGCCGTGCTCGTCGGGGGCCTCGCAGCAGTGGTCGTACCAGGACGACGGTCTGCTGCGCAGCGCCGTCGACCCGTCCCTGTGCCTTGCCGCCGACCCGGGGACGAGGGACGTCGCGCTGGCCGACTGCCTCGTGCACGCGGGGGAGGTGGCCTACGACATCACCGTGCGCGGCGAGATCCTGCTCCGCTCGGACGAGGCGCTCGCGCTGACTCCGGGTGCGGGTGGATCGGCCATGAGTGTGGGGCTTGCGCGGCGGGACGGTTCGCCGGGGCAGCTGTGGGGGCTGGAGCCGGGTGCGGGTGCTGCGGGGGGCGCGGCGGCTGGTGCCGCGGGGGTGCCGGACGAGGGCGGTGCGCCCGGTGTGCCGGGTGCTGTGCCTGGTGCGCCGGGGGCTGAGCAGTGGGGTCGGCCGAAGGGGGACGGCGAAGGGGGTGGCTCGCCCGGGGCGCAGGAGGGCCCCGGCGATGGGCGGGGGACGCCGGAGATGCCGGGGGTGCCGGGGGAGCCAGGGCGGTCGGGAGACGGGAACGAGCCGCGGATCGCCCAGGTCGCTGCTACCGGTGAACGGCGCCGTACCGGGCCCGTGTCGCCCGGCGACGCGTTGCACGCGGTGGGCGGTGTCCTCCGGCAGGTCACCGGCCCGGTCGGTGCCGCGCCGACGGCGGTGGGGGCACTGCTCGGCTGACCTGCCGGGGTCCGGGGCCGGCCCGCCGACCCGCTGAACCGTGTTCGAGCCACGGACATGAAGTCATCCGGAATTTACAGATGTCGAGTGGATGTCCCGGCGCGTTGCGAGAGGGTGAGTGCCCGGTGAAGCGGGCGGACGCTTTGCCGGGGTTGGGGTGGTGTGGCGCGTGGGGCCTGGCGGTCCCGCGCCCTCGCCCATGACGGAATTCGCCGCGTTTCCCGCAGCTTGCGGGGAATTCGATCGCCTGGCCGAATCGGCGTCTCCGGACAGGTAAAGGGCGCGCTGTTATTGACCCATGAGTAACACCTCGCTAGGTTCCGGTGCCCTCGCACCAGAGAGTTCCGCCGCACACCCCCCACCGTGCTGTCTCGCCGACCGTGCCGGAGCATCATGACCTCCCCTGTGCGCGCCCACGACCTGATCCTGTGCCTCACCCCGTTCGGGGAGCCCGACGCCGGGCTCGCCGCAGCCGCCAGTGCCGCCGGCGGGCTCGGCATCCTCGATCTGGGCACCGGCGACCGAAGAGCCCGTGAGGAACTGTCCCGGCTGAGCCGGGCCGCGCCGGGCCCCTTCGGGATACGGGTGACCGGTCGCTGCACCCTGACCCCGGCCGACGTCGCCGACGCCCCCGACACGGTGCTCCTCACCCCGGACGCACCGTGGAGCGTGGCCGAACTACCGCCCTCGTGGCGGGTGTTGGCGGAGGTGACGGATCTCGGGCAGGCTCGGGAGGCCGTCCGCTGCGGCGCCCGGGGCCTGATCGCCCGGGGTGGCGAGAGCGGCGGCCGGGTGGGCGAACTGAGCACCTTCGTCCTCCTGCAACAGCTCTTGTCGGAGCGGGAGTTGAGCGAGGTGCCGGTCTGGGCCTGCGGCGGCATCGGACCGCGTACGGCGGCGGCCGCCGTGGCAGGCGGGGCGGCCGGGGTCGTCCTCGACAGCCAACTGGCCCTGCTGGCCGAGTCGGGGCTCCCCGAGGCGGTCCGTGCGGCGCTGCGGTCCCTGGACGGCTCGGAGACCGTGCTGCTGGCCGGCCACCGGGTACTGCGCCGCCGCGGCCCCGACGCCCCGCAACCGCCCGCCGACGACCCCGAGGCCGTCGCGACGCTGCTCGGCGCGAGAGACCTGCGCGGCCAGCTGCTGCCGGTGGGCCAGGACGGCTTCCTCGCCGCCCGGTTCGCCGAGCGGTGGGGGGACGTACGGGGAGTGGTGCGGGGGGTGTCGGCGGCGATCCGCGAGGTGACGGACGCCGGGCCGGCGGCTTGCCGGGTGGTGGCTTCTGCGGGATCAGAGGTGTCGCGCGGCGTCGTGGATGCCGGATCGGGGGTGTCGCGCGGCGTCGTGGATGCCGGATCAGAAGTGTCGTGTGGGGTGGCTGGTGCCGGGGCGGCGCCGGTGGAGGGTGCGGCGGATGCCGGGCGCGTGGTGATGCGTGACGTGGTGGATGCCGATGCCCGGCCCGCAGCCGCCCTGCGCCCTGGCTCTGCCATGAGCCGGGCCCTCGGGACTCGGCTGCCCGTTGCGCAGGGGCCGATGACGCGGGTCAGTGACCGGGCGGGATTCGCCGCCGCTGTCGCCGGGGACGGTGCGCTGCCGTTTCTGGCGCTGGCCCTGGCCGACGGGGAGCGGACGCGGGCGATGCTGACCGAGGCCCGGGCCGTGCTGGACGGGCGGCCCTGGGGGGTGGGCGTCCTCGGGTTCGCACCCGAGGAGATCAGGAATGCTCAGCTCGATGCCGTACGGGAGTCGGGGCCCACGCACGCGATCATCGCGGGCGGGCGGCCCGCTCAGGCCGAGGCGCTGGAGCGGGCCGGGATCCGGACCTTCCTGCATGTGCCCTCGCCAGGGCTGCTGCGGCAGTTCCTCGATGCGGGCGCCCGCAGGTTCGTGTTCGAGGGGTCCGAGTGCGGCGGGCATGTGGGGCCCCGCGCGTCCTTCCCGCTGTGGGAGGCTCAACTGGCAGTACTCGAGGACCATTTGGCGCAACGCGACGAACGGGCGGGGCGACAGCTCGAGGTCTTCTTCGCGGGCGGGATCCACGACGAGCGGTCGGCCGCGATGGTGGCCGCCCTGGCCGCGCCGCTCACCGCGCGGGGCGTCGCCGTCGGTGTCCTGATGGGCACCGCCTACCTGTTCACGGAGGAAGCCGTCGCCCACGGCGCCATCCGGCCGCTCTTCCAGCGGCAGGTTCTCGCCGCCTGCGCGACCGCCCTGCTGGAGACGGCGCCCGGCCACGCGACCCGCTGCGTGCCCAGCCCCTTCACCGGCGACTACCGGGAGCGCGAAACCGAGCTGCGGGCCCAGGGGCTGGACGACCGTGACATCTGGGAGGGGCTGGAACGGCTCAATGTGGGGCGGCTCCGCATCGCCAGCAAGGGGGTGGAGCGGGCCGTCGACGGTGCGTTGGCGGCCGTCGGCGAGGAACGGCAGCTCAGCGACGGGATGTTCATGGCGGGCGAGGTCGCCGTCCTGCGCTCGGCCACCACCAGCCTGGCCGAGCTGCACCGCTCGGTCACCGACGGTGCCGCGGACTTCCTGACGGACAGGGCCGCCGCCCGCCCGGGCCCGCTGCCCGCGGCCGAGCCGGCGGCGCCCGCTCCGCTCGACATCGCGATCGTCGGCATGGCCTGCATGTTCCCCGAGGCCCCCGACCTCGCCGCCTTCTGGGCCAACGTGGTCGCGGGGCGCGACAGCGTCACCGAGGTCCCGCCCGACCGCTGGGACCCCGCCGTGCACCACACCGCAGGCAGCACGGCGTCGAAGTGGGGCGGCTTCCTGCCCCGCATCCCCTTCGACCCGCTGCGCTACGGCATCCCGCCCGCCTCACTCGGCAGCATCGAACCCGTCCAGCTGCTGTCCCTGGAAGCGGCCCGCCGCGCGCTGGAGGACGCCGGATACGGTGATCAGGGGCGGGAGTTCGACCGCGCGCGGACCTCCGTGGTCTTCGGTGCCGAGGCCGGCAGCGACCTCTCCAACGCGGTCACCCTGCGCGCCGTCCTCCCCTCGTACTACGGCCACGTCCCGCCCGGGATCGAGGAGCAGCTGCCCCGGCTGACCGAGGACTCCTTCCCCGGCATGCTGGCCAACGTCGTCTCCGGCCGGATCGCCAACCGCCTGGACCTCGGCGGTGCCAACTTCACCGTCGACGCCGCCTGCGCCTCCTCCCTCGCCGCCCTCGACGTGGCGTGCAAGGAACTCGTCTCCGGCACCAGCGACGTCGTGCTGTGCGGGGGCGCCGACCTGCACAACGGCATCAACGACTATGTCCTGTTCTCCTCCGTCCACGCGCTCTCCGCGACCGGACGTTCCCGCGCCTTCGACGCCTCGGCCGACGGCATCGCCCTCGGTGAGGGCGTGGCCTGCCTGGTCCTCAAACGGCTCGCGGACGCCGAACGGGACGGCGACCGGATCTACGGCGTGGTCAAGGGCATCGGCTCCGCCAGCGACGGCCGTTCCCGCGGTCTGACCGCGCCCCGTCCCGAAGGCCAGCGCGTCGCGCTGGAGCGGGCGTACCGCAACGCCGGTGTCTCACCGGCGGACGTCGGCCTCGTCGAGGCGCACGGCACCGGTACGGTCGTCGGCGACCGCACCGAACTCACGGTACTCGGCGAGGTGTTCACCGAGTCGGGTGCCACCACGGGGCGCTGTGCCCTCGGCTCGGTCAAGTCGCAGATCGGGCACACCAAGTGCGCCGCCGGACTCGCCGGCCTGATCAAGGCCACCCTCGCCCTGTACACCGGGATCACGCCGCCCACCCTCCACCTGGAGCGGCCCAACCCGGCCTGGACGCAGGACGACAGCCCCTTCGTCTTCCACACCCGTGCCCGCCCCTGGACGGCACCGGCGCCCCAACGGCTCGCCGGAGTCAGCGCGTTCGGCTTCGGCGGCACCAACTTCCATGCCGTACTGGCCGCTCACGCCCCCGCCGTACCGCCCGCGCAGGCCCTGGACGCCTGGCCGTGCGAGCTGCTGCTGTTCCGGGGCCGGGACACGGCGGCGGCCCATCGGGTGGTCGAGGAGATCCTCGGGGCCGCCGAGGCCGACGGCCGCCCCTGGCGCCTGCGGGACCTCGCCCTCGCCGCCGCCCGCCGCGCCGACACGGCACACGAACCGGTACGGGCCGCCGTCGTGGCCCGCGACATCGGGGAACTGACCGGACAGCTACGGCGGGTCCTCGCCGGGGAGCACGATCCGGCCGCCGGGATCCACCTCGCCGACCCGGTGGAGGGCCGGATCGCCTTCCTCTTCCCCGGCCAGGGCAGCCAGCGCGCCGGCATGCTCGCCGACCTCCTGGTCACCCTCCCCGCGCTGCGTCACTATCTGCATCTCGGCCGCGCCCACGCCGACGTCGTCCACCCGCCGGCCGCCTTCGACGACACCGCCCGCGAACGCCGGCGGGCCGCCCTCACCGACACCCGGGCCGCACAGCCCGCCCTCGGCATCGCGGGCCTCGCCGCCCACGCCTTCCTCGTCTTCGCGGGGGTCCGCCCCGACCAGGCCGCCGGTCACAGCTACGGCGAACTGGTCGCCCTCGCCGCGGCCGGCGCCCTCGACCCCGAGACCCTGCTGGAGCTGAGCGGCGAACGGGCCGGCGCGATCCTGGCGGCGGCCGGCGACGACCCCGGCACCATGGCCGCCGTCGGCGCCCCCGCCGAGACCGTCGTACGCACCCTGGGCACGGCGCAGGCCCCCGCGACGGTCGTCGTCGCCAACCTCAACTCGCCGCAACAGACCGTCATTTCGGGACCCACGGCGGACGTCGAGACGGCCGTACGGCTACTGCGCGCGGCCGGACTCGGCGCCCGGCGCATCCCCGTGGCCTGCGCCTTCCACAGCCCCGTCGTGGCGGCGGCGGGCGAGCGGTTCGCCAAGGTCCTCGCGGACAAGACCGTACGGGCGCCCGAGTTCCCCGTCTGGGCCAACCGCACGGCCGCGCCCTACGCCGCCGACCCCGGCGCGGTGCGCGCCGAACTCGCCGCCCAGATCGGCTCCCCGGTCGCCTTCGCCGCCCAGATCGAGGCCATGTACGAGGCGGGCGCGCGGCTCTTCGTCGAGGCGGGCCCCGGCACCGTGCTCACCCGGCTCGTGGGCCAGATCCTCGGCGACCGCCCGCACCGCACGGTCGCCTGCGAACCGACGGCCGACAGCGGTCTGCGTGGCTGGCTCGACGCGCTCGCCCGGCTCGCCGTCGCCGGGCAGCCGGTGCGCACCGCCTGGCTGCTGCGGGGTCGCGACGCGGTCGACGCACTGCGCGTCCCGGCACCGAAACGGCCCGGCTGGACGGTGGACGGGCACCTCGTCCGCACCGTCGACGGAGCACTCCTGCCCGGTGCCCTCGCACCGGCCCGAAGAGTCGTGGAGACGACCGTGACCACCGACCAGCCGCATGGCGCCCCCACCGACCGGGACGCACTGATCTCCGAATTCCTGCGCACCAGCCGCGAGATGATCGCCGCCCAGCGCGATGTGCTGCTCACGTACTTCGGCGCCGCACCGGGTACGACACCGGCGCCGCCGCCGGTCGCCGCCGCACCGGTTCCGATTCAGGCTCCGGTTCCGATGGGAACGCGTGAACTTCCGCCCAGTGAGCCTCAGTTGACGGATCCTGCCTCTCTCGATCCGGTGGACGACGTCGAGCGGGTCGTTCTGGAGATCATCAGCGAACGCACCGGCTACCCCGTCGACATGATCGAGCCCGACCTCGATCTGGAGGCGGACCTCAGTATCGACTCCATCAAGCGCGCCGAGATAGCGGGCGAACTCGCCAAACGGCTCGGCATCGCGGGCGGCGCCGGGATCCTGGACGACGCCGAGCTGGAGGAGCTGGCCAAGGCGCGTACGGCCGCGGCGGTGACGGCATGGCTGACGGCGCGGGCCGGCGAGGGAGGCAGGGGCGAGCCGGCCCAGGAGCGGGCGGAGGCGTCGTACGACGGCGAGCGGGCCCAGGAACACACCCTGGTCCCCGGCGTACCGCCCCGGCGCTGTGAACTGCGGCCCGTACCCCTGACCGAGCCCGGCCCCGCCGGCCTCGACCTCTCCGGCCGGCGCTTCGCCCTGCTGGGCGGTGGCGAGGACGCGGCTGCCCAAGTCGCCGCGCGGCTCGCCCGGGAGGGTGCCGACGCCGTACTCCTCGACCGTGGCCACCTCCTCACCGAGGCCGACGGCCCGGTGGACGGTGTGCTGTACCTGGGCGCGTTGCCCGGCCCGGACCTCCCGGTGCTGCCGGACGCCTTCCCGGTGCTCCGGGCGGCACTGGCGTGCGGCCCGCGCTCGCTGCTCGCCGTGCGGGCCGCCGACCGCGCGGCAGCGGTGCGGGCGGCCGGTCTGGACGGACTGTTCCGCACCGTCGGCCGCGAGTACCCCGACCTCCTCACCCGGGTCGTCGCCGTGGCGGACACCACCCCGGCGGCCGTCGCCGACGCCCTGCTCGCCGAGCTGCGCGCCCCGGAACCGGCCCCCGTCGTGCTGCGTACGGCGGCCGGAGTCCGCCAGGGACTCGACCTGGTGCCCGCGCCCCTCGGCCTGCTCGGCGGCACCGGCGCCGGACCCGCCGACGACGGTGCCGCCGAGGCCGCGGCCCTGGGCCTCGACCGGGACTCCGTCGTCCTGCTGGCCGGCGGTGCCCGGGGCATCACCGCCCGGTTCGCGGCCACGCTGGCCCGCGCCTGCCGGTGCCGCATCGAGCTGCTGGGCCGCACCCCGGCGCCCACCGCACCCGACGACCCGCGCACCGAGGCCGCCCGCACCCCCGTCGAGCTGCGGGCGGCGCTCGCCGCCGGGCCCGACGCGCCCCAGCCGGCCGAGATCAACCGGGCCGCCGAACTGATCCTCGCCCAGCGGGAGATCGCCGCCACGCTCGCCGAACTCGGCGCGCTGGGCAGCGAGGCCCGCTACCGCTCGGTCGACTTCCGGGAGCGGGAGGCCGTCCTCCAGGCGGTCAAGGAGATCCACGCCGAGCACGGCCGCCTCGACGGTGTCGTCTTCGCCGCCGGAGTGATCGAGGACCGGCTGATCGCCGACAAGACCCCCGAGTCCTTCCAACGGGTCTACGGCACGAAGACGGCCGGGGCCGCCGCACTGTTCGCCGCCCTGGACGACCTGCCCGCCGCGCCCGCGTTCACCGTGCTGTTCGGCAGCATCGCCGCTGTCCTCGGCAACCGCGGCCAGGCCGACTACGCCGCCGCCAACGACGCCCTGGAAGCGCTCGGCACGGACTGGGCCGCCCGCACCGGGCACCGTGCGCTGACCGTCCACTGGGGGCCCTGGGCACCCTCCGGCACGCACACCGGCATGGTCGGCGCGGAACTCGGCCGCGCGTACGCCCGGCGCGGAGTCGAGCTGATCGACCCGGACGAGGGCACCGCGGCCCTGCTCCGGGAACTCGCCTGGGGCGACCCGGCGGCCCGTGCCGTCGTCCACACCGCGTCGGGCTGGTGACATGCGGGACATGACGGACCGTCAGACACCCGTCGCCGTCGTCGGGATGGCGGTGCTGCTGCCCGGCGCCCCCGGCCTGGACGCCTACTGGCGCAATCTGCGCGACGGCGTCGACGCGATCAGCGAGGTCCCCGCGGGCCGCTGGGACACCGACTACTACCGGCCCGGTACGGCCGGCGGGCCCGCCGTCGCCGACCAGGTGTACTGCCGGCGCGGCGGGTTCGTGGACCGCCTGGCCGAGGTGGAGGTCACGCGTTACGGCATCATGCCCGCGTCGGTGCCCGGCACCGAGCCCGACCAGCTGATCGCGCTCGACGTGGCCGCCGCCGCGCTCGCCGACGCGGGCGGCACGCAGCGGTTGCCCGAGCGGCACCGGATCGGGGTCGCCCTGGGCCGCGGCGGCTACCTCACGCCCGGCCTGGTCCGGCTCGACCAGCGAGTGCGGACCGCCGGCCAACTCGTGCGCACTCTCGGTGAGTTGCTGCCAGACCTCGACTCCGCACAACTCGACCGCATCCGCACCGCGTTCACCGACCGGCTCGGCCCCGACAGCCCGGAGTCCGCGATCGGCCTGGTCCCCAACCTGGCCGCGTCCCGCATCGCCAACCGGCTCGATCTGCGCGGCCCCGCCTACACCGTGGACGCGGCCTGTGCCTCCTCCCTGGTCGCCGTGGACCAGGCGGTCACCGAACTGGCCACCGGCCGCTGCGACATGATGCTGGCCGGAGGAGTGCATCACTGTCACGACATCACGCTCTGGAGCGTCTTCTCGCAACTACGCGCCCTGTCCCCGACCGAGCGCATCCGCCCCTTCCACCGGGAGGCGGACGGCATCCTCATCGGCGAGGGCACGGGCGTCGTCGTCCTGAAACGGCTCGCGGACGCCGAACGCGCGGGAGACCGTGTCTACGCGGTGATCCGGGGCGCGGGCGTGGCCAGCGACGGCCGTACGGCAGGGCTCGTCACCCCCGACCCGGGCGGGCAGGCCCGCGCCGTACGGCAGGCCTGGCGGGCCGCCGGGCTCGACCCCGCCGCACCGGACTCCCTGGGCCTGCTGGAGGCGCACGGCACCGCCACCCCCGCCGGTGACGAGGCCGAACTCGCCACGCTGGCCGCGGTGTTCGGACCCGGGGCCGGGCACGGCGACGGCTTCCGCCCGGTCCTCGGCTCGGTGAAGTCGATGATCGGCCACACCATGCCGGCCGCCGGAGTCGCGGGCCTGGTCAAGGCCGCCCTCGCGCTCCACCACGCCACCCTGCTGCCCACCCTCCACTGCGACGACCCCCACCCCGGCCTCGCCGCCACCCGCTTCCGCACCCTGGAGAGCTCCCTGCCCTGGGAGACCGACGCCGACCGCCCGGTCCGCAGGGCCGCCGTGAACGCCTTCGGGTTCGGCGGCATCAACGCCCATGTGGTGCTGGAGGAGGCACCGGGGGCGCGTCCGGCTCCGGCGCCCGCACGGGGTCCCGGCCTGGCACCGGCTCGCGCGCAGGGACCCGGGCCCGTGGAGGTGCGGGCATCCGCAACGGCTCGCGGGCAAGCGTCCGGGCCCGTGGAGGTGCGGGCACCCGAACCGGCCCACGCACACCGCCCGGCACCCGCCCGCGTACAACAGCCCGCCGCCGTCCCTGTCCGCGCCGACGTCACCGAGCCCGAGCCCGTCCTGCTCCTCGCCGCCGACAGCGTGACCGACCTCGCCGCCCTCCTCGCCGCCGACGACGCCGCCGTACGTGCCGCCGGACTCGACCCCGCCCGGCCGCACCCGGGGGCCGGTCCCGTCCGGCTCGGTGTCGCCGTCCCGAACGCCAAGCGGCTCGCCCTGGCCCGCCGCGCGGTCGCCAAGGGCCGGGCCTGGCAGGGGCGCGGGGACGTGTGGTTCCGGCCGGGGCCGCTGCTCGGCCGCGCCGGCGGCAGGCTGGCGTTCGTCTTCCCGGGCCTGGAGGGCGACTTCGCCCCGCGCACCGACGACATCGCCGCCCACTTCGGCCTGCGTCCGCTGTCCGGCACGGACGTCGAGGTCGGCGACGTCGCACGGCACGGCTTCGGCGTCGTCGGCGTGGGTCGCCTGCTGGACCGGGCGCTGCGCCGGATGGGTGTCGTACCGGACGCGGTCGCCGGGCACAGCGTCGGCGAATGGACGGCCATGGCGGCGGCCGGGCTCTACTCGGCCGCCCAGGTGGACGCCTTCATGGCCGAGTTCGACCCCGACACGCTCACCGTCCCCGGCCTCGCCTTCGCCGCCCTCGGTACCTCGGCCGCGCACGTCCGTACCGCGCTGGGCGAGGACTGGCCGGACGCCGGGATCGTGCTCTCCCACGACAACGCGCCCCGCCAGTCCATGGTCTGCGGACCCGGTACGGCGGTCGAGGCGTTCGTGCGGTCCCTGCGCGCCCAGGGGGTGATCTGCCAGGTGCTGCCCTTCCGCTCCGGCTTCCACACCTCGATGCTCGAACCGTACCTCGCCCCCATCAAGGAGGCCGCCGACCGCTTCCGGCTCCACCCGCCGACCGTGCCGGTGTGGTCCGGAACCACCGCGGCGCCGTTCCCACGGGCCGAGGCGGAGGTGCGCGAGCTGTTCGTACGGCATCTGCTGGAGCCCGTGCGGTTCCGTGAGCTGACCGAGGCGCTGTACACCGCCGGGCACCGCGTCTTCGTCCAGACCGGCCCGGGCCGGCTCACTTCCCTGATCGACGACACCCTCGGCGACCGCGACCACCTGGCCGTCGCCGCGAACGCGTCCCAGCACAGCGGCATGGCCCAACTCCGACGGACGGCAACGGCGTTGTGGACGGCGGGAGCCCGCGTGGCACCGGCGCTGCCACCCCGGGCGCCGGCGGCCGCGACCACGGCACACCGGCGTCCACCGGTCCGCCTCGACCTCGGCGGAGCCCTCGTCTCGCTGGACGGGCCGGAACTGGACGCGCTCCGAGCGGAACTACGCGCGGACCGCCCGGCCGCGCACCCGGTACCCGCCCGCCGTGCCGGCCCGCCCGCCCTCGGCGCACTGGACGACCTGGCCACCCGCTTCCCGGCCGCCGCCGAACTGAGCGCCCTGCTGCGGGACACGGCCGACACGGCGGCCGAGCTGATCGCGACGAACGTCAGGCGCGACCGGAGAACGCAGGGGGCCGCAGCCGCAGCCGGACCCGTGGCCACCACCACGGCTCCCGCACCGCACGTGGCGATCAACGCGACCACCACCACCGTGCACGTCTCCCCGCGCACCATGCCCCACCTCCTGGACCACTGCTTCTTCCCCCAGCGCGCCAACTGGCCCGATGTGGCGGACCGTTGGCCGGTGGTGCCCGCCACCACCATCGTCCGGCACATGATGGACGCGGCGGAGGCCGCGGCCCCCGGTCTGCGCGCGGTCGCCGTGCACGGGGCCCGCTTCGACCGCTGGCTCACCGCCACACCCCCCGTCGACGTCCAGGTCACCGTCACCCCCGACCCCGGCCGCCCGGACCGCGCCACCGTCGCCTTCGGCCCCACGGCCCGCGCCGTCGTCGAACTGGCCCCGCAGCACGCCGCACCGCCCCGGCCCCGTCCTCGTCCGGACGCCCCGGAACACCGTCCCGAGCACACCGCCGCCCAGCTCTATCAGGACCGCTGGATGTTCCACGGCCCCGGCTTCCAGGGGCTCACCGACCTCACCGCGATCGGTGAGCGGCACGTCCGCGGAGTGATCACCGCGCCCGCCGCCCCCGGCGCCCTGCTGGACAACGTGGGCCAGCTCCTCGGCTACTGGATCATGGCGACCCGCACCGAACGGACCGTCGTCTTCCCCGTGCAGATGCGGCAGTTGCGGTTCCACGGTCCGCATCCGGACCCCGGCGCCGAGGTCGGATGCCTGGTGCGGATCACCACCCTCACGGAGACCCTCCTGGAGGCGGACGCGGAGCTGACGGTCGGCGGACGGGTGTGGGCGCGGCTCACCGGCTGGCAGGACCGCCGCTTCGACAACGACCCGACGACCCGGCCCGTCGAGCGCTTCCCCGAGCGCCACACCCTCTCCACGGTCCGGCCCGGCGGCTGGACGCTGGTGCACGAACGCTGGCCGGACCTCGCCTCCCGCGAGCTGATCATGTGCAACTCGCTGGGCGGTGCCGAGCGCGCCGCGTACGCCGAACGCCCGCCGCGCGGCCGCCGGCAGTGGCTGCTCGGCCGGATCGCGGCCAAGGACGCCGTACGGCAGTGGCTCTGGCAGCACGGCGAAGGCCCCGTCTTCCCCGCTGAACTTCGGGTGGAAAATGACGAGTTGGGCCGCCCATTCGTCACCGGGGTGCACGGTCGGACGCTGCCCCCGCTGGACGTCTCGCTCGCCCACCGGGCCGAGGCGGGCGTGGCGATCGTACGGCCGCACAGCCCGCACCCCGGACCCGGCATCGACATCGAAGAGGTCACCGCACGCGACCCGGCGACCCTCGCCACCGCACTCGGCCCGGCCGAACTGCGGCTGCTGCGCGGCCTGTCGGCGGACGGTCCCGACCCGCAGGAGCTGTGGTTCACGCGCTTCTGGGCCGCCAAGGAGGCGGTCGCCAAGGCCGAGGGCGTCGGATTCGGCGGCCGGCCACGGGACTTCGCGGTGCTGGAGGCCACCCCCGACGGCGGCCGGCTGCGGGTCTCCGGCCGACTGGAGCGCGCCTACACCGTGCACTGCGCGCCGGCCGGCAATCCACCGGCGCTGCCCGAGCGGGCCTACGTCGTGGCCTGGACGACCGGGCCCGGCGCCGACGACGACGCACATCCCCCGCAAGCAACCGCAGCAGCCGAGGAGTCCCCCCGATGAACCCCACCCAGCCGGCCCCGGCGCAGCCCACCGCCGACACCGTGCTCACCGACGTCACCGGCATGCTGCGCAGGGTGCTTGCCGAGTACGGCGACGACGACGCGGTGATCGGCATGTCCACCACCTTCAACCGCGACCTGGAGCTGGAGAGCATCGACCTCGTCACCCTGGCGGGGCTGCTGGAGGAGCGGTACGGCAACCGGGTCAACCTAGCCGAGTTCCTGGCCGGCATGGAGTTCGACGAGATCATCGAGCTGACCGTGGGCCGGCTGGTCGAGTACGTGGTGTGGAGCCTGAATTCCACGCAGGCGGGCTGAGCCATGGCGATCGTCGACGCCGGCGGGATCCGGCTGCACGTCCAGCGCACGGGGCCCGCCGACGGCCGGGTCCCGCACGCCACCGTCGTCCTGGTGCACGGGCTGCTCACCGACAGCCTGGCCAGCTACTACTTCACCGTCGCCCCCGGCTTCGCGACGGCCGGACTCGACGTCGTCATGTACGACCTGCGCGGCCACGGCCGCAGTGAGCGCCCGCCGCGGGGCTACACCCTCGACCACAACATCGACGACCTGGAGTCCCTCCTCGACCGGCTGGCCGTCACCGGGCCCGTCCACCTCGTCGGCAACTCCTACGGCGGCACCATCGCCTTCGGCTACGCGGCCCGGCACCCCGACCGCGTCACCAGCCTGACGCTGATCGAGTCCGAGCCCGCGACCGCCGCCTGGGCGGTGAAACTCGGCCGCATCCTCGACCGGGTCGTCACCGAACTCGCCCACAACGAACCCGACGCCGTCGCCTGGATCACCGCGAACCGGGGCCACAACACCGCCCGCCTGGCCAAGGGCGCGGCCCGGCTCGCCCGCGAGACCACCCTCGGCCGGGACATCCCGGCCAGCCGGGTGCTCACCGAGGCCGAGATCACCGCCGTACGCTGCCCGGTTCTCGGCGTGTACGGCGGTGAGTCGGACCTCGCCGACCTGGTGCCGCTGAAGCGGGCGCTGCTGACGGACTTCCGTGCGGTCGTGCTGCCCGGGCACGAGCACTCGGTGCTGGTGGAGGCGCCCGCGGCCGTCGGCGGACACATCCTGGACCTGATCCACGCGGGGGCGGGGGTCCGGTGAGCGCCTTCCTCTTCGTCGTGCCGCCGCTGACCGGGCACATCAACCCGGCGGTCGGCGTCGCCGCCCGCCTCACCGCGCGCGGGCACCGGGTGGCCTGGGTGTGCGCCGACCCGCCCCTGGTGCGGCGGCTCGCGGGCCCGGACGCCGAGGTGCACAGGTGCGCGGGCCCGGTGCCGGGCGCCGAGGGGGTCGTACGACCGCCGGGGCTGCGGGGCGCGGAGGCGCTGAAGTTCCTGTGGGAGTGGTATCTGCTCCCGCTCGCCGACGCCATGGCGCCGGGCGTCCGGGCGGCGGCGAGGGAGTTCCGCCCCGACGTGGTCGTGACCGACCAGCAGGCCTTCGCCGGCGCCCTGGTGGCCGAGCGCCTGGGGCTGCGGTGGGCCACCTCCGCCACCACCTCGGCCGAGTTCAGCGGCGCCTACGACGGCCTGCCGAAGGTGGCCGAGTGGCTGCGGGGGAGCCTGACCGCGCTGCGCTCCCGCATCGGCGACCCGTCCGGCACCGCCGACCCGCGCTTCTCACCGCACCTGCTGCTGATCTTCAGCACGCCCGAACTCATCGGCCCCCAGGCGCCGTTGGCCCCGCACATCCACTACGTCGGCCCCTCGCTGGGCGGCCGTCCGGCCGGACCGGGTTTCCCCTGGCAACGACTCGACCGGGGCCGGGCCAAGGTTCTGGTGACCCTGGGCACGGCGAACGCCGACACGGGCGCCCGGTTCCTCGCCGCATGCCTGACCGCGCTGCGCGAACGCGCCGACCGGGTGCAGGCGGTGATCGCCGACCCGGCCCGCGTCCTGCCGGTGCCGCCCGGTGACAGGGACGTCCTGGTCCTCCCGTCGGTGCCCCAACTCCCGCTGCTGGAACGGATGGACGCCGTGGTCTGCCATGCGGGGCACAACACGGTGTGCGAGGCGCTGTGGCACGGTGTCCCGCTCGTCGTCGCGCCCATCCGTGACGATCAGCCGGTGGTGGCCGGGCAGGTTGTGGACGCGGGCGCGGGCGTCCGGGTCCGGTTCGGCCGGGTCGGCGCGGACCGGCTGGGCGCGGCCCTCGACACCGCCCTGCACGACCGTGCCCACCGGGCCGCCGCCGTCCGCATCCGCACCGCGTTCCGCGCGGCGGGCGGCGCCCAGGCCGCGGCGGCCCATCTCGAACACCTCGCAGACCGTGCAGACTTCGAAGCGGAGAGCCGATGACCGACGACAAGAACGAGAAGAAGGCGCGCATCGCCGCCCTGCGCCCCGCCTACCAGGACGACCTGGGAGCCGGCACGGAGCGCTTCTTCGCCGCCCGTCGCACCGACTGTCCCTGGTGCGGCGCGGAGCGGCTCACCACCCGGCTGCGCACCACCGACCTGCTCCAGCACAAGCCCGGCCGCTTCACCCTCGACCGCTGCGCCGACTGCGGCCACACCTTCCAGAACCCCCGACTCACCGAACAGGGGCTGGAGTTCTACTACCGGGATTTCTACGACGGCCTCGGCGAGCAGCGTATGAGCGGCACCTTCGGCGGCCGCGGCGCCATGTACCGCGGCCGCGCCGAGGCGATGCTGCCGCACGACCCCACCCCGAAGACCTGGCTGGACGTCGGCACCGGACACGGCCACTTTTGCGCCGCCGCCCGCGCCGTCCTGCCCGGCACCTCCTTCGACGGGCTCGACTTCACCGACGGCGTCGAACTCGCCGCCCGCGAGGGCCGCGTGGACCACGCCTACCGCGGTGCCTTCCCCGCCCTCGCTCCCGAACTCGGCGCCCGCTACGACGTGGTGAGCATGTTCCACTACCTGGAGCACAGCACCGACCCCGACCGCGAACTCCGCGCCGCCCACGAGGCCGTACGCCCCGGCGGTCACCTCCTCATCGAGGTACCGGACCCGCAGAGCCGCTACGCCCGGCTGCTCGGCCGCTGGTGGCTGCCCTGGCTCCAGCCGCAGCACCTGCACTTCATGCCCGTCGCCAACCTCCGGCGGCGGCTGACCGAGCTGGGCTTCACCGTGGTCGCGGAGCAGCACGCCGAGCCGCACGATCCGGTCGATCTGCTCGCGGCCGTCTGGCTGGCCCTCGACCACACCGCCCCGCGCGAGGACGTGCCCTGGCTGCCCGAGCCGCCCGGCGTCCTGAGCCGTGCCCTGCGCAGCACGCTGTTCCTCGCGGGCGTGCCCGCCCTGGTCACCGCGACACTCCTCGACCGCTTCGCGCTGCGCCCCCTGTCCCACCGCCTCGGCCTCGCCAACGCCTACCGCCTGGTGGTCCGCCGCGACTGACCGCTCACAGGACCTTGGCGCGGATCAGCGACGACAGCACCACGGCGCCGGGCAGCAGCGGCACCCAGTCGGTCAGCACCCGGTAGCCGATGACCGTCGCGGTCGCCAGAGCGGGCGTGGTGCCGAACGTGACCAGGGTCCACACCAGCGCCGCGTCGACCGCGAGACCGCCCGGCACCGGAGCCGCCCCGACGGCCGTACCGGCCGCGAGGTAGGCGAGCACCACGTGCGCCCACGGCAGCTCCAGGCCGAGCGAGGCGCCGACACAGACCAGCGTGGCCCCCTGGAGCAGCGGCATCGCGACCGCCCCGCCCCACAGAGCGGCCACCCGGCAGGGCCGCGTGTGCACCTCCCGTGCGTCGGCGAGGGCGCAGCGCAGCATCCCGGTAACCGGTCGCCGCAACGGCCGGACGACCGTCAGCAGCACCCCCGCGACCGCGAGGGCACCGCCCACGACGGCGGCGAGCGGCACCAGCAGCCGCCCGTCCGGGACCAGTTCGCCCAGCCGCCGCCAGGCCGGCGACGCGGCCAGGAACACCAGCAGCACCAGCGTCTTGGCGGACGACTTGGCCACCGAGTACAGGCCGATCGACGCGGTCGCGCGGTCCAGCGGCACCCCGCGCGCCCGCAGAAAACGCACGGTGACGGCGTGGGCGCCGAGCCCGCCGGGGAGCGCGTGGTTGGCGGCACCGGCGGCGAACTGCGAGGCCAGCAGCTGTCCCGCCGGCACCCGGTCGGGCAGGGCGCCCTGCCGGACGCAGGAGGCCGCCACCCAGTTCAGGCAGGTGAAACCGCCCCCGGCCAGCAGCCACCAGGGATCGGCCGCGACGAGCCGCCGGACCCCCTCGTACACCACCGGGCGGTTGGTCACCGCCCAGCCGCCCGCCAGCAGCAGCGGAGCCAGACACAGGGCCAGCCGTACGGACCGGGCCGCCATGAGGGACGAGGGCCGGTGCGAAGCCGTTGCCTGCGCGAGGGAGGAGGAAGAGGGTGCCGCGGACGGCGGCGACAGGGAGAGCGAGGAGGACAGTGAGGAAGAGGGAGACGGTGAGGGCACGGGGACGTCGTCCTTCCGCGGCGGGCCCCGCGGTGGGGACCTGGGGGAGGCGGGTCGGGCGATACCGGGGGAGCCTTCCCCGCCCGCGTGACACCGGGGTGTCCGAAAACCCAAGGACCGAGGGCGGGACGGTGCCGCCGGGAAGGTGTGCGCAAGCCGCCGTTCACCGCCGACCAGGTAGCCTTCCCTTGGGACGCCCTTTACATGCGGCGCCCGGCAGGCAAGGACAGGGAACAGGGGAGGATCCGGCGGTGCACGTCCAGGAATGGCTCGACTCGGTGCCCGCGGTCGCCGTCTACGCCGCGGTGGCCCTGGTGATCGGTCTGGAGAGCCTGGGCATTCCGCTTCCGGGCGAGATCATCCTGGTCTCGGCGGCGCTGATGTCCTCCCAGCACTCCGGCATCAACCCGATCGTCCTGGGCGCGTGCGCGACCGCCGGCGCCGTGATCGGCGACTCCATCGGCTACGCGATCGGCCGCAAGGGGGGCCGCCCGCTGCTGGCCTGGCTGGGCCGGAAGTTCCCGAAACACTTCAGCGAGGGCCATGTGGCCACCGCCGAGCGGTCCTTCGAGAAGTGGGGCATGTGGGCCGTCTTCTTCGGCCGCTTCATCGCCCTGCTGCGGATCTTCGCGGGCCCCCTCGCGGGCGTCCTGCACATGCCGTACTGGAAGTTCCTGATCGCCAACGTCCTCGGCGGCATCTGCTGGGCGGGCGGCACGACGGCCGTCATCTACTACGTGGGCGTGGTCGCCGAGGGCTGGCTGAAGAAGTTCTCCTACGTCGGCCTCGCGGCAGCGGTCCTGATCGGCCTGGCCTCCATGCTGATCATCAAGCGCAAGGCGAAGAAGGCCCAGCAGCAGAACGACCGGGAACCGGTGACCGCGGGCGAGTGAGGGGCGCCCAGCGGGGCCGTCTAGAGGTGCACGTCCTGGTGCGCCTTGGCCAACTCCGCGTACATCGTGCCGTTGAGGGTGACCCCCTGCCGCTCTTCCTCGCTCAGCTCCCGCCGGACCTTCGCCGGCACCCCGGCCACCAGCGACCCGGGCGGCACCACCATCCCCTGCGGCACCAGCGCCTGCGCGGCGACGAGCGACCCGGCGCCGATGACGGCCCCGTTCAGCACGGTCGCTCCCATCCCGATCAGACAGTCGTCCCTGACGGTCGCCCCGTGCACCACCGCGTTGTGCCCGATGGACACCCGCTCACCCACGCTGACGGGAAACCCGGGGTCCGCGTGCAGCGTCACGTTGTCCTGCACGTTCGCGCTCGCCCCGACGGTGATCTTCTCGACGTCACCGCGTACGACCGCCCCGTACCAGACACTGGCCCCGGCGTGCAGGGTGACGTCCCCGATCACGGAGGCCGTGGGCGCCACGAACGCCTCGGGATCGACCTGGGGTTCCTTGCCACCGATGCCCACGATCAGGGCCTGCTGCGTCATCACCGTTCTCCTCGTGTCGTAGTACCCCGCACGGTACGACACGGGCTGGGGCAAAGATCACAGCAGGCAGCCCTCTCGCTGAAAGCACCCGCTTAGTAACGTAACCCCGTGCCCCAGCGCAAGAACACGTTCTCATCCTGGCGTCACCGCGCAGCGCAGCGCGCGGTGCACGCGGCCTGGGCCTGGGCGCAGCGCAGCGGTTCCGTCACCGCCGAGCGCCCGGGCCGGCTCCGCTTCGGCGCGATCGGCGAAGCCACCCGCCTCGCCTTCCCGCTCGGCACGGTCTTCGGCGAGCCCTGGATCCACCTGGGCTCCCACTGCATCATCGGCGAGCAGGTCACACTGACCGCCGGTCTGATGCCGGACCTGGATCTCGGACCGGACCCGATCCTGCGCATCGGCGACGGAGTGGTCCTCGGCCGCGGCAGCCATGTCATCGCGGACACGACGGTCACCATCGGCAGCGACTGCTACTTCGGCCCGTACGTCTACGTCACCTCCACCAACCACTCCTACGACGACCCGCACCAGCCCATCGGCAGGCAGTGGCCGCGGATGCAGCCGGTGGAGATCGGCCCGGGCTGCTGGATCGGCACCGGCGCGGTGATCCTGCCCGGCGCGCGGATCGGCCGGAACGTGGTCGTCGCGGCCGGTGCCGTGGTGCGCGGCTCGGTGCCCGATCACGCCGTGGTGGCCGGGGCGCCGGCCCGGGTCGTCCGGCGCTGGACGCCCGACGACGGCTGGCAGCCCCCGCTCAGGACGCCCGCTCCGGTGCCGATACCCGACGGTATGACGCCGGGGCAACTCGCGGCGCTGGCGGAGCTGGACGAGGACGGGCTGGCCCGGCTCGCGCAACTGGAGACCGAGGGCTGACTCAGCCGGTCGCCAGCAGCAGCGTGCCGAGCAGGGCCAGGCCCGCGCCCGCCGCCTGGATCGCGCGCAGCCGCTCGCTGAGGAAGCCGCGTGCGGCCAGCGCGGTCACCACCGGGTACAGCGAGGCGAGGACGGCCGCCACGGTGACCGGGCCGTGCTGGGCGGCGACCGAGTAGGTGCCGTTCGCCGCCACGTCGGCGAGCCCGACGAAGGCGAGCGCGGGCAGCGAGGCCCAGGGGAGACCGCCGTCCGGCACGGCCCGGCCGCCCCGCCGGACCGAGACGGCGAGCGCGGTCCCGCCGGCCGCGACACTGGTCAGCCGCTGCACGAACAGGGCGAGGAACAGGCCGGTGACCGTGGTGGAGGCCTCCGCGATCAGCGCGAAGACCGTGCCGAAGCCCATGGCCGCGACCAGGGTGAGCAGGATCGCCTGCCGCTGTACGGCCGCGCCGCGCAGCTGGGGGCCGCCCGCGAGGACGACGCCGGTGACGGCGACCGCGATGCCCGTGCCCTGGAGCAGCCCCGGGCGCTCGCCGAGGACCAGGCCCACGCCGACCGGGACGGCCACGCTGAGGGTGGCGAGCGGTGAGACGACTCCCATGGGGCCGAGCGCGAGCGCCTTGTAGAAGCAGAGCAGGGCGACGGGTCCGGCCAGGCCCGCGGCGAACGCGAACCACAGCCGGGGTCCGGCCTCGCTCCAGCCGCCGGTCGCGACGACGATGGCGCCGAGCACGGTCGCCGCGATGGCCTGCGAGACGACCACGACCGTCAGTGCGGGGAAACGCCGGGTCAGCAGTCCGCCGCCGAAGTCGGCCAGCCCCCACAGGAGGCTGGTGGTGAGCGCGAAGAATGCTGTCACGGCCAGCCTCGCAGTACAGTTTGATGAACGATCGGGTGCACCCCACCGTAGTTCAACCAAGTGAACTCTGTCATCCCATATACTGGACTCTCCTTGATGGACGTGATGTGTCGGACCTCGACCTGCTGACCCAGTCCCTGGCGCGCAACGTCAAGCGCTGGCGCACCGAGCGCGGCTTCACCCTGGACGCGCTCGCCGCCCGTGCGGGAGTCAGCCGCGGCATGCTCATCCAGATCGAGCAGGCCCGGACGAACCCCAGCATCGGCACCGTCGTCAAGATCGGCGACGCACTCGGCATCAGCATCACCACGCTGCTCGACTACGAGCAGGGCTCCAAGGTCCGCATCGTCGCCCCCGAGCAGGCCGTACGGCTGTGGCACACCGACGCCGGCAGCTACAACCGCCTGCTGGCCGGCACGGAGGCCCCCGGCCCGGTGGAGATGTGGGACTGGCGGCTGATGCCGGGCGAGTCCAGCCCCTCCGAGCCGCACCCGGTGGGCACCGTGGAGCTCGTCCACGTCACCGCCGGCGACCTGACCCTCACCGTCGACGGCGTGGCCCATCTGGTGCCGGTCGGGGCGAGCGCCACGTTCGAGGCCAGCACCGAGCACACGTACAGCAACGAGGGCGGCGTACCGATGGAGATGGTGATGGCCGTCTCGGTGCCGCCGGTGCGCTGAACCGCGCCGGACCGGGCTGTTAGCGTCCGGCCATGCGCGCACCCATCGGACACTTCGACACCGCCACCCCGGCCCCGGACTGCCTGGACGAACTGATCGCGCCCGTCGCCGACGCCGTACGCGGCTGGCGGGGCGCGGTCCCCGCCGACCGCGTCCTCTACGTCGAGACCGATCCGCGCTGGGCCGACACCGCCGTCTTCGTCGAGCACTACGGCCGCGACCTGCTGGAGCAGTCGGCGAACTGCGTGGTGGTCGCGGGCAAGCGGGGCGGTGAGACCACGCTCGCCGCGTGCCTGGTGCTGTCCACCACCCGGGTCGACGTCAACGGCGTCGTCCGCCGCCATCTCGGCGCCCGCAAGGCCTCGTTCGCCTCGATGGACACGGCGACCGGCGAGACCGGCATGGAGTACGGCGGCATCACCCCTGTCGGTCTGCCCGCCGACTGGCCGGTGCTGGTGGACGCGGCCGTCGCCGACCTGCCGTACGTCCTCGTCGGCAGCGGACGCCGGCGCGGCAAGCTGCTGGTGCCCGGCAAGGCCCTCGCCGAACTGCCCGCAGCCGTGGTGCTGGAGGGCCTCGGGGCCGACTGACGTCAGGCCGTCAGATGGTGGGCCAGTGCCAGGTGCGGGTCCGTCTCGCCCGGCGCCGGTACCGGATCGGCGTGCACCAGGGCGGCCGTCAGCCTCGGTACGGCGTGCAGCAGCGCGTGTTCGGCCTCGACGGCGATCGCGTGCGCCTGCCGTACCGTCGCCTCGCCGTCCACCACCAACACGAGTTCGGCCCGCAGCCGGTGCCCGATCCAGCGCAGCCGCAGCTCGCCCACCTCGCGCACGCCCGGCACTGCCCGCACCGCCTGCTCGGCCCGGTCCACCAGCGCCGGGTCGACGGCGTCCATGACCCGCCGGAACACCTCCCGCGCCGCGTCCCGCAGCGCCAGCACGATCGCGGCCGTGATCGCCAACCCCACGATCGGGTCGGCCAGTCGCAGACCGAGAGCGGAGCCGCCGGCGCCCACGAGCACGGCCAGGGAGGTGAACCCGTCGGTGCGGGCGTGCAGGCCGTCGGCGACGAGCGCCGCCGAGCCGATCTCACGGCCCACCCGGATCCGGTACCGGGCCACCCACTCGTTGCCGACGAAGCCGACCAGCGCGGCCGCCGCGACCGCCGGCACCTGCGCGACCGGGCGCGGGTCGAGCAGCCGCCCGACGGCCGCCCACGCGGCGAAGGCGGCGGAGGCGGCGATGGTCAGCACGACCACCAGCCCCGCCAGATCCTCGGCCCGCCCGTAGCCGTAGGTGAACCGGCGGGTCGCCGCCCGCCGCCCCAGCACGAAGGCGATGGCGAGGGGTACGGCGGTCAGGGCGTCGGCGGCGTTGTGCACGGTGTCCCCGAGCAGTGCCACCGACCCGGACCCGGCCACCACGACCGCCTGTGCCAGCGCGGTCGTCCCCAGCACGGCCAGCGACACCCACAGTGCCCGCATCCCGCGCGCCGAGGCCTCCAGGGCGGCGTCCAGCTTGTCGGCGCTCTCGTGGGAGTGCGGGGTGAGCAGGTGCGCGAGACGGTGGCGCAGGGAGGGAGAGCCGTGGTCGTGCGGGTGCTCGTGCGGCCGGTGCTCGTGGTGGTCGCTCACGTGGATCCCCTTCCGGTGCGCGGAGGTGGACGCGCGGCGCCCACGGAGCCATTATGTGCGTATGAGCGCACGCATGCACCTGTCACCTGCGCACCATGCGCACCCGCGCAGCCCGGGCGAGGAGCAGTTCGCGCTGGCCGCCGAGCTGTTGTCCCTGCTCGGCGACCGCACCCGGCTCACGCTCCTGCACGCCCTGACCGCGGGAGAGGCCGATGTCACCACGCTCACCGACACGTGCGGCGCGGCCCGTCCCGCCGTCAGCCAGCATCTGGCCCGGCTGCGGCTCGCGGGTCTGGTGAAGACCCGCAAGGAGGGCCGCCGGGTGGTCTACTCGCTCGCGCACGGGCACTTGCGCCGGCTGGTGGACGAGGCGCTGAAGACGGCCGACCACCACCTCGCCGAGCGGGCTCAGTAGGCAGGGGCCGAGCCCAGGTACTGCTCGGCGAAGGCCGCCGCGGCGGCGGGCGAGGAGAACAGCCGGCGCAGCCGGGCCAGCGTGGTCCCGGCGCGGAACGGATCACCCGACGCGAGGCCGTGGTAGACGTCCGACAGCCACTGCGAGAACTCCTGGTAGTCCCACACCCGGCGCAGACACGCGGCCGAGTAGCCGTCCAGACCGCTCACGTCGCCCAGGGACACGTAGGCGGCGAGCGCGTCGCCGAGCACGAAGGCGTCGTTGAGGGCGAGGTTCATGCCCTTCGCGGCGATCGGCGCGACCAGGTGACCGGCGTCGCCGGCCAGGAACAGCCGCCCGTGGACGAGGGGCTCGACGACGTAGTGGTGCATGTCCAGCACGCGCTTCTCGATCAGCCGGCCCTCGGCGAGCGGGGGCGCCCCGGCCGCGCCGAGCCGTTCGCGCAGCTCGGTCCAGACCCGCTCGTGCGGCCAGTTCTCCGGATCGTCGCCCGGCGGGCACTGGAGATAGAACCGGGTCACCTCGGGGCTGCGGGGCATCTGCCCGGCGAACCCGCGCGGATGGAGGCCGAACAGGACGCAGTCCATCGACGGCGGGACCTCGGCGAGCAGCGCCAGCCAGCCGATGCCGTCGTCCTGCCGTGCGATCCTGCGGTGTCGGGCGGGTATCGCGTCCCGCGTCACCCCCCGCGCCCCGTCGCACCCGGCGATGAAGTCGCAGCGCAGCAACCGCGTTTCACCCGTGTCCGGGCAGCGGTACGACACCGCGGGCCGGTCCGTGTGCAGGTCGTGCAGCGTGACGTCGCGCACGCCGAAGCGGATGTCGCCGCCGCGAACGTCGGCGTACTCCCGCAGCAGGTCCGTCACCAGCAACGGCTGCGGATAGACATAGTGATGACGGCCCGTCAGTTCGGTGTAGGGGAAGCGGTACCGCTCGCCGGCGAAGCGGAACTCGCACGCGCTGTGCGGTGCGGCCCGCTCCGGCAGCCGCCCGGCCAGGCCGCGGCGGTCGAGTTCGCGCACCGCCCATTCCTCGATGACACCGGCCCGCGGCCGCGTCTCGACGAACTGCCTGCTCTCGGTCTCCAGCACGACACAGTCGACCGAGGCGGCCCGCAGGATGTTGGCGACGGCGAGCCCGGCGGGCCCGGCGCCCACGATGACGACCGTACGGCCGTCATCGGGCGCGGAGTTGGAGTGGGGGGATCGGGGGGAGGGGGAGATCACCCCCGCATTATGACGGTGTCCCGTCAGCCGGGGTGCGGCCGACGGGACACCAGGGGGGATCCGGGGGAGTCGGGGTCAGTGCGCGGGCGCGTCCGTGACCACGACCTCGTCGATGCTGCGCTCGATCGCCTCGGGCGCCGAGGCGGTGGCCTTGGCCCAGTAGTAGATGACGATCGAGAACACCGCGATGACTGCCATGTCCCACCACAGCGGGAGGGTGCCCCGGCCGCCGAAGCCGCCCAGCCAGGAGATCACGCCCATCCCGAGCAGGTAGGGCGGCAGCCACTGCGCGGCCTTGAAGTCCAGCCGGGGCGCGTCGGGCAGGTTCTTGCGGATCGCGTACCAGGCGTAGGAGCCCAGCAGCACGTAACCGAGCAGGATCGCGAAGCCCAGGCGCCACAGGGTGCCCCAGCCGGCCCAGTAGATGATGAGGTTGGCGATCACGAACGACACCGGAGAGATGATCTTGCCGGCGGGCAGCCTGTACGGCCGCGGCAGGTGCGGCAGCCGGTCGCTGAACACGCCGTACGCGAGGGGCGCGCCGGCGTACATCAGCACGCTCGCCGAAGTGATGAAGCCGACCAGCGTCTGCCAGCTCGGGAACGGCAGGAAGCAGACCACGCCCGTGATGAACGAGATGAGCAGACCGAACCACGGCACGCCGCGCTTGTCCGTCTTGATGAACAGCTTCGGCGCGTAGCCGTTCTTCGCCAGGCCGTAGGAGACGCGCGAGGTGGCGGTCGTGTAGATCAGACCGGTACCGGCGGGAGAGATCACCGCGTCGATGTAGAGGACCACGCCGAGCCAGCCGAGGCCCACGATGGTGGCGAGACCAGCCCAGGGGCCGCTGATGCCGGCGAAGTTCAGGTGAGCCCAGCCGTGCGCGAACGAGGCGTGCGGCAGCGCGGCGATGAACACGACCTGGAGCAGGACGTAGATCACCGCACCGATCGCGACCGAGCCGAGGGTCGCACGCGGCAGGTCCCGCTGGGGGTTCCGGCTCTCACCGGCCAGCTGGATGGCCTGCTCGAAGCCGAGCAGGGCGAAGATGATGCCGCTGTCGCTGATGGCGCTGAGCACGCCCTTGGCGCCGAACGGGGCGAAGCCCTCGGAGGTGAAGTTGGCGGGGTGGAAGTTGCCGATGGCGATGATGAAGATCGCGCCGAGCGGGACCGCGATCTTCCACCAGGTGGCGGCGCTGTTGGTGTGCGCGAGGGCGCGGACACCGAAGAAGTTGACACCGACGAAGACCGCCATGAGGACGACCGCGAGGGCGAAACCGCTGGTGGTGAGGGTGCTGTCGGCGTGCTGGAGCCCGTCGGCCCACTTCCAGTGCTTGGCGTAGCCGATCATGGCCTCGACCTCGATCGGGGCCACCGTTGCGGCCTGGAGCCAGGAGAACCAGCCGAAGGACATACCGGCCAGGCCGCCGAAGGCGTAGTGCGGATAGCGCGCGGTGCCGCCCGCCACCGGGAACATGCCGCCGAGTTCGGCGTGCACCAGCGCCAGCAGCACGATGGCCACCGCGCCGATCACCCACGAGATGATCGCCGCGGGGCCCGCCGCCACGACCGCCTTCTCGGCGCCGAAGAGCCAGCCCGACCCGATGATGGATCCCACCGAGGCCCACATCAGACCGATGAGTCCGACGTCGCGGCGCAGACCCCCGGTGTCGCTTGTGGCTACCGGTGCAGCCTGGTCGACATTCGCCATGTCAAGTGGCCTCTCAGATCGTAAACGCGGAATTAACGAGCAAGGGGGCCACAGGCTAGGGACGCTTTCCATGTGAGCAAAAGACTGTTAACCAAGTTTTGACCCGGGATCTTGAGTGTCTTGGGTGCACCCTCAGCCACAGGCTTGGCACAGGTCAGACGTCGACTTCGAATGTCAATATTCAGCGCCGAATTGTGAGAAGAAGGTGAGACAACCTAGTCGAGGCGAGGAATTTCGATCGCCGGGCAGCGGTCCATGACCATCTCCAGCCCGGCCGACCGGGCTCGCGCGTAGGCGGCCCGGTCCACGACGCCCAGCTGGAACCACACGCCTCGCGCGCCCTTCGCCACGGCCTCGTCGGCGACCGCGCCGGCCAGCTCGCTGTTGACGAAGACGTCGACCACGTCCACCTCGAAGGGGACCTTTGAGAGGGAGGCGTAGCCCCGCTCGCCGTGCACCGTCTCCGCCTTCGGATGCACCGGCACGATCCGCTTGCCGAACCGCTGCAGCACCTGTGCCACTCCGTACGCGGCCCGGTTCCGGTTGGTGGACAGCCCGACGACGGCCCAGGTGTCGCCCAACTCGGTCAGGAGCCTCCGGACGGCCGCTTCGTCCATTTCGTCCGTCATGTTGTCGATCGTGTCATCGCCGTGCATGGCCGCCATGGCCGCCTCCTCGGTACGCGGGAACCGTTCGCCCGCTCAACAGGGTGCCGCCGGGTCCGGATTCCCGTCCCGTACCCGCCGCCATGTCCGGAATCGCCGCAAGATGCCTGCGTACGGCCGTCCGCCCGCCTACGCTCGCCCCGTGCTGCGCATCCTCGACGAACGAACCGGTGAGCCCGTCCCCGCCGCCCCCGCCCGCCGCGGCCTGACCCGCATCGAGGCCTACGCCTCCGGACTGGACCCGACCGCCCTGCGGGTCCTGCTCACGGCCGACCTCCTGGTCCGGGCCCTCGAACTGGGCGGCACCCCGGTCTGGACGATCCTCACGGCCCCCCGCCAGCACGCCGAACTGCGCACCGCTGCCACGACCCTGGCCATCCGCCCCTTCGAGGACGGCCGCGACCTGGCCTCGGGCCTCGGCGAGGCCCAGGCGATCCACGTGGCGAACGACCCCGCGACCGCCTTCGGGGCCGGACCGGTGATGCGGGTGGCACCGGTGAGCTGGGAGGGGGAGAAGACGAGGGAGCGCGAGACGGGGGCTGCTGGGGGTGGTGGCTCCGAGTCCGGCTCCGGTGGTGGGTCCGGGGGTGCTGGGGGCCGTGGTGCTGGGTCCGGCTCCGGTGGTGGGTCCGGGGGTGCTGGGGGCCGCGAGCCCGGGTGTGGGGCAGGTGGTGGCTCCGGGTTCGCCTCCGATCAGGGTTCCGGCCGTGGGTCCGGGCCTGCTGGGGGTCACGGTTCCGAGCCCGCTTCCGGCGGCCGGGTGCCAGGATCCGGTCCTGGCGGCGCTCCCGAGCCGGGTGCCGGCCGTTCGCCCGGGTCTGCGCCGGGCCGTGGTTCCGGCTCCGGCTCCGGCTCCGGCTCCGGTGGTGCGTCCGGACCTGCTGCGGGCCATGACTCCGAGCCCGCTCACGGCCCTGAGGCCGGGCCTGCCGCGGGCCCCGTCTCCGAGTCCGCTTCCGAGCGGCGGTCCGGCCCCGCGCCTGGATCCGCTCCCGGCCCTGCCTTCGAGCCTGCCCCCGGATCCGCCCCCGGCGGTGCGCCCCACCCGGCTGTCCACCCCACTGCCCACCCCGCGCTCCCCCTCCTCCTCGCCGACCCCGAGGCCTTCCGGTTCGCGCTGCTGGCCGTTCCGCGCAGTGAGCCCGTGCGGCTCGACCGGGCCGTGCTGGACGAGGCGGCCGGGTCGCTCGCGCGGTGGCGGCGGGCTGTGGCCGGGTGGGCGCGACAGCCGTCGCGGCCGGTGCCCGAGGCGGTGCGGGCGCGGCTGCGTTCCGCGTGGGAGGACGATCTCGATCTGCCCGGCGTCCTGGACGTGCTGCGGGACGTGGCCGGCGCCCCGGACCTGCCCGACGGTGCCCGCTTCGAGACGTACGCCTACGCCGACCGCCTGCTGGCCCTCGACCTCCTCCGCGACGTCGGGACCCTCGCGTGATCACGCGCGCGGGCGCGACGGGCCCGCTGCGCCGGCTGGTGGTGCTGCGGCACGCCAAGTCCGCCTGGCCCGAGGGCGTAGAGGACCGCCGCAGGCCGCTCGCGCGACGCGGCCTGCGGGACGCCCCGGCCGCCGGACGCGCCCTCGCCGAGGCCGACTGCCTGCCCGACCTCGCCCTGTGCTCCACGGCCGCGCGGGCGCGCCGCACCTGGGAGCTGGCCTCCGCCGAGTGGGGCACCCCGCCGCCGGTGCGCTACGACCCGCGGCTGTACGCGGCCGACGTGGCGGAACTGGTGGAGGTGGTCCACGAGGTGCCGTCCGAGGTGGAGACCCTGCTGCTCGTCGGGCACAACCCGGGCTTGGAGGAACTGGTCCTGGAGCTGGCCGGGGACGGCCTCGACGACACGCTGCAGCGGGTGCGGACGAAGTTCCCGACGTCCGCGATCGCCGTCCTCAACTGGCGCGGCACCGGCTGGTCCGCCCTCGCCCCGGGGGCCGCCCTGCTGACCTGGATGACCGTGCCGCGCGGCGTCAAGGAGTGACGCGCCTCACGCGCGCGTGCCCGAGCCGCAGCACCCCGCGCGCGTGGCCGCGTCCTCGGCCCGGGAGGGGCACTCCCCGTCACCGCATAGGCTGACGGGATGCAGGACGAGTACCGCACAGTCGCTCGCGCGGGCGTGCACGAGACCGAGATCAACCGCTCCCGCTTCCTGTGCGCCCTCGCCCCGGCCGCCACCGAGCAGGAGGCGCAGGACTTCATCGCCTCCGTCGGCAAGGAGCACGCCGACGCGACCCACAACTGCTGGGCGTACGTCATCGGCACGGACGCCTCCGTGCAGAAGGCCAGCGACGACGGCGAACCGGGCGGCACCGCCGGCGTCCCCATGCTCCAGATGCTGCTGCGCCGTGAGATGCGCTACGTCGTCGCGGTCGTCACCCGCTACTACGGCGGCGTCAAGCTCGGCGCCGGCGGACTGATCCGCGCGTACGGCGGTGCCGTCGGCGAGGCCCTCGACACGCTCGGCACGCTTACCCGGCGCCGCTTCCGGCTGGCCACGGTGACCGTCGACCACCAGCGCGCGGGCAAGGTCCAGAACGACCTGCGCGCCACCGGGCGCGAGGTCCGGGACGTCCGCTACGGCGAGGCCGTCACCATCGAGATCGGCCTGCCCGACGCCGACGTGGACGCCTTCCGCGCCTGGCTGGCGGATGCCACGGCGGGCACGGCGGGGTTCGAACTGGGCGGAGAAGCCTACGGAGACGCGTGACACAGCGGGCTGATCGTTCATATTCGCATCAACTTCGCGGTCGTGAAGGGCTGATACGGGAGTAACCGCCCGTGATGTCAGGCCCGGCCGTTAACCTCGGGGATCATGAGACTGCTGCACACGTCCGACTGGCATCTCGGCCGGGCCTTCCACCGGGTGAACCTGCTCGGGGCCCAGGCCGAGTTCATCGGTCACCTCGTCAGCGTCGTGCGCGAGCACGCCGTGGACGCGGTGGTCGTGTCCGGCGACGTGTACGACCGCGCGGTGCCCCCGCTTGCCGCGGTCGAGCTGTTCGACGACGCGCTGCACCGCCTCGCGGACCTCGGCGTGCCCACGGTGATGATCTCCGGCAACCACGACTCGGCCCGTCGTCTCGGCGTCGGCGCCGGGCTCATCGAGCGCGCCGGCATCCACCTGCGCACCGATGCGGCCGCCGCCGGCACGCCGGTCGTGCTGCCCGACGCCCATGGGGACGTCGCCTTCTACGGGCTGCCCTATCTCGAACCCGCCCTGGTGAAGGACGAGTTCGGGGTGGAGAAGGCCGGGCACGAGGCCGTGCTCGGCGCCGCCATGGACCGCGTCCGCGCCGACCTCGCCACGCGCGCGCGGGGCACCCGCTCCGTCGTCCTCGCCCACGCCTTCGTCGCCGGCGGCCAGGCCAGCGACAGCGAGCGGGACATCACCGTCGGCGGGGTCGCCGCCGTACCGGCCGGTGTCTTCGACGGGGTCGACTACGTGGCGCTCGGCCATCTGCACGGCTGCCAGACCCTCACCGGGCGCGTGCGCTACTCCGGCTCCCCGCTCGCCTACTCCTTCTCCGAGGCCGACCACCGCAAGAGCATGTGGCTGATCGACCTCGGCGCAGACGGTTCCGTCAGCGCCGAGCGCCTGGACTGCCCGGTGCCGCGACCGCTGGCCCGCATCCGGGGCACCCTGGAGGACCTGCTGGCGGACCCGGCGCTGAGCGGCCACGAGGACGCCTGGGTCGAGGCCACGCTCACCGACCCGGTCCGCCCGGCCGACCCCATGGCCCGGCTCACCGAGCGCTTCCCGCACACCCTCAGCCTCGTCTTCGCCCCGGAGCGGGCTCCCGGCGGCCCCGGGGCGTCGTACGCCCGGCGGCTCGCGGGCCGCAGCGACCAGCAGGTCGCCCAGGACTTCGTCGCCCATGTGCGCGGGGCCGGACCGGACGACCGGGAGCTGGACGTGCTGCGCGAGGCGTTCGACGCCGTGCGCGCCGACGACGTCGTACGGGAGGTGGCCCGATGAGGCTGCACCGGCTCGACATCACCGCCTTCGGGCCCTTCGGCGGCTCCCAGAGCGTCGACTTCGACGCGCTGTCCGCCGCCGGCCTCTTCCTGCTGCACGGCCCCACCGGCGCGGGCAAGACCTCCGTCCTGGACGCCGTCTGCTACGCCCTGTACGGCTCGGTCCCCGGCGCCCGCCAGAGCGGCGGCGGCCAGGGGATGAACCTGCGCAGCGACCACGCCGAGCCCGGTATCCGCACCGAGGTCCGCCTCGACCTCACCGTCGCCGGACGGCGGCTGGAGATCACCCGGCAGCCGCCCCGGGAGCGGCGCAAACTGCGCGGCACGGGCACGACGGTCGACAAGGCCCAGACCTGGCTGCGCGAGTACGACGCCGCGGCCGGCGCCTGGAAGGACCGCAGCCGCTCCCACCAGGAGATCGGCGAGGAGATCACCCAGCTGCTCGGGATGAGCCGCGAGCAGTTCTGCCAGGTCGTGCTGCTGCCCCAGGGCGACTTCGCCCGCTTCCTGCGCGCCGACGCCGAGGCCCGCGGCCGGCTGCTCGGCCGGCTCTTCGACACCCAGCGCTTCGCCGATGTCGAAAAGCGCCTCGCCGACCGCCGCCGCGCCACCGAGGCACGCGTGCGCGAGGGTGACGCGGGTCTGCTCGCCGACGCCCACCGCATGCAGCAGGAGGCCGGCGACGCCATGGAGCTGCCCGAGCTGGCGCCCGGCGACCCGGGCCTGGCCGAGGCGGTCCTGGGAGCCGCCGCCGTGGCCCGCGTCACCGCCCGCGAGCGCCTCACGGTCGCCCACTGCCGCCTCGGTGCCGCCGAGTCCGCCCACACCGAGGCCCGCCGCGCCCTGGACGACGTACGCGAACTCGACCGGCTGCAGGGCAGGTTCGCCGAGGCGCGGCGGCGCGCCGAGCGGCTTCAGCAGCACGCGGGCGCCCACCGCGAGGCCCAGCAGCGCATGGAGCGGGCCCGCAAGGCGGAGGCGGTGGCGCCCGCGCTGGAGCTGCGCGAGGCCGCCGAACAGGAGCACCACAGGGCCGCGGCGGCCGAGGCACGCGCGCGCGGGACGCTCCCCGGCTCCTACGCCGATTCCGGCCCGAGCGGACTGGCCACCGCCGCCCGCCGGGTCGCCGAGGAGCTGGGCGGCCTGGACGCGGCCCGGCGCGCCGAGCGCCGGCTCGCCCGCCTGACCGAGGAGCGCTCCGGGCTCGACCGGCAGGAGCGCGCCGACGAGGACGTGCTGCGCGAGGCCGACGCCTGGCTCGACGGCTGGGACACCGCCCGCGCGGCGCTCCAGTCCCGCGTCGACTCCGCCCAGGAGGCCGCCACCCGCGCCGAACAGCTCGCCGTACAGCGGGAACCGATGGGCGGGCGGCTCGGCGCGGCCCGCACCCGGGACGCCCTGGCCGCCGACCTGGAGGACGCGCAGCGCCGGGTGCGCGCGTCCCAGCAGCAGGCCCTCGGCGCCCGCGCCCACTGGCTCGACCTCAAGGAACAGCGCCTGAACGGTATCGCCGCCGAACTGGCCGCCCACCTCACCGACGGCGAGCCCTGCGCCGTCTGCGGAGCCACCGCACACCCCGCCCCGGCCCGCAAGGTCGCCGGACACGTCGACCGCGAAGCCGAGGAACGGGCTCAGGCCACCTCCCAGCAGGCCGACCGGCAGCACGCCGAGGACGAGCGGCGGCTCGGCGTCGTCCGCGAGGCCCTGGCCGCCGCCACCGCCGAGGCCGGCGACACGCCCACGGCCCAACTCGAAGAGAACGCGGCCGAGTTGGAGCAGGAGTACGCTCGGGCCCGCCGTGAGGCCTCCGCCCTGCACGCCGCCCACGAGGAGCTGCGGCGCGCCGAGCACGAGCGCGAGCAGCGCCTCGCCGATCGCCAGCAGGCCGCCGTACGGGCCGCCTCCCGGCTCACCCGGCGCGAGACCCTGGAGCGCGAACAGGCCGAACTGGAAGCGGAGTTGGTGCAGGCGCGCGGTGCCGCGGGCAGCGTGGCCGCGCGCGCCGCGCAACTGGAGCGGCGGGTGGCGCTGCTCACCGACGCCGCCGACGCGGCGCGCACCGCCGAGGACGCCGCGCAGCGCCTGAAGGACGCCGACGCCCGCCTCGCCGACGCCGCCTACCGCGCCGGGTTCGAGACCCCGCAGGCCGCGGCCGCCGCCCTCCTGGACGCCACCGCCCACCGCGAGCTGCAACACCGCCTGGACGCCTGGCAGTCGGAGGAGGCGGCCGTACGGGCCGTGCTGGCCGAGGCCGACGCCGCGGCCGCCGCCCAGCAGCCGCCCGCCGATCTCGCCACGGCCGAACGGGCCGCGGCGGAGGCGGAGCGGCGCCTGCGCACGGCCGCCTCGGCCCGCGACGCCGCCGCCCGCTGCCGCACCGAGCTGGACCGGCTCTCCGGGCGCGCCGCCGAGGCGGTACGGCGGCTCGCCCCCGTGCGCGAGGAGTACGACCGGGTCGCCCGTCTCGCCGCCCTCACCGCGGGCACCTCCGCCGACAACGAACGCAAGATGCGCCTGGAGTCGTATGTGCTCGCGGCCCGCCTGGAGCAGGTCGCCGCCGCCGCGACCGCCCGGCTGCAGCGCATGTCGTCCGGCCGCTACACCCTCGTCCACTCCGACGACCGCTCCGGACGCGGCCGCAGCGGGCTGGGGCTGCACGTGGTCGACGCCTGGACCGGACGCGAACGCGACACCGCCACCCTCTCCGGCGGCGAGACCTTCTTCGCGTCGCTCGCACTCGCCCTGGGCCTCGCGGACGTCGTCACGGACGAGGCCGGCGGGGTCCGGCTGGACACCCTCTTCATCGACGAGGGCTTCGGCAGCCTCGACGACCAGACCCTCGACGAGGTCCTCGACGTCCTCGACTCACTCCGGGAGCGGGACCGCAGCGTGGGCATCGTCAGCCACGTCCCCGACCTGCGGCGGCGGATCCACGCGCAGCTGGAGGTCGTGAAGGACAGAGCGGGGTCCACGGTGCGGCAGCGGGGCGTCTGACGCGTCAGCGGCCCAGCGCCCGCCGGGGCAGTGGCGAGGAGTACACGACGCTGGTCGTCACCGAGCCCAGCGCGCCGATCTTCCCGGATATCTGCTCCAGATGGGACATGGACCGTGCGGCGACCTTGATGACGAAGCAGTCGTCGCCCGTCACATGGTGCGCCTCCAGGATCTCGGGCGTGGCGGCCACCAGGTCGTGAAACGGCTTGTAGTTGCCATTCGGATAGCGCAGCCGCACGAAGGCCAGGATCGGCAGCCCGAGCCGCTCGGGGTCGACGACCGCCGCGTAGCCCTGGATCACGCCGGCCTCCTCCAGCCGTCGTACCCGTTCGGTGACGGCGCTCGGCGACATCGAGACGGCACGCGCCAGTTCGGCGTAGCTGGCCCGGCCCTCCCGCTGGAGGACCTCGAGGATGCGCCAGTCGGTGGCGTCCGGGGAATACACGGTCATCCCGGATGGATAGCAGGGAAATCCCCGGCCCATCAAGGGGAAGCCCGTGCATCGTCCCTTCAGGGAGCGGCCCGGCGGCCGTAGATTCTCAGCCATGATCACCACGACCACCACGAACCCCGTCCTGCGCGTGGCCCCGGCCGCCCCCGCCGAGGCAGCCGCCTACTTCCGGGCGAGCCTCGCCTTCCACGCCGACGTCTCCGACGTGGCCGCCGCCCTCACGGCCGACGGCGACCCCGGCTTCGTCGTCGTGGACTCCCGCTCGACCGAGTCCTGGGACCAGGGCCATCTGCCCGGCGCGATCCACCTGCCCACCGCGCTCATCCCCGAACAGGCCGGGCAACTCCTCGACCGGTCCGTGCCGGTGGTGACGTACTGCTGGGGCCCGGGCTGCAACGGCGCCACCCGCGCCGCCCTCGCCCTCGCCGAACTCGGCTACCAGGTCAAGGAGATGCTCGGGGGGTTCGAGTACTGGGCGCGCGAGGGCTTCGCCTACGAGACCTGGCAGGGCCCGGCACGCCGCGACGCCGACCCGCTGACCGCTCCCGTCGAAGGCGAGTGCGGCTGCTGACGACGGCCCGTGTAGGTTCTCTGCCCATGGCTCGATACGCGGATCCAGGCGCCCTGGAGTGGGTGGAATCGGGCGGCGGCCCCCTCATAGCCGTACCCGAGACGGTGCTGCCGTTCTGGGCGGGCGCCGACAGCGAGGACCTCGCCACGGACTACGACCGGGCGTGCGAGGTCGACGGACCCGTCGGCCTGCTCCCCGTCGGCGACAGCGCCGCCCTCGTCTTCGGTGACGAACCCGACTCCACCTCCTTCCTGCCGGAGCACGCCACCTTCGTACGGTGGTCCGCCGCGTACTCCGAGGCGGAGCTGCTCGCCGGTGTCCCGGCCGCCCTCGACGCGGCGGTGTGGGGGAGCGAGGTCCGCTGGCGGGTGCCCGGACCGGTGCTGCTGTTCGACGCGGCCCGGCCCGGCCGGGCCGCGGGTCGCACCGAGCACCTGCGGGTGCCGCTGGAGGCCGGCACGTACGCGGTGCGCGCCGCCTATGCGCAGCCGGGGCCGGAGACCTGGCTCGGGCTGGTGCGGCTCAGCCGGATCAGCGCCTGAGCCCCCGTCGCCCGGGCCCCCGTGGCCCGGGCCTTCGTCGTCCGGGCCCCCGTGGCCCGGGCCTTCGTCGTCCGGGCCCCCGTGGCCCGGGCCTTCGTCGTCCGGGCCCCCGTGGCCCGGGCCCTCGTCGGCCGAGCCCTCGTCACTTCAGCGCGTCGAAGGCGATCTCCAGATGCCGGGGGCCGCGCAGCACCGCGTTGGGCCGGTAGGGCGGCGGGTCCGCCACCAGACGGGGATTCTCCAGCCGCCGGGCCAGCGCCTCCAGGGCGATCTGGGCCTCCAGCCGGGCCAGCGGGGCGCCGAAGCAGCTGTGGACGCCGCTGCCGAAGCCCAGGTGCTGGATGTCCTCGCGGTCCGGGTCGAAGCGATCGGGGTCCTTGAACCGCTCGGGGTCACGGTTGCCCGCGGCCAGCATCAGCCAGATCCGCGAGCCCTTGGGGACGGTGGTCCCGCGCACCTCGATGTCGGCGATGCAGGTGCGCTGCGGCAGGAGCTGCACCGGCGGTTCGTAGCGCAGCAGCTCCTCCACGATGTGGGCGGCCAGGTCCGGGTCCGCCCGCAGCCGCTGGAGGATCTCCGGGTGGCGCAGCAGGGTGAGCATGCCGTTGGCGATGAGGTTGACCGTCGTCTCGTGCCCGGCGATCAGCAGCAGCACGGCGGTGGTCATCACCTCCATCATCGTCATGGCGCCGTCCGGACCCCGGTGGTTGACCATGTCGGACAGCAGGTCGTCGCGCGCGTCCTTGGCGCGCTCGTCGACCAGCCCGGCCAGGTACATACCGAGCTGCATGCGCGCTTCCGTCGTGGCCTTCGCCATCTCGGCGTCCGCGCTCCTGCGGGTGTCGGGGTCGAGGCCGGCGACGATCGGATCGACCCAGGAGCGAAAGCGCGGCTCGTCCTCGCGGGGCACGCCGAGCAGCCGGCAGATCATCGTCACCGGGAGGGGGTAGGCGAACTGGTCGACCAGATCGATCTGCCGCGCGTCCCCGAAGCCGTCGATCAGATCGTCGGCGAGGCTCTCCAGGTCGCCCCGCATGTCCTCGATCCGGTGCGGCCGGTGCGGCGGCCCGAAGCCGCTGTTGGTGATGCGCCGCAGCCGGTCGTGCTCCGGCGGGTCGAGCCGGATGAAGGACGGCGGCAGCCCCGTGTTCTCCGCCTGGGAGATCTCGTCGTCCCCGGCCGCGGTCAGATTGACGGCGTCGGAGCTGATCCGTGGATCGTGCAGCAGGCTCTCGATGTCGTAGTAGGAGCTGAAGACATAGGGGCCGCCCTCCTCCTCGTGCAGCACCGGCGTCCTGCGCAGTTCCGCGTAGAGCGGGTACGGGTCGGCGCGGTTGGCGAAGTCGGTGATCTGGCGCAACAGCGGGGTCTGCGTCATGACAGGTCCTTGGGGCGTCGGGCCGGGCGGCGGTCAGTGGCGGGCGGGGTGGAAGACCAGCTGCTGGTCGGCCGGTGAGTAGCCGCTGAGGGTCACGGTCGGGCCGTGGGTCGGCAGCGACGGGTCGGGGAAGTCGGAGGAGAGCGGCTGCCGGCCCTCGGGACGCCGGTCGACCGTCGGATAGTCCACCGGGAACGGCGCGCCCCGCTCGATCTGCCGCTGGTAGAACTCCAGCCACCGGCAGTTGTCGAAGCTCACGGCGGCCACGATCCGGCCCAGATGGCCGTAGACGCCGACGAACCGGCGCTCGGCCAGCGACCCCTGGGTGATCATGAGTTGCTCGCCCATGGGCGGCACGCCGACCGACTTGATGTTCACCCGGAACTGCGAGGACCAGAACGCGGGCATCCACAGATGCGGGCGCCGGTCGGCACCCCGGCAGATCATGTTGTGCGCGGCGGTCTCCGCCTGCGCGACGGCGTTGCCCCAGTGCTCCAGCGAGAGGAACTGGTAACCGAAGAGCGCGTGCGGCGAACGTGCGACGTCCCCCGCGACGAAGACGTCGTCGGTGACGATCCCCCGGAAGTCGAAGGCCCGGCAGCCCGCGTCACAGGCGATCCCCCGGGGCCCGGCGCCGAGCCCCGACCCGGCCAGCCATTCCGTGTTGCGCATCGAACCCAGCGAGACGACCACGACATCCGCCTCGACGATGCTCTCGTCGGAGAGGTGCACCGCCCGCACCCGTCCCGCCGGGTCGCCCTCCAGGGCCGTGACCGAGACATGGGTGCGCAGGTCCACGCCGTTCTCGTGCTGCAGGTCGGCCGCGACCGCGCCGATCACCCCGCCGAGCGCGCCCACCAGCGGCCCGCCCGCCCGTTCCGCCACGGTGACGGGGATGCCCCGCTCGCGGCAGGCCGAGGCGACCTCCGACCCCGTGAACCCGGCGCCGATGACGAACACCCGGCGCGGCCCCGACCGCAGCCGCTGGTACAGCCCGGCCGCGTCGTCGCGGGTGCGCAGCACGAACACGCCGTCCAGGCCGGCCTCCGCCTCCTTCGGCCAGGGCCGGGCGCGCACCCCGGTCGCGATGAGCAGCCGGTCGTACTCGACCTCGTCGCCGTCGGCCAGCTTCACGCGCTTGGCCGACAGGTCCAGGCCGGTCGCCGCGACCCCGAGCCGCCACTTCGCGTCGATGTCGCGGCGCCGGGGCAGCTCGGTGCGGTGCGGGGACGCCTTCTCCAGCAGGACCGACTTCGACAGCGGCGGGCGGTCGTACGGCTCGTAGGGCTCGTCGCCGATCAGCGTGAGCGACCCGGCGAAGCCCTCGGCGCGCAGCGTCTCCGCCGCCCGCAGGCCCGCCAGGGACGCGCCCACGATCGCGATCCGGCCCTCGCGCCTGAGCCGGTCCACGTGGTCAGTGGCCATCCGACGCCTCCCCGGCGGATCCGGCCCCCGGCCCACCCACGAGCCCGTCCAGCCCGTCCAGCCCGTCCGCCGTGATCGCCTGCACCGGGCAGGCGGCGACCGCGCGGGCCAGCCGCTCCCGCTGTTCCTCGGGTGCGTGCGGGTTGTAGAGCAGCGACTCCTCGCCGTGCAGGGCGAAGACGTCGGGTGCGAGGAACGCGCACTGGGCGTACCCCTGACATTTGTTGAGATCCACGACGAGCCTCATCGACGCTGTGCCCTTCCCGTGGCCAGGTCCGGTGCGCGTTCCGCGATGCGCGCGGCGGCCCGGACGGTGGTCATGTCCCGCCCGCCAGCATGAGAGCCCCGGGGCGAGCCCGCCTGTCGGCGACACCGTCCGGGTCAACGGGCGCGCCGGCTCACCACGAGGATGTACCCGCTGAGCACCAGCGACCACGCGGGAAACACCAGCTCCGCCCAGGGCACGTTCGACGCGGCGAAGAGCAGCGTCAGGGCGGTGAGGAGGCCCAGCACGGTGAGCGGGCGGGGCAGCGCACCGAGGCGGTGGCCGATCACCGACGTGGAGCACACGAAGACGGCCGCCATCCGCATGGCGTAGTCGTTCATCAGCAGGTACGCCACATGGCGGCCGAAGTCCCAGGAGGCTGCCCCGGGTGCCGCGCCGGGCCGGTGCGTGAGGGCGAGTACGGCACCGGCCGCCGCGGCGGCGCCGAACAGGGTGGCGGTGAAGACGAGCCCGCTGCCGAGGAAGACGGTCGCGAGGAACTGGTCCTCCCTGGCGCCGACGTGTGCCCGTACGGCGCCGATGAACCAGAGGAAGAAGATACCGGCGAACGGCACCAGGGCGAGGGCCCACCCCACCGCTTCGCGCCGTGCGGTGTCCGTGAACACCGGGCCGGTGACCGCCTCGGCCCGGTCCGGGATGCCCAGCCGGATCAGGACGATCGCCGCCGCCAGCAGCAGCGCGAAGACGACGCCCGCCAGCCCGGCGGCGCGCGGTGTCTGAAGTGCCTGCTGCACCGGCCTGTTGTCCTGCATGCAGGCCCGCCTCCTTGCATCGGCCCCGGGCACCAGCTAGCCGCCTGCCGGTGCCCCGTGCCACCGGGGGAGGGCCGTACGGCCGACCCGGACGCCGTACGGACGCGCCGGGGCCCGACTATCGCGTCGCGCCGGGCCCCGTACGCCCCCTACGGTGTTCGACCATGCCCACGGACACGTACCCCCCTCCGGCCGGTCTGCGCCGCGACCCGCTCCCGCTGCGCGGCCGTACCGCACTCGTCACCGGCGCCTCCCGGCGCGCCGGGATCGGGCATGCCGTGGCCCGGCGGCTGGCCGCGTACGGCGCGAGCGTCCATCTGCACCACCATGTGCCGCACGACGCGGCCATGCCCTGGGGCGCCGACAGCCCCGGCGCCGTGGCCGACTCGGTACGCGCGGCGCTCGGCGATCCCGGGGCCCGGGTCGACTCGGGCCCCGGTGACCTCGCCGACCCGGCGGAACCGGCCCGGCTGATCGACATCGTCGTCCGGGAGTACGGCCGCCTCGACATCCTCGTCGCCAACCACGCCCTCAGCGGCTGCGACGGCACGCTGGACGAGATCGACGCCGCGATGCTCGACGCGCACTGGGCGGTTGACACCCGCTCGGTGCTGCTGCTCGTCCAGACCTACGCCCGCTCACGCGCGGCCCTGCCCCCGGGCACCTCCGGCGGGCGCGTGGTACTCATGACCTCGGGGCAGGACATCGGCGGCGGCATGCCGGACGAGATCGCCTACGCCCTGCAGAAGGGCGCGCTCGCCTCGGTCACCAGGTCCCTGGCCGGCCCGCTGGCCGAGCACGGCATCACCGTGAACACCGTCAACCCCGGCCCGGTGGACACCGGTTACGCCAGCGGGGAGGCCCACGCGGCCGTCGCCGCCCGGTTTCCCGCCGGACACTGGGGCCTGCCCGACGACCCCGCGCGGCTCATCGCGTGGCTGGCCACCGACGAGGCGCGCTGGATCACCGGGCAGGTCATCAACTCGGAAGGCGGCTTCCGGCGTTGACGCCGGCGCCGGGCCGTCAGAGCAGGGACAGCTCGTCCACCAGATCGTCCAGGCCCAGCGACCCCTGCGACAGCGCCGCCATGTGCCAGGCCTTGAGGTCGAACGCGTCGCCGTGCCGCTCGCGCGCCTTCTCCCGGCCCAGCAGCCACGCCCGTTCACCGAGCTTGTAGCCGATCGCCTGGCCCGGAATCGTCAGATACCGGGTCACCTCGCTCTCCACGAAGTCCGCGGGACGGCTGCTGTGCGCCGCGAAGAACTCCTGGGCCAGCTCCGGCGTCCAGCGCTCACCGGGGTGGAAGGGCGAGTCCGCCGGGATCTCCAGCTCCAGGTGCATGCCGATGTCCACGATCACCCGGACCGCCCGCATCATCTGCGCGTCCAGATAGCCGAGCCGCTCCTCGGGGCTCTTCAGATAGCCCAGCTCGTCCATCAGCCGTTCCGCGTACAGGGCCCAGCCCTCGGCGTTGGCGCTGACCCCGCCGATCGTGGCCTGGTAGCGGGAGAGGTTCTCCGCCACGTGCACCCACTGCGCGATCTGGAGGTGATGCCCGGGCACACCCTCGTGGTACCAGGTCGACACCAGGTCGTAGACCGGGAACCGGGTCTGGCCCATGGTCGGCAGCCAGGTGCGGCCGGGGCGCGAGAAGTCCTCCGAGGGGCCGGTGTAGTACGGGGCCGCGGCACCGCCGGGCGGCGCGATGCGCGACTCCACCTTCCGCACCCGCTCGGCCAGTTCGAAGTGCGTGCCGTCCAGGTCCTCGATGGCCTGGTCCATCAGGCCCTGGAGCCACTCCCGGACCTCCTCCACGCCCTCGATGTGCCGGCCGTGCTCGTCCAGGTGCGCCAGCGCCACCCACGGCGTACCGGCGCCCGGCAGGATCTTCTGCGCCTCCTGCCGCATCTCGCCGAGCAGCCGGTGGAACTCCGCCCAGCCGTACGCGTACGCCTCGTCCAGGTCCAGGTCGGTGCCGTTGAAGTAGCGGGACCAGCGCGCGTACCGCTCACGGCCCACCGTGTTCGGGGCGTCCTCGCCCGCCGGCGCGTACACGTCCCGCAGCCAGTCCCGCAGCTCCACCAGGGCGCCGGTCGCGGTGCGGGCCGCCTCGTCCAGCTCGGCGCGCAGCGCGTCCGGACCGGCGGCGGCGAAGTCCTCGAACCAGCCGCGGCCCGTGCCGTCGGTGTCCGTCCACTCGGTGAGCTGCTGGATGTACGTCGCCGTGGGCCGAGGCGCCGCGAACAGCTTGCGGTCCAGGCCGAGCCGGAGCGAGGCACGGTAGCCCGCGAGCGCGCCGGGCACCGCGCGCAGCCGCTCGGCGATCGCCGCCCAGTCCTCCTCGGTCTGCGAGGGGGTGACCGTGAAGATGTCCCGCACCGAGTGGCCGGGGGTGTGCATGTTGCCGATCGCGCGCAGATGCTCGTCCGTCTCGTGGACCGCGAGTTCGGCGGTCAGCCGCTCCCGCAGCAGCCGCGCACAGCGGCGCTCCACGTCACTGTCCGCGCCGGGCCGCCGCTCCGCCTCGTCGAGCCGGGCGAGCGTGGTCCGTGCCAGCTCCGCGAGGGCCTCCTGGCCCGCGGGCGAGTAGTCGGGCAGCCGGCTCGAACTCTCCCGCACACCGAGATAGGTACCGGTGACGGGGTCGAGGGCGATGAGGTCGTCCACATACGCGTCGGCGACCTGCCGGGGCAGCGGGCTGTTGGTGTCAGACATACGGGCCATCCTCGTACGCGAGGGATCACCGCGTCACCCACGTACGGGGGATTCAGCTCTGGGCGTGGCCGGGCGGCAGCAGCGGCCCGCACTCCCACTGCTGGAAGATCAACCGGGTCTCCACCCGGGCCACTTCCCGCCGGGACGTGAACTCGTCGAGCACGAGGCGCTGCAGATCGGCCATGTCCGCGACGGCCACATGGACCAGATAGTCGTCCGGCCCGGTCAGATGGAACACCGTCCGGGCCTCCGGCAGCGCCCGGATCCGCTCCACGAACGGCCCCACCAGCTCCCGCCGGTGCGGCCGTACCTGCACCGACAGCAGCGCCTGGAGCCCGCGCCCCAGCCTGGCCGGATCCAGCTGCAACCGGTGGCCGAGGATCACGCCCGAGCGGCGCAGCCGGGTCACCCGGTCCAGGCACGTCGACGGCGCCACGCCCACCTGCTCGGCGAGGTCGCGGTAGGTGGTCCGGGCGTCGTTCTGCAACAACCGCAGCAGGTGGAGATCCACCGGATCCAGTGCGACAGATTCGGCCATTGGCCGAACGTAGCACGGTGTTCGACTCCGGAGAACCGTTCACTGTTCACCCTTCCGCCCATGGACACAGCGACCACCGGTGCCTACGACGGCGTACGCACCGCATCGAGAGCCCTGGCCACCGAGGCCGTGCACGCCGGCCGCGACGATCTGGCCCGCCAGGGCCTGCACGCCCCGCCGATCGACCTGTCCACCACCTACCCCTCCTACGACAGCCGCGCCGAGGCCGCCCGCATCGACGCCTTCGCCGGCGACGGCGCCGACCCGGTGGGGCCGCCCGTCTACGGCCGCCTGGGCAATCCGACCGTCGCCCGCTTCGAGACCGCCCTGGCCCGTCTGGAGGGCACCGAGTCCGCGGTCGCCTTCGCCAGCGGCATGGCCGCGCTGAGCGCCGTGCTCCTCGCCCGCACGGCCATGGGGCTGCACCACGTCGTCGCCGTACGCCCCCTGTACGGCTGCAGCGACCACCTGCTGACCGCCGGGCTCCTCGGTACGGAGGTCACCTGGACCGACCCGGCCGGGATCAGCGACGCGCTGCGCCCGGACACCGGTCTGGTGCTGGTCGAGTCCCCGGCCAATCCGACCCTCGCCGAACTCGATCTGCGGGCCGTCGCCCATGCCTGCGGCTCGGTCCCGCTGCTCGCCGACAACACCTTCGCCACGCCCGTGCTGCAACGCCCGGCCGAGCAGGGGGCACGGCTGGTGCTGCACAGCGCCACCAAGTACCTCGGCGGCCATGGCGACGTGCTCGCCGGGGTGGTGGCCTGCGACGAGGAGTTCGCGGGCCGGCTACGGCAGATACGGTTCGCCACCGGTGGCGTCCTGCATCCGCTGGCGGGCTATCTGCTGCTGCGGGGACTGTCCACGCTCCCGGTGCGGGTGCGGGCCGCCTCCGCGAACGCCGCCGAACTGGCCCGCCGGCTCACCGCCGACCCGCGCGTGGCCCGCGTCCGCTACCCCCGGCTCGGCGGCGCGATGGTCGCCTTCGAGGTCTACGGCGACCCGCACGAGGTCATCTCCCGGGTCCGGCTCGTCACCCCGGCGGTGAGCCTGGGCAGCGTGGACACGCTCATCCAGCACCCCGCGTCCATCAGCCACCGCATCGTCGACGCCGACGACCGGCGCGGGGCGGGAGTGAGCGACCGGTTGCTGCGGCTGTCGGTGGGGCTGGAGGACGTGGACGATCTGTGGGCCGACCTGGACCAGGCGCTGGGCGCGGGGCCGGAGACACTGGTGGCTGCCGGGGAGCCGGGCGCCACGGGACAGCGCCAGGGCTGCTGAGCACCGTCGCGGCGGATTCCCGGGCCGGCCGACGTGAAGAGCACGCGGCCCGGCCGCCGGCACCGGGCCGGCGGGGGTACGGGACCGGTGGCGGCCGGGGTGGGCCGGGCCGTGGTCCGTGGGGTGGCCGGTGCCGGGCCGCTGTCCGTGGGTGACCGGCGTCAGTCAGTGGGGGGCTGGGCCATCGTCCCGTGGCGATGGGTGCCGGTCCTGGCGGATCCGGATCGTGGCGGGGCCGTTACTCGCGGTGGGCCTTCTCGCCCAGCCGGGCAGGGATGTCGGCGTGATGGGGCACCGGCGCGTCCAGGCGGGCCGTGATGACCAGGGTGCCCTCCTCGATCTGGTAGTCGAGGGGGAGTCCGAGGCCGCGCATCGCGGCGACCATGCCGGTGTTGGACGCCTGCGTGACGGCGTACACGCTCGCGCAGCCGGCCTCCACGGCCATCGCCACGAGCCGGCCGAGCAACTCGGCGCCGATGCCGCGCTGCTGCCACTCGTCCTCGATCAGCAGCGCGACCTCGGTCTCGTCGCCGTCCCACAGCAGATGCCCGAGGCCGACGATGCGCCCCGAGGCGGTCTGCGCGGCCAGCGTCCGCCCGAAGCGCGGGCTGAGCAGGTGGTTCAGATAGCGGTCCGCGTCGCCGACCGGGCCGTGGTAGCGCAGGCCGAGGGTGCGCGGCGAGCACCGCTCGTGCATCGCCTTGGCCGCCGTCAGATCACCGGTGTCGACCCGGCGGACGGTGATGTCGTCGCCCTCGGGCAGTGTCAGCACGTCCTGGCCGCGCGGGATGCGCGGACCGAGCCGGTTGTCCAGCTCCACCAGCGCCCGGGCCCGCGCGAACTCGGTCGGGGTGAACGGCAGGTACGGCCGTTCCACCGTGAGCACCCCGCCCTCCGGCGCCCGCAGCCGCATCACGGTGTCCTCCAGCACGCCCTCGACCGGCACCGGCTCGGGCCCGTGGCCGCCGCCGACCGGAGCCCCGGGCAGCGAACGGATCGTGCACCGGCCCAGCAACTGGCGTAGCGCCAGCGGGAGTTCGGCGGCGTCCAGCGCGGTGCGGGCCGCGAGGCCCAGCACCCGGGTGGGGGCGTCGACCAGGTCGTGCGCGTCCGCCCGCTCGATCCAGGTGGACACGCCCCCGGCCAGCGAGACGGCCCGGGTCAGCTCGGCCGCCGGGAGCGCGCCCGGTGCCCGCAGCAGGAACTCGTCCACGGTGCCGTCGGCCAGCGGATGGGTCTGGAGGCTGAGGATGTCGACGCGCTGCCCGGCCAGTGCCGTGCACAGCGTCGCCAGCGAGCCCGGTTCGTCCTGGACGGTCGTGCGCATCCGCCACAGCGCAGTGGCCCCGGCCACGTCGTCCGTGGCGGCGGGCAGCTGCCCGGCGGGCCCGGCCGACCGCGTCTCGGCGGTCGGCCGGGTGCCGGTATCGTCGGCCGGCGGTGCGTGTCCGTGGCGCCGTGCCCACCAGGTGTGGAAGCCCGCCGTCGCGGCCAGCACGAGCGCCGAGATCACGAGCAGGGCGGGACCGTCGGGGCCGTGCCCGACCAGGTTCGCCACCGCGTCGGCGACCGCGACGGCCGTGAAGAGGGCGGCGAGTTCGACGAGGTCGCGCCGCCAGTGGTGCACGGGGCGTCCGTGCTTCGCCCGGGTCACATCGGACATCTCTGGAGTCATACACCCACTGTGAAGGAAGGGTGTTGCGTGATCACGAACGCCTTGTGACCGATGGGTAAAGCATGCTCCACGCCATTTGTCTAGTTTTCTACGATCCACTCGGGCCGCGCTCCGGGGGATGACGCCGTAGCGCGGCACGGTGTGAGGTGAAGCGTACGGGACCGGCGGCCCCGCCGCTGCCTACTGGCCGACCCGGCCCGGCTGGAGCGTCTGCGTGAACAGCACGGTGCCGTCGTACTCGCGCAGCCGGACCGTCAGTTCGCCGCTGCCGCCGTCGATGTCGACCTCGCCGAAGAACTGGTAGCCCTCGGCCGGCGACACGTTGGAGGCGGTCGGCGCCTTCACGAACACCCGGTCCGGGCCGAACGTGCCGTCCAGCGCGCTGGCCGGGAAGGCGCCGGCGTTGAGCGGGCCGGAGACGAACTCCCAGAACGGCTCGAAGTCCTTGAACGCCGCCCGGGAGGGGTCGTAGTGCTGGGCGGAGGTGTGGTGCACGTCGGCCGTCAGCCACACCGTGCCGGTGATCCGCCGGTGCTTGACGAAGCGCAGCAGCTCGGCGATCTGCAGCTCGCGGCCGAGCGGAGCGCCCGGGTCGCCCTGCGCGACCGCCTCGAAGTTCGGCTTGCCCTCGACCGGGTCGGGCACGACCAGGCCGAGCGGCATGTCGTTGGCGATCACCTTCCACACCGCGCGGGACTTCGCCAGCTCCCGCTTGAGCCACTCCAGCTGTTCGCGGCCGAGGATGCCCACCGGGTCGGTCGTCTGGTCGTCGGGGGAGTTGGCGTTGCGGTAGGTGCGCATGTCGAGCACGAACACGTCGAGCAGGGGGCCGTGGTTGACGACCCGGTAGATCCGGCCGTCGGGGCGTCCGCTGACCGTGGAGATCGGGAAGTACTCGGAGAAGGCCCGCCGCGAGCGCAGCGCCAGGTCGTCGAGCCGGGTGCCGGCCGGGTAGGGGGTGCCGGTGCCGATGACCTCGCCCGGGTACCAGTTGTTGCGGACCTCGTGGTCGTCCCACTGGATGATGTTGGGCACCTGGGCGTTGAACCGGCGCAGTGCCGCGTCCAGCAGGTTGTAGCGGAAGTTCCCCCGGTAGTCGGCCAGGGTCGTTGCGACGTGCGACTTCTCCTCGGTCGTGACGCTCCGGTAGACACTGCCGTCCGGCAGGGCGGCACTCGCCGCGATCGCGCCGTCGGCGTAGATGTTGTCGCCGCTGCACAGGAAGAAGTCCGGGTCGGTCTTCGCCATGGCGTCGAAGATCCGGTAGCCGCCGATGGACTCGTTGATGCCCCAGCCCTGTCCGGCGAGGTCGCCCGACCACACGAACTTCACGCCGTGGCGCCGCCGGACGGGAGCCGTGCGGAAGGTGCCGGTCACCGGTTCGCCGGTGCGGCGCGGGTCGTCCGGGTCGGCGAGCAGAACGCGGTAGTGGATCTGTTCGCCCGCGGGCAGGCCGTGCAGCCGGGTGGTGCCGGTGAAGTCCGTGCCGGAGCCCAGCAGCGGGCCGTGCCATCGGCGCGCGTTGCGGAAGGACTCGGTGGCAGTGGTCTCCACGATCATCCGGGCCGGCCGGTCCGAGCGCACCCACACCAGACCGGAGTCGGCGCTCACGTCGCCCGCCTGCACGCCCCAGCCCGCCCGGGGGCGCCCGGAGCGGGCGAACGCCGGGGCCGCGCCGAGGCCTACGGGCAGGGTCAGGGCCGCCGACGCGACGAGGGAGCCGCGCAGCACGCCGCGGCGGTCGGGGAACGGACGGTCTGACATGGCTGCGCCTCCAGGGACGGGATCCGGCCGGTGTGCACGGCCACACCTACGGGGGCGTCGCGGCGCGCACGGAAACCCGAAGTGAACAACGGCCCGTGGGGCAGGGGTTCGTGCGCGCGGCCCAGGTCGGCCGCCGGTCAGCTGCTGCCGTCCAGGATGACCCGCGCGACCAGCGCCGGGTCGTCGTTCATCGGACAGTGACCACAGCCCGGCAGCCGCACCAGACGGGCGTGCGGCATCATCTGCTTGGCGCGCACGCCCTGCCGGCGGACGAGGATCCGGTCCTGGGTGCCCCAGCCCACGGTGACGGGCAGGCCCGACAGATCGTCGGTGAACCGGATCGTCCGGCCCGCCCGCAGGGTCGCGTCGAAGCCGGCGGACCCGACGAGAGCCAGCGTCTCGGCCACCACGGCCTCGGGCGCGCGGCGCGCGGGACGGGCGTAGATCGTGCTGGTCAGCGCCGTCCGACCGGCCGTCGTGTGCGACAGCCGCTCCACGAGCGGCAGCGGGAGCCGCTGGGCGATGGTCCGCATGGTGAGCAGCACCGCGAAGGCGTACCGGCGCTCGGCCTCGCTCCAGAACCCAGCGGGGGAGAGGGCTGTGACGGACCGTACGAGCTTCTCCCGGCCAAGCTCCAGGGCGAGCAGACCGCCCAGCGAGTTGCCCGCGATGTGCGGGCGGTCCAGGTCCAGTGCCTCGAACAGGGCGCCGAGCACGGCGTTGGTGGCGGGCAGGGTGTAGTCGAGGCCGTCCGGCAGGGCCGGAGAGGCGCCGAAACCGGGCAGATCGACGGCGATCACGTCCCGCTCGGTGGCGAGGATGTCCACGACCGGGTCCCAGGCCTGGCGGTGGTGGCCGATGCCGTGCAGCAGGACCAGCGGCTCGCCGCGCCCCACGCGCGCGTAGGACACGGTCACGTCCTTTGGGCCGTGCGGGCCGGGTACCTGAAAGGAGACGGTGGCGGACATGGGGAGTGCTCCTCGTCTGGGCGCTGACGGGCGGTCTGGGTGCTGCGGGACGGTCCGAATGCCGGCGGACGTCGTAGACAGCTTGTCAGCAATTACTACCGGCCGGTAGCCCCCGGGGGTGTTCCCGGAGGGTTCCCCAACGGTCAACCCGCCCGGCGCACCTCGATGTTGAAGTCCGCGCTCCCGGGGTTCCGGAACATCGTGGGCCACAGCAGCAGGTACGTCTCCACCGCCCGTGCCGTCCGGATCCCGCCCAGGTCCAGCACCCGCTCCGCCGGCCGGCCGAACTCCCCGGACAGCGCCGTCACCTGCGCCTTGGCCCTGGAGTCGTCGCCGCTCACGAAGTGGCCGTGCGCGCCCGGCACCCGCCCCGGGTCCACCATCACCCGGCAGTCGACCGTGTCCGGCGTGTTCACCACGCGCGCGTGCGGAAAGGCCTTCACCGTCATCGACGTGGTCCGCGTGACCGAGGTTCACCACGCGCGCGTGCGGAAAGGCCCGCTGGATCCGCTCGCCCACGTTGTCCGAGTCCACCGGGTCCAGCCGCGGCTGACCGTCCTCAAAGGGCAGCGGATCGCAGACGTCCACCAGCACCTTGCCGTCGGGGTGCTGCGCGCGGCTGCCCGCAGGGCATCGAGCGCCACCGGGCCGCCCACCGCGTTGACGACCACCTCGGCCGCCGCGGCCGTCTCCGCGGACGTGCCCGCGCGGGCACGGCCCGCCACGGCCCACTCCGCCGCCACCGGATGGCCCTTGGTGGGCGGCCCGAGGGTCACCTCGTGGCCCCGCTCCACCGGCCGGCCGGCCGGTCGGCCGGCGTGCGGCCCACCCCGCCCGTGCCCGGCACCCCGTACCGCGTCGGCCGCCTCCCGCTCACCGGCCGCCGGCCCCCGACGGCCCGCGGTCCTTGTGATCCGGACCAACCCCGGACGGGCCGATTCCGGCGGCGGCGTCCGGCGCGTGTCGGCGGGGGCGGGACAGGACGCACGGGGCGCGTGTCCGATGATGGAACAGTGAGCGCCGACACCGAGACCGACGTCTTCGAAGAACATCGGCCCCTGCTCATGGGGGTCGCCTACCGCATGCTCGGCCGGGTGGCCGACGCCGAGGACGTGGTCCAGGACACCTGGCTGCGCTGGTCCCGCGACGACCGTGCGGAGGTCCGCGAGCCGGCCGCCTACCTGGTGCGCATCACCACCCGGCTGGCCATCGACCGGCTGCGCCAGGTGCAGGCGCGGGGCGAGGCGTACGTCGGGCCGTGGCTGCCCGAGCCCTACGTCACCGAGTCGGGCGCCACCGTCCCGGACGCGGCGGACCGCGCCCTGCTCGCCGACAGCGTCTCCTTCGCCGTGCTCGTCGTCCTGGAGTCGCTGTCCCCGCTGGAGCGGGCCGTCTTCGTGCTCAGAGAGGCGTTCGGCTACCCGTACGCCGAGATCGCCTCGCTCCTCGACCGCGGTGAGGCGGCGGTACGGCAGCTCGCCGGGCGGGCTCGCCGGCACGTCGACGAACGGCGGCCGCGCTACGAAGTCGACCCGGCCCGGCGCCGCGAAGTCACCGAGCGCTTCCTCGTCGCGGCGTCCGACGGCGACCTCGACGGACTCATGTCCCTGCTCGCCCCCGACGTCCGCCTGGTCGGCGACAGCGGCGGCAAGGCCAAGGCCCCGGCGCGGATCGTGCACACCGCCGACAAGGTCGGCCGCTTCCTGGCCGCCGTCGTACCGCAGGCTCCGGCGGAGACGTCGTACCGCTTCGTGGAGGCCAACGGCGGCCCGGCCGTGCTGGTCCTGGCGGGCGGCGAGCCCGACAGCCTGTTCCAGCTGGAGATCACCGACGGCCGCGTCACGACCGTGTACATCGTCCGCAACCCGGACAAGTTGCGGCACCTCGCCGCCCGCTGACCCAGGCGCGGCCGCGCGCGTACGAACGCCTCGTGAACGCTCTGCGGCAGGACGCCCGTGCGTTCCCCAAGGGATCGAGGATTGGTCTTGACCAAGGGTGAAGGCGGCCCTATGGTCGCAGAGAAGTGCAACAACCTTTAATAAACAAGGGCGCTAAAAACCGCCGGACCACGGCTCTCGCGGAGGACAGGGTGGGGACCACTCAGCTGGAATCGGTGCCGGAACCGAAGTACTGGCATCTCAAGACCGTACTCAGCGAGGCACTGGACTCCGAGTTCTCGGTCGGTGAGATCCTGCCCAACGAGCGTGACCTCGCCGCCCGCTTCGGCGTGGCCCGCGCCACGCTCCGCCAGGCGCTCGAACAGCTCGAACTGGAAGGCCGGCTCCAGCGCCGCCGCGGCGTCGGTACGACCGTGGCGCCGCCGCGCGTGGGTGTGGCCGTCGGCACCGAGCAGCACGCCTGGCCGGGCGCCGCCGGTGACGCCTGGCAGCCCGTGGACTCCGAGCAGGCGGCACCGCCCGCCGCCGTCGCCGCCACCCTGGAGACCGGCGCCGGTCAGACCGTGCACACCGTGCGCCGCACCCGGATGTCCCACGGCCAGCGGGTCGCCACCGAACTGCTCTACATCCCGGCGGCCGCGGTGCCCGACCTCACCGCGATCGACGCCCCGTCCGGCCCGGCACGCGCGCGTGCGGTGCTGCGCGAGCTGCAGCACCTGGCCCTGGAGGGACAGGACCGCTCCGTCGAGCTGGGCTCCGCCCGCGCGGACGACGCCAGGGAACTCGACCGGCTCCCCGGTTCGCCCGTCCTCGTCGTCACCACCCGCTTCGTCGCCGAGGGCCGCACCGCAGCCCTGTCCGTCGCGACCTACCGCGCCGACACCTGCCGGCTGACCTTCGGCGACTCGGCCGGCGTGGAAATACACCACGACCCGGAGCGCCAGGCTTCCTGACCGCTCCTGCACCTTCCGGACCCGCAGCCGCACGGCGACCCGCGCCCGTCTACGCGCACCGCTCACCGACGGGCCGTCACCGTACCGTCAACCGCGAACAATTGTTCCTCGACGTGGTCGAGAGCCAGCCGTAGCGCCCCCGTGGCCACAGCCGCCTCACCCAGCACGGACAACGCCACCTGAGGCGGCCGCAGGCAGTAGCGGGCCAGTTCACGGCGCAGCGGCTCCAGGACGCCGTCCAGACCGGCCGCCCAGCCACCGATCACGACCAGTTCGGGGTCGAGCGCCAGCACCAGCGCGGCCACGTCGTGCACAAGCCGCTGGATGTACCGCTCGACGGCGGCCCGCGCCCGCTGGTCGCCCTCGCGCGCCAGCGCGAACACCTCGGCGACCGCCTGCTCGTCCAGCGGGTGCAGCGGTTCGTCGGTGGTGGACAGCAGCGTCTCCGGGGTCGCCTCCCGGCCCAGCAGATGCAGCGCGCCGATCTCCCCGGCCGCCCCGCCGTAGCCCCGGTGCAGCCGTCCGCCGATCAGTGAACCCGCGCCCGGGCTCAGCCCGGCCAGCACGAACACCACGTCGTCGGACTCGGTCGCCACGCCCTTCCAGTGCTCGGCGACGGCCGCCGCGTTGGCGTCGTTCTCCACGAGCACTGGGCACCGGAAGGACCGGCTCAGCCGCTCGCCCAGCTGGAGGCCGCTCCACTGCGGCAGCGCCGTGCTCAGCCGTACCGTGCCGCCGGCCTCCACGATGCCCGGCGTGCCCACGCCGACCGCCCGCAGCGAGCCGCGCGCGACGCCGGCCCGGCGCAGCAGCTCGGCGACCGCGCCGCGCAGCCGGTCCAGGCGCTCGTCCGCCGGGGCCGTCTCGTCGACCTCCTTGGCCTGTGTGCCCAGCACCCGCCCGTCCAGGTCGGACAGGAGCGCGGCGACCCGGTGCGGGCCGATCTCCAGGCCCAGCAGATGCCCCGCCTCGGCCCGGAACCGGAACCGGCGCGCGGGCCGCCCCTGACGGCGCGCGGTGCCCTCGTCGGCCGCCGTTTCCACGACGAGCCCGCCCTCGATGAGCCCTTCGACGACGCCCTCGACCGTCGGCCGGGACAGTCCGGTGACCCGGGTGATCTCGGTGAGCGTCGCGCAGTCCGTGGCGCGCAGCGCGTGCAGCACCACCGCGGAATTGATCCTTCGCAGCAGCGAGGGATCGCCGCCGGTCAGCTGCGCCACCGTCCGTCCTTCCAGCTCGCGGGGGTGTTGGGCGGATCGTACTCGCCGGGCGCACCCCCGGCGAGTACCGGGTCGGGGCCGGTGGCCGACGGTGCCGGCCGTCGGCCTCCGCACCGCACTGGTGACCCTGCCGGTCGGCAAGGCCGTCCTCGGCGCCTCCGGGCCGACGTGGACCGAGGGCCTGTGCGGTGTCGTCGGCTGTTGCCTCCAGCTGACCCTGATGCCACTGTTCGTGATCGGACGCGCGGCGGTGCTGCGCAACGGCGTCGCGACCCTGTCCGTGCTGGTCCCGTTCGTGCTGGTCCCGTTCGTGCAGATCGTGTCCTTCGTCGTCGGCGACCTGTCCGGCGGCATCGCCGACTTCCTGCCCGACCGGGCCGGTCATGTGGCCCTGCACAGCGGCTGGGAGGGCGCCTGGAGCCTCGACCGGAAGGACGCCTGAAGGCCCGCCGGTTGTCAGTGCCGCCCGCTTTACTGGATCGCATGGACATCACGAACCACCTTGCTGTGATCGACCTTCTGTGCGACCGGGAGTTTCCCGCGGAGCACGGCAGGACGGACGACGGCACGGGCGGACCCGGGTACCTGATAGCCGAGTTACAGACCAGCGGTGATTTCTACGACGACGGCGGCAGCGAGCGGGAGGAGACGGAGGCGCAGTACGAGGCGGACCGGGACGCCCTCGGGGAGCGGCTCGCCGAACGGTGGGGGCCGGCCGACGCGTTCAGCCTGTCCAGCGCCTTCGAGCGGACCATGACGGAGGAGGACATCGACGAGCCATGGGCCACGCTTGCCTCGCACGTACCCGATGTGCACCTGTGGAAGGCGCCGACGGGCCGCTGGGTCGCCCTGGGCGTGTCCCAGTGGGACGACGAACTGCCGTTCCAGCTGCTGGCGGTGGTCACGACCGTGGACCCGCCGTGACCCGGCTAGGCCGAGGCGGCGACCCGCAGCCGGGCGAACTCCTCCGCCATCGTCGCCGCCGTCCAGTGCGCGTTCAGCCCGCTGGGATTGGGCAACACCCATACCCGGGTCTCCCCGAACGTCCGCTCCTGCGGCCCCACTTGCGCCGCACGGTCACCGAATGCGGCCCGGTACGCGGTCACCCCGACCACGGCCAGATGGCTCGGCCTCAGCCGCGTCACCTTCGCGGTGAGCAGTCGCCCGCCCTCGGCGTACTCCTCGGCGGTCAGCTCGTCGGCCCGCGCGGTCGCCCGCGCCACGACGTTCGTGATGCCGAGCCCGTACGACAGCAGCTCGTGCTGTTCCGCCGGCTTCAGCAGCCTCGGCGTGAAGCCGGACAGGTGCAGCACCGGCCAGAAGCGGTTGCCGGGGCGGGCGAAGTGGTGGCCGGTTGCGGCCGTCATCAGCCCCGGGTTGATACCGCAGAAGAGCACCCTCAGGCCGTCCGCGACGACGTCCGGTACGAGACGGTCGCGGGCGGCCTCCAGGTCCGCCTTGCTGAAGCGGGGTGGGCGGGGAGCGCCGGTCAGAGGATCGCTCCGGGGGTGTATCCGGCCGCCGCGGGGTGCTGCTTGACGATCTCCTCGATCCGGCCGACGACGACACCGACCTGGTCGGCGGCGGCACCGGTGAAGGACAGCTTGTCGGCCATGAGGGCCGCGAGCTGCTCGCGGTCCAGCGGGAGGCGCTCGTCGGCGGCGAGCTTGTCGAGCAGATCATTGCGCTCGGCGCCCTGCTCGCGCATCGCGAGCGCGGTGGCCACGGCGTTCTCCTTGATCGCCTCGTGCGCGACCTCACGGCCGACCCCGGCCCGCACGGCGCCCATGAGCACCTTGGTGGTGGCGAGGAACGGCAGATAGCGGTCCAGCTCACGGGCGACGACCGCCGGGAAGGCGCCGAACTCGTCGAGCACGGTCAGGAAGGTCTCCAGCAGACCGTCCAGCGCGAAGAAGGCGTCGGGCAGGGCCACTCGGCGCACCACCGAGCAGGACACGTCGCCCTCGTTCCACTGGTCGCCCGCCAGCTCGCCGGTCATCGAGGCGTAGCCGCGCAGGATGACCATGAGGCCGTTGACACGCTCGCAGGAGCGGGTGTTCATCTTGTGCGGCATCGCCGAGGAACCGACCTGGCCCGGCTTGAAGCCCTCGGTGACCAGCTCGTGCCCGGCCATCAGCCGGATCGTCTTGGCCAGCGAGGACGGCGCCGCCGCCAGCTGCACCAGCGCGGTGACGACCTCGTAGTCCAGCGAGCGCGGGTAGACCTGGCCGACGGAGGTGAAGGCCTGTGCGAAGCCCAGGTGCCCGGCGATCCGGTCCTCCAGCTCGGCGAGCTTCGCCGCGTCGCCGCCCAGCAGGTCCAGCATGTCCTGCGCGGTGCCGACCGGGCCCTTGATGCCGCGCAGCGGGTAGCGGGCAAGGAGCTCCTCGACCCTGCCGTAGGCCACGAGCAGCTCGTCGGCGGCGGTCGCGAACCGCTTGCCGAGGGTGGTCGCCTGCGCGGCCACGTTGTGCGAGCGGCCGGCCATGACCAGCTCTGCGTAGTCGCCCGCCAGCTTGCCGAGGCGCGCCAGTACGGCGACCGTGCGGTTGCGCATCAGTTCCAGCGAGAGCCGGATCTGCAGCTGCTCGACGTTCTCCGTGAGGTCACGGGAGGTCATGCCCTTGTGCACGTGCTCGTGCCCGGCGAGGTCGTTGAACTCCTCGATCCGCGCCTTCACGTCGTGCCGGGTGACCTTCTCGCGCTCGGCGATCGAGGCCAGGTCGACGGTGTCGAGGACACGCTCGTAGTCGGCGATCGCCTCGTCCGGCACCTCGATGCCGAGATCCTTCTGGGCCCGCAGCACGGCGAGCCAGAGCTGCCGCTCCAGCTTCACCTTCTGCTCGGGCGACCAGAGCGTGGCGAGCTCTGCGGAGGCGTAGCGTCCGGCGAGGACGTTCGGGATGCGGGGCTTGGCGGGAGCGGAAGTCACGTGACCGGATTCTACTGGCGATTCCTGCAGCTCAGCGCCACCAGGGTGTTCGTCGGAAGCTACGAGAGCATCGCGGTCGGGTCCGCCGGCCCGTCCGCGTGACGCAGCTGCGGCGCGCACCAGCAGGCCAAGGGCCCGGTCGGCGGCCCGCACCCGTGGATACGGCCCCGGACGTCGATCACGCGCGTGGTCAGGACCGTGAGGTTACGCCGGACCCTCGTACGGCAGCAGCTCCGGACGCTTGGGCGGGCGGCCGTCCCCGGAAGAGCGGCCGGTCAGGCGGCGGCCTATCCAGGGCAGCAGATGCTGTCGGGCGAAGCGCGCGTCCGCGATCCGCCGGGCCGGCCAGTCCGGCGGGGGAGTGGCCGGCGGCGGTACCCGCCACTCGGTGTCCTCCGGCTCGTACCCGAGCGTCTGCCACACCGCCTCGGCGACCCTGCGGTGCCCCTCCGCCGTCAGATGCAGCCGGTCGACGTCCCACAGCCGGGGGTCGCCCAGCGCGGGCGCGCCGTACAGGTCGACGACGACCGCACCGTGCTTCGCGGCCAGCTCGTCCACGCAGGCGAACAGCTCCTCCATGCGCGGCCGGAACCGCTCCAGCACCGGGCCCTGACGGCCGGGGCTGCGCATCAGCACCAGCTGTCCGCAGGCCGGTGCCAGCCGCTCCACGGCCTCGGTCAGCAGGCCCTTCACCCGGCCCATGTCGCACTTGGGCCGCAGGGTGTCGTTGAGGCCGCCGACCAGCGTGATCACGTCGGCGTTCATGGCCGCGGCCACGTCTACCTGCTCGTCGACGATCTGCCGGATCAGCTTGCCGCGCACGGCGAGGTTGGCGTACCGGAAGGCCTGGGTGCGGGCGGCCATCCGCGCGGCGAGCAGGTCGGCCCAGCCCCGGTAGGAACCGTCGGGCAGCAGGTCCGACATGCCCTCGGTGAAGGAGTCGCCGACCGCGACCAGGCTGCTGTACGGGGGAGATGCGGGATTCGTCTGCATGGCGTCAGCGATGGTATCCCGCTTCCATACCCGCCGGTCGGTCGCCCTGGATCCCCCCGGGGGCGGGGCAGGCCCGAGGAGGGAGAGAGATCCGACGGCGCCGGTTCCGGCCCGGCCGACCCGGGCCGCCCGGCTCCGCTCGCCGGACCCAGCCGGACCGCCCGCTGTGCCCGTCCCGTGCTATCGGCCGGTCCCGCCAGCCGGATCCCGCCAGCCGGATCCCGCCGGATCGCTCGTCGCACCCGTCCCGTTCCACCGGCCGGTCCCGGCAACCGGATCCAGCCGGATCGCCCGCTGTTTCCGTCCGGCCCCATCGGCCGAACCCTCCGGTCCCGTCTGCCGGGTCCAAGCCGGTCCCTCCGGTCCCCCCGGATCCAGCCGGTCCCGCCTGAACCCTGACAGGCTCACGCAGGCCGCCCGAACCGTCGGAGGGTCACACGGGCCGCCCGAACCGCCACAGGGTCACACGGGCCCCCCGAACCGCCGGAGGCCTCACGCGGGCTGTCCGAACAGCTGCCGCAGTACGTCCTCCATGGTCACCAGGCCGGCCAGCCGGCCGTCGTCGCCGAGTACGGCCGCCAGGTGGGTCCGGCTGCCGCGCATCGCGGTGAGCACGTCGTCCAGCGGGGTGCGTTCCCGCACGCGCGCGATGGGCCGCATGTCCTGCAGCCGGAACGGCATGTCCCGGGGCGAGGCGTCCAGCGCGTCCTTGATGTGGAGATAGCCCACGATCCGGCGGCCCGCGTCGACCACCGGGAACCGGGAGAATCCCGACTCGGCCGACAGACGCTCCACCTGCTCCGGGGTGACGCCCACGCGCGCGTAGACGACTTTCTCCAGCGGCACCACGACATCACGCACCGGGCGGCTGCCCAGCTCCAGGGCGTCGTGCAGCCGCTCCTGCGCCCGGTTGTCGATCAGTCCGGCCTCGCCGGCGTCCTTGACGATCTGGGCGAGCTGGGCGTCCGTGAAGGTCGCCGCGACCTCGTCCTTCGCCTCCACCCTGAGCAGCTTCAGCAGCCCGTTCGCGAAGGCGTTGACCGTGAAGATCACCGGGCGCAGCGCCCGGGACAGCGCGACCAGGGGCGGGCCCAGGAGCAGCGCGCTGCGCACCGGCTCGGCCAGCGAGATGTTCTTCGGGACCATCTCGCCCAGCAGCATGTGCAGATACGTCGCCAGGGTCAGCGCGATCACGAAGGACACGACGTGGCCCGCGCTCGCGGAGACCCCGATCGCGTGGAACACCGGCTCCAGCAGATGCGCGATCGCCGGCTCGGCGACCACGCCGAGGACCAGCGTGCACAGCGTGATGCCCAGCTGGGCGGCGGCCAGCAGCGCGGAGACGTGCTGCAGGCCCCACAGCACGCGATTCGCACGCCGGTCGCCCTCCTGGGCCAGCGGCTCGATCTGCGAGCGGCGCACGGAGATCAGCGCGAACTCGGCGCCGACGAAGAAGGCGTTGACGACGAGCGTCGCGAACCCGATCAGCAACTGTACGACCGTCATCGCGCCTCCTCCGGGCTTTCGTGGGTCTGTTCGTCGTCCAGCGGAGCGTGCAGCAGCACCCGGGCCGCCCGGCGGCCGGAGGCGTCCACCACGTCCAGCCGCCAGCCGGCGACCTCGACCGTGTCACCGGTCTGCGGTATCCGGCCCAGCAGTGCGGCGACCAGGCCGGCCAGCGTCTCGTAGGGCCCCTCGGGCACGCGCAGTCCCACGCGCGCGAGCTGGTCGGTGCGGGCCGCGCCGTCGGCCGAGTACAGCGCCCGGCCCTGCTCGTCCGTGCCGGCCGGGGCGAGGTCGGGCGTCTCGTGCGGGTCGTGCTCGTCCCGGACCTCGCCGACGACCTCCTCCACGATGTCCTCCAGCGTCGCGACGCCCGCCGTGCCGCCGTACTCGTCGATGACGACGGCCATCGTGCGCCGGCCGCCGAGCCGGTCCAGCAACCGGTCCACGGTCAGCGACTCGGGCACGAGCAGCGGCTCGCGCATCACCTGGGCGACCGGGCGGCGCGGCCGCTCCTCGGCGGGCACGGCCAGGACGTCCTTGATGTGGGCGATGCCGACGACCGAGTCCAGGCCGCCCCGGTAGACCGGGAACCGGGACAGACCGGTGGCCCGGGTGGCGTTCGCCACGTCCTCACAGGTCGCCAGGGCGTCCAGGGCGACCACCTGGACGCGCGGGGTCATCACGTTCTCCGCCGTCAGATCGGCCAGGTTCAGGGTCCGGACGAACAGCTCGGCGGTGTCCGCCTCCAGCGCGCCCTCCTTGGCGGAGTGCCGGGCGAGGGCGGCCAGCTCCTGCGGGCCGCGCGCGGAGGCCAGCTCCTCGGCCGGTTCGATGCCGAGCCGGCGCACGAAGTGGTTGGCCGAGTTGTTCAGGTGCGTGATGAAGGGCCGGAAGGCCGCGCTGAACCAGCGTTGCGCGTTGCCCACCCGCTTGGCCACGGTCAGCGGCGAGGAGATCGCCCAGTTCTTCGGCACCAGCTCGCCGACGACCATCAGGAACACCGTCGACAGCGCCGTACCGAGCACCAGGGCGACCGAACTCGCCGTCGTGTCCGACAGGCCCATCGCCCGGAACGGTCCGGCGAGCAGCTTGGCGATCGACGGCTCGGCGAGCATGCCGACCACCAGGTTGGTCACGGTGATGCCGAGCTGGGCGCCGGAGAGCTGGAAGGTCAGGTTCCGCGCTGCCTTCAGCGCGCCCGAGGCGCCCCGTTCGCCGCGCTCCGCGGCCCGCTCCAGCTCGCCGCGCTCCACCGTGGTCAGCGAGAACTCCGCCGCCACGAAGGCGCCGCAGGCGAGCGACAGCAGGATCGCCACCAGAAGGAGCAGCACTTCGGTCATCGGGTCACCCCCGTCCCATGATCGGACAGGGCAGGACGGATCGCGCGGTGTCGCGGACTGGGAGGCTCGCCCATGGGCGGACGCTCACAACCTTTCATCGAGGGCCGAGGTACTCCCCTAATGGTAAAGGACGGGCAAAGCGGCCTTGTGGGGGTCAGTCCGTGAGCGGTTTCACCCAGCGCCGCCAATGTTCCTCCGGCCCGTACCCGGCCGCGCTCCAGGCGCGCTGCGCGCTCTCGTTGCGGACCAGCACCATCGCGTCGGCGCGCCGCCCGCCGAGCCGTACGAAGCGCTCCTCGGCGGCGTCCAGCAGCGCCGAGCCGATGCCCTGCCGGCGCCGCTGCGGATGGACCGCGAGCCGGTACAGATGGCAGCGCCAGCCGTCGAAGCCCGCGATCACCGTGCCCACCAGCTCGCCGTCCAGCTCGGCCAGCAGCAGCGCCTCGGGGTCACGGTCGACCAGGCGCTCCACCCCGGCCCGGTCGTCGCTGATGCTGGTGCCCTCGGCGGCCGTCTTCCAGAAGGCGAGCACGGCATCGAGGTCGTCGGGGAGCGCGGGGCGTATCCACAGGTCGGTCATGGGGGGCATCGGATCACGGGCGGTATACCGCCCGTGATCATTTCCACCATGCGGACCCCTCGCGCATCCCCTGGGCGGATTCCGCGCGCAACCGCTCCAGCACCGGCGCGAACGCCTCCATGTACGGCTCCAGGACGGTCAGGTACGAGAAGCCGAACCGCTCGCGCAACGCCCGCACGCGCGCCACGACGTCCTCCAGCGGGCCGGCCAGCACGACGGGCAGCTCCGGCGCCTGGTCCGGGGACAGCCGCGGCTGCCGTTCCACCAACGGCTTCAGCACGGGTCCGGGATCGTCGGTGATCGCCACCAACTGGATGAGCAGGTTCAGTTCCGCCGTCTTTGCACGGCCCGCCGCCAGGCCCCGGTAGCGGGCCACCCGCTCGTCCAGTTCCTCGGCGGTGAGGGGCTCCAGCGACCCCGGAGCATGGCCCGGCCGGGCGCCGGTGAAGGCCGCGATGTCCGCATGCTCGGCGGACAGCCGCAGCATCCGGTCACCGTTGGCGCCGATCAGCAGCGGTACGCGGGAGTGGCCGGGCCGGGGCCGCGACCCGGCGGAGTCCAGCAGCCGGTTCACTTCCTCGACCGTGCGGGCGAGATGGTCCACCCGCTCGCCCGGCGAGCCGAACGGCAGCCCGGCCGCCGCGTGCTCGGCCGGCACGTACCCCGTGCCGAGCCCGAGTTCGAGACGCCCGCCGGTGAGCGCGTCCGTGGTCGCGACCTCGCGGGCCAGCAGGGCGGGGTTCCAGAAACCCGTGTTGAGCACGAACGTGCCGAGCCGGGGCCGCTCGGTCGCCTCGGCCGCCGCGACCAGCGCCGGGAACGGCGCGACCATGCCGAGGTGATCCGGTACGAGGATCACGTCGTACCCCAGCTCCTCGGCACGCCGGCACTTCGCGCGCCACTCGGCGGCGGGCGCGGGCGTGAGCAGGTTGACCCCGAAACGGAACGGGCGCGACATGAACTCTCCTCGGTGGTCGATGACTTGGGCCTCCTCCCGTGATCTGATCCGATCACGCAGGCGGCCGGGCGGGTGCAGGAGGCCGTCGGCTGTGGGTGACCGTCGCCCCGGCGCAGGAGCGTCCCCGCGGTGGGCCGTCCTTGCCCGGCGGGCGGTCACTCGTGCGCGATCGCCGCCAGCACGTTCATCCGCGATGCCCGCAGCGCCGGCAGCAGGGCCGCCACCACGCCCACCACCGCCGCGCCGATCACGACCCCGACGATCGTGCCCCAGGGAATCGCGAGTGCCGTCAGCCCGCGCAGGGCCAGCACCTGCTGCATGCACACGCCCCACACGAGCCCGAGCGCCAGCCCGAGGACCGCGCCGAACACCGCGATCACCACCGACTCCAGGCGGATCATCCGGCGCAACTGCCGCCGCCCCAGACCGATCGCGCGCAGCAGCCCGATCTCCCGGGTCCGTTCCACCACGGACAGGGCGAGGGTGTTGACCACACCGAGCACGGCGATGACGATCGCCAGCGCGAGCAGCGCGTACACGAGGTAGAGCAGAACGGCGATCTGGTCGTGCACCAGTTGCTTGTAGTCGGTCTGGTTGCGCACCTGGACCTGCGGGAACGGCTTGAGCGCCCGCTCCAGCCGGGGGCGCAGGTCCTGCGGTTTCGTGCCGGCGGCCGCGTTGACGTAGAGCACGGAGTCCTGGCCGTTCGGCACATACCTGTCGAAGGTGGCGAGGCCGAACCAGATGCCGCCCTGGGCGCCGAAGCCGTTCGCCGACGCCTGGTCGGTGAGCGCCCCGACGGTCAGCTGCGTGTGCCGTCCGCCGGGGAACTCGACCGGGAGCACGCTGCCGATCCGCACCCCGTGGTCCTTGGCGAAGCCGGCGTCCATCGCGAGATGCCCGTCCGCCAGCGCGGCCGCCGAGGTGCCCCGTGCGTAGGTGGTGTGCACGACGTCGTCCAGCCCGGGGCCGTATGCGGCGGCGGACGTGACGACCCGGTTCCCGTTCGGCAGCCGTACGGCGAACGGCGTGAGCCGCTGCGGCACGACGAGCCCGACGCCGCGCGTGGCGGCCACGGTGTCCCGCACCTGTTTCGTGTACGGCGTGAAGTTGGTGTTCTGGATGATGAAGTCGGCGCCCAGCGTCCGGTCGATCTGCCGGTCGAACGACGCCGACATCGAGGCGCTCGCCACCGACATCCCGCCGACCAGGGCCAGCCCCACCATGAGCGCGGCGGCCGTGGCGCCGGTACGGCGCGGATTGCGCAGGGCGTTGCGCTGGCTCATCCGCCCGACCGGGCCGAACAGCGCGGGGAAGGCCGCGCCGAGCACCCGGATCACCGGCCGCACCAGCAGCGGCCCGGCGACCACCGTCGCGATCAGCGTCAGGGCCACGCCGGCCCCCAGCAGCGCGGCCGCCTGCGCCGTCCTCGTGGCCGCCGCGCACCCGGCCAGCGCCGCCGCTCCGGCCGCCCCCAGCACCGCGCCGACGACCGCCCGCGTCCTCAGCGGCCTGCCCACACCGGCGACTTCGGCGTCCACGAGCGCGGCCATCGGCGAGACCGCCGCCGCCCGCCGCGCGGGCAGATAGGCGGCCACGAAGGTGACGCCGAGCCCGACGACGTACGCCGCGACGGGCGTCTTCCAGCCGACGACCATCTCCGTTGCCTTCAGGTTCATGCCGAGCGTGCTCATCAGCCGGATCAGCCCCAGCGCCAGCCCGATCCCCGCCCCGAGTCCGAGCGTCGAACCGACCAGCCCGAGCAGCGCCGCCTCGGTGAGCACCGAGCGCCGCACCTGCCGCCGGTCCGCGCCAAGAGCCCGCAACAGACCCAGTTCACGGGTGCGTTGGGCGATCAGCATGGAGAAGGTGTTGACGATGAGGAACACGCCGACGAGCAGCGCGACACCGGCGAAGCCGAGCATCACGTACTTGATCACGTCCAGGAACGGGCCGAGGGCGGCAGCCGCCGACTTGGCCTGCTCGCCGGCGGTCTTCAGGTCGTAGGCGCGGGTGTCGACCGCCGCGCCGATCCTGCGTTTGAGTTCCGCGTCGGACACGCCCTTCGCCGCGTCCGCCGAGACGCTGGTCGCCAGCCGCTCGGACCCGAGCAGTTCACGGCCCGCCACCGCCGGGTCCAGGAAGACCAGGGCCGCGCCCGGGTTGGTCGTGGTGAACGTGGCGATCCCGACGACGCGGATCCGGAACGTGCCCGGCTGCGCCTGCACCGTCAGCATGTCGCCGATCCCCACGTGCTTCTTGCCGGCCGTGTCCGCGTCCAGCAGCCCCTCGCCCGCACCGTGCGGCGCGTGGCCGGAGGTGAGCTTCACCGGGCTGCGGTCGCTGACGTACCAGGCGGTGGCGATGGTGGGCGCGCCGGTGGTCGACCCGATGGACCTGTCGTGGCCGTCGACCACGACGACGTTCTGCACCTTGACGTCCGCGCGGGCCGCCGCGACCCCGGGCACCCGCGCCACCCGGTCCCGCAGCGCGGCGGGCATGGCCTGCACCAGGCTGCTCGGCAGCGAGGACTTCAGGCTCTGTTTCGGCTGCACGGTCACATCGGCGGCCGCGGAGGCGAACAGCCGGTCGAAGGTACGGGTGACGGTGTCGGAGAAGATCAGGCTGCCCGCGACGAACGCCACGGACAGGACCACGGCCAGCGCGGACAGCGCGAGCCGCCCCTTGTGCGCGAGGAAACTCCTCAGGGTCGCCTTGAGCACCGGGTCAGTCCTCCTGGGCGGCGCTGTCGTCGCCGAGCCGTTCCCGCACGATGTCGAACCGTTTCATCCGCTCGAGGACGGAGTCCGCCGTCGGCCGTTCCATCTCGTCCACGATCCGACCGTCGGCGAGGAAGAGCACCAGGTCGGAATGGGCGGCGGCGCCGGGGTCGTGGGTGACCATGACGACCGTCTGCCCGAGATCGTCCACCGCGCCGCGCAGGAAGCCCAGCACCTCCAGGCCGGCCCGCGAGTCCAGATTGCCGGTCGGCTCGTCGGCGAAGACCAGCTCCGGCCGGGAGACCAGCGCCCGCGCACAGGCGACCCGCTGCTGCTGACCGCCGGACAGCTGCGCGGGCCGGTGCGTCAGCCGGTCCCGCAGACCGAGCGTGTCGATCACCTGGTCCAGCCACCGCTCGTCGGGTCTGCGGCCGGCGATGGCCATCGGCAGGGTGATGTTCTCGGCGGCGGTGAGCGTCGGGATGAGGTTGAACGACTGGAACATGAAGCCGATCCGGTCCCGCCGCAACCGGGTCAGCTCGCGTTCCCGCAGCCCGGTGATCTCGGTGCCGCCCAGCCACACCTGGCCGGCCGACACGGTGTCGAGGCCCGCCAGACAGTGCATGAGCGTGGACTTCCCGGACCCCGAGGGCCCCATCACGGCGGTGAACCGGCCGCGTGTGATGTCCACGTCCACCGAGTCCAGGGCGACGACGGCCGTCTCGCCGGAGCCGTAGGCCTTGGTCAGCCCGCGGGCGCGGGCCGCGATCCCGCCGTCCGGCGCGCCGCCCGGAGCGTGCTGCGCAGCAGGTGTGGACAAGACCGCCTCCCGGTCGCGTCGACGTACCGACTCCCTGGTCCGGGCCGAGCCTAGTGTGACCCGTCGCACATCAGGAATCCCCCGGGGGTCCGAGGACGCGGGCAGTTGCCGCTGCTAGCAATTCGGCGCTAGCTTCGAGGTATGGCGAAGACCCAGCTGAACGTGCGCGTGGACGAGGGCACCGCCCGCGCGGCGCGCGAACGTGCCCTGGCCCGCGGTATCAGCGTCAACCGGTACATAGAAGAGCTGGTCAGACAGGACACCGGGGAGGCCGGCCGTACGTTCGTGGAAGCCGCCGCCGACTTCATGAAGCAGTACGAGACCGTGTTCGCGGAGGAGTTCACCGAGACCCGCGGCACCGGTACCGGGGACGGCCGCTGATCACTTGAACGAGCTCAGCATCGACCTCGCCTGGCTGCTCATGCTCGCCGAACAGCGCACGCCCGGGGACCCGCAGGTCACCGACTGGGGCGCGCTGATCGCCGCCGTCGCCCGGCACCGGGCCGAGGTGTTCGGCGTGCCGGTCTACGACGACCCGCACGCCCGTGCCGCCTCGCTCCTCCAGCTCCTGATCCACGTACCGGCGCTGGAGCGCTCCAACGCGCTGTTCGCCTCGGCGGTCGCCTACGCCTACCTGGTCGCCAGCGGGGTGAAGGTCGTCACCACACCGGAACAGGTACGCGATCTCGCCCGGCTGGTGAAGGACGGCGCGACCGACGTGGACGACATCGCGCGGGAGCTGCGCCGCTGGGGCGTCTGACGGGCGCGGCCGTCGGGTGCGTCTGACCGGAAGCCACCGGAGTGGCCGACTGGGACCCGGCGGAGTGACCGACCGGACCCCGGCGGAGTGGCCGACTGGGACCCGTCGGAGTGGCCGACCGGGACCCGTCGGAGTGACCGACCGGAAACCGTCGCAGTGACCGACGAGAGGCCGCCGGAGCCCCGGCCGCCGACCCGCCCCGCCCCGTCCGCGTCCGGTCAGCGGGCCACCTCTTCCCCCGGCCGCCACGCGACGCCCAGCGTGCCGTACGAGGTCGGCAGCCTGGGCCCCTTCTCGGGCAGCAACACCAGCCGGTGCGGGCCGAGTTCGAACCCGGCCGCGCGCAGCTCCGCGACCGGCTCCCGCGCCACGTGACAGCCGCCGAACAGCACCGGCCACACCGTGCGGTCCAGGGTCCGCTGGGTCAGCTTCATCACCCGGCCGCCGCCCCGCCCGTGCTCCAGGAAGCGCACCTCGCCACCGGGCCGGAGCACCCGCCGTACCTCGGCCAGGGCCCGCGCCACGTCCCGTACGCTGCACAGCACCAGTGACAGCACCGCCGCGTCGAAGGCCTCGCTCTTGACGGGCAGTGCCTCCGCCGCGCCCGGCACCACGTCGACCGGCACCTGGGCGCGCAGCGCGGCATCCTGCGCCAACTTCCTGAGCAGCGGCTCCGGTTCGATCGCGACGACCTCGGCGACGGCCGTGGGATAGTGCGCGAAGTTCAGCCCGTTCCCCGCGCCGATCTCGATCACCCGCCCGGACAGTCCGGCGAGCAGCCGGTCGCGCACCTCGGCCATGCCGAGCCGGGTCTCGGCATTCACGCTGAGCCGGGTGTAGAAGCGCGCGAACACCGGATGGTGGACGGGACTCCGCGCCACCTTGCCGGAGGCGGAGGACAGCAACCGCATGACAACCTCCCGGAGCAGAACGGGCCTGAGACCTGAGAAGAGTGTCCCCCGTACACCCCGGTCACACCCCCGGTCGGCAGGCCCCGGGCGCGCCGCGGCCGAACGCCGGTCCTGGCCGGGGCCGAGTCACCCAGGTGCCCAGGACCGGCTGCCGGCGCGGCCCACGAGCGCCGGTCGCCGTCACCCCGGACTGCCTGCGCGCCCGCCTACGGCGCCGTCCGCACCCGGAACGCCTCCGCGTCCCAGGTGCCGTCCAGGCGGGGGGCCAGCCAGGCCGGGGCCGTCGTGCGGAAGGCGGCCGGTGCCAAGGCGCCCGCCCCGGACGGGATCGCGCCGAGCAGGGGAGCATCGGCGACCTCCGGGAGGTCGGCCACGTTGCAGCGCGAGGCGAGGTCGGGGGAGTCGGGCCAGCTGCCGATCACCAGGCCGGCCAACTCCAGCTCCCGGCGCCGCAGTTCGCGGGCCGTCAGCTCCGTGGTGTTCAGCGTGCCGAGCCCCGCCGTGGCCACGACCAGCACCGGTGCGTTCAGCAGCCGGGCCGCGTCCGCCAGGGTGCCGCCGGCCGCGTCGAACCGGACCAGCAGCCCGCCCGCCCCCTCGACCAGCACCAGATCGTGCTCGGTGGCCAGCTTGGCCGCGCGGTCGGCCACCTCGTGCGGGTGCACCGGCGCCATCCCGGCCCGCCGGGCCGCCGTACCCGGAGCCAACGGCTCGGGGTAGCGGGCCAGTTCGGTGGCCGTGACCGCACCCGCGAGCCGCGCGACCTCGTCGGCGTCCCCGCGCTCGTCCGGCCGTACCCCGGTCTGGGCGGCCTTCAGCACCGCGACCGAGCGTCCGGCCGCGAGGGCCGCCGCGGCGACGGCGGCCGTGGTGACGGTCTTGCCGACCTCCGTGCCCGTCCCCGTGATCACCAGTACCGGCATCTCATCCCTCCCGCGCCGCGGCGCACACCGCGCGCGCGATCCGTGCCACGTCCTCGTCCGAGGTGACGTACGGCGGCATCGTGTAGACCAGATCGCGGAACGGGCGCAGCCACACGCCCTCCCGCACGGCGGCCCGGGTGGCCGCCGTCATGTCCACCTCGTGGTCGAGCTGGACCACTCCGATGGCGCCGAGGACCCGGACGTCCCGTACGCCCGGGAGTTCCGCGGCCTGGGCCAGTCCCTCGCGCAGGCCCGCCTCGATCCGCTTGACCTCCGACAGCCAGTCCTGCCCCAGCAGCAGTTCGACGGAGGCGCAGGCCACGGCCGCGGCGAGCGGGTTGCCCATGAACGTCGGCCCGTGCGCGAGCACCGGTACCTCGCCCCGTGAGATGCCGTCGGCGATCCGCGCGGTGCACAGTGTCGCCGCCATGGTCAGATAGCCGCCGGTCAGCGCCTTGCCCACGCACATCACATCCGGGGTGACGGCCGCGTGGTCAGCCGCGAACAGCGCGCCGGTACGGCCGAATCCGGTGGCGATCTCGTCGAACACCAGCAGCACGTCGTGCGCGTCGCACGCCTCGCGCAGCACCCGCAGGTAGTCGGGGGAGTGGAAGCGCATCCCGCCGGCGCCCTGCACGACCGGCTCCACGATCACCGCGGCCAGCTCGTCCGCGTGCCGGGCGATCAGCTCGCGCAGATGGCCGGCGTAGGACTCCTCGTACTGTGCGGGCGGCGCGTCGGCGAAGACCTGGCGGGGCAGGACGCCCGCCCACAGGTCGTGCATCCCGCCCTCGGGATCGCACACCGACATCGGCTGCCAGGTGTCGCCGTGGTAGCCGCCGCGCCAGGTCAGCAGCCGACGCTTGCCGGGTCGGCCGAGCGAACGCCAGTACTGCAGGCACATCTTCACGGCGACCTCGACCGACACCGAGCCGGAGTCGGCCAGGAAGACGTGCTCCAGACCCTCGGGTGACATGTCGACAAGGAGCTTCGCGAGTCGTACGGCGGGCTCGTGGGTGAGCCCGCCGAACATCACGTGGCTCATCCGGCCGAGCTGCCGCCGCGCCGCCTCGTCCAGGACCGGGTGCCGGTAGCCGTGGATCGCCGACCACCAGGACGACATGCCGTCGACCAGCTCGCCCGAGCCGTCCGCGAGCCGCAGCCGGACCCCGCTCGCCGACTCCACGACGAGCGGTTCGGCCCGTCCGGGCATCGGTCCGTACGGATGCCACACGTGCCGCCGGTCCAGCTCCAGCAGTTCGGACACGCTCGGGCCGGGCGGGCCGGACAGCTCAGGCATTGGGCGCGAGGTCCGTCCCGGCACCCCGGCGGCGGACGGCGACGAGGTCGGTGCGCGCCTCGGTGGCGACGTCCGCCGCGGCCGTACCGCACACGTCAGCACCTTCGTGACCGCATCCGTCCGCCCCCTCGTGCGAGCCGCAGACGGAGCCGCATCCGGCACTCTCGTGCGAGCCGCAGCCGCCCGCGCCCGCTGTCGCCCGGTGCTCCGGCAGCGTCACCTCGCCGGTGCCCTCCACCTCGAACCCGGCGTCCGCGATCATCTCCAGGTCCGCCTTGCCCGCCTGGCCCTCCGTGGTGAGGTAGTCGCCCAGGAAGATCGAGTTGGCCAGGTGCAGCGCGAGGGGCTGCATCGTGCGCAGGTGGACCTCGCGGCCGCCCGCGATCCGTACCTCCACGTCCGGGCAGACGAACCGCACCATCGCCAGGATCCGCAGACAGCGCTGCGGGGTCAGGTTCCACTCCTTGGCCAGCGGCGTGCCCTCGACCGGGATCAGGAAGTTGACCGGCACCGAGTCCGGGTCCAGCCCGCGCAGCGAGAAGACGACGTCGACGAGGTCCTCGTCCGTCTCGCCCATGCCCGCGATGAGACCCGAGCACGCGGACAGACCGGCCGCGTGCGCCTTCTGCACCGTGTCCACCCGGTCGGCGTAGGTGTGGGTGGTGGTGATGTCCCCGTAGATGGACTCCGAGGTGTTCAGGTTGTGGTTGTAGGCGTCCGCGCCCGCCGCACGCAGCCGTTCCGCCTGGCCGTCGGAGAGCAGACCGAGACAGGCGCACACCTCGACGCCCTCGTTCTGCTCCTTGATCGCCTGGATGGTGCCCGCCACCCGGTCCACGTCACGGTCGGTCGGCCCGCGTCCGGACGCCACGAGGCAGACCCGCTTGGCGCCGCCGGCCAGACCCGCGGCCGCCGCCCGGGAGGCGTCCTCGGGCTTGAGCCAGGTGTACTTCAGGATGCCGGTGTCGGAGCCGAGCCGCTGGGAGCAGTAGGAGCAGTCCTCCGGGCACAGGCCCGACTTGAGGTTGACGAGATAGTTGAGTTTCACCCGCCGGCCGAACCAGTGCCGGCGCACCTTCCCGGCCGCGGTCACCACATCGAGCAGGTCGTCGTCGGAGGTGGCCAGTACGGCGAGCGCTTCCTCGCGGGTCGGCAGCTCGCGCCGAAGCCCCTTGTCCACCAGCGTGTTCAGCAGGTCCATGAGGTCCGATCCTGTCCTACGGGACCGCCCCGGGCCAAGGAGAGATTGCACAACAGAGACCGTTCACCGTGTGGGTATTGCCACACCCTGGGCGGCCGGGCGTGCCGCTAGTGTCTGTGCGCTACCTACAAAAGCCCCGGAGGACCCATGGCGTTCGGCTGGATCGACGACCAGGCCGCGGCGCGCCGCCGCGCCGGACTCGTACGGACCCTGCGCCCGCGCCCCGCCGACTCGCCCCTGCTGGACCTGGCGAGCAACGACTACCTGGGGCTGGCCCACCACCCCGAGGTCACCGAGGGCGCGGCCCGGGCGGCCCGTACCTGGGGCGGCGGCTCCACCGGGTCCCGGCTGGTCACCGGCACCACGGAACTGCACACCGAGCTGGAGCGCGAGCTGGCCGCCTTCTGCGGCTTCGAGGCCGCCCTGGTCTTCTCCTCCGGCTACGCCGCGAACCTGGCCGCGGTCACGACGCTCGGCCCGCACGGCTCGCTGATCGTCTCCGACGCGGGCAACCACGCCTCGCTCATCGACGGCTGCCGGCTCGCCCGGGGTGAGCGGCAGGTCGTCGGGCACGCGGACCCGGAGGCGGTGCGCAAGGCGCTGGCCACCCGCCAGGGGCCGGCGGTCGTCGTCTCCGACACGGTGTTCTCCGTGGACGGTGACGCGGCACCGCTGGCCGAGCTGGCCAAGGCGTGCCGGGAGTACGGCGCCGGGCTGGTCGTGGACGACGCCCACGGGCTCGGGGTACTGGGCGACGGCGGCCGGGGTGCGCCGTACGCGGCCGGGCTCGCGGGCGCCGCGGACATGGTGGCCACGGCCACCCTGTCCAAGTCGCTGGGCAGTCAGGGCGGGGTGGTGCTGGGCCCCGCGCGGGTGATCGACCATCTGGTCAACGCGGCCCGGACCTTCATCTTCGACACGGGCCTCGCTCCGGCGGCGGCCGGCGCGGCCCTGGCGGCGCTGCGCCTGCTCGCGCGGGAACCCCGGCGCGCGGCACGGGCCCGCGAGGTGGCCGCGGACCTGCACGCACGGCTGACCGCCGCGGGCCTGGAGGCGGTGCATCCGGACGCCGCGGTGGTCTCCGTGCGGGCTCCGTCCCCGGAGCAGGCGGTGCGCTGGGCGGCCGACTGCCGTACGGCAGGGCTGGCCGTGGGATGCTTCCGTCCTCCTTCCGTGCCCGACGGCATCTCGAGACTGAGGCTGACCGCCCGCGCGGATCTGTCCGGGGCCGAGATCGAACGCGCTGTACGGGTGATCGACGAAACGCGACCATGAGTCGGCGTGACACGGCCGTGCTCCGCATGAGAAGGATCAGTAGTGATCGATTCTGATCAGATGGTGGACGCGAACTCCGCCCAGCTCGCGGCAGAGAAGAGCAGCGCGGGTCCGGCGGGGTTCTTCGAGTCGCGTACGGCGAGCAGCCCGGCCCGGGGGCCGGAGCACGGCCGCGCCGTCTCCACACAGTTGTTGGCTCCCGTGCTGTAGCTGCTGCGCAGCCAGCGCACGTCGTGCAGGTCGGTACTGGCAGGGACGTTCCGAGGCAGTGCTGACATGGTGCCTCCTTACGCGCCGTCACCTATTCCGGCGATGTAATCCAACGTGTCCTCGGGGGAAAGGGCGTGGAACCGAAGGGTGTCGAAGGCCTCCGAGTAAGCCTGGAGGTCTTCTTTCCGTTCGAGGTAGAGGCTACTCGTCAATTGGTCGAGAACAACCACGTCCAGATCGGAAGTGCTCGGAAATGAGAAGATAACGAAAGGTCCGGTGAGTCCCACATGGGCTCCGGCCCCGAACGGCAGTACCTGGAGCCGGACTTGGGGCAGTCGGGCGGCCTCCGTCAGCCGCTCCAGCTGCCGGGCCATCACCTCGGGACCGCCGACCTCGCGCCGCAGCACCGCCTCGTCCAGCACCGCGCACAGCTTCAGCGGCCGGCTCGAGCGCAGCACGTCCTGCCTGGCCAGCCGCACTTCCACCAGCGTGTCCAGGCGCTCCTCGTCCAGGCCGTGCACGGCCGCCCGGGTCACCGCGCGGGCGTACTCGGGCGTCTGGAGCAGGCCCGGCACCACCGTGGTCTCCAGGGTGCGCATCGCGCTCGCCTGCGACTCCAGACTGATGAAATCCCGGTACGTGGGCGGCAGCACTCCGCGGTAGGCGTGCCACCAGCGATGCCGGTCACCCGCGTCCTCGGAGCCCGCCAGCATCAGCAGTAACTCGCGCAGATGCCTGTCCTGCACCCCGTAGGCGTCCAGCAGCGACCGCACATCGGCTGGTTTCACCCCGCTGGCCCCGGTCTCGATACGGCTCACCTTCGACTGGTGCCAGCCGACCAGCCCGGCCGCCTCACCGCTCGTGAGCCCAGCGCCGGTCCGCAGCATGCGCAGTTCGGCACCCAGTTTGCGGCGCCGCACTGCCGGCCCGTTCTGCATGGGCTCCTCCTTACTCCTTCCGGGCCGCCCAAATACGGTCTCGCGTCGTAGAGTTCACCGCTTCGGGCGACAGATATATGCATATCTTGGTGGATGCCCCCCGTGACCAGCCCGGTGATGGCAGTCTGACGAGGAAGCACCAGTCCGGGACCGTACTCGAACCAACCGCTCCTTGTCGGTGCGATCCCGTGGGAAAGGGACGACGTCGCCATGGCAGACCATTTGGAAGCATCCGTCACTCTGCCGAGCGATCCCGCCTCGGTCTCCGCAGCCCGTTCCTACGTCGTCGGCACCCTCGCGGAGTGGGGCCTGCCGTCGGACACCGAAGCGGCGGACACCGTGCGCCTCATCGTCTCCGAACTCGCCACCAACGCCGTGCAGCACACCTTCGGCCAGTCGCCCACCTTCACGGTCGACATCGCGCTGGACCGTGACGAACACCTGCGCATCGGCGTCACGGACAGTCATCCGCGCTTCCCGAAGAGACTGCCCGCCGCCGTCCAGCAGGACAACGGCCGCGGCATGGTCATCATCCGCTGGCTCACCGCGGAATGCGGCGGCAAACTCCGCATCCGCCCCACCCGGGAGGGCGGCAAGACGGTGTCGATCGAACTGCCGTGGACGGCCCCGGTGGAGCCGGTGCTGTAGAGCGCCCCGAAGGGGCGCGGGGCTGTGTGTGACCAGCGGCTCCGCCGCGGGGCGCGGGCAGCCACGACGGCGCCGCGGGCGCCCAACGACATTTCGTGGCACTCCCGGAGCGCTAGCGCCCCGCCCGGCCGAAGGCCCCCCGCAGCAGCGCCCGGAACGCGTCCGCCGCCGGCGCCGCCTCCTCCGCACGGTAGGCCACCGAGATCGTCCGGTGCAGCGGCCCCGCCTCCAGAGGCCGTACCCCGACCGGTGTGGCCGCCGTGCGCGCCACCATCTCCGGTACGACGGCCACCCCGAGCCCGGCGCTGACGAGCGCGCACACCACCGCGTACCCGGGTGTCGGCACCAGCAGCGCCGGCGAGGCGCCCGAACGGGCCAGCAGGGCCTCGATATCGCGGCGGGCCGGATGGTGCGGGGCCATGCTGATCAGTGGCTGCCCGGCCAGCTCCGCCAGCGGCAGCCGGGAGGCGGCGCTGCTCAGCGCGTGTCCCGGAGCGGTCACCAGCACCAGTTCCTCCACCAGCACCGGCTCCAGGCGCACCGACGACGGCACGGGGGCGGGCTCGGCCGGGTGGTAGGTGTGGGTCAGCGCCAGGTCCACCTCGCCGGCCGCCACCGCCGTGACCCCGGTCGGCGGATCGTAGTCCGCGACCGACAGCGTCACGTCCGGATGGGCCCGGCGGAACGCGCTCAGCGCCGGCGGCAGCAGATGCACCCCGGCGGTCGGGAAGGTGCCGAGCCGCAGGGTGCCGCCGCTGAGGCCGGTCAGCCGCGCCAGCTCGTGCCGGGCCTGCTCCAGCTCGTCCAGCACCCTCCGGGCCCGTGCCACCAGCACCATGCCCGCCTCGGTCAGCCGGGCCCCGCGATGGTGGCGGACCAGCAGCGCCGTACCGGCCTCCCGCTCCAGCTTGGCCAGCTGCTGGGAGAGCGCGGGCGGCGTGTAGCCGAGCCGGTCGGCGGCCCGGGTGATCGAGCCGGCCTCCGCGACCGCCACGAGCGCGGCCAGCCGAGTGGGGTCGTACATGGCTCCAGCCTAAAGCAATGCTTAAGGCAGACCGCGCTGATTCGAAATACCTGGTGAAGGTCTCCGTCAGGCACGCTGACGGCATGGACGGACAGCTCATCGCCTTCACCGGGATCGCCGCGGGCCTGGTCGCCATGCCGGGCGCCGACTTCGCCGTGGTCGTCCGCAACGCGCTGGTCTCACGCCGGGCCGGCGCGGTCTGCGGGCTCGGCATCGCGGGCGGGGCTGCTGGTGCACGCCACGCTGGCGGTGGCCGGCGTCGCGGCCGTGCTGGTGGCCGTGCCCGCGCTGTTCCGGGCGGTCCAGTTGCTGGGCGGCGCCTATGTGCTCTGTCTCGGAGTGCGCACCCTGGGGTCGCTGCGCGGGGCCGGACAGGGCGCCGAGGAGCCGCCGGGCGAAGCCGGGCATCCGCTCCGGCAGGGCTTCGTCACCAACGTCCTCAACCCCAAGGCCTCGCCGACGTTCCTCAGCCTGCTGCCGCAGTTCGTGCCGGCGGGGCACCACGCGCTGCCCAGGACGCTGCTGCTCGCGCTGATCGTGTTCTCGCTGGCGCTGGCGTGGTTCCAGGTCGTCGTCCTGCTGGTGGACCGGCTGGGCCGCCGGCTGCGTCGGCCCCGGGCCGCCCGTGCGCTCCAGGCGGCCACCGGGGTGGCGCTGACCGTGCTGGGAGCGGCCCTGCTGCTGGAGCCGCTCCTGCCGTGACGGCGGGTCAGCTGACCCGGCCGTACCAGACGCTGTTGGTCCAGATCTTCTGGAGCCTGACCACGTCCCCGCTCTTCGGCGCGTGCCAGAGCTTTCCGTGGCCGGCGTAGATGCCGACGTGGTAGACGCTGGAACCCGAGTGGAAGAACACCAGGTCGCCCGCCCTGCGGCTGCCGGCCGAGATGTGGTGCGTCTTGTTGTACTGCTGCGCGGCGGTACGCGGCAGGGTCTTGCCCGCCTTCTTGAACGAGTAGAGCGTCAGCCCCGAGCAGTCGAAGCGGCGCGGCCCGGTGGCCCCGTACTGGTACGGGGAGCCCTTTTTGGAGGCCGCCACCTGGAGTGCTTTCGTCGCGAGGCTTGCGGCCGAGGCGTCGGTGGCGAGCCCCGGGACCGCGATCGAGCCGCCGACGGCGGCCAGGGTGAGTGCCGAGGCCGTGCCGGCCCGGGCCATGAGCGACGGGACACGATTGAGCGCAGTCATGCGCAACCCTTCGTCAGCCGCCTGTGAAGGATGACCTGTCGGATTCGGGCTGGCGAAGGTGCCCGGCCGCGTTGCCGCGGCTTCACCCCAAGGGCCGCTCGCAACCTCCGGCCGTCTGCATGTGAGGCACAGACGAACATCGGTTCCGGCGACCCGTCTTGCTCGGGTCCTCCACTCCTGCCGATCCACTCCTGTCGACCGGTCATCCGGGCGGCGGCAGGACTCGGCGTCCGCCCGGATCGCCCCGCCGCTGCGGCGGGGGCTTGTCGTCAGTCAGGGATCTTCACCCATCGCGGTCGGAAAATCCCAACGCATCCGGGGATTTGTGGCGTTACTCACCACTCACCCGTTCGGGTGGACAGTGTGACGTTCGAGGCACCGTCAGATCCCGTACGTAGCCCCGGACCTGGGGCGGAGCGCCTTCGCGTGCGGGCCGGACGCGCGCCGTGCGCAAGCCGCGGGACCCGAAAAACGATCTGCATATACACCGGTCGGCGGTAGCTCGTTCGGGCCGTTTCGTGTCCCGTGCGAACGCCACGTGTCGACACCGCGGTCCCGTCGGGCCGCTCGGCCGTCCGGATCAGCCGACGCCGTCCGGCGGGAGCGCGACGCGAGCGGTACGGCGTTCGCCGTCCAGCAGGCGCAGCGCCCGTGCCAGCGTGTCCCCGTGCAGCTCCGTCTCGCCCCGCTGGTGCATCAACGCGAGGGCGTCACGCAGCTCTGCCGCCTTGCGCACCAGGGCCTGGGCCGCGCGCAGAGCCCGGTAGGTGCCGCCGTCGAGGGCGGGGTTGATCCGTCCCAGCAGGTCGGCCGCCTCCAGGTAACGGTCGATCAGCTCGCCCTCGGCCCGCGTCAGTGCGGGCAGCGGCGGCAGTTCCGGAAGCATCGTCGGCTCACCTCGCGTCCGATGCGCCGGGCGTGCTCCGCCGGCTGGGCACGATGCCGTCCACCAGACCGTAGGCCAGGGCGGCCGGGGCGTCCAGGACCAAGTCCCGTTCCAGGTCGGCGTGCACCTGGTCCGCCGTGCGCCCGGTGTGCCGTACGAGCATCTCCTCCATCAGCGTCCGCGTCCGGGCCGCCTCCTCGGCCTGGATGAGGAGGTCGCTGAACGGGCCCTGTGCCGGCTCGGCCAGCTGGGGCTGCTCGATCACCATGCGTGCGCCCGGCAGTGTGAACCGCTTGCCCGGGGTTCCGGCCGCGAGCAGGAGTGTGGCGTAGGAGGCGGCCTGGCCCAGACAGTAGGTCGCTACGTCACAACTGACGTAGCGCAGCGTGTCGTAGACCGCGGTCATCGCCTGGAAGGTGCCGCCCGGGGAGTTGACGTAGAGCGTGATGTCCCGATCGGGGGCCGCGTGTTCGAGGTACATGAGCTGCGCCATCACATCGTTGGCCGCCGTGTCGTCGAGCGGGGTGCCGAGGAAGACGATCCGGTCCTCGAAGAGCTTGCCGTAGGGATCGAGCGTGCGTGCGCCGCTGCTGGTGCGCTCGGTGAATTCAGGCAGGACATAACGGGCGAATGCCTGGGACATGGTCATACCCCTTCTGGTGTCGCGGCCCGGTGTGGCTCCGCTTCTGTAAAAAATGTACAGGACGTACGTGACGTTAGAATGGGGGTATGGCCTACGAGATTCCGGTGACGCAAGCCAGGGCTGAGCTCGCCGACCTGATCAACCGGGTGGTGTACGGCGGTGAGCGCGTCGTTGTGACACGGCACGGAAAACCGCTGGTCGCGCTGGTCTCGGCTGCCGATCTGGAGCGCCTGGACGCACTCGACGAGCCGGCCGGGGAGCAGATCGTCAGCTCGGTCTCGGGCGTCCGGGAGGCCGGTTCCGCCCCGCGTGAACAGCGGCGGTTCGGGATCGCCGCCGAGCACCGGGGGCCGGACGTGTCGTGACCCGCGCGGCACGCGGGTAAGGGGTGTCTCATCACGCGGTCATCGGGTGATCAAGGTCTGGTTAACGTCGTTGAAACTCCGACGAACTAACCTCCCGATCCACGCCACCAGCGATTTTTCTGCCCGGATTGTTGGCGATCCCGGTGTTTGTCCGTGTGTTAGACCTGTGCCGGTGGCTGCGGCAACCGGACCCCGCACGGTCCGGAGCGAGGACTGTGAGGTGGGACGTGCAACTGACCCCGCACGAGCAAGAGAGGCTGCTCATCCACGTGGCGGCCGACGTGGCCGAGAAGCGCCGGGCCCGCGGGCTCAGGCTCAACCACCCGGAAGCGGTCGCCCTCATCACGTCGCACATCCTCGAGGGCGCGCGTGACGGCCGTACGGTCGCCGAGCTGATGTCCTCCGGCCGCAAGCTCCTCACCCGGGACGACGTCATGGAAGGCATCCCGGAGATGATCCACGACGTCCAGGTGGAGGCCACCTTCCCGGACGGCACCAAGCTCGTCACCGTCCACGAGCCGATCATCTGAGGGGCGCGATGATTCCCGGAGAGATCCTGTTCGCGGACGAGGCCGTCCCGTTCAACGACGGCCGCGAGGTCACCCGTGTGAGGGTCCTCAACGCCGCCGACCGGCCCGTCCAGGTCGGCTCCCACTACCACTTCGCCGAGGCCAACCCCGGCCTGGAGTTCGACCGTGCCGCGGCCCGCGGCAAGCGGCTGAACATCGCCGCCGGCACCGCCGTACGCTTCGAGCCCGGCATCCCCGCCGACGTCGAACTCGTCCCGCTCGCCGGCGCCCGGATCGTGCCCGGGCTGCGCGGGGAGACCGGGGGTGCCCTCGATGCCTGAGATCGCCCGGGGCGCCTACGCCGACCTGTTCGGCCCCACCACCGGTGACCGCATCCGGCTCGCCGACACCGACCTGCTGATCGAGATCGAGGAGGACCGCTCCGGCGGCCCGGTGAACTCCGGGGACGAGGCGGTCTTCGGCGGCGGCAAGGTCATCCGCGAGTCCATGGGCCAGTCGCGCGCCACCCGCGCCGACGGCACCCCGGACACCGTGATCACCGGCGCCGTCGTCGTCGACCACTGGGGCGTCGTCAAGGCCGACGTCGGCATCCGCGACGGGCGGATCACCGCGCTCGGCAAGGCCGGCAACCCGGACACCATGGACGGTGTCCATCCCGATCTGGTCATCGGCCCCGAGACCGAGATCATCGCGGGCAACGGCCGGATCCTCACCGCCGGCGCCATCGACGCGCACGTCCACTTCATCTGCCCCCAGATCGCCGACGAGGCGCTGGCCTCCGGCATCACCACCCTGGTCGGCGGCGGCACCGGCCCGGCCGAGGGCTCCAAGGCGACCACCGTGACGCCCGGTCCCTGGCATCTGGCCCGGATGCTGGCGGCGATGGAGGCCTACCCGGTCAACGTCGGCTTCCTCGGCAAGGGCAACACCGTCTCGCACGAGGCGATGCTCTCCCAGATCCGAGGCGGCGCGGCCGGCCTGAAACTGCACGAGGACTGGGGCTCCACCCCGGCCGTCATCGACGCCGCGCTGACCGTCGCGGACCGCACGGGCATCCAGGTCGCCATCCACACGGACACGCTGAACGAGGCCGGCTTCGTCGGCGACACCCTCGCCGCGATCGCGGGCCGGGGCATCCACTCGTACCACACCGAAGGTGCCGGCGGCGGGCACGCACCGGACATCATGACCGTGGTCTCGCAGGCGAACGTGCTGCCCAGCTCCACCAACCCGACCCGGCCCTACACCGTCAACACCGCCGAGGAACACCTCGACATGCTGATGGTGTGCCACCATCTCAACCCCGCCGTCCCCGAGGACCTGGCGTTCGCCGAGTCCCGGATCCGGCCGTCCACCATCGGCGCCGAGGACGTCCTGCACGACCTCGGCGCGATCTCGATCATCTCCTCCGACTCCCAGGCCATGGGCCGGGTCGGCGAGGTCATCCTGCGGACCTGGCAGACGGCCCACGTCATGAAGCGCCGGCGCGGGGCGCTGCCGGGTGACGGACGTGCCGACAACCGTCGTGTCCGTCGCTATGTCGCCAAATACACGATCAACCCGGCGCTCGCCCAGGGCCTCGCGGCCGAGGTCGGCTCCGTCGAGACCGGCAAGCTCGCCGACCTGGTGCTGTGGGAGCCCGCGTTCTTCGGGGTCAAGCCGCTCCTCGTGCTCAAGGGCGGGCAGATCGCGTATGCGCAGATGGGCGACGCCAACGCGTCCATCCCCACGCCGCAGCCGATCCTGCCCCGCCCGATGTACGGCGCGATCGGCCGCGCCCCGGCCGCCAACTCCGTCAACTTCGTCGCCCCGCTGGCGATCGAGGACGGGCTGCCGGAGCGGCTCCAGCTCGGCAAGCGGTTCGTGGCGATCGAGTCCACACGACGGGTCACCAAGGCCGACATGCGCGAGAACGACGCCCGGCCCGACGTACGGATAGACCCCGACAGCTTCGCGGTGTACATCGACGGCGAACTGGTGGAGGCGACGCCCGCCGCCGAACTGCCCATGGCCCAGCGCTACTTCCTCTTCTGATGAGCGGATTCTGATGAGCAGGGCAGCACTGCTCGTCCTGGCCGACGGCCGCTTCCCCGCCGGAGGGCACGCGCACTCCGGCGGGGCGGAGGCCGCCGTCAAGGCGGGCCGGATCAGCTCCGCCGCGACCCTGGAGGACTTCTGCCGGGGCCGGCTGCACACCGCGGGACTGGTCGCGGGCGCGCTGGCGGCCGCCGCCGTACTCGGCGTGGCCGCAGGGGAGTTGGACGCGGCGGCGGATGCCCGCACCCCGTCGCCCGCCCTGCGCACCGCCGCCCGTCGACTGGGCCGGCAACTGCTGCGGGCTGCCCGGGCGAGCTGGCCTTCGGCCGAACTCGAAGCGCTGGCACGGGAGTTCCCCAAGGGTGCCCACCAGCCGGTCGTGCTGGGGCTGGCGGCACGGGCGGCCGGGCTCACCCCGCAGGACGCTGCCTACTGCGCGCTCTACGAGAGCGTCAGCGGACCGGCGACGGCCACGGTACGGCTGCTCGGCCTGGACCCGTTCGACGCGACGGGAGTACTGGCGCGGCTGGCGCCGGAGTTGGATCGCGTCGCCGATTCGGCGGTGGAGGCGGCTCGAAGGGTGCGGGACGAGGGTGTCGACGCGCTGCCCGCGGCTTCGGCACCACTGCTGGAAGTCATGGCCGAGGCACACGCCGCATGGCCGGTACGGCTGTTCGCGTCATGACGGCGCCCCACGCCCACCCATCCCACGTGCCCGACCCGCCCGACCCGTCCGGCTGAAGAGCGGCCGTCCCGACACCGGCCCTCTCGAACAAGCCCCCGGCCTCTAGGAGCCGTCCCCATGCATCTCGATCACACCCACTCCGGCCCCGCCGCCCTCAGCGCCGACGCCCACCGGCCCGACGGCACCCGGCGCGCCCTGCGCATCGGACTCGGCGGTCCCGTCGGATCCGGGAAGACCGCGACCGTCGCCGCGCTGTGCCGGGCGCTGCGCGACGAGCTGTCCCTCGCCGTCGTCACCAACGACATCTACACCCGCGAGGACGCCGAGTTCCTGCTGCGCGAGGCCGTGCTGCCGCCCGAGCGGATCACGGCCGTGGAGACCGGTGCCTGCCCGCACACCGCGATCCGCGACGACATCTCCGCCAACCTCGAAGCCGTCGAGGACCTGGAGGACGCGGTCGGCCCGCTGCACCTGATCCTCGTCGAGTCCGGCGGCGACAACCTCACCGCGACCTTCTCCAGGGGGCTCGTGGACGCGCAGGTCTTCGTGATCGACGTGGCCGGCGGCGACGACATCCCGCGCAAGGGCGGCCCGGGAGTCACCACCGCCGACCTGCTCGTCGTCAACAAGACCGACCTCGCCCCGTACGTCGGCTCCGACCTCGCCCGGATGGCCGCCGACGCCAAGGCCCAACGGGCCGAACTCCCGGTCGTCTTCCAGTCGTTGCGTGGCGGGACCGGGGTCGCCGACGTCGCCGCCTGGGTGCGGGAGCGGCTCGCCGCGTGGACGGCGTGACCGTCACCGGCGTCCGGGCGCACGCGCGGATCGTCGCCCGCGCCGACGGCCGCGGCGGCACCGCGCTGCCCGTGCTGGACGGCGAGGGCCCGCTCGCCCTGCGCCGCACCCGGGCCGTCGGCACCGAGGCCAGGGTGATGGTCGTCGGCGCGATGAGCGGCCCGCTCGGCGGCGACCGCTTCGCGCTCACGGCCACGGTCGCGGCGGGCGCCCGGCTGCACGTCGGGTCGGCCGCCGCCACCATCGCGCTGCCGGGCCAGACCAAGGGCGAGGCCCGCTACGACGTCCGGCTCGACGTGGCCGACGACGCCGAACTGCACTGGCTGCCCGAGCAGTTGATCTCGGCCCGCGGCAGCGACCTGTACGTCACCACCCGCGTCGAACTCGCCGCAGGCGCCCGGCTCGTGCTGCGCGAGGAACAGGTCCTGGGCCGGTCCGGAGAGCACCCCGGGCGGCTCACCAGCCGGCTGACCGTACGCATCGCGGGCCGGACCGTCCTGGACCAGGAACTGGCCTGCGGCCCCGGCGCGCCGGGCGGCTGGGACGGCCCGGCCGTCCTGGCGGGACACCGGGCGGTGGGCCAACTCGTGGTCGTCCGCCCCGAGTTCACGGAACACCCGGTCGAGGCGCGGCCCCTGGGGGAGTACGCGGCGCTGGTACCCCTGCCCGGCCCGGCGGCCTTGGTCAGTGCCGTTGCCCCGGACGCGCTGGGCCTGCGACGACTCCTGGACGAGATACTGACCCGCCTCGGCTGAGGCGCCCCGAACCCGCGGAGCGACCCGCTCAACGGGACATGATCATCCGGTTATCGGATTGGTAAAGATGCCCGACGCCCCCTGTTCTCAGGCAACTCACAGCCGAGAGGATCCCCGCCAGACCACTCGCAGCGATGCACATGTAGGGGGAGGGGCCCACTTGAGGGACAACAGACCGAAGAGCCGCCTGCTGGCGCTCGGTTCGGCCGGAGCACTCGTCACCGCCACCCTGATCGCCGGCGCCGTGTCGGCACCCGCGGCCAGCGCCGCCGGCCGGCCCGGCCCGGACCGGGAGGCCAGGGGCGCCGCCGTCGCCGCCGCCCGCGCGGCCAGGGCCGGCATCCACTGGCAGGACTGCCCCGCCGACTGGGGGCTGGTCAAGCCCATCCAGTGCGGCTGGGTCAGCGTGCCCGTCGACTACGCCCACCCGTACGGCAAGCAGGTCAAGCTCGCCGTCGACCGCATCGGCAGCACGGGCACCAAGCGGGAACGCCAGGGCTCGCTCGTCTACAACCCGGGCGGTCCCGGCGGTTCCGGGCTGCGCTTCCCGACCCGGGTCATCACCAAGAACCCCGTCTGGGCGAACGTCGCCAAGGCCTACGACTTCGTCGGCTTCGACCCGCGCGGCGTCGGCCACTCCGCGCCGATCTCCTGCGTCGACCCGCAGGAGTTCGTCAAGGCACCCAAGATGGACCCGGTGCCGGACAACGTCGCCGACAAGCGCGCGCAGCGCAAGCTGGCCCGCGAGTACGCCGAGGGCTGTGCCGAGCGCAGCGGCGCGATGCTGCCGTACATGACCACGCCCAACACCGCCCGCGACCTGGACGTCATCCGCGCGGCCCTGGGCGAGAAGAAGCTCAACTACCTCGGCGTCTCCTACGGCACCTACCTCGGCGCCGTCTACGGCACCCTCTTCCCGGGCCACCTGCGCCGCATGATCGTCGACAGTGTGGTCAACCCGGCCCGCGAGAACATCTGGTACCAGGCCAACCTGAACCAGGACATCGCCTTCGAGGGCCGCTGGAAGGACTGGGAGGACTGGGTCGCCAAGAACGACGCCGCGTTCCATCTCGGCACGACCCGCGCCGCCGTCCAGGCCAAGTGGCTCCAACTGCGCGCCACCGCCAAGAAGAACCCCATCGGCGGGGTCGTCGGACCGGCCGAGCTGATCTCCTTCTTCCAGAACGCCCCGTACTACGACTCCTCGTGGGTGCCGGTCGCCACGGTGTTCGGCAAGTACGTCGCCGGTGACACCCAGGCGCTGGTCGACGCGGCCGCGCCCAACATGTCCGACACCGCCGGCAACATCAGCGCGGAGAACGGCAACGCCGTCTACACGGCCGTCGAGTGCACCGACGCCAAGTGGCCCACCAGCTGGCACAAGTGGGACCGGGACAACACCCGGCTCAACAAGGACTACCCGTTCATGACCTGGGCCAACGCCTGGATGAACCTCCCGTGCGCCACCTGGCCGGTCAAGCAGCAGACGCCGGTCGACGTCCAGACCCACAAGGGCCTGCCGCAGGTGCTGATCGTGCAGTCCACCCGGGACGCCGCCACCCCGTACGAGGGCGCCGTCACGCTGCACAAGCGCTTCGCGGGCTCCCGTCTGATCACCGAGAAGGACGCGGGCTCCCACGGGGTGACCGGCCTCGTCAACCCCTGCATCAACCAGCGCGTCGACGCCTACCTGATCGACGGCAAGCTGGACGGCGCGGACGTGACCTGCGGCCCGCACGCCACGCCCAAGCCGTAACCGGTTCCCTGCGGTGACGAGGGGCGGCCGGACACTTCGGCCGCCCCTCGCTCGTACGGCCGTCGGCCCGGCCTCGTATCCGTCGTCAACTCAGGGGCGCCCGGGGGAACCGGCGCCCCTTGCCGCCCGTCTGCGCGGCCTGCCGGCCCTTCACGACGGCCGCGTACTCGTCGACGTACTCCTGCTCGGACAGCATCAGGATCGCGTACATGATCTCGTCGGTGACCGCCCGCAGGATCGCCTTCTCCCGCTCCATGCCGGCGTAGCGGGAGAAGTCGAGGGGCTTGCCGAAGCGGATGGTGACGGGGTGGATGTTCGGGATGACCTTGCCGGGCGGCTGGGCCTCGAAGGTGCCGATCATCGCGCAGGGCACGACCGGCACGCCGGCCCGCAGCGCCATCACGGCGACACCGACCTTCCCCTTGTAGAGCCTGCCGTCGTGCGAACGGGTGCCCTCCGGGTAGATGCCGAGCAACTCGTCCTTGCCCAGCACCCCGAGGCCCTCGCGGATCGCCGCCTGACCGGCCTCCTTGCCCGAGCGGTCCACCGGGATCTGCCCGGCGTTGCGGAAGAAGAACGCGGTCAGCCGGCCCTTGAGCCCCGGCCCGGTGAAGTACTCCGCCTTCGCCAGGAACGTGATGCGGCGCTTGAGGATCGCCGGCATCAGGAAGTGGTCGGAGAAGGACAGATGGTTCCCGGCGACGATCGCCGGCCCCGACGCCGGCACGTTCTCCAGGCCGTCGATCCGGGGCCGGAAGACCAGTCTCAGCAGGGGGCCCAGCAGTACGTACTTGAGCAGGTAGTAGAACACGGCTCGCCCCTCACTGTGCCAGGTCCGGCTGCACACCGATGGTGCCCGGCCATTCCGGTGCCGGCCCGCGTCCGTCTGTAGTCATCTGTAACCGCCTTGCACACCCCTCATGCCCGCCCGCCCACACCCACCTCCCCGTTCGCCCGGCGGGCCCCGCACCACCGGCAGGCGCACGAGCCGGCCCGCCACGGCACGGTCACAGCCGTACGAGGACCAGCGCCGTGTCGTCGACGGCGCCTCCGGGAGGCAGCAGTTCCAGAAGGACGGCGTCCGCGAGGCGCTCGGGGTCCTCCTCGCGATGCCGGGCCAGGGAGTCGGCGAGGCGGGCCAGCCCGGTGTCGATGTCCTCACCGCGGCGCTCGACCAGGCCGTCGGTGTACAGGACGAGGGTGGCACCCTCGGCGTAGACCGTGCAGGCCTGAGGCCGGGGGATCGGTTCGGGGCTGGCGTCGAGCGGTGGGTCGGTGGCCTGGTCGAGGAACTCCACACGGCCGTCCAGGTGGACGAGGACGGGCGGCAGATGCCCCGCGCTGCTGTAGCTGATCGTCTGCCGGTCGAAGTCGATGAACGTCGAGACGGCGGTGGCCGATTCGGCGCCGTCGACGACGTGCGCGTACCGCCCCAGGACGTTCAGGGCGTCCCCCGGCCCCATGGCGACCCGGGAGGCGGCGCTCAGCGCGCTGCGCAACTGGCCCATGACGCCGGCGGCTTCCAGGCCGTGCCCGACCACGTCGCCCACGGCCACGGCCATGCGGTGGCCGCCGACCAGGTCGACGATGTCGTACCAGTCCCCGCACACGTTCAGCGCGCCGACCGCGGGCCGGTAGCGCACGGCGGCGTGATGGCGGCCGACCTGCCGGCGGGCGGGAAGCATCGCCTTCTGCAGGGCGAGGGCCACCTCGCGTTCGCGGGCGTGGGCCTGACGCAGCCGTTCGTTGATCTCCTGCAGTTCGCGGGCGCGGGTGTACAGCTCGGCCTCGAGGACGCGGGCCCGGCCGCCGGTGGGGCCGCCGCGGGTCCGGATCAGCTCGGTGACCTCCTCGACCCGGTGCACCAGCAGGACCACCTTCCCGTCGGGACCGAACACCGGCGCGTTAACAGGGCTCCAGTAGCGCTCCTCCCACTCCCCGGGCCGGTCGGGGCTCTCGACGTCGTACCGCTGCAGGGCCATGGCGTCGCGCTCGCCGCTGGCCGCGACCCGCTCCAGCGAGGCGGCCAGGTTGCGCATGCCCGACGCGCCGGAGTCCTTCGGATTGTCCGGGAAGACGTCGAAGAGGTAGCGCCCCACCACCTGCTCGCGGGTGCGCCCGGCCATCCGCAGGAACTCCTCGTTGGCGTCCACGTAGACCAGGTCGGGTGTCAGCAGCGCCACCATGCCCGGCAGCGCCTGGAACACCCCCGCGTAGTCGATGGCCGTATCGTCCATGGCTACCGCCCATCCGCCGGAATCACGCCATTTTCCCACGTCACGCGATGTATGTCCGTACCGTGTATGTCAGGTAGGCGGATCCGTCAGGGACTGCTCCGCCCAGATGACCTTGCCGCCGGGGACGAAGCGGGTTCCCCACCGCTCGGTGAACTGGGAGACCAGCAGCAGTCCCCGGCCGCCCTCGTCCGTGGTGCGCGGATGGTGCATATGGGGTGCGGTGGCGCCGCCGTCGGAGACCTCGCAGATCAGGGACCGGTCCCTGATCAGCCGCAGCCGGATCGGGCCCACCGAGTGCCGGATCGCGTTGGTGACCAGCTCGCTCACGACCAGTTCGGTGGTGAACGCCAGCTCGTCCAGAGCCCACTCGGCCAGCTGCCGGGCGGCTTCCTTGCGGGCGTCGGCGACCACGGCCGGGTCGGCGGGCAGGTCCCAGTCGGCGACCCGGTCGGCACCCAGAAGCCCGGTGCGGGCCATCAGCAGGGCCACGTCGTCGTGCGGCCGGGCCGGGACCAGGGCGTCGACCACGGCCCGGCAGCGCAGGTCGAGCGAGGGAGCGGGCCGGCGCAGGGCGCGACGCAGCCGGTCGCGGTCCCGCCCGTCGACGGGCCCGTCGTCCCCGTGGGCCAGCAGCCCGTCGGTGTGAAGGACCAGCGTGCTGCCCTCGGCCAGAGCCAGCTCGACCGCCTCGAAGGGCGGACCGCCCACCCCGAGCGGCGGCCCCTGCGGGAGGTCGACGAAGTCGACGGTGCCGTCGGGCAGCACGACGGCGGGCGCGGGATGACCCGCGGCGGCCATCGTGCACTGCCCGTCGACGGGGTCGTAGACGGCGTACACACACCCGGGCCCCACCGCCTTGCGGTGTGCGGCCGCCGGGGGCTCGGGCCGCACCCCCTCCTCCCGGGCCGCCCGCGCCACCAGGTCGTCGAGGCGCGCGAGGACCTCCTCGGGCGGCAGATCGAGCGCCGCGAGGGTCCCCACGGCGGTACGCAACCGCCCCATGGCCGCGGCGGCGTGGATCCCGTGCCCCGGTACCTCGCCCACGACCAGGGCCACGCGCGCACCGGACAGCGGAATGAGGTCGTACCAGTCGCCGCCGAGGCCGGTCAGCTCGTCGGCCGGCCGGTAGCAGGCGGCCACCTCCACCGCGTCCTGCTCGGGCAGCCGGTGCGGGAGCAGGCTGCGCTGCAGGACGAGGGCCGCGTCCCGTTCGCGCGTGTAGCGGCGGGCGTTGTCCACGCATACCGCCGCCCGGGACACCAGGTCCTCGGCGAGACTCAGGTCGTCCTCGTCGAACGGCTCCTGACGGCGGCGCCGGAAGAAGGTGGTGATGCCCATCGTGACGCCCCGCGCACGGACCGGCACGATCATCGCGCTGTGCAGGCCCAGCTCCAGGAAGGTCGCCTCCCGGCCGCCCGGGATGTCCGTGGCCCACTCCCTGGCCAGCGGGGCGAGCTCTTCCTCGCGCCAGGACCGGCCCGTGGCCAGACAGCGGATCGGGGGTGATCCGGCGAGGTAGCTGGCCGGCTCGCCGATCCCGACGACGGCTTCCGGGAGGCCGGCGTCCGCCGACTGGTGCCCGGCCCGCCGCAGCGGTGCCCGATCGCTCTCGTCCAGCGGCTCCGGCTCGGGCTCCGCGCCCCGCAGCACGGACGCCAGCAGATCCACACTCACCAGGTCGGCGAAGTCCTGCACGGCCACATCGGCCAGTTCCTGCGCGGTCCGCACGATGTCCAGGCTGCGGCCGATCTGCTCCCCGGCCCGGTCTAGCAGGGCCAGTCGCTGCCGGGCACGGTGCCGGTCGGTGATGTCGACGACGGTGTAGTACACGCCCATCGGGTGACCCCGGTCGTCGTCGAGGCGGGTGAACGACATCATGTGCGCCGTCTCCCGGTGCGGCGTGGACCGCACCTGGCCCACGTGCTCGTACCCGACCACGGGCCGGCCGGTCGCCAGCACGCGCCGCATCTGCGTCTCGATGCCCTCGGAATCGATGCCCGGCTGGATCTCGGCCAGTCGTCGACCCAGCCGCTCCCGCGCGGAGCCGCCGCCGAACCGCTCCAGTGCCTCGTTCGACCAGACGCACCGCAGATCGGCGTCCACGATCGCTATGCCGACGGGGGAGCCGGTCACCATCTGCTCCAGCACCGCACGGCTCATGTCCCAGCCGCGTGCCCCGGACATGTCGGAGAGCAGCACCAGCCAGTGCGGCGCACCGCCGGGTTCCACGGCCGGAGTGATCTGCACCATCACCCGGACCGGCTGACCGTCCTTGCGCCGGGCGGTCAGCAGCCCCGCCCAGCCGCCGTCCCTGCGGCACCGTTCGGCCAGCTCGGGCGCCCGCGCTGCGTCCTCGGTGGACAGCAGGCCGCTCACCTTGGTCCCGACCGCCTCGGCGGCGGTGTACGCCAGCAGCCGTTGCGCGTTGCGCGTCCAGCTCGTCACCACGCCCTGCGCGTCGACCAGCAGGGGGGCGGCATCGGCCACGTCGAACGGCTGCCCGGCGACGTGCTGATCCTCGTGAGTGCCCACGACCGACCTCTCTGTCGCTGAGAGTGGTCTACCCCCTCTTGCCCCCATCTTCACTCTTCGGGCATCGAGGGGCGTGGTGACGGGCGGGGGGCGGTGTGCGGCCACCCCCCTGGGAGCAGGGCGAGGTCAGGATGCGAGCACCGTGCGCAGCGCCGCCAGCGCGGAGCGCAGCTCCTCCGCCGTGATGGTCAGCGGGGGCGCCAGCCGAATGGTGGATCCGTGGGTGTCCTTGACCAGGATCCCCTCCCGCATCAGCCGCTCGCTGATCTCACGGCCGCTGCCGACCGCCGGGTCGACGTCGACGCCGGCCCAGAGTCCGCGCGCCCGGAAGCCGACCACACCGTCGCCCACCAGCTCGGCCAGTCCGTCGCGCAGGATCACGCCCAGCTCGGTGGCCCGCCGCTGGAACTCACCGGTCTCCAGCAGGTCGATCACGGCCGTGCCGACCGCCGCCGCGAGCGGGTTGCCGCCGAACGTGGAACCGTGCTCGCCCGGGTGCAGCACGCCCAGTACCTCGCGCCGGGCCACGACCGCCGACACCGGCACGATGCCGCCGCCGAGCGCCTTGCCGAGCAGCAGCACGTCCGGCACGACGTCCTCGTGCTCGATGGCGAGGGTACGGCCCGTGCGGCCGAGGCCCGACTGGATCTCGTCCGCGATGAACAGGCAGCCCTCGCGCCGGGTCAGCTCGCGCACCCCGGCGAGGTAGCCGGCGCTCGGGACGATCACGCCGGCCTCGCCCTGGATCGGCTCGATCAGCACCGCCGCCGTCGTCTCGTCGACCGCCTCCTCCAGCGCGGCCAGGTCGTCGTACGGCACGATCCTGAAGCCGGGGGTGAACGGACCGAAGCCGGACCGGGCCGTCTCGTCCGTGGAGAAGCTGACGATGGTCGTCGTACGGCCGTGGAAGTTCTCCGCCGCGACGACGATCGTCGCCTGCCCGTCCGGTACGCCCTTGACGTCGTAGGCCCACTTGCGGGCCACCTTGACGGCGCTCTCCACGGCCTCCGCGCCGGTGTTCATCGGCAGCACCATGTCCAGCCCGGTGAGCTCCGCGAGCCGCTCGGCGAACTCGGCGAGCCGGTCGTTGTGGAAGGCGCGGGAGGTGAGGGTGAGCTGGTCGAGCTGGCGGTGCGCGGCCTCGATCAGTGCCGGGTGGCGGTGGCCGAAGTTCAGCGCCGAGTAGCCGGCGAGCATGTCGAGATAGCGCCGGCCCTCGACGTCCTCGACCCAGGTGCCCTCGGCCCGGGCGACGACCACGGGCAGCGGGTGGTAGTTGTGCGCGAGGACCGGCTCCTCCGCGCGGATCAGGTCGGCGGACGTACGCGTGCGCGCGGATACACGGGTGGGCGCGGTCATCAGCGGATCTCCTGGGTGCAGCACTTGATGCCACCGCCGGCCTTGTGGAACTCCGACAGGTCGACGGGGACGGGGACGTAGCCGTGGTCAGCGAGGTTCTCGGCGAGAGCCTCGGCCTGGGGGGCGATGAAGACGTTGCGGCCGTCGGACACGGAGTTCAGGCCGAACGCCATGGCGTCCTCGCGGGTGGCGAGCACCGCGTCGGGGTAGAGCCGCCGCAGCACCTCGCGGCTGCCCGCCGAGAACGCCTCGGGGAAGTAGCAGATGTTGTCGTCGTCGAGGACGAACAGGGCCGTGTCCAGGTGGTAGAAGTACGGGTCCACCAGGGTCAGGGCGATCACCGGGTGGCCGAGGAACTCCTGCGCCTCGCGGTGCGCCTCACGGGTGGTGCGGAACCCGGTGCCGGCGAGCACGTACCGCCCCGTCCAGACCAGGTCTCCCTCGCCCTCGGTCACCGCCTCGGGGCGGTAGACGTCGTAGCCCGCCGCCTTGAACCAGGTGTCGTAGTGCACGGACTCGGGGCGCCGCTCGGGCGCGTGGAACAGGGAGCCGAAGACCCGGCCGCCGACCACGAACGCCGCGTTGGCGGCGAAGACCATGTCGGGCAGGCCGGGCACCGGCTCGACCGACTCGACGGAGTGACCGTGGCGGCGGTAGGCGCGGATCAGCTTCTGCCACTGCTCCTGGGCGAGGTCCACGTCGACGGGCCGGTCGGGCTCCATCCACGGATTGATCGCGTAACTCACGGCGAAATGTCTGGGTTCACAGACGAGGAAGCGCCGGGAGCGCGGCACACGGCTTTCGGGCACAGAGAGTTTCCTCCGTTTCCTGTGTGTCACTGAGGGGTGAGACAACCGTAGAAACGGAGCTCGGCGCTCGACAAGCGACAAAGGCTGCGCGCATACGCAGCATCACTGCGTTCTCGACGGGTTCCGCGCAGGAGTGGTGCGCATACTCCGCGTCATTGCGGGGCCACATGGGTAGCGCCCGCCTCCGGGCTTTCCGGGAGGAGGTGGGACAGCACCATCACGCTGATCGTCTTCCGGATGAACGGCTCGGTGCGGATGCGCTCCAGCACCTCCTCGAAGTGGTCCACGTCCCGGGCCCGCACATGCAGCAGCGCGTCGGCGCCGCCGGTCACCGTCATGGCGGCGGTGATCTCCGGATGGTTGCGGACGACCTCCGCCAGCCGCCGGGGCGGGGCCGCGCCCTCGCAGTACACCTCGACGTACGCCTCCGTGCGCCAGCCCAGCGCGGACGGCTGCACCGTGGCCGAGAACCCGGTGATCACCCCGGTCTCCCGCAACCGGTCCACACGTCGCTTGACCGCCGTCGCGGACAGCCCGATCGCGGCGCCGATCTCGGCGAAACTGGTCCGGGCGTTCGCCATCAGCGCGGTGATGATCTTGCGGTCGAGCTCGTCGAAGGACGCGGTCCTGCTGTTCATGCGGGCACTGTAATCAGCCACGCCCGTCGCGGCGCGGGCGCCTGCGGTCGGACGGGCCCTACGACTGGGTGACGACCATGGCGAGTGTCAGCAGGCCCAGCACCACCCAGCCGAACCACAGCCAGCCGTTGCTGCCGAGTGCGACCGTGTAGGCGGTCACGACGACGAGTCCGCCGACCGTGAGAGCCCCCATCGCCTTGGTGGAACCGTTCGTGGAACCGGGCATCGCGACACCCTCCTCTTGGTCCGTCCATGACCATGGTGCCCCGAATCCCGCCCGGAGGGGACAGCTCCGGCTAGCTCTCCCGTGCGTTCAGCGAAGCCAGGTAGGCGTTGTACGCCTCCAGCTCCCTGTCGCCGTCCCGGTCCGCGGCCCGGTCCTTGCGCTTGGCCTGGCGCTGCTCGGAGCGGTACCACTGGAACAGCAGGGCGATCAGCACCAGCACGGACGGGATCTCGCTGAACGCCCAGGCGATGCCGCCGGCCGCGTTCTGGTCGGACAGCGCGTCGATGCCGAGCGAGGCCGACGGGTTCTTGAACGTGCCCACCATCGGCTCCGACGCCATCATCAGCGCGATGCCGAAGAACGCGTGGAACGGCATCCCCGCGAACAGCTCCAGCATCCGCATCAGATACCCCGGCCGGTGCGGACCCGGGTCGACGCCGATGATCGGCCAGAAGAACACCACGCCGACCGCGAGGAAGTGCACCATCATCGCGATGTGCCCGGTCCTGGAGCCCATCAGGAAGTCGAAGATCGGGGTGAAGTACAGCGCGTAGAGGCTCGCGATGAACAGCGGGATGGTGAAGGCCGGGTGCGTGATGATCCGCATGTAGCGGCTGTGCAGCAGTGCCAGCAGCAGTTCGCGCGGGCCCTTGCGCCCCTTGCCGGCGACCGGCAGCGCGCGCAGTGCCAGCGTGACCGGGGCGCCGAGCAGGATCAGGATGGGCGACAGCATGCTGATGATCATGTGCTGCACCATGTGCACGCTGAACATGACCATGCCGTAGTCGTTCAGCTTGGTGCACATCACCAGCGCGATGGTCAGCACACCGACGACGTACGACACCGTACGGCCGGCCGGCCACACGTCCCCGCGCCGCCGCAGCCGTACGACACCCCAGCCGTACAGGGCGAGCCCGGCCAGACAGGCCACCAGGAAGAACGGATCCGTCGACCACTGGAGGCCCCGCCCCAGCGTGAACGGCGGCAGATCCATCATCATGCCGTGCCCGCTGTGATCCATCCGGCGGCTCCTGTTTCGTGGGGGTTGTGCGAGTTGTCCGCCCCCAAGACTAGAACCGCCCCCGGTCACGGCCGTGACCGGGGGCGGTTTGTTCTCGCCTGAACTACCGGACTAGAGGACGCACTCCGCCTCGTCGTACCGCTGCACCGGAACGGTCTTGAGCGTCTCCACCGCCTCCGCCAGCGGCACCGTCACGATGTCGGTCCCGCGCAGCGCGGTCATCCGGCCGAACTCGCCCCGGTGCACGGCCTCCACCGCGTGCCAGCCGAAACGCGTGGCGAGCACCCGGTCGTACGCCGTCGGCGTGCCGCCCCGCTGGACGTGCCCGAGGATGACCGGCCGCGCCTCCTTGCCGAGCCGTCGCTCCAGCTCGACCGACAGCTGCCGGGCGATCCCCGCGAAGCGCTCGTGACCGTAGATGTCCTTGCCGCCCTCGTCGAAGTCCATCGTCCCGGGCCTCGGCTTGGCGCCCTCGGCCGCGACCACGATGGCGAACCGCTTGCCCGCTTCGAACCGCTCGCCGACCTTCCGGGTCAACTCCTCGATGTCGAAGGGCCGTTCCGGTACGACGACGGCGTGGGCGCCGGCCGCCATGCCGGAGTGCAGCGCGATCCAGCCGGTGTGCCGGCCCATGACCTCCACGATCAGCACGCGCTGATGCGACTCGGCGGTGGTCTTCAGCCGGTCGAGGGCCTCGGTGGCCACGGTGACGGCCGTGTCGAAGCCGAAGGTGACATCCGTGACGGCGATGTCGTTGTCGATGGTCTTGGGCACGCCCACGATCGGCAGGCCGCCCGCCGACAGCAGCTGGGCCGCCTTCAGCGTGCCCTCACCGCCGATCGGGATGATCGCGTCCAGACCGAGTTCCGCGACATGGCCCCTGGCCCGCTCCACACCGTCGCGCAGATGCTCCGGGCGGACCCGGGAAGAGCCGAGGATGGTGCCGCCGCGCGCCAGGATGCCGCCCACGGCATCGAGGTCGAGCTTGACGTAGTCGCACTCCAGGAGGCCTTTCCAGCCGTCCCGGAAACCGATGACCTCGTCGCCGTGGTCGACGACGGCACGGTGCACGACGGACCGGATGACGGCGTTCAGGCCGGGGCAGTCGCCGCCGGACGTGAGGACACCAATGCGCATAGCCCGAAATACCTTCTCAACGTGGGCCGGGTAGACCGGACCACGTCGTCCGGCGGATTCCCGGCCACCCTACCGGCGTGAGGGGGTGGCTCCGTAGCGGGCGTCCGCCTGCTGGACGCGCCCGCACATGTGAGCGGACGGCCCGTCAGGCGGGCTCGCGACGACCCTGCCGGACAGCGCTGAAAGGAGGCTGACGTGACGCTTACGCGGGCTGCTGAGCAGCGGCGATGCGCTCGCCCCGGAGAGCCTCGTACCAGCGGTCGTCGATCGGCGGCAGCGCGTTGACGTCCAGCGCCAGCTTCAGCAGCAGATCGGCGATCAGCGGGTTGCGGGCGAGGACCGGGCCGTGCATGTACGTACCGAAGACGGTTCCGTTGTACGCGCCCTCCGTGCCGTCCCCGGTGCCGTTGCCCTTGCCGATCTGGACCCGGGCGAACGGGCGGGCGCCGGGACCGACGTGGGTGACGCCCTGGTGGTTCTCGAAGCCGGTCAGCTGGGGCAGGCCGAGCTGCGGGTCGATGTCGCCGAGCACGTCACCGACGCACCGCTCGCCCTCGCCACGCACCGACACCACGTCGAGCAGGCCGAGGCCCGGCTCGCGCTGGCCCAGGTCGTTGATGAACTCGTGGCCGAGGATCTGGTAGCCGGCGCAGACGGAGAAGACGATCGCTCCGTTCTGCACCGCCCGCTGCAGATGGCCGTCCCGGCGCAGCCGCTCGGCGGCGAGCCGCTGCGGACGGTCCTCGCCGCCGCCGATCAGATAGATGTCACCGGAGGTCGGGATCGGCTGGTCGCTGCGCACGTCGAGACGGGCCACGTCCAGACCGCGCTGCCGGGCCCGGCGCTCCACGACGAGCGCGTTGCCCTGGTCGCCGTAGGTGCTCAGCAGGTCCGGGTAGATCCACACCAGCCGCAGTTGGTTGTCGCTCATGAGGTGATCGCCCTTCGAAGATCAGTTGCCGACGCGGCGGCGCAGGTCCTGGAACGCGGTGTAGTTCGCGATGACCTCGATCCGGCCGGGCGGGCACATCTGCACGGCCTGGTCGAGGTTCTCGCAGACCTGGAAGTGCTGGTTCGCGACCTCCAGGCGGACGGCGAGGTCCAGCTTCCGGTCGCCGATGACGAAGATCGGGTGACCGGTCAGCCGGGTGTAGTCGACGTCCCACAGCCAGGAGGTGTCGGTGCCGTCGGCGCCGCGCGCGTTCACGGACAGGATCACCGGGGCGGGCGGCGGGTCGATCAGGGAGAACGTCTCCAGCCAGCCGGCCGGGTTCTTGGCCAGCAGCAGCCGCAGGTCGCGGTTCTGGAACTGGACGACGTCGTAGCGTCCGGCCACGGCCTGCACCTGGTACATGCGTTCCAGGGCGACCTGCGGCGGCACCCCGAAGACGGCGGCCACGGCGGCGGAGCTGGCCGCGTTCGCCTTGTTGGCGCGGCCCGGCAGCTGGAGGTGGATCGGCCAGGCGGACCCGTGCGGGTCCAGCACGTGGTCCCCGGACAGCGCCCAGGTCGGGGTCGGCCGGCGGAAGCCGCACTCGCCGCAGAACCAGTCGTCGCCGGGGCGCTGCATCACGCCACCGCAGGCCGGGCAGGACCAGGCGTCGTCCTTCCACATCTGCCCGGCCGCGACCCAGATCACATTCGGGGAGGAGGAGGCGGCCCACACCACCAGCGGGTCGTCGCAGTTGGCGACGACGACGGCCTTGGAGCCGGCGAGGCCCTCGCGCCAGTGCTCGGCGAGCATCCGGGTCTCGGCGGCGCGGTCGAGCTGGTCGCGGGAGAGGTTCAGCAGGGCGATGCACTTCGGGCTGGTATCCCGGGCCACCCCGGCCAGGTACTTCTCGTCGACCTCGATGACGCCGAACTTCGCCTCCGAGCCGCCCGCGAGCGCGGAGGTGATGCCGGCCGGCATGTTGGCGCCGAGCGCGTTCGACACGACCGGGCCCGCGGCGCGCAGCGCCTCGGCGATGAGCCGGGTCGTCGTGGTCTTGCCGTTGGTCGCGGACACCAGGACGACGTCCAGGTTCTGCGCGAGCCGGGCGAGCAGATCGGGGTCGAGTTTCAGCGCGACCCGGCCGCCGATCACCGACCCGCTGCCGCGTCCCGCGGCTCGGGATGCCGCGGCGACCGCCTTGCCCGCGGTCACGGCCAGCTTGGCCCGCGGCGTGAGCGGGTCCGAGTTGCCTGCCATCAGTTCTCGATCCTCCTTGCGTACGCGCCGCGCCTGGGGCCATCCGGCAACGTGGTGTGGACCTCAGCCTATCGAGATCCGTTCGCACACCCGAATCCCGCCCACATCGCGCGACGGGCGTGGGTCCAACGAACCGTACCCTTGCGGCCATGCGACACGGTTCCATTCCGGGCGCCCACGGGCGAGTCCGGCCTCTCACCCTGCTCGGCGACGCGGCGCTGCGCGAGCAATGCCGGGAAGTCACCGAATTCGGCGCCGAGCTGGCGGCCCTCGTGGAAGACCTGTTCGCCACGATGTACGCGGCGCAGGGGGTCGGTCTGGCGGCGAATCAGGTGGGGGTGCCGTCGCGGGTGTTCGTCTACGACTGCCCGGACGACGATGACGTACGTCACCTGGGCCACATCGTGAACCCCCGCCTGGTGGCGGCGGACGGCGTGGTGATACGCGGCCCCGAGGGCTGTCTGTCCCTGCCGGGGCTGGAGGCCGGGACGGAGCGCTACGACCACGCGGTGGTCGAGGGATTCACGGCGGCGGGGGAGCCGGTCACCGTGCACGGCACGGGCTTCTTCGCGCGGTGCCTGCAGCACGAGTGCGACCACGTGGAGGGGCGTGTGTACGCGGATCATCTCACGGGGTGGCGCAAGCACCGGCTGGCGAGACAGATCTCCCGGGCTCCCTGGAGCCGGTGAGTCAGAAGCCGGGGCCGCCGATCCTGTCCCCCGCCGCGGCGAGCCGACCCCACAGCAGGTCCGCGAGGGAGCGCACCAACTCGGCCCGGGAACAAGGGCGTTCGCCGAGCCACCAGTCACCGGCCGCATGCATCATGCCGACGATCCCGTGCCCCCACACCCGTGCGAGCTGCTGGCTGTCCGGCCCGAGATCCACCCGCTCCTCGATGACCTGGGCCAGCTCCTCGCCCATCCGGCGCAGCAGCGGAGCGCTGTGCTTGCCGACGTCGAACCCGTGGTCGCCGCCCGCGCTGCCCTCCGACGGATGCATCAGGAAGCGGTACACCTGGGGGCGCGCCTCGATCGCGGCGAGGTACGTGTCCAGCGTGGACTCGACCCGCTCGCGCCGGTCCGCGGGAGCGTCCAGCGCCGCCCGCAGCGAAGCGAGCAGCGCGTCGGTGTGCCGCTTGGCGAGCGCCGCGTACAGTCCGCCCTTGTCGCCGAAGTGGCGGTACAGGATCGGCTTCGTGATCCCGGCCTCGGCCGCGATCGCGTTCATCGACGCCTGTGGGCCGTCCCGGAGCACCACCCGGTCGGCGGCCTCCAGCAGCTCGCGCCGTCGGCGGTCGGCGGACCTCTGCTGCTCGGTCCGCTGTGTGGTGTCCATGTGCTCTCCCCACCCGTGCTGATTCGGTGACGCCTGCGCAAACTAACACTGACCGTGCCTCTGACATCGAACGGGATGCCGAGGAGTCGTCGGCGGTTGACTTTTCCTACCCGTCGGTAACAGACTCAGGTTACCGCTAGTAACATCGCATCACCGCCGCTGGAGGGGACATGGCCGAGTTCACCATGGAGCTGAACGACGAACAGAAGGAAGTCCGGGACTGGCTCCATGGCTTCGCCGCCGACGTGATCCGCCCCGCGGCCGCCGAGTGGGACGAGCGCGAGGAGACTCCCTGGCCGATCATCCAGGAGGCCGCGAAGGTAGGCATCTACTCCCTCGACTTCTACGCACAGCAGTACTTCGACCCCACCGGGCTCGGTATCCCGATGGCGATGGAGGAGCTGTTCTGGGGCGACGCGGGCATCGCCCTGTCCATTGTGGGCACCGGTCTCGCCGCCGTGGGCGTTCTCGCCAACGGGACCGAGGAACAGATCGGCACCTGGATCCCGCAGATGTACGGCGACCAGAACGATGTCAAGGTCGCCGCGTTCTGCTCCTCCGAGCCCGACGCAGGCTCCGACGTGGCTTCCATGCGCACGCGTGCCGTGTACGACGAGGCGAAGGACGAGTGGGTGATCAACGGCACGAAGACCTGGGCGACCAACGGCGGCATAGCCAACGTCCACGTCGTCGTCGCCAGCGTCGACCCCGAGCTGGGCTCCAAGGGCCACGCCTCCTTCATCGTCCCGCCGGGCACGCCGGGTCTCGGGCAGGGCCAGAAGTTCAAGAAGCACGGCATCCGCGCCTCGCACACCGCCGAGGTCGTCCTCGACAACGTCCGCGTCCCGGGTTCCTGCCTGCTCGGCGGCAAGGAGAAGCTGGACGAGCGGCTCGCCCGGGCCCGTGAGCGCGCGAAGGCCGCCGGAGGCGAGCGGGTGAAGAACGCGGCGATGGCGACCTTCGAGGCTTCGCGGCCGGCCGTCGGTGCGATGGCGGTGGGCACCGCCCGGGCCGCCTACGAGGTCGCCCTCGACTACGCCAGGACCCGCGAGCAGTTCGGGCGGCCGATCATCGACAACCAGGGCGTGGCCTTCCAGCTCGCGGACATGCGGACCCAGATCGATGCCGCCCGGCTGCTCGTGTGGCGGGCGTCGTGGATGGGGATCAACGGGAAGCCGTTCACCGCGGCCGAGGGGTCGATGTCGAAGCTGTTCGCCAGTGAGACGGCGAAGAAGGTGACCGCGCAGGCGATTCAGATCCTGGGCGGCAACGGCTACACCCGTGAGTACCCGGTCGAGCGGATGCACCGGGACAGCGCGATCTACACGATCTTCGAGGGGACGAGCGAGATCCAGCGGCTCGTCATCGCCCGCACCTTGTCGGGGATGCCGATTCGCTAGCGCCGTGGGGGTGCGGGTACGCAGTCCCGCGCCCCTTTGGGCCGCAACGCTCACCCGTGCTTCAAAGGCGTGAGTTGCTCGATGTCGTACTTGGCCCGTAGTGCTTCGATCGCCTCCTGGTCCGGCGGGCCCCCGGTCCCCAGGATCTCCAGCAGCTCCTCGAAGTAACGCTCGTGGTCCGGCGGGGGACTCGCCTGGAAGAACATCTTCGCCGGGGTGTCCGTCGGGTTCGCGAACGCGTGCGGGCAGCCGGGGGGTACGACGATCACCGTGCCCGGGGTCGCCCGTACCACTCTGCTGCCCGAACTCGACTCCCACTTCTTCCAGTTGTCGGGCGTGCGGATGCGGGGCTCGAAGGCGAGGACGTCGAGTTCGCCCTCCAGGATGTAGAACAGCTCCTCGCTGCGTGTGTGCACGTGCGCACCCACGTCGAAGCCCGGCGGGACCTCCACCTCGAAGGTGGAGGCCATCCGCGAATGCGTGCCGGTGACCTTGAACGTCACGCGCTGGGCCGGCGTCTCGACGAGGCGGCCTTGGCCCGGCGGTACGTAGAGTCCCTCGGTCTCCGTCATGGGCCGGTCACCAGGTCACCGGTACGGCCTCGGGCCCCCGGATCAGCGCGCCCTTCTTGAAGGGCACCTGCTCCGGCGGTACGGCCAGCCGCAGGCCCGGGACCCGGTCCAGCAGGGCGTCCACCATGAGTTCCTCCTCCAGCCGGGCCAGCATGTTGCCGGGGCAGAAATGCGGGCCGAAGCCGAAGGACACATGGGGGTTGGGGCTGCGGGAGAAGTCGACGGTCTCCGGGTCGGGGAAGACGTCCGGGTCGCGGTTGGCGGCCAGGTAGGAGTTGTACACCGCGTCGCCCGCGCGGATCTTCACGCCCCGGATCTCCACGTCGACCAGGGCGATGCGGGACAGGCCGACCGCGTTGCGGTGCGGGATGTACCGCAGGAGCTCGTCGATCGCCTTCGGGCGGATCTCCGGCTCCGCGCGCAGCCGGTCCACCAGGTCGGGGCGGGTCAGCAGCAGGTAGAACATCTGCCCGCTGTTGTTGGTGACCGCCTCGCCGCCGATCTGGAGCAGACCGGCCAGCCCGACGGCCTCCTCCAGCGTCACCTCGCCCCGGCCCACCGCGGCACCGAGCAGCGAGGTGACGTCCTCGCCCGTGCTGTTCTCGCGCAGCCCGATCAGGTCGGAGAAGTAGGCGGCCATCTCCCGCTTGGCCTTCTCGCTGACCTCCTTGCCGTTCGAGGAGGACAGGATGAGCTGCGTCCAGGTGTGCATGACGTGCCGGTCGGCGGCCGGGACGCCCATCATTTCGCAGATCACCGCGATCGGGAACGGGCTGAGGATCTTGGCCGTGAGATCGGCGGGCGGGCCGTCCTGGAGGAGTTCGTCGACCAGCTCGTCCAGCATGACCCGTGCTCTCTCCCGCACCCGTTCCACGCCCTTGGTGGTGAACGCGGCCGCCACCGAGCGGCGCAGCCGGGTGTGGTCGGGCGGGTCGAGGAAGCCGACCGCGCCCGGGTCCGGGATGAAGTGCGGGGCAAGCCGGGTGACCGGTTGGTCCATCACGGCCTCGCGGCTGAAACGGGGGTCGTTGGTCACCATGCGCACGTCGTCGTACCGGGTCACCAGCCAGGCCCAGCCTTCGCCGTTGGGCAGTTGGATGCGGGTGACCGGTCCCTCGCGCATCAGCTCTCTCAGCACCGGGTCGAAGTCCGTCCCGGTCAGGTCGAGCGCCGGCCAGTGCCGGATCGGGGGCAGGGTCTCGGTGAGCGTCTCTTCCGTCATGCCGTACTCATGCCGTTTCTCGGTCGGGGCCGCGCCAGCGGCCCAGCGCCATTTCCGCGGTGATGCCGGGCCCGAACCCGGCGAGCAGCCCGCGCGCCCGATGTTCGGCGCCGCCCTCGTCGAACATCCGGCGCAGCGCGTCCAGCACGACGCCGGAGGCGATGTTGCCGTACTCGGTGAGGGTGGCCCGGCTGAACCGGAACGCGTGCGGGTCGACCTGGAGGAACTTGCTGAGGTCGTCGAGGATGCGTGGCCCGCCGGCGTGGACGATGTAGAAGTCCAGGTCGGAGGCGTCCCAGCCGTGCAGGCCCGCGAGGTCCTGCAGGGCCGGGGCGAGCGGCTCCATCGTGGCCGGCACCCGCTTGTCGAGCAGGAAGTGGAAGCCGGTCGCGCGGACGTCGTACATGATCCACTCTTCGGTCTTCGGGATCAGGTACGAGCCGTTGCGCTCCAGCTCGATGCCGGTGCCGCCCTTGCCGCGGACCACGGCGGCGGCTATGCCGTCACCGAACAGGCCGTTGGACAGGAGCGAGCCGACGCCGAGGTCGGTGGGCTGGTAGCACAGCGAGCAGAACTCGCAGGCCACGATCAGCGCGTTGCCCTGGGGGTAGGCGGCGCAGAAGTCGTGGGCCCGGTTGATCGCCGCGCCGCCTGCCGCGCAGCCCAGCTGGGCTATGGGGAGCTGTCGGGTGGTGGGGTCGAAGTCCATCTCGTTGATCAGCCACGCCGTGAGCGAGGGCATCATGAAGCCCGTGCACGAGACGTAGATGATCACGTCGATGTCGGTGGTGAGGAGTTCCGCGTCGTCGAGCGCACGCTGGATCACCGCGGGGACCCGGGCCTTCGCCTCGGCCTCGTAGAGCTTGTTGCGGTCTTCGAAGCCGGGGTGTTTGAGGGTCTCCTCGATGGGCTGCACGATGTGCCGGGTCTTGACGCCCGTGTTCTCGATCAGCCGCAGCGCGAGCGGCAGTTGAGGATGGTCCGCGTGACGGGAGCGCGCCAGCTCCAGCGTCTCCTCCATCGTGATCACGTGTTCCGGAACCGACACCGCCGGTCTGCACAAAGTCGCCATGAACCGTGCCTGCTTTCAGCCTTCCGGAAGGCCTTCGCCCACCGGTCAGAAGGTGGTTCACCTCAGGAGGTGGTCCACCCACGATCACCCGTCGGGGCGTCGATCTCTCGCCGGACTACTCCAGACCGGGGACACCGGGTAAGGATCCGAGGAGAAGTCGCACGTCGCGCGAGGGAGGAAGACATGACCGTCACGGCCGGGAAACTGCTCGAGACGACCACCGGGGCACTCGCCCCGGATCCCGCGGCCAACCCCTTCGTCCCGCTCGTGGAACGCGGTGAGGCGGCCCTGGAGGCCCTGGCGCGCCTGGCCCTGGAGCAGCGGTGGGTGATCCCGGCCGACCGCCGCGCCTTCCAGTACCTGGCCGAGCGCGCCGAACCGGCCGCAGCGGCCTGCTTCACCAGCCTGGCGACGGGCGAGGAACTGGCGGCGACCCACCTGGACGCGTTCGCACGGGCCTGCGGAGTGACCCCGGAACGCTCACGCGCGTACGTCCCCCTGCCCGGCTGTCAGGCCTACCCGGCCTACGTCTCCTGGCTGGCCCTCAACGCCGCGCCCGCGGACGTGGTCCTCGCCCTGACGGCCAACTTCTCCGCCTGGGGCGGCTACTGCGACCGCCTGGCCAAGGGCCTGCGCACGCATTACGGCTTCGAGGACGAGGCGTGCGCCTTCTTCGACTTCTTCGCGGCGCCGGCTCCACGGCTGGACCAGCAGGCGACGGCGGCGGTACAGGCGGGGCTGGACGGCGGCGCCCTGGACACGGACCTGGCGCACACGTACGGGACCCTGCTCCAGAGCTACGAGAGCATGTTCTGGGCAACGTTGGGGTGAGAGTGCCTAGGGGGCCCCACTGCTGTGCGCGATGCAGGCCACATCGATACGATCCGCGAGTTTGGCCAGCTCGATGGTCAAAGCCGCGACCGTGTCCTCGTCCAGCCCCTCGTCCCCGGCCTCGACCAACCGCAGCCACCGCCCGCCCACGGTCCGCAACAGCTTGCTCACGTCGGAGGCAGCCACGTGCAAGGTCCCTTGGTCGTCGACGATCAGAGGCAGGGTCACTTCGCGGTTCACAAAAGGGATGGTAGCCGCGCGGCCGTCACGCCCCCTGCCAAACCGTGGTGATGTTGCAGAACTCCCGGATTCCGTGCCCGGACAGCTCACGCCCGTACCCCGAGCGCTTCACACCGCCGAACGGGAACGCGGGATGGGAGGCGGTCATCCCGTTGACGTACACCGAGCCGGCCTCCAGGTCGCGGCTGAACCGCTCCACCTCGCCCTCGTCCCGCGTCCACACGTTGGAACTCAGCCCGAACGGCGAATCGTTGGCGATGAGCAGCGCCTCGTCCAGATCGCCCGCCCGGTACAGCGTGGCCACGGGTCCGAACGCCTCCTCCCGGTGGATGCGCATCTCCCGGGTGAGGCCGGCGAGCACGGTCGGCGGGTAGTACCAGCCCGGCCCCTGCGGCCGCTGCCCGCCGCACAGCACCTCGGCCCCGCTGCGCCGCGCGTCGTCGACCAGTTCCTCCAGGTCCCTGCGCCCCTGCTCGGTGGCGAGCGGTCCGACCTCGGTGTCCTCCGCCAGCGGGTCGCCGGTCTTGAGCGCCTTCATCCCGGCGACGAACTTCCCGGCGAAGGCGTCGTACACGTCCCGGTGCACGATGAACCGCTTCGCGGCGATGCACGACTGCCCGTTGTTCTGCACCCGCGCGGTGACGGCGACCTCGGCCGCCCGGTCCAGGTCGGCGGAGGGCAGGACGACGTACGGGTCGCTGCCGCCCAGTTCCAGCACCGTCTTCTTGATCATCTCCCCGGAGGTGGCGGCGACGGCCCGGCCCGCGGGCTCGCTGCCGGTCAGCGTCGCCGCCTTCACGCGCTCGTCGCGCAGGACGGCGTCCACCGTGCCCGCGCCGATCAGCAACGTCTGGAAACAGCCCTCCGTGAAGCCGGCCCGGTGGAACAGGTCCTCCAGGTACAGGGCCGTCTGGGGGACGTTGGAGGCGTGTTTGAGCAGGCCCACATTGCCCGCCATCAGTGCGGGCGCGGCGAAGCGGACCACCTGCCAGAGGGGGAAGTTCCAGGGCATCACCGCGAGCACCGGGCCGAGCGGCCGGTAGCGCACCCGTACCCGGGACGCCCCCGAGTCCTTCACGTCCGATGCCGCGGGCTCCTCGTCCGCCAGCAGCGCCTCTGCGCGCTCGGCGTACCAGCGCATCGCCTTCGCGCACTTCGCGGCCTCCGCGCGGGCCTGCTTGACCGGTTTGCCCATCTCCAGGGTCATGACCCGGGCGATCTCCGGCTGGTCCTCGTCCAGGAGAGCGGCGGCCTTGTCCATCAGACGGGCGCGCTCGGCGAACGGGGTCGTCCGGTAGGTGCGGAACGTGGCCTCGGCGAGCTGGAGCCGGCGTTCCAGTTCCTCCTCGCCCATGGCCTCGTACGTCTTGAGCGTCTCACCGTTCGCCGGGTTCACCGTCGCGATGGGCATGGCTGACCTCCCTGGGAGCGGGCTTGTCTCGACCTTCGCGCGCGGGCGCGGCGTCCGCAACGCGTAGCCCCCTGTTCAGCCCGCGTGCTCCGCCAGCCGGTCGAGGAACACGGTCTGCGCCGTGATGACCAGCTCGCGGGCCCGGTCGAGGCCCAGCCACGCCACCCGGTCCAGCTCGGGGAACTCCTGCTCCCGGCCGGAGCGCGGGGGCCACCGCATGGTGAAGGTGCCGGGGGTGAAACCCGACAGGTCAAGGTCCGCCTCCACCGCCCACGCCGTGACGATCTTGCCGTTCTTCTGTACGACCTCGCCCAGCGGTACGGCCGCCCCGTCGGGCGGTGCCAGCCCCAGCTCCTCCTGGAACTCGCGCCGAGCCGCCTGCCAGGCCGGCTCGTCGGGTTCGTACTCGCCCTTGGGGACCGTCCACGCCCCCGCGTCCTTCTTCGCCCAGAGCGGGCCACCCATATGGCCGAGCAACACCTGGATTCCTTCATCGGTGTGCCGGAACAACAGCAGTCCCGCGCTGCGCTTCGTCGCACGCACCGTCACGGCGTGACCTCCGGGTGGGCCGCCAGCAGGGCCTCCACCGTATCGGCCTCCTCGGGGCGTTTGTCCTCGCGGTAGCGGACCACGCGGGCGAAGCGCAGGGTGACGCCGGCCGGGTAGCGGGAGGAGCGCTGGAGGCCGTCGTAGGCGATCTCCACGACGAGTTCGGGGCGGACCCGGACCAGCCGGCCGTCGTCCTCGACCGCCAGTTCCCGGAGCCGTTCGGTCTGCCAGGCGAGCAGCGCGTCGGTCATGCCCTTGAAGGTCTTGCCCAGCATGGCGAAGCCGCCGTCGGCGCTGCGGGCGCCCAGATGCAGGTTGGAGAGCCTGCCGGTGCGGCGGCCGTGGCCCCACTCGGCGGCCAGCACCACCAGGTCGAGGGTGTGCACGGGCTTGACCTTCAGCCAGGCGGCGCCGCGCCGGCCCGCGCTGTAGGGGGCGTCCAGCGCCTTCACCACCACGCCCTCGTGGCCGCGGGCCAGGGTGTCGGCGAGGAAGCGTTGCGCCTTCGCGGTGTCGCCCGGCCCGGCGGCGACCGTCCGGCGCACCCGCATCGGCTCGGGCACCAGCCGGGCCAGCTCCGCGTGCCGCTCGGCGAAGGGCAGGTCGAGCAGGTCGCGGCCGTCGACCGACAGGGCGTCGAAGAAGACCGGGGAGACCGGGACCTGCCCGGCCGCCCTCGCCACGTCCGTGCGCGAGCCGACCCGGCCCGCGGTCTCCTGGAAGGAGCGGGGGCGGCCGTCGTCGCCGAAGGAGATCACCTCGCCGTCCAGGATGAAACGTGGTGCCGTCAACTCCCGTGCCGCGGCGGTCACTTCGGGCAGCCGGTCGGTGATGTCGTCCAGGGTGCGGGTGTGCACGCGGATCGTGTCGCCGTCCCGGTGGACCTGCACCCGGATGCCGTCCAGCTTCTCCTCCACCGCGCAGGCGCCGAGCTTTCGCACCGCCTCGGCGACCGAGGAGGCGCTCTGCGCCAGCATCGGCAGCACCGGGCGGCCGACGGTGAGCCGGAACCGCTCCAGCGCCCTGGGCCCCTCGGTGAGCAGGGCGCGGGCGACGGTCTGCAGCGAACCGGCGAGCATCACCGCCCGCCTTACGTCCGCCGGGTCCGCGCCGGTCGCCCGGGCCAGGCCCTCCACCGCGACCGCGTCCAGCGCGCCCTGCCGGACCTCGCCGGTGAGCAGCCCGAGGAGGAAGCGCTGCTCCTCCTCGGTGGCCGCGCCCATCAGCTCGCCGACGATCCGGGCCCGCTCCGCCTGCGCGCCCGGCCCGGACACCCCGGCCAGCTCGGTGAGCCGGGCGTCGACCTCCCGGACGGTGAGGCCGGGCTCGGCGGCCGGCGGCACCCGGCGGCTCAGCACCTTCCAGCCGACGCCGAGCCGGCCCTGCGGCAGCCGTCCGGCCAGATACGGGATCACGACCGGCACGTCGTCCGCCGCCGCGTCCCGGAACAGTTCCGCGAGCAGCTCCGTCTTGCGGGACCGGGCCGCCGTCGCGGCCACTTCCCGGGACACGTGGGCCAGCCGGGCGAGCAGCATGCAGCCATGGTGCACCAGCGCTCCGCCCAGGGCGCGGTGTCCGGTCGCGCCCGCGCGGTGGTGGCGCGTGTCAGACACCGCCCCGCGCCCCTTGGGGGGCGCTGCCGTCGAGGTCCGCCATGAGCAGTTCCCCGTTGATCGCCGCCCCCGCCCGGTAGCCCCGGCTCGCCGCGTTGACCACCTGCTCGGCGAAGCCGCTCGCGTTGCCCGCCGCCCAGAGGCCGGGCACAGTCGTCAGGCCGCGTTCGTCGATCACCGGGTAGCTGCCGAACGGCGTCTCGCGCAGCTCGGCGCCCAGCTTCACCAGCAGGTCGTTGTGCGGAACGGCGCGCGGGGCGGCGTACAGCACCTCGAGGTCGTGGACCGTGCCTCCCCCGGAGGGGGTACCCCCAGCCAACCGGACCCCGGTCAGCCGGTCGTCGGTGACGACGAGTTCCGCGACCTCGCCGGGCACGACCGCGACCCCGGCGGCGGCCAGCCGGCGCAGGTCGTCGTCCGTCAGCTCCGACTCGCTCACCTCGTGCAGGAAGAACCGCACGTCCTTCGACCACTGGGTGACCATCAGTGCCTGGTGCACGCTCAATGGCGAGGTCGCGAGCACCCCGGTCGGCAGGTCGCGGACCTCCCAGCCGTGGCAGTACGGGCAGTGCACCACGTCCCGGCCGAACCGCTCGGCCAGCCCCGGGACCCCGGGCAGCTCGTCCGTCAGGCCGGTGGCGATCACCAGCTGCCGGGCCCGTACCGTCCGGCCGCCGGCGAGCTTCGCCGCGAAGCCCTCGCCGTCCCGGTCCGCGTCCACCACCCGGTCCCGGACCAGCTCCACGCCGTACCGGGCGATCTCCTCGCGCCCGATGGCCAGGAACCCGGCCGGGGACATGCCGTCCCGGGACAGATAGCCGTGCATGTGCGCACTCGGCGTGTTGCGCGGCTCGCCCGCGTCGACGACCAGCGTGCGGCGCCGGGCCCGGCCGAGGACCAGCGCGGCGGACAGCCCTGCGGCTCCGCCTCCGACGACGACCACTTCGTACCTGTTGTTCTCGGTCATGAGGCGACGGTCGCTCGGTGCCTGCGGGATTGACAAACCCATTTGCCGAATCTGCAATGGTGGCCATGAGCACGAACGACGTACTGACGGAAGTGGGCCCCCGGCTGCGGCGCCTCCGCAAGGAGCGGGAGGTGACCCTGGCCGCGCTGTCGGAGGCGACCGGGATCTCCGTGAGCACGCTGTCCCGGCTGGAGTCCGGACTGCGCAAGCCCAGCCTGGAGCTGCTGCTGCCGATCGCCCAGGCCCATCAGGTGCCGCTGGACGAACTGGTCGGTGCACCTCCGGTGGGGGACCCCCGGGTGCGGGCCAAGCCGATCGTGCGGGGCGGGCGCACCCACTGGCCGCTGACCCGCCAGCCCGGCGGCCCGCAGGCCTTCAAGGTCCTCGAACCGCAGCGCAGCCAGGAGCCCGACCCGCGCACGCACGAGGGCTACGAGTGGCTGTACGTGCTCTCGGGCCGGCTGCGGCTGGTTCTCGGCGACCACGACGTGGTGCTGTCGGCGGGGGAGGCCGCCGAGTTCGACACCCGCGTGCCGCACTGGTTCGGGTCGACGGGGGAGGGCCCGGTGGAGTTCCTGAGCCTGTTCGGACCGCAGGGTGAGCGGATGCACGTACGGGCGCGGCCCCGGCAGGCGTGACGCACGCGACGGTCCGTGTCGCGGCAGACTGTTCCCTGATGGGCAAGCGACCGCTTAGTATGCCGTCGGACCCGGTCAGACGAAGCAGTCCCGTGGAGGCCCCGCATGCAGGCATGGCAAGTGCACGAGAACGGCGAGCCGAGCGAGGTGATGCGCCTGGCGGAGGTGGAGCGGCCCACGCCCGGCGACGGCCAGGTGCTGCTGCGCGTCCGCGCCGCCAACATCAACTTCCCGGACGCCCTGCTGTGCCGCGGCCAGTACCAGATGCGGCCGCCGCTGCCGTTCACGCCCGGCGTGGAGATCTGCGGCGAGACCGAGGACGGCCGCCGGGTGATCGCCAACCCCGCGCTGCCGTACGGCGGCTTCGCCGAGTACGCCGTCGCCGACGCCCGCGCGCTGCTGCCCGCCCCGGACTCGCTGGACGACGCCGAGACCGCCGCGCTCCACATCGGCTACCAGACCGGCTGGTTCGGCCTGCACCGACGGGCTCGCCTGGAAGCGGGAGAGACCCTGCTGGTGCACGCCGCCGCCGGAGGTGTCGGCAGCGCCGCCGTCCAGCTCGGCAAGGCGGCCGGGGCCACCGTGATCGGTGTCGTCGGCGGCGCGGACAAGGCCGCCGTGGCCCGCGAACTGGGCTGTGACGTGGTCGTCGACCGCCGCGGCGAGGACGTCGTGGCCGCCGTGAAGGAGGCGACCGGCGGCCGGGGCGCCGACGTGATCTACGACCCCGTGGGCGGCGAGGCCTACGCCCAGTCCGCCAAACTCGTCGCCTTCGAGGGCCGGATCGTCGTCGTGGGCTTCGCCGGCGGCACCATCCCGAGCCCGCCCCTCAACCACGCGCTGGTGAAGAACTACTCGATCCTCGGCCTGCACTGGGGCCTGTACGCCACCAAGAACCCCAAGCTCATCCCGCACTGCCACGAGGAACTGACCGAACTGGCCGCCCGGGGCGCGATCAAGCCCCTGGTGAGCGAGCGGGTGCCGCTCGGCGAGGCAGCCGCGGCCGTGCAGAAGGTGGCGGACGGCCGGTCCACCGGCCGGATCGCCGTGGTGATGGAGGAAGCAGCATGACCGACGCCGCTGAACTGGTCCGCCGCACACGGGAGTTGTTGACCGAGTACCCGCCGGCGAGCACGGACCGTCTCGCATTCCTCCGGGCCCGCTTCGACGCCGGCCTCGCCTGGGTGCACTACCCGCAGGGGCTCGGCGGACTGGGCGCCCCGCGCTCCCTGCAGAGCGTCGTGGACGCCGAGCTGGAGGCCGCAGGCGCCCCCGACAACGACCCCCGGCGCATCGGCATCGGGCTCGGCATGGCCGCGCCGACGATCCTCAAGTACGGCACGGAGGAGCACAAGCAGCGCTATCTGCGGCCCCTGTGGACGGGGGAGGAGGTCTGGTGCCAGCTGTTCAGCGAGCCCGGCGCCGGCTCCGACCTCGCCGCGCTCGGCACCCGGGCCGTCCGCGCGGGCGAGGACTGGGTGGTCAACGGGCAGAAGGTGTGGACCTCCAGCGCCCATCTCGCCCGCTGGGCCATCCTCATCGCCCGCACCGACCCTAACGTGCCCAAGCACGCGGGCATCACCTACTTCCTCTGCGACATGACCGACCCGGGCGTCGAGGTCCGGCCACTGCGGCAGATCACCGGCGAGGCCGAGTTCAACGAGGTCTTCCTCACCGACGTCCGCATCCCCGACTCCCGCCGCCTCGGCGAAATCGGCGACGGCTGGCGGGTCGCGCAGACCACGCTCAACAACGAACGCGTCGCCATCGGCGGCATGCGGCTGCCCCGCGAGGGCGGCATGATCGCCCCGGTCGCGAAGACCTGGCGCGAACGCCCCGAGCTGCGCACCCACGATCTGCACCAGCGGCTGCTGAAGCTGTGGGTCGAGGCCGAGGTCTCCCGCCTCACCGCCGAACGCCTGCGCCAGCAGCTCGTCGCCGGACAACCCGGCCCCGAGGGCGCCGGCATGAAGCTCGCCTTCGCCCGCCTCAACCAGGAGATCAGCGGCCTGGAGGTCGAACTGCGCGGAGAGGAGGGCCTGTTGTACGACGACTGGACCATGCGCCGCCCCGAACTGGTCGACTTCACCGGCCGCGACGCGGGCTACCGCTATCTGCGCGCCAAGGGCAACAGCATCGAGGGCGGGACCAGCGAGGTCCTGCTCAACATCGTCGCCGAGCGCGTCCTCGGCCTGCCCGCCGAGCCGCGCACCGACAAGGACGTCGCGTGGAAGGACCTGGCCCGATGACCGATCTGCTGTACTCGGAGGAGGAAGAGGCGCTGCGGGCCGCCGTCCGCGACCTGCTCACCGACCACTGCGCCCCGGCGGACGTCCTCGCCCGCACCGAGTCGGACACCCCGCACGACCTCGCCCTGTGGAAGCTGCTCGCCGACGGCATGGGCCTGGCCGGCCTCCTGGTGCCCGAGGCGCAGGGCGGCCAGGGCGCCTCAGCCCGCGAAGCCGCCGTCGTCCTGGAGGAGTTGGGTCGCGCGGTCGCCCCCGTGCCCTACCTCACCAGCGCGGTCGTGGCCACCGAGGCCCTGCTGGCCTGCGGTGACGAGGAGCTGCTCGCCCGTCTGGCCTCCGGGCGCACCATCGGTGCCCTCGCGGTCGCACTGCACACGGCGCCGGGCGCCGCCGTCAAGGCCGTACGGCTCGAAAACGGAGCCCTGCACGGCGAGTTGACCGGCATCGCCGACGCGGCCGTCGCCGATGTGCTGCTCGTCCCCGCCGACGACGGCGGCCTGTACGCCGTCCCCGCCGACGCCGTGACCGTCACCCCGCAGACCTCCCTGGACCTGACCCGGCCGCTGGCGACGGTACGGCTGGACGGTGCTCCCGGCCGCCGGGTCGGTGACGCGGAACCCGCCGTACGACGCGCCCTGGGCGCCGCCGCCGGACTGCTCGCCTCCGAGCAACTTGGCGTGGCCGAATGGGCGTTGACCGAAACGGTCCGCTATCTGAAAGAGCGCAAGCAGTTCAACCGGCAGGTCGGCGGCTTCCAGGCGCTCAAGCACCGGCTCGCCCAGCTGTGGCTGGAGACGGTCAACCTCCGGGCGGCCGCCCGCGCCGCCGCCGACGCGCTGGCCTCCGGCGAGGGCACCGGTATCCCGGTCGCCGTCGCCCAGGCGTACGCGGCGCCCGTCGCCGTCCACGCCACGGAGGAGGCGGTACAGCTGCACGGCGGCATCGGCATGACCTGGGAGCACCCGGCCCACCTGTACCTGAAGCGGGCCAAGGCGGACTCCATCGCGTACGGCACGGCGGGTGCGCATCGCTCGGCGCTGGCCGAACTGGTCGACCTCCAGGCACCCTGAGCCACCCCGTACGAAGCCCGCCCCACCTGGGGCGGGCTTCTTCCCGCGCCTGCGCCGGCGAGGTGAACAAAGCGCCAACTCCCCGCGAGAGCAGGCTCGTTGGGTGACGGGTGCACGCATACTCTCCCCGGTCCCATCCGGCACCTCCAGGGAGGCAGAGCATGGCCCTCAGCACCCGACGCAGAGCCCTCACCGCCCTCGGCGCCGCCCTCGCCGGCGCGGTCTTCCTGCCCGCGTCACAGGCCTGGGCGGGCAACCCCCACCGCCCTCGGCGTCCGCTGTGGAACGCGCACGCCCACAACGACTACGAGCACCCGCGGCCCCTGTTCGACGCGCTCGACCACCGCTTCGGCAGCGTCGAGGCCGACATCTTCCTCGTCGGCGACCAGCTCCTCATCGGGCACGACAGCTCCGAGCTGGACCCGACCCGCACCCTCGAATCCCTCTACCTCGACCCGCTGGCCGCGATCGTGAAGGCCAACCACGCCTCGGTGTACCGGGGGTGGCGCCGACCCCTGCAGCTCCTCGTCGACATCAAGACCGAGGGCTCCTCGACGTACCTCGAACTCGACCGCCATCTGCGCCGTTACCCGTATCTGTTCACCCGCTACGACCACGGCCGTATCCACCGCGGCCCCGTCACCGCCGTCATCTCCGGAGACCGCGCGGCCCGTGTCCCCATGGAGGCGCAGCAGGAGCGGCGTGCCTTCTACGACGGCCGGCTCACCGACCTCGGCACCGCCGCCCCCGCCTCCTTCATCCCGCTGATCAGCGAGGACTGGACCCAGAACTTCACCTGGTCGGGGGCGGGCACGTTCCCCGCCGCCGAGCGGCAGAAGCTGCTGGGCATCACCGCCGCCGCGCACGCGCACGGGCAGCAGGTGCGGTTCTGGGCCACCCCGGACGCCGCGGGCCCGGACCGCGACGCCCTGTGGACGGAACTGCTGGCCGCCGGCGTCGACTACCTCAACACCGACGACCTGGCCGGCCTGGAGGCCTTCCTGGACGCCCACCCCTCCGCGTAAACATCACACGAACGGGGGACACGTCAGCCGCCCGGACGAACCCTCCGCTACGCCACACTTGCGGCCGAACGCCGCTCAAGGGGCGTGGCGGAGGAGGTTCCCGATGGCCATTTCCATCTCTGTGGTGCTGTTGCTCCTGATCGTGGCCGTGATCTTCATGCGCAACGGCGCGCTGAAGGTCACCCACGGCCTGGTCTGCATGCTGCTCGGCTTCTTCCTGGCCGGCTCGAACATGGCGCCCACCATCAACAGCGGGCTCACCGCGACCGCCGACCTGGTCAGCAGCTTGCATCCCTGAGCCGTAGGGGGCCGGTCAGGCCCTCATGAGGTGGTGAAGACGCCTACGCCGTTCGCGACGGGGCGCTCGGCGCCGGCGCTCGGATGGTTGCGGATCGTCACAGAGCTCGCGCCCGCGTCCCGGGTGACCAGCTCGCTCGAGCCGCCGCCGTCGAGGTTGAACGCGTCCGACGCGCCCAGCGAGCGCATGGTGGCCGCCTCCTCCGCGACCGTCATACCGGACCGGTAGGCGGCGGCCCCGTCCAGCGCCAGGATCAGCAACTGCCTGCCGCCGTTCTCGAAGCCCACGACCGTCCGCACCGCCGAGGTCCCGTTGTCCAGGCCGGACAGCTCCCTGCCGTCCCGCAACACCGGGAAACCGCCGATCGCGAACGCGTACGGCACTGAGGACGAGGCCGCCACCAGGGAGTGCGTCACGGTCACCGCGTTCCCCACGGAGAGCTTGCGCAACTGCCGCGCCCCCTCCTCGCGGCCCACCAGGACCGTGGTGTCCGCCGGGATCGCGCCGGTGCCGGGCTTGTCGGCGGCGGAGACGACCCGGCCGTCCTTGACCTTCACCTCGTAGGTGTCGGTGCTGCACGGCGCCGAGCGCTGGGTGTCGGTGCCGCAGACGGCGCGCTCGCGGGAGGCGCTGCCCCACCGCGAGGTGAAGGCGCCGACCGAGTTCTCCGGGAGCGCGTACTGGTTCAGGCCCTTCAGCGTGAACCGGCCCTCGGGGGTGTCGACGGCGCCGGTGAGGGAGAGGCGGTCCAGCCGGGCCCGCCGGTCCGTGCCGACGCCGAACACGTCCCGTGTGCTCGTCCCCGGCGGCAGCCCCGGCCCGAACCGCTGTCCGTCCGGCACCGCCGCCTTGAGCACACGCCCGTCCGCGATCGCCGGTCCGACACTCGCGCCGGTGGCCTCCACGCCCGGGTGCTGGGTCTCGGTGATGTCGAAGAAGTCACCGTTGACCCCCGCGACCGCCCCGGCCGAGTCCGCCAGCCGCGAGACGGTGGCCCGCGCCGCCACCGCCCCCGGATGCAGCAGATCCACGCGTACATGCGGATCGGCCAGGTCGACCGTGAGCAGATGGGCGCGCGTCGGGCCCGCGGCCGCGGCGACGTCGAACTGCCGGTAGGTCACGCCGGGCGCGATCCGCTTGCCCGCCGGTACGGCACCGGCCGGTGCCGCCCCCGCCAGGGCCGCACCGGCCAGCACACCGAACGCGGTGACCACCGTGAGAACCGCTCTCGCCGCTGCCGTACGCCTGTTTCGTCTTGTCACCCTGCCCCCTGATGCCTCGTCAACTGTCCCTGTCTTCCAAGGGTTCAGTGGCAGTGGAGCAGACGGCGGCGGACGGCGGGCCGACTAGGCGTCGACTACGCGAGAACGAGTGAGAAAACGCACCCCCTCGGGCGCCTCCAGTGAGAAGCCGCTCCCCCGCCCGGGTACGACGTCCACGATCAGCCGGGTGTGGCTCCACGCCGCGTACTGGCTGCGGGACATCCAGAAGGTCACGGGCTCCGCCACGCCGTCCACCGCCAGCTCCGCCAGCAGCACGTCCGAACCGCCGGTGCGGAACTCGCCGTCCGGATAGCACATGGGCGCGCTGCCGTCACAGCAGCCGCCGGACTGGTGGAACATCAGCGGGCCGTGCTCGGCGCGCAGCCGCCGCAGCAGCTCCGCGGCCCGCGGGGTGAGTTCGACGCGGGGGACTTCCTCTTCCATGGGCACCGTCCTGGAGAGCCGGGAGCGCGTGGGGTCGTTGGACCCGATCCAGTCTCACGGTTCGTCACGGACGCGTCCAGAAGGCGGAGTTCCATCGGGGTCCCGTACGGGGAACCGCCGTGCGCCCACCCGCGCGGCCGGGTTCCCGGCGGCGACCGGCGTAGGCGGGCACGGGCCTGAGAGGATCTGCGCATGTGCGCTCTCTTCGGCCGGCCCGAGCCGCGCGACGTGCCCGTCGGCGAACACCCCCTCTGGGACGAGGCACTCGCGGCCGTCAACCGGGACCTGGCGGCGACCCGCCCCGACCAGCGACCCCTGCGCCTGATCGCCTGCTCCGAGGCCGGGGACCCGGACGAGCAGGTCTACGTGGCCCTCTCCAACGGCGAAGCACACGGCAGTGCCCTGACACCGACGCGGTCCGCCACCGAAACCCTGATGGCCGTCGCCGACGCCGCCCAGGAGACGGTGACGGAGCGGCTGTGGGGGGCGTGGCCGGTCTGCACCGTCCATGACCTCGGTATGCACCCGCGGGACGTCGACGGACGGCCGTCCTGGTGGTGCGCCGGCGGCACCCGGCGGGGCGACCCGGCCCACCTTTGCGCGGCGATAGGCGAGCTGGACACGGTCCACCCCACCCCCCGCCCGAACCGCAAGCGCCGCAAGTGCCGCACCCCGCGCTGAGGGGGGGGCGCCGTCAGCCCGTGACGAGGACGCGGCGCATCAGCAGGGCGTACGCCGCCGCGGCCACCACCATTGCGGCCGGCAGGGCCAGGTCGACACCGCCGAGCGCGGCGCCAACGGGGCCGGTACCAGAAGGGGCCGGTGCGGGTCTCGTCGCCGAGGGCGGGGCCGTCGTAGCGGTTGCCGCGCAGCAGGACGTCGGTGGCGTAGACGGCCGTGCCCGGGCCGAGCAGGACCACGCAGCACGTTGCCGACGGTGTCGGGGAAGTCCGAGACGAGCAGCGCGTACGGGGTCAGGCAGACGGAGACGGTGCCGTCGACGAGGACGCTGGGCGGGCGCCGGATACGGATGCCGACGGCCTGGAGGCGAGAGCGGCGCTGTAGGCCGTCAGCGCGTTGAGGGCGATGGTGCCGCGGACCGGCGCGAGCAGGAACAGCGGGCGGAACCAGCCGGGCAGCAGCGGCTGGAGCGAGGACTCCGGGTCGGTCATGTCGACGGCCGCCGCGGCGCACGCGCCGATGCCGCAGACCAGGATGCCGGGCGGGAATCCGCCCCACGCCGTCCAGCCTCTTTTCCCGAAGGAGCCCCCGTCTCCGCCGACCTCGTCCCGCACTCCGCCCGGCTGCTGGACCCCCGGTACGGGCAGCGTCCCCCCGGCACACCGCGCTCGCCGCGCAGGACGGGCGGATCCGCTGTGGTCCGCGCGGGTGAACTCGCAGCAGTGCGTGGGCTGCATGGACGCGGCGACACCGAGCGGCGCGAACCGTCGTACGGTGTCGTCGGGCACGGTCTCGCCGTGCTCGACCCGATGGCGTACAGCCGCCGGCACGCCGCCTGGACCGTCCGTCCGCGCCTTCTCGACGGAGTCGAGCACATGGCGTACCGCCGCGTCCCCGATCGCGTGGGTGGCCGTGGACACGCCGGCGCGGTGCAGGGCCGTGACGACCTGGGTGTAGCGCTGCGGGTCGGGCCAGTAGGCGTGCGCCGACTCGCCGTGGCAGTCGGGGGCCTCCAGCCAGACGGTGCCGTTGTCGATGGTGCCGAGGATCCGCTGGAGGGGACCGACACGGAGCTGGCCGGGCCGCCGGTGCTGGTGACGGTCGTGGGCATGCGGGTCACCTGTCGAGGGGCAGGGGTGCGAGCGCCTTCGCAGGGGCGCGGGACTGTGTCCGGTGTGCGGCTGCCGCCGCGTGGGCGCCGGAGACGAACCATGGCCGACGACGGCCGAACCGGCGGAGCGCTAGCGTCGGGCCCGCCACGCCTCGATGAGCAAGGGCAGCATCGACACGACGACGACCACGGCGACCAGCGGCAGCAGATAGTCGTCGATGTGCGGGACGGAGGCCCCCAGGCTGTAGCCCGCCAGGACGAGCGTCTGTGACCACAGCACACCGCCCACGGCCTGCCACAGCGTGAACGTCCGCACGGGCACCCCGAGCGTGCCGGCCACCGGATGCAGGACGGTCCGCAACAGGGGCACGAACCGGCCGATCACCAGCGCCTTCCGGTAGCCGTACCGCGCGAGCAGCACCTCGGCCCGCGCGGCGGCCGCCTTCACCCGCCGGTTGGAGGTCCGCGCCAGCAGCGCCTGTCCGCCGTGCCGCCCGATCAGATACCCGACCTGTCCGCCGGCCACCGCCCCGACGGCCGCGCACACCAGCACCTGCCACAGCTCCAGCCGCGGCGGCTGGTGCACACTGCCGGCGCACAGCACCCCGGCCGGGAACAGCAGCGTGTCGCCGGGCAGGACGAAGCCGACCACCACCAGGCCGGACTCGGCGAAGATGACCACCAGGACGCCGATCGCACCGAAGGCGGCCAGCACCGAGGCGCTGTTCAGCGGGTTGACGGCGATCACCTGGGCGCGCCTCCTGGCCTCCTCGCAGGGCTGCTCGCTCACCAGCATCGCCCGCCCGGCGCGAAACCGCCCGCGTCCGTGTGGACGCGGGCGGTGCCGGTGAACCCGTGCCTGTGGAGGCCGGCGCCGACACCCCACTGGCCCGCAGCACCAAGCCGGTCGAGGACGCGCGGAACGGCAAGGCGGCGACCCGGCACCTCGCCGACCGGACCGTCACCAGGACCAGCGAGGCGTCCTCGGCCATCGACCGGTCGGTCCGGCCGGTGCGCGGCGACGGCGGCTTTGGCGCTGCGCCGCGCGGGCGCGCCGACGGCCGGATCGCCGGGCGGCGCGCCCGCGCATCCATACCGCCCGAGTGGTCAGTCGACGTGCAGGGTGAGCGCCGCCGTGTGCAGCCGTCCTGCCGTCCGGAACTGCAGGAACAGCCGCCAGTTCCCCGACTGCGCGAACTCGGCGTGGAAGGTCAGGGCCGGTCCGCCGTGGTCGCCGTCGGCCTCGGTCTGCGGGTGCAGGTGCGCGAAGGCCAGGTCGCCCTGGTGGAAGGCGGTCAGATGGGCGTAGGTGTCCAGGTAGGGCTGGAGATCGGTGACCGGCTTGCCGTCCTTGGTGACGGTGGCGGTCAGCTGGTGGGCCATGCCGACCATCAACGCGCCCTTCACGGCGACGGTGTAGCCGTCGACCGTGGTGGTGCCGGACGCCTTGGCCAAGGGTGTGGTCATCGCCATGCCGGGCACCTTCACGGTGCGGCTGAGGACGAAGTCCTTGCCCTTGCCCGAGCCGCTGTCCGGGATGAAGGAGGCGTACAGCCGCCAGGTGCCCGGCTCCAGCGCGGCCAGCGGCGCGGTCCAGGTGCCGTCCTTGGCCATGGCCGGGTGCACATGCTGGAAACCGGTGAGGTCGGAGCGGACGGCGTAGAAGTGCATCCGCTGGGTCTGCTCGACGGCGAAGCCGGTGACGGGCTTGCCGTCCGGACCGGTGACGGCGAAGCGGTAGCCGGTCGCCTTGCCGGCGGCGAGGGTGGTGGCGGAGGAGGTCATCCGATAGCCGCCCTTCGCGGCGGCGAGGCCGTTGCCGGTGTCGGCGGTGTTCATGCCGGGCATGGCCGCCATGTCACCGGCCGACGCCGACGCCGACGCCGAGGGGGAGGGGGCACCGGGCATGGGGGAGGTGTGACCGGAGCCGGAGCCGGAGCCGGAGCTGGAGCCGGAGCCGCAGGCGGTCAGGGTGACGGAGAGCGCGGCGGTGGCGACGGCCGCCACGAGAGCGTGACGAGTCGTCCGGAGAGCCTTGGACATGAGTGTGTCTTTCCAGGTGGGCGCCGTGACAAGGCGCGGATGAACGTGGGTCCTGGCCGGGCCACGGCACTGTGCCGGAGCCCGCGGGACACGTCACGTCCGCGCGACGCACACCTGAAGCAGAAGATCACGCCCACCGCCCGGCGGTCCCCGCCGCCGGACCTCGCCGTACGCCCGCCGCGCCCAGCGCAGCAGGACGACGGCGGTCAGCGCGAAGGCGAGCGCGGTGAGCGGGGGGAGCGGGATGTCGGAGCGGGTGGTGGTGGCGAGGCACAGGTCGCCTCGCACGGATTCGGTGGGATGGGCGGCCGCTTTGCCATCCGCGGGATGGATGATCGCCACGCCGTCTGCGGTGACCGGAGTGGACGCAGCCGGCATGACGGCGGTGTGCGAGGCCGTCGTCGGGGACGTCGATCGCATGGCGGCCGTGTCCGCGACCATGACCGTCGACGTCGAACGCATGGCGGCCGTGTCCGCGACCAAGACCGTCGACGTCGAACGCATGGCGGTCGTGTCCGGCATGGTCCCGTGGCACCCGCCACCTGCCGCGGCCGGACCGCCGTGCATGAGGAACAGCCCGAGCAGCACCGCGACCAGCACGGAGGGACGCACCACTCGCCGGCGGGCGCCGGCTGTACGGGGGGCGGGCTGCGGGACGAGCACGGCACCACCCTAAGGGAGCCGCCGCTTCGCCGCGCGAGGCCACGTCGTCGTGGGCCCCGGCAGTGGCTGCGGCGGGCCCGCATCTCCAGGCCGCGACCGGCCGGGCAGCCCTCGTTCGGATCAGTCGGCCATGGGTCCGGGTGTGTCGTTGACTGATCCGCTGGGGGAGGCGGATGGAACCGTCACTCCCGGACCGGACACCCGAGCGGGGTGGTCGCCGCGGGGCGTCTACGACCGGCTGCGCATGCGGGCGTCGACGGCACACGGGAGATGATCTCGACCGCGCTCATGGCTGCCGGCCGCTGCCGGCCCCTGGCCTTCGTCCTCACCGCGGGCCAGGCCGGTGACGCACCCGCCCGACGCGAGGCCATGGCACGCCTGCGCGTTCCCCGTCGGTGTGGACGGCCCAGCACCAGGGCGGACCTCGTCCTGGCCGGAAAGGCGCGGCCCGGGTGCGCTGTGCGGAGATTCGGCCTGCGCATCGCCGAGCGGTCGAGGGAGTGCGCGGAACGTCGCGTCGTGCCCTGGGTGTTCGACAGCGACGGCTCCGTCGTCGGCACGATCACGCTCTCCGGACTGCTCTACGGGCCCTTTCGCAGCGCGTCCGTGGGGTACTGGGTGGCCGCCGACCGGCAGAGCCGGGGGCTGGCCGATGCGGCGGGAGAGCGTCTGCCGCACGGACCGCGACGTCATCGGCCTGCACCGCATCGAGGCCACCACGCTCCTCGACACCATCCCTTCGCGACGCGTGCTGAATCCCTTCGCGACGCGTGCTGAAGAAGAACGGGTTCGAGCCGATCGGCATGGCTCCGCGCTGTCCGCACATCAACGGGGAATGGCGGGATCACCGTGTGTCCCCGCGGATCCCGCACGACGGTCCGCCGCCGGACTGACCGCCGGGCGCCACGCCGGCGGTGACAGCCCCCGGGCCCGCCGCGGCGATGGTGACGGCAGCGGGGGCAACGGCCAGGCGCCGTAGTCCGGATGCCATGATGCCGGGCTCGTCCTCCCGGAAGCGGATCGGCGGAAGCCGGCGTTCGCGAGCGCGCAGTCCTGGCCGTGCTGCCGGGCAGGAACGGGCGGCACGGTGTCGCTGGAGGAGTGGACGCCGTTGCCGTGGCAGATTCAGGACGTTCGACTGCCGGGTGTGGGTGCACGACTCCACACAGTTCCACACACGCCATACACTCCAGACGAACCGACAGGCATCAGCGTGAAGGTGACGGGGGAAATGCCGAAACCACAACAGAAGAGCGCACCGGATCCGGGGAAGGCCGCGGATCTCGCCGAATTCATCGGCCTGCTGAGGGAGTTACGGATCTGGGCCGGACAGCCCTCGTACCGGACGCTGGCGAAGCGGGTCGGACCGCTGCTGCGCCCGCCGCGTGCCGTATCACCGTTCACCGTCGTGGACGCCTTCAAAGTCTCCCGCCGCCGTTTGGACCTGGACCTGGTGGTGGGGATCGTTCGGGCCCTGGGGCTGGACGAGGAGGAGGTCGACCGCTGGCGGAAGGCGTGCGTCAGAGTGCACGCCCAGGCCAAGACCGGCGGCCCGACCGGCGTGCTTCGCCAACTCCCGGCCGATCTGGCGACGTTCACCGGTCGTGAAAGGGAGCTGGACGAGCTGCTCGCAGCGGCTGCCCGACCCGGTGCCGACGGCGCGGCGGCGACGGTGGTGATCTCCGCGATCGAAGGGATGGCCGGGGTCGGCAAGACCCAGCTGGCAGTCCACGTCGCTCACCGGCTGGTGCGCGACGGCCGATACCAGGACGTGCAGCTGTACGTGAACCTGCGGGGCTTCGACCCCGAGGCGAAGCCCGTCGATCCGGCGGCGGTCCTGGATACCTTCCTGCGGCATCTGGAGGTGCCGGCCCAGCAGATCCCCGAAGGCCTGGACGAGCGCGCCGCGATGTTCCGCGACCGGATCGAGGGCAAGAGCGCGTTGATCATCCTGGACAACGCCACCGACGAGCAACAGGTACGGCCGCTGATCCCGTCCTGCTCGTCCTGCCTGGTGCTGATCACCAGCCGCCGCAGCCTGATCGAGCTCGACGACGCCGCCGTCACCCAGCTGAACGTGTTCGAACCCGCGGAGGCGATGTCGCTGCTCGCCCGGATCGCCGGCGCGGACCGGGTGGCGGCCGAGCCGGAGGCCGCCGCGGCGATCGCCGAGACCTGCGGTTACCTGCCGCTGGCGGTCGCGCTGGCCGCCGCCCGCCTGCGGTCCCGCCCTTCCTGGAGCCTGGCGTACCTGCTGAGCCGCCTGCGCAAACACGGCGTGGACGCGGTCAGCACACCAGGGCAGTCGCTCCAGCATGTCTTCGACCTGTCCTACGAGGGTCTGGACCCCCGGACACAGCGCCTGTTCCGGCTGCTGGCGCTGCACCCGGGGCAGGACTTCACCCCGCCGGCGGTTGCCGCCCTCGCCGAACTGGGCGAAGCCGAGGCCGAATTGCTGCTGGAACACCTGCAGGACGAGCATCTGGTCCAGCAGCAGACCTCCGGCCGCTACGCTCTGCACGACCTGCTGCACGCCTACGCCGCTGGACGCGCCCGGCAGGACCGGGACGAGGAACAGGTCGCCACCGAACGGGTCTTGACCTGGTTCCTGGCGTCTGTCGACGCCGCGGCCCAGCAGATCATGCCGGCGCGTTACGCGTTGCCGCTGGAGTCGGCCCCGATGGCCGCCGCTCCCGCGGGGTTCGACGGGAGCGCCGAGGCGATGGCCTGGTGCGACGAGGAGTACGCGAACCTGCTGGCCGCCGCCGAGCGAGCCGCGAAGGTACCGGGCAGCGACCTCGCCTGGCGGCTGGCGACGTCGATGTCCATGTTCCTCTTCCTTCGCTGCCGTTGGCAGGAGAGCCTGCGCGTTCATGAGGCGGGCCTGGAGTCAGCCTTGGCAACGCACCATCGGGCCGGGGAGGCGTGGGTACGCAACAACCTGGGAATGTGCCTGGCCGCGCTGGGCAAACCCGAGCTGGCGGCCCCTCAGCTGACCGTCGCCCTGGAGGTACGGCGCGAGCTCGGCGATGTGAGCGGTGAGGCGGCCGCTCTGAGCAACCTGTCCCGGGTCTTCGTCGAGTCAGGCGAGTTGGAGGCCGGACTCGACTGCTCGCTCCAGGCCCTGGACGCGGCTGTGCGCGCCGGCGACCGCAAGCGGGAAGGCACGGCGTTGAACAGCGTGGCCATCTGCCTGTGGGAGCTGAAGCGGCCACGGGAGGCCCTTGACTACCTGCGGCGGAAACTGGCCATGCACCGTGCGGACGGCGACCCGATCGGGCTGGGTCTGGCCCTGCACAACATCGCCGAATTCCACGAGACCCTCCACCAGTACGACGAGGCACTCAACGTACTCCGGGAAGCACTGGAGGTTGCCAGGGCCTCAGGTGACCTGCATGCCGAAGCCGGGGCGCTGTTCGGCATCGCCCGGTGCCTGTCCGCCACCGGGGAGCACCAGCAGGCCCGTGCGGACCTCGGAAGGGCGCTTGCCGTCTTCGAGAAACTGCGAGCACCCGAGGTCGACCAGGCGCGCGAACTGCTGGCGCGGCTGGGCACGTTGCCCCTGAAGGCAGATCTTCCGTGAGCCGCCGGCGCCGAGGCGCTTGCCCGCCTCCCCGCGCTACAGGGGCTTCGGTGTGAGATCGCGTGGGACAGCGAAGCCCCGCCGGGGATCTTGACTCCGACGGGGCTTCGTCGTGCGAGTGGGTTGCGAAGGCGTGCCGCGGCCGTCCCGCCGCCCCGACGGAGCGGCCGCTTCAAGGCGCCGGCGCCGCTGGTCGGCGGTGCACGTGCCCCCGATGTCCATGGAGCAAGCCCTCGCACATGCGGCTGCTCCGCACGTCACCCTTGGTGCGGTCCGAGGAGCCCTCCGACGACCGGCGCGCTCCCGAGCAGCCCGAACACCGGATTCAAGGGGCTACCGTCCGGGCCGGACGAGGGGATGGGAACGGACCTGACTGTCGGAGCTATGGCCTCCGCTGCCGATGTTCCGCACGGGGCGACGACTGTGATCGACAGGGCGGCAAGCGGCGGGACGACTGCATAACGCAGCCACGTGATCGTTCTCACCGGCCAAGCGTCTCGCAGCGACAGGGAAACGAAGCCGGGACACGCCCGGTTACTGTCTGATTTACGAAGAATACCCGCGCTGTAGCCGGGCCGGACGGCCACCCCCACGCCGCCCTGACGCGACGTCCATCCGCAACTCTTGACCCTTACTCGGGGGCCGACAAATCTGGCGACGGGCGGAGTCCGGGACGCGCTCAGAACGGGGGCAAGCGCGCAGACCAGCGGCGAAGATCGTGGAGGCCGACATGTGGTACGCCTCCCATCCGGCCATGACGGTCGAGGACACCACCAAGGCGCAGAAGGTCACGCAGGCGTTCTACGCGTTGCTGGACACCGCGTGCGGCTAGCAGCCATCTCGCGCCCCAGGCGCCTGTAGCCCCGCGCCCATGGGAGATTCCGGCTCACTCCTCGATGTCGGCGCCGACGAATGCGCGGTTGCCTGCACCTTCTCGATTCCGACCGGACCGGACGACAAAGGGGAGTTGTGCAGCGGGGAAGGTGCGTGCTGCCCGACGGGGAATCCGTTTCGTCGCTGGTGAATGACGAGCGGCGCGGCGAGGGACACGCTGTCGGAGAGCCAGCTCATGGGCGGCAAGGGGCACTGCGGGCCCGTGCCGACCGACCCCCGGACGCTACGGCTGCGGACCGCGGAGAGCTCGAACTGGTCCGGATTGTCCCTGGTCCGGGTTGTCTGGAGGGGGGAAGTTCCCTCCAGACAACCCGGCTTGTGGCTCTAGAAGAACCCAAGTTTCTTCGGGCTGTATGAAGTGAGAATGTTCTTCGTCTGCTGGTAGTGCTCCAGCATCATCTTGTGCGTCTCGCGGCCGATCCCGGACTGCTTGTAGCCGCCGAACGCCGCGTGCGCCGGGTAGGCGTGGTAGCAGTTGGTCCATACGCGGCCCGCCTGGATCGCGCGGCCCGCGCGGTACGCGGTGTTGGCGTCCCGGGTCCAGACGCCCGCGCCGAGCCCGTACAGCGTGTCGTTCGCGGTCTTGATCGCGTCGTCGAAGTCGTCGAAGGAGGCCACCGAGACGACCGGCCCGAAGATCTCCTCCTGGAAGATGCGCATGCGGTTGTCGCCCTCGAAGATGGTCGGCTGGACGTAGTAACCGCCCTTCAGTTCGCCGTCGTACTCGACGCGCTCGCCACCCGTGAGGACCTTCGCGCCCTCCTGCCGGCCGATGTCCAGGTAGGAAAGGATCTTCTCCAGCTGGTCGTTGGAGGCCTGGGCGCCGATCATCGTGTCGGTGTCGAGCGGGTGCCCCGGCTTGATCTGCTTGGTGCGGGCGACCGCCGCCTCGAGGAAGTCCGTGTAGTGGCCGCGCTGGATCAGCGCCCGGGACGGGCAGGTGCAGACCTCGCCCTGGTTGAGCGCGAACATGGTGAAGCCCTCTAGCGCCTTGTCGCGGAAGTCGTCGTCGTGTGCCCACACGTCGTCGAAGAAGATGTTCGGGGACTTGCCGCCGAGTTCGAGGGTGACGGGCTTGATGTTCTCGGAGGCGTACTGCATGATCAGCCGCCCCGTCGTGGTCTCCCCGGTGAACGCCACCTTCGCCACCCGCGGACTGGAGGCCAGCGGCTTGCCCGCCTCGACGCCGAAACCGTTGACGATGTTCAGCACGCCCGGCGGCAGCAGGTCCGCGATCAGGCTGACCCAGTAGTGGATGGAGGCCGGGGTCTGCTCGGCGGGCTTGAGGACGACCGCATTGCCCGCGGCCAGCGCCGGCGCGAGCTTCCAGGTGGCCATCAGGATCGGGAAGTTCCACGGGATGATCTGCGCGACGACCCCGAGTGGCTCGTGGAAGTGGTACGCCACCGTGTCCTCGTCGATCTCGCCGAGCGACCCCTCCTGCGCCCGGATCGCCCCCGCGAAGTAACGGAAGTGGTCGATCGCCAGCGGGATGTCGGCCGCCAGCGTCTCCCGGACCGGCTTGCCGTTCTCCCAGCTCTCGGCCACCGCGAGCGGCTCCAGATGGGCCGCCATACGGTCGGCGATCTTCAGCAGGATGTCGCTGCGCTCCGCCGCCGACGTACGGCCCCACGCGGGCGCGGCCTCGTGCGCCGCGTCCAGCGCCCGCTCGACGTCCTCGGCGGTGCCCCGCGCGATCTCGGTGAACGGCTGCCCGTTGACCGGCGACGGATTGTCGAAGTACTGCCCGCGCACCGGCGGCACGTACTCCCCGCCGATGAAGTGGTCGTAGCGCGCCTGGTAGGAGACGATCGCGCCCTCGGAGCCCGGCGCCGCGTAACGAGTCATCCTGGTCTGCCTCCCGGTGCAGCGCTGCCCGCCGTTGGGCAGCTGTCGGCGTGAGGCTAGGCGGGCGGACGTTGCAAGTACGTTGCACCGCTGCTCCGCCCCGGTCCCCGGCCGACCGCAGCCGTCAGCTCGGCCTCCAGCGCGGCGAGCCGGGCCCGGACCGGGGCCGTGGGCCGCGCCGCGGCGAGCGCCCGCCACACCGCCACGTCGTCCTCGCCCCAAGGTGCGTGCGCCCAGTCCGCCAGCAGGTCCGGATCACGGTGTGCGATCAGCGCCGCGCGCAGCCCGTCGGCGAGCCGCTCCCGCAGCCGTACGATCGCCGGCGCCTGCGAACCCGGAAGCAGTGGGCCGGTGTACGCCTCCGCCGCCGCCGTGAGCGCCCCCGCCTCCAGCCGCCGTTCGACGACGGTGACGTCCGACTCGACCGCGGCCGTGAGCCGGTACGGCCGCGAGGCGAGCAGGCCCGGGCCCGACAGCCTGCGCAGCCGCGCGAGTTCGGCACGCAGGGTCACCGGGGTCACCGACTCGTCCGCGTACAGCGCGCACAGCAGCTCGTCACCGCTCAGCCCCTCCGGATGCCGGGCCAGCAGCATGACTATCTCGCTGTGCCGACGGCTGAGCCGTGTGCGGCGGCCGTCCAGGACGAGTTCGGCCTCGTCCCGGCCCAGCGCGCTGAGCAACGCCGTGTCCCCGGGGCTCCGCGGCGGCGGCACCAGCAGCGCGAGCTGCGTCTCCGCGGCCCGCGCCACCGCCTGCACGAACCCGAGGCTGTGCGGATGCGCCAGCCCGTCACCGCCGGTGATGTCCACGGCGCCCAGCACCCGGCCGGTGCGCGGATCGTGGACCGGCGCCGCCGCGCAGGTCCACGGCTGGACCCGCCGTATGAAGTGCTCTGCGGCGAACACCTGCACCGGCCGGCCCACGGCGACCGCGGTGCCCGGCGCGTTGGTGCCGACCGCGGTCTCCGACCAGCGTGCTCCCGGCACGAAGTTCATCCCGTCCGCCCGGCGCCGGGTCGCCCGATGCCCCTCGACCCACAGCAGCCTGCCGTGCGCGTCGCACACCGCCAGCAGATGCTCGCCGTCGGCGGCGAAAGTGCCCATCAGTTCCCGGAACAGGGGCATCACCCTGGCCAGCGGGTGCTGCGCACGGTAGGCACCGAGGTCGCCGTCGGTCAGCTCCACGCTGGCGGTGCCGTCCGGCCCGACACCGGCCCGGGCGCTGCGCCGCCACGACTCCGCCACCACCGACCGCACCGGTCGCGGCACCGTACCCACGGTGGTGAACGTCTCGTGCGCCCGGCGCAGCGCACGGACTCGCTCGGCGGGGTCGGCCCCCGGCTCCAGGGCCACCCACGGATCGGTCAATTCAGCCTCCCCGGACGGTGAAAGAGCAGTGATGCGGCAGCGACCATCGTCACTCGCCGTGGTGGTGCGGACAACCTCTTCGGCATCGGTTCGACCGGTTCCGGCGGTGGCCCCTGGGGGCCGGCGGGTCCTGCCGCCGGTCGCTAGGCGAAGTTGACCAGGCGGATGTAGCGGACCCAGTCCCAGCTCGGCCCCGGATCGGTGTGGTCGGTGCCCGGCACCTGGTAGTGGCCGATGATGTGCTCCCGGTCCTTGGGGAGGCCGTACTTGTCGCAGATCGCCGCGGTGAGTCTGGCCGACTGCGCGTAGAGGGCGTTGGTGAAGTAGGCGGGCTGGTCCACCCACCCTTCGTGCTCGATGCCGATGCTGCGCGTGTTGTAGTCCCAGTTGCCCGCGTGCCAGGCGATGTCGGCCTCGTGCACGCACTGGGCGATATGCCCGTCCGCAGAGCGGACCAGATAGTGCGCGGACACCTTCTTCTGCGGGTTGGCGAAGATCGCCAGCGTATTCGGGTAGGTCTCCTGTGTGACGTGGATGATCACACGGTCGATCGCATAGCTGTCGGGCCGGTCGGACGAGGTGTAGTTGGAGCTGCTGGCCGGCTCCCACTCGGCGGGCGGATAGTCCACGGCCTCGTTCTGCGCTCCGGCCCGCGGATCCTCGGTCTGCGCGCCGGCGCGCGGATCCGGGAGCAGCACGTAGGGGACGGCGGCGAGCGCCGTGCCCTTCAGGAGCCGTCGCCGGCTGAGGCGCGACGAGGCCGGCCGGGCTGGTGGTGTTGGTTGTGATGATTCTTCCGGTTGTGCCGGGCCGGCCGGGTCCATGTCCATCGTCGGGTGCCTTTCAGGAGTCGTGGAGTGCGGGGCAGGAGCCGGGTGGAGACGTCGCAGGCGTCAGCTGCGCAGCGCTCGCGCGGTCTCCCGAAGCCGCGCGTGCATGCCGCGGTACGTCTCCCGCGCGGGCAGCCACTCCTTGCGGAGCTTCGCCACGCACGTGTAGTTCGTGTCGCACACGTTGGCCAACGGTGATTCGACCGCCTGGGTTGCGAATTGATACGCGTCCGGCTCACTGAACCCGTAGTCATGCGCCAGCCACCGCACCAGGTCGAGCTGCGATATCCGGAACGCGTCCTCCAGCGGGCGGGCCGAACCGGTCGAGATGATGTGGGTGTCGGACTCCAGCCGGGGCCAGGGGGTGGCGACGTCCTTGAGGAGCTCCACGATCACCACGGTGTTCATGGCGCACTCCACGGCCACCCCGCAGGTCTCGCCCTCGCCCTGGCGCGCGTGCCCGTCGCCGAGGCTGAGCAGCGCGCCCTCGACATTGACCCCCAGGTAGCAGGTGACACCCGCCCGCATCTCGGGCGTGTCCATGTTCCCGCCGTGCGCGTCAGGGACCAGGGCCGAGCGCACCTCCAGATTGGCGGGGGCCACGCCCACCGTGCCGTGCATCGGGTCCAGAGGCAGCTCCACCTCGATGTCACTGTCCCGCGCCTGGAACAGGGTGGTGCGCCGCGCACGGTCCAGCTGCCAGATCCAGACCCGCTCCGGCAGCGGGGGCTGGAGCGTGGCCGTGGTGTGCGTCGAGGTGAGCGCGCCGAACAGGGGGACCGTCGTCGACGCCGCCCAGTCGCGGGCCGGTTCGATCGACACGAAGTGCACGGCCACGGTGTCGCCGGGCTCCGCGCCCTCGACGTGGAAGGGGCCGGTCTGCGGATTGAGGAACGGAAACTCGCAGACTTCGGAGACGAGGTCCTTCTCGGAGCGCACCCGGCCGGCGAAGCAGTCCTCCGTGAACAGGTCGAGCACTGTGCCGGGCGCGATCCGCGCGACGGGCGCCGCTCCGCCGAACGTCCAGGCGTATTCGTCCGGTTCCGGGCGCACGGTGAGGATCCGGGGGTCGGTCATCGTGACGGTGGTCCCTTCTGGCAGGGGGTGGTCGTGGGAGCCGAGGGCCGACGGGGGGCTTCGGAGGACGCGGCTGGTCGGCGGCCCGGCCGGACGGGTCAGCCCGGCACGGTTCCGTCCTGCCGGTGGCCGGCCGGGTCGTACGGGTCGAGGTGCACCCGCGCGGTCTCGGATATCCGCTCGGGATGACGCCGTATCAGCAGGAGCAGTACGACCACGCCCGCCGCCATCCAGACGCCGACGACGGGGCCCGCGTAGGACACCGGGGCCGTCAGCTTGGTCACGAAGTCGAACACCGGCAGGCCGGCGGCCGTCAGCAGAGCCGGGACGAACGCCGCGATGCCCAGTACCGGGAACAGCAGATGCCGCACCGGCTTGAGCGCGGCCCGGCCGGCCCGCAGGAAGTAGCCCGCACAGGCGAGGTTCACGACGATGTAGACCCCGACGACGACCGTGACGATCAACGTGGCGAGGAGCAGGAACGCGGTCACGGGGTCGTAGGCGAAACCGAGTCCCAGCACCGCCCCGATCGCCACGACGCTCTGCACCGCGATACCGGCCACGGGGGAGCGGTGCCGAGGGTGGAGCGTGGCGAGCGCTCCGGGCAGGACACGGATGCGGGCCAGGGCGAAGGCCGTACGGGTCGAGACGTTGGCGCACGCGTTGGCGTTGGCGATCGTGGAGTTGATGATCGCCAGGAACACCAGCACCCAGAAGAAGCCGAACGACGCCCGGGTGACGCCCTCCCATGACGCCGCGCCCGACGCGCCGAACGCCGCGAAACGGTCCGGACCGATGTACACGGTCATCGCATAGGTCGTGATCACGTAGAAGAGGCCGATCCCCAGGGCCGCTCCGAGCACCGCGCGGTGCATGGTCCGCCGGGGCTCGCGCGTCTCCTCGGCGAGCGGTGCCGCCGCCTCGAACCCGGCGAACGCCAGCACCGTGTAGACGGAACCGGCGAACACGCCGCTGAACCCGGCGTGACCGTCGGCGGTGTGCGAAGTTCCGAACACCGTAAGGGTGTTGGCGCTGCCCGCCTCGCCGATGAGCAGGACCGCGAAGACCAGGAAGACAAGGATCTCGAAGACGCCGAGGACGGAACCGAGGCGGGCCGACGCACGCACGCCGAGGTAACCGGCGACGGCTATCACGGCGGTACCCGCCAGGGACCAGGGCCACCACAGGTCGGCCGGATACGCGGACCATTCCTGGTGCAGTGTGCCGGCCGCGGTGAAACCCAGTTGCAACAGCAGCAGGGGCGGGATCAGCATCTCCACGAAGACGTAACCCCAGCCGACGAGGAAGCCGACGGCCGGGTGCAGCCCCCGTGCCGCATACGTGGCCACCGAGCCCGCCGCCGGTAACTCCCGGGCCAGCTCGGCCACGCACGACGCCGTGAACAGGCAGGCCACCAGCGCGATCAGCACCGCCAGCGGCAGGCTGCCGCCCGCGAAGGCGGCGCCGGACGGAATCGACGCGGCCACCGCGGCGGCCGGCGCCATCGCCGTGACGCTCTGGAACAGCACCTCGCGCAACCCGATGGCGTCGCGCCGCAGCTCTCCGGTCGTCTCCCCGCGCATGCCCGTCCCCCCGATGCCTGTCAGTCCGCTGCCACCCGACGTGTGTGAAGTGCCGTCATCTCGCAGGGCACTCCACGGTCCATGACGGCCCGTCGGCAGTGCCTCGCGTGCAATCACGGTACGGCGCGGGAGGGTTGGGCAGAAGGGTGTGCCGCGGTTCCGTGGACGATCCGCCGCCTGTGGAAAACTCGGCCACCCGATCGGGTGACTCAAGGCCCGCCGGGAGCCTGCCGGTACCGTCAGGAACGGTCCGCCACCACCGCCGGATCGTCCAGTACGGACCGGACGACCGAGTGCGCCGCACCCAGCAGGGGGCCCTGCGGACCCAGGCGGGACACGGACACCGGGCAGGGCGGGCCCGCCGTACGGCCCGTCAGCTCGGTCTCCAGGGGCGGCAGCAGCCAGGGAGAGAGGTCGGCCAGGGCGCCGCCCAGGACCACCGACTCGGGGTCGAGCAGGTTCACCGCCCCGGTCAGCGCGATGCCGAGCGCCGTGCCGGCGTCCCGCAGCGCCGCCCGTACGCGCTCGTCGCCCTCCTCGGCGCGCTCCGCGAGCAGACCCACCCTGTCCTCGCGCGGCTCCAGCCCCGCCGCGCGCAGCACCGCGTCCTCGCCCGCGTACTGCTCGAGGCAGCCGCGGCCGCCGCACGGGCAGGGCGGCCCGTCCGGCCGTACGGGCACATGGCCCAGCTCGCCCGCGAAGCCCTGGGTACCGCGCAGCAGAGCGCCGTCCACGACGACCGCGGCACCGATGCCGATCTCCGCCGACACATGCAGGAAGTCACGCGGGGTGCCGTCGCCGAGCCACAACTCGGCGAGAGCGCCGTAGTTGGCCTCGTTGCCCACGGTCAGCGGCCACTCGCCGGGCAGCAGGGCGCCGACATCGGTGTCGTGCCAGTCGAGGTTCGGTGCGCGGACGACCGTACGGCCGTCCCGTGCCACGAGCCCGGGGACGGCGACCGCGAGCCCCGCGGGCCACAGTTCGGCCCGCTCCGCCTCCGTGACGACCCGGCGCACCAGCTTCGTCAGCTCCTGTGCCACCACCTCGGGAGCCCGGCCCCGATTCGCCCCGCGCCGCACGGCCCGGGCGCGGACGGTGCCGCGCAGGTCGACCGCGCACACCGCGAGGTGGTCGACGCCGATCTCGGCCCCGATCCCCGCCGGACCACGGCCGCTCACCGCGAGGGCGGACCCGGGCCGGCCCACCCGGCCCGGCCGCTCCGGGCCCAGCTCCTCCAGCAGTCCCCAGCGGATCAGCTCGTCCACCAGCGTCGACACGGCCGCCCGGGTCAGCCCGATGCGCGAGGCGACCGCGGCCCGCGACAGCGAACCCTCGGCGCTGACGGCGTGCATCACGCGGGCCAGGTTGCGCCGGCGCATGCCCTGCTGGGTGTCCGGCAGGGCGCGGCCGGCGCCGGGTGGGCGGGCCTCGTGCAGCGGTGCGGTCATGCCTGCGTCAATCCTCGGTCTCCGCCGCCCGGCTTCACGCGTGCGGCCTGCTGTCCGTCCCCCGCTCCAGCAGTGGGGCCGCGTCGGAGAGTACCCCGGTGATCCGCTCCATCCTCGCCCCGTCCCGCTCCACCGCGTCCAGCACCGGGCCCGCGGCCGTGTTCCAGCGGCGCGCCACCGCGGCCGGATCCTCGCCGGTGAGCAGCCCAGCAGCCTGTGCGGCGGCCCCGAGGGCGACCAGCTCCCGGGCCTCGGGCACCTGGACCGGCCGCCCCGACAGCCGCCGTACCGTCTCCTGCCAGGCCCTCCCCCGGGCACCGCCGCCGATCAGCAGGAGTGGGGTGCTGCGGTCCGCGTCCTCGTCCAGGACCAGGTCGAGGGCGCCCAGCAGCGCGTGCACGGCGCCGTCGTAGGCGGCCTGGAGCACCTGCCCCCCGGTCGTGTCATGGCGCAGCCCGTGCAGCAGCCCGGAGGCGTGCGGCAGGTTCGGGGTGCGCTCGCCGTCCAGATACGGCAGAAGGGTCAGGGAGCCGCCCGGCTCCACCGCCTCGCGGTCCCGGCCCAGCAGCGCCGCGACGCGATCCACGGCGAGCGTGCAGTTCAGGGTGCAGGCCAGCGGCAGCCAGTCCCCGTGCGCGTCGGCGAAGCCCGCCACCGTCCCGGTCGGATCGGCCGGGCGGCGCCGCGAGACGGCGTACACCGTGCCGGACGTGCCGAGGCTGAGCACCGGGGTGCCCGGCCGCAGACCGAGGCCCAGCGCTGCCGCCGCGTTGTCGCCGCTGCCCGGGGCGACCAGCGTGCCCTTGGAGAACGGCAGGTCGTGGCTGTCGCGCACGGTGCCGGCCACCTCGCCCGGCCGCACCACCCGGGGCAGCAGTGCCGGATCCAGACCGACGTGCGCGAGGGTCTCCGCGTCGTACGTTTCCGTCCCGGACGCCCACCAGCCGGTGCCCGAGGCATCGCCGCGGTCGGTCGTGCCGTCCCCCGTCAGCCGCTCGGTGAGGTAGTCGTGGGGGAGCCGTACCGCCCTTGTCGCGCGGACCGCCTCCGGCTCGTGCTCGGCCAGCCACGCCCACTTCGTGACGGTGAACGACGCGCCGGGCACGCTGCCGGTGCGCTCCGCCCAGGCCTTCGGGCCGCCCAGCTCCTCCACCAGCCGGCGGGCCTGTGGTGCCGAGCGGACGTCGTTCCACAGCAGCGCGGGACGCACCGGCTCACCCCGTTCGCCGAGGGTGACCAGGCCGTGCTGCTGTCCGCCGATCGACACGGCCGCCGCCTCGTGCGCCGCGTCACCGCACTGGCGCAACGCCGCACACAGGGCGTCCCACCACTGACGCGGATCACTCTCCCGGCCCGCGCCCGAGGACACGGTGTGCGGCGCCTGGCCGCTCGCCACCACCTGCCCGGTCGACGCGTCGACGACCAGCGCCTTCGTGGACTGCGTGGATGTGTCCACGCCGACGACGAGTGGACCCTCGGCTGCTGACATCGGGCTCTCCTCTTCCGCGGCTCTGCGGTATCTGCATCTTGTCTCTTCCCAGAGGTGCGTGCGCATACTAATTTGTAAACGGCCATGACGAAATAGTCGTAACGCAGCAAGGGAGCCGCGGCATGAGCTACCAGCCCACCCCCGAGGACAGGTTCACCTTCGGCCTGTGGACCGTCGGCTGGCAGGGAAGGGACCCGTTCGGCGACGCGACCCGCCGCGCCCTCGACCCGGTCGAGACGGTCCAGCGCCTGGCCGAGCTGGGTGCCCACGGGGTGACCTTCCACGACGACGACCTGATCCCCTTCGGCGCCTCGGACACCGAGCGCGAGTCACACATCAAGCGATTCCGCCAGGCCCTCGACGCGACCGGCATGGCCGTCCCGATGGCCACGACGAACCTCTTCACGCACCCCGTCTTCAAGGACGGCGCGTTCACCGCCAACGACCGCGACGTGCGGCGCTACGCGCTGCGCAAGACCATCCGCAACATCGACCTCGCCGTCGAACTGGGCGCCGGGACCTACGTCGCCTGGGGCGGGCGCGAGGGCGCCGAGTCCGGCGCCGCCAAGGACGTGCGCGCGGCCCTGGACCGCATGAAGGAGGCGTTCGACCTCCTCGGTGAGTACGTCACCGCCCAGGGGTACGAGATCCGCTTCGCCATCGAGCCCAAGCCGAACGAGCCCCGCGGCGACATCCTGCTGCCCACCGTCGGGCACGCGCTGGCCTTCATCGAACGCCTGGAGCGTCCCGAACTGTACGGCGTCAACCCGGAGGTCGGGCACGAGCAGATGGCCGGCCTGAACTTCCCGCACGGCATCGCACAGGCCCTGTGGGCGGGCAAGCTGTTCCACATCGACCTCAACGGCCAGTCCGGCATCAAGTACGACCAGGACCTGCGGTTCGGCGCCGGCGATCTGCGGGCGGCGTTCTGGCTGGTCGACCTGTTGGAGAGCGCCGGCTACGCGGGGCCGCGGCACTTCGACTTCAAGCCGCCGCGGACCGAGGACCTCGACGGCGTGTGGGCGTCGGCGGCCGGCTGCATGCGCAACTACCTCATCCTGAAGGAGCGTTCGGCCGCCTTCCGGGCCGACCCGGAGGTCCAGGAGGCGCTGCGAGCCTCGCGCCTGGACGAGCTGGCACAGCCGACCGCGGCAGACGGCCTTCAGGCCCTGCTCGCCGACCGCGCGGCCTTCGAGGACTTCGACGTGGAGGCGGCGGCCGCTCGCGGCATGGCCTTCGAGCGGCTCGACCAGCTGGCGATGGACCACCTGCTCGGGACGCGTGGCTGAACGCGCCCCACGCGCGCGTGTACTGACCAGGGGATGAGGAAAGGCCGGGGAGAGCGACCGGAACGCGCCCCGTCCTTTGCTCCCCTTGCGGCCCGCCGGGCAGATGTCTGCCGATGCCACCCAGCCTCACCTCGCGGTCGTCGGTCACGCTTCCGGGCAGTGGCGCGTTGCCGAACGCCCCGAGCGGGACCTCGCCGAGCGTCGCTGTACGGACACACGGGCCTCGCCGGACGGCGCCGCAAACGGCCGTCCTGGCAGCCACCAGGGCGGCGGCCAGGGCCAGCGGCGGCGATTGCGGTCAGTCAGAATTCCCTGCCGGACTCTGCCTTCGGGCCGAGCCGTGCCACGGCCAGAGCGGTTGCCGGGTCGTCGTCCGGCCCGCCTGCCGGGATCCAGCGGCCGCTCTCGTCGCGGTACGGCCACCAGCGGCCGTCGCCGTCCAGACGCAGCTGTACCCCTTCGGCGGGCACGGTCCACCGGTTGCCGCTCCGGTGGAACGACGGCTCCTCGTCCGCCTCCCAGGCCGCTTCCAGCGCCCCACGCGCGCGTGCAAGCGCCACGCCCTCCACCGACCACTCCTCGTCCAGGACGACCAAGGCCGCCGCACCCCCGGCGTGCCAGGCCCGGACAGCGGCCGTCAAGCCTTCGCGACCGCGCCCCGATCCGTCGGCGAGCCGCTCGGTGATGCCGTCGGCAGGGGCTTCGCAGGCAAGGCGTACGGCGTCCTGCGCGGCCGTCGCCGTGGTGCCGTCCCGTGCGTCGCCGCGGAGCACCTCTGCCAGTAGCCGGTACGCCTCAACGGCCGTGCGGCCCGCCAGGTGCTCCAGCGCCACCGGATCGACCCCGGGCGCCGGTGCCGTCCCGGTGTCGAGAGACGGTGGAGCGCCGGGTGCAGACGGAAGCCCGGGCAACTCGGGCAGCGGGGGCAGGATGTCCCCGGCCGCCCACGCCTCGGTCGCGTCCACGCCCTCCGGCTCGGGCGCGGCGAGTTCCGCCCGGGGCGCGGTACCGCGCACCTGCAGTTCCGTCAGAAACACAGCCCTCTCCCGCCCCCGCAGCAGCAGAAGCAGAAACGGATCTTCGTCCAGCAGTCGCGCCACCTGGTGGCACAGGGCGGCGGTGTGCCCGCAGTGGTCCCACGTCCCGCAGTCGCACGCGGGCTCCAGATCGCCGAGGCCGGGGAGCAGCTCGATCCCGCTCACCGCGGCGTCCTCGACCAGGTGCGGCGGAAGCTCCCGGTCGAGCAGCGCAGCCATGTGTCCGGCCTGCTCCACGGCCACGTCCAGGAACCGCGCCCACTCCTCCTCGGACAGCTCCGGCACCAGGACATCGGCCCGATGGGCCGCGCCAGAGGGCTCCCGTACGACGGCGGTGACCCGGCCCGGCCGTACGGTCATCGCGCCCACGCCACCCGCGCGCGCGAGCCGGCGCCCCGCCTTGACCGCCGCGTCGTCCAGGGCCGCGTCCTCCAGGGCCCGCAGCCATGCGCGCCCCCACCAACTCTGCGCAAATCCCCGCCCGCGCGCGGGCGGTTGCGCGGCGAACGTGCGCGCGGACGCGCCCGTGCGCTCGTCGTCGTAGCGGTTCATCGCGCCTCCCCGCGCAGTTCCACCAGTGCGGCCAGTTCCGCGTCGGTCAGCTCCGTCAGTGCGGTCTCGCCGGTGGTGAGCACCGCGTCCGCCAACTGCTGTTTGCGGCCGAGCATGTCCGCGATGCGGTCCTCCAGGGTGCCTTCGGCGATCAGTCGGTGCACCTGCACCGGGCGGGTCTGCCCGATGCGGTACGCGCGGTCGGTGGCCTGTGCCTCGACCGCCGGATTCCACCAGCGGTCGTAGTGCACGACGTGCTCGGCGCGGGTGAGGTTCAGGCCCGTCCCGGCGGCCTTCAAGGACAGCAGGAACACGGGTGCTTCACCGTCCTGGAAGCGCCGTACCAGCGCCTCGCGCGCGGTGACCGGGGTCCCGCCGTGCAGCAGCAGCGTGGGCACGCCGCGGGCCGCCAGATGTCGTCCGAGCAGGCGGGCCATGCGCACATACTGCGTGAAGACGAGGACGCCCGAACCCTGCGCGAGGATCGTGCCGAGGAGTTCGTCCAGCAGCTCCAGCTTTCCCGAGCGTCCCGCGAGCCGTGGAACGTCGGCCTCGTCGTCCTCCTTGAGGAACTGCGCCGGGTGGTTGCAGATCTGCTTCAGGCCGGTCAGCAACTGCACGATCAGACCCCGGCGGGCCATGGCGTCGGCTGCGGCGATCCGGTCCAGCGTCTCGCGGACCAACGCCTCGTACAGTCCCGCCTGTTCCGGCGTGAGGGCCACCGGGTGGTCGCTTTCGGTCTTGGGTGGCAGCTCGGGGGCGATGCCCGGGTCGGACTTGCGACGCCGCAGCAGGAACGGCCGCACGAGCTTCGCGAGCCGCCCCGCGGCGGCCGGGTCGAGGCCGCCCTCGACGGGCTGCGCGTATCGCGCGCGGAAGGCGCCGAGGCGGCCGAGCAGGCCGGGTGTCGTCCAGTCGAGGATCGCCCACAGTTCCGCGAGGTTGTTCTCCACCGGAGTGCCGGTGAGCGCCACGCGTGCGCGTGCGCCGATGGAGCGCAGCGCCCGCGCGGTCGCCGAGTAGGGGTTCTTCACATGCTGCGCCTCGTCGGCCACGACCAGGCCCCAGGGCACCCCGGCGAGCCGCTCCGTGTCCTGGCGCATCGTGCCGTATGTGGTCAGCACGAACTCCCCGGCCGCGACGGAGCCGAGAGCACGGCCGGCCCCGTGGAACCTGCGCACCGGCACACCGGGAGCGAACCGCTCGATCTCGCGCTGCCAGTTGCCCAGCAGAGAGGCGGGGCAGACGACGAGCGTGGGGCCGGCCGCCGAGGCTTCCGTCTGCCGGTGCAGATGCAGTGCGATCAGCGTGATCGTCTTGCCGAGTCCCATGTCGTCGGCCAGACAGCAGCCCAGACCGAGGGAGGTCATGCGGACCAGCCAGTCGAGACCGCGCAGTTGGTAGTCCCGCAGCGTGGCGGCCAGGTCCGGCGGCGGCCCGACGACCGGCGTCGGCTCGGTGTCCGTGAGCCGCTCCCGCAGCCTTTCCAGCCAACCCGTCGAACGCACGCCGACCTGCCGGCCGTCCACCTCCGCCGAGCCCGTCAGAGCGGCGGCCAGCGCCTCCACGGGAGCTACGGAGCGGTCCTGCCGGGTCCGGGCGCGGTCCGCCTGCCGTGGGTCGACCAGGGCCCACCCGTCGTGCAGCCGTACCAGGGGACGCTTGGCCTCCGCGAGCCGGTCCAGCTCCGACCGGGACAACTCCCGCCCGTCCAGCGCGAAACCCCAGGAGAACGCGACCGTGCCGTTCGCCGAGAGGAACGCCGAGGGAGCGGAGGCATCTCCTGGGGCAGCCGTGCCGGCGTCCGGCGGGCCGACGGTCGCGTGCAGGGTGAGGCCGTGCGACAGTTCCTTCGGCCAGTGCACGTCGACGCCCGCCGCGGCCAGCGCCTGAGCGCCCTCGCCCAGGAGTTCGGCGATCTCGTCGTCGGCGAGGTCCACGGCATCCGGTACGGCGGCGGCGAGCAGAGGCGTCAACGACGGCCAGGCGCGGGCCGCGCGGCGCAGCGCCAGCAGCACGTCGCCACGCGCGCGTGCGCCGAATGTCTCGTGCGCATGTCCGGCGTCGGCCCACAGGTCGGCGGCGCCCATGACGTCCGCCGCCCCGTTCGGACCGTGCACTTGCAGTACCGCACGGAATTGGGCGATGCCGCTGTCCTGCTCCGTGGCGGCCTCGAGACCGGAGACCTCCACACGCAGCGACAGCCGTACGCCCGCGTCGTGGCCGGCGGCGACGTCGTCCGCCCACGCGCGCAGTTCGGGCAAGGGCGTCGGCTCGGGCGCCGCGTACGTGGGGCCGCCGGTCACCCAAGGCGCCGCGGGAGAGCGCGGGAGTACGTCGGCGAGCGCGTCCAGGAACGCACGCAGCAGCCGCTCCGGATCGGGCAGCCGGGGAGGCTCCGTGCCCGTGAGCGGCACCGCGTGGGCCTCCGGGGGCATGGCGGCGGCGAGTTCGCGGACCAGCTCCGTGTCCCCCGCGGACAGCGGGCCCACCCGCCAGGCGTCGTGGTCGGCCGGGGAGAGCCCCGGCAGCAGCAGCCCGCGCGCGAGGAAGTGCAGGGCCAGTTCGCAGGCAGCGCCCCAGAAGCAGGCCGATTGGCGCCATTCCGGCAGCGCACGCGTGCGCGTGAGCAGCGGCAGGGCGCTGCGTACAGGCAGCAGGAGCGCGGGCGTACGGACCTGTTCCACGCCGCCGTCCGCTGCGGGCAGCACGAGGTCCAGCTCCGTTGCGGAGCCGTCGGCGACGGCGGGAGGGGCCTCACCGTCCCAGCGCCAGAGGGCGATCCGGCCTGCGCGGGCCGGATCGGACGGCAGGAACCCGACGCAGCATCGGGCCAGTGGGGACAGCTCGGAGGGTGGTGCCGTGGGGATGGTCAGCACAGCTCTGCCGCACTCCTCAAACTTGACTACTAGAGCGGAGTGGCCGAGGGTACAGCACGCCGAGGGCGGCCCCGATGCGGCAGCGTCGTGATCCGGACCACTTCACAACCTGTTCGACCGGTGGCCCTCGTGCATGGTGCACGGGCAGCGGGGCGGCTTCGGCTGCCCGGAGCTGCGGCCGGTCGAGGGGGTGCCCGACATGGACGGGTGAAATTGCAACGTGCGGCCCGCCGACAACGGACTCGTAACGGAGCGATACTGCGAGCAGAGCCCGAGCGGGACCATTAGGGGGCGGTCCTCGGGGATGTCTCAGGGTCGGGGTCCGGAACCGCGGGGAGCGCGGGGCCGTTTTCTGAGCAGAGAGCGGCAGTGGCCGCGAAGGAGGCGACGCTCATGTCCAAGAATGCGAAGATCGCCGCAGGAGGTGTGGCGGTCGGGTTGATCCTGCTGATATGGCTGCCCTGGTGGGTGGCTTTCCTGATCGTGGTCGGGGTCCCGGTGGCCGCGTATCTGACGCTGGACCCCTCGCAGCGGCGCAGGCTCCGCAGGGTCACGCGCAAGGAACTCGGCCGCTGAGGCGACGAGGGACGGCCGACGAGGCTCGCCCGGGAGCCGGGCGGCCGGAGACGCTCGCGTAGGAGCCCGCAGGGACTCTGCAGGTCCTCGGGGGCCGCGCCGTCACCACGGCGCGGCTCCCCGGGGCTGGCACGGGCGGCCGGTGCGGGGTGGAGGGTGGAGAGGCGGCGGGCCTCAGATGGGCCGGACGGCTATCTTGTCGAGCGCCTCCAACAGGCCCGGCAGCTCGGGGCCCCGGCCCACCGGCAGGACCTCGCCGGGCTCCTCGTCCAGCAGCACGAACGCGATGTCGTCGGTGCGGGCCACCATCGACCAGCCGGGGCCGTCGGCGCGCAAGGTACGGGCGTCACCCGGGGCAAACGACGAGCGCACCCGGCCGAGCGGTGGCGGCGAGTCGACGTAGGCGCGCGCCTCCGCGAGCACCCGCCGGACACCGCGGTGGCCGGCGTGCGGCGTATCCCCGCTCCCCGACGCGGTCTTCTCGGTCTCCCCGCCCTGCGGCGAGGGTCCTGTGGCCTTCGCCGACTCGCCCCGCGCGGAGAACTCCTCGTCGTTGATCTGTTCCCGCCAGGCCGCCCACTGCAGAGCGATCTCGTCGGCGCCCAGACGGCGCTGGGCCGGCCCCCAGGTGCTGGTGTCCGGAGGGCTCAGCGCGGGCCCGTCCGTCACCTCGGGGGCGGGGTCGTGCGGTGCGGGGACGTCGGGGGCCGCGACGGCGACCGCCAGAGGCCAGCCCGGCAGCGCGGCCACGACGGCGCGCTCGTCCGGTGACAGCTCGTACTCCATGCCGCAGTCCCAGGAGGCGATTGCCACGGCGACCAGCGAGACGTCGTCGATGACGACCGTCCAGCGGGCACCGGCACCGTCCTGGCCCAGCACCAGGCCGTACCCGTCGGCGCGGGGCGCCAGTCCCATCGCCGCGCACGCTTCCGGATAGTCGTCGCCCAGAACGCTCGGAAACTGTGCCGGCGTCAGCAGCACCGCTGTCAGCACGTACAGCGCCTCGTCCGCGGTGGTGACGGCCTCATCGTCCGTTCCGGCCATCCCTGCCTCCCCAGTGGTTCGTCCAACCGGGCGCACCCTAGTGCGAGCGGAAGGCCCTTGTCACGACTCCGCACACCACGCGGAGCTGCAGGTTTCCGCCTGGACGGGGGCGAAACGACCACGATGGACGAGCGGCGTTCCGTGGCCCGTGGGCAGCCCGAGGAAGGCGCTGGCCTGCTCGATCGCCGCCTCGAACACATTGTGTGCACGCCTCTCTCGCGCCCTTGATCGGTTCGTCGCCCATCGCTCATATTCCGTCACTCACCGTAGAGTTGGACCTCTCCGGAGAAGGGGGACGGCGCGGTGAACCGGTTCGAGCGGCTCGGTAGGATCCGTCGGCTGGATCCGGTGGCGGACGCGGTGGAGATCTACCGGCTGAGTGTGGCCTACGAGTTCCCCTGGGACTACACGCGCGCCCTTGAGCTGGCCCTTTATCGCACCTACGCGGTGCCGAGCATCGGCCGGCTGCTCGCCGGGACGGCGGAGCTGGTCGAACGCGCGCAGATGCGGTACGACGACACCGTGCTCCTCCTCGACAGCATCGTGGAGCACGGATTCGCCGCCGAGGAGGGCCGCACGGCGATCCGCCGCATCAACCAGATGCACCGCAGCTACGACATCGGCGACGACGACATGCGCTACGTGCTGAGCACCTTCGTCGTGATGCCCAGACGGTGGATCGACGCCTACGGCTGGCGGCGGCTGTCCCGGCACGAGATCGTGGCGGCCACCGAGTACTACCGCACTCTCGGCCGGTACATGGGCATCCCCGACATCCCCGAGAGCTATGAGGAGTTCGAGGCGCTCCTCGACGCCTACGAGCGGGACCGCTTCGGCTGGGACGAGCGCGCCCGGCAGGTCTCCGACGCCACCCTCGACCTGATGGCGTCCTGGTATCCGCGCCCGCTGGCGCCGGTGCTGCGCACGGCGACGCTCGCCCTCCTCGACGAGTCCCTGTTGCGCACGTTCCGCTACTCGCCGCCCAGCACGCCCGTCACTGCGCTCATGCGCCGCGCCGTCCGCACGCGTGGCCGCCTCGTCCGGCTGCTGCCACCGCGCCGCAAGCCGCATTTCGCCCGCCAGAACTGGGAGGTGAAGGGTTACCCGGACGGCTACCGCGTCGACGGTCTGGGCACCCGCCCGGTTCCTGGGCTGCGCGGCTGCCCGGTGCGGCACCGGGACGCCTCAGCGGCTGACGCCCCCGAGTGACGCGAGGGTGTCGCGCAGCCAGACGAGTTCGGCCCGGCTCGTGGCACGTGCGATGGTGAGGGCATCCCGCCGGAAGGGGTCGTCCAACTCCTCGGCGCGCAGCGGCCGGTCACCGTCGTAGGAGAAAGTAGCGGGCTCTTCGAGGAAGGCCAGTCGGCGTCGCAGTACGGCCGCCTGGGCGGCCGGCAGCAGCAACATCGCCGCCTATGGGGAGGGCGAATTCGTCGGAGAAGGGTACGCGCGCGTGCTGGCGGCCGTCGGCCCTCTGCGGGCGGCGACCATGCGGCTGGCCGACCCGCGCGCCCTGCACCGCAGCGCCGTCGGCCTGCGGCAGGGCTCGGGCCCTGGCACGCGCACGATCCTGGAGGGGCCGTCCGTGGAGCGTGTCTACCTTCAGGGTGTGCACAGCAGTGCACTGGCGGGGGGTGGTGACGGTGCCCGGCGCCGGGCACAACGTCATGTTCGACAACCCCGCCGCCTTCGTTGCGGCCGTCGCCGGAACGTACTGGCTCCGCCCGGCGGTTGAGCCGTAGCGGCTCCGAGCCGCGCGTGTCTTGGCCGGTATGTCGCTCAGCTCTCGCGCGTGGCCAGCGCGAGAAAACGCGCGTCCTCGTCGACGTACGACGTCATGCGCCACCCCGAACGGGCCAGGAGCGGACCGAGGTTGGCCTCGGCGCGCAGGTCGTCGGCTGTGATCTGCCGGCCCTGCCGTGCCGCCAGGGCCGCGCGCCCGATGGGATGGAACAGCGCGAGCGCGCCGCCCGGCCGCACCACGCGGGCCAGCTCCCGCAGGTTGCCCACCGGGTGCGGCAGATGGGCGATCAGACCGGCCGCGAACACGGCGTCCAGGCTCTCCGAGCGCAGCGGCAGCGCGGCGACGTCCGCGAGCAGAAGCCGCCCGTCCCGGTCCCGGCCGGCCCGCACGGCCGCCTGGAGCATCGCCGGAGTCAGGTCGGCGCCCAGCACCACCCCGGAGGGGCCCACCGCGGCCCGCAGCGGCGCAAGGGCGCGCCCGGTGCCGCAGCCCGCGTCCAGCACACGATCCCCCGGCCGCAGGCCGAGGTCGGCCACGGCGGCCGCGAAGGCCGGGCCGTCGTCGGGGAACCGGCTGTCCCAGTCGGCTGCCCGGGCTCCGAAGAACTCCTGCACGTGTGTGTGGTCGTCGCTCATGTTCCGCATGATTCCTCACCGTCACGGGGGATACGTAGGCGCACATGTTCGGGCCGGACCCGATCGTTCCGTCGCATCTGCGTGTCATATTCCAGCACGTTTCGAAATGCGCCCCCTGTGTGCGCCCGTGCCCCCTAGCGTCCCTTGGCCATGGGACACTTGGACCACGCCGCCTTCGGCTGGCTGACCCCCGTGCTGTCGTACGCGATGGCTTGCGTAGGCGCGGCACTCGGACTGCGCTGCACCGTCCGCGCACTCGGCACCACCGGTCGTTCGCGCCGCAATTGGCTCGTCACCGCGGCCACCGCGATCGGGACGGGCATCTGGACCATGCACTTCGTGGCCATGCTCGGCTTCCGCGTCAGCGGCACCGACATCCGCTACGACGTGCCGCTGACCATCCTCAGCCTCCTCGTCGCCATGGTCGTCGTCTGCGCCGGCGTCTTCGCCGTCGGCTACAGCCGCGACCGCAACCGGGCGCTGCTCCTCGGCGGACTCACCACCGGGCTCGGTGTCGCCAGCATGCACTACCTGGGCATGGCGGCGGTCAGGCTGCACGGAGACGTCCGGTACGACCCTGTCCTCGTCGGACTGTCGGTGCTGATCGCCGTCGTGGCGGCGACCGTGGCCCTGTGGGCCGGCCTCAACATCAGGTCGCCCCTCGCGGTCACCGTCGCCTCCCTCGTCATGGGAGCGGCCGTCAGCAGCATGCACTACACCGGGATGTTCGCGGTGAGCGTGCGTGTGCACCCCTCCGGCGAGGCCCTGCCCGGGGCCACGGCGATGCAGTTCATCTTCCCCCTCGCCGTCGGCCTCGGGTCCTATCTCTTCATCACCTCGGCCTTCGTCGCCCTCTCACCCACGGCCGACGAGCGCGAGGCCTCCGCCTCCGCCCAGCGGCCCGTCGAGACCATCGCCCGCTAGCGGGAAACCCCTCCTAGCGACCCGACCCACGCCCCGAGCGAGGAGGCCATGCGCCCATCCCGTACCCGCCCGAGAACCGGCGCCCCGGCACACCCCCCGCGCGGCCGCCGCGCGCACGCCGGGCCGCCCGCCGACGAGGTCGGTGACCGTCCTGTCGGTGCGGTGCCGACCACGCCACGCGCGCGTGGAAACCGCCGGTACCTACGACCCCGTACCGTGCGTGCCAAGGTCGTCAGCCTGCTGATGGTGCCCGTCGTCTCCCTGCTAGCCCTGTGGGCGTACGCCACCGTCAGCACCGCCCAGGACGTGGCCCGGCTCCGTCAGTCCCAGCGGGTCGACGCCGAACTGCGCACCCCGGTGGCCGCAGCCGTCGCCGCCCTCCAGGCCGAGCGCACCGCAGCCGTGCGCTGTGCCACCGTGCCGGACCCGGGCGACGCCGGCGACGTCCAGGTGCTGGCCGCCCGAACCGACCGGGCCGTAGCCGCACTGCGGCTCGGCGGCGACAGCACCGTCGCCGACAGCGAGGAGTTGCCCGCCGACGTCTCCGATCGCCTCGCCAGCTTCGTCTCCGGCGCCGCGCAACTGCGCGCGCTGCGCACGGCCGTACTCGATCACAAGGCCGGCTGGGGAACGGTGTACGCCCAGTACACGAAGACCATCGGGGCGGCCTTTGCCGTGGACGGCGCTCTCACCGGCATCCAGCAGGCCGACGTCGGCTCCGACGCGCGCGTGCTGCTCGAATTCTCCAGGGCCGCCGAGGCGCTGGCCCAGGAGGACACACTGCTCAGCGGCGCACCGACCTCCGACGGTCTCCAGGGCGAGCGGCTGAGGGCGTTCGGTGCCGCCGTCGCCGCGCGCCGCACCCTCACCGAGACGTCCGTCGACGATCTGCCCGCCGTCCAGCGCGCCGCCTGGCAGCACCTGAGCGGCAGCGACTCCTACAGCACCCTCGGTGCAGCCGAAGACAAGATCCTCGCCGCCGGGCCGGGCGCCAAGCCGGCTGACACGACACCGCAGGCCGCCTGGGGCTCCGCCCACGCGCGCGTGCAGGACGGCATGCGGAGCATCGCGACGGACACGGGCCGGGCAGTCGCGGGCCGCGCCGATCCGGTCACGCGCGGACTGGTCAGTCCCGCCGGTGCCGCCGTACTGCTCGGTCTGGCCGCTGTGGTCGCCTCGTTGGTCATCTCCGTCCGTATCGGACGAGGGCTTGTGGTCGAGCTCGTGAATCTGCGCAACGACGCCCTGGAGATCGCCCGCCGCAAGCTCCCGGAAGCGATGCGCAGACTGCGCGCGGGCGAGGACCTCGACATCCGGGCAGAGGCCCCCGTCGGACCACCGGCCGAGGACGAGACCGGTCAGGTCTCCGAAGCCCTGACCACCGTCCACCGCGCCGCCCTGCGCGCCGCCGTGGAACGCGCCGAACTCGCCAGCGGCATCTCCGGAGTCTTCGTCAACCTCGCCCGCCGCAGCCAGGTGCTGGTCCACCGCCAGCTCAGCCTCCTCGACAGCATGGAGCGGCGCTCCGACGACCCCGAGGAGCTGAGCGACCTGTTCCGTCTGGACCACCTCACCACCCGGATGCGGCGCCACGCCGAGAGCCTGATCATCCTCTCGGGGGCGGCACCCGGCCGGGCCTGGCGCATGCCGGTGTCCCTCACGAACGTCGTACGGGCCGCCGTATCGGAAATCGAGGACTACGCGCGCGTGGAAGTACGCCGGCTCCCCGAGACGCACGTCATCGGTGCCGCCGTGGCCGACCTCACCCATCTGCTCGCCGAACTCGTCGAGAACGCGGCCCAGTTCTCGCCACCGCACACGCGCGTACGCGTCATCGGTGAACTCGTCGGCAACGGCTACGCCCTGGAGATCGAGGACCGCGGCCTCGGCATGGGCGCCGAGACCCTCGCGGGCGCAAACCGGCGCATCGAACAGTCCGAGGCCCTCGACCTGTTCGACAGCGACCGGCTCGGGCTCTTCGTGGTCAGCCGGCTTGCCTCCCGGCATGACGTCAAGGTGCACCTGCGGACGTCCCCGTACGGTGGCACCACCGCCGTCGTCCTGCTGCCCACGGCTCTGCTCCATGACAGGTCGACCGAACCTGCTTCCCGCCGGAACGAACAGGTTCGCCACGAGCAGGAACGCGCGTACGCGCACGTGCCCGGCACGAACTGGTCCCAGGAGGCCGTCGCCGCACGGCCGGACCGCCCAGCCCTCGCGGCCACCGCTTCCGGCCCGTCCAGCACGGCGGACGATCCGGGCCGCCACGGCACGGACGGCGAGTCGGGACGCCGTGGCAGGGCAGGGGAGTCGGGACGCCCGGGCACGACCGACGAAACCCCGCACCCCGGCGTCACCGCCTTGAGGCCGCACCGCCCGATGAACGACTCCGATCCCTCCGACGACCTCCCACGCCGCGTGCGCCAGGCGAGCCTGGCTCCCCAGCTCCGGCACCAACGCCGCGAGGAGCCGGCGCCGCAATCCCCGGGACACGGCGACGAACGGCGTACTCCCGAACTGGTGCGGGACCGCATGACGGCTTACCGCGACGGCTGGGTGCGTGGTGGTGGCAGACAGTCCGGCCGGGCCGCCGCCCCGGAGCCCGAAACGGCCAGTGACAGCAATGAAGGAGACCCGGCATGATCCAGGACCCGCACACGAGGCCCGGCCCGCGATCCGGCGAACTGGACTGGCTGCTCGACGACCTGGTGACTCGGGTGAGCGAAGTGCGGCACGCCGTCGTGCTCTCCAACGACGGGCTGGCCGTCGGTGCCTCCACCGCCCTCGCGCGCGAGGACGCCGAACACCTCGCCGCCGTCGCCTCCGGCTTCAACAGCCTCGCCAAGGGGGCCGGGCGGCACTTCGGAGCGGGCGCTGTGCGGCAGACCATGGTCGAGATGGACGATGCGTTCCTCTTCGTGGCCGCCGCGGGTGACGGTTCCTGCCTCGCCGTGCTCACCGCCGTCACCGCCGACATCGGACTGGTCGCTTACGAGATGGCGCGCCTGGTCAAGCGGGTCGGCGAGCACCTCTACACGCCACCGCGCCTGGCAGCACAGCCGCCCGCCGCGGGGTGAGACGGAAAGGCGGTACCGATGACCGAGAACCCGATGGACGACCGTCGCGAGCCGGGCAGTCAGTGGTACGACGGCGAGGCCGGGCCGTTGGTCCGTCCGTATGCCATGACGGGCGGGCGCACGCAGCCGGGGCCCACCGGGGTGCGCTTCGATCTGATCGCCCTCGTCACCCTCGACCTCGCGGCCCCGGCGCTCGACGACGACACCGCGCTCGGCCCCGAGCACCGGACCCTGATCCGCCTGTGCCGCACGGAGACCCAGTCCGTCGCCGAACTCGCCGCCGACGCCGACCTTCCCGTCGGCGTGGTCAGGGTGCTCCTCGGGGACCTCCTGGAACTCGGCTGTGTGGTCATCAGCCGCCCCGTGCCCCCGGCGCACCTGCCCGACGAGCGGATTCTGCACGAGGTCATCGCGGGATTGCGAGCGCTGTAGATGACCGCGCGGAGCACGCCGTACGTCGATCCCCACTCCTATCCGGACGCGTTGCGCCCCGGGCCGGGCGCGAGTCGGTCACTTCGGGTGCCTTTCGGTCCAATCGCCCAGAAGTGTGCCCTATTTGTCATGATGCTGACTTCACGCCCGAAGTACCCGGACGCCGACCGCGACCGGTCCTCCCGAGAGAAGTGATCATGGTCTCCGAGCACTCCGACGACGCCGGCGAGACTGCCGCACTGGCGCTGAAGATACTGGTCGCCGGCGGGTTCGGCGTCGGGAAGACGACCCTGGTCGGGGCCGTCAGCGAGATCCGGCCGCTGCGCACCGAGGAACTGCTCAGCGAAGCGGGGCAGTTGGTCGACGACACCGACGGCGTGGACCGAAAGGTCACCACCACCGTCGCCATGGATTTCGGGCGCATCACCATCCGTTCCGGCCTGTCCCTGTACCTCTTCGGCACTCCCGGTCAGGACCGCTTCTGGTTCCTCTGGGACGAGTTGTCCCAAGGGGCCCTCGGTGCCGTCGTCCTCGCGGACACCCGGCGCCTGGAGGACTGCTTCCCCGCCGTCGACTATTTCGAGCACCGGCGCATCCCGTTCGTGGTGGCCGTCAACTGCTTCGCGGGCGCCCGCACCTACGGCGCCCACGACGTCTCCCGCGCCCTCGACCTCGACCGCGGCACACCTGTCGTGCTGTGCGACGCGCGCGACCGGGACTCCGGCAAGGAAGTCCTGATCCGACTCGTCGAGTACGCGGGGCGGATGCACACCGCCCGGCTCCTGGACTCGGTCGGCTGAGCCCGCGAGATGGCGCCCCTTCGCGGTGTTCTGGCCGATGCTGACGGCTGGTTCCCCTCTGTCCGGCAGACACCGACCCGCTGCCCCGTCAGGGCTCCCACCGGCGCGAACGGCGGTCAACTTGCCGGTATGTGTACCGTGCGGGACAAACGCCCGACATCACCCGTCGGTCATCTTCTGTGCCATGCGCCCGTCCGGCTTGCCCGGACGCCGGTCGTGGTGAAGGCTGGCGGGGAGTTCCTCCAGCCAGGGGGTGCATCACGCGGGGAGACGGAGATGGCGCAGAACCAGGGACTCGGCTGGCTCCTGGACGATTTGACCGAGCGGGTGGACCATGTGCGGCACGTGCTGGTCCTGTCCAACGACGGACTGGTCACGGGCGCGAGTACGGGCCTACGCCGTGAGGACGCCGAGCACCTCGCTGCCGTGGCCTCCGGGCTGCACAGTCTGGCCAAGGGGTCGGGACGTCACTTCGGCGCGGGCAGGGTGCGCCAGACCATGATCGAGTACGACGACGCCGTGCTGTTCGTGACCGCGGCGGGCACTGGTAGCTGCCTGTGCGTGCTCAGCGGGGCGGAGGCCGACATCGGCCAGATCGCCTACGAGATGACCCTGCTCGTCAATCGCGTCGGCGAACACCTCGGCGTCGATGCCCGACAGCCCGAGCGAACGCCCAACTCGGAGTTCTGACCTGCGAGTTTCGCCACCCCGCGGAGTTATCCACAGGCTCGCCACGAGATGCGCCGAACCGGCTACGGTGTGTACACGGCTCGCGCACAGGGCGTGAGTCACGACTCCACGGGGGAGTTACGACCATGTCGACTAGCACCTTCAGCCCGCCCCGGCCCATCACTTGCACCCCGAGCCGCGCGGCCCGGGAACTGGGCCTCAAACGAAGCGAGTTCGACCTCGCCGTGGAACTCGCCCACATCCGCACCGTGCCCGACGAAGGCGGGGGAGGCGCTCGGCGGGTGGAGCGCGCCGAGATCGACCGCCTCCGTGCGCAGGGCGACTTCCCGGAATCCCTGAGCGAGCGCGTGCGGGTGGTGGGAACCGCCGAGGGCGCGGCGCTCATGCAGATCCCGGCCGGCCGGTTCACCCGCCTCGCTCGTCTGGGGCTGCTCGTGCCCGCGAAGTGGTACCTCAATCGCTACCGCGCCGTGGTCTGGCTCTATCTGGCGGAAGACCTGCGGAACTTCACCTTGGACCCCCGGAACGCACACCTGCTCAAGGGGCGCACGCCCGAGACCCTGCGTGGCCAGCTGGAGGCGGGAGTGGACCTGCGCGCCCGCAACTGGCGCGGACGCCAGCTCGGATTCCTGCTGCGGCGGGCCGAGGACCCATGGGCCCGGGCCGGCGCCGTGGCCGCCTTCCTTCCACCGATCGAGATCGCCGACGTCGTCAAGAACCCGTACGAGCGTGCTTACTTGAACCGGTTCCGGCCCATGCCGCCCGGCCGGGGTGCCGCGGGATCCCCTGCGGCCCATCTCGCCGAGCGGATCACGACAGCACAGGACGCGGACGAGATCGACTGGTTGCGCGGAGAGCTGGCCCACTCGGTCGAGGAGGCTCGCAGCGACGTACCCGCCCCGCGCCCGGACATGCGCCGTGCCGCGCCGACGGTGCGAGCGACCGCACGGCCCATCCCGCCCTTGGCGCGAACGGTCACACGGGCCGCGGAGTCGCGGGAGCTGCAGGAGCACCCGGTCGTGCGCGTACCGGGGCCGCACGGTGAGCCGGTGCTTGGGACACCCGAGTCGACGGGGGAGCCGATGGCCGGGGCGTCCGGGCCGAAGGCAGAGCGGGTGGTTGGGGCATGCGCGCCGGACGGTGAGCAGGCGGCTCCGGCGCCCGGGCGCGACTACGAGTCGGCGCTTGGGGCGCAAGAGGGGGACGACGGGCCGGTGTTCGGGGCGCCCTGGCCGGACGGTGCGGCATCGGGCCGAGCGTCCGAGCGGCACCGTGCACCGCTGGTACGGCAGGCCAGGCCTCCCGCGCGCCGGGACCGGCGTTCCGAGCAGGACCCGGCGCCCGCGAACCGCGGCCTGCGTGGCTGGTTGCGGCGCAGAAGTCCCCGGACCACACGTATCTGAACCCCCCACCCGGCCCCAGCCTCGGCCGTCGGCCCGCTACAGGGACCTGAACAACCCCTCCTGGACGACCGAGACGAGCAGTCGCCCCTGCAGGTCGTAGATGCGCCCGCGGGCCAGACCACGCCCGCCGGTGGCGATCGGCGACTCCTGGTCGTAGAGGAACCACTCGTCCGCGCGGAACGGGCGGTGGAACCACATCGCGTGGTCCAGCGAGGCCAGGTCGAAGTTCCGCGTACCCCACAGGGGCTCGACCGGGATGCGGACCGCGTCCAGGAGGGTCATGTCGCTGGCGTAGGTCAGCGCGCACGTGTGGACCAGCGGATCGTCACCCAGCGGTCCGACCGCGCGCATCCACACGGCGCTGCGCGGCTCGGCCCCCTCGATCTCCTCGGCGTTCCAGCGCAGCCGGTCGACGTAACGGATGTCGAAGGGCTGGCGGCGCGCCATCCGCTCCAGTTGCTCGGGCAACGCGCCCAGGTGCTTGCGGATCTCCTCGGTGACCGTCGGCAGTGCTTCCGGATCCGGCACCTCGCGGGCCGGCGGCAGCTGGTGCTCGAACGGTCCTTCCTCAGGCTTGTGAAAGGAGGCGGTCAGATTGAAGATCGTGCGGCCCTGCTGTACGGCAGTGACCCGGCGCGTCGTGAACGACCTGCCGTCACGGACCCGCTCCACCTGGTACACGATCGGCACGCCCGGGCGACCCGGGCGCAGGAAGTACGCGTGCAGCGAGTGCACCGGGCGCTCGCCGTCCGTGGTGCGGCCCGCGGCGACCAGCGCCTGGCCCGCCACCTGGCCGCCGAAGACCCGCTGCAGGGACTCCTGCGGGCTGCGGCCACGGAAGATGTTGACCTCGATCTGCTCCAGGTCGAGCAGGTCGACCAGTCTCTCGGCCGGGTTCGTCATCGGTGGGTCTCTCCTTGGCTCACACCTGGTCGAAGACGGTTCACAGCTGGCCGACATCGGTGACGCGGACGATCGCGCGGCCCTCGGCGTCCGAGGCCGAGAGGTCGATCTCCGCGCTGATGCCCCAGTCGTGGTCGCTGTTCGGGTCGTCGAAGATCTGGCGGACGCGCCAGAGGCCGTTCTCCGGCTCTTCCTTGATCACCAGCAGCTTGGGGCCGCGGGCATCAGGGCCGGTACCGAGGTCCTCGTACTCGTCCCAGTACTTGTCCATCGCCTCGCCCCATGCCTCGGCGTCCCAGCCGGCCTCGGCGTCCAGCTCGCCGAGTTCCTCGACCTGGTCGAGGGCGGCCAGCTCCACGCGGCGGAACATGGCGTTACGGACCAGGACCCGGAAGGCGCGCGCGTTCGTGGTGACCGGCTTGACCTCGTCGGCCTTCTCCTGGGCCTCCTCGGCCGTCATCTCCTCCGGGTTGGCCAGCTGCTCCCACTCGTCCAGCAGGCTGGAGTCCACCTGGCGCACCATCTCGCCGAGCCACTCGATCAGATCCTGCAGGTCCTCGGACTTCAGGTCGTCCGGGATGGTGTGGTCGAGGGTCTTGTAGGCGCTGGCCAGGTAGCGCAGGACGATGCCCTCGGTGCGGGCCAGCTCGTAGAAGGAGACCAACTCCGTGAAGGACATCGCCCGTTCGTACATGTCCCGGATGACCGACTTCGGCGACAGAGGGTGGTCGCCGACCCACGGGTGGCTCTTGCGGTAGGTGTTGTACGCGTGGAAGAGCAGCTCTTCCAGCGGCTTCGGGTAGGTGATGTCCTGGAGGCGCTCCATGCGCTCCTCGTACTCGACACCGTCCGCCTTCATCGCGGCCACGGCCTCGCCGCGCGCCTTGTTCTGCTGGGCGACGAGGATCTGCCGCGGGTCGTCCAGCGTGGACTCCACGACGGACACCATGTCGAGCGCGTAGGACGGCGACTCGGGGTCGAGAAGCTCGAACGAGGCGAGTGCGAACGTGGACAGCGGCTGGTTGAGCGCGAAGTCCTGCTGAAGGTCGACCGTGAGGCGGACGATGCGGCCCTCGGCATCCGGTGTGTCGAGCTTCTCCACGATCCCGCCGTCGAGCAGCGAGCGGTAGATCGCGATGGCCCGGCGGATGTGCCTGAGCTGCTGCCTGCGCGGCTCGTGGTTGTCCTCCAGCAGGTGACGCATCGCCTTGAAGGCGTCGCCCGGGCGGGCGATCACCGCCAGCAGCATCGTGTGCGTCACCCGGAAGCGCGAGGTCAGCGGTTCGGGCTCGGAGGCGATCAGCTTCTCGAAGGTGTTCTCCGTCCAGCCGACGAAGCCCTCCGGCGCCTTCTTGCGCACCACCTTGCGACGCTTCTTCGGGTCGTCGCCCGCCTTCGCCAGAGCCTTCTCGTTCTCGATGACGTGCTCGGGCGCCTGCGCCACGACGAGCCCGGCCGTGTCGAAGCCGGCCCGCCCCGCCCGGCCCGCGATCTGGTGGAACTCGCGGGCACGCAGGGTGCGCACACGGCTGCCGTCGTACTTGGTCAGGGCCGTGAACAGCACCGTACGGATGGGTACGTTGACGCCCACGCCGAGCGTGTCCGTACCGCAGATGACCTTCAGCAGGCCGGCCTGGGCGAGCTTCTCCACCAGGCGGCGGTACTTGGGCAGCATGCCGGCGTGATGGACGCCGATGCCGTGCCGGACGTAACGGGAGAGGTTGCGGCCGAACTTGGTGGTGAAGCGGAAGTTGCCGATCAGCTCGGCGATCTGCTCCTTCTCCTCGCGCGAGCACATGTTGATGCTCATCAGCGCCTGCGCCCGCTCCACGGCCTGCGCCTGCGTGAAGTGCACGATGTACACCGGTGCCTGCTTGGTCTCCAGCAGATCGGTGAGCGTCTCGGTGAGCGGAGTGAACTTGTACTCGTAGGAGAGGGGCACCGGACGGGTGGCCGAGCGGACCACCGAGGTGGGGCGGCCGGTGCGGCGGGTGAGATCCTTCTCGAAGAAGGAAACATCACCCAAAGTGGCCGACATCAGGATGAACTGTGCCTGAGGGAGCTCCAACAGCGGGATCTGCCAGGCCCAGCCGCGGTCGCCCTCGGCGTAGAAGTGGAACTCGTCCATGACGACCTGGCCGATGTCCGCGTTCTTGCCGTCGCGCAGCGCGATCGAGGCCAGGACCTCGGCGGTGCAGCAGATCACGGGAGCATCGGCGTTCACGGAGGCGTCGCCGGTGAGCATGCCGACGTTCTCGGTGCCGAAGAGCTTGCACAGTTCGAAGAACTTCTCCGACACCAGCGCCTTGATCGGGGCGGTGTAGAAGGTGACCTCGTCCCGGGCCAGCGCGGCGAAGTGCGCGCCCGCGGCGATCATGCTCTTGCCGGATCCGGTGGGCGTCGAGACGATCACGTTCGCCCCCGAGACCACCTCGATCAGCGCCTCCTCCTGGTGGGGGTAGAGGGTGAGACCGCGCTCCTGTGCCCACGACTCGAAGGCTTCGTACAGGGCGTCGGGGTCGGCGGTCGGCGGCAGCTGATCGATGAGGGTCACGCACCCATCTTGCCTGGCCTTGACCCCGAGAGGGGAATCGGCTGCGGGGACGAAGATCATGGCAGCTACGCTGTGTCGCCGACGCGACGTCAGCGCGCCGGGTCAACTGGACAGCGGCACACGAGGAATGGGGCGGGAAGCGGCCATGATGGGACCAGCACACTCACTGTCGGGGGCCGCGGCCTGGCTCGGCGTCGGAGCGGCCGCCGCAGCGACCGGGCACCCGATGCCCTGGCCCGTTCTCCTCGTCGGCGCGCTGATCTGTGCCGGCGCCGCACTCGCCCCGGACCTCGATCACAAGGCGGCGACCATCTCGCGCTCCTTCGGGCCGATCTCCCACTGGGTCTGCGAGATAGTGGACAAGCTGTCCTACGTCGTCTACAAGGCGACGCGGATGAAGGGCGACCCGCGGCGCAACGGCGGCCACCGCACGCTGACGCACACCTGGCTGTGGGCGGTCCTGCTCGGCGCCGGCTGCTCGGCCGCGGCGATCACCGGGGGCCGCTGGGCGGTGCTGGCGATCCTCTTCGTGCACATGGTGCTGGCCATCGAAGGCCTGCTGTGGCGGGCGGCCCGGGGTTCCAGCAGCGATGTCCTGGTGTGGCTGCTGGCGGCGACCAGCGCGTGGATCCTCGCGGGGATCCTGGACAAGCCCGGCAACGGCTCCGACTGGCTGTTCACGGCGCCCGACCAGCAGTACCTGTGGCTGGGGCTGCCGATCGTGCTGGGCGCGCTGGTGCACGACCTCGGGGACGCGCTGACCGTGTCGGGCTGCCCGATCCTGTGGCCCATCCCGGTGGGCCGCAAGCGCTGGTATCCGCTGGGGCCGCCGAAGGCGCTGCGGTTCCGGGCCGGCAGCTGGGTGGAGCTGAAGGTGCTGATGCCCGTGTTCATGCTGCTCGGCGGGGTGGGCTGCGCGGCCGCCCTCAACGTGATCTGACACGCCAGCCCCGCCCCTGGCGCGATGCCCGCGGTTCGTCCGGCGCGAGCGGTGCGCAGCACGGCCCCGGTCCGCGGGGGCCGAGCCCTCGTACCCGGTCAGCCGGCCTCGCCGGACTCCGCTCCGCCGTACCGGCGCTCGAAGCGGGCGATGCGGCCTTCGGTGTCGACCGTGCGGGCCTTGCCCGTGTAGAAGGGGTGGCTCTCCGAGGAGATCTCCACATCGATCACCGGGTAGCTCTCGCCGTCGTCCCACTCGATGGTCTGCTCGCTCTGCGCGGTGGACCGGGTCAGGAACGCGTATCCGGCGGCGCGGTCGCGGAATACCACGGAGTGGTAGTCGGGGTGCTTGTCCTGCTGCATGGCGACTCCTGGTGCGGGGCGGGCGGGTCAGCCGGACAGGGAGTCCTCGTCGACGATGTGCATCGCGGCTTCCTCGGCGGAGGCAGCGGCGCCGTCGATACCGACATCGGTGGCGACCAGGGCGGCTTCGTCGTCCTCGTGCGCCCCTTCGTCGGGGGCCACCAGCCTGCCGGAGCGGAGGTCGCCGACCTCGTTGTCGAGGAGTTCCCCGTCGGTGCCGGCGCAGTCGCCGATGCCGTCGCCGGCGGGCGTGACGAGGTCGGGCTGTTCCTCGGCCAGTCGCTGGTCCAGGGTTTCCCCCGCCTGGCGCTCGGCCGCCGTCACACCACTGTGTTCCACCGCCCACGGCCGCTCGGGAGGGGACCAGCCGCGGTCGAGCGGGTCGGCGACGCCGTCGAAGTCCAGTGTGTCCTCGACGTCGAGCACCCCCGAGTCCTCGCGGGTCTCCGAGGAATCGGGCTGGTAGACGTCGTCCCCCCAGCTGTCGGCGCTGTCCACGAGTACCTCCGGGTGATGAGGACGGCCGCATACCACCGCAGGGGGCGGCGGGCCGCCGGCATGCGCGGCACGGGTGTCACACACCGCGAACCAGAAGGTTCGCCGGCGCTCCCCGAACCGGTGCCGTTCTCCAGCCTTCCACCCCGGCTCGGGACTGCGCAACGGCACGCCCCCCGGCCAGGGCCCGCGCCCGGGCATCGTGGCCCGGCCGCTGGCACGGAGATCCGGACGGCCCGGGGCCGGGTGTCCCGCGCTCCGGCTGTGTCAGGACGCACCGCGGCCCGGTCGGCCAAGGCCCGGCCGGCTCATGCTCCGGCTGTGGCGGCATCCGCTCCGGCCCGGTCCACCGATGCCCGGCCGCCCCAAGCTGCAGCTGCCGGAGCTACTGCGGCTCCAGGCACCCGAGGCAGCCGCCGCATCCTGCTCCCGGCGTCCTGCACCATCAGCGGCTCGGCGGCTGTGACCGCCGGGACCGTGGTGACCGGCACCACTGGCGGGTTCTCCGCCGTAGTACCGGTCACCCGGGGCACCGGCGGATCCTCAGCCGTGCCAGGACCGCCACAGGGCCGCGTAGGCGCCGCCCGCCGTGACCAGCTCGTCATGGCTGCCCAGCTCGCTGATACGGCCGTTCTCCACGACGGCGATCACGTCGGCGTCGTGGGCGGTGTGCAGGCGGTGGGCGATGGCGACCACCGTGCGGCCGTCCAGGACGCGGGCCAGGGAGCGCTCCAGATGGCGGGCCGCGCGCGGGTCGAGCAGCGAGGTCGCCTCGTCCAGGACGAGTGTGTGCGGATCGGCCAGCACCAGCCGGGCCAGCGCGATCTGCTGGGCCTGCGCCGGGGTCAGTGCCAGCCCGCCGGAGCCGACCTCGCAGTCCAGGCCGTCGTCCAGGGCCCGTGCCCAGCCGTCCGCGTCGACAGCGCCCAGGGCCGCCCAGAGCTCGGCGTCGGTGGCGCCGGTGCGGGCCAGCAGGAGGTTGTCGCGCAGGGAGCCGACGAAGACGTGATGCTCCTGGTTGACGAGGGCGACGTGCGAGCGGACGCGTTCGGCCGGCATCCGGGACAGCTCCGCGCCGCCCAGGGTGATCCTGCCGTCCCGGGGTGCGTAGATCCCGGCGAGCAGCCTGCCCAGCGTGGACTTGCCCGCCCCCGAGGGACCGACCAGGGCCAGCCGGGTGCCGGGTGCCACCTCCAGCGAGACCTTGCGCAGAACGTCGACGCCCTCGCGGTAGCCGAAGTGCACCCGGTCGGCGGACACGTCCCGTCCGTCGGGAGCCAGCGAGACGTCCCCGGCGTCCGGTTCGATGTCCCGCACACCGACCAGGCGGGCCAGCGACACTTGGGCGACCTGCACCTCGTCGTACCAGCGAAGGATCAGATTCACCGGGTCGACGAGCATCTGGGCGATCAGGGCGCCGGTGGTCAGCTGGCCCACCCCGATCCAGCCGCGCAGGACGAACACGCCGCCGGCCATCAGGACCGAGCCGAGCACGATGACATGGACGGCGTTGATGACCGGGAAGAGCACGGACCGCAGCCACAGGGTGTAGCGCTCCCAGGCCGTCCACTGCTTGATCCGCCGCTCCGACTGGGCGACGCGGCGGGCGCCCAGGCGGTGCGCCTCGACGGTGTGGCCCGCGTCCACGGTCTCGGCGAGCGCGGCGGCGACGGCGGCGTACCCGGCGGCCTCGGAGCGGTAGCCGGAGGGCGCCCGCTTGAAGTACCAGCGGCACCCGATCACCAGCACCGGCACGGCCAACAGCACGGCGGCCGCCAGCGGCGGGGCCGTGACGACGAGCCCGCCGAGCAGCAGCACCGCCCACACGACACCGATCGCCAGCTGCGGCACGGCCTCGCGCATGGCGTTGGCCAGGCGGTCGATGTCGGTCGTGATACGGGAGAGCAGATCACCCGTGCCCGCTCGTTCCAGCACGCCCGGCGGCAGACCGACGGCCCGGACGAGGAAGTCCTCGCGCAGGTCGGCCAGCATCCGCTCGCCGAGCACCGCACCCCGCAGCCGCACCTGCCGTACGAACACGGCCTGCACGGCAAGGGCGAGTACGAACACCCCGGCGATCAGGCCCAGATGAAGCTCCCGGGACCGGTCGGAGACCCGCTCGACGAGGTCGCCGAGCAGGTACGGGCCCACCATGGAGGCGATCACGGCCGCGGTGTTGACGCCGATGAGCAGCAGGAAGGCCCGCCGATGCCGGCGGAACAGCTCGGTGACGTAGGCCCGCACGGTCGCGGCCGCGCCGACGGGCAGGGTGGTGGCGGTCGTCGGGGCCGCCGGATCGTATGCCGGTGGCGCAACGCCGATCATGCGCTCTCCTCGATCTCTTCCAGCTCCTGGAGGGCCTTCAGGAGGCCCCCTTCGTCGGCCGCGGCCAGTTCCGCGTCCGTCTGGCGCGTGACCACGGCCCGGTACCGCGGCTCGCTGTCGACCAGTTCGCGGTGCCCGCCGACTGCCACGACCTCGCCCTCGTGGACCAGGGCGACCCGGTCCGCGCGGTCGAGCAGCAGCGGTGAGGAGGTGAACACCACCGTCGTGCGGCCCGAGCGCAGTCGGCGCAGCCCGTCCGCGATCCGTGCCTCGGTGTGCGAGTCGACCGCGGAGGTCGGTTCGTCCAGCACCAGCACCTCGGGGTCGGTGACCAGCGACCGGGCCAGTGCGAGCCGCTGGCGCTGGCCGCCGGACAGCGAGCGGCCGCGCTCGGTGATGCGGGCGTCCATCGGGTCGGCGGCGCCCAGCGATCCCTGCACGAGCGCGTCCAGGACGTCGTCGCACTGCGCCGCGGCCAGCGCGTCCTCGGCGTGTACGGCTCCGGAGGCCGGCACATCGAGCAGCTCGCGCAGCGTGCCGGACAGCAGGACCGGGTCCTTGTCCTGGACGAGGACGGCGGTACGGGCGCTGTCCAGGGGGAGTTCGTCCAGGGCGACACCGCCGAGCTGCACCGGGCGGCCCGGCTCGGCCGGATGGCCGCCCAGCCGCTCCGCGAGCCTGCCCGCCGCGTCGGGGTCGCCGCAGACCACGGCGGTGAGCCGGCCGGCGGGAGCCAGCAGACCGGTGTCGGGGTCGTACAGATCCCCGGTCGGCACCTCGGCCTCGCGGATGCCGTCGGTGGCCGTGGCCCGCTCCAGCGACAGCACCCGGGCCGCCCGTTTGGCTGACGGACGGGAGAAGGAGTACGCCATGGCGATCTCCTCGAAGTGCCGCAGCGGGTAGTTGAGGACCATGACCGCGCTGTAGACGGTGACGAGTTCGCCCACCGTGATCCGGCCCTGGCGGGCCAGATGGATGCCGTGCCAGACGACGGCGATGAGCAGCAGCCCGGGCAGCAGCACCTGGACGGCGGAGATCAGCGACCACATCCGGGCGCTGCGTACGGCGGCGTGGCGTACCTCCTGCGAGGCCCGGCGGTAGCGGTCGAGGAACAGCTCCTCGCCGCCGATGCCGCGCAGCACGCGCAGCCCGGCGACGGTGTCCGAGGCCAGCTCGGTGGCCCGGCCCGCCTTCTCGCGCTGCACATCGGCGCGGCGGGTGGCCCGGGGCAGCAGCGGCAGCACCGAGAGCGCAACGACAGGCAACCCGACGGCGACGACCACACCCAGCGCGGGTTGGTAGAGGAGGAGGCCGACACAGACCACGACGACCGTGAGCGCGGCCGCGGTGAACCGGGAGACCGCCTCGACGAACCAGCCCACCTTTTCGACGTCGCCGGTGGATACGGCCACCACTTCACCGGCCGCGACCCGCCGCGTCAGGGCGGAGCCCAGCTGGGCGGCCTTGCGGGCGAGCAGTTGCTGGATGCGGGCGGCGGCCGTGATCCAGTTGGTGACGGCGGCCCGGTGCAGGAAGGTGTCGCCGACGGCGATGCCGGTGCCGCACAGCAGCATCAGACAACCCGTCAGCGCGAGCCGGGTGCCGGAGCGGTCGACGACCGCCTGCACGGCGAGGCCGACGCAGAAGGGCAGGGCCGAGACGGAGACGAAGTGCAGCAGGCCCCAGGCGAGTGACTTCAGCTGCCCGCCCAGCTGGTTCCGCCAGAGCCACCACAGGAATCGGGGGCCCGAACGCGCGTCCGGGACGCCCGGATCGGGGTACGGAAGGTCTTGAATCTGCATGACGTCCCAGTGGCTCGTGTCAGGGAGGAGGGGGAGAGGGGGAGAACGGCAACAAGCCGTGAAAGGTTCGCGTCGCAGAGTGGTGATTTTCAAACGGTTTTTCTGATGGACCGCCGAATCCACCGCTTCCGGCCACCGAGCCGTCGAGGCCGGGGACGAGAGCTGTACCCCCGTCGGGTCGCCGGTCGAGGTCGGCGGCCGGGTGATCTCATTCCGTGCAGGTCACCGCGGCGATGCTGTCAGCCAACCCGGTGAAATAGCAGGAAAAGTAACATTATCGTTCTGTGTGTGATGCGACCATGGATGTGTGCAGACCTACTGTGTGCGGCGATTTACGGTCGCGGTGACGGCGTTCGGTTCTCTCCTGGCGACCCTGTCCGGGTGCGGCGGTGGCGAATCCCGTCCTGCCGACCCCGATGGTGCGCAGGGTCCGCGCGGCCCGGTCGTCGCGGCCCTCCCCGCGACCGACCCCACGCGCCTCCCGGGTGTCGGCGACCGCCTGCAGCGGCGGATCCCCGCCGATTCCGGTCAGGTACTGGTGGTGTACGGCGAGAGCGAGGATTCGGCCGACTCCACGGTCGTGCTGTACATGAAGGAGGGGCCGGAGTGGCGGCCGGTCGCCCGTTGGGCCGGCCACAATGGCCGGAACGGCTGGACCATGGACCATCACTCGGGTGACGACCGCAGCCCCGTCGGCGTGTTCGGTCTCTCCGATGCGGGCGGCGTACTCGACGACCCCGGCAGCAGGCTGCCGTACGACCAGGACGCGTACGCCTACGCGCCGACGATCGCGGGCGAGGCGTACGAGCACGTCTTCGACTACGTCATCGCCATCGACTACAACCGCTGGCCGGGCACTCCGCCGCACGACCCCAGGCGCCCGATGGGCGACGACAGGGGTGGCGGCATCTGGTTGCACCTCGACCACGGCGACGGCACGTCCGCCTGTGTCAGCGTCCCCAAGGAAGCGATGAGGTTCCTGTTGCGCACGCTGGACCCGGACCGCCATCCGGTGATGGTGATGGGCGACAAGAGGGAACTGCGCGCCTGACGCGACGAGGCGTCATTGCGGGGTGGGCCCGACTCCCCGTAGAACACGGGCCATGAGAAGACGGATAGTCATGTCCATGCTCGCCGGGGCGACCCTTCTGGCGAGCGCCCTCTTCGGCACCGGGGCCGCTGCCGCCCGAGCGGCCTATGTCCCGGCTGAGTTCGGCACCGACTGGCACGACCCGATCACCGCGGCACCGCCCGTCGACCGCCCGCACGGAAAGTCGTGCCAGGTGACCCTCGCCGACGCGCAGTTCCGCGACTTCACGCCCTACCGCGGGACGTACACCCCGCCCCTGGGGTGCGGCGACCACTGGAGCAAGGTCGTCCTGCGCCTCGACGGCAAGGTGAAGGGCCGCCAGTACGACCGGCTCGGCTATCTGCACGTCGGAGGGGTCGAGATTCTGCGCACGTCCACCCCGGAGCCCTCGCCCGACGGCATCCAGTGGCACGTCGAGAAGGACGTCACGCGCTACAGCGACACCTTTCGCAGCGCGCGGGACGTCGAGATGCTGATCGGCAACGTCGTGGACGACACGTACACCGGCGTCATCGACGTGCACGTCACGCTCACCTTCTACGCGGGCCGCCCCGCCGAGCGCACCCCCGACCGCGTCCTCACGCTCGCCGACACGCCCGACGGCACGACCCTCACCGCACCGCGCAACAGTGAACGGATCCTCGCCGAGGTGTACGCGACGGGCTCGGGCGGCGGTTGTGAGGAGTTCTGGTACCTGACTGTCGCCGACCCGGCGTCGTACTCCTGCAAGGCCGATCACGGCCCCTACCGCGAGGTGCAGATCAAGGTGGACGGCCGGCTCGCGGGAATCGCGGCGCCGTTCCCGAACGTGTGGACCGGCGGCTGGTCCAACCCCTTCCTCTGGTACGTCCTTCCGGCTCCCGGCGCCTTCGACGTCCGGCCGATCGAGTACGACCTCACACCCTTCGCCGGTCTCCTCAACGACGGCCGTCCGCACCGTGTCGAGGTCTCCGTCGTCGGCGTGCCCGCGGGGCAGCCGGGCTGGAGCGCGCCGGTGAACGTACTGGTCTGGCAGGACCCGCACCGTGCCCGCGTCACCGGCGCGCTCACCAAGGACGACGCGACGGACATCGCCAACTCCTCCACCTACACGCCCGGTTCGGAGAGCCGGGTGAACACCGAGGCCGGCCACCGGCTCGCCGTCTCCGGATACCTCGACACCTCGCACGGGCGCGTGACCACCACCGTCACCCGCACGCTCGCCAACACCTCCGCGCACCGCTGGACCGACGGCGAGAACACGGACGGACTGGACGCGACCTGGACCGACGACGAGACCGTCACGGCCGGCGGGCACGGACCGGCGCGGGCGACGCACACGCTGCGGACGTACACCCTGAACGGCGCGACGACCATCGGCACGGACAACCGGCTGCGCACAGTGCTGACACTCGGCGACCGCGCCTCGGTGACGGAGCTTCGGGACGGCCGGCGCGCCGTGTGGTCGCGGCTCGACGACACCTACAGCGGCGACGCGGCGTACACGATCAACGTCCCGCGCGACCAACGGCACGCGGTCGGCACCTCCAGCGAGCGGTACCGCCTCCACGGCTCCGACGGCTGCTACGACCGGTCGCTGACCACGGTGCAGGGGGTGCTGACGGAGGATCGCAGCCGCTGCTGAGCCGGACGGGGGCCAGACACGTGTGGGATGCGCTGCGCGCGGCGTGATTAACAGGGCTGTGACACGGGTGTCTCCGAGGGGATCAACGACGCCTCCAGAGTGATCGACACGGAAGCCGCTTTCCGTATCGCAGAAGCCCCGTCCGGCTTCCGCACGTCGACATCCCCTAGGAGTGCCCGTGCCGCAGTCCGTACCGTCCCTGCCGCGACGCGTCGCACGCATACTGCGTACCTCCCTCTTCGCGCAGGTCGCCTGCGCACTCGTGCTCGGCATCGTCGTCGGGAGGCTGTGGCCGGAGTCGGCCACGGCCTTCCAGCCGCTCGGTGACGGTTTCGTCCGCCTGATCAAGGCGGTGATCTCGCCGCTGGTGTTCTGCGTTGTCGTCGTCGGCATCGCCAAGGCAGGCGATCTGAAGGCTTTCGGACGGATCGGGCTCAAGGCCCTGATCTGGTTCGAGGTCGCCTCGACGGTCGCGCTGCTCATCGGCCTGGCCGCCGCCAACGTGGCCGGGCCCGGCTCCGGCATGCACGTCGACGCCGCCAAGCTCGACGCCTCGGCGCTCGACCAGCAGACGCAGGGCGGCGCGCTGCCGTCCACGACCGAGTTCGTCCTGAACTCACTGCCGAACAGTTTCGTGGGCGCCTTCGCCGACAACGCGCTGCTCCAGGTCCTGCTCCTGGCCTGCCTGGTGGGCGCGGCGCTGCTCCACCTCGGTCACACCAAGGTCCCCCGGATCCTGCCGGCCGTCGAACAGGCCCAGGAGATCGTCTTTACGGTCGTGGGCTTCGTCATGCGGCTGGCCCCGCTCGCCGTGTTCGGCGCGATGGTCCACCTGGTCGGTCAGTACGGCCTCGGTGTGATCCAGACCTACGGCAAGCTGATCGTCCTGTGCTACGCCGTCGCCGTCCTGTTCCTGGCGTTGCTCGCGGTCGCGCTGCGGCTGGTCAGCGGGCTGAGCCTGTGGAAGTTCGTGCGCTACACCCGCGAGGAGTTGCTGCTCGCACTCGGCACGGCTTCCAGCGAGACCGTCATGCCGCGCATGATGCAGAAGCTGCGGCAGGCCGGGTGCCGGGACGACGCCGTGGGCCTGGTGCTGCCCACGGGCTACTCCTTCAACCTCGACGGTGCCTCGATCTACCTCTCCGTCGGCACCCTCTTCATCGCGCAGGCGGTGGGCGTGGACCTCAGCCTCGGCCAGCAGATCACGGTCGTCCTCGTGCTCATGCTGACCAGCAAGGGCATGGCGGGCGTGCCCGGTTCCGCCTTCCTCGCGCTGTCCGCGACCGCGACCTCGCTGGGCGTCATCCCCGCCGGAGCGGTCACCCTGCTGCTCGGCGTCGACCGGATCATGGACTCCATGCGGGTCACCACCAACCTGCTCGGCAACTGCGTCGCCGTCTTCGCGGTCTCCCGCTGGGAGGGCGCGCTGGACATCGCCCGGGCGAAGAAGGTGCTGGACGGGGAGATCGCCTTCGTGCCGGAGCGAGGCGGAAAGAGCGAATCCGAGGCACCGGTGCGGCCGTCCGTGAAGGAGCCTGCATCCGAGGTCGGGTGACGTCACCTGGCAGGTGGGGCGGGGCGCTGGGCCGTCCGAGGCGTGTGCTCGTGGGGCGTGGCCGCAGGGTGGAAGAGATCCTGGCCGGTGCTGTGTGTGGGCCGTGGCCGGGGATCGGTCGAGCCGGCCCGGTACGGAGCAGACAGCGTGATCGCCGGCCCGTATTTCCGCTTTCCGCCGGTACGGGCCGCAGGATCGTCAGCAGTGCGTGCCGGTGGAGCGCGGGATGCGGGGGACGTCGGCGATCGGTGCCGACGGCCGGGCGGTCGTCGGCAGGCCGTACTGATCGTGTGCGGGGCCGTCGCCGGCCCGTGCCAAACGGTGCGCTGCCCCCGATGTCAGCAGCTCTTGGCCGCCTCCCCGTCGATGAGCGTGTCCAGGAGTACGCCCAGCACCTCGCGCTCCTTCTCGGTCAGCGGAGCGAGTATCTCCTCGGCCGCCGAACGGCGTGCCCCGCGCAGTTCGCGCAGGGCCGCGCGCCCCTCGTCGGTCAGCTCGATCCGGGTCACGCGGCGGTTCGCCGGGTCCGCCGCCCGTCGCACCTTCCCGCTCGCCTCCAGCCCGTCGACCAGCGTCGTCACCGCGCGCGGCACCACCTCCAGGCGCTCGGCAAGGTCGGCCATGCGCGGCGGCGAGGGGTAATGCGCGAGGGTGCGCAGCAGCCGGGACTGGGCCGGAGTGACGCCCAGGTCGCGCTGTTCCAGATGGTGCTTCTGGATGCGGTGCACCCGGCGGGTGAGTCGCAGCAACTGCTCGGCGAGCAGGCCGTCGGAATCTGGGGTGCTCATGCGGGAACAATATCAGGATGCCGTTCATTGTGAGTATAGGTAACAATGAGCTACGATCCGTCAGTCATCGTCGGCCGTCCTTCGGCCGGCGCCCGTTCACCTCCGTGGGAGCCCATGAATCCCGACCGTGAAATCTCCTGGACCCCGCCTGCCGACACCAAGGAACAGCCCCGGCAGGTGCGCCGCATCCTGAAGCTCTTCCGTCCCTACCGCGGGCGGCTCGCGATCGTCGGCCTGCTGGTCGGCGCCGCCTCGCTGGTCTCGGTGGCCACGCCGTTCCTGCTGAAGGAGACCCTCGACGTCGCGATCCCCCAGGGTCGCACCGGCCTGCTGAGCCTGCTCGCGCTCGGCATGATCCTCAGCGCGGTCCTCTCCAGCGTCTTCGGCGTGCTGCAGACGCTGATCTCGACCACCGTCGGCCAGCGTGTGATGCACGACCTGCGCACCGCTGTCTACGGCCGGCTGCAGCGCATGTCGCTCGCCTTCTTCACCCGAACCCGCACCGGTGAGGTGCAGTCGCGGATAGCCAACGACATCGGCGGTATGCAGGCGACCGTCACCTCCACGGCCACCTCCCTGGTCTCCAACGCCACCAGCGTGATCGCCACGATCGTCGCGATGGTCGCCCTCGACTGGCGGCTCACGATCGTCTCGCTGCTCCTGCTGCCGGCGTTCGTGTGGATCAGCCGCCGCGTGGGCAACGAGCGCAAGAAGATCACCACGCAGCGGCAGAAGCAGATGGCCGCGATGGCCGCCACGGTCACCGAATCCCTCTCGGTCAGCGGCATCCTGCTCGGCCGCACCATGGGTCGCTCGGACTCGCTGACCGCGTCCTTCGCCGAGGAGTCCGAGGGCCTGGTCGACCTCGAGGTGCGGTCGAACATGGCGGGACGCTGGCGCATGGCCGTGATCACGATCGTCATGGCCGCGATGCCCGCCGTCATCTACTGGACCGCGGGTCTGGCCCTCCAGTTCGGCGGCCCGAAGGTCTCGCTCGGCACCATCGTCGCTTTCGTCTCGCTCCAGCAGGGCCTGTTCCGCCCGGCCGTGAGCCTGCTCGCGACCGGCGTCCAGATCCAGACCTCCCTCGCCCTCTTCCAGCGCATCTTCGAGTACCTCGACCTGCCGATCGACATCACGGAGCGCGAGCGGCCCGTCCACCTCGACCGGATCAAGGGCGAAGTACGGCTGGAAGGCGTCGAGTTCCGCTACGACAACGACGACACGACGCGTCCGGTCCTCGACGGCATCGACGTCACCGTGCCCGCGGGCGGCAGCCTCGCCGTGGTCGGCCCGACCGGCGCCGGCAAGTCCACGCTGGGCTATCTGGTGCCCCGGCTCTACGACGTCACCGGAGGCCGCGTCACACTGGACGGCATCGACGTCCGTGACCTCGACTTCGACACCCTCGCCCGGGCGGTCGGCGTCGTCTCGCAGGAGACGTACCTCTTCCACGCCTCCGTCGCCGACAACCTCCGCTTCGCCAAGCCGGACGCCACCGACGCTGAACTGCACGCGGCGGCCAAGGCGGCACAGATCCACGACCACATCGCCGCGCTGCCCGACGGTTACGACACGGTCGTCGGTGAACGCGGCCACCGCTTCTCCGGCGGCGAGAAGCAGCGCCTCGCGATAGCCCGCACCATCCTGCGCGATCCGCCGGTCCTCATCCTCGACGAAGCCACCAGCGCGCTCGACACCCGTACGGAGGCCGCGGTCCAGGACGCCATCGACGCCCTGTCCGCCGACCGGACGACGATCACGATCGCCCATCGCCTGTCCACGATCCGCGGCGCCGACCAGATCGTGGTGCTGGACTCCGGCCGCGTCGCCGAACGCGGCACGCACGAGGACCTGCTGGAGCAGGACGGGCGGTACGCCGCCCTGGTGCGCCGGGACGCGCAACTGGAGCCGGTGAGCTGAACGCACGGGCCGACGCTGCGGCCGACGGACTGAACATATGCCAGGTATAGGGGGATATACGTATTAACGTTCCCGCATGCAGATGAAGTTTCCGCCGCGGAGCACGATCCGACTGACACGCCGGGGCAGACTCGTCCTCGTCGTGGCCGGCGCCGTCGTGGCCGGTACCGCCGTGGCGGTGCCGCTGCTGACGTTGGACAGCGGCCCCGAGGAGACCCGGTCCGCCGTTCTGGTCATCCCTGAAGGCTGGCGCGCGAGGCAGGTGTACGAGGCGGTCGACAAGGCCCTCGCGCTGACCCCGGACAGCACCCGCAAGGCCCTGGGGAGGGCCGGCCTGAATCTGCCGAGCGATGCGGAGGGCAACCCGGAGGGCTATCTCTTCCCGGCGACGTACCCCTTGCCGAAGGGGGCGACGCCCGAGTCCCTGCTGCATTCCATGGTCGACGCCGCCAACTACAGGTTCAACGCGGCGCCGGTCGCCGCCGGGGCGCAGCGCAACTCGATGAACATCTACCAGGCCGTCACCATCGCCAGCATCATCCAGGCCGAGGCCGCGACGAAGGCGGACATGGGCAAGGTCGCCCGGGTCGTCATCAACCGGCTGGAGCGCGGGATGCCGTTGCAGATGGACTCCACCATCAACTACGCGCTGAACCGCAACACCGTGCGCACCAGTCAGGACGACACCCGCATCGAGAGCCTGTACAACTCATACCAGCGCAGGGGCCTGCCGCCGACGCCGATCGACAACCCCGGCGAGGAGGCGGTGCGTGCCGCGCTCGATCCGACGCCGGGCGACTGGCTGTACTTCGTCACCGTCAGGCCGGGGGACACCCGCTTCTCCGCCGACTACGCGACGCACATGAGCAACGTGGCGGAGTTCAACGCCCTCCACCAGGGCGCCGGCCAGGGGCAGTCGCCCGGCCCGAGCGAGGGCCCGTCCCCGGTCTCGGCGCAGTCTTCGGTTCGCTGAGCCGACGGGACGTCACGCGGCGGCCTGCTGCTCCTCGCCCAGCAGCCGCCTGATGTCCCGGACGGCAGCGCGTCCGGCCCGGTTGGCGCCGATGGTGCTGGCGGAGGGGCCGTAACCGACGAGGTGGACGCGCGGGTCGGCGAGCGACCGGGTGCCCTCGACCCGGATCCCGCCGCCGGGCTCGCGCAGCCGCAGCGGGGTGAGATGCTCCAGCGCGGCCCGGAACCCGGTGGCCCACAGGATCACGTCGGCGACGACACGGCGCCCGTCGTTCCACTCCACACCGTCCGGAGTCAGCCGGTCGAACATCGCCTGCCGGTCGAGGACCCCGTCCGCGAGGCCCTGCCGGATGGCGTCGTTGAGGGGCAGCCCGGTGACCGAGACCACACTGCGCGGTGGCAGCCCCTGACGCACCCGTTCCTCGACGAGTGCGACCGCCGCACGGCCTACCTCCTGGTCGAACGGCCCCTCGCGGAACACCGGCGGCCGCCGGGTGACCCAGGTGGTCGCGGCCGCGTACGGGGCCAGCTCCAGCAGGTGCTGGGTGCCCGAGGCGCCGCCGCCCACGACCACGACCCGCTGCCCGGCGAACTCCTCGGGGCCGGCGTACTGGGCGGTGTGCAACTGCCGCCCGCGGAAGGTCTCCTGACCGGGGTAGCGGGGCCAGAACGGCCGGTCCCAGGTGCCGGTCGCGTTGATCAGTGCCCGCGTGGACCAGGTGCCGTCCGAGGTCTCCACGGACAGCCGGCCGCCGTCGCCCTCCCGTACGGCCCGGACGTCGACGGGCCGCTGCACGCGCAGGTCGAAGGTGCGCTCGTACCGGTCGAAGTACGCGCCGATGACCTCGGCCGACGGCCGTGCCGGATCGGCGTCCGTCAGCTCCATGCCGGGCAGTGCGTGCATCCCGTGCACCTTGCCGTACGTCAGCGAGGGCCAACGGAACTGCCAGGCACCGCCCGGCGCGGGGGAGTGGTCGAGCACCACGAAGTCGCGGTCCGGCTCGAAACCGGTGCGCCGCAGATGGTAGGCGCTGGACAGCCCGGCCTGACCAGCGCCGATGACGACAACCTCGACCTCGCGCGATTCGTTCACGCTTCCACCAACCAGGGGGCGGGCACGCATCTTCCCGGCGCCTTGGGCGGCCCTGTTCCACGGGCCGACCGAGGTCGTACGGGCCGGTCCCGCGGTGCCCCCTGCGCAGCCCTTGCCCGGGATCACCCCTTGGCGGGGGTCGTCGACGGCGGCAGGCCGCCGTTGAACCGGGTGTTCACGAAGGCACCGAAGTCCACCTTCCCGGGGATGAGCTTCAACTCGGTGAAGGTGTCGGCGATCTGCTGCTCGGAGGCGACGAGCGGCTTGTCGACGGCAACGGCGACGCGCGTGGAGTTGGTCCGCCGCACCGAGTCCAGCGCCACGTCGTACGGCAGCCCGGTGTCCTTGGCCCACACCTTGGCCCATTCCTGCTGATGGCTGTAGACCCACACCTGCGCCCGCCGCAGCCGGGCCAGGTAGTCCTTGATGACGGCGGCCTTCTTCGGGTCCTTCAGCGCGGAGGGCGCGGCCACCTGGAAGGTGAGCCCGTTGGTGACGCCCTCGCCGGTGGTCAGCACGCGGCCCTGCCCGGACCGCAGGATCTGGGAGGTGTACGGGTCCCAGACCGCCCACGCGTCGACCTTGCCCGAGGTGAACGCGGCGAGCGCGTCGGCCGGCTGAAGGTACTTGACCTTGACATCGGCCAGGCTGAGCCCGACCGCCTTGAGCGAGGCGATCAACTGGTAGTGCGCGGACGAGCCCTGCGCCACGGCGATGGACCTGCCCTTGAGCCGGCCCGGCCCGGTCAGCTTGGAGCCATGGGGCACGAGGATCGCGTCGCCCCTGGACGTGCCGTGCCAGGCGGCCACGACAGAGATCTTCGAGCCGGCGCCGGCCGCGAAGACGGGCGGGGTGTTGCCCACGCCGCCGATGTCGACGGCCCCCGCGTTGACCGCTTCCAGCAGCGGCGGGCCGGAGGTGAAGGTGGACCACTTGATCTTGTAGTTCAGGTTCTTCAGCTCACCGGCGGCGCGAAGGATGGCCTCCGAACCGCCCTTCTGGTCACCGACGTCGAGCGTGACGGAGCCCTTTCCGTCGATGTCGCTGCCGGTGCTCGCGGACGAGTTCCCGCCGCAGGCGGTGAGCACAAATGCGAAGGGGAGGAGCAGTGCGGCGGGGACGAGGCGTCGTCGCATGACGGTTCCGTTCATGTGCGGGGGGCTCGGTGGGGTCTGGCTCATGTGCAGGGTGTTTCCCGGGGTCAGGCGGCTTCGGCGGCGGTGTGGACGCCGAGCCGTTCCAGCAGGCCGGCGCGGAGCGCGGCGAAGCGGGGGTCGGTGATCTCGCGCGGTCGGTCGAGGCCGACGCGCTGCTCGTGGGCGATACGGCCGCCGTCCATCACCAGGACGCGGTCGGCGAGCAGAACGGCCTCCTCGACGTCGTGCGTGACCAGCAGCACGGCGCAGCCGCGGCGCTGCCACAACTCCCCGACCAGGCGCTGGGCCTTGATCCGGGTGAGTGCGTCGAGGGCGCCGAACGGCTCGTCGAGCAGCAGCAGATCGGGCTCGCGCACCAGGGCCCGGGCGAGCGAGGCGCGCTGGGCCTCGCCGCCGGAGAGGGTCCGCGGCCAGGCATCCACGCGGTGTCCGAGACCGACCTCGGCCAACGCCCGCTCGGCAACGGCGCGTTCGGACTTACCGGGCAGACCGAGCAGGACGTTGCGCCAGACCTTCTTCCAGGGCATCAGCCGGGGCGCCTGGAAGGCGACCGCCCTGCGGCGGGGGACCAGTGCGGTGCCCCGGATGTCACGGTCGAGTCCGGCGAGGATGCGCAGCAGTGTCGACTTGCCGCAGCCGCTGCGGCCGAGCAGGGCGACGAACTCGCCCGGCGCGATGTCGAGGTGCAGATCGTCGATGACCGTACGGCCGTCGAAGGAGCGGGTCAGCCCCTCGACGTGCACGGCCGTGGAGATCGTGGGGGTCACCGGCCGGTGAACGTCGGTCGCCATTGCAGCAACAGCCTTTCGAGGGAGCGGACGATGAAGTCGGCGAGCAGGCCGAGGAAGGCGTAGACGATCAGGCAGACCACGATCACGTCGGTCTGCAGGAAGTCCCGCGCCTGCACCATCAGGAAGCCGATCCCGGAGTCGGCGTTGACCTGCTCGGCGAAGACCAGCGCGAGCCAGGCGATACCGAGCGAGTAGCGCAGCCCGGTCAGCGCACCGGGCAGCGCGCCCGGGAGTACGACGTGCCGCACCAGCCCCCGCCGGGACAGCCCCAACGACTCGCCCGCCTCGATGAGTTGGGAGTCGACGCCGCGGATCCCGGCGTACACGTTGAGGTAGAGAGGGAAGGTCACGCCGAGCGTGATGATGGCGATCTTCGGGGCCTCGCCGATGCCGAACCAGATGATGAACAGCGGGATGAGACCGACGAACGGCACCGTCCGCAGCATCTGCACCGGCGCGTCCACCAGGTCCTCGCCGATCCGGAACAGCCCGGAAACCAGGGCGAGTCCGGTGCCGGTCAGGGTCCCGAAGAGCAGCCCGAGCGCGACGCGCCGGAGCGAGGTCGCCATGGCCGACGGCAGCGAGCCGTCGCTGATCAGGTCCCAGCCGACCTGCGTGATCCGGCCCGGCGAGGCCAGCACATCGGCCGTCAGTACGCCGGTGGCGCTGAGGAGTTGCCACAGGGCCAGCAGCAGGATCGGGCCCGCGGTACGGCGTAGCCAACGGGGGATGCGCAGGGAGCGGGAGGCGGCGGGGACGACGGGCTGGAGGTCGAGGGCGGTGTGGCCGGAGCGAGCTGTTCCGGGATCCTGCGGCTTGGATATACCGGAAATATCGGGTTCGGGAGAGCTGGGTGGGGCATGACTGATGCTCATGGATGCTCCGCGGGGAAGGGCGAGCGGGAGTGAGGGGAAGGGCGGGGCGGCGAACGGTGCGCTGCCGAGCCGCGGTACGCCTGTCTCAGAAGCTGGTCAGGTGCGCACGAGGGCGACGCCGGAGCGTGCTGGAAGGGTGAAGCGGAAGAAGGGCGTCAGCAGCCGCGGCGACACGCGGCAGAGGCCACCCACAGCAGGTCGATGTGACCGCGCGAGGTGAGCAGGGCTGAACGCAACATGCGGCTGAACGTAGCCAGATGGGCGGTCCACGGTCAATGGTGTCTCGGCCTGTGGACCTCGAATATCAGGACATGGTCGCGCCACCCAGGGGGAATCCCGGCGTATGAGCCAGGATGGGGGCATGCCAGAAGCCTTCACCACCCGTACGCTGCACGTCTCCACCGGCTCCCGGGAGCGGGTCGTCGACCTCACCTCCGACTGCGAGGACTTCCTCCGGGACGCGGCGGCCGGCCGTGACGGGCTGCTCAATGTCTTCGTCCCGCACGCCACCGCCGGGATCGCCGTCATCGAGACGGGCGCCGGCAGCGACGACGACCTCCTCGCCGCCCTGCACACCCTGCTCCCCGCCGACGACCGCTGGCAGCACCGCCACGGCAGCCCCGGCCACGGCCGAGACCATGTCCTGCCGGCCGTCGTCCCGCCCCACGCGACCCTCCCGGTGATCGCCGGGCGCCTGGAGCTGGGCACCTGGCAGTCGGTGTGTCTGGTCGATACGAATAAGGACAATCCCGACCGTCAGGTTCGGCTGAGTTTCCTCGGCTGATGCGTGTGCCGGAACCGTGGCGCGGAATTCCGGCGGCACCGAACGCCGCCCCGCTCGTGTGTGATCACTCGTGAGCGTCATGAGCCGTCGTGAGGTGGTGGCGACGTGTCCCGACCAGGGAGCGCCATCGTGTGCGGGGCCGGAGCCCTCCGTCGATCCATCGTGCCCGCGTGGTGTGCCGGGAGAGCGGAAGGCCGGCCGTGAAGTGCACGATCTCGGCGTAGTGGGCGTAGGCGCCGGGTGAAAGTAGTGCGAATGTGTGTACCGTGCTAAACTTGTAACTAGTTGCAGTTGTGGTTCCCGAAACTTCAAGTGCCTCGGCGGCTGTATCTCGTCGGGCGTTTTTGTATCTCCGGTGCTTATCCGGACGGGGTTCATTGTGGCAACGCAGGGGTCCACACGGTGTGGGCCCGCGGGCACTGCCCCGAGGAGATGTGACATGGCTACTGGCACCGTCAAGTGGTTCAACGCGGAAAAGGGCTTCGGCTTCATCGAGCAGGACGGCGGCGGCCCGGACGTCTTCGCCCACTACTCGAACATCGCCACCCAGGGCTTCCGTGAGCTCCAGGAAGGCCAGAAGGTGAACTTCGACGTCGTTCAGGGCCAGAAGGGTCCGCAGGCGGAGAACATCACTCCCGCCTGACGTCAAAGCGTATGAGTTGGCTGGGGTCCCGCCTTGCGGCGGGGCCCCAGCTTCCTGCTTTTTGCATACCGGTTTCCATATTCCGGTGGAATTCTTTTAGTCTCACATTCGGCTCGTTCTTGCAATTCGTCCGGCTCATTCCTGTCGGGAATTCCTCGATGCGTGCCCTGCCGAGGAAGGTTCTCCATGAGCCGTTCAGCTCGCACGAACGACCGTCTCCGTCCACAGGGGGAGTTCGCGCTGCCGGTCACCGTCACACCGGCCCTCCCCGCGGTTGCGACCTTCGGTGAACTGGACATGCCCGTCGAGATGCTGAAGGCGCTCACCAGCCTCGGCGTGAACGAGCCCTTCCCGATCCAGGCCGCCACGTTGCCGAACTCCCTCGCAGGGCGCGACGTCCTGGGCCGCGGGCGCACCGGATCGGGCAAGACGCTCGCCTTCGGTCTGGCGCTCCTCGTGCGCACGGCCGGGCAGCGTGCCGAGGCGCGGAAGCCGCTGGCCCTGATCCTCGTCCCCACACGCGAGCTGGCCCAGCAGGTCACCGACGCGCTCGCACCGTACGCCCGGTTGCTGAAGCTGCGGCTCGCCACCGTGGTCGGCGGAATGTCGATCGGCAGGCAGGCCGGCGCACTGCGTGCCGGGGCCGAGGTGGTCGTCGCAACTCCGGGTCGCCTCGCGGATCTCATCGAGCGCAAGGACTGCCGTCTGGACCGAGTGAACATCACCGTCCTGGACGAGGCCGACCAGATGGCGGACATGGGCTTCATACCGCAGGTCACCGAACTGCTGGACCAGGTACGTCCCGACGGTCAGCGCATGCTGTTCTCGGCCACGTTGGACCGCAACATCGACGTCCTGGTCCGTCGCTACCTGAATGACCCGGTGGTCCATTCGGTCGACCCGTCGGCGGGCACGGTCACCACGATGGAGCATCACGTGCTGCAGGTGCACGGCGCCGACAAGTACGCCACCGCCACCGAGATCGCCGCCCGCGACGGGCGCGTGATCATGTTCCTGGACACCAAGCATGCCGTCGACCAGTTCACCAAGCACCTGCTGAGCAGCGGTGTGAAGGCCGCGGCGCTGCACGGCGGCAAGTCGCAGCCCCAGCGCACCCGCACCCTGGCACGGTTCAAGACCGGCGACGTCACGGCGCTGGTGGCCACCAACGTCGCGGCCCGGGGCATCCACATCGACGACCTCGACCTCGTCGTCAACGTCGACCCGCCCAGCGATCACAAGGACTACCTGCACCGCGGCGGCCGTACGGCCCGCGCCGGCGAGTCCGGCAGCGTCGTCACGCTGGTCCTCCCCAACCAGCGCCGGGACATGGCCCGTCTCATGTCCGACGCGGGCATCAGGCCGCGGATCACGCAGGTCCGCTCCGGCGAGGCCGAGCTGAGCCGCATCACTGGCGCCCAGGCTCCCTCCGGTGTCCCCGTCGGCGGCAGCGGGCCGGTCGCGGAGCGCCCGAAGCGCGGCGGCGCTCCCTTCCGCGGTCTGGGCACCCGCCCGGGGCGGGCCGTCGGCGGTGGTGAGTCTCGCCGGTCCGCTGAGGCCCGCCAACTGGCCGAGGCCCGCAAGGCCGCCCGGGTCCGTCGTGGCGCATAGCTCCGCCACGGCGCCCTCGTCACCCGGTGTGCGTGACTCAGGCCGGGCCTGTCCCGCACGGAGCTGTGCTGCGCGGAAGCCCGGTTGAACGGCGCCCCGTCCCGGTCCACGGCGCGTCGTTCCCGCTCGGGCCACACGATCCGTGCCGTCAGGTCGAGTTCGGCTGGCCATGCGTACCGGTGCCGGAAGTTGCCGCGGCGGTAGCGGCCGTCGTCGCCGTCGCGGGTGAAGCGGTGCGAGACGAGAAACTGCCCGCCCGGATCGAAGGCGTCGAAGCCGGCCCGCCGCACGGAGACGTCGCACGGCACCGCGTTCTGCCCGGCGGTACGTTCGCCGGCGTGCTCGTGGCCCCGCACAGGGTGCCCGTCGCCGTCGCGTCGGCGGTGGCCGACGTTCTGGCCCAGCCCCGTACGCGCGCGACTGCCGAGCGCGGCGGGGCCCGCCGTTCACCGTGTCGTGCAGGACCCGTGCCGTCAGCGGCGCGGACGCTCCAGAGTGAGAAGCAGGCCCTCGACCGCACCGGGCCCGATACGGCCCTTGACGTCGGCAGACGTGATCGCCTTGAGGGCCCAGCCGTCCTCGGCGTGCTTGTTGAGAACCTTCTCCAGCTTGTCGCTGTCCAGTGCGTCTCCGATCAGTGACTCGCGGAAGGTGACGACCTTGTACTCGAGGGCGTAGGGGTTGCTCATGGTGGGGCCTTCCCGTGGATGGACCGGTGGATGGGCCGGTGGATGGACTGGCTGACGGAACCGGGGACAGCCAATCACCGTTCGGCGTTGCCCCACACGGCGGGGTGGAGGTCATGTCACCGGGGGCGACCTCGTGGCGCGGCCTCTGTCGCAGTGGCCTGCGTGGCGCCGAGTCGGACCGCGACGACGGGGCGCACCTCAGGCGCGAGCCAAGCGCCGTGCGGTCCAGGGCGGGCAGGTCCGGCGGGTAGGTCCACTGCGCTTGCCGGCCGGGCACCCAGGCCACCTGACCTGCTTCGCGGACGTGACCCGGCGTCGCGTCAGCGCTGCGCCGGCACATCCCAGCGGACGCGCAGAGCCGGGGGCTTGCGGAAGACCAGGCCTCGGGGCGCGGTGGGCGAGGCAGGGTCGAGCCGCAGGCCGGGGAGGCGGTCGAGGAGTGCGAGGAGGCAGACGCGGGTTTCCAGGCGGGCAAGATGGGCGCCCAGACAGAAGTGGGGGCCGTGCGCGAAGGCCAGTTGGCGGTGGGAGTTGCCCCGCCGCAGATCAAAACTGTCGGGGTCCTGGAAGATGCCGGGGTCGCGGTTCGCGCCGGCGAGCGAGACGACCACCAGATCACCGCGCCGCACGTCGGCGCCGCCGATCGTCACGTCGGCGGTGGCGTAGCGGTCCACGACCGCCGCGGCGGGTTCCAGGCGGAGCGACTCCTCGATCGCCGCGTCGACCAGGTCCGGGTCGGCACGCACGAGGGCGAGTCGACCCGGGTCGGCCAGCAAGTGGAGTACGGCGTTGGCGATCATGCCCTCGGTGGTCTCGATACCGCCGAACATCAGCACCGCGGCGTTGGCGACCACCTCCGGCAGCTTCAGGCGCCTACTCTCGGCCGCCGCGACCAGCAGCGACGCGTCGCTTCCTCCCTCGATCGTCGCCTCGACGCTTCCTCGCAACTGGTCGAACGCCGCCACTCCGGCGGGGTTCGCCGACAACCCTGCGGTGATGTCGGAGACGGCGCTCACGATGGCGTCGTACCAGGACAGCACCGCCTCGGCGTCCGCGTCGACCAGGCCCAGCGCCTCGGCGACGACGGCGACGGCCAGGGGCCCGGCCACCGCACGGCGCAGTTCGGCGCTGCCGTGCGGTCGGATGCCTTCGACGAGCCGGGCGGCCTCCTGTTCGACGAACCCGGTGAACCGGTCGTGCACATCATGCGTGCGGAACGGGTCGGTGAAGGGGGCCCGGTGCCGCTTGTGCTCGGCGCCCTCCAGGGAGAGCATGCTCGGGCCGACCACCTGGGCGGTGGAGAAGCGGGGGTCGTCCACCGTGAAGGTCGCCGCGTCGCGCATCACGCGCAGGGCCAGATCGTGCCGGGTCACCAGCCAGCCGCCCAGCACGGGGAGCCACGAAACCGGTTCGCGGGCGCGCAGCAGGGCCAGCCGGGGGTGGGGGGCGTCCTCCAGCTCCGTGAGAGTGGTCGCGGAGCCGAGCGGAAACCGGCGCGCTGTCTCCATGGAAGCAGTCCCCTGTTCCCGTTCCTGGAATTCCGGCCTCTCCGGAGCCCACTCGGAGCGTCAAGGATAGGTGCGAAGGCCGCCCCAGCGCAGTGTGGCGGGCACGCACGCGGAGTGTGGCGGGCACGGACAAGGAATGGATCCACGTACCGCCGGAACCGGGATCCGGCATCCGGCAGGTGACGGTGACGGCGGCAACGGTGCCGCCAGGGTATCGAGACGTCAATTCCGTTGCGTGAAGCGACATTTCATGACCTGTCGCGGCGGCCGGTACGGTCGGATTCATGGACTGGATTTTTCGGACGGCCGAAGAACTCGCGGCTGCCTTGCGTGCCGGTGAAGTGACGTCGACGGAACTGACCGACCAGGCGATCGCCCGTATCGAACGGCAGGACAAGGCGATCAATGCGATCTGTGTGCCGGACTTCGACCGGGCACGGGCCGCCGCGCTCGGTGCCGACCAGGCGCGCGCTCGCGGTGAGGACCGGCCGCTGCTCGGCATTCCGGTGACGGTCAAAGAGTCCTACGACATCGCAGGGCTGCCCACGACCTGGGGCATACCGTTTCACCGGGACTACACGCCGGCCGAGGACGCGGTGCAGGTGTCGCGGCTCAAGGCCGCGGGCGCGGTGGTGCTCGGCAAGACCAACGTCCCCTTGGGGCTGCAAGATGTGCAGAGCTTCAACGAGATCTACGGCACCACCAACAACCCGTGGGATCACGGTCGTACGCCGGGTGGGTCGTCCGGCGGATCAGCTGCGGCCCTGGCGTCCGGATTCGGCGCGCTGTCCATCGGCTCCGACATGGCCGGTTCGTTGCGCACCCCCGCACATTTCTGCGGTGTCTACGCACACAAGCCGACACTCGGGCTGGCGGCGACCCGCGGTATGGTCCCGCCGCCCGCGCCGGCCTTGCCGGCCGACGGCGACCTCGCCGTCGTCGGTCCCATGGCGCGCACTGCCCGTGACCTCACGCTCCTGCTCGACGTGATGGCCGGACCGGACCCGCTGACGCTGGGTGTGGCGTACGACTTGACGCTGCCGCCCGCGCGCCACGAGCGGCTCTGCGACTTCCGGGTCCTGGTCCTCGACGAGCATCCGCTCCTTCCGACCGGGGCCGCTGTGCGGGCAGGCGTGAACCGGGTGGCCGACGCCCTCGTCGACGGCGGCGCCCGCGTCGAACGGCACAGTTCGCTGCTGCCCGATCTGACCGAAGCCACCCTGCTCTACGCGCGGTTGCTGTTTTCGAGCTCCGGTGCGCATTTTCCCGTCGAAGCGTACGAGCAGCTGCGGACTCGCGCCGCCGCACTGAGCGCGGACGACCAGAGCCTCGACGCGGCGCGGCTGCGCGGCATGGTGCTCAGTCACCGCGACTGGATCGAGGCGAACAGCCGTCGTGAACTCCACCGCCACGGCTGGCGGCAGCTCTTCGCCGAGTTCGACGCCGTGGTGTGTCCCATCACGCCCACTCCCGCGTTCCCGCACGACCACAACCCCGATCCGGGGGAACGCCGGATCGACATCGACGGCGTCGAGTACCCGTACCTCGACCAGCTCGTCTGGGCCGGTCTGCCCACCATGCCCGGCCTGCCCGCCACCGCCGTGCCGGCGGGCCGGTCTCCCGAGGGACTGCCGGTGGGAGTGCAGCTTATCGGTCCGATGTTCGAGGACCGTACCCCGCTGAGGCTGGCCGAACTGCTCGAGCAGAAGATCGGCGGCTTCCAGGCGCCGCAGTAGGGCGTACTCCCGGGTGTCCGTTGGGGACCCGCATCGCGAACGCTGCACCCGGAGTCGCCACGTCGCTCTCGCGCCACGAGTTCCGGAGTCCGGCGGTGCCGACTGGGATTCCGGCGAAGATCCTTCTACCGTGGGGTCGGTCCGTTCCGGCGCCGTGGACGACGTGAAGGGGGCTTGGTGGAAGCCGAGTTGGGGACACTCGCCGCACAGGCGGCCACTGCTGTGGTCGGGCTGGCCGTCACGGACGCCTGGCTGAACATGAAGCACGTGAGGCGGCGGGTCACCCGCTGGCTCTCCCGGCGCGGGGCGGACGGTGAGCTGGACGCCGTCCGCGACGAGCTGGCCGCGGCCAGGCGGCACGGCGACGAGGAGAGCGCGGCCGACCGGGTCGCCGCGGACTGGGAACGGCGCCTGCTCGGGATCCTCGAGGACGATCCCGAGGCGGCGGAGGAACTGCGCCGGCTGCTGGCCGAGGTACTTCCGGGAACGTCGTACGACATCGCCTTCGACGTCCCCTCGAACGAACCGGCGGCGCCCGGCGCGCAGCCCGACCAGCTGCCCACCCTGACCGGCACGTTCAGCAACCGGATCGCCGAACTCGACCGGATGGACGCCCTGTGCGGCGCGCCCGGCCGGGTCAACCTCGCCGTGCTCGCCGGGCTGCCCGGCGTCGGCAAGACCGCGATCGCCTGCCGCTGGGCGGACAAGGAACGCGCCCGTTTCCCCGACGGCCTCTTCTACGTCGACTACGGCGCTCTGCGCGACGAGTCGGCCGTGGGCCCGGCCATGGGCCCCGCCATGGCCTCACAGGCCCTCGCCTCGATCCTGCGGGCGCTGCTGGGCAGCGACGCGCATGTCTCCGAGAGGTTCGAGGAGCTGAGGCGGCAGTACCTGAACCACTCCCGCGACCGGCGCATGCTCGTCCTCATCGACAACGTCACCCTCGCCGCCCAGGTGCGCGCGCTGATCCCCGCGGGCCATGGCAGCACCGTCATGGTCACCAGCCACACCCGGCTCGGCGAACTCGTCGCCGTGGACGGCGCCGAACTCATCGCGCTGGAACCGCTCGACACGCAGGGCGGCCTGAAGCTGCTGACCGACCAGTGCGGAGAGGCCGCGGTCGCGGCCGAACCCGTCGCGGCCGAGCACCTCGTGGACCTCTGCGGCGGGCTGCCGGTGGCGCTGCGCATCGTGGCGACCCGGCTGGCCACCGGCGACGCCCCGTCCCTGACGTACCTGGCCCAGGAGCTGGCGGACGAGGCCGAGCGGCTGGAGGGCCTCTCCCTGCCCGGCGGCGGCTACTCGCTGTCGGCCGTCCTCGGCCCTTCCTACCGTCTGCTGCCGCCCGCAGCGGCCCGGATGTTCCGGCTGCTGGGCTGGCTGCCCGCCGGACTGTTCGACGAGTCGGTCGCGGCCGCCGCCGCGGGCGTCGACCGGCGAACGGCCAGGCGGCTGCTGCGCGAACTGGCCGCCACGAGTCTGCTGGAGATCGACCGCGACGGCCGTTACCGCGTCCACGACCTCGTCCGCCTCTACGCCCGCGAGCGTGCCGTGACGGAGGAGCGGCCCGCCGAGGAGACCGCCCTCATCGAGCGGGTGACCACCCACTATCTCGTCCTCGCGGCCTTCGCCGACCGGGCTCGACGCGCGGACCGGCTGCGCGTCGCCGACCTGACCGAGCTGCTGGAGCGGGCCACCGACCCCTTCTCCGCGCCCGGCGGCCCCGCCCCGCTGACCTGGCTCGACGCCGAGTGCCCCGCGATCCTCGCCGTCCTGCGCGCGGCCGTACGACACCGCTTGTACGGGCTCGCCTGGCCGCTGGCGGAGGCGTTCACCGTGCTGTTCCTGCACCACCGCCATCTCGGCGCCTGGAAGGAGTCCCTCAGCCTGGGCGTCGAGGCCGCCGCCGCGGAGGCCGCCGCCGCGGAGGCCGCCGACCCGGCGGCCGGCACCGGCACCGCCGCGGAGGCCCTGGCCGGCGAGGCCCGGCTGCGCAGCCTGCTCTCCCGCCCCCTCACGGACCTCGGCGAACACGACGCCGCCCGCACCGAACTGGAGCGGGCCGTCGCCCTCGCCGAGCCCACCGACCGGCTGCTGCTGCGCGCCTCCGTCCAGGAGTTCCACGGCCGCCACCTCGAACGCTTCGCACCGGCCCGGGCCGTGGAGACCTACCGCTACTGCCTCGACCTCAACCGCCGTGCCCAGGACCGGCGCGGCGAGGCCCTGGCCCTGCTCTTCCTCGGCTCGGCCCTGGACGCCCAGGGCGACCACGACCAGGCCCTCGCCCTGCTCGGCCAGGCGCGCGCGGACCTGTTGAACCTCCCTGAGCCCGACGGGCGGATGGCGGCTCGCGCCCTGCGCGCCCTGGGCCGTGTCCACGCCCACCGCGAGGAGACCGACGAAGCCTTCCAAGCGCTGGAAGCGGCGGCCGACAGCCTCAAGGAGCACGGCGCGTACAGCTATGAGGCCGATGCGCTGGAGGACCTCGCCGATCTCGCGGAGCGGACCGGCCGCCATCCGGACCGGGTGCGCGCGTGGCTGACCCGGGCCCTCGCCATCCACGAGGCGAACGGCAGCCTGCGCGTGGACGTCGTGCGCCGGCGGCTGGAGGATCTCAGCTGACGAGCGGGGAAGCGGGGCGCGGGCGCAGTACGACGTCCTCGTCCCGCACTCCGGCGATCCGCAGGGTCAGCAGCGCCTCGCCCCGCGGACGGCCCTGCCGCAGCCAGGCGTAGACGACCGCCGCCACGAGCCCGGGAGGCGTCGCGGGTCCGGTCACCGCCGCCTCGATCACCCGACCGTCCCGCAGCCCGACCAGATGGCGACCGTCCCGCACCGCGCAGACTGCCAGCAGACTCCCGGGCAGCCTCGCCAGCGTGTCACGGATCCGGCGCAGCGCCTCGGCGTCGGATCCGGCGCGGTCGGTGCACTCGATCACGGAGGCGCTCTCGAGCAGCCGGCGATCGCGTTCCGCGTCCGAGCAGGCGAGATGGGCGAAACGGTAGGGGGCATCCTCCGCCTCGAACCCACCGCGCCCGTGCGACTGCCCGTACGCATGCGCCGTCGCCGGATACCGGCGCACCGCCACGACCGGACCGGCCGCCTCCTCGTCCGCCTCGGTGACGACCGTCCAGGAGGTGACGGGCGCGGCGGCCGGTTCCGGGGCGGGCAGCAGCAGGTCCGGCGGGGGCCCGGAGTTCGGCTCCGGAAGGTCCAGCAACTCGTAGACGGCCGTGCGCAGCCGCGCGAGCGCCTGCCCCGGTCCGGCGAAGGCCCGCCGCGCCACCGCTTCGTACCGCTCGGGGGCGTGGTCGCGTACGACGTCCTCGACCTGCGCCGCCAGATCCCCGCCCGGATCCAGGCGCCGCGCCGCCGCGGCCAGCTCGTCCGCCGCGGTGTCCGGCACCGCGTCGGCGCCGAACGCACCGAGCAGCACCGGTGTGCCGAGGGCGGCACCGTAGAGGGTCACCGAGCCGTGGTCGCCGATCACGAGGTCCGCCGCGACCAGCGCCGGACGCCAGGCGTGCACGGGTGCCGTCAGCATCAGGCCCGCCTCGAGAGCCGAGGCCTGGAGCGCGCGGATCTGCCAGTCGCCGTGCGCCGACCAGACGTTGGGGTGGACGACGGCCGCCACCCGGTAGGCGTCGTGGGGGAGCGCGCCCAGGAGACGGACCGGCAGGTCGGGGTGCCGGCCGAGCAGGGAGGTGGGTCCCCAGGTGGAGCTGATCACGACGAGCCGCTGACCCGTGCTGACGCCGAGGGCCGCCCGGTACGTGTCCCTGTGCGCCCGGCCGGTGCGCAACTCGTCGTAGCAGGGGTCGCCCAGCAGCAGGGTGCGGCCCGCAGTCTTGGGATGGGCGGCGAGGAGCTGCCGCTCCTGCTCCGGGTGTGACACGGCGAGGAAGGCGCGGCCGGACTCCAGCAGGGCGTCGGGGACGAGGCCGGACAGCCGGTCGTGCGATCCGCGGGCGTCCGGGACGCGTTTTTGGAAGCCCACGCCGTGCGGCAGCACCAGGACCGGGCAGTCGCCCTCCGGTATGTCCACGTTCTCGCTGGCCGTGAGGATCAGATCGGCCCTGATGTCCGCCAGCTGCTGCCATGGCATGACCCGGCATCCGGCGGCGCTGAGGAGCTCCGGCACCCCGTCGGCGAACGCGGAGGTGGGGTCGTGGGCGAAGACGACGCTCACCCGGGGGTCGTCGCGGAGCACGGCGGGCAGCGACTCGAGGACCCGTACGGTGGAGGTCACGGTACGGGCGGCGACGACGAGCGTCCGTGCGGCGGGGAACGTACGCCAGCGGTGGGCGTCGGGGCCCACCGGGACCCGGAGGAATCCGGGTCTCACCGGAACCTCCGGGAACCGGTCAGCCGGTTCGCGGTTCGCGGTTCGCGGTTCGCGGTTCGCGGTTCGCGGGACAGTCGCTTTATCAGATGACAAGTTGGCTGACAACCCTTCAGTTCTGATCGCTCCCGGCGGACCGGTCCACGGTAACGAATCACGGAGAGTGAGCCCAGGCCTCCGGGTGGGCCTGCCGCGGTCCGGTTCGTCGGTGTAGCGGGCCGCCGGCAGCCACGTGCGGGCGAAGCGGTCCGGGTCCGTCGGATCTGCTCGGCCACGGGCACCGCCCAGAGCCGGTCCAGCGGCTCCGCGCGCCAGCCCGCCCCGGGTGCCGCGACCGCCCGTACTCCCGCGCCCGCGCCGAGCCGCCCGCCGGGGGAGACGGTGGCCCCCTCGAGACCGATGCGGACGGTGTCGCCGGCGAGGTCGGCCAGGCCCAGGCCGCGCTCCGGGTCGGCGTCCCGCAGGAAGCCGGTGACCTGCTCGTCCACACCGGTGACGACGAGGTCGCGCAGCGCCGCCTGTCAGGCGGGGTCGGGCCACACGCGCGTGACGACGGCGTGGGCACCGGCAGGGAACGCACCATCCACCGCTCGGCATCGGCCAGGCACTGCCGCTCGTGCCGCTCCAGCCACTCCACGAGCTGCTTGAGGCCCACGACCGCCGGATCGTCCGCGATCTTCGGCGGCACCGACTTCAGCGGCCGCCCCGAGGCATTGCGGCACACCACCTTCCCGCCGTCGAGGGCGACTTCGTAGTCGCCGGCCGACACCCACTCATACGTGCCTCCCGCACACGCACTGATCAAGTGACGGGAACTGCGGGGCAGCGCACTGACAACGCCCCCCGGAGGCCGGAGGGCGTTGTGGACAGGCAGGAAAGCGGAGGTGGAAGGGGGCGGTCAGTCGCGCCCGTCGGCGCGTTCCGCCTTCTCCTGCTTCAGGTTCTTGATCCGCGCGGCCTCCTTGCGGACCTCGGCCTGGGTGGCGCGCTCCTTCTCCAGCCACTGGGGCCGCTCCTGCTTGAGCGCCTCGATCTGCTCGGTCGTCAGTGCCTCGGTGACCCCGCCGCGCGCGAGGCCGGCGATGGACACGCCGAGCTTCGCGGCGACCACCGGACGCGGGTGGGGGCCGGTGCGGCGCAGCTCGCTCAGCCACTGCGGCGGGTTCGCCTGCAGCTCGTTCAGTTCGGCGCGCGTGACGACGCCCTCCTGGAACGAGGCGGGGGTGGCGGGGAGGTACACACCCAGCTTCTTCGCCGCGGTCGCGGGCTTCATCGTCTGGGTGCTCTGCTGCGAACTCATGAGGTCAAGGGTATCGGCCGCGTGCCCGGCCGCCGACCACGGCCGGTAACCTGGCCTGGTGACAGGCTCGGAGGAATCACCGTCGTTCCGGCTCGCGTACGTCCCCGGAGTGACGCCCGCCAAATGGGTGAAGACCTGGAACGAACGCCAGCCGGACATCCCGCTCACCCTCGTCCAGGTCCCCGCCGCCGAGGTGCCGGAGATCCTGCGCGCGGGCGAGGCCGACGCGGGTCTCGTACGGCTCCCGGTCGACCGTACGTTCTTCAGCGCGATCCCCCTCTACACCGAGACCACGGTGGTCGTCGTGCCCAAGGACCATCTGATCACGGCCGCGGAGGAGGTCACCCTCGCCGACCTCGCCGACGAGGTGCTCTTCCACCCCCTGGACGACGTCTTCGACTGGGACAGCCCGCCGGGGGAGCCCGCTTTCGAGCGCCCCGCGACGACACCGGACGCGATCGAACTGGTCGCCGCGAACGTCGGCCTCCTGGTCGTCCCGCAGTCCCTGGCCCGCCTCTACCACCGCAAGGACCTCACCTACCGCCCGGTCACCGACGGCCCCCAGTCGAGCGTCGCCCTGTCCTGGCCGGAGGAGGCCACCACCGACCTGGTGGAGGACTTCATCGGCATCGTCCGCGGCCGCACGGTCAACAGCACCCGGGGCCGCGAGAAGCCTCCCGCCGAGCAGAAGACCAAGCGTTCCGAGAGCGCGGCCACCCGCAAGAAGCCACAGGCGAAGTCCCCGGGCCGCACACCGCGCCCCCGCGCGACCGGAGGCAAGCCGACCCCCAAACGCGGCAAGCCGCGCCGGAGGTCCTGAGCCGACGGCGGCGCCAGCGTACGGCGGCGGCCGGGCGGATCAGAGGCGAAGGCCTAAGGCTGAGACCCCTGCCGAGCCGCCTCGGCCCTCCGCTCCCCCTCGGGGTGAGCGCGGCGTTCCCGCAGGTCGGTGTAGGCCAGGAGGAGGGCGAGCAGGATGATGCCGACGGATGTCAGCAGGCCGAGCTGGAGCGCGGTCGCGGGGCTGCCGTGATGGGCCAGGTGGGCGAAGTACACCGAGCCCACGACGGCGATGCCGCCCGCCGAGCCGATGCGCTGAGCGGTCTGCAGCGCACCACCCGCGGCTCCGCCCCGGCCCACGGGCACGCGGGACAGGGTGAGCGTGGTGTTCGGCGAGATGGTCAGGCCCGAACCGATGCCCGCGACGAGCAGCGGCAGTGCGACTCCCCAGGCCACGGCCCGCCCCGGCACGAACTGCACGGCCGTGATGACACCGAGCATCCCCACCGCCACCGTGCTCAGCCCGGCGATGACCAGCCGACGCCCGAACCGCAGCACCAGTCGGCCCCCGGCGGCGGCGCCCACGGCCGCGCCCAGCGCGAACGGCATGGACGACAGGCCCGCCGCGAGCGCGCTGTATCCCATGCTGTTCTGCAGGAACAGCGTGTAGACGAAGAACAACGTCGTGAATCCGGCGAAGTACACCAGGCTCAGCAGCGTGCCGAGCGAGAAGGAGCGCAGCTCGAACAGCCCGAGGTCGATCAGCGGAGCCCGGCCGCGGCGCCCCTGGTGCTGCTCCCACGCCCAGAACGCGGCCAGCAGACCGCCGCCGACCGGGAGCAGGGCCCACTTCAGCGGCCCGTGCCACTGCTGGTTCTGCACCAGGGGCAGCATGAGGGCGAGCACACCCGAACCCAGCAGCAGTACGCCCGGCAGGTCGAAGTACTCGCGCTTGCCCGGTGAGCCGGGGGAGCGGGGCAGCAGCCGCAGTGCCGCGCAGAAGACGGCGACCCCGATGGGCAGGTTGACGTAGAAGACCCAGCGCCAGCCGTCGGGTCCGCCGGCCGCCTGGATCAGCAGGCCGCCCGCGAGCGGGCCGACCGCCGTGGAGATCCCGATGGTGCTGCCCATCATGCCGAACGCGCGGGCCCGCTCCGGGCCCTGGAACATCTGCTGGATCAGCGCCGAGGTCTGCGGTGCGATCAGGCCCGCGGACGCCCCCTGGACCAGCCGGAACAGCACCAGCCAGGCGGCGCCGGAGGACAGCCCGCAGGCCGCCGAGGCCAGCGTGAACAGGGCGAGCCCGGTCAGGAAGGTCTCGCGCCGCCCCCGCATGTCCCCGAGCCGCCCCGCCGGGACGAGCGAGAGGCCGAAGGCGAGCGCGTAGCCGGACATCACCCACGACAGGTCCGCCTCGTCGGCGCCCAGCCCGCGCTCCATCGAGGGCAGGGCCACGTTCACGATCGACGTGTCCAGCAAGGTCATGAAGGCAGCGGTCAGACAGACAGCGAGTGCTTTCCACCGCCGGTCGCCGACGGCCGGTCCCGCCTGGTCTGTGGTCATGTGATCACGCTAGGCAGCCACGGCCCCTCCCGCACGACGGGACATCCGGGCGCACCACGGCGGACCGGCGCGAACGGCCGTGTCCGCAGTGCCAGTCGCACCGGCCCCCGTGGCCGCAGGACAGGCTCGTGTACTGGCCCGTACGGGGCTCAGTGAGCGCGGGCGGCGGTGTCCCGCAGCCACGCGTACGCCGACTGCGCCGTGAACTCCCCCTGGCCGCCGTGCAGCAGCAGGTCCGCCGTGGCGAACTCGGGCGCGAGGGCCTGTGCCGCCACGTACGGGATCGCGAGGCACCGCATCCCGGCCGCGTGGGCGGCGGCCGCGCCCGGCGCCGCGTCCTCCAGGACCACGCAGTCGACGGGGTCCGTGCCCAGGCGCCGGGCCGCCTCCAGGAAGACGTCGGGAGCGGGCTTGCCGTGCGGCACCTCCTCCGCGGACACCACCGTGCGCAGGTACGCGCCCAGGCCCGTCCCCGCGAGGATCACCTCGATCGCCTCCGGGGAGGACCCCGAGGCGACCGCCGTCGGCACCCCGTCGGCGGCCAGCAGCTCCACGAACTTGCGCATCTCGGGGTACACCGGCGTCCGGGCGCGCGCGAGTTCCAGATAGCGGAGGTTCATCTCGGCGAGCAGATCGCCCTCCGGAGCGCTCAGACCGTGGCGCTCCCGCCACCGGGCCACCGTCTCCCCGGTGCTGACGCCGACGTAACTCTCGTGTTCCGCCCAGGTGAAGTCCGGTACGCCATGCGCGGCCAGGGTCTGCCGGCTCGCCTCGTAGTAGTTGGGCTCGCTGTCCACCAGCGTGCCGTCGAGATCGAAGATGACCGAGAGAGTGCCGAGATCGCTCATGCGGTCCAGCATGCCAAGTGTCAGGCGCGGGCCGCCCGGCCGACCGACTCCACCAGGGGCAGCAGCCGGTGCGGGACGCGCTCGCGCAGCGCCACCTCGGTACGGGTGCGCACCACGCCCGGGAGGCTGATCAGTTTCTGGATGACGTCCTCCAGATGGGCGTTGTCCCGGCCCACCACGCGCGCGAGCAGATCCCCGCCACCGGTGATGGAGAACGCCTCCACGATCTCCGGTACGGCGGCCAGCGCGTCTCCCACGTCGTCCAGATGGCCCTGGGTGACCTCGATGTGCACGAACGCCAGCACCGGATGGCCCAGGGCGGCGGGGGAGAGGGAGGGGCCCGTGCCGGTGATCACGCCGTCCCGTTCCATCCGGTCCAGCCGCGCCTGGAGCGTGCCGCGCGCGATGCCGAGGACGCGCGCGTACTCGCGCACACTGGTGCGCGGCTGCTCCAGGAGGAGTCGCAGGATGCGGGTGTCGAGTTCGTCCACGGCCATGATGGACGACTGTACCAATGGCTCAGCCGTGCCGCGCCCCCGTAGGCCGCTCTGCCTGGTCCTTTGGCTTTTCGGTGGCTGTCGGCCGCAGACTCGTCCTGTACCAATGGACCAGTGATTCGGCGAACACTTGAGCCAGTGAGCCGAGTGATGCTCTCATGGACACGTCGATGGCGCTGCGGACCTCCGCGGCGCCTTTTCTGTGCCGGTGTTCCATGGGGAGGGCAGCAGTGCTGAAGAGGATGTTCGTGGCGCCGGACCCGGGCCGGGCGCGGTTGCGCTTCGCCGCTCGGGCCGTCCTCGGCATCGGGCTGGCGGTCGTGGTCTGCCTCCTCGCCGGACACACCCTCGTCGGCGCGGTCACCGGCGGTCTCGCCGCGCTGCTCGCGCTGTTCACCGTCGCCGACGCGACCGTGCGCGGGCAGGCGGTCACCACCGCGCTGCTGCCCGCCGTGGGCCTGCCGGTGCTCGCCGCAGCGGCCGAGCTGCACGCGTTCCCCGTCGCACGCGACCTCGCCTTCCTCGCCGTCGTCGGCGCCGGGGTGTACGCGCGCCGCTGGGGCCCGCGCGGGCACAGCCTCGGCGTGTTCGCCTTCATGACCTTCTTCGTGGCGCAGTTCCTGCACGCGACCCCGGAGAAGCTGCCCGGTCTGTACGCCGCCGTGCTGCTGGCCGTACTCAGTGCCGCCGTGGTCCGCTTCGGTCTGTGGTGCTACGAACGCCGGCTGCCCCCGGCCGCCCTCCCCGCGCCGCCCGCCGGGACCGGGCTCCTGCGGGTCACCACGCGGCAGGCCCTCCAGGCGACCGCGGGCGCCGGCTTCGCGCTGGTCGTGGGCCAGCTGGTGTCCGGACAGCGCTGGTACTGGGCGGTCGGCGCCACCTGGTGGATCTTCGTCAACACCGCCTCGCGCGGCGAGACACTGGTCCGCGGCTTCCGGCGGGTGCTCGGCACGCTGATCGGCATCGGCCTGGGCTTCCTCGTCGCCGTCCCCGTGCACGGCGCGCCCGTACCGACCGCCGCCCTGCTCGCGGTCGCCGTCTTCGGCATCTTCTACTCGGCCGCCGTCTCCTACACCTGGATGATGCTCTGGGTGACCCTGCTCGCCGAACTGCTCTACGGCCTCCTCGGCGTCCTCCATCCCGCACTGCTGGCCCTGAGGCTCGCCGAGACCGGCGTGGGCGCGCTCGGCGCCGCACTGGCCGTGCTGTTCGTCCTGCCGGTCACCACCCACGCCATCACCGACGGCTGGATCCAGCGCGCCCTGCGCTGCGTCCACGCCTGCACCGCCGAGGCCGCGGACCGGCTCGCCGGCTCCGCGACGGCCGATCCGGCGCCGCGCGTGGCCGAACTGGAGCAGTTGCTCGGCAGGGTCCGGCTCGCGGTCGCCCCGCTGGTGCACCCGCTGAACCCGATGCCGGCCCGCAAGCGGCGCGCCCGCCGGGTCCTCGCGCTCCTCGACGACTGCGCCCGCGAGGTACGCGGCCTGGTGGCCGTCGCGGCCGACCCCGAGGCCTCGCACGACGCCCGGCTGGCCGCGGCCTGCTGGCGCGTGGAGGCCGCCGTCGAGGCGCTCACCGCGGGGCGCCCGGAGCCGGTCGGCGGCCCGGCCGAGCAGCCCGCCGAGCCCGCCCTGGCCCATCTGCACGGCCTGGAGCGCGCCCTCGCCGACCTCGCCGAACCCCTGCGGGCACCGTCGGGTTCGCGGCTGGTGGGGGCCTGAGCCGAAGCGGAGCCGGCGCAAGACACCGCCGCACCTCTTGGTCTAGACCGAAATGACCGACTGCTACCGTCGGCCCGGACTGGCTCGACCGAGAGGGGACAGCGGTGTCACAGGACGGCAGGTCCGGCAGGCGCCGGGCGTTCATCGGCTCGTTCACGGCGGCGGGCGGCCCCGGCCTGGTGACCGCGCGGCTCGCGCCGGACGGCGGCGCCGCCCTCACGCTCGGCACCGCCGTGCACGACGTACCCGACCCGTCCTATCTGGCCCTGTCGTCCGACGGGCGCACGCTCTACGCGGTCAGCGAGACGGCCGAGGGCACCGTCGCGGCCTTCCGGATCGGCGGCGACCGGCCGGAACTCGCCGGTCCGCCCGTGCCGGTGGACGGCAGCGGCCCCACCCACCTCGGCCTCTACGACGGACACGTGCTGACCGCCAACTACGGCTCCGGCAGCGTCACCGCCGTACCCGTACGCCCGGACGGCACGCTCGCCGCCAAGCCCTCCGGACTGCTCCAGCACACCGGCTCCGGCCCGCACGACCGGCGCCAGCGCGGCCCGCACGCCCACCAGGTGCAGGCCGACCCGAGCGGCCGCTGGGTCGTCAGCGTCGACCTCGGCACGGACTCGGTACGGGTGTGCGCACTCGCGGACGGCGCTCCGGTGCTGCACCGCGAGATCGCCCTGCGCCCCGGCTCCGGCCCCCGCCACCTGGCCTTCCACCCGGACGGCCGGCACGCCTACGTCGTCAACGAACTCACGCCCACCGTGACCGTCTGCCGCTGGGACGCCGCCGGCGGCTCCCTGAAGCCGCTGACCGAGGTCTCCGTGCTGCCGGGCGCCCCGGCCGGCGACGCCTATCCGTCGGGGATCGTGGTCGCGCCCGACGGCCGCTTCGTGTGGACCGCCGTCCGCGGTGAGGACGTCCTGTCGGTCCTCGCCGTCACGGGCGACGGACTCCGGCTCGTCGGCGCGGTGACCTGCGGCGGGAACTGGCCGCGCGCGCTCGCCGAGCACGACGGCTTCCTGTACGTGGCCAACGAGCGCTCCGGCGACGTGACCTGGTTCGCCGTGGACGAGGCGACGGGGCTGCCCCGCTACGACGGCTCGGTGCCGGTCCCCGCGGCCTCCTGCATCGTCTTCGGCTGAGCCCCCGGGCGACGCCGGGCCGGCAGGGCGAAGGGCCCGCTCCGGGGTGTGGAGCGGGCCCTTGGTCGTACGGATGCCGGGTGGTGCCGGCGCGGGGTCAGCGGACCGGCGCGCCCTGTGCCGCCTGCGGGGCGATGCCGAGTGCCGTCGTGTACTTGGCGAGGGCGAGCTTGCCGATCGCCGGGTAGGCGCCGAGCGCCTCGGCCGTGGCGCAGCCCGCCTCCTCGGCGGCCGCCGCCAGCAGACCCGGGTCGATCTCCGGGCCGACCAGATACGGCGCCAGGGCCAGCTGCTGCGAGCCGGAGGAGCGCAGCTGCTCGGCCACGGAGGTGATCGAGCCCTCCTGGTCCAGGGCCGCCGCCATCACCGGCACGGCCAGGCGCGCGGCGAGCAGCATGCCGGTGATCCCGGCCGCCTGCACCGCCTCGTCGCCGCCCACCGACGCCAGGATGATGCCGTCCGCGGCCGTGGCCACGGTGAACAGCCGAGCGCGGTCGGCGCGGGCCAGCCCCGCCTCGGACAGCCGCACGTGCAGCGCCTCGGCGAGCAGCGGGTGCGGGCCGAGGGCATCGGTCAGCTCGGCGGCGACCCGGCTGTCCATCACGGACTGGCGGATCTGGCGCAGCAGGGCGCTGTCCGGACCGGCCAGCAGCGGCACGACGACGGCGACCGGGCCGTCCGGCTCCCTGATCCCCTCGACCCCGGCGGCGACGGCCTGCTCGTAGCGGGCCACACGCTCCTCGGCGGCACGCGCCAGCACGGAACGCAGCGTGGGGAACTCGGAGTCGTCCCCGTCCAGGTACCCGATCCGGGCGTCGAGGCCGGGCAGCTCGGAGCGGGCGATGCTCACGACCTCCTCGGCGAGGCCGCGGGTGGCGGTGCTGGGCGCGCCGGGCACCGCGAGGACGAGCGCGGGCGCGCCCTCGGGAGCCACCAGCGGTTCCGGCCGGCGGTGCCGTCCGGGCTGGCGGGGTCGCGGCATTCGTACTGGCAGGCCGGACGCGGGTCCAGTGGGGGAGCTCATGGCGCCGCATGTTACTGGCTTTGTGGGTTCCCCCGTTCGGGGAGGGTGCAGGTGAGCGGTATCCGTCCGGTTTTGTCTGATGAGTTACGTGCGGAAGTCGCGTGTTCCCGGCACATGCCGGGAACACGGGCCCAGCAGGCGAACAATCCGCTTTTACGGGGATCTCACTCCCGTTGCCCTACGGAGACCTCAATCCGCCTGTGCGGGGACCACGTAGAGCATCGCCGGTTCACCCGGCAGGGTGAGCCGGCCGGCCGCCAGGTCGGTCGCGATCCGTACCGAGCCGTGCAGGGGGTCGCCCTCGGCCGGCACCTGCCGGGCGTGCGGCAGCCTGCTCGCCAGCTCCTCGCGCAGCGGTCCGAGGAGAGGTTCGCCCATGCGGAACAGGCCGCCGGTGAGCGCCACTTCGGGCTGCCCGTCCGCCGGGCACACGGCCGCGGCGGAGTCGGCCATGTGCCGGGCCGCCGCGCGCAGGATGCCCGCGGCCACCGGGTCGTGCACGGCGCACGCGGCCACCCGGGGCGCGAAGGAGGCCAGCACGGCGGGCCGGTCGGTACGGGGATAGAGCCGGCCCGGCAGCCCGGGCACCGGGCCGAACTGCTCCTGGGCGCGGGCCAGCAGCGGTGCGGAGCCGCTGTCGCGGCCGTCGTGGGCGCGCAGCGCCGCCTCCAGGCCGGCCCGTCCGATCCAGGCGCCGCCACCACAGTCGCCGAGCAGGTGGCCCCAGCCGTCGGCCCGCCGCCACCGCGCGAGGTCGGTGCCGACCGCGATGAGCCCGGTGCCCGCGGCGAGCACCACGCCCGGACGCGGCCCGAGGGCACCGACGTAGGCGGTGACGGCGTCGGCGGCGAGTGCCACCCGCCGCACCCCCAGCTCCCGGGCCAGAGCGCTGGGCAGTTCCGCGCGCAGGGCGTCGCCCAGCGTGGCGAACCCGGTGGCGCCGACGACGGCCGTATCCAGCCCGGCCACCCCGGCCTCCGCGGCCGCCGCGTGGGCCAGCGGGAGGAGTTCCGCCAGCAGGTGGGCCGGATCGATGCCCTGCGCACCCGTGCGGACGGGCTCGTGGGACGCGCGTTGTGCGGCGGGTGCCCGCCCGGGTACGCCGACGGCGACCCGGAGGCCGGAGCCCCCGGAGTCGACGGCCAGATACCCGGCGCCGGTCACGGCAGACGCCAGTCCACCGGCTGTCCGCCCTGCTGCGCCAACAGGTCGTTGACCCGGCTGAACGGGCGCGAGCCGAAGAACCCGCGGTCGGCCGACATCGGCGAGGGGTGCGAGGACTCCACCGCCGGCAGACTGCCCAGCAGCGGACGCAGATTGCGGGCGTCCCGGCCCCACAGGACGGACACCAGCGGCTTGCCGCGTGCCGCCAGGGCCCGTATCGCCTGCTCGGTGACCTCCTCCCAGCCCTTGCCGCGATGGGCGGCCGGGCTGCGCGGGGCCGTGGTCAGCGCCCTGTTGAGCAGCAGGACGCCCTGCTGGGTCCACGGCGTCAGATCGCCGGTGGACGGCTGGGGCAGCCCCAGGTCGCCGTTCAGCTCGCGGAAGATGTTGATCAGGCTCGGCGGCAGCGGGCGCACCTCGGGCGCGACCGAGAACGACAGGCCCACCGCGTGCCCGGGGGTCGGATACGGGTCCTGACCGACGATCAGGACCCGTACGTCGTCGAAGGGTTGCTGGAAGGCCCGCAGGACGTTGGGTCCGGCCGGGAGGTACGTGCGTCCCGCGGCGATCTCCGCGCGCAGGAAGTCGCCCATCTCGGCGATCCGTCCGGCGACGGGTTCCAGGGCCTTCGCCCAGCCCGGTTCGACGATTTCATGCAAGGGTCGTGGTGCCACGGGCGTCACCCTACTGCCGTGCACGGGCAGGTGATCAACCGATGACCGGAGCACGACACGCGGACCTCCGCCGGCCGGCCGCGCGGTTCAGCCGATCACCGCCGCCCGCACACACAGCACGTCCGGCAGATGCGCGGCCAGCTGTCGCCAGCTGTCGCCGTCGTCGGCCGAGGCGAACACCTCGCCGTTGCGGTTGCCGAAATACACACCGGCCGGGTCGGCGTCGTCCGTGTACAGGGCGTCCCGCAGCACCGTGCCGTAGTGGTCCTCCTGTGGCAGCCCCTCGGTCAGCGGCTCCCAGACGCGGCCCGCGTCCTCGGTGCGGAAGACCCGGCAGCGGTGCTCGGCGGGCACCCGGTCCGCGTCGGCGTTGATCGGGAAGACGTACGCCGTGTCGCCCCGGTGCGGATGGGCGGCCACCGCGAAGCCGAACGTGGACGGAAGGTCCGCGCCGATGTCGGACCAGTGCCCGCCCGCGTCGTCGCTGCGGTAGACCCCCCAGTGGTTCTGCAGATACAGCCGGTCCGGGTCGGCCGCGTCCCTGGCGATCTTGTGCACGCACTGGCCGAACTCCGGGTTCGGATCCGGCAGGAACACCGCGGACACACCGGAGTTGGACGGCGTCCAGCTCGCGCCGCCGTCGGTCGTGCGGAACACCCCGGCCGTCGAGACGGCCACCGTCACCGCCTTCGCGTCGCGCGCGTCGGTGACCACCGTGTGCAGGCCCTCACCGCCGCCGCCCGGCACCCACCGCGAGCGCGTCGGATGCTCCCACAGCGGCCGGACCAGCTCGAAGCTCTCGCCGCGGTCCTCCGAGCGGTACAGCGCGGCCGGCTCCGTGCCCGCGTAGACCACGTCGGGCTCCGCGGCGGACGGATGCAGCTGCCAGACGCGCTCCAGCGAAGCGCCGGTGTCCTTCGGGAACCTGACGGCGGGCCGCGCCGGTTCGGTCCAGCTGCGGCCGAGGTCGTCGGAGTGGAACACCGACGGTCCCCAGTGGGCGCTGTCGCCGCCGGCCAGCAGTCGCGGCCGGGCCTCCCGGGTGTCGATCGCCACCGAGTACACCGCCTGCGCGTTGAAATACGGGCTGTCGTCGAACTCCCAGGCGCCGCCGCCCTTTCGCCGCCCGACGAACAGACCTTTGCGGGTGCCCACCGCCAGCAGTACCTCGGTCATGCCGATCACCTCCGGGACGCCGTTGTCCAGGTAGTCGTCAGATATCGGCCAGTCTGCACCCCACCACTGACACTCTCCCTCGAAGTGTGCGTCGGCGCAGGTCACAGCGGTGTCGTCGGCATACGGCGAAGATCGGCCGGATGCGTTCGGGGATGTGCCTGCGCGATCGGGGTGTCTCGTGCGACCGTCGGGGAGACGGCTCGTCGTGAGCAACGGAGCGCTCTCCCGCGTATGGGAGGGCGGTCCGGCCGGTCGGTGCGCTCGTGAGGAGGATGCCTTTGAAGGCGTTCCGTGGTCCGAAGACGTGGTTGTGGCGCTGGCGGCGCAACCCGCTCAAACGCCGGGCCGATGTGCTGGAGGCCTGGGTGGTGCTCGGCGCCTGGCTGCTGACCGTGGCCGCCGGGGTGCTGGCCGGTCTCGCGGCGGCCGGATCGGTGGAGGACGGGCTCGCCCAGGAGCGCGCCGCCTGGCGTCCCGCCGTGGCCCGTGTCGTCGCACCGGCCCCGGCGTCCCGCCCGCACAGCAACGTCTCCGCGGGGGAACGGGTGTGGGCCAAGGTGCGCTGGACGGTCGCCGACGGCACCGCCCACACCGGGCAGGTCCGGGTGGAGCCCGGCAGCAAGGCCGGGACCCCGGTCACCGTCTGGACCGATCCCCAGGGCCGTCTCGTCACCCGCCCCACCTCCGTCTCCGAGGCCACCTTCCGGGGCGCCCTCATCGGCACACTGGTGGGCGTGAGCGCCGCGGCCGTCCCCTTCGTCGGCGGCCTGGCCCTGCGCGGCCGCCTGGAACGCCGCCGGATGGACGCCTGGGACACGGAATGGTCGAGGCTCGGACCGCAGTGGGGACGGATGGTCTGACCACCGGCCGCCGTCCACACCGCCATCACCCCCTACACCACCACCAGCACCTCCCGGCACGCGCTCAGCAGCGCCTCGTCCCTCGGTATGCCGCGGCGGCAGGACGCGCCCGTGCGGGGCAGATGGCGGCGCGGGGTGGTCAGTTCCACTGCCACCAGGTCCTGCAACGGGGACGCGGCCGGGCCCATCGAGGCGAGACACCGGGCGATCGGTGCGCGGGTGCGCGGGTCCTCCGTCCAGGCCGTCCGGAACACCGGCAGGATCTCCTGCGGATCCGCGCCGATGTGCCACAGCGCGCACGCGGCCGACGTCCGCTGCCGTGTCCGGCCGGCCCGCGCGACCCGGCGCAGTGCGGGCAGGGCGGCCCGCGCGGCCGGACCCAGCCCGCCCAGCCGGTGGGCGGCCAGGCACTGGCTCGCCGGATCGCCCTGCGTCAACTCCCGCAGCAGGACCGGCAGTACGGCGGTGGCGTTCCCGTCCGCCGACCAGAGCGCGCCGGCCGCGGCGGCCGCGTGCCGGGTGGTCAGGAGTGCCCGCAGCAGCGGCACCGCCCGCGCGGTGGCCTCCAGCGCCTCCAGCGTCCCGATGGCCTGGCCCACGACCGCGTCCCGTGCGCCCAGCGCGTCGGGAGCGCCCGACAGCAGCCGTAGCACCTCCGGGACCGCCTCCCGGTCCCTGACGGCCCGCACGGTGGCCAGTAGCGGGGCCGCGAGCAGAGCGGCGGACGGGGAGGACAGCGGGATCCGGCCCAGGCGGTGCCGTACCGCGGGGGCGAGCGGGGTCGCGGCAGCGCCCAGGTGGGCCAGTTCGAGGCCCAGGTCCAGTGGTGCGGCCGGGCCGGCCAGGAGCTGGGCCAGGGCCGGGAGCGCGCGCGGATCACCGCTTCTGGCCAGCGCCTTGAGCGGGCCGCCGAGTGCGGGGGAGCCGCGCTCCCAGCGGTGCGTCCACAGGTCGGGCCGGGCGCACACGAGCGCGTGCAGGGCGTCCGCCGCGGGCGCGGCCAGGGCGAACAACTCCGCCAGGACCGTGACCGCGGCGTCCCGTAACCGATCCTGCTCCGCTCCCAGTTGGCCCCCCAGCAGCCCGACCGTCACCGTGTGGTCCCCGCGCCAGCCGCGCAGCAGCTCCGCCGCCATCCACACGGCGTTGCACCGGTCCACCGGGTCCGGGCCGGTCAACTGCCCGGTGAGCAGGGCCGTTCGGTCGGCCACGCGGTCGCCGAGCGCGGTGTGCAGGGTGCGCAGCAGATGGGCGCCCTCCTCGTCGGAGGGGCGCAGCCGCCGCAGCCGCCCCACCAGGGTGTCGGTGCACGGGGGCTCGGCGAGTCCGGCGCGCTGCGCGGACCGCTCCCGCTGCAGCCGGACCGCCGTCGACACCAGGTCGGCCGGCAGCCGGGCGGGCGCGGTGAGCGCGAGCTGCCCGAGCGCGGCGAGCCGCAGCCCGGCGTCGTACGGCGGCGCGCTGTGCTCGGCCAGGAGGTCCACCGCGGTGCCGGCCCGCGCGGGGTACCGGCGGGCGAACAGGCCGAGCGCCTCGGTGAGGGCCCGCAGGACACAGCCGTCCCGCTCGGCCCGCAGCCGCTGCCGCAACAGCTCCAAGGCCCGCGCGGGTTCGGCCAGAAAGTGCACGAGGGCCCCGGCCGCCGCGCCGCGCACCGCCGGATCCGGGTCCCCGGTCAGCGGGACGAAGACCTCCGCGCCCGCGCTCACCGCCTCCCACGCGCGCGTGTCCCCGTCCACGGCCTCCGTGCCGATACCGACCAGCAGTTCCACGATGCCGGACCGGTCCGGCACCGCCGCGCGGGCCGCGAGCGAGAGCAGGAACGGGACGCAGGCCAGCGTCGAGTCGTACACCCGGCCCTCGTGGCGCAGTGCGCCGTACATCCCGTCAAGCGCGGTCGCCCGCTCGGTGCTGTCCGCGGACGCCAGTGCCCGCAACCATCCGGGCACGTCCCGCGCGCTGCCGCGGGCGTGCCGCAGCGAGGCCCAGTCGACCTCGTCGATCCCCGTGAACACGTAGTCCTCCCCAGGCGAGTGCCACCTGATCGCGAGTGTGCACCACGGCACTGACAACGGTCCGGAACCACGCGCTGACTGTGTGCGATCCGTCGGCTGTCACCGGCCATGGGAGCGACCGGCCCGCACTCGCCCGGGGAGGGGTCAGTTCAGGCCAGGCAGCGCCCGCTCCAGGATCGCGTCGAGGCCGGTCCCGGCGGGCAGCGTGCCGAACGCGTGCCCCCAGTCGCCGCCCAGCCGACTCGCGCAGAAGGCGTCCGCGACCTGCCGCGGGGCATGCCGGACCAGCAGGGAGGCCTGGAGGGCGAGCGCCATCCGCTCGACCAGCCGACGGGCGCCCACCTGGTCGGTTTCAGCCAATTGGTCCTTCAGCGCGGCGACCGTCGCGTCCAGGCGGGCGTCGGCCCCGCGCGCGAGGGCGAGTTCGGCGAACAGCGCCTCGACGGTGTCCGGTTCGCGGCCGAGGGCGCGCAGCACGTCGAGCGCGTTGACGTTGCCCGAGCCCTCCCAGATCGACAGCAGCGGGGCCTCCCGGTAGTGCCGGGGCATGCCGGAGTCCTCGACGTAGCCGTTGCCGCCCAGGCACTCCAGGGCCTCCGCGGTGAACGCCGGACCCCGCTTGGTGACCCAGTACTTACCCACGGCGGTGGCGATGCGCCGGAAGGACCGCTCCCCGGCGTCGCCGCGCACCGCGCGGTCGGCCGCGCCGGCCAGCCGCAGCGTGAGCGTCGTCGCCGCCTCCGACTCCAGCGCGAGGTCGGCCAGTACGTTGCGCATCAGCGGCTGGTCGACGAGCCGGGCGCCGAACGCGCTGCGGTAGCGGGCGTGGTGCCCCGCCTCGGCCAGCGTCTTGCGCATCAGGGCCGCCGAGGACATCACACAGTCCAGCCGGGTGCAGTTGACCATCTCGATGATGGTCTTCACGCCCCGTCCCTCCGGCCCGACCAGCCAGGCCACCGTCCGGTCGAACTCCGGCTCGGAGGAGGCGTTGGAGCGGTTGCCCAGCTTGTCCTTCAGCCGCTGGATGCGGAACGTGTTGCGGCTGCCGTCCGGCAGTACGCGCGGCACCAGGAAGCACGACAGACCCCCCGGGGCCTGCGCCAGCACCAGGAAGACGTCGCACATCGGGGCCGACGTGAACCACTTGTGGCCGCGCAGCGTGTACACGCCCGGCTCGCCGGTGGGTGTGGCCGTGGTGGTGTTGGTGCGCACGTCCGAGCCGCCCTGCTTCTCGGTCATGCCCATCCCGGCGAGCAGTCCCGGCTTCTGGGTCGGCACGCGCAGCTCCGGGTCGTACTCCCGGCTGGTGAGCAGCGGTTCGTAGACCTTGGCGAGGTCCGGCTGGGCGCGCAGCGCGGGGACGGCGGCGTACGTCATCGACGTGGGACAGCCGTGCCCGGCCTCCGTGTGCCCCCACACCAGTCCGCCCGCGGTACGGGCCACATGGGCGCCGGGCCGCTCGTCCGCCCACGGGGCACCGGCCAGGCCCTCGGCGACGGCCGTGCGCATCAGGTGGTGCCAGCTGGGGTGGAAGTCGACCTCGTCGATCCGGTTGCCGTAGCGGTCGTGGGTGCGCAGCTCGGGCTCGTGCCGGTTGGCCAGTTCGCCCCACTCCTGCGCCTCCGCGCTGCCGGCGCGCGCCCCCAGCCGCCGGACACCGTCCTCGGCCCACCCGGCGCCCTCCCGTCGCAGCCCCTCCAGCAGGGCCCGGTCGTCGGAGGCGTCGTACGGGGCCAGGGGCGGGGCCTGGTTGGTGACGTCGTGCGTGTCGTACTGCGGCTGGGGCGGCGACTGCGGCTGCGCGGGAATCGAGACCATGCAGTCATGTTGCACTCTCGCTTCGGCTGTAGCAATAACGCAACAAGCAGGCTCGCACGTACAGTACGTGCCCATGCGCATGAACGTGCCGGCCGAGCCGGAGGAGGCGGGCCTGCGGCCGCTGTCCGCGCGGTCGGTCGTGCTGAGCCTGCTCCTCGGCGCGCATCCGCCGGAGCTGCCCGTGAAGGACCTGGTCCGGCTGGTGGAGCCCTTCGGCGTGGGCGGTTCCACGCTGCGGGCCGCGCTGAGCCGGATGGTGGCCGCCGGGGACCTGCGGCGCACGGACTCCGTCCACCGGCTCAGCGAACGGCTGCTCGCCCGTCAGCGCCGCCAGGACGAGGCGCTGCGCCCCGGCACGCGCGCGTGGGACGGCGACTGGGAGATGGTGGTGATCACGGCGACGGGCCGCGGCCCCGCCGAACGCGCCGACCTGCGCGCGCGGTTGACCGCCCTGCGCCTGGCCGAACTCCGCGAGGGCGTGTGGCTGCGTCCGGCCAACCTCGACCGCCCCCTGCCGGGCGACCTGCACAGCGTCGCCCTGACCTGCGCCGCCCGCCCCGACGAGCCCGCGGGCGACCTGGTCGCCCGGCTCTGGCCTCTGGACGCCTGGGCGGCCACCGCGCGGGCGCTGCTCACGCGCACGGCGGCCGGCCGGACCCCGGCGGACCGTCTCACCGCCTACGCCGCTGCCGTACGCCACCTGCTCGCCGACCCCGTGCTGCCGCCCGGGCTCCTGCCCGCGGACTGGCCGGGGGAGGCCCTGCGCACGGCCTACGCCGCCTATCAGCGGGAGTTGGCCACGTCGGTGGGCCGAAGGGAGCGTGCCGCATGACGGCCGAGGCCCTGGAAACGTTCCTGTGGGCCCGCTTCCCGGAGGAGGAGCGCGTGGCCCGGGACGCGATCGCCGGTGCGCCCGGCGCGGTCCGGGGCGTCCTCGCGGCCGAGATCGAGCCGGTGCTCACCTCCCCGGAGGGCCGGACCACGCACACGCGGATGGTGCGGTCCGGCGCCGAGGGCCCGGTGCGGAGGCCCGCCCATGTGGCGCGTCATGATCCGGCGCGTGTCCTGCGGAACGTCGAGGCCGGACGGGCTCTGCTCGCGGAGCACCGGCCGCCGCGCGACGGCCGGTGCCGCTCGTGCGCCACGGCCGACGGCGCTCGTCCGCGGCCGGTCCCGTGCGCCACGCTGCGTCTGCTCGCGCTGCCCTTCGCCGGGCATCGGTCGTACGACGAGGCGTGGCGCCCGTAGCCGGCCGGCGCTCCCGTGCGGGTGATGTCCGAACCGGAGTACTTGCAGTACGTCCCGTCCGGACCCGAGCCGTCGGCGGGCGGATCCTCGCGTCGGCCGTGCCGGAAGGGTTGTTCCGCGGCGCGCGCCGGGCAGGCCGGCGCCGTCGGCCGCCTCCGGCCGTCCGGTGGTGTCCCGTCGTGCTCAGACCGACCGGTGGTACTGGTCCGGCACCCTGATCTCGCCGCCCAGTTCACGGGCCGCGTGCCGGGCCCAGGACGGGTTGCGGAGCAGCTCGCGGCCGAGCAGGACGGCGTCGGCCTCGCCGTTCGTCACGATCTTCTCGGCCTGCTCGGCCTCCGTGATCAGGCCCACGGCGGCGACGGGCAGCGGCGTCTCGGCCTTCACCCGGGCGGCGAACGGCACCTGGTAGCCCGGACCGGTCGGGATCGTCACGCCGGAGGCGTTGCCGCCGGTGGAGACGTCGAGGAGGTCGACGCCGTGGGCGTGCAGATCACGGGCGAAGCGCACCGTGTCCTCCGTGGTCCAGCCGCCGTCCTGGAGCCAGTCGGTGGCCGAGATGCGGAAGAACACCGGCTTGTCCTCGGGCCACACCTCGCGTACGGCGTCCACGACGTCGAGGGCGAAGCGGGTGCGGTTCTCGTACGAGCCGCCGTAGGCGTCGGTTCGGTGGTTGGAGTGCGGGGAGAGGAACTCGTTGATCAGGTAGCCGTGGGCGCCGTGGATCTCGGCGATCTCGAAGCCCGCGTCGAGCGCGCGGCGTGCGGCGGCGGCGAACTGGCCGACGATCTCCGTGATCTGATCCGCCGTCAACTCTGTCGGCACGGAGTGCCGCTCGTCGAAGGGCAGCGCGCTCGGCGCGAACGGCTGCCAGCCGTGCTCCTCCGGTCCGACCGGCGCGCCGCCCTTCCAGGGCCGGTCGGTGGAGGCCTTGCGGCCGCCGTGCGCGAGCTGGATGCCCGGCACCGTGCCGTGGGCGGCCAGGAAGCGGGTGATCCGGCGGAAGGCCTCCACCTGGGTGTCGTTCCACAGGCCGAGGTCGTAGGGGGAGATCCGGCCCTCCGGCGAGACGGCGGTGGCCTCGACGATGATCAGGCCGGTGCCGCCCGTGGCGCGCGCCGCGTAGTGCGCGAAGTGCCAGTCGTGCGGTGCCCCGGCGAGCGGGCCCTCCGCCTCGGCCGAGTACTGGCACATCGGGGGCATCCACACCCGGTTCGGGATGGTCACTTCGCGCAGGGTGATGGGCTCGAAGAGCGCGCTCACGACGGACTCCATTCGTCACGGGACCGGTGGTCGGCTCGTACGATAACTCTCGTACTACGAGGGATGTCAAACTACGACGCTTCTCGTACAATGCTCGAGGAAGTAGGACCACGTGACGAAAGGCGGCCGCTGTGACCGACACCGCCACGACCGGCCGCGCGCTGCCGCACCCGGAGCGGGAGGAGATCCGGCTGGAGACCGTGCTGCATGCGCTCTCCGACCCGGTGCGACTGCGGATCGTGAGTGAACTCGCCGCCGGGGAAGCGGAGTTGGCCTGTTCGTACTTCGACCTGCCGGTGACCAAGTCCACCACCACGCACCACTTCCGGGTGCTGCGCGAGTGCGGGGTCGTCCGGCAGGTCTACCGCGGCACGGCCAAGATGAACGTCCTGCGCCGCGACGATCTGGACGGCCTGTTCCCGGGGCTGCTCGACAGCCTGCTCGCCGCCGCCGGCCTACAGTCCCGTCGGCTCGGCGACGGAGCCTGAAGCGGGAAGGTGGTTGAAGAGCAGGTTCAGTACGATCGCGGACAGACAGCCCGCGCTGATGCCGCTGTTCATCACCGTCTGGAACCAGTCCGGGAACTTCTCGTAGACCGTGGGCACCCCCACCGGCAGCATGCCGATCGCCACCGAGACGGCCACCACGGTCAGGTTGTTGTTGCCGTGGAAGTCCACCCGGGCCAGCGTCCGCAGCCCGCTCGCCGCGACCGTGCCGAACATCACCAGACCGGCCCCGCCGAGCACCGGCGCCGGGATCGCCGCGACCACCGCGCCCAGCTTGGGCAGCAGACCGAGCAGCACCAGGATCCCGCCGGCCGCCGCGACCACCCAGCGGCTGCGCACCCGCGTCATGCCGACCAGACCCACGTTCTGCGCGAACGCCGTGTACGGAAAGGTGTTGAACACCCCGCCCAGCACGGTCGACAGGCCGTCCGCGCGCAGCCCGTCGGCGAGGGAACGCGGCTCGACCCTCCGGCCGGTCAGCTCGCCGACGGCGATCAGGTCACCGGTCGTCTCGGTCATCGTCACCAGCGCCACGACCAGCATCGACACGATCGCGGACGCGTGGAACGCCGGCGCCCCGAAGTGGAACGGTGTGCTGATGCCGACCCAGTCGGCATCCTCGACCCCGCCGAAGTCGGTGAAGCCGAAGGGCACCGCGACGGCCAGGCCCACCGCGATGCCGATGAGGACGGCGATCCGGCCGAGGAAGGCGGGCGCGAACCGCTGCACACCCAGCACCACCGCCAGCACGAAGGCCGCCAGCGCCAGGTTCCTCGGCTCCCCGAAGTCCTTCGCACCGGCGCCGCCGGCGGCCCAGTTCCCCGCCACCGGCAGCAGCGAGACCCCGATGATCAGGATCACCGTGCCGGTCACCAGCGGCGGGAAGAAGCGCAGCAGCCTGCCGAAGACCGGCGCGAGCAGCATGATCGCCAGCCCCGCGACGATCACCGCGCCGTAGATCGCGGGTAGTCCGCCGCCCGTCGTCCCGATGAGCACCATCGGCGAGACGGCCGCGAAGGTGCAGCCCTGCATGATCGGCAGCCGGACGCCGAACCGCCAGAAGCCGACGCACTGGATCAGCGTGGCGATACCGCACACCAGCAGATCGGCGGTGATCAGATACGCCAGGTCGGCGGGCGACAGTTTCATCGCGCCGCCCACGATCAGGGGTACGGCCACGGCGCCCGCGTACATCGCGAGCACATGCTGCAACCCGAAGGCGGCCAGCTGCCGTACCGGTGGTATCTCGTCGACGGGGTGGATGTCTGCGGTGGTGGCCATGGGGACTCCATCAGCGGCGGGTGGGAGTGGCATCCGAACAGGACGAGACCGTAGGCGTCTTGAACAGTTTGTTGATTTCCGGGCTGTTGCCGCCGTGTGTCTCACCCGGCCGCCGACGTGTCCCCGGCCGGCCGGGCTAGGCCGAGCGGGCCGCCGCGCGCAGCGCGTCCCAGTCGGCCAGCTTGACCACGCTCCGCCCGAGCCGCGCGCCCAGGTCGGCCTCGGCCCGCTGGATCGACTGCCACCCCGCCCACGTCACGGGTTCCAGCCCGGCCGCGCGCAGCGCCGGCACCGGATCCTCGGGGACCTCGCCGCGAAGCAGCGCGGGCGCGTCCGCGAGCAGGGAGGCCGCCGTCTCCTTGGCGCAGGGCCGGTTGGTGCCGATGACCCCCGTCGGACCGCGCTTGATCCATCCGGCGACGTACTCGCCGGGACAGGGCACGCCGTCCCGCACGATCCGCCCCGCCTCGTGCGGCACCGTGCCGCTCGCCCTGTCGAACGGCAGCCCGTCCAGCGGCACCCCGCGATAGCCCACCGAACGCAGCACCAACTGGGCCGGCACGTCCTCGTAGCGGCCCGTGCCCGTCACCCCGCCCTGTCCGTCCGGCGCCGTGTGCTCGAAGCGGACGGCACCCACCCTGCCCCCGTCCGCGAGCAGTTCCACCGGCCGCAGGAAGAAGCGCAGACCGATGCGCCGGCCGGCCCGCACCGGCGGACGCGCCGCCCACTCGCGCAGCACCTCCAGATTGCGACGCTGTACGCCGGGCAGCGTGCCGGGGTCGGTCGGGTCGAGCGCCAACTCGTCTTTCCGCACGGTCACTTCGGTGCCGGGCAGGGCGTCCAGCTCGCGCAGCTCCTTGGTGGTGAAGCGGGCCTGCGCCGGACCGCGCCGGCCCACCATGTGCACGTCGCTGATCCCGCTCGCCGTCAGCGTGTCCAGAGCCGCCTGCGGGATGTCCGTGGGGTTCAGTTCAGCCGCACCCCGGACCAGCATCCGTGCGACGTCCACCGCCACATTGCCCACGCCGATGACGACGGCCGACCGCACACCGCGCAGGAAGTCCGCGTCGGGCGCGTCCGGATGCGCGCTGTACCAGGCCACGAAGTCGGTCGCCGACACGCTGCCCGCCAGCTCCTCGCCGGGGATCCCGAGCCGGCGGTCGGTGGCGGCGCCCACGCAGTACACCACCGCGTGGTACAGCTCCCGCAGCCGCTCCGCCGGCAGCCCGCCCGGGCCGCCCACCCGGACCCCGCCGAGGAACCGCACCCGCTCGTGCTCCAGCACCGACGCGAGGCTGCCCTGCAGGGACTTGATCTTCTCGTGGTCCGGGGCGACGCCGTAACGGACCAGGCCGTACGGGCACGGCAGCCGGTCCAGGACGTCCACGTGGACGTCGGGATCCCGCTGGACCAGGCTCTGGGCGGTGTAGCACCCGCTCGGCCCCGAACCGACGACGGCGACACGCAGCACGGCGGAACTCCCTGACGGAAGGAGGAAGCGTGCGGACAGCTCCAGCATGGCACCGCCCGGCCCGTGGCGGCAGGGGCCGGCGGGGTGACGCGGATGCGTGTCCTTTCTGAGCGAATGTGATCATGCGGTTACGTTGCGTGTGTGCTAGAAGCATCCTTGCTTAATCGTTCTGTCCTTCGCCTGTCCGATCGGAACGCGCAGGACGGCGTGGTGTCCGTATGGCCCGCGTGGGTGGTGCGGGAGCGCGACGGCACCCTGTCCTGGTTCCATGTCCGGCTGGCCTTTCCCGACGGTGCGCGGATCGACGTCCTGGCCGTCGTGTGCGAGGGGTGCGTGTCGATCGAGGACGTCCGCGCCGAGCCGGCCCTGTCCCTGGCCGACCTGACGGTCCTGGCCGACCGGATCGAGGGCTCGCTGTCCAGGACGCGCGGGGTGGCGGCGGAGCGGGCGGACGAGAGTGTGGCGCAGGGGGCGTACGAGGATGAGGGGGGCGGCGAGAACAGTGGGGACGCCGGTGACGGCCTCCGGGAGGAGTGCGCCCCGCAAGCCGGTGGCGGCGAGGAGGGGGGCGGCCTCTGTGCGGGGCCGAGGCGCGCCCGGCCGGCCTGGCCGCGGGGCATCGAGGGCCGTCGGATGGTCGCGCAGCAGTACCGGGCCGCACAGGAGGAGGGCGTCGACCCGGTGCTCGCCGTGATGAGCGCGACCGGACGCAGCCGCCGGCGCTCCCTCAGGCTGATCGCCCAGGCGCGGGACGGGGGGTTCCTGACGGCACGTCATGTGCGCCGGGAGTGAGGCGAGTTGGGCCTCAGGGGCGCTCTGGCCGCTCCTCCGTGGCGAAGAACCGGGACAGATCCTGCTCCCGCGCCTCGGCGGCCTTCTCGCTCTCCGGCGGCACGCCCAGCGTCCAGTCGAGCCCGTACCGCTGGAACAGCTCCGCCCGCAGCGCCGGGAGAGGCATCGGCGCCCCCGGAACCAGCGCCGCGTACACCGCGCCCATCAGCACGGCCCGCAGCATCGGGTAGTCGGTCGAGACGCTCTGCGAGCCGTACCGGGCGACCGTGTCGCCGAGCAGTTCGCCGAGCCGCTGCTGCTCCGGGCACTGCACGAAGCCCTCCGCCTGCAGCAGTCCGGCCATGTGCTGCCGCATGAGCACGGGCTGGTCGCGGGCCAGGCCCAGGATCGCGTCGATGGCCCGGGCCAGCCGCTCCCGGCCGTCCTCGGTGCGCGGCTCGTGCTCCAGGGCCTCCTCCAGGGTGCGGTGCATCAGCCGGTGCACGGCGGACTGCACCAGCTGGCGCTTGCCGGGGAAGTAGTACGACACCAGACCGCGCGCCGAACCGGCCCGGTCCGCGATGTCGCCCAGCGTGGTGGCCTCGAACCCGCGCTCGCCGACCAGCTCCACGGCCGCCTGCAACAACCGCTCCCGGGAACGCCGTCGCAACTCTTCATTGACCGAGGCGCTTCGCGGGGACATCCTGTAACTCCTGCGTTGACTGGCTGCCAGCCAACTATACTCATCGCGGGAGGCGCCGCTTTGTGCGGGGCCTGTCCATGGCTGCCGTCCGTCTGGGGCGACGCGGGGGATCGTCTCAGGCGGGCGGCGCGTGAGCCCGTCGTCGCTTTCCGTACTCTCCGTCGGGTGCGGGTCCGGCCTGTTTCCCGGGCCGGGAGCCGGGGGCCGAACCGTCCAGGGCCGCCCGGACTCGTTCCACGAGGCCCAGTACCGGCAGCAGTGCGTCCGGGCGTTCCGGCACCGGCCGATGGTCCACGGAACACCCCCGGCAGCCGAGCGCCGTCGCGCCTCCGTCCGCCTCCTCGCTGTCGCCGGCCATCACCGCCTGCCGCGGATCGACGCCCAGCGTCGCGCAGGCGGCCGAGAACAGCCGCGGGTCCTGCTTCTGCGCACCGTGTTCGTACGACAGCACGTACGCGTCCAGGTACCGGTCGAGCCCGTGCTCGCGGAGCACCGGGCGCAGGTCCCGGCCGATGCTGCCGACCGCGCCGACCCCGATACCGCGCCCGCTCAGTGCGCGCAGCGCCTGGGCGGCGTCCGGGTGCGGGGGCCGGGCGGCGGGGGGCATGTGCCGCTCGTACAGCGCGTCGTACAGTCCCGGGTCGGGCGGCGGCACCTGGCGGGCCGCGCCCGTGCTGGCGGCCCGGTGCGGCTCCGCGCTCTCGTCCCGCACCCCAGGCCCCGGCGAGGTCCGCCGCGAGCTCGACCGGCGCGGCACCGCCCGGCAATTGCCCCGGCCCGCTCCAACGCCCTTGCGGTCAGCCTCAGTTGAGGTTCGGGCAGGATGTGCTCCGACGCGTCCGCCACCGCGCGCGACCGGGACTCGGCGGACTCGACGCGGAACAGCGTCCCGGAGAAGCCGAACAGCACGGCCTTCCTGCCCTCGACCCTGACCGGGCCGGTGTGCAGGCGGGTCGACCCGGCCTGGCCGTGGCCGCTCGTGCACCACCGCGGCCAGTGCCGCCGCCCACGCCTCGAACCGCCGGCCGCCGAGCACGTCCGAGGGCCGGTGGACGCTCAGCCGCACCCGGGTCAGGCCCATGCCCGGCACCGGGACCACCGCCGCCGCCACGGCCGTGTGCCACGACACCCGGCCCGCCGCGGTGCAGCAGCCACCGAGCAGGCCTCACGCCACGGTCGCCGCCGGTCCGCGGCGGCCTTCGATGACTGGTGCACGAGCGCGGCCGGCGTACAGGTGACCGTCGGTCACACCACCGCCCACCAGGCCGCGTGCCGCCACACCGGCCGCACCGCTGCGGCCGCGCACACCAGGCGCGGGGTGAGCGGGTCCCAGCCCGGGCAGTCGGCACCCGGAAGACATGCGCGGCCCGGTCAGCCGAGTGCCCGCAGTCCCGGTACCAGGGTCACCAGTACCGGGATCACCGGCACCAGCGCGGCCAGGGCCGTCAGCCGGAGCCGGTGCAGGGCGGGGAGGCGGTCCGGTGCGGTGAGCAGGCGGTGCACACGGTGCGGGACGTGCGCGTGCGGGGTGGGGCAGGGGCCGAACACGCCCCGCTCCTCGTTGAGTTCGACCAGCGCCAGGGCGGTGGTCAGCCGGCCGAAGCGGCGGGATGCCATGTCGTCGGCGGCCAGTTCGACCAGCCGGTGCATCTCGTCGCGGAACGCGGCGAACACCGGTACCTGAGGGAACCCGCCCGCCAGCGCGGCCGAGCTGTGCAGCAGCCAGTCGTGCCGGGCCTGCGCGTGGCCCTGCTCGTGGGCGAGGAGCGCGTCCAGCTGACGGCCTTTCAGGCGACGCAGCGCGGCCGTGGTGATGACGAGCTGGGGCGCCGCCCCGGGCAGCCACCAGGCGTCGGGACGCTCGCCCTCCAGCACCACCAGCCGACCGCCCACCGGCTCCTCACCCGGCAACAGTGGTGCGCGCACGAGGAGTTCGGTCCGCCGCGTACGCCGTCCCGCCCGGGACCGTACGATCTCGCGCACCAGCATCGCGAGGCTCCACAGGCCGCCGGAGGCGAGCAGTACGGCGGTGGCCGCGGCCCACGGCCCGGCCGCGCCGAGGGCGTAGGCGTCCACGACCGCGTGCGGAGCCGGGGCGAACACGTTCCCGCGCACCGCCTCCCAGGCAGCGGCCGCGCTGAGCGTCATCGACAGCGCGCAGCACAGCAGAACGGCCACCACGAAGCACTGCCACACCCAGAGGGCGACGACCGGTTCGCGGTCCGCCCAGTCGGCCCGGGCCAGGAGCCGGGGAGCGAGAATGGCGGTCAAGGCGCCGAGCAGCAGCAGTGCCACGGGGACCATCATGGACAGCACCCTATGAGCGCGAGGCCGCTCACCGTACGGCCCATGACGCCGAAGTGACGCAGGCAACGCCGCGGGCGGCCCGGCAGGCGCTCACGCCGTTCACATCGTCAACAGCATCGTCACCATGCCGATCCCCATCGACAGCCGGCACGCCCGCGCCAGCTCCGGGCGGTCGCCCCAGCGCGGGGACCCGGATCCGGCCACCGCGACGGCGGCGGGCACCAGGCGCGCGCCGGCGAGCAGGACGTAACCCGTGAAGTACACGAGGAGCGCGCCGGTCAGCAAGGGCACTCCCAGGCCACCGTGCACATGGTGTGCGGCGGGCGGGGCGACGGCCATCACCACCGACATGTAGACCATCGCGCACGTACCCACCAGATGGTGCAGATGGTGCGGGACGGTGCGGGCGGCCCACAGCGCGCGCAGCCCCGCCGCCGCGAACACCGCCGCGTACAGCGGCCACGCCCAGCGCGGCGGGGTGAAGGCGGCCGCCGGTACGGCCATCACGGCCATGCCGAAGCCCATCAGCGCCTCGCCGCCCGCGGCCCGGCGCTGCTCCTCGACTCCGCTGCGCATCCGCAGCAGGCAGTAGGCCCCGGTCGCCGCGCACAGGGCGACCAGTAGCCAAGCGGCCGGAACCGGTCCGTGCACGCGCACCTCCCCGCTCGACGCTCGGTCGAGGATGTGATGCCCGCGCCAGGCGGAGCGCACGCGAGCGCAAGGGTGTACACGGGGAGCACTCGGCGGAGCACGGCAGGTGAGCGGGGATCGAGTGAGAATGATTTCCAGGTAAAACACGTGCTAAATTGATGTGATGAGCAGTATGACCCCCCGCCGACTTCCCCTCTCCGGCGTGCTCCGCCTCGGGCGGCCCTCCGACATCTGGTTCAAGCCCGCGCTGAGCGCGGTCGCCGCGGTCGCCCCGCCCAACCTGATCCTGCTGGGCCTCGGCCGCCTGGACCTCGCCATGTACACGATGGCCGGATCCCTGTGCGCGCTCTACGGTCACAGCAGGCCCTACGCCGCCCGGGCCCGCGTGCTCGCCTGGGTGGTCCTCGGCATGGTCGGCGGCCTCGCCGTCGCGCTGCTCGCGGCGTCGCTCACCACCGACGCCGTCGTCCTCGTCACGGTCGGCGCCGTCATGGCGGCCGTGCAGAAGACCGTGTGCGACGCCACCCGGCTCGGGCCACCCGCCAACGTGGTGCTCACCTTCATCAGCTCCGCCTCGCTGTTCGCGCCGCAGACCCTCGGCCAGGTACCCGGACACGTCGGGCTCTCCCTGGCGGCGGGCGCCTGGGCCTGGCTGGTCGGCATGGCGCCCGGGCTGCTGCGCCCGCACGGCCCCGAACGACGCGCCACCGCACAGGCGCTGAACGCCGCCGCCGTGTACGCCGACACGCGCGGCACTGGTGCCGGACACGTCACGGCCCGCGTCGCGAGCGCCGCCGCGGTCCACGCCGCCTGGCAGTCCCTGCTCGCCGCACGCCCCGACCGCGCCCGGCGCGCCCTCGAACAGCTCCTGGTGCGGGCCGAGGTCGCCCTCGCCGCCCCCGCCGACAGCGACCCCGCCCGGCTGCGTGCCTGGGCCCGCGAGCTGCGCGGCACCGGCCGGATACCGCGGGTCGAGACCCCCCGCGCGGCCGCCGGCGAACTCCTCGGTCCGCAGGCCGGACCCGCCCGGCCGCGACCGTCGTTGCGGCACCGGCTCGCCCCTCTCGCGCCGATCGCCGCACGCACCGCGATCGGCTGCGCCCTCGCCGGCTACGCCTCCCTCGCACTCGGCGTCGGCCGCCCGTACTGGGCCCTGGTCACGGCGGCCTCCCTCTACCAGGCCAACGTCACCCTCACCTGGAGCCGGGGCATCCAGCGCGTCGTCGGCAACCTCGTCGGCGTGCTCGCCTTCGCCGCCCTCGCCCCGCTCGCCCACCTCCACCCGGCCGCCCTGGTGCTGTGCTGCCTCGCCCTCAACTTCGGCGCCGAGGCGCTCATGGGCCGCAACTACTGGCTCGGCAGCGTCTGTGTGACCCCGATGGCCCTGCTCATCACCGAGTTCGCCCGCACCCAGGACCCGGGGAGGCTGATGACCGAACGGGTCGTGGACACCCTCGTCGGCGCGCTGGTCGGCTTCGTCGCGGCCGTCGCCGTCACCAACCGGCGCGCCGGCGACCGCCTCGCACACGCCCTGGCCACGGCGGAACGCGCCCGCGAGAACACCGCCCGGCTGCTCGCGGAGCCGCACCCGGCGCCCCGCGCCCTGGAGTCCGCCCGCCGAGCCCTCGCCGCCGCCCTCGCCGACCTGCGCGCCACCGCCGACGCCGCCGCGGGCGAATGGTGGCAGCGCGCCCTGCCGCAGGAGCGGGTCGTGCTCGCCGAGCGGAGCGGACACCGTACGCTCGCGGCGACGGTACGACGTCAGGGGTTCGTGCCGCGGCAGGACGAGGACCAGGCCCGGGGCCAGGGGCAGGACCCGGACAGGGCGACGGAGGACATACGGCCATGACGGCGACGAACGGCGGACCCGCGCGCGAGGACGACACGGCAGACGCCGGACCGGGCGGGACGGCGCAGCGGGCCGACGCACGGCAGGCAGAGCCGCGGTCCCCGGCCGACTCCGAGACCGGCACCGGTACGGTCACCGGCCGCGGCACCGGCGCGGGTGCCGGGCCGAGCGACACCGTCGCCGCCGTCGTCCGGCAGTGGCAGACCGTGCGCCCCGAGCTGGACACCGGGCCCATGCAGGTCATCGGCCGGATCAACCGTTGCGCCGCCCTGCTCCAGCAGGCCGAGGACGCGCCGCTGCGCCGGGCCGGTCTCAGCCGCCCGGAGTTCGACCTGCTCGGCGCGTTGCGCCGCACCGGCCACGAGCTGACCCCGGGCGAACTGGCCCGGGAGACCTTCTCCTCCGGGGCCGCCGTCACCAAGCGGCTCAAGCAACTGACCGAGCGCGGCCTGGTCGAGCGGCGCGGCGACACCCGCGACCGGCGCGTCACCCACGTCCGGCTCACCGACGCCGGCCGTGACCTGGTCGACGGCATCCTTCCCGAGCAACTCGCCTACGAGGCCGCCGTACTGGCGGTCCTGGCCCCGGCAGGACAGGGCGAACTCGCAGGACTGCTCGGGGAGTTGCTCAGCCGTCTGGAGGGCCGGATGGAGGCGTTGCGGGCGTAGCGCGGCGTCAGAGGACGTCGTGGACCGTACGGCGATGGGTGGAGCGCCGGTCGTCGATGTCGGACCAGCGGTCGCCGTAGACGTTGCGCGTGATGGGCGGCTCCCGCAGGAAGTCGTGCGGAAAGCCCAGCGGGACCGCGCTCGCCTCGTCCAGCCGTCGTACCGCGTCCGCGTCCAGGCGGACCCCGGTGCTCGCCAGATTGTCGGCCAGCTGCGCCTCCTTGGTGGCCGCGATGATCGGTACGACGTTGCCCGGGCGGCCCAGCAGCCAGGCCAGCGCCACCTGCGCCGGAGTCCACCCGCCCTGCTCGGCGATGTCCAGGACGACGCTGATCACGTCCTCCTCCCAAGCCGCCGGCTTGTCGCCCACGGTGTCCAGCCGGCCCGTCTGTCCGCGCCGGTACTTCCCGGTGAGCTTGCCGGCCGCCAGCGGCGCCCAGGCGAACACCGCGAGGTCGAACGCCCGGGCCTGCGGCAGGAGTTCGCGCTCCGGGGTGCGCTCCAGCAGGTTGTAGCGCAGCTGTGAGCCCGCGAAGCCGGTCCAACCCCGCAGCTCGGCAAGAGTGTTGGCCTGGGCGATCTCCCACGCCGGCCAGTCCGAGACACCCACGTACTGCACCTTGCCGGAGCGCACCACGTCGTCCAGGGCCCGCATCACCTCCTCGACGGGGGTGAAGTTGTCGCGGGCGTGCACCCACAGGACGTCGAGCCGGTCCGTGCGCAGCCGCCGCAGGCTCTCCTCGACGGACTGCACGAGGTTCTTGCGGTGGTTGCCCGCGGAGTTGGGGTCCCTGTCGCGGGTGCCGCACGTGTACTTGCTGGCCAGGACGTAGAAGTCGCGCCGTCCGGCGAGCAGTTCACCGAGGATCCGCTCCGAGCTGCCCGAGGTGTAGTTGTTCGCGGTGTCGATGAAGTTCCCGCCCGCGTCCGTGTAGGCCTCGACGATCCTGGCGCTGACGTCCTTGTCGGCGCCCCAGCCCCAGTCCTCGCCGATGGTCATCGTGCCCAGCGCGAGTTCGCTGACGCGCAGACCGGTCCTTCCGAACAACGTGTAACGCACGTGTGCTCCCTCTTCTCGCGTGCCCAAGAGCCCCAGCGGGCACGGCAGTTCGTGCGGGCGACGCTAGAGGCTCGAGTGCGCGCGAAGGCAAGCGGTGAGCGGCGTCTCAGCCCTCCGTGTCCGCCAGGTACACCCCGAACGCGGCGCCCTGCGGGTCCCGCAGCACCGCGATGCGCGGGCCGTCCGGCACCGTCGCCGGGGCCATGACGACGGTGCCGGACGCCCGGTCCGCGGTCTCGGCCGTCGCGTCCACGTCGGTCACCGCGAAGTACGGCATCCAGAACGCCGGCGCCTCGGGCGGGAACCGGTCGCCCATGTCGGCCATGCCGCCGAACGTCGCTCCGTTGACGGCCCACTCGGTGTACTGGTCCGAGCCCTCGGCGCTCCAGCCGAACACCGTGGTGTAGAAGTCCCGGGCCCGGTCGGTGTCCCGGGTGGCCAGTTCCACCCAGCCGAGCGCGCCGGGCGCGTTGAACAGCCCGGCGCCGGGGAACGACCGCGCTTGCCACAGCTGGAACGCCGCGCCCGTCGGGTCCAGGACCACCGCGAACCGGCCCACGTCGAACACGTCCATCGGGCCGACGACCACCGTCCCGCCGGCCTCCTCCACACCGTGTACCTCCGCGTCCGCGGCCAGTACGGCGAACGAGACGTTCCACGCCACCGGCTGCGACTCCTGGTACAGAGGGGTGAGCGCGGCGACGGGCGCGTCGCCGAGGTACGCCATCGTGTACCCGCCCGCCTCCGGCCGAGGGTCCGTCTCCGGCCGCCACCCGAACAACTCGGTGTAGAACCGCTTGGCCCCCTCCACGTCGCTGGTCCCCAGCTCGGTCCAGCACGGGCCGCCGGTCACCGGCTTGTCGAACTCCATGGCGGTTCCTTCCGGAAGGGACGGAGATCCTGCCGCGCCGAGCGCGACCCTCTCCGGCACGCTAACCCCGTCCACCGGGCCCGGCCATCCGAACCACCCCCTGCGCGCGGACTCGTTTGCCGGGACGTCCGGGGGTGCGGAGCCCGCTGCGTGTCGGGGTCGGTCGGCAGTTCTCTGGTCGGTGTCGGATCGGATCCCGGTCCGGGGGGCCCGGCCGTCCGGGGGGCGTCTGCGCGGGGGACTCGTCCGGCCGGGGCGGCGTTGTGCGCGGACGTTGTTCGTTGGGTCGGTCCCGGGGCCGTGGAGTCCGCCGGTCGACGCGGCTGACCGCGAGTTCCCCGGCCGGTGGCCGGAACAGTTCTCCGCCCCGTGCCGCGGCGATTCTCGGGCCGGTGCCGCATAGGCTCACTGTCCGGCCGGTGCCGCATCAGCTCCCCGTCCGGCAGGCCCGGCCGCCCGAATGGCTCCCCAGCGCGTGGAGCCCGCCCGTCCACGCGGGCGGCCGCCGGACTCCCGGTGGTCGGCGCATCCGGTGTCAGATTCCCGGCCGGTATCGCAGCGGATGGTCCGCCGGGATCTCCACCAGGGCGATGCGGAGGCCGTCCGGGTCGGCGATCCACATCTCGATCAGACCCCACGGCTCCTTCACCGGTGGCCGGACGATGTCGACGCCCTTCGCCACCAGCTCCTCGTGCGCGGCGCTCACGTCGTCGACCTGCAACCACAGCCGCACCGCGGGCGAGGACGGGGTCTCGGAGCGACCGGAGACCTCCAGGAAGCCGCCGCCGAGGAAGTAGACCGTGCCGCGCTCGGGGCCCGTACCGAACTCGCGGTAGACGGCCAGTCCCAGCCGCTCGCCGTAGAAGGCGCGGGAACGCTCGGGGTCCGTGGGGGTGAGCAGCGTCCGGCTGCTGAGTACATGCACCATGCAGGCGGAGCCTACTGGCAGGGTTACCCTCAACCCTGGCTCAGCCACGCCCGAGAACGGAGACCGCCTCATGGACACCCCCGCCACCGGACTCACCTTCCGTGACGCCGACGCCGCCGACGTCGACGCCCTGGTCGCGCTGATCGAGTCGGCGTACCGCGGCGACGCGAGCCGGGCCGGGTGGACCACCGAGGCGGACATCCTGGACGGGCGGCGCACCGACCCCGAGGGCGTGCTAGAGGTGATCAAGTCGCCGGACAGCCGGCTGCTCGCCGTGGAGCAAGGCGGCCGGATCATCGCCTGCTGCCAGCTCGAACACCGCGGTGCCCACGCCTACTTCGGGATGTTCGCCGTCAGCCCCACGCTGCAGGGCGCCGGCCTCGGCAAGGCGGTCATGGCCGAGGCGGAGCGCTGGGTCCGCGAGGCCTGGGGCGTCACCGAGATGCACATGACGGTGATCTCCGTACGGGACGACCTGATCGCCTGGTACGAGCGCCGCGGCTACCGCCGTACGGGACGGATGAGCCCGTTCCCGTACGGCGACGAGCGCTTCGGCATCCCGCAGCGCGCCGACCTCCAGTTCGAGCTGCTGATCAAGAAGCTCGCCTGACCGCTCCGGTGTGATCCCTACGCGGTGAAGCGGGCCGTGCGCTTGATCTCCGGGAAGTCGGTCGTCGCGCCGTCCAGCTCCAGGGCGCGCACCAGCCGCAGATGGTCCTGCGTGTTGACCACCCAGCCGATGATCCGCAGGCCGGACGCGCGCGCCCGCTCGACGACCTCCAGGGTGATCCGGCGGATGTTGAGACACAGGGTCGGGGCGCCCACGGCCACGGCCCGCTCCACCACGTCGGTGCCGTAGCGGTCGGCGATCAGCGCCGTGCGCACCCCCGGCACCAGCCGGACGATCTCGGCGACCGCCTCGTCGTGGAGCGAGGACACCTCCACCCGCCCGAGCAGGTCCCGTTCGTGCAGCACCTTCGCCAGTGCCCGGGCCGCCGCCACGTCCTTGATCTCGGCCTGCAACGGCGTGTGCACCGCGTCCAGCACCTCCTCGAACACCGGCACCCGCTCCCCGCGGCCCGCGTCCAGGGCGCGCAGCTCGGCCAGCGTCTTGTCGGCGATCGGCCCGGTGCCGTCGGTCGTACGGTCCACCTCCGCGTCGTGCATGACGACCAGGGCACCGTCCTTGCTCAGGTGCAGACCGAGTTCGATGAGATCGAGGCCGGCATCCTGCGCGGCGACGAAGGAACGAAGGGTGTTCTCGGGCTCGACACCCATGACCCCGCGGTGACCGATGGTAAGGAAGTTCAAGGTTCGACTCGCTTCCGTCGACGGCGGCTCGGCGCGCGCGGGACGGGCGGACGCCGTCGTCCGCGCGGGCAGGCTCGCAGCCTAATCGCCGGGGCCCGCGATGAACCCGCACGTGCACGCCGTACGGGCGCACGCCGCGTGTCTCAACTGGCCGGTATGCGCCCCGGCCGTCACCCGCACGTGGGCGAGTCCCCGCGCCCTTGACTGACCGGATCGGTACGGTGCCCGGACGCTGTGTGCCCACGGGCGCTCGACGGAAGTGAGCGTCGTCACGGTTTACGGCAGGAAAATCAGCGGTGACCATGGGATCCAGCGAGAAAATTTCCCGAGGTACCTCTTGATGGCGGAAACCGGGTATGCATACGGTGTCCATACGCGAGGTTCTCCCGTGGAGGATGGAATATGACGGAAATTCTTGTGCAGGCAGCTATGGAGGGGAACATTCCTTCGTTGACCAGGGTGATTGAGCACCCGGCCTGGCCTGTGCTCAAGGATGCCGTGGAGCAGATCCGGCCATGGCAGAACAAGGACGGATCGATCGACTTCGCGGCCGAGGGCGCCCCGGCCGAGGCCGCCGCGCAGGCCGCCGTGCGGCGTGTCGTCGACGCGATCGAGCGGCTCTCCCCGTTGCTCCCGCACGACGAGGCCTATCACCGGGCCCTCGTGCAGGACCTGCGCCGCTGGGCCGAGGGCGGCTTCGAGGTGCCCGACTTCCTGGACTCGCTGCTGGCCTTCCAGCCCGCCGCGAACCGCGCGGACGGCCTGCAGCACCTGGTCGTCTTCCCGATGTACACGCAGAACGGCAACCTGGACCGCAACCTGGAGGCGGTCGTGCTGCGCATGGTCTGGCCGGACTGGCTGGCCGAGCTGGAGCGCACCCGCTACGACAACCCGCTGTTCTGCGGCATCACGTTCGAGGACTTCACCTCGGGCTACGACACCAACTCCGCCGTCCTGTTCCCGGAGACCATCGCCGTACGCGAAGCGCCGGAACGTTTCTCCTGGGGTGGCATCTTCTGCGACCGCGAGGCCGCCCGCTTCCGCCGGGTCACCGACGCGGCCGTCGGCATCCTGGGCCTGCGGCTGCCCGAGGACATCGCCGCGATGGTCCACGACCAGAAGCGCTGCGAAGAGGCCTTCGTGCTGTGGGACATGGTCCACGACCGCACCCACAGCCACGGCGACTTGCCGTTCGACCCGTTCATGATCAAGCAGCGCCAGCCGTTCTGGATGTACGGCCTGGAGGAGCTGCGCTGTGACCTCACCGCCTTCAAGGAGGCCGTGAAGCTCCAGGCGGACGGCGTCCCGCAGGCCCGTGACGTGCAGTACGCGGTGCTCTTCGACCGGATGTTCCGCTTCCCGGTCACCGGCGACCGCGTCCGCAACTACGACGGCCTCGGCGGCCAGCTGCTCTTCGCCTACCTGCACAAGCACGACGTGCTGAGCTGGACCGACAACAAGCTCGCCATCGACTGGGAGCGCGCCCCGCAGGTCACCAACCAGCTGTGCGCCGAGATCGAGAAGCTCTACAAGGACGGCATCGACCGCCCGAAGCTGGTGCACTGGTTCGCCGGGTACGAGCTGGTCGCCACGTACCTCGCCCCGCACCCCGGCTCCAAGTGGGCGAAGGGCCCGGACGCCCTGGACCTGACCCAGCCGCCGCGCAAGCTCGTGGACGACGTGCTTCCGGACGAGTTTCCGCTGAGCATGTTCTATGAGGCCCTGTCCAAGAAGCTGAAGAATGTGATCGCCTCGACCAAGGGCATCACGGCGGACGGCGCCGAGCGGGTCGCCGCGTGAGCGACCGCCTTCAGAACACTGCTCAAGAGGGGAAGAACATGGTGGGGAACGGGTCTCTCAAGGGTGCGGTGATCGCGGTGGCCGGCGCGGGCGGCCCCGCCGGGCACGCGACAATGGTGCGGCTCGCCGAGGCGGGCGCGGTCGTCGTCGGCGCCGACAACAACCCCGAGCGCCTGGCGGAGGCCGTGGACGCGGCCCGCTATGCCAACGGCGGCGCCACGGTCACCGGCGAAACGGTCGACCTGCTCGACCTGGGCTCGACCCGCGACTGGGCGGCGCGGATCGAGAAGGACCACGGCCGGATCGACGGTCTGGTCCACCTCGTCGGCGGCTGGCGCGGCAGCGCGACCTTCGCCGAGACCGACCTCGCGGACTGGGACCTGCTGGAGAAGCTGCTGATCCGCACCGTCCAGCACACCTCCCTCGCCTTCTACGACGGCCTCCAGCGCAGTGACCGCGGCCGGTACGTGCTCACCAGCGCCGCCGGCACGGCCAAGCCCACCGCCGGCAACGCCGCGTACGCCGCGGCCAAGGCCGCCGCCGAGGCCTGGACACTCGCCATGGCGGACGGCTTCCGCAAGGCGGGGGGCGAGCAGGGGCCGCGCTCGGCGGCTGCCATCCTGGTGGTGAAGGCGCTGGTGCACGACGCGATGCGCGCCGAACGCCCCAACGCGAAGTTCGCGGGTTTCACGGACGTCAAGGACCTCGCCGAGGCCATCGAGGGCGTCTGGAGCAAGTCCGCCGCCGAAGTGAACGGAAACCGTCTGTGGCTGACCGAGAAGCCGTGAACCCTCCCAGGACCGACGCGCGTCGCCACCACGACCCGTACGTCCGCGGTTTCGCCAGTGACAACTACGCCGGAGCCCACCCCGAGGTGCTGGCCGCCCTGGCCCTGGCCAACGGCGGCCATCAGGTGGCGTACGGCGAGGACGAGTACACCGAGAACCTCCAGCAGATCGTCCGCGGCCATTTCGGGCCCACCGCGGAGGCCTTCCCGGTCTTCAACGGCACCGGCGCGAACGTCGTCGCCCTCCAGGCGGTCACCGATCGCTGGGGCGCGGTGATCTGCGCCGAGAGCGCGCACATCAACGTCGACGAGGGCGGCGCCCCCGAGCGCATGGGCGGCCTGAAGCTGCTCACCGTGCCCACGCCCGACGGCAAGCTCACGCCCGAGCTGATCGACCGGCAGGCGTACGGCTGGGACGACGAGCACCGCGCGATGCCGCAGGTCGTCTCGATCACCCAGAGCACGGAGCTGGGCACGCTCTACACGCCCGGGGAGATCCGCGCGATCTGCGAGCACGCCCACGCGCACGGCATGAAGGTGCACCTGGACGGCTCCCGCATAGCCAACGCTGCCGCCTCGCTGGACGTCCCGATGCGGACGTTCACCAACGCGGTCGGCGTCGACATCCTCTCGCTGGGCGGGACCAAGAACGGCGCCGTGTTCGGCGAGGCCGTCGTCGTCATCAACCAGGACGCGGTGCGGCAGATGAAGCACCTGCGGAAGATGTCGATGCAGCTCGCCTCCAAGATGCGCTTCGTGTCGGTGCAGTTGGAGGCGCTGTTGGCCAAGGACCTGTGGCTGCGCAACGCCCGCCACTCCAACGGGATGGCCCAGCGCCTGGCCGAGGGCGTGCGCGCGGTGCACGGGGTGGAGATCCTCTACCCGGTGCAGGCCAACGGCGTCTTCGCGCGCCTTCCGCACGACGTGAGCGAGCGGCTGCAGAAGCGGTTCCGGTTCTACTTCTGGGACGAGGCGGCCGGAGTGGTGCGCTGGATGTGCTCCTTCGACACCACGGAAGAGGACGTCGACAGCTTCGTGGCGGCGCTCAAGGAGGAGATGGCGCGCTGACTCCCGCCCATGCGTCGCGCCGCATGCATAGGTATGCGACCACCCGAAAAGTCATTGACTCTCGGGTGGTCGCATTCCTATGCTCTGCGCGCATGGAGCTGATCCAGAACACCGCCGACCTCTCCGCCTACTTGGTCGCTGACGAGGTCATCGACCATCACCATCCCCTCGTCCGGGCGACGGCTGCCCGATTGGCCGAGGGGGTCGTGGACTCGTATGCCTATGCGCGCGTCGCCTACGAATTCGTGCGCGACACCATCCCGCACTCCGACGACGCCGACGACCCGCGCGTCACCTGGCGCGCCTCGGACGTGCTGGAGCAGCGCACCGGCATCTGCTACGCCAAGGCCCACGCGCTGGCCGCGCTGCTGCGCGCCGAGGACATCCCCACGGCCCTGTGCTACCAACGGCTCAGGCACGACGACGGCACCGGCCACGCCGTACACGGTCTCGTCGCCGTACGCTTCCACGGCGCCTGGCACCGGCAGGACCCGCGCGGCAACAAGCCCGGTGTGAACGCGCAGTTCTCCCTGGACGGCGAGCGGCTGGCCTGGATCCCCGACCCCGCGATCCGGGAGCGGGACTATCCGGTCCTGTACGCCGAGCCGCACCCGCTCGTCCTCGGCGCCCTGAGGGCCGCGCCGGACCGGCCGTACCTGTGGAAGGCGCTGCCGGACGCACTCTGAGGTGCCCACGTCTCATCCAGGGGCATCTCGCGGACGGGTGCCGCCGGTCGTTCCTGACGCCGCGACTCAGGTGCAGGAATGGGGAGTTGGCGAGCGGCAGGGCCGTCTCGTACGTGGTGTGGTGCGTACGGGCGCTGGCGTCAGTGTGCCTCGGCCGCGCGCAGCTGCTCGGCCGTCGGTGCCGTACCACCCAGGTGGGCGGGCAGCCACCAGGAGTCCTCCGTACCCTTGGGGCGGCCCGGGTAGGCGCGCTGGGCGGCCTCCAGTACGTCCTGGACACGCTCGCGCAGACGGCGGGTGATCGCGCCCGCGTACTGGTCGCGGGGTGCTTCGACCGCCTCGCCGACGCGGATGGTGACGGGCAGGTGGCTGCGCTTGAAGTTACGGGGCTGGCCCTTCGTCCACAGCCGCTGCGTGCCCCACACCGCCATCGGGACCAGCGGGACACCGGCCTCCTGGGCGAGGCGGGCCGCGCCCGACTTGAAGCCCTTCAGCGTGAACGACTGCGAGATGGTGGCCTCCGGGAAGACCCCGATGACCTCGCCCGAGCGCAGCGAGTCCAGCGCGTGCGCGTACGCGTCCTCGCCCTGCTTGCGGTCCACCGGGATGTGCTTCATGCCGCGCATCAGGGGACCGGAGACCTTGTGGCGGAAGACGGACTCCTTGGCCATGAAGCGCACGAGGCGCTTCTGGGGGAGGGCCGCCAGGCCGTTGAAGATGAAGTCCAGGTAGCTGATGTGATTGCTCACCAGCACGGCGCCGCCCGAGCGCGGGATGTTCTCCGACCCCTGACAGTCGATCTTCAGGTCCCAGACCTTGAACAGCGTCTTGGCGAAACCGATGACGGGACGGTAGACGATCTCTGCCATGGGCGGGGTGGACCCTTTCTGCTCTGCTCGGGAAAGGGGTTCCCGGCGGAAAAGTTACGCAGCCGTAGGTTTACGACGTCTCGCAGATCGTGCCCGAAGAACGGACCGGTAGCCAGTCTTGGTGCCCTGCCGCGGCGAGATCCTCGTCACGTCGGCCTACATCCCACCTCAGATATTTAAGTCCCCTTTATGTGTGATTCGGGCTTTCCGTATGCGCGGTTCGAGCCCTCCGCCACCGCGACTGTGCCGAGGGGCGGGAATCTTTGCGGCCGGACCGGTGCTTGGGGAGGATGAGCGGAAGTGACGGAGCGGGAGAGTGCGGGTGCGCGGGCGGGGCGAAGACATGCGGCTGGCGGCGGCCGAACTGGGCGGCGAACTGGGCGAGCGGGCCACGCTCGTCCAGTTCTCGAGCGCATTCTGCGCGCCCTGCCGGGCCACCCGGCGCATCCTCGGCGAGGTGGCGGCGATGGTCCCCGGCGTGGCCCATGTCGAGATCGACGCCGAGGCCCGTCTGGGCCTCGTACGCGAGCTGGAGATCCGCAAGACGCCCACCGTGCTCGTCCTCGACGGGGACGGCCGCGTGGTGCGCCGGGCCGTCGGCCAGCCCCGCAGGGCCGACGTCATCGCCGCACTGGGGGAGGCCGTGTGAGGGTGCCTCAGAAAGCGGTGCGGCATCTTCCGGATCCCGGATCGCACTTGACTGCGCGCGCCATCTATCGTCAGCCTGACCGTATGCCGATCGAACTCCTTCTCCACGGGCGGGCCCACGTCGATCTCGCCCGCACCGCGAGCGCGCGCTGTCCGGGCTGTTGAGAAGTCACGGACCTGCTCGTCCCCCTCGGCAGAAGGACCACTCCATGACGGCCACGCCCGGCCTCGGCGCCCCTCGGCTCGCCTCCCCCGACCTGCTCCGCTCGACGTTCCGCCGGCACGCCGCCGGTGTCGCGGTGATCACCGCGCGCGGCGCCGCCGGTCCGATCGGCTTCACCGCCACCTCCCTCACCTCGGTCTCCGCCGAGCCCCCGCTGATCTCCTTCGGTATCGGCACGGGCGCCTCCAGCTGGCCCGCGATCGCCGAGGCGGACCACGTCGGCGTGCACATACTCGGTGAGCACCAGAGCGAGCTGGCCGCCACTTTCGCCCGCAGCGGCGCCGACCGCTTCGGCGCGCCCACGGCCTGGCGCGAGGGCCCGGAAGGCGTGCCGGTCCTCGACGACGTGCTCGCCTGGCTGGTCTGCCGGATCGTGGGACGCGTCCCGGCCGGTGATCACCGCATCGTGCTCGCCGAGGTCGTTCTGGGGGACCCCTCGGGTGCCGGCCGGCCCCTTCTGTACCACCAGGGCCGCTTCAGCGGCCTGCGGGACTGAGCGCGCCGGCCTCTTCTGCGGGGCCGTCGAGTTCCGGTTACGCTGCGTTGCGAAGGTCACAGTTCAAAGCGCTTGCTTAGCGGGCAGGAACTGGGTGTACTGACGAGTAATATTTCGGTCGGAGCGCGCGGACGCCCCGATCGGGATCGGCCGCTTGAGGCGCCTATGCTGCCTGCAAGAGGCAGCCCGGAAATGACGATGCAGTAGGAGAGCCGGCGTGAGCTTGAGGATCGTTGTCACTGTGAAGTACGTGCCCGACGCCACTGGCGACCGGCACTTCGCCGATGACCTGACCGTCGACCGCGACGACGTGGACGGTCTGCTCTCCGAACTGGACGAGTACGCGGTCGAGCAGGCCCTGAAGATCGCGGAGGACGCGGACGACGCCGAGGTCACCGTTGTGACGGTCGGCCCCGAGGACGCCAAGGACGCGCTCCGCAAGGCTCTGTCGATGGGCGCCGACAAGGCCGTCCACGTCGAGGACGACGACCTGCACGGCACCGACGCCATCGGCACCTCCCTGGTGCTGGCCAAGGCGATCGAGAAGGCCGGTTACGACCTGGTCATCTCCGGCATGGCCTCCACCGACGGCACCATGGGCGTCGTACCGGCGCTGGTCGCCGAGCGTCTCGGTGTTCCGCAGGTCACCCTGCTCTCCGAGGTCTCCGTCGAGGACGGCGTGGTCAAGGGCCGTCGTGACGGCGACGCGGCGAGCGAGCAGCTCGAGGCCTCCCTGCCGGCGATCGTGTCCGTGACGGACCAGTCGGGCGAGGCGCGTTACCCGTCCTTCAAGGGCATCATGGCGGCGAAGAAGAAGCCGGTGGAGTCCTGGGACCTGTCCGACCTGGACATCGAGGCCGAGGAGGTCGGTCTCGAGGGTGCGTTCACCAAGGTCGAGACCGCGACCGAGCGCCCGGCGCGCACGGCCGGCACCATCGTCAAGGACGAGGGCGAGGGCGGCAAGCAGCTCGCTGAGTTCCTCGCGAGCCAGAAGTTCATCTAAGGGCTCGCCCCCGCTGACCGCCCCTCAACTTCGTTACGCAGGAGAGCAATCCCATGGCTGAAGTCCTCGTCTACGTCGACCACGTGGACGGTGCCGTCCGCAAGCCCACCCTGGAGCTGCTGACCCTGGCCCGCCGTATCGGCGAGCCCGTCGCCGTCGCGCTGGGCAACGGCGCCGCCGACACCGCCGCGACGCTCGCCGAGCACGGCGCGGTGAAGGTCCTCACCCACGACGCGTCCGAGTACGCCGACTACCTGGTCGTGCCGAAGGTCGACGCCCTGCAGGCCGCCCACGAGGCCGTCTCCCCGGCCGCCGTGCTGGTCCCCTCCTCCGCCGAGGGCAAGGAGATCGCCGCCCGTCTGGCGCTGCGCATCGGCTCCGGCATCATCACCGACGCCGTCGACCTCGAGGCCGGCGACGAGGGCCCGGTGGCCACCCAGTCGGTGTTCGCCGCGTCCTTCACCACCAAGTCCCGCGTCATCAAGGGCACCCCGGTCATCACGGTCAAGCCGAACTCGGCCGCCGTGGAGGCCGCCCCGGCCGCCGGTGCGGTCGAGGCCCTCGCCGTGGTCTTCTCCGAGAAGGCGACCGGTACCAAGGTCACCGCCCGCACCCCGCGTGAGTCGACGGGCCGCCCGGAGCTGACCGAGGCCGCGATCGTGGTCTCCGGCGGCCGTGGCGTGAACGGCGCCGAGAACTTCTCGATCATCGAGGCACTCGCCGACTCCCTCGGCGCGGCCGTCGGTGCCTCGCGTGCCGCCGTCGACGCCGGCTGGTACCCGCACACCAACCAGGTCGGCCAGACCGGCAAGTCGGTCTCGCCGCAGCTCTACATCGCCAACGGCATCTCCGGTGCGATCCAGCACCGCGCCGGCATGCAGACCTCCAAGACGATCGTGGCCGTCAACAAGGACGCCGAGGCCCCGATCTTCGAGCTGGTCGACTACGGCGTCGTCGGCGACCTCTTCGACGTCGTCCCGCAGCTGACCGACGAGATCAAGGCCCGCAAGGGCTGAGCCCGCCCAGGCGCACGTCCGAGGCCCCGGTGACCGACGCGGTCACCGGGGCCTCGGTGCATCCTGGTGACGAACCGCCAGGTCGGACCAGGGTCCGGACAGGGTGTTGACCAGCGAGAACCACCCGGATAACTTCATTCTACGGATTATTGATTCCGTACAGCGGAAAATTGGAGGGTGTGGGATGGGTCAGCAGGACAAGGTGGCGACGAGCCTCGCGGGCGCCGTCAGCGAGGAGATCAGCGCCTCCCTGGCACCGGTCGACGCGGAGCTGGAGCGCCGCTACCCCGGGGACCCCGGCACCCGGCAGCCCGTCCACACCGTCTATGTCCCCGGTGACGCCTTCGCCGCCGACACCATCCGCTCCTGGGGCGACCGCGCCCTTGCCGCCCTCGACGAGCACGCCCCCGACGCCGCCTCCTTCGCGGCCGTCCTCGGTCTGTCCGAGGACCTCGCCGAGCCGGTCTACTCGCGCGTCCGCGCCAAGCTGGAGCGCGAGCCCATCGAGGACCTGCGCGTCGACTTCGAGGACGGCTACGGCCCCCGCCCCGACGCCGAGGAGGACGAGACGGCGGCCCGCGCGGCGCGCGTGATCGCGGAGGCGTACAAGAACGGCACGGCGGCGCCGTACATGGGCATCCGCATGAAGTGCATGGAGGCGCCGGTACGCGACCGGGGCATCCGTACCCTCGACGTCTTCCTCACCGGCCTGATGGAGGCCGGCGGCCTGCCCGAGGGCCTGGTCCTCACGCTGCCCAAGGTGACCTACGCCGAGCAGGTCAGCGCGTTCGTCCGGCTCCTGGAGGCCTTCGAGAAGGTGCACGGTCTGGACGCCGGCCGGCTCGGCTTCGAGATCCAGATCGAGACCAGCCAGTCCATCCTCGCCACCGACGGCACCGCGACCGTCGCCCGGATGATCCAGGCCGCCGAGGGCCGCGCCACGGGCCTGCACTACGGCACCTTCGACTACAGCGCCTGCCTCGGTGTGTCCGCCGCCTACCAGGCCAGCGACCACCCGGCCGCCGACCACGCCAAGGCGGTCATGCAGGTCGCGGCGGCGGGCACCGGAGTCCGGGTCTCCGACGGTTCGACGAACGTCCTGCCCGTCGGCCCGACCGCCAAGGTCCACGACGCCTGGCGCCTGCACTACGGCCTGACCCGCCGCGCCCTCGCCCGCGCCTACTACCAGGGCTGGGACATGCACCCCGGCCACATCCCGACCCGCTACGCGGCCGTCTTCGCCTTCTACCGCGAGGGCTTCGAGCAGGCCGCCGGCCGCCTCGCCCGCTACGCCAACCGCGCCGGCGGCGACGTGATGGACGAGCCCGCCACCGCCAAGGCCCTCAGCGGCTATCTGCTGCGCGGCCTGGACTGCGGCGCCCTCGACATCGCCGAGGTCGCCCGCCTCACCGGTCTGACCCGCGCCGACCTGGAGGGCTTCGCCGCCCCCCGGCGCGGCGACCTGACCGCCTCCGCGAAGTAGCGGGAGACGTAGGAGCAGAAGGCCCGCCACCGTCCCGGCCGCCGGCCCGGGGCGGTGGTGCGTCAGCGGTGTCTCAGATCGTCCGCCGGCCGTCGGCGTACGGTTCGAGCCCCGACTCCGTCACCCACCGCTGCTCCGCGAACAGCCGGGTGCCCAGCGCGCTCAGAGCGCGATCGGCCCGGATCCGGGCGACGAACTCCTCCGGCGTGAGCCCGAACAGCTCTCGCAGCGGGGCCGAACCCGCGAGGAGCTCGCTGAGCAGTGGGCGCTGCCCGGGATGCGGGCGTGGCGCACCGGCGCCGTCGTGCAGCACCCCGTGCCGGTTGACGTACGCGTACGTCCCCGCGAGCACCGCACCGTCCGGCAGCTCGACGCGCACCTCGGACGCGGGCAGCCACGCGCGCCGGTAGTTGCCCTCCGGCAGCGGCACGCCCTCGCTGGCGTCGATCATCTCCAGCTGGCGCCGGTCCAGCCAGATGACGAACAACTCCCTCGACGCATCAGGGGACTTGACGGGTGACGCGGAGACATAGCCGCAGAGGCTGACGTGCGCCGAGACGCCGACGTCGAGGCCGCGCACCCGGGACCGCACCATCGGCACCGGGGAGTCGATCCCGGACTCGACCATCTTGTGCCGCAGTTGGCCCGGACAGGCGTTGGAGCCGACCGTGAGCACCGGCACCCGGTCGTCGTACACCAGGCGCTCCAGCGGGAGCATCCGGTCGCCGTGCAGCAGTCCGGACGCGGTGGGCCAGGCGCCCGGGTAGGTCAGGGGATGGTCGCGGGGGGCCTCGGCGAGGCCGAGTTCCGCCAAGGTCCGTCCGGTCATGCGCGGTTCAGTCGGCCGGCGGCAGCTCGCCCGAGCCGCGCGTGATCAGCCGGGTGGGCAGCTCGATGCGCTCCGGGGCGACGAGACCGCCTTCCAGCTGCCGGAACAGGCGCTCGGCGGCCGTACGGCCGAGGGCGGCCGCGTCCTGCGCGACGACCGTGACGCCCGGCTGGAGCAGATCGGCCAGCTCGAAGTCGTCGAAGCCGACGAGGGCGACCGGGCGGGGCTGCTCGGCCAGGACCCGGATCACCGTGACCGTCACCCGGTTGTTGCCCGCGAAGATCGCGGTGACGGGGTCGGCCCCGGCGAGCATCTCCTCCGCCGCCGGGCGCACCCGCTCCGGGTTCGTCGCCCCCAGCGACATCCAGTCGTCCTCGACCGCTATCCCGGCGTCCTCCATGGCCGCCCGGTAGCCGCGCAGCCGCTCGGCGGCGGTGTGGATGCGGGGCATGTCGCCGATGAACCCGATCCGGCGGTGGCCGTGCGCGATCAGATGGGCCACACCGTCCCGGGCGCCGCCGAAGTTGTCGGAAAGGACCACGTCGGCGTCGATCCGCCCGGCCGGACGGTCCACGAACACGGTCGCCACCCCGGCCCTGATCTCCGGTTCGAGATAACGGTGGTCGTCCCCGGCCGGGATCACCACCAGACCGTCCACCCGCCGCGCGCAGAGCGCCAGCGCCAGCTCCTGCTCGCGCTCCGGGTCCTCGGCGCTGGATCCGTTGATCAGCAGGGCGCCGTGCGAGCGGGCCACCTCCTCGACGGCGCGGCTGAGCGGGCCGTAGAACGGGTCGGCGAGGTCCTCCAGGACCAGACCGATGCTCGCCGTACGGCCCTTGCGCAGCACGCGGGCGCTGTCGTTGCGGCGAAAGCCCAGTGCCTCGATCGCCTCCTGCACCCGGCGTTCGGTGTCCGGGGTGACCCCGGGCTCGCCGTTGACCACCCGGGAGACCGTCTTCAGCCCGACACCGGCCCGCGCCGCCACGTCCTTCATCGTCGGGCGGTTGCCGTAGCGGGTCCCGGGCAGGCGGTCTGCTGGGCGGGTGATCTCGGGCACGATGCGGCGTCCTGTCCTGTCGTACGTGTTCTCCCATGGGGGTGCGCGGATCCATGGGCTTGTATGAGGATGTGGCGTCGAGCATAGAGCCTGGACAACGTTGTCAGATGCGAGAGAGACTGTCCACCGCTGTCTGTCGGCCTGCGCCCCCACCGCCTGACCGGCCTGCGTCTCATTGGTCTTTGGTTATCGAGCTTCAACGGGGAGATCTGACTCTCATGCACACCGACCTCGTGGCGGCACTGGACATCGGTGGCACCAAGATCGCCGGCGCGCTGGTGGACGGCGACGGCCGCATCCTGGCGCGAGCCCAGCGCGGAACGCCCGCCCAGCAGGACGGCGAAACGGTCATGCGGGCCGTCGAGGACGTACTCGGCGACCTCGCCGACTCGCCGCTGTGGGCCCGCGCGGGCGCCCTCGGCATCGGCAGCGCCGGCCCGGTGGACGCTTCGGCGGGCACCGTCAGCCCGGTGAACGTGCCGGGCTGGCGCGACTTCCCGCTGGTCGAGCGGGTGCGTGCGGCCACCGGGGGCCTTCCGGTCGAGCTGATCGGCGACGGCGTCGCCATCACGGCGGCCGAGCACTGGCAGGGCGCGGCGCGCGGCCACGACAACGCACTGTGCATGGTGGTCTCGACGGGCGTCGGCGGTGGCCTGGTCCTGAACGGGCAGCTGCACCCCGGCCCGACCGGCAACGCCGGGCACATCGGGCACATCAGCGTCGACCTCGACGGTGACCCGTGTCCGTGCGGTTCGCGGGGCTGTGTGGAGCGCATCGCCAGCGGGCCCAACATCGCCCGCCGCGCCCTGGAGCAGGGCTGGCGCCCGGCTCCCGACGGTGACGTCTCCGCGGCCGCCGTGGCCGCCGCCGCCCGCGAGGGCGACCCGGTCGCCGTGGCCTCCTTCGAGCGGGCGGCCCAGGCGCTGGCCGCCGGTATCGCGGCCACCGCGACCCTGGTCGAGATCGACATCGCGGTCATCGGCGGGGGTGTGGGCAAGGCGGGCGACATCCTCTTCACACCCCTGCGCAAGGCCCTCACCGACTACGCCACCCTGTCCTTCGTCCAGCGCCTCACGGTCACGCCCGCGCAGATGGGCACCGACGCGGGCCTGGTCGGCGCGGCGGCGGCCGTCCTGGCCCGCAGGCCGGACGCGACGGCGGCGGTCTGAACTCCGGCGCGGACAAGGGGACTTCACATCCCGTCCCCTGCCCGCGCCCTGGCCGGCCGGGACACCGGCTCCCACGGCCCGGCGCGGACCGGTGACCGTCGCGCGTGCGTCGGCAGGCTCGGGCGGGGCGGAGCCGGTCGCGGACGTGCGTCAGCAACTGACCTGTGCGTCCGCCCAGTCCGCGTGGTCCGAGTCGTTGCCGTCGCCTCCGTCGGTGACGACGAGGCGGACCACCTGGGCGCCGGTGACGTCGGCGGTGAGCGGGTGGGCGGACATCGCGTTGGTCAGGACGTCCGTCGAGGCGACCTCGGTGCCGTCCGCCCAGATCTCGAAGGCGACGGTGCCCTTCGTGCCCTTCTCGTCGTCCACGCCGACGTCCGCGGTGACCTTCGTGCAGGCCTTGCCGGTGTAGAAGGAGATGTCACTCGGCGCGTGCGCCCCGAGTCCCTTGGCGTACACCGTCCCGCCGATGGTGATCGGGTGCCCGTCACCCGCGGCGCTCTCCCCGTTGCTGGTGTCGCGTTCCACCGGCCCCCAGCCGCTGGTCGCCGACAGCCAGGGCAGGTCGCTGAGGTACGACGTCCCGGTGGGCGGCCGCAGCACCACGGACGCGCTGAGCGGGAGGGTGCTGGTGACCTGCCGGCCGGCCGGTGAGCGGTAGCGCGCCCGCAGCGTGAGGTCGTAGGAGCCGGCCGGTGTCCCGGCCGGTGCGGTCACGCTCCAGCCGGTGCGCAGGGTCCGGCCGGTGGCGAGGGCGGCGGCCGTGGTCGCCGTGGTGGGCCGTACGGTCCATCCGCCGGGGCCGGTCAGCGACACGGAGACCCGGCGCGCGGGCGTCCGGCCGAGGTCGGTGACGGTGCTGGTCAGTGTGGTCGGGGTGGCGGCCTCCAGCAACGGGCTGCCGTCCAGGCCGAGTTCGGCCGCCGGCGGATGGGCCGCCCAGTGCGGGTCGGCCGAGACGCGCAGCAGGACCGTGCCGTGGGCCGGGACGGTGGCGGCGACGGTGCCGGCCGTGTTGTAGCTGGTGTGCTGCCACAGGTCCCGCAGGGTGTAGGCGGGGGCGCCGGGCAGGTCGACGGCGCTCGCGGTGGTGGCGATCCGCTGGGCGGTGCCGGACTCGTTGAAGAGGGCGACCGCGCGGCTGCCGTCCTTCATCTCCTTGGCGATCACCCAGCGCCCGTCCTGCGAGGAGACGACCGTGCCCTGTTTGCCGAGCGGGTCCTGGTCGACGGCGATGACGTCCTTGTTGTCCAGGATGTCGAAGGTCGCCTGGGAGGCCTTGCGCAGGTCGGTGCCGATGAGCAGCGGCGCGGCCATGACCGACCAGAGGGAGAAGTGCGAGCGGTACTCGGTGTCCGTCATGCCGCCGTTGCCGACCTCCAGCATGTCGGGGTCGTTCCAGTGGCCGGGGCCGGCGTGGGGCGCGAGCGGCAGGTTCTGTTTGAGGATCGACACCATCGAGCCCCAGTTGTCGCTGATGTCTCCGGTGGTCCGCCAGAGATGACCGACGTCCGCCGCCCACTCCCAGGGCTTGTTCTCGCCCCATTCGCAGATGCTGTAGACGATGGGCCGCCCGGTCGCCTTGAGCGCGTCGCGCATGGTCGTGTACCGCTGCTTGGCGTCGACGCCCTGGTTGTTGCAGTTGTCGTATTTGAGGTAGTCGACGCCCCAGTCGGCGAACTGCCGTGCGTCGCTGTACTCGTGGCCGAGCGCGCCGGGGAAGCCCGCGCTGTTGCAGGTCTTGGTGCCGGCGCTGGTGTAGATGCCGAGCTTGAGTCCCTTGGAGTGGACGTAGTCGGCGACGGCCTTGATGCCGTTCGGGAAGCGGGCCGGGTCGGGCACCAGCTTGCCGTTCGCGTCGCGGTTCGGCAGGGCCCAGCAGTCGTCCAGATTGACGTACTGGTAGCCGGCGTCCTTCAGGCCCTTCGCCACGAAGAGGTCGGCGATGCCCTTGACCATCGTCTCGTTGAAGTCGGCTCCGCAGTGTGTGGAGTTCCAGTTGTTGAAGCCCATCGGCGGGGTGAGGGCGAGGCCGTCGGCCAGGGCGGGGGCGGTGGGTGCCTGCCCGGGGGCCGCGACGGCCGGGGCGGCGAGGCCCGCCGTGCACAGCAGCCCCGCGGTGAGTGCTCCGGCCAGTCTTCGGCGGGTGGTGCGGGTGTGAGGGTGACGCATCGTTGACGTTCCTCCGACTCGCGAGAGGTGGATGACGCCATGGCCGTGCCTGGGCGTCATGTATGTGTCAGCTGTGCGCGTTTACGGTAGGACCTGTCGGACTGTGTTGGAAGAGGTTCGTCACGACTGTTCGACAGGCCGTCGGAGGCGTTGGCGACCGGCTGTTTCACCCTGTGGAGGGCGCAGGGTGTTCGGATGTGTTTGCTTTCGGGGCTCAGGTCTGGTCGCCGACGCGGCCCCACCCCGGGAGCGGCGGCTGGGGCCAGGCGGGCGGGTGCGGAAGGAGGTGAGCCGGGTGGTCGGCCGTGAGCACGTCGGCGGGGAGGCGTCCACTGAGCCAGCCGAGCACCTGATGCCCGGCCCCGGCGACCGAGGGGCCCTCGGCCGTCACCGACCAGTTCCGGCCGAGATCGACGGCCTTGACCGAGACGAGCGGGAAGCCCTGGGCGCGCAGCGTGCCGAGGGTGTCGTCCAGCGCCCAGGAGACGTACGCCTCCGGCCAGCGGTCGGTGCCGTGGCCCGTGCCGAGGTCCAGGTGGTGGGTCTCAAGCTCCCGCAGGCAGCGCAGCAGGAGGTACCAGGCGGGGTGCCGCCAGCCGGCCAGCGCCGCGACCGGACGCTCCCAGGCGGGGCCGGGCATCGCGCGCGCGTGCGCGGTGAACCGGTCGAGGCTCTCCCGCAGCAGGGCCACGAGCCGGTCGGCGGGCAGCGCCGCGTCCCGCGCCGTCGCGGTGGCCGACGCCGCCGCGTCCGCGCGCGGGCCGGGTGCGCGGCCGGTGCGCGCGAGCCGCAGCAGCCACACATAGGCGTCGGCACTGTGGGCGACGTGGGCGAGGACATGGCCGCGCGTCCACCCGGGCAGCCCCGAAGGGGCGCGCAGGGCGGCGTCGGGCAGGGCGGCCGCGGCCCGTACGAGCCGCCCGCCCGAGCGTACGACCAGCTCGACGGGATCGGCCCCGGCGCGCAGGGCCGGCAGCCCGCTCACCGGAACTCCCGCACGACCTCGATGCGGCCGACGATATGCGCGTTGAACTCGTCCAACTCCTCGGCCGGCACCCACAGTTCCAGGATCGTCTCGCCACCGGCCTGCCGGACCGGGTAACGGGCGAGGAACTCCGTGTCGACCTCGAAGCGGGTCACGAAACCGGCGCCGTCGTACTTGACGTTCCAGTCCCGGGCGATCCGGATCGCGTAGTCCTCGTTGAGAACCGGGTAGAAGATCGGCTGCTCCGGGAGCCGGGGCGGCCAGGCCCGACGGTCGAGCGCGCGGACCAGCTCCAGCTCCTCGGGGCCCGTCGGGCGCCAGAGGGTGGTGGTGGGGCGGGGGCTGGTCATGGCTGTCGCCTTCCTGGGTCATCGCGGCAGTGCCGGTGCCGGACGATACCCGCGCGGTGATCGTCGGGGCCACGGGATTTCCCGCCGCCCGCCCGGACCCCCGGTGCGGGGGGATTCGCCGTCTCCACGCACCCGCCGGGGCCGGTCGTCCTGGCGGATCCCGGCCACGGTCACCGCACCGGACGCCCGTCGAGCCGAGGTGCGCAACCACGCGGGTGCGCGTGACCCGGGGGCCGCTTCCGTAGTTGATCAGCCCATGAAGAAGCGCAGCATCCTCGCCCTCGCCACCCTGGCCACCGGATTCGTCGTGGCCGCCGTCACCCCGTCCCACGCGGCGGACGACGGCCCGCTCGGAGACCTCGGCATCCAAGGCTCCCTCCACCCGGCCGGTGACCTCGTCAGCCAGGACGGCCTGGCGCCCATCGACGAGGAAGCCCTCGGGCAGCAGTAGTGCGGGTCCCCCCGTGCCCGTGAGTGCCGGTGTCCCCGCCGCGGGGGCACCGGCACTTCCGTGCGGGCGCCCTCACCGGGGCGGGGTTTCCGTGGCAGGGTGTTGCGGGCAAGCCACAGGGGGTCGAACAGAAGAGGGGGAGTCCGTGACCGTCGTCTGGATCAACGGCGCGTTCGGTGCGGGAAAGACCACGGCCGCACGGGAACTGATCGAACTGGTCCCGAACAGCACGCTCTTCGACCCCGAGGTCATCGGTGGGTCGCTCGCGCACCTGCTGCCGCCCAAGCGCCTCGCCGAGGTCGGCGACGTCCAGGACCTGCCGATCTGGCGCCGGCTGGTCATCGACACGGCGGCCGCGATGCTCGCCGAGCTGGGTGGGACCCTCGTGGTGCCCATGACCCTGCTCCGCCAGGAGTACCGGGACGAGATCTTCGGCGCCCTCGCCGCCCGCAGGATCACCGTGCGGCATCTGCTCCTCGCCCCGGCTGAAACGATCCTGCGAGAGCGGATGGCCCAGCGCGAGACACCGCCGGACCTGCCCGACGGCGAGATACGGCAGCGGCAGTGGGCCTTCGACCACATCGAGCCCTACCGCGCCGCCCTCGCCTCCTGGCTCACCGCCGACGCCCATCTCGTGGACACCAGCACCCTGACCCCGTACGAGACCGCCGTCCGCATCGCCGACGCCGTCGCCGGCGGTGCCGTACCCCCCTGCGACATCGTGCAGACCCCCGACCCGACCGCCGAGACGCTCGCCTCCGGGGTGCTGCTCTTCGACGAACACGACCGGGTACTGCTCGTGGACCCCACCTACAAGCCCGGCTGGGAGTTCCCCGGCGGTGTGGTGGAGCGCGGCGAGGCACCGGCCCGCGCCGGGATGCGCGAGGTCGCCGAGGAGACCGGGATAGAGCTGCGGGAGGTGCCCCGGCTGCTGGTCGTGGACTGGGAGCGGCCCGCGCCGCCCGGCTTCGGCGGGCTGCGGCTGCTGTTCGACGGCGGCCGGCTCGAGCCCGGCGTGGCGTCCCGGGTGCTGCTGCCGGGCCCGGAGCTGCGCGGCTGGCGCTTCGCCAGCGAGCAGGAGGCCGCCGGAATGCTCCCACCGGTCCGCTACGAGCGACTGCGCTGGGCGCTGCGGGCCCGGGAGCGGGGGACCGCGCTGTATCTGGAGGCGGGGGTGCCGGTCGGCTGACCTGCCGGTGCCGGTGCCGGTGCCGACGAGGGCGGGTCGACTGACCGCGCCGCGCGCCTGCGGTGTCTCGGGGGGAGGCCGTCGCTGGGCTTGGTGGGGGATCGCGTGGTGGCTGTCGGTGCCCTGGGGCTCGTGTGCTGTGTGGTGGGGGGTGTCCTTCGTGTCGGCGCGGTCGTGGAGGGCGGGGTGGCGGGACCGCGCCGCGCGCCTGCGGTGTCTCGGGGGGAGGCCGTCGCTGGGCTTGGTGGGGGACCGTGTCGTGGCTGTCGGTGCCCTGGGGCTCGTGTGCCGTGTGCCCGAGAGCGTCCTCCACGTCGCCCCGGTCGCGGGGGCGGGGTGCCGGTTGGCTGATCCGTCGGCGGGGTGCGGGGCGACGGGAGCACGTGGGTCGCCCCCGGAGCGCTAGGGCCTGTTTTGAATTCAGATCATGAATAGCGGTTCGGGCTCGTCGGCTGCCTGGCGACTGGTAGAAGGGGTCCATGACTCGTGGCGATCTGACGGACAGTGAGTGGGAGCTGGTCGAGCCGTTCCTGCCGATGGCGGCGACGGGGCCGATCCCGGACCTGCGGCGGCAGTTCGACGCGATGATGTGGCGGTTTCGGGTGGGGAGTCCCTGGCGGGATGTCCCTGAGCGGTACGGCAACTGGCCGACGATCTACGGCCAGTTCGGCTCCTGGGCGCGCAAGGGCGTCTTCCAGGCGCTGATGGAGGGGATGATCGCCGAGGCCGCCGCGCGCGGGCAGGTCGACTTGTCGCTGGTCAGTGTGGATTCCACCGTTTCCCGTGCGCATCATCACGCGGCCGGGATGGTCGTGGACGCCGAGTTGCTGGAAGAGTTGGAGAAGGCCGTCGGGGAGGAAAAGGGGCTGCAGCGAAGGGACAAACCGGGGCAGTAGCTGACCGGAGTGCGGTCGCTGACGGTGCGGAGGACGCCGAGCGGGAGGACAGGCGTCGGCTGCACCGCCGCCGTCGGGCAAGGCTGAAGGCGGCCGCCTTGGGGCGTTCGCGCGGTGGCCTGACCACGAAGACCCATCTGGCCGCCGAGCGGCGCTGCCGGCCGTTGTCCTTCGTGGTCGCCCCGGGCCAGGGCGCGGACAACCCGCAGTTCATCCCGGTCATGGACAAGGTCAAGGTGCGGGGTCCGATCGGCCGGCCACGCACCCGCCCCGACGCGGTGGCCGCCGACAAGGCCTACTCCGCCCGCGCATCCCGGGCCTACCTGCGCCACCGGCGGATCAAGGCGGTGATCCCGGAGAAGGACGACCAGGCCGCCAACCGGAAGAAGCGGGGCAGCAGTGGCGGGCGGCCCGTCGGTCACGACGCCGATCTGTACCCGCGATCGCAACACCGTCGAGCGTGCCATCAACAAGATCAAGGACTGGCGGGGCCTCGCCACGCGCTACGACATGACGCCCACCAGCTTCGAAGCAGGTCTCCATCTGCGCGGATCCGTCATCTGGCTCCGCAGCCTGAAACCGGCATCATGATCTGAATTCAGGGCAGACCCTAGCGGAAGTCGGCCATGTCGATGGCCATGCCGCTGTCGGAGAACGCGGAGAACAAGGCGAAGGGGCCGTTGTTGCCGCCCTCGATGTTGCGTACACCGCTGTCGGAGCCGACCTGCTTGCCGGAGGAGTCAAAGACGGTGGCGACGTACGCCACGGGTGTTCCGGGGGTCCACGTGCCGGCTACCCGGTCGCACGGCACCGACACGGTCAGCTTGTTGGAGCTGAAAGACGAGCTGACGCCCTTCTTGATCCCCTCGCCGGTCGGGCTGTTGTCCCCGGCCTTGCCGTCGGCGCCGAGCACGACGGCTTGCGAGACCAGGACCTTGACGGTCAGCCCCGACACGTCCCGCAGCGGAAGACTCCCGGTCACCTCCAGCGTCTCGCCCTTGGATACGAACTGGAAGGGCAGGAAGCAGTCGGCCATGAGGGTCTCCTTCGCATAGCCCGGCGCTGTCGCCGGATCACGGCATCCCTACCCGGCTGCGGCGAGGATGCGGCGGTCATTCGCTCGAAGGGGTGAACCGTCTCGGTTTGCCGGACAGATCTTCCCCCAGTCCGAGACGCCACTGCGCACCCGCCGACCCGGCGCCTACCATCGCCCCGGCGCGACCACCCCACCCTCACTAACCGGAAGAAGCGGGACAGCAGTGGCGGCCGGCCCGTCGGTCACGACGCCGATCTGTACCGCGATCGCAACACCGTCGAGCGTGCCATCAACAAGATCAAGGACTGGCGGGGCCTCGCCACGCGCTACGACAAGACGCCCACCAGCTTCGAAGCAGGTCTCCATCTGCGCGGATCCGTCATCTGGCTCCGCAGCCTGAAACCGACATCAGGATCTGAATTCAGAACAGACCCTAGTGGCGGCCGGGGCCGGGCGCACCGCCGTCCGTCCGGGACGATCCCCCGCGTCGCCCCGGACGGACGGCAGACGTGCCCCCGTGATCAGGCCGCCGCGGCGGCCTCGCGCAGGGTCGCCGCCGCGCCCTTCAGCACCGGGTCACCGTGGCCGAAGCACGCCACGTCCGCGTCCAGTTCCGCCAACCGCCGCAAGGAGGTGAGGAGTTGGGCGCGGTCGAGGTTGAACACCCCGGGGATCACCGTCCCGTCGACCGGTGAGGCCGCCACCGTGTCGCCGGTGAACAGCACGCCCTCGGCGGGCAGGAACAGTGCGATGCTGCCGTCCGTGTGCCCCGGGACGTGGAGCACCCGGGCCCCGCCGCCGAAGCCGAGGACGTCACCGTCCGACACGCCGGTGATCGCGGCCGGCGGCACCGGCGTCCCCTCGGGCAGGTGCTTGACCGCCTCCTCGTGGATCGGCAGCTCCCAGTCCTCGAACCGGGGCGGCGGGCCGGGGAGTTCACCACGGATGAACGGGGCCTCCAGGTGGTGCGCCAGCACCTCGGCACCGCTCAGCGCCGCGAACTCGCCCGCTCCGCCCACGTGATCCTCGTGGAAATGCGTCAGCACGATCCGTCGTACGTCCTCGGGCGCGCGGCCCAGCGACGTGATCGCGTCGGCGATCGTACGGCCGGCGCCCAGCACGCCCGCGTCGATGAGCGTCAGCCCGTCGTCGTCGCTCCAGAGGTAGGCCTGGCCGACGGGGAAGCGCAGCAGGTGCAGACGGGGCAGCAGTTCGATGAGCTCCATGCACCGACCGTAGGCAGGGCCCCGCCCGGAGGCGAGGGCGCTCTGCCGTGAGCAGAAGGAGTGGGGCAGCGTCTAGCCCGCCGCGTAGTTGCGCAGGAACAGGGCCTCGGCGACCGACATCCGCTCCAGTTCCTCGGGGGAGACGCTCTCGTCGACCGCGTGGATCTGGGCCTCCGGCTCACTCAGGCCGATCAGCAGGATCTCCGCCTGCGGGTACAGCCCGGCGAGGGTGTTGCACAGCGGGATGGAGCCGCCCTGACCGGCGTACTGCATCGTCTCGCCGGGGTAGGCCACGGCCATCGCGTCGGCCATCGCCTGGTAGGCGGAGCTGGAGGTGTCGGCGCGGAACGGCTGGCCCTGGCCGATCTGCTCGGTGCTGACCCGGGCGCCCCACGGGGTGTGCGCCTCGACGTGCGCCTGGAGCAGCTTGGTCGCCTCGGCGGCGTCCACGCCCGGCGGCACCCGCAGGCTGATCAGAGCACGGGCGGCGGACTGCACCGACGGGGTCGCGCCGACGACCGGCGGGCAGTCGATGCCGAGGACGGTGACCGCCGGGCGGGCCCAGAGACGGTCGGCGACCGAGCCGGCGCCGGTCAGCTCGACGCCGTCGAGTACCCGGGCGTCGGAGCGGAACTGCTCCTCGGTGTACTCCAGGCCGTCCCACACCGCCGACGCGTCCAGACCGTCGACCGTGGTCGAGCCGTCCGCGGCGCGCAGCGAGTCCAGCACCCGGATGAGCGCGCCCAGCGCGTCCGGGGCGGCACCGCCGAACTGGCCCGAGTGCAGGTTGCCCGCCAGGGTGTCGATCTGCACCCGTACCAGGGTCATACCGCGCAGGATGGTGGTCACGGTCGGCAGGCCGACGCGGAAGTTGCCCGCGTCGCCGATCACGACGGTGTCCGCCGTGAGTAGCTCGGGGTGCTGTTCGGCGTACCGCTCCAGGCCGCCGGTGCCCTGCTCCTCCGAGCCCTCGACGATCACCTTCACGTTCACCGGCACACCGCCGTTCGCCTTCAGGGCGCGCAACGCGAGCAGGTGCATGAGGAAGCCGCCCTTGCAGTCGGCGCTCCCGCGGCCGTACCAGCGGCCGTCGCGTTCGGTCAGCTCGAACGCGGGAGTGGTCCAGGCGGCCTCGTCCAGCGGCGGCTGCACGTCGTAGTGGGCGTACAGCAGAACCGTTTTCGCACCCTCGGGGCCCGGCAGGTAGCCGTAGACGGACTGGGTGCCGTCCGGGGTGTCCAGCAGGGCCACGTCGACGAAGCCCTCGGCGGTGAGGGCCTCGGCGATCCAGCGCGCGGCGGCCTCGCTCTCACTCTTCGGGAACTGCGCGAAGTCCGCCACCGACTTGAAGGCGACCAGTTCGGCCAGCTCCGCCTTCGCCCGGGGCATGAGCGAGGCGACGGTCTCGGCGACCGGATTCGACGACATGGGCACGCTCCTCGTGGGTGCGACGTTGAACGGGGTGAGTAACCCGATACTCCCACAGTGGCCTGCGACGACGGCCGCCGTAGGATGCTGGGGACACTACGGCAGCGGCTTGATCGGAGCAGTAGACCATCGTGAGCGGCGAGAACTCTTCGGCGGACGGCGTTCAGCAGGTGTGGGACGTCGTCGTGGTGGGCGCGGGACCCGCGGGGGCCTCGGCCGCCTATGCGGCCGCGGTCGCGGGACGGCGCGTGCTGTTGCTGGAGAAAGCCGAGTTGCCCCGTTACAAAACGTGTGGCGGCGGCATCATCGGCCCCTCGCGTGACGCGCTGCCCCCCGGCTTCGACCTGCCCTTCCGGGACCGGGTGCACGCGGTCACCTTCTCCCTGGGCGGCCGCTTCACCCGCACCCGCCGTTCCAGGCAGATGCTGTTCGGCCTGGTCAACCGTCCCGAGTTCGACCAGCAGCTGGTCGAGCACGCCCAGAAGGCGGGCGCCGAGCTGCGTACGGGCGTCACGGTGCAGCGGGTGGAGCAGCACGGCTCGGCGGTCCCCGACCGGCGCACGGTCGCCGTCGTCCTCCAGGGCGGGGAGACGGTGCTGGCCCGCGCGGTCGTCGGTGCCGACGGCAGTGCCAGCCGCATAGGGGCCCATGTCGGCGTGAAGCTGGACCAGGTCGACCTCGGCCTGGAGGCGGAGATCCCGGTCCCGGAGCCGGTCGCCGAGGACTGGAAGGGACGGGTCCTGCTCGACTGGGGCCCGATGCCGGGCAGTTACGGCTGGGTGTTCCCCAAGGACGACACCCTGACGGTCGGCGTGATCTCCGCGCGCGGTGAAGGCGAGGCCACGAAGCGGTATTTGGAGGACTTCATCGCCCGGCTCGGCCTGGCCGGCTTCGAGCCCGCCCTCTCCTCCGGGCATCTGACCCGCTGCCGCGCCGACGACTCGCCGCTCTCCCGGGGGCGGGTGCTGGTCTGCGGTGACGCGGCCGGCCTGCTGGAGCCGTGGACCCGCGAGGGCATCTCCTTCGCGCTGCGCTCGGGCCGGCTCGCGGGGGAGTGGGCGGTGCGTATCGCCGAGGCGCACGACGCGGTCGACGCACGCCGCCAGGCCCTGAACTACGCGTTCGCGATCAAGGCCGGGCTCGGCGTCGAGATGAGCGTCGGCAAGCGGCTGCTGACCGTGTTCGAGAAGCGTCCCGGCGTCTTCCACGCGGCCCTCACCGGCTTTCGGCCCGCCTGGCGGGCGTTCCGGGAGATCACGCAGGGCTCGACCTCGCTCGGTGAGCTGGTCCGCGCCCACCCGCTGGCCCAGCGCGCCCTGACCCGGCTCGACCGGGGGGAGGCCGTCCCGGCGGAGCAGACGGAGGAATCCGCCAGTTCGTGAGGGTTCAGCACGTGATGTTTCAGAACGTGATGGTTCAGTCCGTGACGGAGATGCGGAAGACCGGGTGGTCGCCGGCGCAGGCGATGATCTCCTCGTCGGTGGACTTGACGGTCACCCCGTCGAAGTACTGGTTGACCTCCCAGCCCCACTTCTCCAGGTAGGTCCGCAGGATCGGGAGCTTCTCGGCGTCGGGGAGCTCCACCGCGGTGAAGACGCGCGTCCTGCGGCCCACGCGCAGTTCACCGCCGCCGGCGACGCGCATGTTGCGCACCCACTGCGAGTGACCGCGCGCCGAGATCAGGTACTGCCCGCCGTCGTAGGTGTGCGGGTTGACCGGGATGCGCTGCATCTGGCCGCTCTTGCGGCCCCGCACCGACATCTCGGCGCTGCCCATGAGGCTGATTCCGTGCCGGGCGAGCCAGCCGATGACGCTGTTCAGCCGGACGTTCAGCGGGCTGCCCTTGAGGTAGTACGGCGCGGAAGAAGACGACGGCATGGTGACTCCCGAGGTTTTGGAGAGCGGTGCTCTCGCTCGACTCCAGTGTGGGGTGGGTCGACGCGAGAAAGCAAGAGCACTGCTCTCTTTTGTGTGCACCGCTCTCGTTCATGGCAGACTGCAGGCATGAGCACCCCACAGGGCGCCCGGGCACGGGCGCGGATCGAGGTCACCGCCGCCATCAAGGAAGCGGCCCGCAGACAGCTGGCGCAGGAGGGCGCGGCGAAGCTCTCACTGCGGGCCGTCGCCCGTGAACTGGGCATGGTCTCGTCGGCTCTGTACCGCTACTTCCCGAGCCGCGACGAGCTGCTGACCGCCCTGATCATCGACGCCTACGACTCTCTCGGCGAGGCCGCGGAGCAGGCGCGCGACGCGGCCCGTGACGCCGGACCCGTGGTCCGCTGGACGGCCGTGTGCGAGGCGGTGCGCGGCTGGGCACTCGCGCATCCGCACGAGTACGCCCTGATCTACGGGTCGCCCGTGCCCGGCTACTCCGCCCCCGAGACCACCGTCCCCGCCGCCTCCCGGGTCGGCCTCGTCCTCATCGGCATCCTCCGCGCCGCCCACGAGGGACCCGGCCTCGCCGACCTGCCGCTGCCCGTGGCCCTGCGCCCCGAGGCCGAGCGCATCGCCGCCGACCTCGCCCCCGAGCTGCCCGTGGAGGTGGCCGCGGCGATGGTGGCGGCCTGGGCGCAGCTGTTCGGGCTGGTGGGCTTCGAGCTGTTCGGTCAGTTCAACAACGTGGTCGAGGACCGGGAGACCTTCTTCCGCCACGCGGCGACGGAACTGGCGCACGGGGTGGGGCTGCGGTAGGCCGCCGGGTCCGGACCGGGCCGTACTTCCCGGGGAGTACGCGTGATCACCTCGCCTGGCTGACGCCCCGCCGGGCCGGCGGCGTCTAGCGTGGCGGGCATGGAAGAGCAGCGCGCCCTCGGGCCGTGGTGGCGGTACGGGCCCCCGTGGCGAGGCGGCCCGGACGAAGCGGAGCCGCGCCGTGCCCGCCGGCCCTGGCGGTCCACCGTGCTGGTCACGGTGATCGTGCTGGCCGGCAGCAACTTCGCCGCGCACGGACAGTCCCACCGCGTGCCGTTGGACGGCTACGCGCGCGTGCTGCTGCTCGTCACCTGCCTCATGCTGCTGTGGCGGCACCGCCACCCCGTCGCCGTGGCCTTCGGCACGGCGCTGGCGGTCCTGGGCTACCTGGCCGCCGGCTACCCCTACGGGCCGGTGTTCCTCACGGTCGCCCTCGCCTGCTTCAGCGCGGTCGTCGCCGGGCACCGTCGGGCCGCCTGGGCGGCCCTCGGCCTGCTGTGGGCCGGACACGCGCTGATCGGGCTCTGGCTCTACCGCTGGCTGCCGCCGGCGGGGGACAAGAGCGTGGGCATCACCGAGGAAGTCGTCGTCGGCACCTGGATGCTCGCCCTCGTCGCCCTGTCCGAACTCGCCCGGGTACGCCGCGAACAGTGGGCGCGCGAGCGTGCGGACCGCGCCCAGGCGGCCCGCCGGCGCGCGGACGAGGAACGGCTGCGGATCGCCCGCGAGCTGCACGACGTCCTCGCGCACAGCATCTCCGTCATCAACGTGCAGGCGGGCATGGGACTCGCACTGCTCGACAGCGACCCCGAGCAGGCCCGGGCCGCGCTCACCACCATCAAGGCCGCCAGCAAGGAGGCCCTCGGCGAGGTGCGCCAGGTGCTCGACACCCTGCGCGCGCCCGGCGCAGCCCCGCGCGCCCCCGCCCCCGGCCTCGACCGGCTCCCGGAGCTGGTGGAACAGGCGGCGGCGGCCGGTCTGACCGTCGAGGTCGAGGGCGAGCCCCCGCACCTGTCGCCGGGCGCCGACCTGGCCGCCTTCCGTATCGTGCAGGAGGCCCTGACCAACGTCGTACGACACTCCGGATCGCGGCACGCGCGGGTGACGTTCGCCCACGACGGCGAGGCGCTGCGGCTGCGCGTCGACGACGACGGACCCGCGACCGGCGCCGACGCCGGCGGCAGCGGAAACGGGCTGGCCGGCATGCGGGAGCGGGCGGCGGCGCTGGGTGGCACCATCGAGGCGGGCCCGCGCCGGGGCGGCGGCTTCGGGGTGCTCGCCGTACTGCCGTCGCACCTCAGGGAGGACCAGTGATCCGGGTACTGCTCGCCGACGACCAGTCGCTCGTGCGGGCCGGTTTCAGGGCGCTGCTCGACGCACAGCCGGACATCGAGGTGGCCGGCGAGGCGGCCGACGGCGAGGAGGCGCTGCGCCTGGCGCGCGAACTGGCACCGGACGTCGTCCTGATGGACATCCGCATGCCCCTGCTGGACGGCCTGGCCGCGACCCGCCGCATCACCGGCGACGCGGGTCTGCAGGACGTGAAGGTGGTCATGCTCACCACCTTCGAACTGGACGAGTACGTTTTCGAGGCCATCCGCTCCGGTGCCTCGGGCTTCCTGGTCAAGGACACCGAACCGGACGAACTCCTGCGCGCCGTACGCGCGGTGGTGGAGGGTGACGCGCTGCTCTCGCCGGGCGTCACCCGCCGTCTGATCGCCGAGTTCGCGGCCCGCTCCAAGGAGCCCGCCGCGGCCGGCGCCCTCGCCCGGCTCACCGAGCGGGAGCGGGAGGTGATGGCGCTGGTGGGCATCGGCCTGTCCAATGAGGAGATCGCCCGCCGACTGGTGGTCAGCCCGCTGACGGCCAAGACCCATGTGAGCCGCGCGATGGTGAAACTGGGCGCCCGGGACCGCGCCCAACTCGTCGTGCTGGCCTACGAGTCCGGGCTGGTACGCCCCGGCTGGCTGGGCTGAGCCGCCCGCCGGAAGCGCACCAGCACGCTCACCACCCGGGCGACGAAGACCACCGGTGCGACGACGAGACCGGTCCACAGCGACGCCGTCTCCAGGGAGCGGGGCAGCTCGAAGAGCAGGCTCGGTCCCGCCAGGGCGCCGAACAGCACCGCCGCCGCGAAGCCGGCGCTCACCAGCGCATAGCCGGTCTCCACTGTCGCCGCGTCCTGCTGGGCTTTCGTGCGGCGTCCCCCGTACTCGTCCATCCGGCCAGTCTCATGGACGTGCGCCCGGCGGGCAAACCGCCTCCCGCCGGGCGCACGTGTGGAGGCGTTCCCCCTAATCGCGGACCGCCACGCGCTCCGCTTCCGCCTCCTTCACGGTGGACCTGGCAACCACGAGGGACGGCTGGGCACGACGGCCGCGCAGGCCCGTGAGGGTGATCAGCAGTCCGGCCAGCGCGACGCCCGTCACGACGAGGAAGCCGGGCCGGTAGCTGTCGAGCACGGCCCGCGGGGTGGCGTGCGCGGGGGCGCCCGCGGTCACCACGGCCGTCACCACCGCCAGCAGGAGCGCGCCGCCCACCTGCACCGAGGTGTTGAGCAGACCGGAGACCATGCCCTGCTCCTGGTCCTCGACCCCGTTGGTGGCCTGGATGTTGAGCGAGGGGAAGACCAGTGCGCAGGCCGCGCCGATCAGCAGCATCGACGGCAGGATCACGGCGGCGTACACCGGGTCGAGGTCGACACGCAGGAACAGCGCGTACCCGGCGGCCATGAAGGCGAAGCCGGTCGCGATCAGCCGCTGGGTGCCGAACCGGTCGACGATCGCGCCGACCTTCGTGGCGGACACCGCCACCAGCGCGCCCGCCGGCAGGAACGCGAGCGCCGTGTGCAGCGCCGACCAGCCGAGCAGGGACTGCATGTAGAGCGTCGTCAGGAACTGGAAGCCCACATACGAGCCGAAGAAGGCGACCGCGCCGAGCTGGGCGCGGACCTGGCTGCCCGAGCGCAGCACGCCGAGCCGGATCAGCGGGCTCGGCGAACGCCGCTCGATCTGGACGAACGCGGTCAGCAGCACGGCGACGGCGAGGAAGGACAGCAGCGTGCGGGCGGAGGCCCAGCCGGCCCCGGGTGCCTGGACGACGGTGTAGACGAGCAGCAGCATCGACGCGGTGGCGAGGACGGCCCCGGGGATGTCGTAGCCGTCGTGGTTCTCCTCGCGGGCGCTGCGCGGCAGCAGCCTGAGGCCCGCGACCAGCGCGATCAGGGCGATCGGCGCGGGCAGCAGCATGGTCAGGCGCCAACTGGCCTCGGTGAGCAGGCCCGAGAGCACCAGGCCCATGGAGAAGCCGGTGGCGGCGCAGGTGGTGTAGATGGACAGGGCGCGGTTGCGCAGCGGGCCCTCGGGAAACGTCGTGGTGATGATCGACAGGCCGGCCGGTGCGGTGAAGGCCGCGCTCAGACCCTTGATGAAACGGCTGGCGATCAGCAGCGGGCCGGAGTCGACGAGCCCGCCGAGCAGTGAGGCGAGCGCGAAGACGCCGAGGGCGACGAGGAACACCTGGCGCCGTCCGAGCAGGTCGGCGGTGCGTCCGCCGAGCAGGAGCAGGCCTCCGTAGCCCAGGATGTAGCCGCTGACGATCCATTGCAGCGTCGAGGTGGACAGATGCAGGTCGGAACCGATGGACGGCAGCGCGACGCCGACCATCGACACGTCCAGCGCGTCGAGGAACATCGCCGCGCAGAGCACCAGCAGGGTGCCCCACAGCCGGGGAGTCCAGCGGACCGTCGGGGACGCGGCCGCGGAGGTGGTGAGCGGAGAAGTCATGCCGACGAGAGTACATGCGCATGCATTGAATGCAAACGCATTTAATTACGATGCAACAATCTTGGTTCTCTGCTACGGTGCGCTCATGGCGGCGAACAGGGCCGAGCAGGCGCTCGTGGAGCAGTGGCGGGGCATCCTGGCTCTCCACGCCCGCACCCAGTGCGAGCTGGACCGGGTGCTGAACGGGCACGGCCTGTGCGCCAGTGACTTCGAGGTCCTCGACCTGCTGGCCGAGGGGGTGGCGGCGGACGGCGGCTGCGCCTACCGCGTGCAGGAGATCTCCGAACGGGTCCATCTCAGCCAGAGCGCGCTGTCCCGGCTGATCGGCCGCCTGGAGAAGGACGGTCTCGTCGACCGCGCCATGTGCGCCGAGGACCGGCGCGGGGTGCGGGTCGTACTGACGGCCAAGGGACGCGCGCTGCACGGCGAGGTACGGCCGGTGCAGCGCGCGGTGCTGGCCCGGATGCTGACCGGGACTGGCTGACCTGGCGTCAGATCCTGCCCCTCTCCCGCCACAGTCCGGCCAGGGAGCGATCGCCGGTCACGCTCGGCACGGGCCTGCGGTTCCACAGCGCGAGGTACAACTCGGCGGCGGGTCCCGACAGTTCGGCAACGGCCTCGCCGACCGCGTCCCGCACGGTCACCGGCGGCTCGGCCGACAGCCGCACGGTCCACACCGCGTCCGGCCCCGCGTCGACCGCGCGCACCCGCACGGCACACGGCTCCTCGGTGCGCAGGCGGCTCTTGGAGCGGGCGTGGAAACCGCGCAGCAACTCGTCGATGCCGTCCGCCGCGAAGTCTGCCGTGATGTCCGGTGCGATGTCCGGTGCGAAGTCGGGTGTGAGCGGAGAGTCCGCACCGGCGCGCGCCGCCTGGGCGTCGTAGCGGTGGACGGCCGTCTCGTGGGCCTGTCGGCGCGTCCAGAACGCCAGCGGGGAGGGGTTGGGCGCCCGGTGGAAGGTCCAGCACTCCACGTCGGCGGGCGCGGCCGCCAGGGTGTCGACCAGCAGGCGGTGACTGTCCCGGTACCAGGCCACCAGCGCGGTGCCGTCCAGGTCCGGCGGGTCGCCGAAGGGGCGCGGCGCGCGCTCCCCGTCGGCCACGAATCCGGCGGCCCAGCGGTGCACCGCGCCGGTGTGCCGCAGCAGGTCGCGCACCTGCCACTCGGGACAGGTGGGCACCTTGGCGTCGGTCCCCGCGGCCTCGGCGGCCGCCGCGAGGAGCCGGCCCTCGCGGTCCAGGGTCTGAAGGAAGTCGGCAGTCTCCATGGGCAGAGTGTGCCGTACGCACCGCCGGAGAGGCTCTGCCCTTTTCCCGCCCGGGTCAGCGGCCCATCGTCCGCCGTGTCGTGACCCCGATGACCGCGGCGACGGCGGCCAGCGCGGCCACGCTCGTGAGCGCGGTCGGCAGGGAGAACCAGTCGGCCATGAAGCCGATCGAGGGTGGCCCGAGGAGCATGCCGCCGTAGCCCAGTGTGGAGGCGACGGCGACGCCGGACGGGCCGGTCAGCGCGCCGGCCCGCTCCACGGCGACCGGGAAGAGATTGGCGAGCCCGAGCCCGGTGACGGCGAAGCCGATCAGTGCCGCCCACACGGAGGGCGCGAGGGAGCCGAGCAGCATGCCCGCCGTCGCGACCGTGCCGCCCGTGATCACGGTGCGCGCGCGGCCGAGGCGTTCGAGGAGCGTCGTCCCGGTCGCCCGGCCGATGGTCATGGCCAGCGCGAAACACGAGTACCCGGCGGCCGCCACGCCCGACGACGCCGCGAGGTCCTGCTGGAGGTGGAGAGCGCCCCAGTCGGCCATGGCGCCCTCACCGTAGGCGGTGCACAGCGCGACCAGTCCGAAGACGAGGACCAGCCCACGGCGCCCGCCGCGCCGAGCGCCGTCACGGTCCGGCTCCGCATGCGGCCACGGTCCTCGCTCCGGCGGCGCGGGCGGTTCCTGCCGCAGCAGGGCGCGTCCGGCGACAGCGGTGACGAGCAGCCCGACGAGGGTGAGGCCGAGCAGATGCCGGGTGGGGGAGAGCGCACCGGCGACCAGGCCGCCGAGACCGGCGCCGATCATGCCGCCGAGGCTGAACGCGGCATGGAACGTGGGCATGATGGGCCGCCGCAACGCGGCCACCAGATCGACGGCGGCGCTGTTGAAGGCCACGTTGATGCCGCCGTAGGCAGCGCCGAAGACCAGCAGTACGGCGCCGAGCGCGGGCGCGGAGTGGGTGAGCGGGGGCAGGGCGACGCTCAGCGAGAGCAGCACCGCGCAGACCACGGTGACCGGGTGGCTGCCGTAGCGACGGCACAGCCGACCGGTGAGGGTCATCGTGATCACGGCGCCGGCGGAGACACCGAGGAGCGCCAGGCCCAGATCACTGGCCGAGGCGTTGGTCTGCTCCTTGATGGCGGGAATCCGTACGACCCACCCGGCGAAGATGAACCCGTCCAGGGCGAAGAAGGCGGTGAGGGCGATCCGCAGACGAGAGAGGTCGTGACTGCGACCCGGCACGACGCTGTGCGAGGGGAGTTTGTTTATTAGCGGCACAAAGTCAGGTTAGGGGGAGGTCGAGGGGATGGGCAAGAGCTGCCCCGGGCGCTCGCGCGGGCCCGCGACGCATGGTGTTCACCTTGCGCGACAACCGAAAACGCGCCGTCACCCGCTTCGGTGACAACGGTCTCTCCCGATGGTGCGGCCGCCCTTGACGCGCCGAGACCGCCGCCGGTCTGCCCGCGGATCCGTCGATATGGCCCCGACCTGCGCCGACTTGGGTGTTTTCGCATCATCCGAGACGTCAACACGGCTCGGAGCGTGCCCCGTTCGGGGGTGCTGGCGCGTCTCTGCACGAGGTCTCCGCAAGGAAACAGGCCGGTTAATGCTCGCTCACGAGCTGGTTGCGAGAGGGTGAGCGGGCCATGATGGCCCCATGACGTTGGCCTCGCGCGCGCTCGCGCAACTGGCGATCTGGCCCGACCTGAGTCAGACGATTCCGAGCTGCGGTCTGGGACAGGCGGTGAGTTCGGCCCAGGGCGAGATCGCCCACTTCCACTCGGAGCGCGATGTCGATCTGCGGCTCACCGCGCGGGCCGTCCGGCGGTTCGCCAACGACCTCAAGGACTCGGGCGCGATCAGAATCGTGCCCGGCTCGCAGTGGGTGACCCTGCGGCTCGACGCGGCGAGCGACGTCGACCTGCTGCTGACCCTGGTGAGCGTGGCGCTCCAGGCCCAGCAGAGCTGGCCCGACCCGACCGACCGCCCGCCGATAGGGTGCAACGACCAGCGGGGCGCGGGCTTTGTGAAGGCCGACCTCGGGCGCATCTGAGCTGGTCGGGCGCCGTGTGGTCGGGCCCCGGACACCCGTCTTCGGGCTGGTGTCCGAGCCGTCCGGTGGTCGACGCGGTCAGGATGCGGCCTTCTGCCTGCGAGGCTGGCCCGGTCCCGCGGCCGGATCCCGGGCGTGCTTGCGAAGCCGCCTCGGTGGCTTGCGGGCCCGTCGCGCCTCACGCCGACGGAAACCGGACGCCCGCCTGTGAAGCGGACCTTGCTCGTGTCCGAGTCGCTCGCCCCTCACACCGCCAGAACCCGGACGCCCGCCTCCTCGAAGCGATGTACCGTCTCCTCTGCCACCGCCGTGTCCGTGACCAGCGTGTCCACCAGTTCCGCGCCGCAGATCCGGGCGAAGGCCCGCTGGCCCAGCTTGCTGGAGTCGGCGGCGACCACGACCCGTTCGGCGCGCTCGCACAGGAGGCGGTTGATCGCGGCCTCCGCCTCGTCGTGTGCCGCCGCGCCGTGTGCGACGTCGAAGGCGACGACTCCGAGCACGGCCACGTCGAGCGTGATCTGCCCGAGCACCCCGTCCGCGAGCGGGCCGATGAGTTCGTACGACTGCGGGCGCGCGACCCCGCCCGTCACCACGATCTTGAACTGGGGCCGTACGGCAAGCTCGTTGGCGATGTTGAGCGCGTTGGTCACGATGGTCAGCGCGGGTGAACCGGCGGAGAGGTCGCCGCGTACGGCCAGTGCGCGGGCCACCTCCGTGGTGGTCGTACCGCCGGTCAGTCCCACCGCCTCGCCCGGTGCCAGGAGTTCGGCCACGGCCTTCGCGATGCGCTGCTTCTCGGAGGCGCGGCGGGCCGTCTTGTAGCGCAGCGGGAGTTCGTACGACACCCCGTGCACCACCGCCCCGCCCCGCGTGCGCACCAGCATCTGCTGCTCGGCGAGCTGGTCGAAGTCCCGGCGGATCGTCGCCGCCGACACCGCCAGCTCGGCCGCCGCCTCCTCGACCTCCAGCCGGCCGCGCTCCACGAGCAGTTCCAGCAGCGCCTTCCAGCGGGCGTCCCGGGACATCCGCACCTCCGTTCTCCGGTCGTCCTCCGATCGTTCGCCGATCGTCCTCATGAACCCACGGTGACCCTAGCGCACCCAGTCTGCGCTCGAATGCTTGATTGTGCTCGAAAGCTAGCTATATCTTGCAGGAACAATCAGTCTGGGGAGGGTGTGGGCATGACCCATGTCGAGGACGAGCTGAACAGCCAGCCGGAGTGCTGGATACGGGCGGCCGAGGAGGCGGGGCGGCTCCGGGGCGCGCTGCCGGAGCCGGGGGAGCGGGTCGCGATCGTGGGGTGCGGAACCTCGTACTTCATGGCGCAGGCCGTGGCCGCCCTGCGGGAGGGCGCCGGGCAGGGCGAGAGCGACGCGTTCGCCGCCTCCGAGTTCCCGTACGGGCGGTCGTACGACCGGGTCGTCGCCCTCACCCGCTCCGGTACGACGACCGAAGTGCTGGAACTGCTGGAGAAGGTCAGGGGGCGCACCCGTACCACCGCTGTCACCGCCGACCCCGCCACCCCCGTCATGTCCGCCGCCGACGACCTCGTCGTCCTGGACTTCGCCGACGAACGCTCCGTGGTCCAGACCCGGTTCGCGACCACCGCCCTCACCCTCCTGCGTGCCCATCTCGGCCTGCACGCCGACACCGTCGTCGCCGACGCGCGTACGGCCCTGTCCACTCCTCTTCCCGAACAGCTCGTCTCCTGCACCCAGTTCACGTTCCTGGGCCGCGGCTGGACCGTCGGACTCGCGAACGAGGCCGGGCTGAAGATGCGCGAGGCCTCCCTGTCCTGGACCGAGGCCTACCCGGCGATGGAGTACCGGCACGGCCCGATCAGCATCACCACCGAGGGCACGGCCACCTGGATGCTCGGGCAGGCACCCGAGGGACTCGCCCGACAGGTCGGCGCCACGGGCGGGTGGTGGATCGAGGGCGTTCTCGACCCGCTCGCCGAACTCGTCCGGATCCAGCGGCTCGCGGTCGCCGTCGCCGCCGCCCGCGGCCTGGACCCCGACCAGCCGCGCCATCTGACCCGCTCGGTGATCCTCGCCCCCTGACACCCCGGCCCGCGTCCCGGAAGGACACCAAAAGTGCCCCTCGCGTCCACCGGCGAGCTGGTCGCCCGCGCCGTCGAAGCGCGCTCCGCCGTCGCCGCGTTCAACGTCATCACCCTGGAACACATCGAGGCCGTCATCGCCGGTGCCGAGTCGGCCGGCACACCGGTCGTCCTCCAAGTCAGCGAGAACGCCGTCAAGTTCCGCTACGGACGGCTGCTGCCCCTGGCCCGCGCGGCCGTCGCCGCCGCCGAACGGGCCGCCGTACCCGTCGCGTTGCACCTGGACCACGTACAGAGCGACGATCTGCTGCGCCAGGCACCGGGCGCCGGGTTCAGCTCGGTGATGTACGACGCGGCCCGCCTGCGCTACACCGACAACCTCTCCGCCACCCTGGCCGCCGCCGACTGGGCGCACGCCCAAGGGCTGTGGATCGAGGCCGAGTTGGGGCAGGTCGGCGGCAAGGACGGCAGGCCTCCGCTGGACGCCCACGCGCCCGGCGCGCGCACCGACCCCGACCAGGCCCGCGACTTCGTGGCCCGTACCGGCGTCGACGCGCTCGCCGTCGCCGTCGGCAGTGTGCACGCGATGACCACGCGCACCGCGGGCCTCGACCACGGCCTGCTCACACGGCTGTCGGCAGCCCTCGCCGTCCCGCTCGTCCTGCACGGCTCCTCAGGGGTGCCGGACGGCGGCCTGGTCGAGGCGGTCGCGGGTGGCATCGCCAAGGTCAACGTCGGTACGGCGCTCAATGTGGCCATGACCGGGGCGATCCGGGAGTTCCTCGCCGCCCACCCCGAGGCCGTCGACTCGCGGAAGTACCTGAGCGTGGGGAGGGAGGCGATGACCGAGGAGGTGTGCCGCATCATCGGGGTCCTGGGCCACACCCCGGGCTGACCCGGCGATCCCTTCCGTCGGTCCGTCAGTCCGTCAGTCCTTCTTGACCGCCCGCAACACCACGAACTTCGGGTCGGATGCCACCAGTTCGCTGTTCCCGAACAGCCGCTTCAGCGTCACGTGATAGCCCAGGTGACGGTTGCCGATCACCCACAGCTCGCCGCCCGGCCGCAGCGCCCGCCCGGCCCCGCTGAACATCCGCCACGCCGTCGCGTCGGAGGTCGCCTGGTGGGAGTGGAACGGGGGGTTGTTCAGCACGAGGTCCACGCTGCCGGGTGCCACCCCGGCCAGCCCGTCCCCGACCCGGAACTCCGCGTGCCCGGGCACCCCGTTGGCCTTGTACGTCGCCTCCGCCGAGGCGACCGCCTGGAACGACTCGTCCACGAACAGCACCTCGGCCGCCGGATCCGCCAGCGCCACCGCCGTACCGACGACACCGTTGCCGCAGCCGAGGTCCACGACGCGGCCGGCGCCCGGGCCGGGCAGATGCCGCAGGAGGAAACGCGTGCCGATGTCGAGCCGGTCGGCGCAGAAGACGCCCGCGTGATTGACGACCGTACGCCCGGAGGCCGCCCCGATGCCGTCGGGGAGGGTGTAGCTGTACGGCCACGGGTTCGCGGGCCGCTCCAGCGCCGGGTCGGGGGTGCAGAAGATCAGCCGGGCCTTCTGCCGCGCGAGCGAGGTGCGGGTCGGCCCGAGGATCCGCTCGAACAGCCGGAGCGTGGAGGTGTGGATCTCCTTCACCATGCCGGTGCCGATCACGACCGTGCCCGCGTGCACGGCGGGCGCCAGCCGCAGCAGCTGGTCCTCCAGCAGCGCCAGGCTCTTCGGCACCCGCACCAGCAGCACGTCCACGTGCCCCGGCGGCGGGTCCTGGGTGGTCAGCAGCTGGACGGCACCGGGCCCGACGCCGGCCCGGGCCAGGTTCACCCGGGTCGCCTCCTGGCTCAGGAAGGAGTCGGTGATCTGCGTCGGGTGGTGCTCGGCGAGCGCCGTGGCCAGCGCCCCCCAGCGGTCCCCGACCACCACGACCGTGCCGGTGAGCGGCACCCCCTCCTCGGCGAGGTGGCGCAGCAGGTACGCGTCGGAGGCGTCCCAGGCACGCAGCCGGTCGCGGGGATCCTCGGGGAAGCGGGTCAGCCCGACCTCGCCCCACGGTGTCGTCATACGGTCGCTCATCGTGCGTCCAGGCTAGCGGAGCCGCAGATCAGAGCTGGTGCGGCGGGCCTGCGGCAAGATGGAGCGCGTGGACGCGGAGCTGTTTCCCAGGGAGCGCGCGGAGGTCGCACGGGGCGCCGTGCACGCCCCGGACTGGCTGGCCCCCGAGCGGCAGCGCGAGCTGCTCGCCGCCTGCCGGGACTGGGCGCGGCCCCCGGCCGGACTGCGCACGGTCCGCACCCCGGGCGGCGGCACGATGACCGCCCGGCAGGTCTGCCTGGGCTGGCACTGGGGTGTCGTCCGCAGCTGCCCGGCCTGCGGGCGTGCCGTACGGGACAACCCCGAGTGCCCCGGCCGGCACTGGTACCCGTACGCCTACGCCCGCACGGTCCTCGACGGCGACGGCGCCCCGGTGAAACCGTTCCCGGCCTGGCTCGGCGAGCTGGCCCGCCGGGCGGTGGCCGACGCACTCGGTCCGGCGGCGGTCCCGGCGGTGCCGTACGACATCGCGCTGATCAACTTCTACGGCGGCGACGCCCGCATGGGCATGCACCGCGACGGCGACGAGCGCGCGGACGCACCGGTGGTCTCGCTGAGCCTCGGCGACAGCTGTGTGTTCCGCTTCGGCAACGCCGAGACGCGCACCAGGCCGTACACCGACGTGGAGCTGCGCAGCGGCGATCTGTTCGTCTTCGGCGGGCCCTCCCGGCTCGCCCACCACGGGGTGCCGCGCGTGCGGCCCGGTACGGCACCGCCCTGGCTGGGCCTCGCCGGCCGGCTGAACATCACCCTGCGGGCGAGCGGGCTGTAGCGGGCGGCCGGGGACCACGATTGCGGATCATGGGAGACTCGCTCTCATGAGCGGCGAGGCGGACCCCCGGACGACGGGGGAGAGGACGACCCCGAGGGCGCGGCTGGACCGGGGGCGCGGCGCGCTCGGACCCGCGCTGGAGCTCGTGCACACCGGCCGTGCGCCGACCCGGGCCGTGCTCACCGCCGAACTCGGGGTCACCCGGGCGACGGCGGGGGCGGTGGCCGCCGAGCTGGAGGCGCTCGGGCTGATCCGGGTGGACGCCCGTCCGGGCGCGGCGGCCGGTTCCCAGGGGCGTCCCTCGCACCGGCTGGAGGTCGCCGAGGACGGGCCGGTGGCGCTGGCGGCCCAGGTGCACGCCGACGGTTTCCGGGCCGCGCTGGTCGGCCTCGGCGGGCGGATCGTGGCGACCGCGCCCGGCTGCGAGACCGTCGACGCCGACCCGGCAAAGGTGCTCGGCTCCGTCGTCGAGGCGGGTGCCGAGCTGCTGCGCACGACCGGCCGGCGCTGCGTCGGTGCCGGGCTGGCCGTACCGTCCGCCGTCGCCGAACCCGAGGGCCTCGCCCTCAACCCCCTCCATCTCGCCTGGCCCGTCGGTGCACCGGTCCGGCAGATCTTCGCGGAGTGCGTACGCGCCGCCGGGCTCACCGGCCCCGCGTTCGCCGCCAACGACGTCAACCTCGCCGCGCTCGCCGAACACCGGCACGGCGCCGGCCGGGGCGCCCGGGACCTGCTGTGCGTGGCCACCGGGCACCGGGGTGTGGGTGGCGCCCTGGTCCTCGACGGTCGCCTGCACACCGGCAGTTCGGGCCTCGCCCTGGAAGTCGGCCATCTCACCGTCAACCCGGAGGGCCGCCCCTGCCACTGCGGCAGCCGCGGCTGCCTCGACGTCGAGGCGGACCCGCTGGCGCTGCTCGTCGAGGCGGGCCGCGAACCGGGCCCCGAGATGTCCCTGCTCCAGCAGGCCAACGACCTGCTGCGTACCCACTACGCCGACCCGGCCGTCCGTAGGGCCGCCGAGGCGCTCATCGACCGCCTGGGCCTCGGCCTCGCCGGGCTGGTCAACATCCTCAACCCCGACCGCATCATCCTCGGCGGCCTGCACCGCACCCTCCTGGACGCCGACCCCGGCCGGCTGCGCGCGGTCGTCGCCGACCGCAGCCTGTGGGGCCAGAGCGGCGGCGTGCCGATCCTGCCCTGCACGCTGGACCACAACAGCCTCGTCGGTGCGGCCGAACTGGCCTGGCAGCCGGTCCTGGACGATCCGCTGGGGGCGCTGCGGTGACCGGGGCGGACGAGGAGATCCGCCCCGCTCCGGTGGCGGAGATCCTGCCCGCCGGGCGCATCCGCCTGGTCGAGACGGCGCTGCCGGAGCTGTCGCGGCGGCACCGCGCCGCGATGGACCGCGTGTGGGAGGAGGCGGTACGGGCCAACCCGGCCCTGTTCGACGGACCGGTGGCCGCCCTGACCGGAGTGGAGCGGGACGGGGCCGACGGCCTGGTGCTGTCCTGGGCCCGGACCACCTACCGCCGCCATGCCCTGCGCCGGGTGCCCGGCGCTCCCGTGTGCGCCTCGCTGTTCGTGTCCGTGGTGCAGCCGGCCGAGGACGGTCGCATGGTGGTGGGCCGGATGGCGCCCTCGACCGCGGCTCCGGGCCGCTGGCAGCCGCCCGGCGGAGGCGTCGAACCCCCGGAAGCGGAGGGCGAGTTGGACTTCGCGGCACTGCGCGCGCACGCGGCCCGCGAACTGGCCGAGGAGATCGGCTGCGACACTGTGCCGGCCGCCCTGACGCCGTGGCTGGCCACCCGGGGCGGGCGGGGCGACGTCGGCATCCATTTCACCGCCCCGCCGCGCCCCGCGCAGGAGGTGTACGACCGGTACGCGGAGCTGGTGCGGACCGAGACCGCCCGCGGCAGCGATCCCGAGTTCGACCGGATCGAGCTGATCGCCTCACCTGCCGATCTGGACCGGCTCGAAGGGCCGCACGCCGACTGTCTGCGGCCGGTCGTCGGACGTTACGCCGATGTCTGAGCCGTCGGGCTCCACAGCGCCGCCGCCGGGGGACGCCGCGGATCCGCGCTGCTCTCCGGCACCAGCCGGGGCACCGGGCCCGTGCCGCAGCCGAGGGCGACCGGCGCCAACAGGCCCTCGTGGCCGTCCGGTCCGGACCGGACGAGGGCGCTGCCCGCTCACTTCCAGTCGACCGCGAACGCCCGCCCCGGATGCTCCGTAAGGACCCGGCGCACCAGCTCCGCGCCCAGCGCCGCCTCCAGCCGCGGTCGTACCCGGCGCAGCAGGTACGGCATCCCCGGCCCGCCGTCGACCGAGCGGGCGCCGGCGACCACCGTGTCGCCGCCGAGCAGCAGCCGGTCGCCGAAGCCGGCGTCCGCCAGGTCCCGTACGGCCTGCGGCAACCGCCAGTCGGTGGCGTGATGGGCCCGGGACGGCCCGTCGAAGGCCAGCCAGCAGCCCGACCCGGCGGCCTCCCGCTGCACCACCGGGTCGGGGAAACGGTTCAGATGGCCCAGGATCACCCGGTCACCGGGTACGCCCAACTCGCCGCACAGCAGGTCCAGTACGTCCAGGGCGCCGGTGCCCAGCTCCAGGTGCACGGCGATGGGCGCACCGGTGGCGTGGTGCGCCTCGGCCGCCGCCGTCATCGTCCAACGCGCGTGCGCGTCGAGCGCGTGGAAGCCGCCCGCCACCTTGATCAGACCGGCCCGCACCCCGCTCGTCCCGATGCCGTCGGTCAGCTCGGAGACGAACAGCCCGGCCAGCCGGCCGCGCAGCCGGTCGAGCAACTCCGGTGCGTAGTGGGCGGCTTGGTGCAGGCCGGTGGCGCACACCAGCCGCACACCGGTGGTCCGGGACAGCTCCGGCAGGTCTGCCGCCCGCCGGCCCATGCCGTGCGGGGTCCACTGCACGACGGCCGCTCCGCCCGCCGCCCGGAACGCGGCGAGCTCGGCCCGGGCCGCCCCGGTGTCGTCCAGCTCCTGGCCGGCCAACTGCGGGCTGCTCAGGAAGAGATGGTCATGCGCGTCGCACACGCCCAGCTCCTCGGGCGGGAGGTCGCCGAGGACCGTGCGGACGCGGCTCACCACTGCCGGCCTCGCGGGAGCCGGTCCCGGCCGGGCGCGGACAGGCGCAGCACCTGGAAGACGTCCCCGTCGGCCTTGGGCGTGTCGTGCTCCCAGAGCGAGAAGTGCACCAGCTCCCAGCGGTGCGGATCCACGGCCGCCGCCGCGAGCACCGCCCCGTCCTCGTCGGCAAGCCGCCCGGCCTCGGCGGCGGCGTCCTCCATCAGCCCGGCCAACTCGATCCCCTGCGGGACCGGTTGCCGGCGCCGCACGGCGAACGTGGGCCGCGTACCCCTACCTTCGGCGTAGCCGAGCCCGGCCCACTGCCGTACCTCGGGCCTGCCGAAGTCGTTCACTAGGCCCTGGAAGGCGCCGCCCCACAGGAAGCGGTTCATGCCTTCGACGGTGTTCCACAGATAGAACGGCGCGTACTGGTTCACCGGGGAGCCGTACCGTCCGCGTTCGCGCAACAGGTAGGTCTTGAAGCCGAGGCCGTCCCAGTCGTCGAGCAGATGCCCGATGCGGGCGACCCGGGTGCGGATGGTCTCCGTGTCGTAGTCGGCGGGGAGGGTCAGCTCGTACTGCATGGCGTGCATGGCGAAATCCCTTTCAGGTGAGCCGGTCACCGCTCCTGCACGGCAGTTCGGCGTGCCAGAAGGGAGAGCAGGCCGCGCACGCCCGTGTCGAACGCGGCGGGGGAGCCCGAGGCGCGGGCGAGGACGTAGCCGCCCTGGACGGTCGCGAGGACGGCCGCGCCGATCTCCTCGCCGTCCAGGTCGGGCGCGAACTGCCCCTGCCGCTGGCCCTCTTCGACGATCTCCGCGATCCGCCGCCGGATCCAGGCGATCGTCTCGTCCACCGGCGCGCGCAGTGCGTCGCTGGCGATCACGTCCGGGTCCATCGTCAGCCGGCCGATCGGGCAGCCGCGCAGTACGTCGCGCTCGCGCAGCAGATACGCCTCGATGCGCTCGTACGGCGTGCCCGGCCCGCCCAGGACGCGCTCGGCCGTGGCGCGCAGTTCCTCGGCGGTCCGCTTGATCGCGGTCAGGGCGAGGTCCGGCTTGCCCTTGAAGTGGTGGTACATGCTGCCCTGGCCCGCGCCCGCGCGCTCCAGGATCGCCTTGGGGCTCGTGCCCACGTACCCGCGCTCCCACAGCAGCTCGCGGGTGGACTCGACCAGTCGTTCCGGGGTGCTCATGCCGTCACTGTACATACTACTAGTTACAGCCCGCCAGTCCGCGCGGAGCAGTTCGCCGGCCTCGCCGTACTCCCCGGGAGGTACACACACGGCCGCCGGCCGCACGACGACCCGGACCCCCTGTCGGAGGGAACCTCGACACATCCCGAAGACCGCAGAGGACCGAAGCACACAAGGGAGATGACCGAGATGGAGACCTTGGCGAACTGGAACGGGAACGGTCCCGGCCCGTGGATCCTGTTCTTCCCGCTGATCTGGGCGGCCGTCGTGTTCGGTGCCGTCACGCTGCTGCGGCGCACCGGATGGCGCGGCCGCGGCGGCCCCTGGCGCCCGCTCGACGCCGGCCGCCCGGCCGGTGACTCGCCGCTCGCCGTCCTCGGCCGCCGCTTCGCCTCCGGCGAGATCGACGAGGACGAGTACTGGCGCCGTCTGTCCGTCCTGGAGGAGCAGTTCGGCCGCACGGGCAAGGGCGGAGCCCTATGACCGTGCGACCGCACCGCGGGCCGCCGCGAGCGCGGTGGGCGCGGTGAAGGGCTGCGGCGGTGGCGCCACCGCCGTACTGGCGCCCGCCGGACGTCGCACGGCGATCACGCGCCCCTCGGACTCCTCGGCCGGGTGCTGGTGAAGGCCTCCGAGAGCACGGGCGACACCGCGTTCGCCTTCACCGTGCCACCCGTCCGGACATCCTGCGGGCCGTCGGCGCAGGGTTGCGCACCGACGGCCGGCGCCGCCGTCGTACCGGAGAGGTCACCGCCCGGTCAGCCGGGAACGGCCGACCGGGCGGGAGCCTGCGCCCCGGACACGGCGGAAGCGTGCGCCGGAGCGGGAGCGGCGGCAGCGGCGCCGACGGCGGCTGCGGTGATCACGGGAGCCCCGGCGGCCATGGCTGCCCCGACCGGCACGGGAGATGGGGCGACCGCGGCCGCCCCGGCGGTCACCGGCACCCCGGTCGGCACGGGCGCCGCGACGCTCACGGGCACGGCGGCCGGCACCGGTTCCGTCGGCGCCGGCCGTGCCGCCCGTACCGTACGGCGCGGCGCGCCCGCCTGCTGGATCCGGGCCACGGCCGGAGCGGGCAGCGTGAACCACACGACCTTGCCGTTCTCGCCGTCCGGCCGGGCGCCCCAGCTCTCGCTCACGGCGGCCACCATCGCAAGCCCCCGCCCACAGGTGGCCAGCAGGCCGGCGTCCGGCGCGTCCGCGGTGTCGGCCGGCACCGGCAGCCGCGGGTCGTTGTCGCGCACCGAGACCGTGAGCCGGTCCGGCAGCAGCTCCAGCTCGACCGTGCACGACTTGTCGGGCCTGGCGTGCCGGTGGACGTTGCTCAGCAACTCCGTCACACCGAGCGCGGCACCGTCTATCAACGGGTCCATATGCCAGTAGCGCAACTGCGCAGATACGATTCTGCGGACCTGACCGATCCGCGACGGCAAGGCTTGCAGCTCCACCGTGCAGTGCCTGCTCGGATGACTGGTCACGGCTGCGACTCCCCGATGTAGAGGTCCGGACGGACCGGAAGAACACGGAGAACAACGGATCCAGCAGGGTGCTTGCGTCCAAACGTCCGCCTGCTGTCTTGGCCGGCGGGCTGGTTCGCAGCGTTATCGCCGGTAAACCCAGAGTGACGTGAGAACAGCGTGACAGCGCGGATGTGCTCCCGCAACTCGCCGCGAGGGGCCGCTGTTCGGAGGATGTGACCGGCGTGTCCTCAGCCGCCGCGTCCGGCGGCCCTGCGCACCGCCTCGATGAACCGCCGTGCCGCGGGCGGCCCCGGCTGCCCCGGAGCGGGATCGTGCTCACCCAGCGTCAGCAGGTACCGCTTGCCGTTGAGGTCGGCCAGCGCCCGGTCGTCCGGTGCGAACCAGGGCTTGGACGCCCGTACCGCCTGCACCGGCGCGCTGTCGATCTCGCTGCCGTAGCTGTTGAGCAACTCCAGCCTGCCGTCGTTGATCCGGACCTGTCCGGCCCGGGTGAGTGAACGCAGCCGCTTGCCGATCCGCACGCCCTTGGCCGTGAACTCGGGCTCCGCCATCTCTCGCCGCCCCCTCGCGCGTGTGCTTCCGCGATCCAGTGTGCGCCCCCGGTTCGGGACGATCGGTCCCGTCGCGTGCAGTGTGCCCCGAGGCGGCCGAGAGCACCAGTACACGCGGGGCGCGTGCGACGGGAGCCCGGAGCAGTCCCGCCAATGCGCCCCCGGATGTCCCGTCGAGGTCTCGCACGCCCGTGCCCCAGGCCGGCTTTGGGTGGCTCAAAGATGCGTTTATGCAGGTGGGAAGCGGTGCGAAAGATGCCTATGCTCGACTTGCCGGCCGCGTGAGGCGCCGTCGGCGCCCAGCGTAAGGAGCACCGCCGTGAGCACCACCCACCAGACCCGGACCGGCGCCACCCTCGACGTCGACCGCAGCGACACCGCCTACCGCGACTGGCTGAAAGAAGCCGTGCGCAAGGTCCAGGCCGACGCCAACCGATCGGCGGACACGCACCTGCTCCGCTTCCCGCTGCCCGAGCAGTGGGGCATCGACCTCTATCTGAAGGACGAGTCGACCCACCCCACCGGCAGTCTCAAACACCGCCTCGCCCGTTCCCTGTTCCTCTACGGCCTCTGCAATGGCTGGATCCGCCCCGACCGCCCGGTGATCGAGGCGTCCAGCGGCTCGACCGCCGTCTCCGAGGCCTACTTCGCCAAGCTGATCGGCGTGCCCTTCATCGCGGTCATGCCGCGCACGACGAGCGCCGAGAAGTGCCGCCTCATCGAGTTCCACGGCGGCCGATGTCACTTCGTGGACGACTCCCGGAAGATGTACGAGGAGTCCGCCCGGCTCGCGGTGGAGACCGGCGGCCACTACATGGACCAGTTCACCTACGCCGAGCGGGCCACGGACTGGCGCGGCAACAACAACATCGCCGAATCCATCTTCCGCCAGCTGGAGTTGGAGCGGTTCCCGGAACCGGCGTGGATCGTCGCCACGGCGGGCACCGGCGGCACCTCCGCGACGCTGGCCCGCTACGTCCACTACATGCAGTACGACACCCGCGTCTGCGTGGCCGACCCGGACAACTCCTGCTTCTTCGAGGGCTGGACCACCGGCGATCCGGACGTCACCTGCGACTGCGGCTCCCGGATCGAGGGCATCGGCCGTCCGCGCATGGAGCCGAGCTTCGTGCCCGGCGCGATCGACCGGATGATGAAGGTCCCGGACGCGGCCAGCGTCGCCGCCGTACGCGCCCTGGAGCGGGCCATCGGCCGCAAGGCGGGCGGCTCCACGGGCACCGGGCTGTGGAGCGCGCTGAAGATCGTCTCCGAGATGGTGGCCGAGGGCCGCACCGGCAGCGTCGTCACCCTGCTGTGCGATCCGGGCGACCGCTATCTCGACAAGTACTACTCCGACGCCTGGCTCGCCGGGCAGGGGTTGGACATCACGCCGTACACGACGGCGATCGAGACCCTGCTGACGACGGGTGTGTGGCCGCACTGAGCCCGCGGGCGGGTCAGCCCAGGTGCCGGTCCAGCGCCGCGACCGCCTTGCGGACGGCCTGGCCGACGCCCGGCCGGATGAGCCCGCACACCAGGCGGAAGGGGGCCGTGCCGTCGAGGGCGAAGGTCATCCGCACCCGGGTTCCCGCACCGGCCGGAGTCAGCCGCCACTCCTCGATCCAGGCACGGGCGCCCGGTGCGTTCGTCGCGTCGACCCGGTAGGCGTACACCTCGGGTGCCTTCGCCACCAGCACCGTCTCCTGGAAGTGGATCCCGCCCCGCAGCCGTACCTCACGCCCGCCTTCGGTCGGCCGGGCGGCGGCCACCGACGAGAACCACTGCGGCCAGCCGGGCACGTCCTCGGCGAGGGCCCGGAAGACCGTCTCCGGTGCGGCGGCCATGTCCCGGGTGAACACGAACCGTACCGGCGCGCTGTCGACGAAATCCGGCCCGACCGGGCGCAGACGCTGCGGCATGACGGCCAACCCCCTCGTGAAGTCCCCTCCGGAAGCGGGGCGTTGACGGGCAGCCTAGTTGACGCACCGTCAGATGTCGTCGTCCGCTTCGGGTTCGCCCGCCACGATCAGCCGCGCCAGATGCTCCGAGACCTCCGCGCGCGCCTCGGCCGGCAGCCCCGCGTCCGTGACGAGCGTGTCCACCTGCTCCAGCGCCGCGAACGAACTGAGACCCACCGTGCCCCACTTGGTGTGGTCGGCGACCACCACGACCCGGCGCGCGGAGTGCACCAGCCGCCGGTTGGTCTCGGCCTCCGCCAGGTTCGGCGTCGACAGTCCCGCCTCGACCGATATGCCGTGCACACCCAGGAAGAGCAGGTCGAAGTGGAGGGCGGCGATCGCCTGGTCCGCGACCGGCCCCACCAGCGAGTCCGACGGCGTGCGCACCCCGCCGGTCAGCACCACCGTGGCCGCGCCCTGTCGCTGACCCGAGGTGCGCTGCGCCGTGTGGAAGACGTCCGCGACCCGCACCGAGTTCGTCACCACGGTCAGGTCGGGCACCTCCAGCAGGTGCTGCGCGAGCGCGTACGTCGTCGTTCCGCCGGACAGGGCGATCGCCGTGCCCGGGGTGACCAGCCGGGCGGCGGCCCGCGCGATGTCCTCCTTGGCAGTCAGCTCCAGACCCGACTTGGCTTCGAAGCCGGGCTCGTGGGTGCTGGCCTCGACCACCGGCACCGCGCCGCCGTGCACCTTCTCCAGCATGCCCTGGCGGGCGAGCGAGTCCAGGTCGCGGCGCACGGTCATGTCCGACACGCCGAGCTTGCGGGTCAGCTCGTTGACCCGCACCCCGCCCCGGCGCCGGACCTCGTCCAGGATCAGGGCGCGGCGCTGCTCCGCGAGGAGGTTCTGATTCTCACTCACGTACGCTCCGGTCCTTTCGCCGCCAACCGTCCGACCCGCCCGGCGCACCGGCTCCGACCAGGAGACTCCGTACGACCGGAGGTGCGCGGGCGTCCCATCTTTTCACGGGTCGGTACCGGTTGCGCCACCCACCTGTCACAACGCGCACATGCCACTCGGGGCGCGGCGAGCACGCCCGATGTCACACGGATCGAGGAGATTCCGTGACGAACCGTGCACGGCCCGGCTGGAGTGGAGATCCTGAACCGCGCAGCGACACAGGCCTTCAGGCGCGTCACGGGGGTGCGAGGACAGTGGAACGGGCGCGGGACCGCTCCGCCGGGCAGCCGGACGGACTCACGGAGCCGACCACCGACCGGGCGGACACGAGCGCCCCGCCGGAGCCCGAGCTGGAGCTCCTCGTGCACGGCGTCGGCGGCACGACGCCCGAGAAGATGCTCGGCGACCCCCGCACGGTCCGGGTCACCGGTGACGACACGGCCGCCGTGTTCCGGCGCGCGGTGGACACCGAGCCAGGCGAGGGACCGCGAGCCGAGCCGGTGCGGGAGGCGTACGTCTGGTGCAATCTGACCTCCGGCGACAGCAGCCGCGCCCTGTGGCTGTTACTGCTGCCGTTCATGGTGGTCAACCTCGCCCACTGGATGCGCCCCGCCACGGCGGGCCGGCCGCGCGCCGTCCGCCTCTACGGCCTCCTCGTCCGGCTGACCGCCCTCACCCTGACGCTGCTGCTGGTGGCCGCCGCCTGCGAGGTGGCCCTGGATCTGGTGGCCTGGCAGTGCGCCGGCGTCCACGACTGCGCCCGTCGCCACTCCTGGCTGACCTTCTCGACCGCCTCCGCCTCCGGGGCGAACGGCGGCTGGTGGAGCCTGCCCGGCCGCCGGCTCGCGCTCGCCGCGCTCGTACCGGCCGCGCTGACCGCCCTGCTCTGGTACCTCTCGCACCGCACCTGGAGCGCGTACGAGTCGCACCGGCCGATGTCCCGCGAACCCGAGCCGAAGACCGACGGCAGCGCGCTCGCCACGCCCGGCTTCTGGTACGGACGCCGGCTCGTGGCCCGGCTGCGCGCGGCGCACACCGCCGCGGGCCTGCTGACCGTGGCCGCCGCCGTCGCGACCCCGGCGGCCCGCTTCGACCACCGGCCGGGCGGCCCTGCGGCCCTGAACGCCCTGAGCTGGCTGCTGCTCGCGGCCCTGCTGGCCTGGGCGGCAGCGGCGGTGGGCGTGGTCTGCCGCCGGGGGCGCAGCGAGAACCGCCTCGACCAGCGGCTCGACCGGCACCTCGTACGCCGGCTCCCGCTCGGCGCGCTCGGCCTGCTGCTGCTCACCGCGCTCTACGCCGGCTGGTCCCGGCCCGGCTGGCACTCCACCGGGCGGCTGCCGGGCGACCCGGCCTTCGGCGCCCTGATGCTGGCCCAGGGGCTGCTCGTCGTCGCCCTCGCCGTCGTGGCCCGGGACCTGCACCGCCGCGCCCCCGACCGACGGGCCGGGATGCGGGGCCTCGGCGGACCGGCCGTCGCGCTGCTCGCCTGTGCGCTGGGCGGGGTGATGTCCGGCGGGGTGGCGCAGCGCGTCGGCGGCTGGCTGGACGGCACCGGCGCCCTGCCCGCCGGGCCGCCCGTGCTGCTGACCTGGCAGGCGTCCACGATCCCGCCGGTCCTCGCGGTCCTGCTGCTCCTCGCCGCCCGGCTCGGGTTCGCCGCCGCGCGAATCGCCCGCACCGAACGCGCCCGCGTCCGCCACGAGCACCCCGGCGAACCAGAGGACCAGGACCGCACCCGCACCATCGCCCACGTCCGGGCCATGGCCACCCTCACCGACCGGGCGCCTCTCGCCGTCGCGGTGCTCACCGCCACCACCCTCGTGCTCGGCGCCCTGGCTCTCGCCGGAGCCATGGCCACCGGCAAGACGCCCGACGGAGCGGCCCGCCGCACCTACGACGCCCTCGAGGCCGCCGCCGAGACCTCCCAGGCACTGGGCTCCTGGCTGGTCGGATTCGGCTTCCTGCTGTTCGTGACCTGGGGCCGGCGCGCCTACAAGGACGCCTCGGCGCGGCGCACCATCGGCATCCTCTGGGACGTCGGCACCTTCTGGCCGCGCGCCGCCCACCCCTTCGCGCCGCCCTGCTACGCCGAGCGTGCCGTACCGGACCTGACCTGGCGGATGGCGACCTGGACACAGCGCACCGGCGGCCGCCTGGTCCTCTCCGGCCACTCCCAGGGCAGCGTCCTGGCCGCGGCCGCCGCCTGGCAGCTGACCCCGTCGGCACGCAAACGGATCGCCCTGCTGACCTACGGCTCCCCACTGGAACGTCTCTACGGCCGCTGGTTCCCGGCCCACTTCGGACCGCCCGCGCTCGCCGCCCTGCACCACGACGTGGCCTGCTGGCGCAACCTCTACCGCCGCACCGACCCCATCGGCGGCCCCGTCCGCGTCTCCGACGACACCACCCCCGACGTCGACCACGCCCCCCTGCGGGACCCCCTCGCCTACGGCCGCACGCCCGAACATCCCCTCCCGGCGCCCATCCTCGGCCACTCCGACTACCAGGCGGACCCGGTCTTCGCCCGGGAACGCGCCCGCCTGCTGAGCCGGTTGCGCCCGGAGCTGCCGGAGCAGCGCCCGGAGCCGGGAGACTCCCGGGGCAGGGCCGGTTAGACCGAGTGCTGTACTACTCGACGACGATCCCGCCCGAGTGCCGTACTGCCGCGTTGTGGCCGGTGGGCACCACGTTCGGGCCGTTGACGGTCTCTGCGCCGTGGGCCGTCAGGAGCGCGTGCGGCCCGTCCGGGTCGTCCGCGGAGAGCCGGGCGAGCGTCACCGGCGACCTCATTCCCGTTCCTCCAGCAGCTTGTGCGGCTCCGGCCCGCTGCTCAGGGCAGCTGCGGCAGGTCGTCCGCGTAGAGCAGGGTCAGATCGTCGGTGTTCGGGTCCGCGAGCTGGGCGACCCGGCTCGCGTGCCGCTCCACCATCGCCTCGAACGTCTGCCGGGCGGTGCGGCCGTTGCCGAACGCCGGGCCCTTGGGGATGGCCGTGAAGTACTTCAGCAGCGCCTCGGACGCGCCCGCCGCCAGCCGGTACTCGTGCTCGTCGGCCTGCTGCTCCACGATCCGCAACAGCTCTTCGGGGCCGTAGTCGCCGAAGGTGATGGTGCGCGAGAAGCGAGAGGCGACGCCGGGGTTGACGGACAGGAAGCGCTCCATCTCCGCCGTGTAGCCGGCGACGATCACCACCACCGCGTCGCGGTGGTCCTCCATCAGCTTCACCAGCGTGTCGATGGCCTCCTTGCCGAAGTCCCGTCCGCCGTCCTCCGGCGACAGCGCGTACGCCTCGTCGATGAACAGCACACCGCCGTGCGCCCGTTGGAAGGCCTCCTGGGTGCGGATCGCCGTGGAACCGATGTGCTCGCCGACCAGGTCGACCCGGGACACCTCCACCAGGTGTCCCTGCTCCAGCACTCCGAGCGAGGCGAGGATCTCGCCGTAGAGCCGGGCGACCGTCGTCTTGCCGGTGCCCGGAGAGCCGGTGAAGACCAGATGCCGTTTGACCGAGGCCGCCTTCAGACCCGCCTGCTGCCGGCGCCGGCCCACCTCGATCATGTCGGTCAGCGCCCGCACCTCGCGCTTGACGCTCTCCAGGCCCACCAGCGCGTCGAGTTCACCGAGCACGTCCTTCGACGTCCGCGCCGGCTGCTGCGGCTCCACGGCGGTGACCAGCGGCTCCTGCTCCGTGGTGCGCTGCCCGGGGATCGAGCCGAGCAGGCCGGGGGAGTGCGTCACCGTCTGCACGGCGGTCTCGCGGATCGCCGGCGGCCTGAGGCCCCCGCTCTCGTCGCTGGTGCAGTCCTCCACGACCGGGCCCGTCCCCGATCCGCTGTCCGGCCCGGCGTCCGCGAACTCGTAACCGCCGCGCGCGCAGCGCTCCGTACGGCACTTGCGCAGGGTCGCCCGGCAGCCGTCGATCACATGGAAGCCGTAGCCGCCGCTGCCGCTGACCCGGCAGTTCAGGAAGCTGCCGCGGCCGCCCGCGGAGACGTAGAAGCCGGCCTCGGAGGGGGAGTCGACCGTGCAGCGCTCGATGGTCGGGTCGGCGCCCTTGGTGACGATCACACCGGTCTGGGTGCCGTCCAGGGTGCAGTTGTTCAGCGTGCCGCCGCTGCCGTGGTCGCGGAACCACGCGCCGGTCGCCGCCTCCCGGATCCGGCAGTCGTCGAGCTGGGCGGTCGCCCCGTCGCTCACCGACACCGCCGTGTTGCGCACCTGGGACAGATCGCTGTCCACGACGTCCGCGCGCGAACCGCGGTCCAGCACGAACAGTGCGTCCGGCACGTCGTGCACCCGGCAGGAGTCGAGCACGGCGGTGGCGCCGTCGCTCACCCACACCGCCGGATAGTCGCCGGTGCTGTCGAAGATCTCGCACTGGTGGGCGTCCACGCGGGTGCCCGGGTCCCACACCGACAGGCCGTTGCGCCCGAACTGACGGACCGTCGTGCGGGTCAGCGTCAGCACCGAGCGGGAGCGCAGGTCGACCGCGTTCTCGGGGATGTCGTGGATACGGCAGTCGGCGAGCGTGAGCACCGCGTCCGTGTCCAGCGTGACGCCGTCGGCGGTGGTGCGGTGCACATCGCAGTCGGTCAGATGGGCGGTGGCGCGCTGGGTGACCTGGACTCCGGAGCCGCGGACCTCGTAGACCTCACAACCGACCGCCTCCAGCGCGGAGTTCTCCCCGGTCGCGGTCAGCCCGGTGCCGGAGGCGTGATGCACGCGGCAGCGCTCCAGGCGCGGATGGCCCCCGCCCCGCACGGCCACGCCCGCCTGCCCGGCCGCGACGACCTCGCACTCCTCGAACACCCCGCTGGCGCCGTCGAGCACGGCGATGCCGATGCCCGCCGGGTTGTCCACCGTGCACCGGCGCACGGTCGGGCGGGCGCCTCCGCGCACCTCGATGCCGGCGGCGGACCGGGTGACGATCCGCAGGTCCATCAGCTCGGGAGTGCCCTCCTCGACCAGCAGTGCCGGTGCTGCCGCGTCCTGGCCCTCCACATGCAGGTCCTGCACCACGGCCGAAGACCGCACGGTCAGCGGCACCCCGTCCACCGGCGCGATCCGGACCGAGCCGGGGGAGCCGTCCGGGCCACGGAGCGTCACCGCCCGCTGGACGACGAGGTTCTCCCGGTAGGTTCCCGGGGCGATGGTGAGGACGTCGCCGTCGGCGGCGGCCTCCAGGGCGGCGGCGAGCGAAGCGTACTCACCTGTGCGGCGCCGCCACCGCGACGTACCGGTGTGCGTCACCTGGACCGTGCCCTGTGCCATGGCGTTGCTGTGCCCCCACCTCGTCGTACTGATGGCTCGCTCCCGGACGGGACTTCGCCACTGGTGCCGGGACCGCGACCGTGCCCGGTCCCGGGGGGCCCGTGCGCGTCCGCGCTCCCGAAAACCTGCGCGCCTGTGCGATGCGCGGATCCGCGGGTTGTCGCCGAAAGCGTTCCGGCCGGTCCACCGTAGCGTGTGCGTGCGCGGTGGGTTGACCAGAGCCGTCAGGCCGTCAGCTGCCGGTGCCCGCCTTGCCCCAGTCCGGACCCGCCCGGTCCCAGGCCTGGTCCCAGCGGGCGTACCGGCGGCGGACCATGTGCCACACGACCAGCCGCCGGCCGCCCTCGATCAGGCCGGTGACCAGCAGGGCCGCGCCGAACCCGGCCAGCACCGCATGCGTCGTCGCGGTGGGGGAATCCAGTGGGCGGGTGGTTATTCGGCCGCGGGGGTCCGTCCAGAGTGCGAAGTGGTCGCCCGCGTGCGGGGACTTGAGGCGTGCCAGGGTCGGGCCGTGCTGCCGGGTGCCGTCCGGCGCGGTCCAGTCCGCGAGCACGCGGTGGCGGGACTCGCGCATCGTGCTGGTGTCGGGGTCGGTCTCCAGCGGGGCATCGCCCAGGTCACGCACCACCGTGGCCGTGACGAGGTGGTGTGTGTGCCGTTGCTCGCGCACGGAGCGCTGCAGCGCGTCCTGGGCGACGGCGCCGACCAGGCAGCCGGAGACGGGCGCGGCCACGCTGATCAGCACCAGGGCCACGAGCGCCACCCACGCCTCGGCCAGATCGGTGGCACGGCGCAGCGGATTGCGGCGCCAGCGCCACAGACCGCCGATGGCCCGCATGTCCCCACCCCCTTCCGCTCCGTCTCGACCCCCGGCGCGGGCCTGCGTCCGAGCGCCCGGAGCAAGAGAGAGCGACATCACGTCCGCCGCGGACGGTCACGCACGCGGCCCCTCACGCAATTCTCATGCTGTCCCAACGACTGGGACCCGCCCTCGGTTCCCGACCTTCCGGTCGTTGTCGCGCGTCACTCCAGCACCCGGACCGGGTCCCCGATCCGGATGGTGCCGGGCGTCAGGGGCACCAGGTTCTGGCCGAAGATCAGCCGCGTGCCGACCTTGCGGTGCCGCGCCAGGGTGAACAGGGGCTCGCGGCCGCGTGCTGCGGTGTCCTGGTCGACGGTGGTGACGACGCACCGTCCGCTCGCCTTCGCGACACGGAAGACCACTTCGCCGACGGAGACACGCGACCAGTGGTCCTCGGCCCAGGCCGCGGTGCCCGAGACGACGACGTTGGGCCGGAAGCGGTTCATCGGCAGTGGGCCCTCGTGGGCGTGAGTGCCCTCGGCTATCAGGCGGTTCAACGCGTCGAGGGAGGCCGCCGCGGCGATCAGCAGGGGGTAGCCGTCGGCGAAGCCGACCGTCTCGCCGGGCAGTGCGTACGCGGGATCGACCGGGCGCCGGGTGGCCGGATCGTCCATGTGGACCAGCCGGACGTCCGCCTGCAGAAAGGCGCTGCACCAGGCGTGCGCTGCCGCTGTGGCCGGGACCGCCTCCACCTTCGTGCCGAACACACTCGTCGGCACGGTCTCGGCCGGCTCGGGCACCCGCACCGTCAACGGCGTCCGGCCGGGCGCGGACAGCCGGATTCCGCCGCCGGGCAGAAGCTCGGCGGCGGCCAGCGCGAGGCGCGGCTGCTCGCGCTGTGTGACGACCTTTCCCCCGTCGTCGATCAGTGTCCAGCGCCGGTCCCCAGCCAGCCCCCAGGGCTCCACCACGGCTTCCCGGGGCGCGAAGCCCCGGAACGCCTTGACCGGGTGGACGTGGATCGACTGCACCTCGGCATCTCCCATGACGCCATCGTGCCAGGTGGCACCGACAGCGAGGGGGCGTCGATCAGTAGCCGCGGTACTGCTGGTTGTTGTACGGGTCCTGGTAGGGAGCCGGCGCGGGCCGCGGTGCGGCGGGGCGCATGGCCTCGTACCCCGTGCCCGTCCCCATCGGGCGCTGCGGCTGCGGGGCCTGCGGGCCGGGGTAACCCCGCGGGGCGCTCGCCTGCTGCGGGATGTAGGCCGTGGGCGCCTGCTGCAGCGGTGCGGGCTGTGGCGTCTGCGGGTAGCCGTAGGAGGGGAACTGCGGGGAGGGGGCCGCCGGGAGGGCGGGCAGTGCCGACGGCAGAGCCGGCAGGTTGCCGCCCGTGTCGTAGGCGGCGGGAACCCGGATCGGGGCGATCTGCGGGGTGCCCCGCTCGGCGACGAGAGAGTCGTAGATCGGGGTGTCCGGGAAGGAGGCGGAGTAGTAGCCGCCACCATAAGTGGAGCGGGGGGAGGTCATGGCACATAAGTTAAGCCCACGATGTGCTCGTTGGGGAGACCGATAAGAGGGTTCTTTTCCGTGTCGGCAGTGACCCGGGATCCCCAATCCGAGCGAAGTTGGCAAAAAGGGACGACGGTCGACGTTTGGATCCTGTAAAGGCCGAGTTCCTGCGGGGTTACCGGCGGTTGGCCGATGATCTTCCGGTGCGGATCAGGGGAGTTCGCCGCGCCCGGGAATAGGTTGTGCGGGTAGGGATGACCGGACCGCCGGGGTGCCCGGAAGCCGACACGGATTGGGGCGGACATGTCAATGTCGAAAGGGGCGAACGCGCCGGTGCCGACCGCGGCTCTGCGCGTCGAATTGGGCTGGCGTTCCGGACCCGGTGTGCCCGACGCGGACGCCTCGGCGCTGCTGCTCGCCACCGGAAAGGTCCGCTCCGACGGGGACTTCGTCTTCTACAACCAGCCCGCCCACGCCTCCGGCGCGGTGCACCACGAGGGCAAGCGGACGGCCGGCGGACAGATCACCGACACCCTTTCCGTCGACCTCGCGCGCGTGGAGGGCGCGATCGAACGGATCGTCCTCGCCGCCTCCGCCGATGGCGGAACGTTCGGCCAGGTCCCCGGCCTCTACATCGAGGTGACCGACACCGCGACCGGGTCCGTCGTCGTCCGCTTCGACAGCCCCGGCGCGACCGCGGAGACGGCCTTCGTGCTCGGCGAGTTCTACCGCCGTCAGGGCGGCTGGAAGTTCCGCGCCGTCGCCCAGGGCTACAGCAGCGGACTCGAAGGCCTGGCAACGGACTTCGGGATCACCGTGGACGAACCCCAGCACACCGCACCGCCCGCCGCCGCGGCCCCGGCCCCGGCGAGCATGCCGCCGGTGCCCGCGACGCCCCCGGTACCGCCCCCGCCCGCGACCATGCCGCCCCCGCCCACGGCACCCCCCGCCGCCGTACAGGCCCCCGCGGCCCAGCCGGTCCGTCTGTCCAAGGTCACCCTCACCAAGGCCGCCCCCTCCGTCTCGCTCGCCAAGCAGGGCGGAACCTCCGGTGCCATGCGTGTGAACCTCAACTGGCAGGTGCGTAAACAGCTTCCGGGCTGGAGCGGCCGCTGGGGCGGCGGGGGCGGCGAACTCGACCTCGACCTGTGCGCCCTGTACGAACTCGCCGACGGCCGCAAAGGAGTCGTCCAGGCCCTCGGCAACGCCTTCGGGTCGCTGCACCGGCCGCCGTACATCCATCTCGACGGCGACGACCGCACCGGAGCCCTGGCCGCCGGGGAGAACCTCACCGTCAACCTCGACCACACACTGGACTTCCGGCGCATCCTCGTCTTCGTCACGATCTACGAAGGCGCCCGGTCCTTCGCCGACCTGCACGCCACCGTCACCCTCCAGCCGCAACACGGCGCACCGATCGACTTCTCGCTCGACGAGTGCACCGTCGCCTCCACGGTGTGCGCGCTGGCCCTGCTCACGAACACGGGCGGCGATCTCCTCGTACGGCGCGAGGCGCGCTACCTGGTGCCCGAGCGCGGAGTGAGCCCGCAGCGGACCGTGGACCGTGCCTACGGCTGGGGCATGAACTGGACACCCGGCCGCAAGTGACCGGGTTCAGCCCTCGTCGGGCACGGCACCGGGACGCGCGTACGTACGGCCCTTCCAAGCGGCCCCGCGCCCCCGGTAGTGCTGTACGGCCGAGTCGACCGTCATCAGGAGGTACAGGAACGCGGTGAGCGGCAGCAGTACAGCGAGCCACAGCGGCTGGCCGTAGTAGCGCACCATCGGCACATATGTGCCCGCCATCACCGCCCACGCCAGAGCGCCGAGCACGGCCGTCGCCGCACTCCCGCCGGCCGCTCCCACGACCAGTGCCGCGGGCGGCACCAGGTACACCAGGGCGAGCCCGGCGACCGTACCGAGCAGCAGCAGCGGGTTGTGCCGCAACTGCGCGTAGGCGCTGCGCGAGACCATCCGCCACAGGTCGTGCAGCCGCGGATAAGGCCGCACGCTGTCCACCCGCTCGGCCAGCCCCAGCCACACGTGCCCCCCGGCGCCCTTGACCGCGCGCGCGAGAGCCACGTCGTCGATCACGGCGTGCCGGATGGCGTCCGGGATGCGGGCCCGCGCGGCCATGTCCGCGCGCAGCAGGACACAGCCGCCCGCCGCCGCGGCCGTACGCGACCCCCTGCGGCCGATCCGCCGGAAGGGATACAACTGCGCGAAGAAGTACACGAACGCCGGCACCACCAGCCGCTCCCACAGGCTCTCCACCCGCAGCCGCGCCATCTGCGACACGACGTCGAAGCCCCCGGCCCGGGCGGCGGCCACCAGCTCGCGCAGGCTGTCCGGGGCGTGCGCGATGTCCGCGTCCGTCAGCAGCAGATACTCGGGATCACGCGCGCGTGCCAGGCCGATACCGTGCCGCACCGCCCACAGCTTGCCCGTCCAGCCCGCCGGCGGCTCCCCGGGCGAGCCCACCGTCAGCGGCAGCCCGCCGTACCGCCGGGACAGCTCACGGGCCAGCTCACCGGTGCCGTCCGTGCTCCCGTCGTCCACCAGGAAGACCTCCGCCCGGCCCGGATAGTCCTGCGCCAGCAGCGACGGCAGGCTCGCGGACAGCACGGCGGCCTCGTCCCGGGCCGGTACGACGACACACACCGACGGCCACGCGTCCGGTTCCCCGCCTGACGGCAGCCGGATGTCCGTGCGCCAGAAGAAGCCCTGGCACAGCAGCAGCCAGCACCAGGCGGCCAGCGAGACGACGGTGATCCACATCAGGGCGCTCACGGTCGCAGTCTGCCCCACCGGAGAAGTCCGTAAGGGCCCATCGTCTATCGTGGCCGGGTGAAGATCGCGCTCATGGACTCCGGAATCGGCCTGCTCCCGGCCGCCGCCGCGGTACGCCGGCTGCGGCCCGACGCGGATCTCGTGCTCTCGTGGGACCCGGACGGGATGCCCTGGGGGCCGCGCACCCCCGAGGACATCACAGAGCGGGCCATCGCCGTGGCCGAGGCCGCAGCCGCCCACCAGCCGGACGTCCTGATCGTCGCCTGCAACACCGCCTCCGTGCACTCCCTGCCGGCGATGCGGGCCCGCTTCGAACCGGAACTGCCGATCATCGGGACCGTCCCGGCGATCAAGCCGGCCGCCGCGGGCGGCGGCCACGTCGCCATCTGGGCCACCCCGGCCACCACCGGGAGCGCCTATCAGCGCGGTCTGATCGAGCAGTTCGCCGCCGGCGTCGCCGTCACCGAGGTGGCGTGCCCCGGCCTCGCGGACGCCGTGCACCACGCCGACGAGGCCGCGATCGAGGCCGCGATCGCCTCGGCCGCCGCCCGCACCCCCGAGGACGTGACCACCGTCGTCCTCGGCTGCACCAACTACGAGCTGGTGGGCGAGCGGATCCGGGCGGCCGTCCAGCGTCCGGGCCGGTCGCCGCTCGTCCTGCACGGTACCGCCGGGGCGGTGGCCGCCCAGGCCCTGCGCCGGATCGGCGCGGACCCGGCTCCGGCCGCCGCCGTCGACTCCGCCCTCACGGTGCTGCTCAGCGGCCGCGAGGCCATACTCCCGGACACCGCCCTGTCCTATGCGGAGGGCCGCTTCCTGCGGACCGTCAGCACCGTCCGCTGACCGTCGCGGCGACGGCGGGCCTGCGCACGGATCCGTCGTGCCCCACTCGGGCCAGTCACGCTCCGCCACGCCCTCCCCGCGCAGCGAAACCTGAGTAACCTCATAGACATGAGGGACGACCCCCACGCCGACGACACCTCACACCCCGATGTCTGGACCGGACGCGCCACCAACCGGGTCCAGTGGCTGTTGGCGCTGGTCGGCGCGGCCTGTATGGCGCTCGGCATCGAGCTGGCCGTGGACTCGGCCTGGACCTCCGGCATCGCCCCGCTGGTGATGTCCGTCGTGGGCTGCATCGCGGCCGGTCTGCTGGTCCTGTTCGGCACGCTCGCCTTCGTGCACGTCGACCTCCGCCTCGACGAGGAGTCCCTGGAGGTGCGCTGTGGCCACATAGGGCTGCCACGCCGCCGTATCCCGCTCTCCCATGTGGCGGGCGCCGACTTCGCCGCCCTGGTCAACCCCCGGCAGTGGGGCGGCTGGGGCTACCGGTGGCGGCCAGAGAAGGGCACCGCGGTCGTCGTACGCCGGGGTGAGGGCATCGTGCTGCGCCTGTGGGACGGCCACACCTTCACGATCACTGTGGACGACGCGGAATCGGCGGTGCGGGTCATCCGGGCCCGGCTGCGGACCATCACACCGGGTCCGGTCGCCTGAGGTGGCGTACGCGCGCGTGCCCGTGTTCAGAGCGGGGCTTCCGCGCCTTCAGAGCTGGGTTTCCGCGCCGTCGCGCGCCCAGGGCCGTGCCGTCGCCCAGCCCGCCAGCAGCCCGGCGCCCGCCGTCACCGGTGTGAAGCTGAGCGCGTTGCCCACCGAGGCCAGCGCGGCCAGCGCCGTCAGGGCGGCGCCCGCGCTGAGGGCGACCGGCGTCGAGCGGGGCGTACGCCACAGCGCGTGCAGCACCCAGCAGAACGGGGCGGCGAGCAGCACCACCCCGACGACGCCCTGCTCCGCCGCCAGCTGAAGCGGGGCCGAGTGCGGCTTGCCGTCGGAGGGCGTGATCTGTGACGCCGTCGGGCTCAGCTCGCCGAACCGGTCCGGGCCGACGCCGAGGCCCCGGTTCCGGCCCGCCATCCGCAGGGCGTCCTGCCACAGCCCCACCCGGTGCACGGTGAGCCGGCCCTCGAGCACGCCCGCGAGCCCGTCCGGCAGGACACCCGCGGCGAGCGCCCACGTGGTCCCCGCGACCAGGGCCGCCGCCACGGCCAGCCCCAGCAGGGCCAGGCCCCTGCGGGCCACCGAGCCCGCGGCCAGCGAACACAGCAGTACGGCGGCGCTCGCCGCGCAACCGGCGACCGAGCCGAGGACGGCCCCGGTCAGCACGATCCCGGCGGCCAGCGCCCACAGGCCCAGGCGCGGCGCGGGTACGGGCGCGGCCCGGGCGGCGCAGCACGCGCATCCCGTGGCCAGGGTCAGCAGCGCGGCCGTGCCACCGGTGTGGCCGAGCGGGGCGGCGTACCAGGGGCCGGAGGAGAGGCCGGGCAGGGCCACGGCCAGTACCAGGGCGGCCACCGCGCCGGCGCAGGGCGCGGCCACCGGCAGCAGGGCACCGGAGACCCGGCCGACGGCATGACCGGCGGTCACGGCGAGCACCGCGAGCAGCATGCCCTCGGGCCGTCCGTCATGGGCCGCGGCGGTGAGCAGCGCCCATCCGGCACACGCTCCCAGCAGGATCATGCCCGTGCCGTCAGAAACGTTTCCTCTGAGGTCGGCCGCGTCCGCACCGGCCGCAGGCCTCATCTCGGTCGAGCCCACCCGCCGCCCCTCGTCCCCGAACGCCCATGCCAGGCCACGGCAGGGCACGGCGCCGAGTCCGGCCGCACTGCCGAGGCTGGGCACACCGTAGCGGCTGATGACCGGTTTGGGCACGAGATGCGGCGGATCGTCGTGATGGGGAGGGCGCGGACGGTGGCGGTGCGGCGTGTCCATCCCGTGCCGTCAGTGCTGACGCGGGGGAGTCGCCGGGCGGCCTTCTCGGGGACCGTCGCGCGGCGGTGAGCAGCGGCGACCGTGCCGGGGCCGGCCCTTCGTACCGCGCTGTCGGCACCGGATCGGCCGCCGTACACTCACCCGGGTGACCGTCACCGCAACTTCCGTGGACCAGCCGGACCAACTCCAGCCGCCCCCCGCCTCCGGCGTGCGCGGTGCCCGGCTGCTGCGCCTGGTCCCGGCCGTCGCCTCCGCGCTCTGCGGAGTGCTGCTCTACGTCAGCTTCCCGCCCCGCACCCTGTGGTGGCTGGCGCTGCCCGCCTTCGCCGGCTTCGGCTGGGTGCTGCGCGGCCGGAGCTGGAAGGCGGCCCTCGGCCTCGGCTATCTCTTCGGTCTGGGCTTCCTGCTGCCGCTGCTGGTGTGGACCGGCGTGGAGGTCGGCCCCGGTCCCTGGCTGGCCCTGGTCGCGATCGAGGCGGTCTTCATCGCCCTGGTCGGCGTGGGCATCGCCGCCGTCTCCCGGCTGCCGGTCTGGCCGCTGTGGGCGGCCGCGATCTGGATCGCGGGCGAGGCGGTACGCGCGCGCGTGCCGTTCCGGGGCTTCCCCTGGGGCAAGATCGCGTTCGGCCAGGCGGACGGCGTCTTCCTGCCGCTCGCCGCGGTGGGCGGCACTCCCGTGCTGGGCTTCGCGGTCGTCCTGTGTGGCTTCGGCCTGTACGAGGCCGGGCGGCTGATCGCCGAACGGCGCGGCAACCGGGCCGTACGGCGGGGTGCCGCGGCCGCCGCACTGCTGAGCGTGGCCGTCCCGGTGGCGGGCGCGGCAGCCGCCCGCCCGCTCGTGAGCGACAAGGCCGAGGACGGCACCCGGACCGTCGCGGTCATCCAGGGCAACGTGCCGCGCTCCGGGCTGGAGTTCAGCGCCCAGCGACGGGCCGTGCTCGACTACCACGCGCGCGAGACGCTCAAGCTCGCCGCCGACATCAAGGCGGGCAAGGTCGCCAAGCCCGACTTCGTGCTGTGGCCGGAGAACTCCTCCGACGTCGACCCCTTCGCCAACCCTGACGCGGCCGCCGTCATCGAGGGCGCCGCCAAGGCGGTCGGCGTGCCCATCTCGGTCGGCGGAGTCGTGGAGCGCGACGGGAAGCTGCTCAACGAGCAGATCCTGTGGGATCCGGACAAGGGGCCGACGCAGACCTACGACAAGCGGCAGATCCAGCCGTTCGGTGAGTACCTCCCGCTGCGCGGGCTCGTCGGCGCGATCAACAAGAACTGGACCGGCATGGTCCGCCAGGACTTCAGCCGGGGGAGCAAGCCCGGTGTGTTCGACATGGACGGCGCCAAGGTGGGCCTCGCCACCTGCTACGAGGCCGCCTTCGACTGGGCTGTACGGGACACGGTCACCCACGGCGCCGAGATGATCTCCGTGCCGAGCAACAACGCCACCTTCGACCGCAGCGAGATGACCTACCAGCAACTCGCCATGTCCCGGATCCGCGCCGTCGAGCACAGCCGCACCGTCACCGTGCCGGTGACCAGCGGGGTCAGCGCGATCATCATGCCGGACGGCAGGATCACCCGGAAGACCGGCATGTTCGTGCCCGCCTACCTCGTCCAGAAGGTGCCGCTGCGCACGTCCAGGACCCCCGCGACCGAGCTGGGCACCCTCCCGGAGATCGCCCTGATCCTGGTCGCCGCGGGCGGCATCGGCTGGGCGATCGGGTCCGGGCTGCGCGGCCGGCGCGCCAGTGGCGCCTAGCCGTACGACCACCGTATGACCGCTGAACCGGCAGGAGAGCGCCGACACCGGCCGTTAGGGTCGAGCCATGGCTACTCCTGATTTCATCCGCACGCTGCGGGCCTCCGCCGGACAGCAGCTGCTCTGGCTCCCCGGGGTCACCGCGATCGTCTTCGACGACGAGGGCAGAGTGCTGCTGGGCCGGCGGTCCGACAACCGCAAGTGGTCGGTGATCGGCGGTATTCCGGAGCCGGGTGAGCAGCCCGCCGAATGCGCCGTGCGCGAGGTCTTCGAGGAGACGGCGGTGCGCTGCGTCGCCGAACGGGTCGTCCTGGTACAGGCCCTCGAGCCGATCACCTACCCCAACGGCGACACCTGCCAGTTCATGGACATCACCCTGCGCTGCCGGGCCGTGGGCGGCGAGGCCCGCGTCAACGACGACGAATCGCTGGAGGTGGGCTGGTTCGACGTGGACGCGCTGCCCGAACTGAGCGAGTTCGGTCTCTTCCGGATCAAGCAGGCCATGTCCGATGCCCCCACATGGTTTGAGCCTATGACTCTTGGCTGAAGTATGGGCTGCCGCCACATGTGGCGACGGGTGGGCTCCGCCTAGGGTCGACACATGACCGCGTCCAGTCCGCCGCCCCCGCCGCCCGGCCCGCACCCCCAGACCCTCGCCCTCGACGGCCGCACCGCCCTCGTCACCGGTGCCGCCGGCGGGATCGGCCGCGCCTGCGCGCTGCGGCTCGCCGCCGCCGGGGCCAAGGTACGGGCCGTCGACCGCGACGCGGCCGGCCTGGCCGAGCTGGCCGCGCAGGCCGAGCGGGACGCAGACCTCCCCGGGACCGTCGTACCGCACGTCCTCGACCTCACCGACCTCGACGCCGCCGAGCATGCCGCGGCCGGCACTGACGTATTGGTCAACAACGCGGGCCTGCAACTGGTGCGCCCCATCGAGGAGTTCCCGCCCGAGGTCTTCCACACGGTGCTGACCGTGATGCTGGAGGCACCCTTCCGGCTCCTCCGCGGTGCCCTGCCGCACATGTACGCGCAGGGCTGGGGCCGGATCGTCAATGTGTCCTCCGTTCATGGTCTGCGCGCCTCTGCCTTCAAGTCGGCCTATGTGGCCGCCAAACACGGTCTTGAGGGCTTGTCCAAGACGGCCGCTCTGGAGGGCGCCGCCCATGGGGTGACCTCGAACTGTGTGAACCCGGCCTACGTGCGCACACCCCTGGTCGAGCAGCAGATCGCCGACCAGGCACGGGCGCACGGCATCCCCGAGGAACGCGTGCTGTCCGAGGTCCTGCTGAAGGACAGTGCCGTGCGGCGACTCATCGAACCGGAAGAGGTCGCGGAGGCGGTGGCCTACCTGTGCAGCCCCCAGGCGTCCTTCGTCACCGGCACCTCGCTCGTCCTCGACGGCGGATGGACCGCCCACTGACGGGGCCGGGTGCGCCCGGCCCGGGAGTTGTCCACAGGCCCGACGGGCCGGGCCGCCGATGCGCGATCCTGTGACCATGTCCCGCGATCACCTTCAGCCGGCGCCCCTCCGCAGCCCCGAGGCCTCCTACCTCGAGCTGCTGGCCCGCGATGCCTCCGTGGAGGCGTACGAGCAGCCGGTGCTGCTCGCCCGTGCCGAGGGGCGGACGGCCGAGCGGATCGCCGCGCTGGAACAGGCCAGACTGCTCGCCCTGCGCGTCCGGGCCGAGCTGGAAGGCCGTCGGCGCCGGGAGGCGGAGCTGTCCGCGCTCTTCGAGACCGCCCACGACCTCGCGGGCCTGCGCGATCTCGACGCCGTCCTGCAGGCGATCGTGCAGCGCGCCCGCTCCCTGCTCGGCACGGACGTCGCCTACCTCACCCTGAACGACCCGACGCACGACGACACCTATATGCGGGTGACGGAGGGCTCGGTCTCCGCCCGCTTCCAGCAGCTGCGGCTCGGCCTGGGGGAGGGGCTCGGCGGACTGGTCGCGCAGACCACACGGCCGTACGTCACCGACGACTACTTCCAGGACGCCCGCTTCCAGCACACCCTCACCATCGACGCCGGCGTGCGCGACGAGGGCCTGGTCGCCATCCTCGGCGTCCCTCTGATGCTCGGCCCGCACGTCATCGGGGTCCTCTTCGCCGCCGACCGCCGGGCACGTGTCTTCGAACGCGCGCAGATCGCCCTGCTCGGCTCCTTCGCCGCGCTCGCCGCCGCCGCGATCGACACCGCCAACCTGCTCGGCGAGACCCGCGCGGCACTGGCCGGGCTGGAGCGCGCCAACGAGATCATCCGGGACCGCAGCGCCGTCATCGAGCGCGCCTCCGACGTCCACGACCGGCTCGCCGAACTCGTGCTGCGCGGCGGCGGGGTGCACGACGTGGCCGCCGCCGTCTCCGAAGTCCTCGACGGCACCGTGGAGTTCACCGACACCGGTGCCGCACCGCCCGAGGCGCTGAAGGCCTCCCGCGCGGAAGGACACGCCGTACGGCACGGCCGGGACTGGATCGCCCCGGTGGCCGCCGGCGGCGAACTCCTCGGCGCGCTGGTCCTGCGCGGACACCCCGGACTCGACCCCGTGGACCAGCGCACACTGGAGCGGGCGGCGATGGTCACCTCGCTGCTCCTGCTCGCCCGCCGCTCCGCCGCAGAGGCCGAACAGCGCGTGCGGGGCGAGCTGTTGGACGACCTGCTGGACGCCCGTGACCGGGACCCGCGCCTGCTGCGCGAGCGTGCCGCCCGGCTGCACGCCGACCTGGCCGCGACCCATGTCGTCCTCGCCGCCCGTCTCGACGGCCCGGCGGCCGACGCCGACGAGGAGGCCGCGGCCCGCCGCCGGCTGGGGGCGGCCGCCTCCCACCTCGCCGCCACCCGGCAGGGCCTCGCCGCCGCGCGCGACGGCGGCACCGTCCTGCTGTTGCCGCTCGGCACCGGCGGCAGCGCCACGGAGGTGGCCCGCCGCACGGCACACGACCTCGGCGCGGCCGTCCGCCAACCCGTCACGGTCGGCGCCTCCGCCCCCGTCACCGACCTCGCCGTCCACCCCGAGGCCGTGGCCGCCGCCTACACCGAGGGCCGCCGCTGCCTGGACGCGCTGCACCTGCTGGGCCGGGCCGGGGACGGCGCGGCGGCCGAGGACTTCGGCTTCCTCGGCCTGCTCCTCGCCGGGGACCGGGACGTCGCCGGCTTCGTGGACCGCACCGTGGGTCCGGTCGTGACGTACGACGAGCGGCGCGGTACGGACCTGCTGCACACCCTGGACGCGTACTTCGCCTGCGGGATGAGCCCGGCCCGCACCAAGGACGCCCTCCACGTCCACGTCAACACGGTCGCCCAGCGGCTGGAGCGCGTGGGCCGGCTGCTCGGCACGGACTGGCAGACCCCGGCCCGCGCCCTGGAGATCCAACTGGCTCTGCGGCTGCGCCAGCTGGCAGCCCCGGGCAGACGCTGACGCTGACCCCGCGCGGACCCCGGCCCCCGTACGGGCGTGCCGTACGGGGGCTGTGGCAGCCGGGCGGCGCCGGTCAGACCGTCCGCGCCTCGGCGCCCGGGCGCGCACCGGTGGACTCGCCGCCCTCGTCCTCGACGCGGGCGAGATCCCGGTGCCGTGTCTCCCGCGCCACGCCCACCGCCACGAGCGTCAGTACGGCGGAGGCGATCACGTACAGGGCGATCGGGGTGGAGCTGCCGTAGTCGGAGAGCAGTGCGGTGGCGATGAGCGGGGCGGGAGCACCGGCCGCGACGGAGGCGAACTGCGCACCGATGGACGCGCCCGAGTACCGCATCCGGGTGGCGAACATCTCGGCGAAGAAGGCGGCCTGGGGTGCGTACATGGCCCCGTGCAGCACGAGACCCACGGTCACGGCCAGCACCAGGTACCCGAAGGACCCGGTGTCCACGAGCGCGAAGAACGGAAACATCCACAGGCCAACACCGGCCGCGCCGAACAGGTACACGGGCCGCCGCCCGACCCGGTCGGACAGGGCGCCCCAGGCCGGGATGACGGCGAAGTGCACGGCGGAGCCGATGAGTACGGCATTGAGCGCGGACTGCTTCGAGACACCGGCCGAGTCGGTGGCGTAGACGAGGATGAAGGCGGTGATGACGTAGTAGCCGATGTTCTCCGCCATCCGCGCACCCATCGCCACGAGCACGTCACGCCAGTGGTACCGAAGCACGGAGACGAGCGGAAGCTTCTCCGGCTCCTCCGTCCGCCGGGACTCGGCCCGCGCCAACGCCTCCTTGAACACCGGCGATTCGTCGACGGACAGCCGGATCCACAGCCCGATGACGACGAGCACCCCCGAGAGCAGGAACGGAATCCGCCAGCCCCAGGACCCGAAGGCGTCGTCGGAGAGCACGGCGGTGAGCAGCGAGAGCACACCGGTCGCGAGCAACTGCCCGGCCGGCGCACCGGTCTGCGGCCACGAGGCCCAGAAACCGCGCCGCCGCGCGTCCCCGTGCTCCGACACCAGGAGCACGGCACCGCCCCACTCGCCGCCGAGCGCGAATCCCTGGACCAGGCGCAGGGTGGTGAGCAGCACGGGGGCGGCGCTGCCGACGGTCGCGTGCGTGGGCAGCAGCCCGATGGCGAACGTCGCCCCGCCCATCATGACCAGGCTCAGCACGAGCAGCTTCTTCCGCCCGATCCGGTCGCCGTAGTGCCCGAACACGAGCGCCCCGAACGGCCGGGCGGCGAACCCCACGGCGTACGTCAGGAACGACAGCAGCGTCCCGACGAGCGGGTCGGAGTCCGGAAAGAACAGCTTGTTGAACACCAGCGCGGCGGCAGAGCCGTAGAGGAAGAAGTCGTACCACTCGACGGTCGTGCCGATGAGGCTGGCGGCGACGATACGCGGGAGGTTGGCGGGGGTCGGGGGAGCGGATGGTGCTGGGGATGCCATGTGATGCCATGTGCGCCACTTCCTCGTGTGCGGTGGGGACGGGTACGTGTCGGCACACGGTAGGAAGATGCAGGTCAGGGGCACATGTGGTGGGGCACCATAGTTCTGGGGGCGGCTATGCGTGCGGCCACCATGCCGGGCCGGGGGAGGGCGGTTCACGGGCTCGGGAGTGGTCGAGACCAGCGCTGTCCGGGAAGCGTAGTTGGGGATGATTTGACGGTGCGGTGCTGACTCCCGTGCTGGTTCGGTGCTGACTGAAAGCCCATGTCATCACCCGTCTTCACCCCTCCCGTGCTGACTTGGTGCTGACTACGCTGCGTTGAACCAGGATCTTTCGGACCGTTGCACCGACTCCACTGGGCGCGGGAGAGGTTGTGCCGGCCCTGGGGAACGGCCGGCGTAGCATTCCCGATCGTGCGGGTGCCGGACCGGGCTTCGTCAGCAGTCCGAGGGCGGGCTCGACGACCACGCTGGCGAGCGGCGGGCGGCCGTCCATCTCGGTCGTGGTCCCGCTGACCGCTCAGTCCGGATGTCCGACACGGAGCCGATCGAGCGCCGGCGCGTTCGCGCACTTTTCGAGAATCTGCCCGTGGTGGAGGGGATTGGGATGTACGGCTTCTCCGACGCGCTGGGCAGTGGCGTCCCGATCACCGACGTGGCCGAGCGGATGGGGGCACAAGTCCACCGAGGAGACGTACCGCACCTACTGGCACCTGATGCCGGGGAACGTCATCAAGGAGACGCGCGTCCTGGACGCCGGACCCTGGGACGCGGCCTGAAGGCGAAGCCTGTCGGGTCTGCCCTCCAGGTCGGGCTGTGCGGCACCACATGGCACAGGTTGTAGAGACCGTCTTTGGGCGTCCACGTCAGTCCAGGGCGGGTGCGTAGTAGCAGGTCAGGGCATCGCCGTCCGGGGAGTCGGCGTAGTCGGTGACAGACGTGTGACAGCGCCGGTGATACGGCGAGGTCCCGCCGGGGAGCACCCTGGCGGGGCCTCTGCCCGGAGCCATGAGACGAAGCCCCACCGGAGCGCTCCGGTGGGGCTTCGTCTTGAGTTCGACTGTGCTTGCACGCATGACGCGTCCGGCTCCTCATGCAGTTCGTGTTCCTGCGATGCTCTCGTGGACGCTGGATTTGCGATCGCAGCCACCAAGACGGGATCCGTAAGACGACGCGACCCCGCGGGGAAACCGGGCGGGCTCTGTCGTGTGGTGGGTTGATGCGGTGTCCCCTGCTCGGGCGGGCCCAGCGGTACGCCGGCTGTCCGTGGATGTGTGCCGTAGTGGCCACCCTTGATGCTGAACCTCTGGCACACTGCCGGACTTGGTCGTACGTGCCGGACGCTCTGCGGTCACAAGGCACAATAGTTCGCACGCGGTGGGCTGGGGGAGCGGCTCTGGGAGGGGCGTCGTGAAGTTCAGAAAGCGAACGCTGGAAATGCTCGGCGACCTCATTTGCGGGAACCTCGGTGCAGCTGATCCTCAAGCTGATGCCGAGCCTGCTTACTTCCCGTATCGCTCGAGCATGTACATCACCCAGTTCTTCGCGGAACTCGACATGGATTGGGAGCACGGCGGTTCGACGCGCCACCGCTGGGTCGCGGGGGTGCTGGAACAATTGTTGGCGGAGCCGCACGAGGGGGCCTGCGCAGCCGCCGGATTCTTTCTGCAGGGTGATTGACCACCTGATGAATCCGGCGGATGCCCTCAATGAGGGTCTCGACCGGCCCAATGCCCTGCGTTTGCTGAACAATGCGCTCGCCCGCGAGGGGTTCGAAGCCTTCTACGGGGAGGACAAGCACTGCTACCTGCGGCACATCGGAACGAAACACTGTCTCGGTGTTGGCCAAGAACCCGCATCGTCCTCTGAGCGTCGCCGAGATGCAGCGACGTACAGCACTTGCCGCGTTCTTGGACACGTGCAGTGAGGATGCACTCAATGAGAAAGTGCTGCTGCCGCTGTTCCGGCAACTGGGCTTTCACCGGATCACTGCAGCCGGGCACCGGGACAAGGCGCTGGAGTACGGCAAGGACATCTGGATGCGTTACACCCTGCCGACCCAGCACTTCCTGTACTTCGGCATCCAGGTGAAGCGCGGCAAACTGGACGCTACCGGAAAGTCCAGGGCGGGCAATGCCAACATCGCTGAAATCCACAATCAGGCTCTGATGATGCTGGCGCACGAGATCTTCGACCCCGAGACCAACCGGCGCGTCCTCGTCGACCATGCGTTCATCGTGGCCGGCGGGGAGATCACCAAAGCTGCACGCAACTGGTTGGGCAACGCGTCGGACGCGGCGAAGCGGAGCCAGATCATGTTCATGGATCGCGAAGACATCCTGAACCAGTTCGTGGTGACCAACCTGCCGCTTCCCGCAGGGATACTGCCAGGTCAGATGCCATCCGGCTCTTAACGCTTCCGTCGACGTCCGCCCTTACTGACAGGTGCTCGGCCAGTGGCCGGCGCGCCCGCTGCGGCCGTGTCCGTCTGCGGACCGGGCCGGTCTGCCGAGACGACCAGGGCGGCGAGGAGCGTGGTGACCGGCACCGAGGCCACCAGGCCGATCGAGCCCACCAGTGTGCGCACGATCTCTTCGGCGACCAGCTCGCTGTTGGCGACCGTGGTCACGCCGCTCTGGGCGATGGAGAAGAGGAGCAGCAGTGGCAGAGCGGCGCCGGCGTAGGCGAGGACGAGGGTGTTGACGATGGAGGCGATGTGGTCGCGGCCGATGCGGATGCCTGCCCGGTACAGTCCGCGCCAGCCCATCGTGGGGTTGGCGTCGTGCAGTTCCCAGACGGCCGACGTCTGGGTCACGGTGACGTCGTCGAGCACGCCGAGGGAGCCGATGATGACGCCGGCGAGCAGGAGTCCGCTCATGTCGAGCTTCGGGTACAGGCCGTGGATCAGCCCGGTTTGGTCGTCGGTGTTGCCGGTGAGGGCGGCCCAGCCGATGAACGCCGAGCCCAGGATGCCGATCAGCGCCAGTGAGAGCAGGGTGCCGAGTACTGCCACCGAGGTGGGGGCCGACAGGCCGTGGCACATGTACAGGGCGATCAGCATGATGGCGCTCGACCCGACCACCGCGACCAGCAGCGGGTTCGAGCCCCGCAGGACCGCCGGCAGGATGAAGAAGTTCAGCACCAGGAAGCTGATGGCCAGTGCGACCAGTGCCATGACGCCGCGCAGTCGGCCGACCACCACGTCGTCTCCCTCGCGGTTGTCCGTGCCCCCTCCGAGGCCGGTCCTGCGCGGCGGCTCTGAGGAAGAGTACGGGAACGGTTGCGCCGTGGTCTCAGTCCGACCGCCGCCAGAAGACCGAGCGTTCTGCTCACTACATCTGGATCACGAACTTCTTCATCGGCCACATCTTCCGCACGGCCCCCCAGGGGGCGTGCCGCGAAACTCCCGTCGCCGTTGGAAGAGCACGGCTCCTCTGCGGGTGTGCGGCGGGGCGCGAAGGGGCGTTGTCGGGCCGTAGATCCGTTCGCGCGCTTGCGGTTGCCGTGCAGCCCGGAAGGGAGTTCAGGCTGATCAGCAGAATGAGCCCCCTCACGGAAGATGCTATCGAGACCCACCAGGGCTAACTCTGGGCACAACGCCAGGCCAGCACACGCCGGCCCCCATGAGGGGACCAACCGCATTCTATGGAGAAGCAAAGAATTCGGCCCGGTACTGCCCGGTAGGCCCCGTTCCGGTCTACGTTCCCCTGGCGTCCTGTCATGTCACGCTCACCCGGCGTGCAGGGCGCGTGCGAGTGTCATGCTCCTGACTGCGCGGTTCCACCGCCGCTACGCGCAATCACGGGCCTGCCCATCCAGTGCGATACCCCACGTCTACCGGAGGCAGTACCCCATGCGTGAGTCACGCCCGAGCGGGCGGAGACGGAGTCTGCGAAGACTCGTCGCCGTCGCCTTCCCCGCCCTCACTCTGACCGTCGCCGGATTCACCGCCGCACCGACGGCCGGCGCCCAGCCTGCCGCGCCCCGCCCCCAGACCTCCAAGGTCACGCAGAACAACAAGGCGCTGACCGCTCCCGAGCGGCAGACCTATCACTCCACCGGCAAGGCCGGCCAGAAGGTGCCGACCCAGCACCTGTGCGCCACCGCCGAGCCGGGTCATGCGTCCTGCTTCGCCCAGCGCCGCACCGACATCATCAAGCAGCGCCTCACCTCGGCGCTCGCCGCCGCGGCCCCCTCCGGCCTCTCCCCGGCCAATCTCCACAGCGCTTACAACCTGCCCACCTCGGCCGGTTCGGGCATGACCGTCGGCATCGTCGACGCCTACAACGACCCCAACGCCGAGTCGGACCTGGCCACTTACCGCTCGACCTACGGCCTGTCGTCCTGCACCAAGGCCAACGGCTGCTTCAAGCAGGTCAGCCAGACCGGTTCCACCACCTCGCTGCCGACCAACGACAGCGGGTGGGCCGGTGAAGAGATGCTCGACATCGACATGGTCAGCGCGGTCTGCCCGAACTGCAGCATCATCCTGGTCGAGGCCAACTCCGCGAGCATGGCCGACCTCGGCGCCGCCGAGAACGAGGCCGTCTCGCTCGGCGCCAAGTTCGTCTCCAACAGCTGGGGCGGCTCCGAGGACTCCTCCCAGACCAGCAACGACACCTCCTACTTCAAGCACCCGGGCGTCGCCATCACCGTCTCCTCCGGTGACTCCGCCTACGGCGCCGAGTACCCGGCCACGTCGCAGTACGTGACGGCCGTCGGCGGCACCGCGCTCAGCACCGCCTCCAACTCCCGGGGCTGGAGCGAGTCGGTGTGGCACACCAACTCCACCGAGGGCACCGGCTCCGGCTGCTCGGCCTACGACCCGAAGCCGAGCTGGCAGACCGACTCCGGCTGCTCCAAGCGCATGGAGGCCGACGTCTCCGCGGTTGCCGACCCGGCCACCGGTGTGGCGGTCTACGACACCTACGGCGGCTCCGGCTGGGCGGTCTACGGCGGCACCAGCGCCAGCTCGCCGATCATCGCCTCGGTGTACGCCCTCTCGGGCACCCCGGGCGCGAGCGACTACCCGGCGAAGTACCCGTACTCCCACACAAGCAACCTGTACGACGTGACCAGCGGCAACAACGGCAGCTGCTCCCCGTCGTACTTCTGCACCGCGGGCACCGGCTACGACGGCCCGACCGGGTGGGGCACCCCGAACGGCACCACCGCCTTCACCGCCGGCAGTTCCAGCGGCAACACGGTGACCGTCACCAACCCGGGCAGCCAGTCGACCACCACGGGAAGCTCGGTGAGCCTGCAGATCAAGGCCAGCGACAGCGCGGGCGCGGCCCTGACCTACAGCGCGAGCGGCCTGCCGACGGGTCTGTCCATCAACAGTTCCACCGGGCTGATCTCGGGTACGGCGTCCACCGCGGGCACCTACCAGGTGACGGCCACGGCGAAGGATTCCACCGGCGCTTCCGGCTCGACGTCCTTCACCTGGACCGTCGGCTCCTCCGGCGGCACCTGCTCCGGCTCCCAGCTGCTGGCCAACCCGGGCTTCGAGTCGGGCAGCACCGGCTGGAGCGCGACCAGCGGGGTCATCACCAACGACACCGGTGAGGCGGCGCACGGTGGCTCGTACTACGCCTGGCTCGACGGCTACGGCTCCTCGCACACCGACACGCTGTCCCAGTCGGTGACGATCCCGGCCGGCTGCAAGGCCACGCTCACCTTCTACCTGCACATCGATACCGCCGAGACCACCACCAGCACCCAGTACGACAAGCTGACGGTGACCGCCGGTTCGACCACCCTGGCGACGTACTCGAACCTCAACCACAACTCCGGGTACGCGCAGAAGACCTTCGACGTGTCCTCGCTGGCGGGCCAGACGGTCACCCTGAAGTTCAACGGCGTGGAGGACTCCTCGCTGCAGACCAGCTTCGTCGTCGACGACACCGCCCTGACGACCAGCTGATCCGCATCCTGTGACAAGGGTCCCGCACGTGGAAGCCGTCCACGTGCGGGGTGGGCCGTACCCACCGGCTCGTCGCAGAACGCCACGAACCGGTGCCGCCGCCCGCCCGCCGTTCAGAGTGGCGGCAGGCGCGTTCGGAACCGGGCACAGACTCGGGTTGCGTCGCCGGCGCGCCCATGGTGAGCCCCTGGCGTGCCGGGTCGCCAACTGCTGTTGGTCACGCCAGGGAGCTCGCCCGCGTGAGCCATCTCGCGTACGCGGATGCGGGACAGGCCGAAGGCGCGCAGATAGCCGCGGGGGCGGCCGTCCACGGAGTCGCGATTGCGCAGGCGGGTGGCGCTGGCGTCGCGAGGATGCCGGCGTAGTTCCCGCTGGGCGGCGGCGCGATCCTCGTCGGAGCTTCCGGGGAACGCGCTGATCGCCTTCAATGCGGCGCGGCGCGCGGCGTATCGGGCCACGATGAGGCGCCGCTGCTCGTTCTTCGCGATCTTGCTCTTCTTCGCCATCAGACCTTCCCTCCACGGGCGCGGATGCGGGCCACCGCGGCCTCGATGCCGATCGTGTCGACCGTCTTGATGCCCTTGGCCGAGAGTGTGAGCCGGACGTGGCGGCCTTCGCTCGGCAGCCAGTAGCGCTTGCTCTGGACGTTGGGGTCGAAACGGCGCTTGCTGCGCCGGTGCGAGTGGGAGATGTGATGGCCGAAGCCGGGCTGTCGGCCGGTGAGTTGGCAGTGGGCGGACATGGCTGTTCCTCCTTGGGGTGGATGCAGCAGCACACTAGCGTCAGATGAAAATGAAAACCAATCTCGTGTATGGTGCTGTTCATGGCCCGTAACGAACTGCGCCCGGTCATCAAGCTGAGGTCCACCGCCGGTACCGGCTACACCTACGTGACCCGCAAGAACCGCCGTAACAACCCCGACCGTCTGACGCTGCGCAAGTACGACCCGGTCGTCGGCCGCCACGTCGACTTCCGTGAGGAGCGATGAGAGCCGTGAAGCCCGGTATCCACCCCGAGTACCGCCCGGTCGTCTTCCGTGACCGGGCCGCCGACTACGCCTTCCTCACCCGGTCCACGGCCACGAGCGACAAGACCGTCGAGTGGGAGGACGGCAACACCTATCCGGTCATCGACGTCGAGATCTCCTCGGCGAGCCATCCCTTCTACACCGGCACCCAGCGGGTCCTGGACACCGCGGGGCGGGTCGAGCGCTTCGAACGGCGGTACGGACGCGGACGGAGCGAGCCGTGAACCGGGACGAGGCGCGGCTGCCGGTGGCGATCGTCGGCGGGTTGCACGCGGACGCCCGCCGGGCTGCCGTCGAGGAGATCCTGCGTACGGTCCCCGGATCGGTCGCGCTGCACCACGACCTGACGTCCGCCGTCGACAGTGCCGTGCACCGCACGGTGCGCGACGCCGGCGGCCTGCTGGGCAGTGGCGACGCACCCCTGGTGAACGACTGCGCGTGCTGCGCGCTGCGCGAGGATCTCGTCCCCGAACTGCTGCGGCTCGCAGCGGAGGGAACCTACCGGCTGGCCGTCGTGGAACTGTGGGACTCCGTCGAGCCCCAGGCCATGGCCGGAGTCATCGCCGCCGCGGGCGCGCCGCTGGCCCTGACCGGGGTCGCCAGCGCAGTCGACCCGGCCCTCGTCCTGCCGTATCTGTCCAACGGCGACGACTTGGCCGACGTCGGCCTCGCCGCCGCGCCGACCGACCAGCGCACCGTGGCCGACACCTTCGCACGTCAGCTGGAGTACCCCACGGTGATCGCCCTGGTCGAGGACGGCTCTCGTGGGGAGGCCGGCGAGTGTGCCGACGACGGCGATCGCGCCTTGCTTGCACAGCTCACACCCGGCGCACGACCGGTACGAGCGGAGAGCGCCGGCGTCCTGGGGGCCGCCCTGCAGGCGGGGTTCGACGTGGCAGCGGCCGCCGCCCGCCTGCATCCCGCGTGCGCGCTGCTGCCGCAGGAGTGCGACGAGCACGGCGTGAGCACTCTCGTCTGGCGGCGCGAACGGCCCTTCCACCCGCAACGCCTCTACGCCGCGCTTGAGGACCTCACCTGCGCCGCCGCCCGCAGCCGTGGGCGCTTCTGGCTGGCCGACCGTCCCGACACGCTGCTGTCGTGGGACGCTGCGGTCGGCGCGCTGTGCGTGGAGTCGGCCGGACCCTGGCTGGCTGCCCTGCCCGAGGCCGCCTGGGAGATGGTTCCGGCCGAACGACGCGTCGCGGCCTCTCTGGACTGGCACCCCGAGCACGGTGACCGCTGCCAGCACCTCACCTTCACCTCGCCCGGCCTGGACCGCGACGGCCTGTCGGCCCTGCTCGACTCGTGCCTGCTCACCGACGACGAGTACGCGGCGGGCAGGGACGGATGGAGGCAACTGCCTCACGCCTTCGACGACTTGCTCGACTCGGTGGCCTGACCCCCTGCCCGCCCAACGGCCCGCATGCCCGACCACATCCCATCGAGACCCTAGAGAGAGGACCACCCCGACCGTGCCCCGAAACAAGACCACCCGGCGGCAGACGGCCAAGCGTCAGTGCGTCACCCGCTGGACGCCGCCGGCGTCACGTACGTCGACTACAAGGACACCGATCTGCTGCGGAAGTTCATCTCCGACCGCGGAGAGATCCGCAGTCGTCGGGTGACCCACGTGACGCGTCAGCAGCAGCGGCAGATAGCGCAGGCCATCAAGAACGCACGCGAGATGGCGCTCCTGCCCTACAGTTCCCGATAGTCGGCGCACGTCAGCGCCTCTTGCGTACGGGTCCGACGGCGCCGCAACCTGCCTGGCCGTCGTGGCACCCAGCACCGGCGGCCAGGCTCCGGACGACCCCAGTGCCCCTTTGGATGCCAGGTCACGGTAACCGTCGCCGGTGCGTCCCCGCTGCGGACTTCCTCCTTGCACGAAGGTGGGGCATGGGGCTGCCGAGTACCTTGGTGACGTCGCGACGTCCGGCGGCCGTAGGTGCTTCATAGGAAAATCTCAGTTAAGTCGGAGCGCACGTCTCACTTTGGTGAGACACAGTGATCACTGATGGAGCGCATCTCACGCATCTTGGTCACCTCGCGTCCCGCGCTGCTCGGCGCCGTGGTGATGCTCACCCTGACCTCGTCCGTGGCCGCCGCCAAGGTCAGGCCCAGGCCCTCAGGAGCGTTGTCCGCCCGGAGGGCGGGCCCCGCGGAGCAGGCGGGGCCTCCAACACAGGCCCTAGGAGCCACCGGCGACGTCGTGGCCAATCGGCAGACGGCGCGGGTCGGCGCGCTGTTCGGCGCGGACCGGGCCGACGACCTGTCCGGCGGGCACCTGTGCACGGCCTCGGTCGTGCACAGCCCCCAGGGCGACCTCATCGTCACCGCGGCGCACTGCGTGAGCGCCACCGGTACCGACCTGGTGTTCGTGCCGGGCTACCGGGACGGGCACGCGCCGTACGGGGTGTGGAAGCTGGGGCACCGCTATCTGCCCGACGGATGGACCAAGGACCAGGAGGAGGACAGCGACCTGGCCTTTGCCACCGTCGGCGACCAGGGCGGCAAGACGATCGAGGACGTCGTCGGAGCCAACCAGTTCACGACCGGCACGGCCACCGGCGCCACCGCCGTGACCGTCATCGGTTACCCCGACTCCCGTGAGACGCCCATCACTTGCACCAACAAGCCGACTTCACAGAGCAGCACCCAGCAGCGCATCGACTGCCCTGCCTTCACTCTCGGCACCAGCGGCAGCCCCTGGATCAACCCTGAGGGCGAGGTCGTCGGCGTCCTCGGCGGCTACGACGAGGGCGGCGACACCGACGACGTGTCCTACAGCGTGACACTGGGCAGCCAGGCGGCTGACCTGTACAAGGCCGCGATCAGCGATCCGTGATCCGTGCGATGTCCCGTACCTCCCGCCCGTCGCCTTCCCGTTGTCCGAACTCGCGCATGCGGATGCGGGCACCCGCAGAGGTCAGGTGCCGATGGTCGATGCACGGCCGGCTTGTGACGTCACGGACGCACCCGCACTGGCGAGGGGACCCGTGTGTCGGCCGGCCTTTCCTCGGAGCGAGCTGTCAGAGCGAGGGCCGCCCGTGTGTCGGCCTCCCGGATCGATGTCCGTGCCGGGCCGGGAGGCGCCGTGGCTGTGTTCGCCGCCCGGCCCGGGGTCCTCAGGGCCCCGCGACGAGTTCGGGATGCTCATGCTCGCAGGTGTCGTCGATGCCGTAGGTGTCCCAGGTGGGGAACGGGTCCGTGGGCGGCAGGCTCTCGCCGTCGGCCATGAGGCAGTCGGTCAGGGCCGTGTGCAGCGCATCCGTGTGCAGGTGCGTGCCGATGAAGACCAGTTCCTGGCACTCGGGGCTCTCGGTGTCGCGTGCGGCGGACGGCTCGAAGCGTGCGACGGAGCCGGCCTGTGACCACAGGCCCGTCACGTGCGGGCGGCTGGCGAGGGTGAAGAAGCCCTTGGAGCGCAGGATCTGTCCGTATGCGCCGCTGTCGAGTTCCTCCGTCACGAACGTCCACAACCGGCCCGGATGGAAGGGAAGTGCGGAGCGGAAGACGGTGGAGGAGATGCCGTACTCCTCCGTCTCGGGTACGTGGTCGCCGTTGAGTTCCCTCACCCAGCCGGGGGCCTGTTGGGCGCGTTCCAGGTCGAACAGCCGGGTGCCCAGCACGTCGCCCACCTTCACACGGCCGTGGACGGCCGGCACGAGGCGTGCGGCGGGGTTGAGGCGGGTGAGTGTCGCCCGCAGCCGGTCGGCCGACTCCTCGTCCACGAGGTCGAGCTTGTTCAGAACGATGACGTCGGCGAACTCGATCTGGTCCATCAGCAGGTCGCTGACGGTGCGTTCGTCGTCCTCGTACTGGTCCAGGCCCCGCTCGACGAGTTCGTCGCCGCTTGCCAGCTCGGGCAGGAAGTTCGCGGCGTCCACGACCGTGACCATGGTGTCCAGGCGGGCGAGGTCGCCGAGGGTGGCGCCGTCGTCGCGGGCGAAGGCGAAGGTCGCGGCGACCGGCATGGGTTCGGAGATGCCGGACGACTCGATGAGCAGGTAGTCGAAGCGGCCCTCGCGGGCCAGCCGGTCGACCTCCTGCAGCAGGTCGTCGCGCAGGGTGCAGCAGATGCAGCCGTTGGTCATCTCGACCAGGCGTTCATCGGTGCGCGACAGGGCCGCCTCGCCGCCCCGCACCAGGGCGGCGTCGATGTTGACCTCGCTCATGTCGTTGACGATCACCGCGACGCGCAGTCCCTCGCGGTTGCCGAGGACGTGGTTGAGGAGGGTGGTCTTGCCCGCGCCGAGGAACCCGGACAGGACGGTGACGGGCAGTCGGCCGGAGGGATCGGACGGCATCAACGCTCAGCCCTCGGGGCGCAGCAGACCGCGCTCGTACGCCTTCACCAGCCGCTGCGGCACCAGGTACGAGACTCCATCGACGGTGATCGGCACGAGCGTGGGCGTGGCCGCCTTCCACTGGGCGCGGCGGTGGCGGGTGTTGCTGCGGGACATCTTCCGCTTGGGAACAGCCATGGGTGGTCCTCCTGAATGGGTCGAAGAGCGACAGCTGTTGAGGCTACATGAAAATGAATGCCATTACTAATCAACCGGTTCAGGATTTCCTGAATTCAGGATGGCGTGTATCGTCGGTGCCGTGCTGACTGTTGCCTCCGACATCGAGGTGCTGGCCCGGTTCGGCCGGGCGCTCGCCGACCCGATCCGCTGCCGCATCCTGCTCGCCCTGCGGGAAGCACCCGCCTACCCCGCCGACCTCGCAGACGCGCTGGACGTCTCGCGGACCAGGCTGTCGAACCACCTCGCCTGTCTGCGTGACTGCGGTCTCGTCGTCACCGTCCCCGACGGTCGACGCACCCGCTACGAACTCGCCGACGAACGCCTCGGTCACGCGCTCGTCGACCTGCGCACGGCCGTGGTCGCTGTCGAGGGCGACCGGACATGTGCCGAGGCCGCCGAGAAGGGGTGTTGCTGATCATGACAGCAGGGATATCCGCAGCCCGTGGCCCTGATCCGGCGAGGTACAGCGCGCTGACCAAGCGGATACGGCTGCTGGTGGCCGCGACCATTTCGTACAACGTCATCGAGGGGATCGTCGCTCTCACCGCCGGCACCCTTGCCTCCTCCACCGCGCTTGTCGGCTTCGGCCTCGACTCCATCGTCGAGGTCTCCTCGGCCGCCGCGGTCGCCTGGCAGTTCTCCGCCCGCGAGCACGCGGTACGCGAGGCCCGGGAGACGGCGGCGTTGCGGATCATCTCGCTGTCGTTCTTCGCCCTCGCCGTGTACGTCACCGTCGATGCCGTACGAGCCCTGGCCGGCACCGGAAAAGCTGGTCACTCCCTGCCCGGCATCGTGCTCGCCGTCCTCTCCTTGGTCGTCATGCCGGTCCTGTCCGCCACCCAGCGCCGGGCAGGGCGGGAACTGGGCTCGGCTTCGGCGGTGGCGGACTCCAAGCAGACGCTGCTGTGCACCTATTTGTCTGCGGTGCTTCTGGTCGGCCTGGCCCTCAACGCCACTCTCGGTTGGTCCTGGGCGGATCCGGTCGCCGCCCTGGTCATCGCCGCGGTCGCCCTGAAGGAAGGGCGCGATGCCTGGCGTGGGAAGGGGTGCTGCGCTGCCCCGACGACCGTCGGAGTCCCGGCTGCCCGTGCTGAGCAGAGCGACGGGTGCGGTTGCTGCGACTGACCTGGGCAGTCACTGTCGTTCGGTCGCCGCCTGCCCTGTGCCGCAGTCTGGGCACACTCCGGTGAGTTCGACCGTGTGCCGGACGTTCGCGAAGCCGGAGTGCTGGGCGATGGTGTCGGCCCAGTCCTCGATCGGGCCGGAGTCGACGGGTCGGCTCAGGCCGCATTCGGTGCAGATGAGGTAGTGGCGGTGTTCGGGGCCGGGGCGGTAGCGGAAGAGGCGTTCGCCACTGGTGTCGCGGACCATGTCGGCCCGCCCGGCAGCGGCCAGGGCGGTCAGGGTGCGGTACACCGTGGACAGGCCGACCGGTGAGCCGTCGGCGGCGAGCTGGGCGTGGAGGGCCTGGGCGCCGACGAATCCGTCGGCGCGGATGAACGCCGTGAGGACGAGGGAGCGTTGCTGTGTGTGGCGGCCGATCAGCGCGACTTCACTTGGGGTGCGTTGCCGGGTGCGTGCCATCAGCGTGCCTCGCTCGGGTACTCATGTGCCGGTGGGGACAGCGGATCGTGCGCGGGGGACGTGGGCGGCCCGTCGTATCAGGAACGTCGCGGCGTAGACGGCCGTCGCGGCGGCCATGATGGCGAAGCTCGGTGGCATCTTCGGCACCGTGTAGGAGGCGAACAGTCCCGCCCACATCTCCAGCACCGCCAGGCCGGCGGAGAGGGCGAGCGCACGGTAGGGGCGGTCGGTGAGCCGGATCGCGGCGCCCGCGGGGGCGGCGAGCAGGCCGAGCAGGAGCAGGGAGCCGACGGCCTGCGTCGCCTCGGCGGCGCTGATCCCGGCCAGGGCGAGGAAGCCGTAGCCGAGGAGCCGTACCGGTACCCCGCGGGCCGCGGCCACCGCCTCGTCGAGCGTGGCGAACAGCAGCGGCCGAGCCATGAGGACCACCAGCAGGGCGACCCCGGCGGCCACGAGGCCGGCGACCACCGCACTGCCGGCGGAGATGCCGAAGACGGATCCGAACAGCACGCTGATTCCGGCGGTGCCGTTGGCGGTGCTCCGAGAGGTCGTGTAGAGGGTGATGAAGAAGGCGCCAAGGCCCAGGATCCAGGAGAAGACGCTCCCGATGACCACGTCGTCGGGGCGTGCCCGGCGGCCGAGCGTGCCGAAGAGCAGCGCCATGGCGATGGTGGCGGCGAACAGGCCCAGACGCAGGTCGACACCGAAGGCGAGAGCCGCCATCGCACCGGTGAAGGCGACATGGCTGAGCGCGTCGCCGGTGAAGACCTGGGCCCGCAACACCAGGAAGTAGCCGACCAGCCCGCAAGCGGCGGCAATGGCGGTCCCGGCGAGGAAGGCGTGCAGGAAGAACGGGTGGGACAGCGGGGAGGCGGCGAGCAGGAAGGTCATGCCGTCGCCTCCCTGGCGGCAGGGGTGGCCACGGCCCGGCGGCCCAGCACCTCGCGCAGTGAGCGCCGGCCCAGGGCGAGCAGGTGTCCGGCGAAGGCGATGGTCGTCACGAAGAAGCCGAGAGGGTAGGGCGAGTAGTAGGCGGCGGTCAGCCCCAGCCAGGTCGCGGCGAAGGCCAGCAGGACGGCCAGGGCCAGGCTCAACGCCGGGCGGGCGGTGAGGACTTGTGCGGTGGCGGCCGGGATGACCATGAGGGCGAAGACCAGGAGGGTCCCGGTGATCTGGCTCGCCTCGGCGGTCGCCGCGCCGAGCAGGACGAGGAAGACCACCGACAGGGCGCGGACCGGCACTCCGCGACCGGCGGCGACCTGTGGGTCGACGGAGGCGAACAGCAGGGGCCGTCCGATCAGCGCGAGCACCGCGAGCACCACCGCACCGACCACCGTCAGCACGGTCACCTGGGAGGAGGTGATTCCCAGGAAGGTGCCGAAGAGGATGGTCTGCGGTCCCTCCAGCAGTCCTCTGTACAGGGCGGTGAACAGGAACCCGGACGCGAGCAGGAACGCCTGCACGGTCCCGGTCAGCGCCGACTCCTCGTGCTCACCGCCGCCCCGCAGGGCAGCGATGACCAGCGCGGCGGCCACGCACAGGGCGAAGTAGCCGTAGACCGCGCTGAACCCGAGCAGGAGCGCCCCGGCGGCGCCGGGGAAGGCGACGGCGGAGACGGTGTGCGCGGCGAACGTCTGCCGCCGCAGCACCACGAACCACCCCACGACCGCGGAGACCACGGCCACGACCGCGCCGGCGCGGAACGCGTTGACCATGAAGGGGTAGGACCACATGTCCTGGAAGTCGGTCAGGAGGTTCCACGACCAGGTGGGTGCCCCTGTCTCAGCCAGCAGCATGACCGCTCCCCGGGGTGTCGTGCCGGTCGGTGTGCACGGCCGGTGCCTCCGGCTGGCCCACCACGACCAGCCGACCGTCCGAGGTCCGCAGGACCTCGACCGGTGTGCCGTACAGCCGGGTCAGTGTCTCGGAGGTGATGACCTCGGTCGGTGTGCCGGTGGCGGCTCCGCCCTCGGCCAGGTACACCACCCGGTCCAGATGGTGCAGTATCGGATTCACGTCATGGGCGACCATGACCACCGACACGCCCTCGTGATGGCAGATGCGCCCGATCAGCGCCGCGACGGCACTCTGGTTGGGCAGGTCGAGGCTGTCCAACGGCTCGTCGAGCAGGAGCAGTTCGGGCCTTCGGACCAGTGCCTGGGCGATCAGAAGCCGCTGCTGCTCGCCGCCGGAACACTGCCCGATCGGCCGGTGTGCGTACGCCGACGCTCCGACCAGCTCGATCACCTCGTCCACCCGCGCACGGGCGGACCGCCGACGCGCGCTCGGGAACGGCAGCGGCACCCCCCAACGGTCGCCGTCCAGGCCCATGCGCACCACATCGATCCCGCGGATGCGCAGATTGGCGTCGAAGCTGCGCCGCTGCGGCAGGTAGCCGATGCGGTCGTTGGCCTGCCCGGGCCGGGCGCCGAGCACCCGGACCTCGCCGGCCGCCGCCGGCAGGGCGCCCAGCAGGACCTTGATCATGGTGGACTTGCCGACGCCGTTGGGGCCGAGCACGGCGGTGAACTCGCCGGCCCCGATGCGAAGGTCCACCCCCGACCACAACGTCCGGCCGCCCACCCGCACGGCGGTCCCGCGCAGGGCGACCACCGGGCCGCTTTCCTCTCCCGCGACCGCCTCGTGGCCGCCGCTGCGCTGGGTGGGCGCAGTGGGCACCGCGTGGGTGACGGCCTCGCGGGCCTTCGCTATCGGGTTCATGGCGTCAGCTCACTTCCCGGTCGCCTTGGCCAGGGCCTGCTCGATGCCCTGCAGCTCGGTGGTCTGCCACTGCTGGAAGGAGGCGCCGGCGGGAGCGAGGGTCTCGGTGACGGTGGCGACCGGGATGCCTTCCGCCTTGGCCTCCTTGACCTGCGCCTGGACGTCCGGCGTGGAGTTCTGGGAGTTGTAGACGTAGATCTTGATCTGCTTGCTCTTGATCTGATGGTCGATGGTGGCCTTGTCCTTGGCCGTGGGGTCGGAGCCCTCGCTCATCGCGTCCAGGAACGTCTCCGGGGTCAGCATCTTCAGCCCCAGGCCCTCGGCGAGCGGCGTGACGATGGACTCGGAAGCGCCGATCGGGGTGCCCGCGTACTTCGCCTTGATGTCGGCGATGAGCTTGTTGTAACCGGCGAGTGTCTTCGTCTCGAAGGTCGTCTTCTGCTGGTCGAAGTAGGAGGCGTCCGCCGGGTCGATCTTCTTGTAGTCGGCGGTGATCTTCTCGATGACCTGGTGGACGTTGTCCGGGGAGTACCAGCGGTGCGGGTTGCCGCCCGGCTTGATACCGACCAGGTCGCCGACCTTGAGCTGGGTGCGCCCACTGCCGGGGTTGGCGGCCAGGAGCTTGTCGGCCCAGGCGTCGTAGCCGATGCCGTTGACGATCGTGTACTGGGCGCCGGCGACGGTACGGGCGTCGGCGGCGGTCGGCTCGTAGTCGTGGGGGTCGGTGTTCGGGTTGGTGATGATGCTGGTCACCTTCACGTGGCTGCCGCCGAGCTGGGAGGCGATGCTGCCCCAGAAGTTCTCCGCCGCCACCACCTGGATCGCCTTGCCCGAGCCGCTGCCACTGCCGGTCGCGGCCGTGTTGTTGGTGTGCGAGGAGGAGGTCGAGCAGGCGGTCGCCGTCACGGCCGTCAGGGCGGCCGTCGCGGTGACCAGTGCGATCCTCGCGGTAGGTCGGGCGGAACGGGAGGCGGGGGCGGTGGACATGCGGAAAGCTCCTTCGGGCGGTACCAGGCGCGCGGCGGACACGCGTCGACCGTGTGGCGACACTTCGATGCTAGATGGGAATGATTTTCAGATCAATGCAAGATGAAAACCGTTGCCATCCTTTGACCGGGCGTGCGACGGCGGCCATCCGTCGCTTTCCGCTCACTCGGGGAGTTTCAGGGGGTAAACCGACCGGAGGAGGGGAAGGGTGGTCTACGGCGCGCAGCGGGGAGTGGGAGGCCGTGCCCGGGACGAGCCGGGCCCCACGTGCTGGGGGGAGGGTCGGGTATGGGCGGGCAGCCCTTGTATCTCGCACCGCGGCTGGGGGAGAGGCTGCGCTCGCTGCTGGAGTCCCGCGAGCTGCTGCACACCCTGACCGACGCCCTCGGATCTCCGCTGGACATGGTCGTGCCCGATCAGCTCGCCACCAATCTGGAGCAGTTCCGGGTGGTGTACAGGCGGCATCAGCTGTCGGGTCAGGTGTTCTTCGCCCACAAGGCCAACGGGTCAAGCGCCCTGCTGCGGCGTCTGGCCGCCACCGACGCCGGTGTGGACGTCGCCTCACTGGCCGAGTTGCAGCACGCGCTCGGCGCCGGCTTCACCCCTGACCGCATCATGGCCACCGGCCCGAAGAACCCGGAGTTCCTGTGGCTGGCCGCGCGCACCTCGGTCACCGTCGGTGTCGACAGCCGCGACGAGCTGGAGCAGCTTGCCGCGCTGGTGCGCAAGCACGCACTTGACCGGGCGCGGGTTCTCCTGCGCCTGTCGGGGTTCGAGACGTCCGGCGTGCGGGTGCTGAGCCGGCGCAGCCGTTTCGGCACGCCGGTAAGGGAGTTGGAGCCGCTACTGGAAGCGGTCGAGCGGCATGGTGACGTGGTCGACCCTGTGGGCGTGGCGTATCACCTGGACACGACCAGCCTCACAGAGAAAGCGATGGCTCTGGAGGGCTGTCTGCGGGTGCTGGAGGAGTGCAGGAGCCGAGGGTTGCGGCCGGTTGCCGTGGACGTCGGTGGCGGATTCGGCGCCGACTACCTGGCCGACGGGGAGCAGTGGGAGCGGTACACGACCGAGCTCACCCGCGCCGTCCTGGGCATCCGGCCGCCCCTGACATGGGGCGGGCATGGCTACGGGTTGCGCAACGAGGGCGGGACACTGCGTGGGTCGCTTGGCCTGTACCCCGCCCACCGCCCGGTCGCCGGGCCGCGCTACCTCGACGAACTGTTCGCGCATCCGGTCGTGGCCTTCGACGGCCGCCCCCTGGCCGCGCTTCTCCTGGAGCACCTGTACGACCTGCACGTCGAACCCGGACGGGCCCTGCTGGACCAGTGCGGGCTGACGTTGACGAAAGTACTGGAGGTGCGTGAGCCGGAGAACGGCGGCGAACTCCTCGTACGGCTCGCGGCCAAGGCCGACGACGTGGCCCTGGAAGAGCACGGGGTGCTCATGGACCCCGTCGTCGTGCCCCGGGATCCGGCCCGGCCGGGCGAAGGCCCGGTCGCCGTCCATCTCTTCGGCAGCCTCTGCCTGGAGGCCGACATGGTCACCCGCCGGACGGTCTTCCTGCCCCGCCGCCCCGAGCCGGGCGACCTGCTGGTCTTCGCGAACACCGCCGGGTACTGCATGGACTTCCACGCCACGCACGCCCAGCAGCAGCCGGTCGCGCGCAAGGTCGCCGCCTGGCAGGAGAGCGGCTCGTGGCGCTGGTGCCTGGACGACGAGTACTGGCCGATCACTTCTGTGGGGGGAGCGCAGTGAGGTACGACAGCATCACCGAGGCCATAGGCAACACCCCGCTCGTGCGTATCGACCCGGCCGTGCACGGTCTGGCTCACATCGACCTGTACGCCAAGCTGGAGCTGTTCAACCCGTTCGGGTCGGTCAAGGACCGGGCGGCCTGGAACATGGCCCGTCCGCATCTCGCCGAGGCGGCCGAGCGCGGCAGCCAGGTCGTCGAGCTGTCCAGCGGCAACACCGCCAAGGCTCTCGCCGTCCTCGCGGGCATGCACGGTCTGACGTTCAAGAGCGTCACCAATCGGATGCGGGTCCCCGAGATCAAGGATCTGCTCCTGCTGCTCGGGGCGGAGATCGAGGAGCTGCCGGGGCAGAGCGAATGCCTGGACCCGACCGCCACCGACGACCCGCTGACCCTCTTCCACCGGACCCTGTCCGAGCACGGCAGCGCCTATCTGCACACCGACCAGTACTTCAATCCGCGCAACACCGAGGCCCACCTCACCGGCACCGGCCCGGAGATCGTGAAGGACCTGGACGGCCGCGCCCCGGACTGGTTCATCGCCTGCGTGGGCACGGCGGGTTCCTCCACGGGCGTGGCCCGGGTACTGCGCGAACACGACCCTGCCGTGCGGGTCGTCGGGCTGGTCGCGGCCAAGTCCGACTTCATCCCCGGCATCCGCACCATCGACGAGGCGCACGAGGTCGGCCTCTTCGATCCCGGCACCTACGACACGATCGAGGCCGTGGGCTCCGACGACGCGATCGAGGGCATGCTGACGCTGAACCGCCGGTGCGGCATCCTGGCCGGACCGACCGGAGGCGCCGCCTACTTCGGCGCCGTACGCCGGCTGAAAGCCATCGACACCGAGCTGTCGGACCGGCAGACGGCCGTCTTCATCGTCTGCGACCGGGTCGAGAGCTACCTGAGTTACGTACGCAAGCGCCGCCCCGACCTGTTCGGCCGCCCGCGCCGCCCGGCCTCCCCCACCGACCTGTCCGAAGCCGAGATACAGGCGGCTCCGGCGATCGGTGTAGCCGACGCCCAGGCGTGGATCGCCTCCGACGGTCCCCTCGTCGTCGACCTGCGCAGCCCCTTCGCCTACGCCGCCCTGCACATCGACGGATCGGTCAACATCGTCGACGAACTCTTCGAGGAACTCCTGCACGGCGGTCTGCCCTTCAGCCGCAACCACCCCGTCCTGCTGGCCTGCCCGGTCGGCGAGAAGTCCGCCCGCTACGCTGCCCTGCTGACGCGGATGGGACACCCGGACGTGCGCAGCCTGGCCGGCGGCATCATCGCCTGGCGGGACGCGGGCGCGCCCCTGGTGCGGGACTGAACGCCATGGCCACGTGCTTCCAAGGTCCCACCGCCATAGAGGAGCTGGGGGATTGGCAGCGTGCCTTGCGCGCCCAGTTCCCGATCATCACCGGACATCCGGACCTGGCCTACCTGGACAGCGCGGCCACCTCCCAGAAGCCGCAGGCAGTCCTGGACGCCGTACAGACCTACCTCACCACGGCCAACGCCAATGCCGGGCGCGGAACATACCCGTGGGCCAACCGCACCACGGCACTCGTCGAGGAGACGCGTGAGCGGGTTCGGCACTTCCTGGACGATCCGGCTCCGCTGCGGTCGGCCGTGCATTTCACCAGCGGTGCCACCGAGGGGTTGCGCGCCATCGCCCTCGACTGGCTCCCCGGGCTCCTCACCGACGGAGACGAGATCGTCGTACCCTCCGCTGATCACCAGGCCAACATCGAGCCCTGGCTGGAGACCCAGCAGCAGCTGGCCCGCCAGGGCGTGCACGTCCGCGTCCTGCCGATGCCCTACCAGCAGGCGTCCGGCGACTACGACCACACCGCTCTCGCGTACCTCGCCGGGCCGCGCACCAGGTTCGTCGCCGTCACTCATGTCCACCACGTCTACGGCGGGAACATGAACATCCACCGCATCCGGCAGGCGGTCGGCCCGGACGCGGTCGTCTGCCTGGACGCCGCCCAGAGCGTAGGCCATCTGCCGGTCTCCGCGGCCGGCCTGGACGTCGACTTCGTCGTCTTCTCGGGGCACAAGGCGATGGCCCTGCCGGGCACGGGAGCGGTCTGGGCCCGCCAGGCACGTGGCCCAGCCTTCACCCCGGGAGGCTGGTCCGGCACCCCCAACACCGTCGGAATCGTCTCGCTGGCCGCCGCGCTGGACTGGCTTCACGCCGCGGGCACGGAGCGCATCGAACGGTGGGCGGCCGCCCTGGCATCCCGTCTCACCGACGGGCTGCGCCGCCTGGACGCCTACCAGGTCCTCGGCTGCCAGAGCAGCCTGGCCGGCGACTCACCCGTTCAGCAGCGCCAGGGCATCGTCACCTTCCGGCACCGGGAGATCGGGTCCGGCGACCTGGGGTTCATCCTCTTCAGCCACGGCTTCATGGTCCGCAGCGACCACCACTGCCAGGGCGGCGCAGGGGAGCAGGAAGAGTCGGTGCGGGTGAGCCTGCACGCCTACAACACGGTGGAGGAGATCGACCGGCTGCTGGGTGTTCTTGCCACCCTCGGGTGAACTCTCCACCCGAACCCGTAATGGTAACCGTTTCCACCTGTAGGCTCCGGAGAACGACGCAGGCGCGAGACGGGCAAGGTGGTGCGAGCGATGGGACTGAGCCTGGCGACGGCCGAGAAGTGGGTGGAACGCTGGGAACTCCAGCAGCAGCGGTACGCCGTCGACCGCGAGGACCGCTTCACGGTGATCGCCGACGTCGTCGAGCACGTCACCGCAGGACGCACGGACCGGCCTCTGATCGTCGACCTCGGCTGCGGACCGGGCTCGCTGGCGGCGCGCCTGGACAGGCTGCCGGGGGCGGACATCGTGGCGGTGGACCGGGACCCTTTGCTGCTGGAGCCGGCCCGCACCCACCACGCCGACGCCGCCCGCCACGTCGACACGGTGATCGGCGAGGACGGCTGGACGCAGGCCCTGGCCCTCGACCGCCCGCTGGACGCCGTCGTGTCGACGACAGCCCTGCACTACCTGAGCCCGGACGCCCTGCACCGCGTCTACCAGCACCTTGCGGCGCTGCTGCGGCCGGGTGGTGTCCTCGTCAACGGCGACCACCTCCCGCAGGACGACGCCGTACTCGCCGACGTGGCAGCGTGCGTCGGCCGCCGCCGCGCCGAGCGGCAGCGCGCCATCGCCCAGGAGGACTGGACCTCCTGGTGGGCGGCGGTCGCCGAGGACCCCGAACTGGCCGAACTCCTCGCCGAACGCCGCACCCGGCAGCCGGTGACCGGGACCGGCTGTACGGCCCGGCTGTCCCTGTCCGGCCACACCCGCCTGCTGCGTCAGGCGGGGTTCGGACGGGCCGGCGCGGTGTGGCAGTACGGCGACAGCCACGTCGTCGTCGCGATCCGCTGACCCCGCGAAGGGCTCAGCAGTCGCGGAACTCCGGTGACTGGTTGAGGATCTGAGCGTGCAGGGAGGTGAAGCGGGTGTGGGTCTCGCCGCCGCGCGCCTCGGGGCGGAAGGCGGCGACCCGGTGGCAGTTCTGGAAGGCGAGGGCTATACCGAAGTGGCGTTCCAGGCTGCCGCGGATCGCGTCGCTGGACAGGGCGCGCAGCAGCTGGCCGCGTTCCTTCTCGGAGGGGGGAGGGGTCTGGTTGTCCGCGAACTCGGCCGGACCGGAGTGCAGTTCGCTCGCCAGGCGGGCGATGAGGTCGTAGGCGTACGGCAGGGACGTACGGACCGTCTGCACGAAGTTCTCCTCCCGCACCGAGCCGTTCTCGGCTTCGGCGAGCAGCTGCGGGGAGACGTCGAGTGACATGCAGGGCATTCCTGTCTGTTGCGGTGTCGGTCTTGTCAGGTCAGGCGAAGGCCGCCAGGGCTTTGGGGCCGTGCCGGAAGCCGGGGTCGACCTGGCTGGCGAGGTCCTGGCCGGTGGCCTCGTTGGCCCAGGCGGTGGCGTTGCGCAAGTGGAAGTCGACGGCGTGCCGCTGGAAGGCGGCCCAGTCCTTGGTGCGGGAGTCCACGGCCGCACGCAGCCGGTCCAGGGCGAGGGTGTTGTGCGGCTCCAGTTCGCCGTGACCGCCGCGGCCCTGCTCCTGGGCGCGCACGTAGGAGGACTGCTCGCAGTGGGCGATCAGATCCTCGCCGACGTGGCCGCGCAGGAAGGCGAGGTCGTCCGGGCCGGTGACCTTGTTGCCGACCACGGCGACCGGGATCCCGAACTCGGCCGCATGGTCGCGGTACTGGCGATAGACGGAGACGCTTTTACGGGTCGGTTCGACGACCAGGAATGTCATGTCGAACCGGGTGAACAGGCCGGAGGCGAAGGCGTCGGCGCCTGCGGTCATGTCGACGACGACGTACTCGCCGGAGCCGTCGATCAGATGGTTGAGGTACAGCTCGACCACGCCGAGCTTGGAGTGGTAACAGGCCACACCGAGGTCGCTCTCGCCGAAGGCGCCGGTGACCATCAGGGGTACGCCGGCCACCTCCTGGACGTGGGGAGAGTGGACCTCGTCGTCGCCCAGCAGGCGCAGCAGCCGGGAGCCACGGCCGGGCGGGGTCGTCTTGACCATGGCGTCGCGGGACGGGATCCGCGGGTTCGTACCCCGCAGGTAGTCCTTGATCTCGCCGGTCCGCGCACTGAGCGGCGGAGCGGTGAACAACTCGTCCTCGTCGAGGCCGAGGGCGTACGCCAGGTGCTGGTTGATGTCGCCGTCGATGGCGACGACCGGCGCGCCCGAGCGCACCAGATGACGGGAGAAGAGCGCGGACAGCGTTGTCTTGCCACTGCCGCCCTTGCCGACGAACGCGACACGCATGGTCAGCCACCCCTGTTGAAAATGGATTTCATGAACATAGGCTGGGGGGTGTCGGCGGGCGGTGTCAAATCGCACTCGCCGCAACTCGCATGTCAGCACGGTGAGTTGAGGCATTGATGACGCAAAGGGGGAAGGTTCTTTTGAACGTCGCGGAGGAGAGGCGGGTATGAGTGATGCCGCATGCGGTCCCCGGGGTCGACCCTTCACCCTTGTCGTCTGCGGATCCTGTGATGAGGCGACCGGGCAGGTGATGGACGGACTGCGCCGAGCGGTCCGCGACTGCCCCTACGGGGTCATGGTCTCCACGGGGTGTCTGGGAAAGGTTCTGCACTGCCGTCGCGATCGCGGAGTGCACGCCGCGGTGCAGCCGTGCGGGGCCGACCGCAGGCCCGCCGGGGCGGTCGTACGCCTGGGTCCGCTCGCGTCCGAAGCCGATGCAGAGGTGGTCGGGGCGTGGTTGCGGGCCGGACTGCCCGAGGACGGCTCGCTGCCCGGCCGGCTCCGTGTCGCCCCCGCGCCCTGGCGGGTCGCCGGCCTCAACTGACGGATACGCCTTCAGGTCAGGTTGTGCACGCCCAGGCGCAGGTGCTCGATGTGGTGGACGGCCCGGTCGAGGAGCTGGGCCACGTGGTCGTCGTAGAGGCTGTAGACGATGCAGCGGCCGTCGCGGCGGCCGCCGACCAGGCCCCTGACTCCCGTACCGTCGTCCGCCCGTCGGCGCGTCGCCACAACGCGTACCCCATGGGGCCGGTGGCGGCCAAGTGCTGGGCGTCCGCAGAGAGTTCGACCTTCAGTGCGCCTCCGCGGAGGTCGAGAGCGCCGATCTCGGCGCCCATCGCCGCGTCGAAGATCTTCACGGTGCCCTCGGCTCCGGCGACGGCGACCAGGTCAGCGCGTGCACTGAGTGCGACGATCGCGTCGTCGACGTCGGTCTCCCACGCGGGCGGGGGCTCCACGGACGGGTACCCGCTCATCGCCAAGGTCTTGGGATTCCGGGGTGGTCAAGTCAATCTCCTAGTTGTGCTGTTCAGGGGCGAGCAGGGTGGTGCGCAGGTCGTCCCCGGTGATCTGGTCGGCGGGGCGGTGCAGGGTCCAGCGGCGGGCCGCGCCTTCCATCGGCAGCACGACGACGACCGTTTCCAGCGGCGGGCAGCCCGGTTCGGTACAGGCGAGCTGGCGAATCAGGACGGCGGTGTCGTCGTCAAGCCCGAGCAGGGCGCGCACGCTCTCCTTCAGCTCGCGCAGCTCCGGACACGGCCCTGCGGGCCCAGGGCGGGATCCCAGTGGCATGGCGTTTCCTCTCCTTCGTCCTCGGCGGGCCGGCAGTCGGCGCAGACGCCGGTGAGTTCGACCGTGTGCTCCACAGCGTCGAACCCCGTGTCCGCGGCGATCCGGCCCGCCCATTGCTCGACGACCTCGGAATTCACCGGGCGGCTGCGGCCGCAGCCGCGGCACACCAGGTAGTGGCGGTGCCCGTCGGCGGGGCGCAGCCGGTACAGCCGCCCGCCGGCCTTGTCGCGTACGACGTCGACGCCACCGCCTGTCTCCAGCTCGCGCAGGGCGCGGTAGACGGTGGTCAGGCCGATCGCGTGGTCTCCGGCCAGGAGCAGAGTGTGCAGCTCCTGGGCCGACACGAAGTCCTGGCAGCCAGCGAGCATCTGCAGAACCGCCCTCTGTTGCCGGGGCGTCCGGCCGCTCACGGCACATCACCTCCTGTGACTGGCGCCGAGGTGGCATGACTCAACCGTAGATGAAAATGACATCCATGTCCATGTGAAGCCGCGTCATGCGGGGACTTCTGGCCGCAGTGCCTTTCGCGGGAGGTGCCGCGCGACGGTCGGCGGCGTCTGATCGGGCGCTGCGGACCACGGGGGGGGGTGACGGTTTGCCGGCGGCTTTCGGTGCGGGCCCGCGGCAGGGCCGCCCACGGCATCGAGCACCTGCGCCTCGGCCTGGGGTTGCCGCCGAGGCGGATCGCGCAAAGGAGGTCACGCTCGGCGTCACTCGCTGAGCAGTGATCCGCTCAGGTCAGGGCCATGGTGTCGGCCGAGCGGCAGCGCGGTCGGTCAGGCGCAGCAGTCGCAACGGGGCGGCAGCTGGAGGCTTCCGTGCCGAACGAGGCGGTTCAACGAAGGGGCCTGATGCTCCTGTCTCGTCGCGGAGCGCCAACGACCGAGGCGCTGGGCCTGTGTCACACCCGCCGTCCGCGGGTCACGGCGCCATGAAGGGGCCTTCGGGCGGCTGTCGCGAGGGTGTCCGGAACCGTCACCGTCTGCAATGGCAGGCAGATGGACAGAACACCGCGGTTCCAGGCACTGACGCCATCGGCGGGCCCGCACAGCCACGGCGCAACTGGCGCCACATCAAGGGTCCGCACGCGAGCGCGGGTGGCTTCTAGACAAAAGCCGTCATTTAGATGCGGTACCTGATCACTCTCTGACAGAGTCGCCGAGGTGCGTCTGCGGGTGAAGGACAGACGTACGTAGGGCTGACGAGAGGTTGCGAATGACTACGGAAACCGCAATGCCTGCTGTGCACGCTCACCACACTCACCAGCACGGTCTTGGGTGCGGCCATGTCGCGGTGCCGCATGGCGACCACGTGGACTACGTCCACGACGGCCATCTGCATCGCGCGCAGGAAGGCCGTGTGGACGAGTGTGAGCCCAGCGACCACACCGTCCATGACAGCCACATTCACCAGCACGGTCCCGGCTGCGGCCATGTCGCGGTGCCGCACGGCGACCACGTCGACTACGTCCACGACGGCCACCGCCATGCTCAGCACGACGGTCACTGGGATGACCACTGACGGTAGAGGAACACACGGCGATCGACTGCCTCAGCTCCAGGCGGGACTGTAGCCAGGAACGGCCCGGGCGAGTCAGGAGCGGAGCCGGAGGCGTACAGCAGTAGGGGCCACGGCGTGTGAAAGAGGTACGCCCCCATGTCGAAGAGCGTGGCCACGGCCCGGTAGATCTCCAACCGGTTGATCAGCCGTCCGACCTCGTTCCCGCGGGCGTGGTGTGCCGGGTCAAAGCCTGCGGCCCTGCCGCCGCAGTTGCTGTCACGGGACAGGCCGGCGTGCTGTTGACCTCCTGCGCGTACGGCTCGCCGTCGTCGGCGGGGATGAGGTTGATATGCGCTGAACCGCGCAGACCCGATCCCGTCCAGCAGCGTTCGGGCAGCGTCGGTGACTTTCCAGCACGTCGCGCGTCAACTCGGCAGCGTGCACGGTTACGGTGCCCCGGGAGTCCGCGCTGAGCTTCGTGCCGACGTCGTTGAACTCGGCTTCGGTGCTTCCTGTGACCAGGGTCGGGTAGGTGATGACGGAGCCTACGGGAGAGCGGGTCACGGCCGGTTTGCCGTGACCCGCTCTCCGCCCATGCCGCCGAGGGAACCCCACGTCCCCCTTGCGGCGGCGGCTCCCCGTGAGCCCGACGGGGAGGTCATACGGTGCGGATCAGCCGGCGCTGAAGGCGCTGACGCCCTCGGGAGTACCCCAGCCGGTCGGACCGTCGTAGCCGGTGCCCGCGGTGCAGAAGTACGACGGGGAGCAGGAGCCGTTGCTGCCGCTGGTCACGTCGTTCAGCGCCGATGTGCCGGCCTTGTTGTACGGGTACTGGGCCGGGTAGTCGCTGGAGCCCAGGGCACCGGCGAGGGCGTAGGCGCCCGTGATGGGCGGTGGTGCCGCTGGTGACGCGCAGGGCGTTGCAGGATGCGTGGCCCTTCTTCGGAGTGCCGGCGCACTGCTGGGTGTACTGCACATGGGCCTTGGCGGCCGCGGCGGCGATCGCCTTCGGGCTGACCGGCTTCGCCGTCGTGGCCGTGAAGGTGGGGGCGGCCTCGCTCGCGTGGGCCGCGGTGCCGAGTCCGGCGAAGACGAGGTCGGCGGTGGCGGCAGCGGAGCCGACACGGCGCCATCTGCCGTGCTTGTGGGAGGAGCTGAGGGACGACCTGCACAACGTACAGCCTCCTGATAGTGGGTGACAGAGGCGTGCGGGTGTAGGGGTTCACAGGTGCGGTCCCCGTTGGGGTGGCGGCCCACGACGACCATCACTTGTTGAGTACGCGACAAACAAGACGCGTTCCGGATTCCTGACCCCGGCGTTACCGAGCGGAGCGACGGGCTTGCCGGTCAATGGCGGCCCAATGGTCAAGCGATGGCGTGGACTTGACCTTTAAGTGCAGGGGGAATCGCAGTGTTGCGTGCGCCGATGGACGCCGTGCTTGGTCAGTCGCCGGAATGCTGCCTGTGCCGTCGTCGTAGCGATCCGCTGATCCCCTGCTCCGGCTTATTGAAAATAGTTTTCGTTTCCTGTTAGCTTGCGCGCGGTGGCCTGATGCATCCGTCGGGCCGGATCAGTGCAAGCGAAGGGAACGACGGTGGGGGATCAGCGCATGGGGCGCAGGGCGGTGCTGCGGGGCATCGTGGGAGGGGCGACCGTACTCGCGGGCGCCGGGCTGCTCGCCGGCTGTGGCGGCGACGGCGGGAGCGGTCAGCAGCCCGCCGCGGACGACGGCAAGCCGCGGCGCGGCGGACGGCTTCGCGCGGCATTCACGGGGTCGAGCATGGAGTCGGCCGGCGTTCTGCAGGCGACGGCGACGCCCGTCGACTACGTCCGGGCCCGGATCGTGTGGGACACGATCGGCGAGATCGACGGCAGCAAGCCGGTGTGGCGCGTCGCCGAGTCCGTCGAGCCCAACGCCGACGCCACGGTGTGGACGGTGCGCGTCCGCGACGGCATCACCTTCAGCGACGGCAAGGCCGTCACCGCCGACGACCTCCTGTTCTCGCTGCGCGCCTTCGCCTCGCAGCCGACCACGCAGAGCGCCTTCCTGGCGGGGCTGGACGCCAAGGCGTCCAGGGCGCGGGACAAGCGCACCGTCGAACTGCGGCTGAAGAGCGCGGACGGCTTTTTCGACCTCGCGCTGGCGCAGTCGATGTTCGTCTTCCCCGACGGTACGAAGGACTTCGCGAAGGCGCCGGGTTCGGGTCCCTTCGTGCTCAAGCAGTGGTCGCGGGGCAGGAGCAGCCTGCTGACCGCGCGGAAGGACTACTGGGGTGCGGGCGGTCCGTACCTCGACGAGATCGAGCTGCTGTCCGTCACCGACGCCGACGCCCGGCTGAACGGGCTCAAGGCGGGGCAGTTCGACTACGCGGGCGCGCTCACCCTGCCCACCACCAGGTCCGAGGCGAACAACCCCCGCCTGCGCATCACCACCGCGCCGCGCGAGTTGTGGGGTGAGCTGTCCTTCTCCATGAACCTGTCCACCGACCCCTTCACGCATGCCCAGGCCGTCGAGGCCGTGCGGTACGCCATCGACCGCGAGGCCATGGTCCGCACCGTCACCTTGGGCAAGGGAGAGGTCGCCGACGACGCCATGGGCCGCCACCAGTCCTGGTACGACAGCTCCCTGCGGCGCGTCGAGTACGACCCCGACCGGGCGCGACGACTGCTGTCCTCAGGCGGACTCAAGGGTACGAAGCTGTCGATCCGTACCAGCAACTACGAGTACGGGCCGCTGGAGGCCGCCACCGCCTTCGTCGAACAGGGGCGGAAGGCGGGCCTGAACGTCGCCGTGGACACGGTCCCGGCCGCCGACTTCTACACCGACATGAAGTCCCTGCTGGGCGCCCCGATCAAGACCAGCTTCTACCATCCGCTGCCGCTCCCCCTCGCCCTGAACTCGTACTACGGCCCGCAGGCGTCCTACCCCTTCACCGGCCCGTCGGACAGCACCTTGGACGGGCTGATGCGCGCCATGCACACCGCCGTCGGCGACAAGCGAACCAAGGCCGTCCACGACGTGCAGCAGTACCTGTACCAGCACGGCGGTGACGCGGTGTTCGTGCGCGTGCCCACCGTGGCGGGTGCGGCACCGGCCGTGCGCGGGGTGCAGGCGTACGGTTTCTTCGACTACCCGTCGCTGCGTGACGCCTACCTCGCCTCGTGAACAGTCCGACATCCATGGTGTGGTGGGTGCTCCGACGGGTGGGCGTCGCCGCCGGGACGCTGCTCGCCGCCTCGGCGCTGGTCTTCGCGGCCACCCAGCTCGCGCCCGGCGACGCGGCGGCCGCACGCCTCGCCGGGCAGGGCGCGAGCCCGGCGCAGATCGCCGAGCTGCGGCACAAGCTCGGCCTGGACCGGCCTGCGTGGGAGCGGTACGGCGACTGGCTGTGGAGCGCGCTCCACGGTGACCTGGGCCACTCCTACGCCACCGGCGAGCCGGTCTCCGCTCTGATCGCCGAACGGGCGGGCAACTCCCTGGTGCTGGGCCTTGTCGCAGCCGCGCTGCTGGTGCCCTCGGCCGTCGGACTCGGCCTGTGGGCGGGGCTCCGCGCTGGGCGGAGCGCCGACCGCGTCGTCACCACGGCCACGCTGGCGCTGGTCAGCCTGCCCGAGTTCGTCATCGGCACACTGCTCATCCAGGTCTTCGCCGTCGGCGCCGGGTGGCTGCCGGCCGTGTCGGTGCCCCCCACGGGTCAGGGCCCGTTGTCCCAGCCGCAGATACTGGTGCTGCCGGTACTCACCCTGCTGTCGGTCTGCATGGCGCAGAACGTGCGTCTGGTCCGGGCGGGCGTGACGGAGGCGGCAGCTTCCGACGCGGTGCGGGCGGCTCGGCTCGGCGGCGTGCCGGAGCACCGCGTGGTGCTGCGCTGGGTGCTGCCGGCCGCGCTCGTCCCGGCCATCCCCGTCCTCGCCCGCTACCTCGCCTATCTGCTCGGCGGGACGCTCGTGGCCGAGACGCTCTTCGGCTACCCCGGGCTGGCGGCAGCGCTGGTCAACGCCACGGCCGCCCGGGACGCCCCCGTCGTCCTGGGCGTCGGCATGCTGGTCGCCGCCGTGACGGTGTTGCTCAACCTGCTGGCGGACGTACTCGCCACAGCTCTCAACCCAGCTATGAGGAGGCCGAGTTGATCCGCCAGAACCGGTCCGCTGGCTGGCTTCGCCGCCGGGCGGGCGCGGTGACCGCGGGCGCCGCGCTCGCCGTCGTCGTGCTGTTCGCCCTGCTCGGCCCGTGGCTCGCGCCGCATGCACCCGGCGCCGTCCTGGACATGCCGTACGCACCGGCCGGAGGCGACGCCCCCCTGGGCACCGACCACCTCGGCTCCGACGTGCTCAGCCGCTTCATGGCCGGCGGACGGTCGCTGGTGCTGTCGGCGGTGGGTGCTCTCGCCGTCGCGTACGTGCTCGGTGTGGGGCTCGGAATGATCGCTGCCCTTCGTGGCAGGGCAGTCGACGCGGCCGTGCTGCGCCTGGTGGACGTGCTGCTCAGCCTGCCGTCGTTCCTGCTGCTGAGCGTGGTCGTGGTGGCTGTGGGGCGGGGCGGCTGCGGGGTCGCGGTCGCGACCGCTGTGGTGCTGTTCCCGGAGGTCGTCCGCATGGTGCGGGCGGCCACGCTCCAGGCGTTGCAGCACGACTACGTGGAGGCCGCCGTCGCACGGGGCGAACCGACCCGGTACGTGCTCGTCCGCGAGGTGCTGCACAACCTGCTGCCGGTGCTCGCCGCCGACGCCGGGGTGCGGTTCGTGGGAGCGGCGTTCACCGTCGCCACTGCCGCGTTCCTCGGGTACGGGGCCCAACCCCCGGCGGCCGACTGGGGTTTGATGATCCTTGAGAACCGCGACGGTCTCGCGCTCCAGCCCCTCGCCGTCCTGGTTCCGGCGACGGGAATCCTGGTGCTGTTGCTGAGCGCCAACCTCCTCGTCGACGCTCTGCAGCCGACGGCCCGGACGCCCGGACGGCACCGGGGCACCGCGTCCGCCACGACGGCCGCCGCTTGGACCGGCGGCTGCGCGCTGCGCATCCGGGACCTGACCGTCGAGGCCGACGGGACGCGCGTCCTCGACGGTGTCGACCTCGACGTGCCCCGTGGCCGGGTCCTCGCGCTCGTCGGGCCGTCCGGCTCCGGCAAGACGACGATTGCACTCGCCGCGTTCGGCGAGCTGCGCCCAGGGCTGACGCTGGTCTCCGGAGAGGTGCGACTGGCCGGGCTGTCCGTGCTCGGGCTGCGGCCTGGGCGGCTGCGGACCGTACGTGCCCGGCACGCGGCGTACGTGCCCCAGGACCCGCGTACCTCCCTGGCGCCGACACTGCGCGTGGGCGCCCACGTCGGGGAGTTCCTGCGGGCGCGGGGAGTGCCGCGCGCGGAGCGGCGTGGCCGCGTCCGTGCGGCGCTGCGCATGGTGCAGCTCCCCGATGACGACGCCTTCTCGCGGCGGCGCCCGCACCAGCTCTCCGGCGGACAGCGGCAGCGCGTGGCCCTGGCCGCCGCGCTCGCGCACGACCCCGACCTGCTGGTCCTCGACGAACCCACCAGTGCCCTCGACCCGGTCACCGCCGCCTCCCTGCTCGCGGACCTGGCCCGTATCCGGGACCGGGGCGGGCCGGCGATCATCCTGATCGCCCATGACCTCGCGCACGTCGCGGCGGTGGCCGACGAGGTCGCGGTCCTGGAGGGCGGCCGAGTGGTCGAACACGGCCCAGTGGACCAGCTGTTGGCCGCGCCGGCGAGCGAGTCGGCCCGGCGTCTCGTTGCCGCCGCCCGGTCGGCCGGGACGCCCCGGGCCGGGGACTCATCCGGCAGTGGCGAGCCCGCGCTGTCGGTGCGCGGCCTGTCCGCCGTCCGCGGCGGGCGCACCGTACTCGACGGTATCGACCTGGACGTGACGTCCGGCGGCTGCCTGTCGGTGGTGGGGCCGTCCGGCGGCGGCAAGACCACTTTGCTGCGCTGCCTGGCGGGCCTCCACGCCGACTGGAGTGGCGAACTCCGCCTCGGCGCACATCAGTTGCCACTGCGTCTGCGCTCGCGCCTTCGCGACGACCTGCGTCGGCTCCAGCTCGTGCCGCAGGACCCGTACGACTCCCTCAACCCCCGCCACACCGTGGCACGGATCGTCGTCCGCCCGCTGCACCTGTTCCGGCCGGCCCTCGACGCCGACGCGCGCCGCGCCGAGGTGCACCACCTTCTCGAACGCGTCGGACTGAATGCTTCCCACGCCGCGCTGCGCCCCGGCCAACTCTCCGGGGGACAGCGCCAACGAGTCGCGCTCGCACGAGCGTTGGCTGCCGAGCCCCGGGTGCTGCTGTGCGACGAGGCGACGAGCGCGCTGGACGCTCCGACCGCGGCCACCGTCCTGGCGCTCCTCGACGAGCTGCGCCGCGACCTCGGACTCGCACTGGTCGTCGTCACCCACGACATGACGGTGCCCGTACGGCTGGGCGGGCACCTCGCGGTCCTCGCCGACGGACGCATCAGGGAGTCGGGCTCCGTCGAACGCGTCGTGGCCGCTCCCTCCGACGAGGTGACCGCCCGACTCCTGTCAGCCATACCGAAGGTGCCGAGCCCGCCGCCGTACGAGAGGACCGTCAAGTGACCCACCACCCCGCGAACCCCTGGGTGCGCCGCCCCCGCCCGCAGCCGCGCCCGGCGATGCGCCTGCTGTGCCTGCCCCACGCGGGCGGCTCCACCTCGCTCTACCGACTGTGGAAGGACTTGCTGCCGCCCGAGGTGGAACCGGTGCTGGTGTGTCCCCCCGGCCGCGAGGACCGGCTGGACGACCCGCTGCCTGACGGAATACCGCAGCTGGTCGCGGACCTGGGACGGGCCGTGGTGCCGTTGCTCGACCGGCCGTGGGCGGTGTTCGGGCACAGTATGGGCGCGACGGTCGCGCACGAGCTGGTCCTGTGGCTGCTCGAGCAGGGCCACCCCGCCCCCGAGCACCTCTTCGTCTCCGCGCGGGAGGCTCCGCAGCACCACCACGGGGGCAGCGTGCACCTGCTGGACGACGACGCTCTGGCCGCCGAGCTGATCCGGCTCGGCGGAACCGCCCCCGAACTGCTCGCGATGCCCGAGGTGCGACAGCTCGTCCTGCCGGCGGTGCGCGGCGACTACCGGCTCATCGAGACCTATGCCGCCGCCCCCGCCGGGCCCGTGCCGTGCCCGCTGACCGCGCTCGTCGGCGCCGCCGACACGGAACTGACCGCCGAAGAGGCCGCCGGCTGGGAGAAGTGGACCACCGGTCCCTTCCAGCTGCTGACCTTCCCCGGCGGCCACTTCTACCTCTCCGAGAGCCCGTACGCGCTCGTCGACGTCATGTGCCGCAGGCTGCTCACGCCTGCGTAGCCGCGGTCTCCGGTTCAGCTTCCGCGGCGTTGTAGGTGTCCCTGTCCCGGACCAGCACCAGGCTGGCCGCAGCCGTCACCAGGGCCGCGATGCCCGCGATCAGGAAGATCTGCGACAGCGCCTCGGTGTAGGCGCTGCGAGCCAGGGCGAGCACCGGATTCCGGGCCGGTTCCGGCACGGCCGCGGCGACCGCGTCGAACCGGCCCGCCGTCACCAGACGGCGCAGCTCCCCGGCGGCGGAGCCGGGAACGGCGTGCTCTCCCAGCGCGGCCGTGGACATCACGCCGCCCACCTTGCCCGACAGCACCACACCGAAGACGGCCACACCCGTGGCCGTACCGAGCGGGAAGAAGCTGTTGGCCGCGCCCGAAGCCGTGCCCGCGCGAGAAGGCGGTACGACGTTCACCGCGAGCGCCAGCAGATGGGGCAGGGTCAGGCCCGCTCCGACGCCGATCAGGACCAGCATGGGCAGCAGCGCCGTCCAGTCGTCGTCCGGCGAGATCCCCACCGTCAGCAGCACGCCCACACCCACCGCGGCCATGCCCAGCGCCAGTACCCGGGCCACCGGCACCCGCTTGGCCAGCAGCCCGCTGAGCGGAGCCCCGATCACGATGGCCACCGACTGTGCGAGGAGGACGAGGCCGATGCGGATCGGCGTCAGATGCAGCATGCCGCCGAGCCAGAGGGTGAGGAACGGCAGCATGCCGAAGCTGAAGATCCGGGCGGCGAAGCTGAGCAGCAGCGCGCCGGCGAAGGTCGGGATCGCGAACAGCCGCAGATCCAGCATCGCCCGCTCGCCCAGCCGCCACTGCACCACCACGAAGGCCGCTGCCAGCAGCGCGCCCGCGATCAGTGCGGTCAGCACACGCGGCTCGGACCAGCCGTCCTCCGCGCCCGCCAGCAGGCCGTAGTTGAGGAGGAAGAGCGCGAGCACGGCCAGCACCGCGCCCGCGTAGTCGATCCGGTGCGATCCGCCGCCGGCCCCGCTCTCGGGGACCTTGCGCAGCGTGCCGTAGATGATCAGCAGGCCGATCGGCACGTTGACGGCGAACAGCCACGGCCAGCTCAGCCACTCCACGATCGAGCCGCCGACCAGCGGTCCGAGGGCCGCCGACACGGCGCCTCCGGCCGTGAACAGTCCGATGGCGGTCGTACGGGCCCGCGCAGGAGCGCCTTCGAAGGCGCCGGAGATGAGGGCCAGCGAGGTGCCGAGCACCATGGCCCCGCCCGCTCCTTGCACGGCGCGGGCCGCGATCAGGGCACCCGCGTCGGGGGACAGCGCGCAGGCGGCCGAGGCGAGGGTGAACACCGCCACGCCGGTCAGGAATATCCTGCGGCGGCCGATCAGGTCCGACACCGATCCCGCGGTCAGCAGCAGGGCGGCGAAGCTCAGCGTGTAGGCGTTGACGATCCACTGCAGGCCGTCCAGGGAGGCTCCCAGGTCGGCGCCGATCTCCGGCATCGCCACGTTGACGACGGTGATGTCGAGGGTCATCAGCGCCGCCGCGAGCGCCGTGACGACGGTTGTCCAGCGCCGTGCGCTCCGTACTTCCGGGGGCACCTCCCTTGGTGGCTCGGTCCCCAACTCCTCGGCGCTGCCGCCGTGTTGGGTGATCTCTGTTTCCGTCATGGACCTTCCTCTCCGGTCGTTCGTGCGGGCGACGCTAGCGGGAAACTCAAGACTTGTAAATGAAAATCGTTTCCATTAGTTTGGGCTCGTGGCCGGAACGGGCCGGGTCCTCGGCCGTGTCTTCACCGGTCTTGACCGGTCTCTCCACCGGTCTTCGACGGTGTCTTCCAAGGGGGATGAATCCAGGTGACGCAGGAACGCGCCGACGCGGCGCTCGATCTGCCCGGAATCGTTGGCGAACTGCTCGGGCTCCCCGTGACGGACATCGACGAGGACGCGCATCTCATCCAGCTCGGGCTGGACTCGCTGTCGATGATGAGGATCGCCGGGCGATGTCGCCGCGCGGGCCTCGACATCGCCTTCGCCGACCTCATGACCGAGCCGACGCTCGCGGCCTGGCAGCGGCTGGTCGAGGAGCGGGGTGCGGTCGGTGAGGCGGCCGTGACCCTGCACGTGGACGAGACCGAGCCCTTCGAGCTCGCCCTCATGCAACACGCCTACTGGGTGGGTCGCACCGAAGGGCAGCAACTCGGCGGCGTGGCCGCGCACTTCTACAACGAGTTCGACGGGTGGGACGTGGACCCGGCCCGCCTCGAAGCAGCCGTACGGGCCGTCATCGCGCGGCACGGCATGCTGCGCGTGAGCATCCTCGACGACGGCCGCCAGCGCATCCTCTCCGAGAGCCCCTGGCCCGGACTGCGCGTGCACGACCTGCGCGACCTGGACGCGGCTGGCGCGGAACACCGGCTGGACGAGCTGCGCCGGACCCTCTCGCACCGCCGTATGGACATCGCCACCGCCGAGGTCTTCGACGTCCAGCTGTCGCTGCTCGCGGACCGCCGCACGCGCCTGCACGTCAACCTCGACATGGTCGCCGCGGACGCGCTCAGCCTGCGCGTGCTGCTGGCCGACCTGGCCCGCGCCTACTCCGGCGTATCGCTGCCCGCCCTGGACTACAGCTACCCGCGCTACCTCGCCGAGCGCCGAGCCGCCGCCGAGACGCCTATCCACAAGGCCGTGCTGGAGGCCGATCGCGCGTACTGGCACGAGCGGCTGCCCGAGCTGCCTGCCGCGCCCCGACTTCCCGCGTCCACCGGTGAGACGGAAGCCGTCACCGTCGTACGGCGCCATCTGCACCTCGACGCCGAGCAGACCCGGCGCTTCGACGAAGCCGCCCGCCGCCACGGGCTCACGCCCGCCATGGCGCTCGCCGCCGTGTTCGCCGAGTCACTGCAAGCCTTCAGTGCCGAACCGGACTTCCTGCTGAACCTGCCACTGTTCGACCGCGAGCCGCTGCACGACGACGTGGCCTCGCTCGTGGGCGACTTCACCTCGTCGGTGCTGCTCGCCTGGCACGGAGCGGCACCCGGCACCTTCGCCGAACGTGCAGCCCGCCTGCAGAAGCGATTCCACGAGGACGCCGCGCACGCCGGCTACTCGGGTGTCGAGGTGCTGCGCGACGCCTCCCGGCTGCACGGCGACCGCGTCCTCGCCCCCGTCGTCTACACCAGCGCCCTCGGCCTGGGCGAACTGTTCGCCGACGCCGTGCGGGAGAGTTTCGGCGAGGCGTCCTGGATCATCTCCCAGGGCCCGCAGGTCTGGCTCGACGCACAGGTCACCGAGGTCGGCGGCGGGCTGCTGGTCAACTGGGACGCGCGTGAGGACGCGTTCGCGCCCGGTGTCCTCGACACGATGTTCGCCGCCTACCAGGCTCTTCTGGAGCGGCTGCCGGACGATCCGGCGGCTTGGACCGCTCCCGTGCCGTCGATGCTGCCCGAAACCCAGCGGGCGGCGCGGACCGCCGTCAACGCCACCGACTGGAACGCCGGCACGGCACGCCTGCACGACGGCTTCTTCGAGCAGGCCGCCGCCCACCCCGACGCACCCGCCCTGCTCTGGGGAGGGGACTGCTCACTGTCGTACGGCGAACTTGCGCAGCAAGCACTGAGGCTGGCCGGGAGCCTGCACGCACGTGGCGTCCGGCCGGGGGATCTGGTCGCCGTCACACTGCCCAAGGGGCCTGACCAGATCACCGCTGTGCTGGCCGTCCTGGCCGCCGGTGCCGCCTACCTGCCCTTGGGGATCGACCAGCCCGCGGTCCGCCGCGAGCGCATCAACGCATCGGCCGGGATACGTCTGGTCCTGGACGACATCGCTGTGCCGGAGGGGACCGAGCCCCTGACCGCGCCTGTGCCCGGGACCGCGGCCGACCTCGCATACGTCATCTACACCTCGGGCTCCACAGGAGAACCCAAGGGCGTCGAGGTCCCCCACGCGGCCGCCGTCAACACGATCGCAGACCTCAACCACCGCTTCGGCACGGGTGGTTCGGACCGCACCCTGGCCGTCTCCGCGCTCGACTTCGACCTGTCGGTGTACGACGTCTTCGGCACACTCGCCGTCGGCGGCGCCGTCGTGTGTGTCGAGGAGCCTGCTCGCAGGGACGCCACCGCCTGGGCCGAATTGGTGCGTGCGCACGGGGTGACCGTCGTCAACTGTGTGCCCGCCCTGCTGGACATGCTCGTCACCGCCGCCGGAGCCGACGGGCTGCCGTCCCTGCGGCTGGCGCTGCTGGGCGGCGACTGGGTTCCCCTGGACCTTCCAGGGCGGGTGCGCGCGGTGGCGCCCGACTGCCGGTTCGTGGCGCTGGGCGGTACGACCGAGACCGCGATCCACTCCACGGTGTGCGAGGTCGGCGAGGTCCCGGCCGACTGGGTGTCGGTGCCGTACGGGACGCCGCTGCGGGGCGTCAGGTGCCGGGTCGTCGACGCGCTCGGCCGGGACTGCCCGGACCGGGTGCCCGGCGAGCTGTGGATCGGCGGGACCGGGGTGGCGCGCGGCTACCGTGGGGATGCGACGCGGACCGCCGACCGGTTCCTGGAGGCCGACGGGCTGCGCTGGTACCGCACCGGCGACCGCGCCCGGTACTGGCCCGACGGCACCCTGGAGTTCCTCGGCCGCACCGACCACCAGGTCAAGATACGCGGCCACCGGATCGAACTCGGCGAGATCCAGGCCGCATTGACCGCCGTGCCCGGTGTGGAGCGGGCACTGGCCATAGTCGGCGAGGACCGGCGGCTCGCCGCCGCCGTGACCGGCGTCGCCGAACCCGCACAGCTGCGTGCCTTCGCCGCAGAGCGGCTGCCGTCCGCGATGGTGCCCGAACGCGTGATCGTCCTCGACGAGTTGCCGCTCACTCCGAACGGGAAGATCGACCGCAAGGCCGTCGCCCGCCGCGTCGCGCAGTGCGCCGAGGCCGCCGCCAGGCCCGTCACCCCACCGCGCGGCGCACGCGAACAGGACGTGGCACGGGCCTTTGCGGACCTGCTCGGCGCCGGCGAGGTCGGACGGGAGGACGACTTCTTCGCCCTCGGCGGCGACTCCCTGCTCGGCACCCGCCTGATCGCCCGACTCCGCGCCGAGGGCTACGGCGAAGTGCGACTGACCGACCTGTTCACCCACCCCGTGCTGGCCGACTTCGCGGCTCGCCTTCACCCCGACGGCACGCGACGCACCGCTCCGACGGTGACTGCCGATGCCGAACACCGCCACGAACCGTTCCCCCTCACCGACGTGCAGCGCGCCTACTGGCTCGGCCGCGGCGAGGACTTCACGCTCGGCGGCATCGGCTGTCACTTCTACCGCGAATACGACGTCGAGGACCTGGACGTGGCCCGGTTGGAGTCGGCGCTCAACCGGCTGATCCAGCGACACGAGATGCTGCGCGCGGTCGTCGACGGCAGCGGCGAACAGCGCATCCTGCCCGAGGTGCCGCGCCTCACCGTGGAGGTCACCGACGCGGGACCCCATCCGGACACCGCCCTCGCGCGGCTGCGCAAGACCGCATCGCACCAGGTGTTCGACCCGGCCCAGTGGCCGCTGTTCGCCGTACGCGGGGTTCGCGCCGGCCGCCGTACGCGGCTCGCCATCGGCATCGACAACATCGCGCTCGACGCGCTGAGCATCCTTATCTTCTACGCGGAGCTCGCCGCCCTGTACGCCGACCCGGACGCCGAACTCCCGCCCGTCGACGTGTCGTTCCGCGACTACATGTGCTCCACCGCCCCGGATCCCGAGGCGGTCTCCGTCGCCCGTGCCTACTGGACCGACCTGCTGCCGCAGCTTCCGTCGGCGCCCGCGCTGCCTCTCGCAAAGGATCCGGCCGCCGTCCAGCGTCCCCGCTTCACGCGTCGCGAGGCCCGTGTCGCCCCCGAGCGGTGGCAGGTGCTGACCGAGCGGGCCCGAGTACACGGCCTCACCCCCTCCGGCGTTCTGCTGACCGCCTTCGCCGAGGTGCTCGGCCGGTGGAGCACCCGACCCGACCTCACGCTGAACCTCACCCTGTTCGACCGCCGTGACGTCCACCCGCACATCGGCAACACCCTCGGAGACTTCACCTCACTGATGCTCGTCTCCTCGCGCCCGCAGGCCGGGGAGAGCTGGGCGGCGCGTGCCAGGCGAGTCCAGGAGGAGCTGTGGCGCTCCCTGGACCATCGGGAGGTCTCCGCCGTGTGGGTGCTGCGGGAACTCGCCCGCCGGAGCGGTGAGGCGGAGACCACCATGCCCGTGGTCTTCACCAGCGCGCTCGGTGTCGGGGGCCGGGTCCCGCAAGCCCCGTTCGACCGGCAGGTCTGGGGGGTCTCGCAGACCCCGCAGGTGTGGCTCGACCACCAGGTCACCGAGGACGGTGACGGCATCCGCCTCAACTGGGACGTCGTCGAGGAACTCTTCCCCGACGGCCTCGTCGACGCGATGTTCGAGGCGTACGTGAGGCTGGTCGACTGGCTGGCCACCGGGGACTGGAACACTCCGGCGCCCGACGTGCTGCCCGCTGCCCAGAGCGCGACGCGCGCCGCCGTCAACGCCACCGGCCCCGATGTCCCCGGACTGCTGCACGCCGGCTTCTTCCGCCGCGCCGCCGACCAGCCTCAGCGCGTCGCGTTGCTGTGGGGCGACGGCGACCGCCTGACCTACGGCGAGCTTGCCGACCGTGCCCTTCGCCTGGCCACCGTCCTTGTGGAGCATGGCGTCCGGCGGGGCGAGACCGTCGCCGTCACCCTGCCCAAGGGGCCCGACCAGATCGTGGCCGTGCTCGGCGTGCTCGCCGCCGGGGCGGCGTACGTTCCCGTCGGCGTCGACCAGCCCAGCGCCCGCCGCGAGCGCATCCACCGCCTCGCGGGCGTCCGCCTCGCCGTCACCGAGCCCGGTGCCCAGTCGGTGGGTGGGGTCACGGCCGTACCCGTCGACGCGGCGCCCTCGATGGACGTGGCCGCCGCTCCCGTCGACGTGCCGACCGACGCGCTCGCCTACGTCATCTTCACCTCCGGCTCCACCGGCGACCCCAAGGGCGTCGAGATCACCCACCAGGCGGTCGCCAACACCGTCACGGACATCAACGAGCGCTACCAGGTCACTGACTCCGACCGGGGCCTGGCGGTGTCCGCGCTGGACTTCGACCTCTCCGTGTACGACGTCTTCGGGCCGCTGTCGGCGGGCGGCGCGGTCGTCCTGATCGGCGAGGACGAACGGCGCGACGCCCGCCGCTGGCTCGACCTCGTCCGCCGCCGGCGGGTCACCGTCTGGAACACCGTGCCGGCCCTGCTGGACATGCTGCTCGTCACGGCCGAAAGCGGCGCCCAGCCGCTCGACACGCTGCGGCTCGCGCTGGTCTCCGGTGACTGGGTGGGCCTCGACCTGCCGGGGCGGCTGGCCGAGCAGAGCCCGTGGTGCCGGTTCGTCGCCCTGGGCGGGGCGACCGAGGCCGCCATCTGGTCCAACGCCCACGAGGTCGACGAGGTCGACCCGGCCTGGACGTCGATCCCGTACGGGCGGCCACTGCGCGGACAGCGCTTCCGTGTCGTGGACGCGCACGGCCGGGACTGCCCCGACTGGGTACCGGGCGAGCTGTGGATCGGCGGGGCCGGGGTCGCCCTCGGCTACCGCGGCGCACCGGAACTGACGCGACGCCAGTTCGTGACCGAGAGCGGGGAGCGCTGGTACCGGACCGGTGACCTGGGCCGGTACTGGCCCGACGGGACCCTGGAGTTCCTCGGGCGCTCCGACCACCAGGTGAAGATACGCGGCCACCGCATCGAACTCGGTGAGATCGAGGCGGCGCTACGAGAGGCACCCGGGGTGGGCCGGGCCCTGGTCACCGTGGCGGGCGAGGGCGCGGCGCGGAGCTTGGCCGCCGCCGTCGTTCCGGCGTCCGATGCGGGATCGGTCGACCTTCGTGGCTCTCAACCGACCACGACGGCACGCGAGTTCCGTGAACGGGCCCGGCACGTGGAGAGCGCGGTGGCGGATTCCTTCCTGGCCCAGTTGCTCGGCCTGCGCGACGTGACCTCCGGGCTCACCGCAGAGGGTTGGGCGGCCCGTCTGGGGGCGACCGAGGCACACCTGCCGGTCCTCCGGCTCTGGCTGCGGTGGCTCACGGAACGCAAGGTGCTCGTAGAGGACGCGGGGGCGTACGCCCCCGGACCCGAGAGCCCCGCAGCGGCACCGTTGGCGGGCGCCCACGACGCCTACACCTCCTTGATCGGCCGAGCGCACCAGCGGCTCACCGAGCGGATCGGCGACTACCAGGCCATTCTCGCCGGACAACTGGATGCCTCCGTCCTGCTCGACGACGACATCCTCGCCCCCGCACGTCTCGCAGCGGCCGACCCGGGCAGTGAGGCTGCCGTGGCGGAAGTGGCCCGGCGCATAGCGCAGTTGGCGCTATCGCTGGGGCGCCCGGTGGAAGTCGCGGAACTCGGCGGCGGGGACGGTACGTTTGCCGCTCGGCTGCTGGGCCGACTGGCTCCCGAGCAGGTGCGGTACACGCTGCTGGACGGCGACCCGATCCTCGTGGAGGCCGCACAGCAGCGGTTGGCCGGGCTTCCGCACGAGTCCGCCTGCCACCGCCTGCACGGCCTGCTCGTCCCCGACGAGCTGCGGCACCGGTTCGACATGGTCCTGGCCGACCAGGTGCTGCACCGCCACGCGGACCCCTCCCACGGCCCCGCCCTCGCTGCCCTGCTGACGCGGCGCGGCGGGGTGCTGCTGGCCGTGGAACGGGCCGAGCTCACGCCGGTCGCCCTGCTGACCGCTGCCCTGCTGGACAGCGGGTACGCAGGCTTCGACAGGGAACGGCGGATCGCGGGCACGCCGATGCTGCCCGCCGAGCGGTGGGCGGAACTGCTGGGCACCGCAGGCTTCCACGACGTCACACACGACTCGCTGGGCGACTCCTTCACCGAAATGCTGCAGGCCCACCGGCCCGACGACGCCGTCGACCTCGACCCTGCCGCGCTGCGCACCCACGCGGCACAGCGCCTGCCCGCGCACATGGTCCCCGAGCGGATCACCGTCCTGCCGTGGCTGCCGCTCGGCGCCAACGGCAAGGTCGACCGCGCCATGATCACCGCTCTCGTCACGACCGCCCAGGAGGGCGAGGACCCCGACGAGCCGCCGCAGGGGGAACTGGAACAGGCCCTGGCCTTGATGTGGACCGAACTGCTCGGCGTACCGGCGGTGGGGCGCCGGCAGAGCTTCTTCACCCTGGGCGGCGACAGCCTTCTCGCGACCCGCTTCCTCGCACACGTCGCCCAGCGCTACGGCGTACAGCTGCCGCTGCGGCGCCTGTTCGCCGGCCCGACGCTGGAACGGGTCGCGGAATCCCTCGCGGCAGGGCTGGCGCAGTCCGGCGAGTCCGAGGAGGGCGCGCTGTGATCGGCGTTCTCGGCGGATACGGCGCCGTCGGCGGCCATGCGGCCCGCCTGCTCGCCCGGTGGGGAGCGGGACCGTTGCGCATCGGCGGGCGTGACGACGTACGGGCGAAGCAGCTCGCCGCACAGCTCCCGCACGCGGAGCCGGTCGTGGTCGACACCGGTGACCCGGCCTCGCTCGCCGCCTTCGTACGGGGCTGTGACCTGGTGGTGAACTGCGCGGGCCCGTCGCACCGCACCTCGCAGCAGGTCACGTTCGCCGCGCTGATGGCGGGCGCCCATCTCGTCGACGCAGGAGGCGGTGGGCGGCTGGACCACGTCCGCACGGCCGTCGGCGAGCGCACCGCCCTGTACGACGCCGGCGCGCTGCCGGGCCTGTCGGGACTGCTGCCCCGCCATCTGGCGGCGGAGCACTTCGACTCCGTGCACGGACTGACCGCGTACGCCGGTGTGCTGGACCGCTTCACCCCGACCGGGGCCGACGACTACCTGGACGGTGTCCTCGACGGCGCCAACGAGCCGCTGGCCGCCTGGCGCGACGGCGCCCGCCGCTCGGGCACACTCCACCGCCTGACCGATCACCGGCTGCCGTACTTCGTCCGCGAGGTGACGGCCTTCCCCTACCTGGACGCGGAGGCCGAGCGGCTCGCCCACGACCTGTCGCTCACGTACGGCGACTGGTACACGGCGGTGGACGGCGGACACCTGGCCGCTGCGCTCGCCGAAGCCCGTACGGCGGACCGCGCCGAGGCAGTTGCGGCCCTGTGCCGGGCCACCGCCCTCGACACCGCGGGCCGCACCCCGTACGTGACGCTCCTCGTCCAGCTCGACGGCGTCCGCGCCGGACGGCCCACGACCCGTACGGCGGTCCTGCGCGCGCCGGGCATCGCCCGGCTCACCGGCGCCGTCACCGCCGTCGCGGCCCTGGCGGTCCTGCGTGGCGAGGTGCCGCACGGACCGCACTGGGCGGACACGGCACTCGATCCGGCCAGCGCCCTCGCGCGCCTGACGGACGAGCCGGGCCTGTGCGACCTCCATGTGCACGAGTCGGCGATCCATGAACTCACCACGGTTGAGGAAGGTGCCCTGTGAAGCGGCTTCGGACGGTCGTGTGCGGCACGACCTTCGGCCAGTTCTACCTCGCCGCCCTGGCGATGCTGCCCGACGAGTTCGAAGTCGTCGGCGTGCTCGCGGCCGGAAGCGAACGGTCCGTCGCATGTGCCGCCCGGCACGGCGTACCGCTGTACACGGACGTGGACCACCTGCCCGCCGAGGTGGACCTCGCCTGCGTCGTCGTCCGCTCCGGTGTGCTCGGCGGCACCGGCACCGACCTGGCGCTGCGGTTGCTGCGCCGCGGCATCCATGTGGTCCAGGAACAGCCCGTGCACCACGACGACCTGGCCGCCTGCCTGCGCGAGGCGCGCAAGCACCGGGTGCGCTACCGGCTCGGCGACCTGTACGTGCGGCTGCCGGAGGTGCGGCGCTTCGTCCAGGCCGCCCGCACGGCGCGCGAACGGCAGCCCGTCGCCTACGTCGACGCCGCCTGCGCCTCGCAGGTCGCCTTCCCGCTGCTGCACCTCCTGGGCGAGGTGCTCGGCACGCTACGGCCCTGGCGGGTGACCGCTGCCGACGCGGACCCCGACGCGCCGCTCACCGTCCTGACCGGCACGATCGGCGGGGCACCCCTGACCCTGCGCGTGCACAACCAGGTCGACCCCGACGACCCCGACAACCACCTGCACCTGCTGCACCGCGTCACCCTCGGCACCGCGGGCGGCAGCCTCACCCTCACCGACCCGCACGGCCCGGTGCTGTGGAGCCCGCGGCTGCACATCCCCGAAGCGGTCAAGCACCGCTTCGACTTCGACGCCCCCGGCACCGGACACCTCACCGAACCCAGCACCTCCGTACTGAGCAGCGGAGCCCCGGCCGCCTACCGACACCTGCTGAGGCAGCAGTGGCCGGCCGCCATCGGCGAGGACCTGCGAGCCGCACGGGCGGCGATCCTCGGCGAGGCGCAGGCCGAACGGCCGGACCAGTACCACTTGACCGTGTGCCGGATGTGGCAGGACCTCACCAAGGAGCTGGGCTACCCGACTCTGCGACCCGGTCAGGCCCACCAGCCACTCTCAGCAGGTGAGTTGACTGGTGAAGTCGGCGTAGCCGACCTGATCCGGCACGCCACCGCCCAGGCGGATCTCCACGTCGGCACCGTGGACCGCCGTCTGGTGGACGACTTCGTACGACAGCTCGACGACGCGGTTCTCCTGGCGATGCTGGCCGCACTCCAGGAGGCCGGAGCCCTGCTCGACCCCCAGTCGACCTACTCGGCCGAGGAGATCCTGGCCGACGCGCGAGTGGCGCCCCGCCACGACACGCTGATCCGGCGCTGGCTGCGGGTCCTCGCCGACCGCGAGGCGATCGCGCGGGACGGGGAGCGGTTCCGGGGCACGGCGCGGGTGGACTCCAAGGCGGTGGACCAGGCGTGGGGTCTGGCTGCCCTCACCTGGCAACAGGCCCTGGGTACCCGCGAGTTCGTCGCATACCTGCGGCGCAACGCCGAATGCCTGCTCCAGCTGATGAGAGACGAACAGCAGGCAGCCCTGCTGCTCTTTCCGGAAGGCCGGACCGACGTCGCGGACGCGGTGTACCGCGAGACCATCACCGCCCGCTACCTCAACACCGCCATCGCCGCCGCCGTACGCTCCCTGGCCGCCGTACGCAACGCCACGCACCCGCTGCGGATCATCGAGGTCGGGGCGGGCACCGGCGCGACGACGGAAGCGATCACCACGGCCCTGACCGCGGACGGGCGCAAGAGGCCACCTGTGGACTACCTGTTCACCGACGTCTCCCACTTCTTCGTCACCGTCGCCAAGGAACGCCACGCCGACCGTCCCTGGATCCGGCACGGCCTGTACGACGTCGACCAGGATCCGGCCGGTCAGGGACTGGAGCCCGGCACCGCAGACGTCGTCGTCGCCGCCGGCGTCCTGAACAACGCCCGCGACACCGACGCGACGATGCGCCACCTGGCCGGGTTGCTGGCCCCGGGAGGCCGGCTGCTGGTCACCGAACCGACCCGCGAACACCTGGAGATCCTCGCCTCGCAGGCGTTCATGATGACCGCCGCCGAGGACGCGCGGCGGGCCGACGACACCACGTTCCTCACCCGCGGGCAGTGGCTGGCGGCTCTGGAAGGAGCCGGGTTCCGGCAGATCGTCACCGCGCCGGACGAGGACCACCCGCTGGCGCCGCTGGGACAGCGGCTGTTCGCGGCCCGGATCAACTGAGTGCACCGTCCCATGGGGGAGTTGAAGATCGTGCTGCGTTGCAGCCATGTCCTGTGCAAGGTCGACGATGTCCGGTCGGTCGTACGGGACTACGAAGAGCTGGGTTTCACCGTCGAGTACGGCAGCGCTCCCGAGCGCGCCCACAACGCCCTGCTCTGGTTCGAGGAAGGACCGTTCATCGAGTTCTTTCAACTGCCGCCCGCCTTCCGCCTCGTGAAGTGGCCCATGGCGGCTGTGAACGGCAGGGCGGCAGGGGACCGGCTGGCCCGCTGGGCCCGTCCGGGCGAGGGCTGGCGGGACCTTGCCCTGGAGACCGACGACGTCGAACTGGTTCGTGTCCATGCGGCGCTGAGCGCCGGGGGAGTGCGGGTGTCACGCGTGATGAAGGGCCGCCGTACCCGCCCGGACGGCGACCTGGTGCGCTACCAGTTCCTCGCCACGCACCCGGTCCGGCTTCCGTTCGTGGTCTCCGCCTACGACCCGCCCCAACGCCCCGCCTCCGTGCACCACCCCAATGGGGCAAGGCGCATCAGCCGGGTCCGGGTCGGCGTTGCGGAGCGCGACCGCGCCGCCTTCGACACCCTCGCCGCCCACGTCGAACCGGACGGCCCGCTCGCCGTCGAGATCGCCCCGGACACCGGTGTAGTCGCCGTCGAACTCGAAGGTCTCACCGGCCCGTTGGATCCGGCCAGGCTGCACGGCGCGGTCCTGACCACGCCGGCCCGGACGGAGTAGCCCGTGAACACCCTTCCTGGATTCCGCGGCCGGCTCCTCACTCCGGGCTCCCCCGGCTACGACAGGGCCCGCCGCGTCCGCAACGCCCGCGCCGACCGGCGCCCCGCCCTGATCGCCCGCTGCACCGACGCCGACGACGTGATCGCCGTCCTCGCCCACGCCCGCAGCCACTGCCTGCCCGTCGCCGTCCGGGGCGGCGGGGCCCACGTGGCGGGCTGGGGCACCTGCGACGACGGCGTGGTCGTCGACCTCGGCGGCATGAAGCGGATCGACATCGACCCCCTCGCCCGTACCGCCGTCGCCGAGCCCGGACTGACCTGGGGCGAGTTCGACGCCGCCACACAGGAGCACGGCCTCGCCGTGCCCGGTCCCCGCAACACCGACGTCGGCATCGCCGGCCACACCCTCGGCGGCGGCGTCGGCGACCTGTCCCGCCAGTACGGGCTCACCAGCGACAACGTCACCTTCTTCGACCTGGTCACCGCCGACGGGCGGCACGTGCGGGCGGATGCCGAGACCCACTCGGACCTGTTCTGGGCACTGCGCGGAGGCGGCGGCAACTTCGGCGTCGTCACCCGCCTCGGTTTCCGCCTGCACCGGGTGAACGGTGTCGTCGCAGGGGCTCTGGTCCACCCGGCGTCCCAGGCGCGCACCGCCCTGCGCACGGCCCGCGACTGGCTGGCCACGGCACCCGACGCGGCATCGCTGATCGCCATCGTCTGGACCGCGCCGCCGCTGCCGCTCATACCCGAGCACCTGCACTTCGAGCGGTGCGCGGTACTGATCCCCAGCTGGTTCGGGCCGCCCGACCAGGCGGACGAGGTGCTCGCCCCCCTGCGGCACGGCGCGGTCGCCGACGGCATCACTCACCTGCCGTACACCGCATACCAGCGCCTGCTGCCCTCCCCGCCCGACGTCACCCGCCAGCACGTGTACAACCGCGGCGAATTCCTCACCGACCTCACCGACGCCACCCTCGACCGCCTGCTCGGCCACTGGGAGACGGCGGGCCCGAACTTCTCCGTCGTCCTCGGCGCCCTCGGCGGCGCCATCAGCCGCGCACCGGCCGGGCCCACCGCCTTCACGCACCGTGGCGCACGCTGGTTCGTGGAGCTGTGCGCCCAGTGGTACGGCGATGCCGACAGCCCCGAACACCTTCAACCGGCCCGCAGCGCCTGGCAGTCGCTCCAGGACGTCACTGAAGGCCCCTACGTCAACCTCCTGCCCGACCCGGAGCCCCACTGGGTGCGCGCCGCCTACCCGGACGCCGCGTACGCGCGTCTGGGCCGCGTGAAGAACACCTGGGACCCGGACAACCTCTTCCGCTTCAACGCCAACATCCCGCCCCTCACGGCCAAGGAGAACGCATGACCACCGCACCCACCCCGGCCGACCTGATAGCGGACCTGCGCCAGGCGGGCGTCCAGCTGTGGGAGGAGAACGGGACCCTTCGCTACCGCGCGCCCAAGGGCACTCTGAGCGCCGGGCGGCTCCAGTCGCTGAAGGACAGCAAGGCAGCCGTACTGGAGTGTCTGCGCGCCGAGGCCCGGCCCACCACGCTCACCCCCGACCCGCCGGCCCGGCACGAGCCGTTCCCGCTGACCGACGTGCAGGCCGCCTACCTGCTGGGCCGCAACGAGGTCTTCGGGTACGGCGGCGTCGCCTGTCACGTCTACCTCGAGGTGAACTACTCCGGCCTGGACCCGGCCCGCACCGAGGACGCCTGGAACCGGCTCGTCGCCCGCCACGACATGCTGCGGGCCGTCATCGACCCGGCGGGCCACCAGCACGTCCTGCCGACCGCGCCCCGGCTGACCGTCCCCGTGGGCGAGACAGAAGAAGACCTCCTGCGGTCCCGCGAGGAGATGGGCCACCGTGTGTACGACACCACGCGCTGGCCCCTGTTCGACGTCCGCCTCACCCGTACGGCGGACCGTGCGGTGCTGCATCTCTCGATGGACTTCCTGATCGCGGACTGGGCGAGCATCTGGCTCCTGCTCGGCGAGTTCGAGACCCTGCACGCCGATCCGGACGCCGAACTCCCGTCGCTCGACGTCCAGTTCCGTGACTACCTGCTGGCCGAGCGCTCCCTGAGTGACTCTCCGGCCCATCAGCGTGACAAGGACTACTGGTGGTCCCGGCTGGACACCCTGCCGCCCGCCCCGGATCTTCCACTCACCGAGACGAACCAGGAGCCTCGTTTCCGCCGCCGTTTCCTGAAGCTGGACACAGCCGCCTGGGAGCGCCTGAAGGACCGCGCCCAGCGTCGCGGTCTGACCCCATCCTCGGTCGTGCTCGCCGCCTACGCCGCCGTGATCGGCCGCTGGAGCCGCAGCCCGCGCTTCTGCCTCAACCTCACCGTCCTCAACCGCTTGCCGCTGCACGAGCAGATCGACCGCGTCGTGGGTGACTTCACCACCGTGAACCTGCTCGCCGTCGAACCGACGCCCGGAAGCTCCTTCGCGGAGCGAGCCGGCGTGCTGTCCGGACAGCTCTTCGACGACCTCGACCACCGGCTGTACTCCGGCGTGGAGGTGCTGCGCGAACTCGCCCGCCGCCGGGGCCGCGAAGCCGCCCTGATGCCGGTGGTGTTCACCAGCGCCATCGGTCTCGGCGACGACCGCACCGGCCGCCGTGCCGAGGGCCGCCTGGACGGCTTCGGCATCACCCAGACCCCGCAGGTCTTCATCGACTGCCAGGCCATGGACGACGCCGAAGGGCTGCAGGTCAACTGGGACGTCCGTGACGGGGTGTTCCCCAAGGGCCTCGCGGACGACATGTTCGACGCCTTCGACACACTCATACGGGCCCTCGCCGACGGCGAAGACCTCTGGGACGCGCACGACGTGGTGCCCCTGCCGGCCTGGCAGACCGAGGAGCGCCGCCGCGCCAACGACACGGCGGCCGAACTCCCCGACACCCTCCTGCACCATGCCGTCCTCGACCAGGCAGCCCGCATCCCCGACCGGCCCGCCGTCATCGCTCCGCACACGACCCTCAGCTACGGCGACCTCGCGGCCCGCGCCACCGCCGTCGCCGAGCAGCTGCGGGCCGCCGGCTGCACCGCAGGCGAACGCGTCGCCGTCGTCATGGACAAGGGCCCCGAGCAGATCGTCGCCGTCCTCGGCGCCCTCCTCGCGGATGCCGTGTACCTCCCCGTCGACACCACGCAGCCGCCCCTGCGCCGTGCCGCCATGCTCGCCGACGCCGGCGTACGGCATGTCCTGACGCAGTCCTGGGTGGACACCGACGGCCCGGCGATCGCCGTCGACACGCTCACGCCCGCCTCCCGCATGGCCCAGCCTGCGCAGGACGGCGACCCGGACGCCCCCGCCTACGTCATCTACACCTCCGGCTCGACGGGTCGCCCCAAGGGCGTCGTCATCAGCCACCGGGCCGCCCTCAACACCATCGAGGACGTGAACCGCCGCTTCGGCGTCACCGCCGACGACCGCGTGCTGGGCCTGGCCGGCCTCGGCTTCGACCTTTCGGTGTACGACATCTTCGGCCCCCTGTCGGTCGGTGGCGCCCTCGTCCTGCCCGACCCCGAGCGCCGCACCGACCCCTCCCACTGGACCGAGTTGATCGCCGAGCACGGCGTGACCGTCTGGAACTCGGTACCGGCGCTGATGCAGATGCTCGCGACCTACCTGGAGACCGAGACGGGCCGTGGGCTCCCCGCTCTCCGCCTCGCTCTCCTGTCCGGCGACTGGATTCCCGTCCCCCTGCCCGGCACCCTTGCCGCCAGGCTGCCCGGCCTGGAGCTGATCGCGCTGGGCGGTGCGACCGAGGCGGCCATCTGGTCCAACTACCACCGGTGCGGGGGAGGTTACGACAGCCACCGCAGCATCCCGTACGGCCTGCCGCTCGCCAACCAGGGCTTCCGGGTGCTGGACGCCGACCTGCGCGACTGCCCGGTGTGGGTCGCGGGGGAGCTGTACATCAGCGGCCACGGTCTCGCCCAGGGATACCTGGGCGACCCGGAGACCACGAACCGCCGCTTCGTCACGCGCGACGGACAGCGCCTCTACCGCACCGGCGACCTTGGCCGCTACCTGCCCGGCGGCGAGATCGAGTTCCTCGGCCGCGAGGACACCCAGGTGAAGGTGCGCGGGCACCGCATCGAGCTGGGTGAGATCGAGGCGGCGCTGCTGGAGCACCCGGCTGTGGCCTCAGCGGCAGTCGTCGTGGACGGTACGGGCGAGGATCGCGCGCTCCTCGGCGCGGTCGTCCCGGCGCCCACGGATCCGGCGGTCCCCGGTGCCGTATCCCTGAAGCCCGCGGTGAGTGAGGCTGCCGACGCCGCGGTCCCCGGCCTGGACGGCGACCGGGTTGCCGCGCACGTCGACTCTTTCGACGCCGCCGTCCTGTCCTCGATGGCCTGCGCGCTCGGTGAGCTGGGCCTGTTCCCCGCGGAGGACGGCAAGCCGTCGCAGCAGGCCCTCACGGAGGCCGGCATCGCCCCGCGCCACCACTGGCTGGTACGCCGCTGGCTCGCAGTGCTCGACGACCACGGCATCAGCGAGGCCGACGCACCGACCACCGCCCGCCTGTGGCAGCGGGCCCAGCAGACCTGGAGCGAGGCGGTCGCCTCCCGCGACTTCCTGACGTACGTCAGGAACCACGCCGACCGCCTGCCCGACCTGATGACCGGCCGCCAGGACCCCGTCGAACTCCTCTTCCCCGACGGGGACTTCACCACCGCGCACGCCCTCTACCGCCGGAACGCCACAGCCCGCTACCTCAACCGTGCCGTCGCATCGGTTCTGGAGGAGGTGACCGCCGCCCACCCGCTGCGAGTCCTCGAAGTGGGCGCAGGCACCGGCGGCACCACCGAGGACGCCCTGGCCGCCCTGGCAGACCGGGACGGCACGTACCTCTTCACGGACGTGGCGGGCTTCTTCCTGCCCGAGGCCCGCCGCCGCTTCGGCGACCGCGAGCGCCCGCGGCTGCGCTTCGGCGTCTTCGACGTGGATGCCGACCACCGCGCCCAGGGCCTGGCCCCGAACGCGTACGACGTCGTACTGGCCGCCGGCGTGCTGGAGAACGCCCGCGACATTTGCGCCTCCCTGACCCGCCTCACCGAACTCGTCGCGCCGGGCGGCTGGTTGATCCTCACCGAACCCACGCGCGAGCACCCGTGGATCCTGGCCTCGCAGGCGTTCATGATGACCGAGCCCGCGGACGACCGTGCCCTCGGTGGCAGCTCCTACCTCGACCGCGACCAGTGGCTCGCGCTGCTGCGCGAGGCGGGCGCCGAGCAGGTGCTGTGCCTGCCGGACGACGGGCACGCACTGGCCCCGCAGCACGTCCACCTCTTCGCGGCTCGCTTCAAGACGGACCGGGCGCAGGTCACCGAGGACGACCTCACGGCGTTCCTGCGCGACCGGCTGCCCGCCCACATGATCCCCTCGCACCTCCAGGTCGTCGACGCGCTCCCGCTGACCGGCAACGGCAAGGTCGACCGCCGCGCGCTCGCCGACTGGCGGCCCACAGCCACCGACACCGCACCCCGGCACGCCGACGAGACACCGGCGGACGCGCTGGAGTCCCATCTCACGACCCTGTGGTCCGAGGCACTGCCCAGCGGACGCGTGGGCCGCACCGACAGCTTCTACGACCACGGCGCCGACTCTCTGATCATGGCGCGGATGGCCGGACGACTGCGCGAGGAGGTCCCCGAGGCGTCCGGTATCCCCTTCGACACGCTGTTGCGGCAGCTCCTCAACCACCCGAACATCGCTGAACTGGCTGCCTTCCTGCGCGACCGCGCGGACTCACCGGCCGAGACCACCATGCGCCGCGCCGCGACCGGCGGCAACGCCGCCCTGATGTCCTTCAGCAGCTCCGGCGACGGCCCGCTGCGGGTGATGTTCCACGCCGGGCTCGGCACCATGGACTGCTACCGACCGCTCGCCGCCCGCCTGGTCGAGCAGGACCTCGGCCCGGTCCTCGGCGTCGTCATCGACGACACCGAGCGCTACCTCGCCCAGGACCCGGCCACCGTCATCGAGCGCGCCGCCGACGACTACGCCGAGCGCCTGCTCACCGAGGGCCACAACAGGCTCCAGCTCATCGGCTACTGCCTGGGTGGCCTGTACGCCACCGAGGTCGCCCGCCGTCTTGAGGAGCGCGGGGTGACGGTGGAGGACCTGGTGCTCATCAGCAGCCACCCGGTCGTCGTGGACGTCGAGGACGACCTGATGATCGAGATCCTCTTCGTGCCCAACCTGCACATCTCCCTCGCCCAGACCGGGTTCGGCGACATCGACGCGGACACCGTCGTCCGCGGGTTCATGCAGGTCATCGAACGCAACGGCGGCAAGGTCCCGCTCGGCTCACTGGCCGAGGTCGACGGCCCCGCCGGGGAGTTCTTCCGGCGTCTGTCCTCGTGCACGAGGGAGGAGAGGTTCGCCGAGTACGCCCGTGCCGCCACGGAGGCCGGCGGGGAGACGATACCGCCGGAGATGGTCGCCGGGATGTTCCGCGTCTTCCGGCAGAGCTTCCTGTCCGCCCGCTTCACCCCCGAGCCGTACGCCGGCGACATGCGCTTCCTGCTGCCGCGGGGCGCCTCCGGCTTCGCACCCGGCATGGACGACACCACCCTCGCCTTCTGGCGGGACGTATGCCTCGGCGACCTGCCCGTCACCGGGATCGAGGGCAACCACTTCAGCTGCATCGAAGAGCCGAACGTCGCCCATGTCGCCGACCTCGTCGCCGCCCCGCTGCGCGCGCCGCACCGCCGCTGACCAGGAGACCAGCATGCATCAGCACTATCAGCACACCCGTATCGAGGGCGCGTTCGCACCGTTGGCCGTCGTGGCTCAGCTCGCCGACTCCGGCCTGCTCACCGACCACGTCGTCTACGAGCAGGACCACCGGTGGTACATCGCCGGTAACCCGATCCACGAAGTACGCCTCGACGCAGGGAACATACGCATCGGCCAGAGGACCTCCCCCTGGTCGGGAACGCCCTGGGAACCCCTGCACTCCGCCCTGCACGAGGCACCGGTGGCCGACTGGCACGCCTACGGCTGGCTGTCCTTCGAGCTGGCGAGCGGCGGCCGTACGGACCTGCCCCTGGCCCACCTCATGGTCCCCGGCACCGAGGTGACGGTGACCGAGGCGGAGCTGAGCGTCCGTACCCTCGACCCGGACTTCCCGGACCGCCTCCGTACGGTGCTGGCCCGGGCCCCGAGGCCCGCATGCGCCCCGAAGGGGGTCGACGTCCACAACCTCCGGCGCACCTACCAGGGCCATGTCGCCCACGCCGTCACCGAGATCGGCCGCGGCAGGCTCGACAAGGTCATCCTCTCGCGCACCGTCCCCGTACCCTTCCCCGTCGACATGACGGCCACGTACGTCGCGGGCCGCACGGCCAACGACCCCGCCCGCTCCTTCCTCCTCGACCTCGGCGGCATCCAGGCCGCCGGCTTCAGCCCGGAGACGGTGATCGAGGCACCGGGCGACGGCACCGCCACCACCCAGCCGCTGGCCGGAACCCGCGCGCTGACCGGTGACCCGGACACGGACGCCGCCCTGCGCACGGACCTGCACCGCGACCCGAAGGAGGTGTACGAGCACGCCACTTCCGTGAAGTTGGCGGTGGAGGAGTTGTCGTCGGTGGGCGTGCCGGGTGCCACCCACGTGACGGATTTCCTCAGCGTCAAGCCGCGCGGCAGCGTCCAGCACCTCGCCTCCCGCGTCACCACCGACCTGGCCGAGGGCCGCACCGCCTGGGACGCGCTCGGCGCGGTCTTCCCGCCGGTCACCGCCTCCGGCATCCCCAAGCCGGCCGCCTACCGTCTGATCCGCGAACTGGAGGACGAACCGCGCGGCCTGTACGCGGGCGCGGTCCTGCGGGCCGGAGCCGACGGTTCGCTGGACGCGGCACTCGTGCTGCGTGCCGTCTACCAGCAGGGCGGCCGGGCCTGGCTGCGCGCCGGCGCGGGCGTCGTCGGGGCGTCCCGACCGGCCCGCGAGTACGAGGAGACCTGCGAGAAGCTCCGCAGCGTCGCCCCCTACGTGGTCCCGAAGGAGGGCTGAGCCGTGCTGGAGGGATTCACGCCCTGGCCGAAGGAGTTCGCCGACCGCTACCGGGAACGCGGCTACTGGCAGGGCCGCACCCTGGGCTCCCTGCTCCGGGACCGGGCCGAGGCCACACCGGACGCGGTCGCCGTCGTGGACGGGCAGCGCCGCTGGACGTACCGCGAACTCGACCTGCGTGCCGACCGGTTGGCAGCCGGGCTGCACGGGCTCGGGCTCATGCCGGGCGACCGAGTCCTCGTCCACCTGCCGAACACCGCCGAGTTCCTGGAGCTGTCCTTCGCTCTGTTCCGGCTCGGCGCGGTTCCCGTCATGGCGCTGCCCGCCCATCGCGAGGCCGAGATCGCCCACCTGCTCGCCCTCTCGGAGGCGGTGGCGTACGTCATCCCCGACACCCACCTCGGCTTCGACCATCGCCGGCTCGCCCGCGCTGTAAGGGAGAAGGCGCCAAGCCTGCGGCACATCCTGGTCGCCGGGGACGCGGAGGAGTTCACCAGCCTGGCGTCCATACCCGCCACGCCCCGACCGCTACCGGAACCCGACCCCTCCGACGTAGCCGTGCTGCTCCTGTCCGGCGGCACCACAGGCGCACCCAAGCTGATCCCCCGCACCCACGACGACTACCTCTACAACGCCTCCGCCAGCGCCGAAGCGACCGGTCTGACCGCAGACTCCCGCTACCTCGCCGCGCTCCCCGTGGCCCACAACTTCCCGCTCGCCTGCCCGGGAATCCTGGGCACCCTCCACGCGGGCGGCACGGTGGTGATGTGCCCCACCCCGAGCCCGGACACCGCCTTCCCGCTGATCGCCCGCGAACGCGTCACCGTCACCGCGCTCGTCCCCTCGCTCGCCCTGCTGTGGCTGGAGGTGGCCGCGTGGGCGGAGGACGATCTGAGCAGCCTGGAACTCCTCCAGGTCGGCGGCTCCCGCCTCAAGGCAGAGACCGCCCGGCGTGTCGCCCCCGAACTGGGCTGCCGCCTCCAGCAGGTGTTCGGAATGGCCGAGGGGCTGCTCTGCCACACCCGCCTCGACGACCCGGAGGACCTGGTCATCGACTCTCAGGGCCGACCACTGTGCACGGACGACGAGATACGCATCGTGGACCCCGGCGACCGTGACGTACCGCATGGCGAGGTCGGCGAGCTGCTGGTCCGCGGCCCGTACACCCTGCGCGGCTACTACCGGGCCGACGACCACAACGCCCGGGCGTTCACGGCGGACGGCTTCTACCGCAGCGGCGACCTGGTACGGCGCCTTCCCACCGGACACCTCGTCGTGGAAGGCCGCATCAAGGACGTCATCAACCGCGGCGGAGAGAAGGTCCCCGTCGAGGAGGTCGAGAATCACCTGCTCGCCCACCCGGCCGTCCACGACGCGGCCCTGATCGGCCTGCCCGACGAGCATCTGGGGGAGCGCTCCTGCGCCTGCCTGATCTCCCGCGGCACCCCGCCCACACGCACCGACGTCACCGCTCACCTCACGGCACGCGGCCTGGCCGCCTACAAACTCCCGGACGAGGTAAGGGTGTTGAAGTCCTTTCCCCGCACAGCACTGGGCAAGGTCGACAAGGCGGCACTGGCCCGGCAGGTGAGCGCATGAGCGGCCTCAGCACAGTCATGAGCCTGACCACGGCCTCCGCGCGGGTACGGCGGCGCCTGCAACAGGCGGCGGCACTCGGCCTGGTGAGCGGAGTCCTCAACGTCGTGGGCCTCGTCTGCGTGGCCTACGCCGTCGGGGAACTCCTCACCGACCACCCCTCCGGTGCCGTCGTCACCCGCTGGACCCTCGGGGCGCTCGCCGGCCTTGTGGGCGGCTTCGGCGCCCGCTGGCTCGCCGAACACCTCGCGCACGAGGCCAGCTACGAACTCGAGGTCGTACTGCGCCGCCGCCTCGCCGACAGCCTGGCGCGCATGCCGCTGGGCGAGGTGCAGCGGCTCGGCGCCGGACGCATCAAGAAGATCGTCCAGGACGACGTCAAGTCCCTGCACAACGTGGTCGCCGACGCACTGCCGTTCCTCGGCTCGGGCGTCGCCCAGCCGATCGCGGCCCTGCTGGCTCTGGGCGTCGTCCAGTGGCGGTTGCTGCTCGCCGTCCTGCTGATCGTTCCCGTCGCGTTCGTCTGCTTGTCGCTGCTGGCCCGCGACTACGGCACTCAGCGCGAGCGCTACAACAGCGCCAACGAGAACGTGAACGCCGCTGTCGTCGAGTTCGTCCAGGGCATGCCGGTCGTGCGCACCTTCGACGACGGGCGCGCGTCCTTCGGCCGGTTCGCCACCGCCGTGGAGGAGTTCACGGACGCGGTCGCCGCCTGGATGGCCACCACTCGCTCCTCCGGACTGCTGCACCGGCTGTTCATCGTGCCGCTGCCCACCCTGCTCATCGTCGCCGCCACCGGCGTCCCGATGCTCGAAGCCGGATGGATCTCCCTCACCGACCTCCTGCTCGCCCTGCTCATAGGGACCCTGCCCATCGAGGCCGTCTCACCCCTGATGCACCTGACGAACCACATCAACGACGCCAAGGCAGGCGCCGTCCGCGTACAGGATCTCCTGGACGCACCGCCCCTCCCCGAGCCCGACGAACCGCGTGAACCGGAAGGCGCGTCGATCGTCTTCGAGAACGTCACCTTCCACTACCCGGGCCGCTCGAGCAGCCCCGCCCTGGACGGCATCGACCTGACGGTCCCCGAGGGCACGGTGTGCGCCCTGGTCGGCGCCTCGGGCTCCGGCAAGTCCACGCTGGCACGCCTGATCCCACGCTTCCACGACGTCGCCTCGGGCGCGGTGCGCGTCGGTGGCGTGGACGTCCGCGACATCGCGAGCAACGTCCTGCTGCGGCAGGTCGCACTCGTCTTCCAGGAGCCGTTCCTCGTCACCGGCACCGTCGCCGAGAACATCCGGCTCGCCCGCCCGGACGCCACGGACGCCGAGGTCCGGGAAGCGGCCGAGGCCGCCGCCGCACACGACTTCATCGTCCGCGACCTGCCCGACGGCTACGACACCCAGGTCGGCGAACGCGGCACCCGCCTCTCCGGCGGACAGCGCCAACGCATCACCATCGCCCGCGCCATCATCTCCGACGCCCCTATCGTCATCCTCGACGAAGCCACCGCCTTCACCGACCCCGAGACCGAGGGCGTCATCCAGCAGGCAATCGCCCGCCTCACCCGGGGCCGCACCGTCCTCGTCATCGCCCACCGTCTGTCCACCATCACCGACGCGGACCAGATCGCCGTCCTCGACCACGGTCGCATCGCCGAACGCGGCGGCCACGCCGACCTCGTAGCCGCCGGCGGCCGCTACGCCCGCCTCTGGGCAAGCCACCAGCAGGCCGCCACCTGGGGCCTGACCGGCCACCGCACCCAGGAGGTCACCTCGTGAAGCGCATCCTGCGCCTGATGCTCACCGCCGCCGGCCCGTACGCCCCGCAGTTCCGCGCCACACTCCGCGTCTCCCTCGCGGCGACCGTCCTCCAGGCCGCCGCCTACGCCTGCTTCGTCCCGCTGCTCGCGGAGCTGACCCGCGACGACGTACGCACCGGCCGCGCCTGGGGCTGGGTGGCTCTGCTGGCCGCACTCGTGGCCACGGAAGGCGCCCTACGGATGCGCGAGATGACGTTCACGTACGACTACTGGCACCTGGTCACGGGCTCCACGCGCCTCCGCCTGGGCGCCGCCCTGCGCGCCATGCCCCAGCAGGAGCTGAACCGCCGCGCGGCCGGGGACCTGACCCAGGTCGTCGGCGGCAACGCCGCCACCGCCGCCACTGCCGTCTCCTCCCTGGCCGCCCTCTTCGTGCAACTGGTCACCGTGCCCGCCGTACTCGGCCTCGTCGTCCTGGTGCTGGACTGGCACCTCGGCCTGGTCCTCCTCGCCGGCACATGCGTGGCGCTGCCGCTCGTACGGCAGATCCAGCGCCGCTCCGGCTCCGGGTTCCGCGAGGTCGACGAGGCGGAAGGGGAGACGGCGGCGAGGATCGTGGAGTACGTCCAGGGGCTGCCTGTCCTCAAGGCCACCGGCCAGGCGGGCGCCGACTCACCACGCCTGCTGCACGTCCTGACCCGCCAGCGGCACACCCAGGCCGCCACCAACCGCTCCGCCGCCCTGCCCGTGGCCGGTGCCCAGCTCATCGTGCAACTCGCACTCGTGGCCCTGGTATCACTCGGCGCTGCCCTGGTCCTCGACGCCCGGCTCACTTCCGCCACGCTCCTCGCCATCACGGTGGCCGCCGCCCGCTTCGCCGAACCCCTGAGCCTGGCCGCCGTCATGACCAAGCTCTTCGAACTGTCCGAGGCGGCCCTGGCCCGCATCGACGACGTCCTCTCGGTACGACCGCTGCCGGTCCCCGCGGGCGGACAACCGCCGACCTCCTACGACATCCGCTTCGAACACGTCAGCTTCACGTACGACGGCCAGAACGAACCCACCCTGAGCGACGTCGACTTCACCGTCCCCGAACGCAGCCTGACGGCGCTGGTCGGCCCCTCCGGCTCGGGCAAGACGACGGTGACCCGGCTCATCGGCCGCTACGCCGACCCGCAGCGCGGCAGGGTCCGCATCGGCGGCGTCGACCTGAGCCGTCTCGACCCCGACGAGGTCCTCACACACATCGCGGTCGTCTTCCAGGACGTGTACCTCTTCGACGACACGATCCGCGCCAACATCGCCCTCGCCCGCCCGGACGCCACCGACGCGGAGATCCAGGAGGCGGCACGCGCCGCCGGCATCCACGACTTCGTCGCGACACTGCCTGACGGCTACGCCACCCGCGTCGGCGAGATCGGCTCAGCCCTCTCCGGCGGCGAACGCCAGCGCATCTCCATCGCCCGGGCCTTCCTCAAGGACGCCCCGATCGTGCTGCTCGACGAGCCGACCGCCGCCCTCGACAGCACCTCGGAGACGGTGGTCCAGGAGGCCATCGACCGGCTGGTGGACGGCAAGACGGTGATCGTCGTGGCCCACCGCCTGTCCACCGTCGTCGGCGCCGACCAGATCCTCGTCGTCGAGGACGGCCGCATCACCCAGCGCGGCACCCACACCGACCTGCTCGCAGCCTCAGGCGGGCGCTACGCCCGCATGTGGGCGGCGCAGGCCGCGGCGCGCCACTGGCAGCTCCCGGTGACCGCGGCGCGTACGGGAGGAACGGAAGGAACGCACGCATGAGCCCCACCGCACGTGACCCCAGGAGGACTCCCTTCACCCTGGTCGTCTGCACCTCCTGCCAGGACAGCGCCGACGAACACGTGATGGATGTGTTGCGCCGGGCCGTCCGCGCCTGCCCGCACGGCGTCATGGTCTCCACCGGATGCCTGGACCGGTTCCTGCAGTGCCGCGTCGGCCGCGGACTGTACGCGGCCGTACAGCCGTGCGCAGCGGACCGGCGGCCCACCGGTGCGGTGGTACGGCTCGGCCCGATCGCCTCCCGGGCGGACGCGGAGACGGTCGCCGTGTGGCTGCGAGCGGGAATGCCGGCAGACGGCAGCCTTCCCGAGCCTTTGCGTGCAGCTCCGGCGCCGCGGCAGACCGCCCACCTCAATTGACGGAAGTTCGCATGTACAAAGGTCTGTTGAGCGTGGTCACCGGCAACACCCCCGGCATCCGCGGTGCCGTGGTCGACCAGGTGCTGCGTCTCTCCCCGGAGGCCACGGTGCTCGCGGTGTCGGTGGAGGGCCGGGAGGACGGGGGATACCCGGTCGTCCAGCGCTTCCTGTCCGGCACGGGCACGAGCGCGCGGGAATCCAGTCCGCAAGGTGTGACGGGGGACCCGGTGGTGGTCCTGCGCCAGGACCTCCTGGCGCTGCGGCGGGCGCCGGGCCCGGGGCGGACACATGTCGTACTGGCCCTCCCCGCCACCGTCGAAGTCGTCCCCTTCCTGGCGGAGTTGTGGCGCGCGCGGGTCGCGAGCGGCCCTCTGACGGACTTCTACGACCCGGCTCCCGTCGTGGTCGGCGTAGACCCGGCCACGTTCATGGCCGACCTCGGCTGCGTTCACCGGTCCGTACGCCTGTGGAACGGGCGCGACCTCGGCGAGCCGCTGACGACCGCCGAGGCCGCGGCCCGCCAGGTGGAATCGGCGGACGCGGTGGTGGTGCGGGCCATGCCGGCCGGAGACGACCGCAAGGCGTCCGGCGCCGCCGCCCTCATCGGCCACCTGAACGGGGAGGCATTGGTTGTCACGTCACCCGGCGGAGACGCGCCGGCGCCGGCATCGCTCGCCGAGGCCCTGCCGTCCGGCACGGCCCACGCCTGGCAGGCGCGGCTGGAGCCGGTCCTCGCGCCGCGGTCACCGCGGGTGAGCAGGCATGGCGTGGAGTCGGTGCTCTGGCGGGCCCGCCGTCCTCTGCATCCCGGGCGGCTGGCCGACGCGCTCGACGCCGTGATGCACGGCGTGGTGCGCGGCCGCGGTCACCTGTGGCTGTGCAGCAGCCCCGACGCGGTCGTGACCTGGCACTCGGCCGGCGCGTACCTGGAGCTGAGGGAGGCGGACCGCTGGCTCGAGGCGCACGACACGACTGCCTGGGAGGCCGCCTCGCCCCAGCGGCGGACGCTCGCCTCCTGGTTCTGGCACGACTACTACGGCGAGCGTCGCAATGAACTCCTCCTGACCGGCACAGACCTGGATGAGCGACGGATCCGCTCCGCGCTGGACGCGGCCTTGCTCACCGATGCCGAACTGGCGCTCGGCCGGGACGGCTGGAGGACGGTCCCGGACCCACTCCTCGGTGGCGTCGATCCGCGCTGACGCGCGGCGGTCACCGCCCGCCGGGGCCTACGGCTGCCCGCGGCGCTGCGACCCGGGGACCGACGTCGTCGGCTACCTCACCGATGGCCTCGCGCCGGTCGTCCAGGTCCAGAAGTACGCGCCAGAGCGCAGCGTGTCCTCACAGCCGGTAAGGCGCCCCCGCAGGCGACGGGCGTACTGGCCCCCCTTTCGCTGCAACCGGACGGCACGGGTCTGTCAATCCCCTCCGAACGTGGAGACCTTCCTATGCAGCCAGTTCCTCGGTGAGGGTGGCTCGGTGGTCGTGTTCGTAGTCGATCGGGCTCCTGAAGCCGCAGACGCTGTGTAGCCGCCGCGCGTTGTAGAAGTCGGTGATCCAGGTGGCGATCCTGATCCGGGCTTCGGCGCGGGTGGCGAACGTGTGCCGGTGGACGTATTCGACCTTGAGAATGCTGTTGAACGCTTCGCTGACGGCGTTGTCGAAGCACGATCCGACGCGGCCCATGGACGGGAAGACGCCCAGCCTGCGGCAGACTCGCCGGAACCTTCGAGAGCCGTACTCGCTCCCGCGATCACTATGAAAGATGACGCCCCGCACCTTCGCCGCCACGGGTGGCCGCGGCCATATTGAGTGCGGCCACGACCAGGCCGGCGTCGTGCTGGGCGCCCATCGCATAGCCGAGCAGGCGGCGGGAGAAGAGGTCGATGACCGTGGCCAGATACAGCTTGCCCTCCCCGGTCTCGATCTCCGTCATGTCCCCGCACCAGACAAGATCGGGCCCATCGGCGGTGAAGTCCCGCTTCACGAAGTCCGGTGCGGCGGGCCGTTTGCCCGCTCGGGTCAGCCCCCTGCGTCTGCGGACCCTCCGGGCGACCAGGCCGAGTTCGGCCATGAGCTTGACGATGGTGTTCACCGACACCCGCCAGCCCCGGCGCATCAGCGTGATCCAGATCTTCGGGGAGCCGTACGTGTCGCCGGACTTGGTGAAGATCTCCTTCACCGCCTCGGCCAGCTGCTGCCGGCGGACCTCACGGCCGGTGGGCCGGCGGTTGCGATGCTTGTAGAACCACGACTCGCTCACGCCCAGAGCGCGGCAGGAGACGCGGTGCGGGATGCCGTGCAGGGTCCTTTGGTCACCGATCGCCCCGACGACGGACGCCGGGTCCGCCACGGCTACTTCACCCACAGGACCATGCAGCGTTTGAGGACATCACGCTCCATCGCGAGTTCCTTGTTGCCCCGTTTGAGCTGGGCGTTCTCCCGCCGCAGTCGCTCCAGCTCGTCATCCCCGCCGCCCGGCGCGGTGCCCGCGCGGCGGGCCCGCGACACCCAGCTGGCCAGCGTGGTCTCGTTGATCCCCACATCCTTTGCGACCTCGGCGATGGTCCTGCCGGTCTCGGTGACGATCCGTACGGCACCCTCACGGAACTCCGCATCGAACTTCCGTCGCTTCTCTGCCATGACTCCCAACTTCCCCTGCAGTCACGGTCTCCACGCTACGAGGGGAGGGACATCGACTTCCGGTGCTGGTTCTGTGCTGACTTCCGTGGCCAGAATTGCAGAAAGCCGCAGGTCCTAGCCCCGATCGAATGAGTTGTCGTACCACTCGACGGTCGTGCCGATGAGGCTGGCGGCGACGATACGCGGGAGGTTGGCGGGGGTCGGGGGAGCGGATGGTGCTGGGGATGCCATGTGTGCTGGGGATGCCATGTGCGCCACTTCCTCGTGTGCGGTGGGGACGGGTGGGTGTCGGCACACCGTAGGAAGGGGCAGGTCAGGGGCACATATGGCGGGACTACATAGTTCTGGGTCGGACTATGCGCGCAACCACCATGCTGTGAGGCCGGCGATCACCACGCCGACTGCGCGCCGCCGTGATCGGTGCCGGGCGCGTCGACGGCAGCACCCTGGCCACGGCGACCGGGACGTTCCGCGACGACGACGCGTCGTCACGGGCGGGTTCGCCCGGTGCTCAGGCAAGTGGCGCAGGACAGCCGGGGGTTCCTACACTCACCCACGTGGATCACGAGAACGTCGCGCACTGGGACGGCGTCACCCGCCGGTCCAGCTTCAAGGACACGTACGCGGCCCAGCGCGACCGGCTGGCCGACGCCGCACGGGACGGTCACTGGCACACCGTGTTCGAGATCCTCGAGAAGGATCGCAAAGCGGTCAACACCGCACGGCTGGAAGGCCGTAGCGGCTACACGCTCCTGCACCAGGCCGCCTGGCACGGCGCCTCCGCCGAGACAGTCGGGCGTCTGCTGGAGGCCGGCGCCTGGCGCACCCTGCGGGCCGGCGACGGAGCCCGCGCAGTGGACATCGCGGCCCGGCGCGGCCACCATCACATCACCGCCGCGCTGTGCCCGGAGATCCGGCACCCCCTGCCGGCCGACGTGACCGGCCGCCTCCAGTACCACCTGCACCGGCTGATCCGGCACCGGGCGGGCCTGGAAGACGGCTCCGACCTCGCCACCCAGCAGGGGATGCGGCTGCCCGAGGTGGAGGTGCTGACCGAACTGTCCCACCCGGTGTGCTGGTTCCCCGTGCCCGGCATGTACGGCGGTTTCAAGATCCGCCTCAGCGACTCCGAGCTGACCGTGGACAGCTGGATCCGTATCGTCGGCGGCTCGGAGCGCACGGACGTGGTCAGGGTCGACGGGGTGAACGTCCAGGAGGGCGGGCAGCTGTGACGGGGCCCGCGCTCAGGGCATCCGTGGCCCGTCGGCGGGGACCGGGGGCAGCGCGAGATGGGCCAGATCGCCCGGCGGGGGAGTGGTCACCGGCCACAGCGGGGCGGCGTGCCCGTCGGCCAGCGCGGCCGGGGCGTCGGTGAGGTTCATGCGCTCGCGCAGCCGGCCGTAGAAGTCCGTCGGGCCCAGCCGTACGGCCTTGAGCCGGCGGGGCGCGGCGTACACGCCGATCCAGTCCCCGGGGCTCAGCACTCCGCGCAGCTGGCCGTCGATGCTCACGGCCGCCTGGCCCGACCGCTCCAGCACACGCAGCGCGATGGGCTCGTCGGGAGCGGCCACGACCGAGCGGTTGAACACCATGTGCGGGGCGACCGGCGTGAAGACCAGCCCCTCCGCGCGCGGTGAGACGACCGGGCCGCCCGCCGCGAAGCTGTACGCGGTGGAGCCCGTGGGCGTGGCCACCAGCAGCGCGTCGGCGGAGTAGGAGGCCAGCAGCCGGCCCGCGAGATAGACGCCGACCGACACCTGCCGGTCCCGGGCCAGCTTCTCCAGGACGACGTCGTTGAGCGCGGTGACGTTCAGCGCGACGCCCCAGTCGCTGCCCGTCTCGCAGTCGCCGCGCACCCGGGGCGGCGGCAGCATCGGCCCGCGCCCGTACCGCACCAGCGCCTCCATCTGCGCCGGGACCTCCAGCCGGCACGACGCGCGCATGGTCAGCAGCATCCGGCTCTCGACCGTGATCCGCCCGTCCCGTACGGCGTCCAGCGCCACACGCACCGCCGAGGCCGGGACCTCCGTCAGAAAGCCGACGCGGCCGAGGTCGACGCCGAGCACCAGGGCGTCGTGCTCGGCCGCCAGCCGGGCGCCACGCAGAAAAGTGCCGTCGCCGCCGAGCGTGACGATCAGATCCGGATCGCCGGCGGCCTCGACCTCCTCCAGCGCGCTGTGCCGCGCGCCCTCCTGCCACACGTCGATGTCGGCACAGCCCACGGCGTGCTCGGCGCACCACTCGCGCACGGCCCGCGCGGCAACCACGGCCTCGGTCCGTCCGCCGTGCACCACCAGGCCGACACGGTTCACCGTCATACCCGCCTCCGCCTCCCAGCCGGCTGCTCCCGGGCGCCATCCTCGCCGCGCACCCGGTCGGCGCGGCGCGCGCCACGCCGCCGGGTGCCGCGACCGGACGCGTCCCGCCGCCGTCAGCCGAAGGTGCCCACCGGGCGGGTGCCCGGGGTGTGGCCGAAGGTGCGCCGGAAGACGTCGATGAACGCGCTGGCCGAGGACCAGCCGCAGCGGTGCGCCACCGTGGTCACCGGCGTCCGTTCGGCCAGCAGCACCAGCGCGCGGTGCAGCCGTGCCTGGGTGCGCCACTGCGGAAAGGTCATGCCGAGCTCGCGGCGGAACAGCCGCGACAGCGTACGGTCGCTCGCCCCGACCTCCCGCCCCAGCTCGGCGAGGGTACGGCCGTCGGCCGGATCGGCGAGCAGGAGATCGCACAGCCCGCGCAGCAGGGGCGACGACGGCGCCGGTAGGTGCAGCGGCTGCTGGGGCGAGGCGCGCAACTGGTCGAGCAGCACCGCGCGCAGCCGCGCACGTTCGGGACTGCCGTCGTCCGGGGTGCCGGTGTGGGCGATGATCAGCTCCCGCAGCAGCGGGGACACGGCGAGCACGGTGGGCGTGTCGAGGGCCAGCGGGTTGTCGCCCGCCGGCAGCCCCACCAGGTGCAATTCCAGCTCGCCGTGCGCCTCGTGGGCGTGGACCGTACCGGCGGGCACCCACAGGGCACGGGTGGCCGGGGCGACCCAGGAACCGGCGTCGGTGGTGACGGCCACGACGCCCCGGCCCGCGTAGACGATCTGGTGGTCGTCGTGCCGGTGGGCGTCGATCGCCGAGCGGGACGCCAGCAACCGGGTGCGTGTCGGAGCGATCGGCTGATGGCGGATTTCTGTCATGACCTGGCAGTTTATCGAAAGCGCGTCAGACCGGCCCGGCCGGAGCATGACGGGGTGCGAAAGAATGCCTCGATCACCCTGCTGTCCGTGGGACATGCCTGCGTCGACGTCTACCAGGGCGCGACAGCGGCCCTGATCCCCTACTTCGTCGCCGAGCGCGGCTACGGCTACGCCGCCGCCTCCGGTGTCGTCCTGGCCGCCTCCCTGCTGTCGTCGGTGGCGCAACCGCTGTTCGGCGCCCTCACCGACCGCCGGGCCGTCCCCTGGCTGCTCCCCGTGAGCACGCTCCTGGCAGGCCTCGGCACAGCCCTGTGCGGGCTGGGCGGCGGCTACGGCCTCACCCTGCTGTGCGTGGCGGTCACCGGGCTCGGCGTGGCTGCCTACCACCCCGAGTCCGCCCGCGTCGCCCGGCTCGCCAGTGGGGGTACGCACCGCGGTATGGGCTGGTTCTCGCTGGGCGGCAACCTGGGTTTCGCCCTCGCCCCGCTGCTGGTCGCCGCGGTCGTGGGCACGGGCGGGCTGCGCCGGACCCCGTTGCTGGCGCTGCCGGCGCTCGCCGGGACCGCGCTCTGCCTGGCCGCACTGCGCACAGCCGGGCGCCGCCCCGAGGCCCGCACCGCCGCTGCGGCCACACAGACCCGGGGCGACGACACGGCGTCGTTCGTGCGGCTGTCGCTGGCCGTGGTGTGCCGCTCGATCGTGTTCATCGGCCTGAGCAGCTTCCTGTCCCTGTACGCGGAACAGCGCCTGGGCGGCGGCGCGGGCGCCGGCACCACCGCGCTGTTCGTGCTCTACGCCGGCGGCGCGGTCGGCTCCGTGCTGGGCGCCGCCCTGGCCGACCGGTGGGACCGGGTGACGGTGTGCCGCTGGTCGTACCTGGTCTCGGTCGTGGCGGTCGCCGGTGTCGTGTGGGTCCCCGGACCCGCCCTGTACCCCTGTGCGGCGCTGGCCTCCGCCGGCCTGTACGTGCCGTTCTCCCTCCAGGTCACGCTCGGCCAGGACTACCTGCCCTCGCGGGTCGGCACGGCCGGCGGCATCACCCTCGGGCTGGCCGTCAGCGTCGGCGGGCTGGCGAGCCCGCTCATCGGCCGGCTCGCCGACGCCACGTCCCTGCGCACCGCCCTCGCCCCGCTCGTCCTGATGCCCGTACTGAGCTGGCTCCTCCTGCGCACCCTGCCCGAGCCCGCCGCACCGCTCCGGCGGACGGGCGAAGACGCCCCGCTCGCGCCGGTGACCAGCGGACATCAACTCGACGAACGCGTCGTCCGGTTCGCGCCGGCCGACCGCGATTGACGCTCCCCGGGCACCGGCCTAGCGTGAATCGGACACGTCCGGACAGGCAGGACAGGTGGCTCGGTGATGGCGCGCCCGCAGGACCTTCTCGACGACAGATACCCCGGGCGCCCGATCCAGGTGGAGAAGCACGGGCTCGACGTGATCGGGGACGCGGAGCGCACGGGCGGCCCGCGCATGCTGTTCTGGCCCTGGTTCGGGGCGAACGTCTCCGTCCTCGGACTGAGCTACGGCGCCTTCGCGCTCGGGTTCGGCATCTCCTTCTGGCAGGCCCTGGCCGCCGGCGTGCTGGGCATCGTCGGCTCGTTCCTGCTCTGCGGATGCGTCGCGGTCGCGGGCAAGCGCGGTTCCGCGCCGACGATGGTGCTCAGCCGGGCCGCGTACGGGGTGCGCGGCAACCGGCTGCCGTCCGTGATCTCCTGGATGCTCACCGTCGGCTGGGAGACGGTCCTCACCGCGCTCGCCACGCTGGCCACCGCGACCGTCTTCGGCCGGCTCGGCTGGGGCGGTGGCACGGAGACCGAGGTGGTCGCCCTCATGGTGGTGGCCGCGCTGACCGTCGTCGGCGGGGTCATGGGCTTCGGCCTGATCATGCGGCTGCAGACCGCGATCACCGTGATCACGGGCGTCCTCACCGTCGTCTACGTCGTCCTCGTCGCCGACCGGATCCACTGGTCCACCGTCAGCGCGATCCCGGCCGGTTCCCCGCAGCGGTTCATCGGCGCGCTGGTGTTCATGATCACCGGCTTCGGCCTCGGCTGGGTCAACGCCGCCGCCGACTACTCCCGCTATCTGCCCCGGAGTTCGTCCGGCCGGGGCGTGGTCGGCTGGACCGCCCTTGGTGCCTCCCTGGCCCCGCTGCTGCTGCTCGTCCTCGGCCTGCTGCTGGCCGGTTCCTCGCAGGCGCTGAGCACGGCCGTCGCGGCCGACCCGATCGGCGCGCTGACGACGCTGCTGCCCACCTGGTTCCTGGTGCCGTTCGCCGTCGTCGCCGTCCTCGGCCTGGTCGGCGGCGCCGTCCTCGACATCTACTCCTCCGGCCTGGCCCTGCTCTCCGCCGGCCTGCCGGTGCCCCGCTCGCTGGCCGCGTTCTTCGACGGCGTCCTGATGATCGCCGGCTCGGTGTACATCGTGTTCTTCGCCGGTGACTTCCTCGGCCCGTTCACCGGCTTCCTCAGCACGCTCGGCGTACCCATCGCCGCCTGGTGCGGCATCATGCTCGCCGACCTCGCCCTGCGCCGCAGCGACTACGACGACGGTGACCTCTACCGCCCGCACGGCCGCTACGGCGACGTCCCCCTGCCACCCCTGCTGCTCACCCTCGCCGCCACCGCCGTCGGCTGGGGCCTGGTCACCAACACCTCGTCCGGCTGGCTCAGTTGGCAGGGCTACCTCCTCACGCCGCTCGGCCTCGGCGGCAGGACCGGCCCCTGGGCATACGCCGGCCTCGGGGTCCTGGCCGCCCTGGCGCTCACCTTCCTCGGCACCCTGCTGACGGGCCGTGGCCGGATCCGCGCCCAGGAGGCCAAGGCACCGAGCCCGGCGCCGGACGAGGTGCTCCCCACCTGACGGCCGCGCAGGTAGCCGTCTTCGACACGCGGCGCGTCTTCGGGCGGCAGCCGGGTCAGGAACGCCCCGTGCCCCGGTACAGATCCGGCTCACCGTCGAGTTCCACGGCGAGCACGGTGGCGTACTCGCCTGCGTCCGCGTCCCCGGCCGCCGGTGCGCCCAGCCAGGCCACGCCCGGCACCTCGTGCGGCCCGCCGGTGACCCTGTGGCCCAGCTCGGCGCCCGTGCCCAGGACGCTCACCCGGCGCTCCCGGTTGCGCAGCCCGCGTACGGACACCGTCTCGCGCGGATCATCCTCCTCGTCGATGTTCACCGCGTGTCACCACCGCGGACGCCCGCCCGCCACCGGACCTCCCGCCGATCCTCACGCATGTCCCGCACCCCACCGGGTACCCGAACCGTGGTACGCCCGGGCGCTCGATCCGCGCCCCGGGTGGCCCGTATCACCGCCGCTACCTGGGGATTTGCCATGGAGACACCCGCACACCACCACTCGCCGACCCCCGCCCGGCAGGCGCTGGACGCGCTGGCCGTGAACACCGAGGACCAGAGCGCGCTGGACACCCTCGCCCACAGTGACGTGCTCGTCCCGGTGCCGGACGACTCGGCCGACGGGGAGGGCGCCGACACCGCGACCCTGGCGCTGCCGGTCCTCGAAGCGCCGGGAGGCGACCCGGTCGTCCCCGTGTTCACCACGGAGGACGAGCTGGCCCGGCTGCTGCCGTTCGTCGACCGCTACCGCCTGGTCCCGCTCGGCGCACTCGCCGCCCAGTGGCCCGACGAGGACCTCTGCCTCGCGATCGACGGCAACTCGGCACACGGCCTGACGCTCACTTCGCAAGGGGTACGCACCCTGCTGGCGCGCTGATCGGGCGGCCCCGAAAAGGGGCGCGGGCAACCGCGCGGAGCACCCGAGCGCACTCGCACCCGCGCACGAGAGCGACCACCTCACCCCCTTCGGCCCCCGAACGGCCGGAACTGCCCCCTGAACCGGGGTGGGCACCTGCCTCCGGGAGGGAAGATCCCACCGGGAGACGGGAGAGACAGGTCCGGGCGAACGCGAAGGAGCCGATGGTCGTGAGGGTCGTCCTGCTGGGCACCGCCGCCGGGGGCGGCTTCCCGCAGTGGAACTGTGCCTGCGAACTGTGCACGGCAGCCCGGGACGGCAGGCTGCCCTCCCGGACCCAGGAGTGCGCCGCCGTCACCGGCAACGGCCGCGACTGGTGGCTGCTGAACGCCTCGCCCGATCTGCGTACCCAGCTCACCACCACACCCGCGCTACGGCCGGGCCCCGGGCCCCGGGACACCCCGCTGCGCGGTGTCCTGCTCACCGACGCCGAGGCCGACCACGTCATGGGCCTGACCGAACTGCGCGGAGCGGCGGGCCTGAAGGTCTACGCCGCCCCGCCGGTCCGCGCGGTCCTGGCGCCCGTCCGCGCCGCCCTGGACCGCTACGCCCCGTGGGAGTGGGCGGACAGCCTGGCAGCCGGCGGGTTCGTGCTGGCCGGCGGACTGGTGGTGACGGCCCACCCGGTGGGCGCGAAGATCCCGAAGTACGTACCGGCACAGGCGCCGGGGCCGGCCGGCCCGTGGGTGACGGCGTACCGGATCGAGGACCTGGCCAGCGGGGGCGTGCTGGTGTACGCGCCCTGCGTGGGCGCGTGGAGCGCCGAGCTGGACGAGCTGTGCGCCGAGGCCGACTGCGTGCTGCTGGACGGCACCTTCTTCGCGGCGGACGAGATGGGCACGACGGTACGATCCGGCGCCGGGCAGGCGGCCATGGGACACCTGCCGGTCACGGGCCCGGAAGGCACCATCGCCGCACTCGCCCGCCATCTGGGTGCGCGCCGGGTCTACACCCACCTCAACAACACCAACCCGCTGCTCGACCCGGCGTCACCGGCGCGCGCGCGTGCCGCCGAGGAGGGGATCGAGGTGCTGCCCGACGGCGCCGAGCTGGTGCTCTAGGGCGCTTCCCGGTTCGCCGCGCGGGCGGCTGCTAGCGGTACTGCTCGGCCAGCATGCGCTCCAGCACCGCCCGCTGGAGCGGCAGCACCTCCGTGTGGAGTGCCCGGCCCCTGGCGGTGAGTGCCACCCACACCCCGCGCCGGTCCTCCGCGCACACCGAGCGCTCGACGAGCCCGTCCTTCTCCAGCCGGCCGATCAGCCGGGACAGCGCGCTCTGGCTGAGATGCACCCGTCCGACCAGGTTCTGCACCCGGCAGTGGTCGCCCTCGGCGGGCGACTCGGCCGCCAGGATGTCCAGCACCTCGAAGTCGCTGGCGCCCAGCCCGTGCGGGTGCAGGGCCCGGTCGATCTCGCACAGCGTGCGCGCGTGCACCGCGAGGATGTCCCGCCACCGTTCCTCGAGCCGTGCGTCGGCCGTCGTGACTGCCATACCCGCACGGTAGCACCGATCCGGCCAGTCGTTGAGTGTGCAACTAGTGCGGGTGCGGGCGGCGTCCGGGGCTCAGGCGGCCGGGTCCTGGAGCAGGCCGATCAGGTTGCCGTCGGGGTCCTTCACGGAGGCGACCAGCCGGCCGTTGCCGACGTCCCGCACGTCCTGGAGCACCTCCGCGCCCGCCTCCACCAGGGCCGCGAGCCGCTCCCGAAGGTCCGTGACGTGCCAGAACGGCACCGGCCCGGTCAGGCCCTGCGCGTGCCCGTTCGGGTCGAGCCCGACGTCCTGCCCGGCGGCCTTGAACCCGATGTAGTACGGCTCGTCGGCGTACGGCTCGACGCCCAGCAGAGCGGTGAACAGCGCCTTGGCCGCCTTCGGGTCCTTGACGGGGTAGATGATCGTCTGCACGCCTGCGCTCATGAATCTCACTCCTCGTGGTGCGTGGTCCGACGGGCTTCCCCGTCGGTCCTCCCACGCTAGGTCCGCGGAGCCCGCCCCGGCTTCTTCGATCCTGACCGGTTGCGGGCACCGGCGGCCTACCCGTCGTGGAGCACCTCCGCGACGGTCGGCCGGGCCGCGCGCCGGGCGGGGATCAGGGCGCCCAGGACGTCGATCAGGACACCCGCGAAGGCCAGGAGCGCCAGGAGCGGCGTAGGCCGGACGTGGCCTGCGCGACCGGGCCCAGGCGGTGGTGCCGGCGTACGAGACGGGTCTGGTCGCGCCCCGCAGCCGCAGGGGGGGCGCGTGGCCGGGTGAGACATGCGGCTCCGTGGGCGCGATCACCCCCGGCGGAGCCGCAGACGCCTGACGGCCCTCCTGGCACCCCGGCGGCCGTATCAGGCCGACTCGCGCCGCACCAGCTCCGTAGGCAGAATCACCGCCGCCGGATCCTCGCCCCCCATCTGCGCCAGCAGCACCCGCACCATCTCGTTGCTGATCCGGTCCCACGGCTGCCGGATCGTGGTCAGCTCCGGGGTCGCGGCCGTCGCCGCCGGGGAGTCGTCGAAGCCGCCGACAGCGATGTCGTCCGGCACGCGCTTCCCGGCCCGGTGCAGCGCCGCCAGCACGCCCTGAGCCATCAGGTCGGAGGCCACGAACACCGCGTCCGTGTCCGGGGCCTGCGCCAGCAGCCGCTCCGCGCCCGCCTCACCGCTCGCCCGGCTGTAGTCACCGGAGACGATCAGGCTCTCGTCGGCGCCGATGCCCGCCTCGGCCAGCACCTCCTTGTAGCCCGCGAGCCGCTCCACACCACCCGGGGTGTCCAGCGGGCCGGTGACCACACCGATCCGGCGCCGGCCCAGCGACAGCAGATGCCGGACCATGTCCCGCGCGCCGTCCCGGTCGTCGGCGGCCACGTAACTCACCTTCGAGCCGAGCCCGATCGGCTTGCCGCAGGCGACGAGCGGTACGCCCGCCTCCCGCAGCTCCTCCGCGACCGGATCACCGCAGTGGCTGGAGACCAGCAGCACCCCGTCGACATGTCCGGCGGTGATGTACCGCGTGATACGCCGCCGTTCGTCCTCGGTGCCCGCCAGCATGAGCAGCAGCGGCAGGTCGTGCGCGGCCAGCGCCTGGGTGCACCCGCGCAGCAGGACATTGAAGTTGGGATCCTCGAAGAACCGCTCCTGCGGCTCGGTCAGCAGAAAGCCGACCGAGTCGGAGCGGCCGGTGATCAGCGAGCGGGCGTGCCGGTTCACCACGTACCCGGTCCTGCGGATGGCGGCGTCGACCGCCTCCTGCGCGGCGGGAGAGACGTAGTGCCCGCCGTTGAGCACGCGTGAGACGGTGCCGCGCGAGACGCCTGCCTCGCGCGCCACGTCGTGGATCGTCGGCGGTTTGCGCCGGCCCCCCGGATTGCTCATGGTCATGACTTTACGGCCCCAGACAGCAGGTCGAGGCTCCAGAACCGTTGAATGACCAGGAACAGCGCGATCAGTGGAAGGACCGCGAGGAACGCGCCCGTGATCACCAGGGTGTACAGCGCCGGGGTGTTGGCGCCCTGCTCCAGCAGCGTGTACAGGCCCAGCGTGAGCGGGAACCGCTCGTCGTCGCTGAGCATGATGTACGGCAGCAGGAAGTTGTTCCACACGGCCACGAACTGGAACAGGAACACCGTGACCATGCCGGGGATCATCATGGGCAGCGCGATCCGGGTGAAGATCCGCCACTCGCTCGCCCCGTCCATCCGCCCGGCCTCCACCACGTCGGCGGGGACGGCGGCGGCCGCGTAGATCCGGGACAGATAGACGCCGTACGGCGAGAGGATCTGCGGCAGCAGCACGGACAGGTAGGAGTCCGTGAGGTTCGCCTTCGCCAGCAGCAGGTACTGCGGGACGGCGAGGATCACCGGAGGCATCAGCACGCCCGCGAGCAGGACGTTGAACATCGTCTCGCGGCCCCTGAAGCGGTAGGTCGCGAGCGCGTAGCCGCTGAACGCCGACACGGCCGTCGACAGCAGGGCGCCGAGACCGGCGTACAGCGCGGAATTGCCCATCCACTGCCAGTAGATGCCGTCCCGGTAGGCGTTCAGGTCCTTGATGTTCTGCGTGAACCCGGAGCCCGGCAGGAAGGTGAAGGTGGAGAACAGCTCGTGGCCGGACTTGGTGGACGCGATCACCACCCAGGCGACCGGCAGCAGCGTGTAGACCGCGCCGAGCAGCAGGGTGATCGTCGGCACCAGGGCGATCCGGCGGCGCAGCGGCGGACGCCTCGCCGTACCGGGGGTGGTGCCGGCGGCCGGGGCGGCCTGGTGGACGGCGAGGGTGCTCATCGCGCCTCCTGCTTGTTGCGGCGGTTCGCGGCCCGCAGGAACCCGAACGACAGCAGCAGCGTGACCAGCGCGATCAGGGTCGCCTCTGCCGCCGCCGAGTAGATGTCGTTCCGGCCGAAGGCGTCCTGGTACACCTTCATCAGCGGACTCCAGGTCGTGTTGACGGAGTTGGTGAGCGGCTTGAGGGTCGTCGGCTCGTTGAACACCTGGAGCGTCGCGATGATCGAGAAGAAGAAGGTCAGCACCAGCGAGGGCGCCACCATCGGGATCTTGATCCGCAGGGCGGTCTGCAGGGGGGTGGCGCCGTCCAGCTTCGCCGCCTCGTACACCTCGGCCGGAATCGACTTCAGCGAGGTGTAGATGACGATCATGTTGAAGCCGGTGCCGCCCCAGACCGCGATGTTCGACAGGGCGAGATAGAGCGGACCGCCGTCCAGCAGGTTCGGCTGCGGCAGGTGGAGCTTTCCGAGCACGTAGAAGAAGGGGCTCACGTCCGGCAGGTACAGGAAGCCCCACAGCAGCGCCGCCACCACACCGGGGATGGCGTACGGCAGGAAGATCGCGAGCCGGGTGAACGGGGCCAGCCGCACCTTCTCGGAGTCCAGCATCAGCGCGAACAGCAGGGCGAGGCCGAGCATCACGGGTACGACGATGCAGCCGTATCCGGCCACCCGCAGCGCGCCGTCCAGCAGCTCGCTGTCCTTGAAGGCGTCGGTGTAGTTCTCGAAACCGGCCCAGACCTCCTTGCGCGCGCCCGATCCCAGGCCGAGCCCGGAGACATGGACCTTGCGGAAACTGAGCCACAGTGCGTACCCGACGGGCAGCGCGAAGAAGAGGGCGAACAGGATCGTGGCCGGGAGGAGGAAGGCGTACGGGGCCCCCTGAAGCCGTAAGGATTCAACATGGTGTTTCGCTGTCTTCTGTGACGGATGCGAGTACCTCGGCGGTCGTAGCGAAGCGCCGTTCGGCAAGTGTCGGAAC
>NZ_LGDV01000252.1 GCF_001280015.1 Streptomyces sp. MMG1121
GGGGCAGGGTGCCCTCGACGGTCAGTTCGGTGGCGGTGACCTCCTCGGCGACGGGAGTGAAGTGACCGGTCAGATAAGGCTTGTCAGTGGTCATGGCAGAAATCTCTCTCATACGAGTGTGATGGATCGTCAAGCTTCCTTTTCGGCACGGGCTTTGAGCTTGGAGAGCCAGTTCTCCAGGGATTCGTGGAGGGCCTTGCCGAGGTGGTCGGCCGCGGCCTCGACCGGGGCACCGCTCCAGGACTCCTCGGTGCGGACGGTGACATGGCGGCCGCTCTGCTCGAACGTCCATACGTGCATGCCGGTGATGCCGTCGGCGGGGCCGCCCCACACGATCCGCTCGCGGGGCACCAGTTCGTGCACGGTGGAGGTGATCTCCATTCCGTGGGTTCGCCAGTGGAAGGAACCGCCAACGCCCAGCGGACCGTCGAGCGCGGCCTGGTCGACGTCCGTGTTCCAGGTGGGCCAGGCCGCGATGTCGGTGTGGACGTCCCACACCGTCGTGAGCGGCGCGTCGATGACGGTACTCAGACGGACGACGACGGGGGCGGTCTCGTCGATGGTGACCATGGGTGTGCTTCCTTTCCGGATGGCATGCGCACCGTGGTGCGAGTGATCCATCGGTTGGTTCATGGGTTGGTTCATCGGCTGATCCATCGGTTGCCGTTCGCTCAGCCGATTTGAGAGGTTCGTGGGGTACGCGGGCCAAAGGCCGGGCGCGTGGGGGCGGTTGTTGTCCGTGTACCGGGGCGCCGGGTGAGCAGCAGCACGAGGAGAGTGGTGGCGGCCACAATCGCGGACGACACGGTGAACGCGGACCGGTAGCCCGCGGTGAGCGTCACGTGCGGCTGGTGGACCGCGGTGTGCGCGGTGACCGAACCGGCTACGGTCGCGAGCGCGGCGAGTCCGATCGCCCCACCCACCTGACGGGTGGTGTTCACCAGCCCCCGGCCAGGCCCGCGTCCCGCGGCGGGACGCCGTCCACGGCAAGGGCGGTGAGCTGGACGAAGGCGACGCTCAGACCGAGGCCGGCGAGAACGCTCGGGCCGAGGATGTCGGCGAGGTAGTTCCCGTCGGCGCTGATCCGTGACAGCCACAGCAGGCCGGCGGCCTCGGTCAGGCCCGTGGTCACGGTCGCGGTGGCTCCGACGCGCCGGGACAGGCGTGGGGCCAGGGTGGACCCGAGCATGCTGGCGGCTGTGAGCGGGAGCTGGCTCAACCCGGCCGCCAGCGGACGGGATCCGACGTGGGACGAGCGTCGTCACGGCGGCCAGGAGCAGTGCCGCCCCGAGCGCGACGCTGTAGCAGACCCGTGTCCAGCCCCACTCCTGCGTCAGCACACCGCCCAGCAGGACGCCGACCGCTCCTCCCGCTCCGGAGACCGCGCCCCACACCCCCAGTGCCCTGCCCCGCCCGGGGCCGGGCGGGAACAGGTCCATGGCCAGGGCGAGTGCGGCCGGGGCGATGGCGGCGGCACCGAGTCCCTGGATCCCGCGGGCCGTGATCAGAACGCCCGGGGAGCCCGCCGCTCCTGCTGCCAGCGAGGCAGCCGCGAACAGTGCGAGGCCGATGGCCAGCACCCGGTGGCGCCCGAACGGGTCGGCCGCCCGCCCACCCCCCCAGCAGGAGTGCTCCGAACGTCAGGCCGTAGGCGTTGACCACCCAGGTGATGCCAGTGTCCGACAGTCCGACTCCGGCGCGGATCCGCGGCAGCGCGACGTTCACGATAGAGGTGGCGAGCACGACTGTGAACGGGGCCGCCGCGAGGACCGAGAGCACGGCTGACTGCCGGGCGCCGGGCGGCGTCCGCCGCGGCTGTGTGCGTCGGAGATCCATGGCGCACAGACTCGTGCGCAGCGCTGTCCACTATCCAGGCCCGTCAGGTGCGACGACTGTCCACTCCTGTCCGCACCTGTCCACCCGGCGGCGGGCGCCTGGCCGTTGCTATCGGGGGCCGTGCAGCTCCTGTCGCCACAGGGCCTCGCAGAGCAGGTCCAGGCCCTGCCGCACGTGGCGCCGGTAGGTGCCGTACGGGAGGCCGAGGCGGCGGGCGGCGGCCTCCTGGGTGGGCGCGCCGGAGAAGTAGCCCGTCGTCAGGGCCTCACGTGCGCGCACGCCGCGTGGGTCACCGGCGAGGTCGTCGACGGCTTGGCTCAGCAGGGCGCGCAGCTCCGGGACGGGGTCGGAGAGGTCGGCCGCCAGGCGGGTGCGCGTCAGGGCACAGGCGGCGAAGGCGGCCGGGTCGCGCCAGTGCGTCAGGGCTTCGCGTACGGCCTGGTCGAACGCGGTGCGCGAGAAGCCCGACGGCCCGGACGGGGCGGGATCTTCGGCGGCCGATATGAAGCGGCCGAGCCAGGCCTCGACGGGGACGTGGCGCCAGTCGACGCCGAACAGGCCGTAGGTGTGTTCACCGACCCGTGGTCGCGCACCGGTGTCGCTGAGGGTGCCCTTGACACGCTCGGCCCAGGTCTCGGCGTCCCGCCACACGGCGAAGCCGTAGGCGCGGCCCCGGGCACGGGCAGCCTCCGCCTGCGCGCGGGAACTGCTCAGGTCGGTGACGCGGGAGGGGACCTGGTACCGCTCGGGGTAGACGGAGAAGCGGCTGATGCCGATGTGCTCGCCGGGGCCGACGGGCGCGGTGGCGTCGGTGTACCTCCATGCCGCTGCGACGACGGGATCGGTGGCCAGATCCTGGGGGTCGGCAGGGGCCGGCAGGGCGAGTCGTGCAGTGAACGCCACGATGCGGCCCGTGCTCACGAGGCGGTAGACGCTGAAGGCCTGCGGCTGGCGTTGCGCCCAGTAACGGACCAGTTCCGCCGAGGCCGTTCCCTCGGTCTGCTCTGCCATCCGCAGCAGCGTATCCATGTCGTCCGGGTGCAGCGGGCGGTCGTGCACCTCGTCCTCGCGGGACCAGGTGCGAAGGCGGGCCAGGATCTTCCCCTCCCGGAAAAGGTAGAAGAGTTCGTCGGTGACGGTCCAGACCCGCTCCTCGGGTGCCTCGCGCAGGATGCGCAGGTATTCCCCCGCCAACCGCTGTCGCATCGTCACGAAGGCATGGGGAGCCCGCCAGCGCAGGTCGGCGGCCAGCGTCTCGCGTGCCGCGTCGTGCGGGTGGAGTCCCCGGTGCGTGGACTCCATGAAGGGCAGGTCCCTCAGCCAGGAGAAGAGGAGATGGCAGTCCTCCTCGGGCAGCACGGCGCTCAGCAGTTCCTCGGACGTCGAGTGAGCCTGGGCCGCCACCTCCAGGGCGCGGCGGTGGGCCGCGGTGGGCACCTCACCGACCAGCCCGGTCAGCAGGGTCCGCAGAACGTCCGCCGAAGGTGCCCAGATCTCCTCCCTGCCGCAGCCTGCCGATCCCGAGGCAGCGGCGAGGGACAGGGCCAGGGGGTTGCCTCCGGCGAAACGGAGTACCCGGTCCCGTAGTTCGGGCCGGATCTGGGCTGCGACCAGCAGGCTCCGAGCCTGTTCCTCGGAGAACGGTCCCAGTTCGGCCACGTGCAGGAGACCGGCCCAGGCGGGGTCGGCGGTCCACTGCGGCTGCGGAGCGAGCCGGCCGGCCAGGACGACGAGGGCGCCCTCGGCGGCGCGCGGCAGAAAGTGCTGCCACAGCCAGCTCTCCAGCCACTGGCAGTGCTCGAAGGAGTCCAGGACCAGGACAGTGCCGGGAACGTCCAGGAAGGGACCGGCCGCGCGCGAGAAATCGTCCGGGTCCCGGCTGACGAAGCGTCCGTCGAGTTCCACGAGCAGCCTGCCTGCCGAACGAGCTCGGTCGGCCAGACACCTCAGCAGCGTCGACTTGCCTATGCCGCCCGGCCCGAAGACGTACAACGCGAACGGTGCCTGCGGGTCGCCGCCCAGAGCCCCCTCGAAGCGCCCGAGTTCCTCGTCCCGGCCGATGAAGGCCCGTGTACGTGCGCTGCTCAGTCTCTCTCCCACGGACACCACGGCCGCTCCTCTCTCCATGCCTCGGCACCGGACAGCCATGCCCGGAGATATCTGCCGGCCCTCATGCGGACAAGCACCGGAACGAGGCACGTGTGGCGATGGTCCGGTCCCTTTGTACGCTGTCCCGCTCCGACGGATCGAGACCGCGCCGCGCGCCCGATGGAACAGACGGTTTTCGGACACGGAAGGTTCTCACGGGACTCGTAGGGAACGCCGGGAGAAGCAACCCCGTACGGTCCCGTTCGGGTCACTTGACGAGTCCCAGGTTCCCGTCGTCGGGGTGGCCGGTGACCAGAAGGGTGGTCTCCTCGACGCGTTGGAAGCGCCCGTCGGGGGCGAACTGGGCGAAGAGATAGACCTCGGTGCTGGAGGTACGGCCGTTGTGCCGGGTGACCGTGACCGTGTGGCGGTCGGCGCAGCGCAGCCCGACGCGGAGTTCGTCGTGGACCTCTATGTGTCCGCTGCGGACGAGGGAGCGAAGGCGCGTCATGTGCTGGGCGAAGGAGGTCCGGTCGCTCCACACGCCATCGGTGCGCTGGCGGTAGTCGGGGGTGAAGTGTCGATCGAGGGCTTCGGCGAGGTCGAGGCCGGGGGTGAAGAGCAGGTCGTTGATGGCGCGGGTGATGTCGGTCGGTGTCATCGCTGACCTTTCCTGATGAGGGTGGCGGTACAGGGCGGCTCCTGCCGCCGTGGCCGGGTGGGAGCTGGTCCCGGCCCCCCTGAACGGTGGCCGCCGCAGGGACGTGCGACCGTCAGTGCCGTGCGAGAGCGGGAGTGCCGCGGGCGGGGGTGAAGTCCACGCGGAGGGAGTCGGGGCCCCGGGTGTACAAGCCCGTCTCCTCGTAGCGGAACCCGGAGGCGTAGCGGATCCCGTCGAGCAGCGGGAGGAGCATCGCAGCGACCGTCTCGATCTCGGTACGCGCGAAAGCTGCGCCGACGCACTGGTGGAGCCCCGTGCCGAAAGCCAGGTGTTGGGCGGCTGCGGTGAAGGAGCGTGCGGTGGCCAGGTCCGGCCGACGGATGTCGAACGTGTCCGGCGCTGCGAAGGCGTCGGGGTCGCGATTGGCCGCGCCGATCATACAGAAGACGGTGGCACCTGCCGGGACGGTGCTGCCGGCGATCACGGTGTCGCGCTCCGCCTGGCGGGGAACGAGCTGGACGGGTGGTGTGTAGCGCAGTGTCTCGGCGATCGCGGCGGTCAGCAGAGCCGGGTCCTCGCGGATCTGCGCCATCTGCTCGGGGTGGTCGATCAGGTGCTTGAACAGAAGGGCGAGAGTCTTGTCGGCCGGCTCGGTGGCGGCGGCCAGAACGTTGATGATCAGTGCGGTCACGTCGCGGTCGCTCATGGCGACGCCGTCGAAGTCGGCAGTGCACAACTTCGATATGAGGTCTTCACCGGGGCGACGACGACGCTGTTCTATGACGGGGGTGAGGTAGGCCTCCAACTGCTCGGCGCAGTCCAGGCAGTGCCGTCGGCGTTCGTGGGTGAGGGTGATGCTGGTGATGAACTCGGCGACACCACGGTGCCAGACGGCAACCTGCTGCCAGTCCTCCCTGTCCAGACCGAGGACGTCGAGCGTGACGCGGACGGCCAGAGGTCTGCCGAAGTCGGTGACGAGGTCCACCCGCCCCCGGGGAAGAAACGGCGCGATGAGATCGGCGGCGTTGGCGCGGATGGCGCGGATCTGGTCTCGCAGGGCCTGCCCGGTGAAGCCACGTACGACGATCTTGCGTTTGGCGGTGTGCTCGGCGCCGGTCATCTGGGCGAGGACCGGCCCGCGCATCACCGGCTCGGCACGCACCTGCAGCGTTTCGGTGGTGAACGTCTCATGGTCGGTCAGCGTCCGCTGCACGTCCTGGTAGCGGGAGAGGAAATAGCTGTCGATCGCCGGCTCGTAGTGCACCGGCGCCTGCTCCCTCAGCCGCGCGAAGTGACGGTAGGGGTCGGCGGCGAAGTCCTCCGACAGGACGCTGAAGCGTGGATTGACCGTGGGCACGGCGGACAGCTTCTCAGAGCGCGGGAACAGGGCAGAAGTCGGGGGCCGAAGGGGCACCTCAGCCGTCTCCGCGCCTTGCTCGTGGCACGCTCGCCGTCACCGGCGTGGCGGTGCTGGTAGTAGTTCTGCCGGGCGACTCCGAGGATCCGGCAGCATCGGTCGACCGGTGCCCCGGCATCGACGAGACGGTCGATCACGGGGTAGAGCCTTTTGGGGCCCGCTTGTCCTGGCCGAGGAACCTGTCGGCCTTGCGGACGATCTCAAGCTCGGTTTCCAACTCGCGGATCCGTCGACGCGCTGTACGCAGCTCTGCGGACTCCTCCGAGACCCTGCCAGGGCGTTGACCGTTGTCGATGTCGTCCTGGCGCAACCACTTCGACGACGTGACCGGATGGATGCCGAGGTCAACGGAGGTCTGTTTCTGTTCTCTTCCTGCCCGCACCAGCGCGATGGCGCGGGCGCGGAACTCAGCGGGGTAGGCGCGGGGCATGTCCGGCAGCCTTTCGTGAAGGCCGTCAGTTGGCCAGCAGAACTGGAACCTGAGAGGTGGGGCAGGTCAACCCACCCGAACCTGCAGCAGTCCCGAACACCGAAGGCATCCGTTCCAAGCTGATACGCCTGGTCACCAGGGGCATGCTTGCCGAACTCGGACCCGGCCTGTTCGCCCCACCCGGCACCTGAACCGCATCACACCCCGGTGACCAGGAGCCGTCGCTCAAGCCCAACCGTGAAACGGTCAACCGCTCACGTACCGCACTCTGAGCAGGAAGCCCGTGCCCGTCTGACCTGTCACGCCCCGCCTGTTCCGGGCAGGGCGACGTCATGCCTGGCCGTATGCCATCAGGGCCGCATGCGGCAACACCAATACGGCGCCCGGATCAGTGAACTCGGCGCACAGCGACTCGAAGTGGTCTTTGATCTCGGCGATGACCATCGGGGTCTGACTCGTCACGATCTGCCCGATCGTCGCCACTCCGGCGGCTGGTCCGCTCCACCACTCCTCCAGAGTCGTCCGATGGTCCCAGACCAAGGTGTCGCAGACGACGTCCAGCAGGCCCGCGTCGCCCAGCAAGGCGGCCATGCCCTGTTCAGTGCGTGGAAAGTCCTCGTCTGGAGCAAGAGCCGGCAGATGAGCCGGACGACTGACACCAGCTGCCTGGACAGCCCTGCCCAGCAGGGCCTGTCCGGCGGCCGCGGGTACCGCCCAGATGGTGACGGCTATCCGTCCGCCGGGGCGCGTCACGCGGCGCAGTTCCCTCAGGGCTTCCCGGGGCCGTCCTACGTGGTTGAGAACGAAGTTGCCGACCACGGCATCGAACTCGTGGTCAGCGAAGGGCAGGTGGGGCAGAGCAGCAAGCCGCACGTCAGCTTCCGGGGCTGCCTGCGCGGCACGGGCGACCATGCCCGGTTCGGCATCCACCGCGGCCACCTTCGCACCCCGCTCACACGCAGCTGCGGCGATACTGCCCGTGCCTGTCCCCACATCGAGGACCCGTGCACCCTCCCGAACCTCGGCAGCATCCAGAAGCCGAGGCACCGGATACGCGCAGAGTTTGGCGAAACTCGCAGCATAGGCATCGGCCTGCCCCGACCACGCCCGCCGCTCGGACTCATCAAACGCTGTCCGCACTACCCGTCCCCTCGCTTGAGCAACCACCACCGCGACAACATGGCAGGTCCTGACGCTAACCCATACCTGATCAACGGCGGCCAGGGTCAGGTACAGGCTTTCGGCATCGATCATCGGGCGTTCGAAACCCGGCTGTGCTCCGTCAGATTTTTGGCGTTGTAGAGGGCGTAGGTCTCCCGCGGACATGAGCGTGTCGGCGAACGCTTTGACCATCGCGCGCAGCAGGTCGGGACTCGCCGCGGCGAGGTTGTCTTCGGCGGAGGCGTGCAGGGACACATTGCCGGGTGCGGTCATCGTGCTGATCTCTTTCGTGTCTCGACATCTCGAAGATCAGCCGGTGGCCGTTCTTGTAACCGGGTACGCACTCCGACGCCGGGGCAAACGCCCGGATCAGGCGGGAGCCCGTACACCACTCCTCAGGACGCAACCGCCCGGCCCGCTGGGGCGTAATCAGGCACAGGAGGGAACAGGCAGGGCAGCTCGGTAGTTTCGCTGGTGCCGAAGTGATGCCCCGGCAGGATGACCACGCGTTCCTGCGTAGCCGTCGGATGAACGGCAGCGGTTGCCCGGTTCCGGGCACCAGTCCGCAGACCCTCGTCGGGTAGCGACCAACTCTGCAGCCCTGCTGGCGAATTGGTGTGGGAAACTATGGTGATCCGCAACACTGCCCGGTCAAATGGCGCGACGGAGTCTGTGATGACGCTCGGCACCCCCCACCCTCCGCAGATCGATACCAGCAAGGCGCATCCGGCGAGGGTGTACGACTGGCTGTTGGGCGGCAAGGACAACTACCGCGTAGACGAAGCGGTGGGGGAGAAGCTGCCAGCCGAGGCCCGCGACGCGGCCCGTCAGAACCGCCAGTTCATGCACCGGGCGGCCGCGTGGCTCGCCGGGCAGGGCATCGACCAGTTCCTCGACATCGGCACGGGCATTCCTACTGAGCCGAACCTGCACCAGATCGTCCAACGTGTCGTAGCGTCCGCGAAGATCGTCTACACCGACAACGACCCGATCGTGCTGCGGCACGCACAGGCGCTGCTGGTGAGCCGTCCCGAAGGCGTCACCGACTACATCGAGGCCGATGTGCGTCGGCCGGGAGAGATCCTTGAGCACGCCCGGCGCGTCCTCGACTTCGAGCGCCCCATCGCGTTGTCCTTGATCGCACTCCTGCCTTTCGTCCCGGACGACCACGACCCGCGCGGCATCGTCCGTGACCTGCTCTCCGTGTTGCCGTCGGGCAGCTACCTCGTGCTGTCCCACGGTGCGTCCGACCTCATCCCAGAACTGGCGGAACAGGTTACTTCCGAGTACACCAAGGGCGGCATGAGTCTCAGTTTCCGCACCCGACCGGAGGTCAGCCGCTTTTTCGAGGGTCTGGAACTGGTCGGTCCCGGCCTGGTGACGGCCCCGGAGTGGTACAGGACGCCTCCGGCACCTTCGCCCGAGGACAGCGGCATCTACGCGGGGGTGGCCCACATCCCCTGATGACGCCCTGGCCACACGGTTGGGCGGCTCTGGTGAAGCCACGCAGGCGGCTTCGCGTTCGCCGAAGTGCTCGCCGCCCAGGGACGCACCCTTGCTGCGCACAACCTCGCTGGGGCTTGTGGGGTGACCGTGGCGGGGGTCAGCAGCTGCGAGGTGACGTTGGGGTGTCAGGTCTCCCGGCGCCCGCTCAAAACAGTTCCAGGTCCTCGCCGCTGGTGTCCGCGATGACTGGCCGGAACTGGGCAGGGAGGCCGTCCAGGCGGTCAGGACCGGCCGCGGCGGACACGGCAGGGGCCGTCTCGGCCAACCAGGCGCGAAACCGCTCGGCGGCTTCGCGGTAGGGGACTCGCGCCAGGACACGGTGCTCGCCGGAGGGGCAGAAGTCGACGGCGACGGTAAGCAGGCAGGAACGGGGCGCGTTCTGACTGCCGGTCCAGGAGACGCGCAGGACACCGCAGGGTTTGCGTCCGCGGGGGGCGGGGTGGGTCGGGCGCAGCGATCGGCAGGCTATGTGGGCGGTCCATGCGGCGAGGTGTGGCAGGGGCAGGGTGGTGCGTGCGCGGCAGCCGGGGCAGCGGTGCCAGTGGCGAAGCCAGTGGTCGGTGTCGGTGTGGAAGAGGCGTGTGTAGCGGTTCGCCACGCGGATGTCGTTGCTGTACAGGTGGTCGGGACGTTCCTGTGTGTTGCAGGACTGGCAGACGGGGGCGCGGACGTAGCCGTGTTCGTGGCAGTGGTCGAGCACGGTGGCGGGCGCGGTGCGGCAGACGGCGCACGCCCACCCGGCCACCCTGCGGGAGGTGCCGGGCTTCCTGCTGAGCACCGAGTACAACTGGCCTTCCAGCTCTCGGCCGTACGGGCGCAGTGGGGGAGTCGGGCCCTCGGGGCTCGTCGTCTGCCGACCGCCGGCGTCTCGGGCCCGCCGGGGGTGGGACGGCGGCTCGGTGACTGCTGCGCCTGCCCGGCGGGTCCGCTCGGCCTGCACCCACTGCGTCTCGGCGTGCTCGGCCGCGTCCAGCAGCCTGACCACAGCGCGCGGCAGCCACCACGTGCGCTGCGCCCCGTCGCGGGCCTGCTCCACGAGCACCTGTCGCCAGTCGATCCCGGCCAGATGGTACGGTCGGCCGGCTTCACGTCGCGCTGCCCGCTCGGGGCCGCCCAACTCCTGCAGCAGGTCCCGTGTGATGCGCCGATGCCAACGCAGTCGCGTTTCCTCGTTGCACTCCTTGCTCGGCGCCCCACGAAACGGACCGACGCGGACCAGGTCCTGCCGATCCATCCCCACCGCGTTCAGTTCCGCGGCCGCCCGGCGCACCTCAAACTCCGAAACGCTCCACTGACCGCCGCTCGCCCTCACCGTCGCCACCACATGGCCACCGAGCAGGACGTACCCCACCCGGGCATGGGCAGGAGAGCCGGTGAATGCCCCAGAAGCCGTCGGCACAGCACTGTCGGCCGTCAGATCGACCCACAGAGCATCCGCGGCACCCAGGGTGATCAGGCCGTCCGTGCGACCGGGCATGACACGCTCTGACATACCGACAGGCTAACGGCCTGCAACGCGGCAACGGGTCTCCAAGCGCCTCGGTCACCCGGGCACGCCGCCCACGCCGCATCCGCCCGCCCGCAACTCTTTGTTCCTGAGGAGCTGGTTCGTCAGCACATCCCGTGCCGGCAGCCTCACCACCAGAACGCCGAGAATCGGGCAAGTCTCCCTCCCACATCAGCGGTCCCCGAGCCCAGACGAATTGAGCAGCAGGGTCGCAACTCCAGGCTGATCACGCTCAATGGCGTTGCAAGCAATTCGTGGCCTTGTCGGTGAAGTAGCTGAGACGGACCCGGCCGTCGCGGTCAGGGTGATCAGCAGCTGCAGGGCCGAGGAGGGTATTCCGTACCGCACGGCCTGCCGGGCGCTGGGGGTGTCCGAATCGGGGTGTTACAAGTGGCGCGACCGTGAGCCGACCACGCGTGAGGTGCGTCGGCAGCAGCTGGCCGAGGAGATCGAGGAGATCTTCCACAGCTCGGTCGGCAAGATCGAAACCGGCGAGGGCAAGCTGTACTTGGCGACGGTCATCGACCTGTTCTTGCCGGCTGCTCGGCTATGTGATGGCCGCCCGGCACGACGCTGACCTGGTCGCCGCGTCCCTGAACATGGCCGCGGCCACCCGCTGCGGCGACGTACGCGGCATGATCATGCACACGGACAGGGGCAGCGAGTACTGCTCGCGGCGCTTCAGGCGGGCCTGCTGCAAGCTCGGCATGGTGCAGTCCATGGGCAGAGTTGGATCTTGTTTCGGCAGCGCCGTGAGCGAGGCGTTCAGCAGCGTCCGCACAGTGGATTACGTGCACCGGCATACCTTCCGCACCCGCACCGAGGCCCGCATCAGGATCGCCACCTGGATCACCGACTTCTACAACGCCAGGCGGCTACACACCATGTGCGGGTTCAAGAGCCCAATCGACTACGAACGTGACTACCGAACCACCCTCGCCGAGGAACTGGCCGCATAGATCGTCTCTATGCTGCGAGGGAGCAGACAGGTAGGGGGAGTTCGTCCGCGACGACGTCGACCACGTCGATGAATCCGGCACCGTCCGGGCATCCACGGGCGCCTGCCCAGTCCGCGTCTCTCCCCCTTCGGTTGCGGGGTTGATCCGCCGCGCGGATGACCACACGTGCGCCGAACGGGCGTACGCAGCGCGCCGTACGCGAGCGCGCTTCGGCGGGTGTCGAAGCTGGGGCCGTTCCTCCCCAACGCCCCCTCACCAGAAGGTGCACGCCCCGATGCGCCGATTCCTCAAGGCCGCAGCCACCACCCTGGCCACGGCGGCCTGCCTGACCGCCACCGTCCCCGCCGCTTTCGCCGCAGCTTCCACGCAGCGACATGCTGCTGCGGCCCCGACCGCACGGCCGGGCACCCCGCTCATCGACCTGGGGGCAGCCAAATTCGGCCTGGCCCTGGTCGCTTCGGCAACGGACCCCGACCGCTCCCCGGCCGGAGCCAACGACTTCACCTGCAAGCCGACCGCTGCCCACCCCTACCCGGTCGTCCTGGTCCACGGCACCTTCGAGAACGCCTACGACAACTGGAGCGGACTCGCCCCGGTCCTGAAGAACGCCGGCTACTGCGTCTTCGCCCTCAACTACGGCGAGACCAAACCCCACGCCCTGATGAAAGCGGTCGGCCCCGTACCCGACTCCGCCAGGCAGCTCGCCGCCTACGTCGACACGGTGCGCGCCGCCACCGGCGCAGCGAAGGTCGACCTGGTGGGCCACTCCCAGGGCGGCGGACTCATGCCCCAGTGGTACCTGCGCTTCGACGGCGGCGCCAAGAAGGTCCACCAACTGGTCGGCATCAACCCCAGCAGCCACGGCACTACCCTGTTCGGCCTGGTCCACGTCGCCGACGCCGTACTGGACGTCGCCGGGCACGCCGGCAAACCGCTCGGTCTGGACAGCCCCGCAGCCAAGGACCAGACGATCGGCTCCCCGGTCCTCCAGCAGCTCTACGCCAAGGGCGACACCGAACCCGGCGTCACCTACACCAACATCATCACCAAGACCGACGAGGTCGTCACCCCGTACAACAACCAGTACCTCACCGCCGGACCCGGCAGCACCGTGCACAACATCCTCCTGCAGAACGTCTGCCCGCTGGACCTCTCCGGCCACCTGGGCAGCTCCTGGGACCCGGACGTGTACCAACTGGTCCTCAACGCCCTCGCCCCCGCCCACGCCGAACCGGTGCGCTGTGCCCTCGTACCGGTCCCGGTGTAACACGGAGCGAACGAAAGGCGCCCAAGGCACTCCAGCGGTACTGCACGTCCTGCACATGACGGCCTCTACCGAACACCACCAGTGGCGCAAGGTGCATTCGGGTACCTCCGCTTCTCAACGCCCCACCACCATCTGACTTGGCTCAAAGGGCGCAAGCCCCACGTGGCCCGCGAGGTCTTCCACCTGGTCGGGCCACGTAGGGTTTGCGCCAACTTGAAGTTGCAGGTCAAGGGACTGATGTGACCGGTTCTCGGGGTGCTCACGCTGGTCGCGGGCGGCAGCCTGCGGAGAAGATCGTCCGTCAGCACAGCCAATTCGTTCCTTCTCGCGGCGGGCAGGTGGCCTTCTGCCAACCGGTGCATGGATCCTGAACTGCTGGAACAGATCACCGCGCGGCGTGCGGAACTGGACGAGCTTGAAGAACAGCTGGTCAAGCAGTTGGCGGAGGTGTGGGACGAGCGGGACGAACTCGCCTCCGCGGAACGAGTCTTTGGGCGGGTGAGTGAGCAACTCGCCGATGAGGAAGCCTCGGTCGCTCCGGCGCCGGGGCAGGTGAAGGGCTGGCCGGTAAGGACCGGCCCTCCTCTGGGCCGGAGCCCGGGATCTGGGTGCCATCGAGTCGCGCTGCCGGTTCCTGCGGCACTGTCCGCCCGTCAGCGCGATGACAGGAGCCTGGTCGGTACAGGCCCAAGACCACCAGCTCTAACGCAATGTGGTATGTCTGCTACTTTGCGTGCATGACTTTCGAACCAACGCGTCGCCAGGCGCTCCGGGTCACGCTCGGCGGCCTCGCCGCGTCATGCCTCGTAGGACACGGGTGGCCCGCAGCCGCCGCCCCCAGCCGCAAGAAGGGCCGCCCGGAGTACCAGGCCCGTTACCGCGAGCTGTTCAATGCCTGCAGTAACGACCTGGACAAGAAGGTATTGGTCGGACAGCAGCTACTCGACAACTACGAGCGCGACGCGCACACCTATCACGTACCCGACCGCGCTGCCGTGGTGCGTATGCAGGCCGCACTCGTACGTCAACGCCACGCCCGCCGGATCGCCGCGAGCTCCCGACCCGCAGAACGGCGAGAGTTCACTTCCTGAAGTGGCTGGGGTAGTCGTTGGCGGCCGCCTTGCGCCGGAGCTCGGCGTCGTCGGGGTGGAGGCTCAAGGATCGGTTGATCAGGACTTCCTCGGTCTCCACCCTGTCCGGATCCGTCAAGCAGGCTTCCACCGGGCACACGGCCTGGCACGCGAGATGATCGAAGAAGCCCACGCACTCCGAGCAAACGTCGGGGTTGATCACGTAGATCTGGTCACCCTCCTTGATCGCCTCGTTCGGGCACTCGGGCTCACAGGCACCGCAGTTGATGCAGTCTTCAGTGATCTTGATGGCCATGACGGCTCGCTCCTGTCTCTTGGGGCGGTCCGATGACCAACGAGCCAACAGCCGGGCAGTACCGCGCGGTGCCCGCATAAGAGACCCGCCGATCAGGGATTCTCCGGGAACCGATCACGCCAGCCCATTGAGCTGCGACTTCAAGTTGGCCGAGGCCCAGAGCACCGCAGTCGCACACGGGCGGTGACAGTCTGACGGGCAGTCGTCCCGTGCGGGGCGGACACGGAAGGGCTCGCCGACCGTGTGCATCGCGGAAACAGGGGAAGCCGCCCCATCGCAGACAAGACGTCCGAGCCACTCATCACCCCCCCCATGCGCCAGGCATGGCCCCGGTCGGCAGGCAGGAGCCGCTCGCAGGGAGGTGGGGATCAGGCGGATCAGTCGCAGAGGTCGTCGACGTAGGTACGCACATCCAGCCCGGACAGCGTCCAGGGCAGGAAGATGACCCGGTAGATGATGGGGGCCACGACCTTGTCGACGATCTGGTCGTCGCTGATGGTGCTGCCGGGCCGGCCGGCGAAGGCTGCCGCTTCCGCCCGGCGGTCACGCAGACAGTCCGACTCGCTCTCGCCCGCCGCGGCGGCCCCGCCGCGCAGCAGGGCCGCGTTCACCGGCTTGCTGTAGTGGGTGATCAATTCCTGGGCCCACGTGGTCAGATCGGCGCGTAGGTCTCCACTGTCAGGGAGGCCGCGGTCCGGGTCGAGCCGGTAGGTCGCCAGGTCGTTGATCATGGTGCGGGCGTCGCCCCACCGCCGGTAGATGCTGGAGTGGTTGACCCCCGCCCGCTCCGCGACCATCGGGATCGTGACGGCGTCGCTGCCGTGCTCGGCGATCAGTTCCTCGACGGCCTTCCTGATGGACATCAGCACCACGGCGCTGCGGCCGCCGGTGCGCCTGCGTGGGGACGATTCAGCAACCATGCACCTCACTGTAACGCACAGCACTTGGCATTAATGGGTGCCCGGGTCTATCGTGAAGCTAACGCACAGACTTTTGCCTTAGGAGGCCAGAGGTGTTCCGCACCGTTTCACGGCAGGTCCAAGGCTCCGCTCCCGTGGCTTTCGAACCCGTTCGGGCCCGCCGGACATTTCCTCCCGTCGCGACCTTCGCCGGATCGGCCGCCATCTTCGCGGCGCTGTATGTGGCAGCAGGCGCGCCCACACCACTCCTGGTCGTCTTCGAGCAGGAGTGGCACTTCCCCGCCTGGGTTCTGACGGTGGCCTTCTCCTCCTATGCACTCGGACTCCTCGCGGCTCTGCTGTTCGCGGGCTCACTGTCCGACTACACAGGGCGCCGTCGTGTCCTCCCCGGCTCACAGCGCCCTGCACGGCATCCGGCCGATGACCGAGACCGTGCCGCTGGATGACGTGGACACCGCTTACCAGAAGATGCTGGCGGGCAAGGCGCGCTTCCGGATGGTGCTTGTTCCCAGCTGATGACCAGCCATCAGAACGTCAGGCGAAACCACGTCCACGAGCCCTTCAGCGGTCTCCACACCTTGGAAATCCGGTACGGCAGGAGGGCTTGCGGACAAACATCACCCAGGCGCCGGCCGGCAGACGCGTGGGCAACCGACACAACCCAGGGCCGGACATTCCCGAGCGACCGGGCATCCCGGTGCGAACACAGGAGGCGATCGACATGGGCGTAGGACCCATCCTTGTCACCGGCGTCGGTGGCACAGTCGGCGGAGTGGGAAGCATGGTCCTCGACCATGTGCGTGCGAGCGGTGTGCCGGTGAGAGCTCTGGCGCATCACGACGATGAGCGGGCCGCGGCGCTGCGTGCCCTGGACGGGGTGGAGGTGGTGATCGGCGACCTCACCCGCGGCGCCGACGTGGTCGGGGCACTCGCGGGCTGCCGCCGTGCCTACTTCGGGATGGGTGTGTCTCCCCTGTACCTGGAGGCCGCCACGACGGTCGCGGCGGGGATCCTGGAGAGTGACGGCTTCGACCTGCTGGTGAGCATGTCGCAGATGACGGTGTCGCAGATGAGCCTCACCAGCACCACCGAATCCCGCCAGCAGCGGCTCCACTGGCTGTCCGAGCACGTCCTCGACTGGTCGGGCGCGCCGGTCGTGCACGTGCGGCCCACCGTCTTCATGGAGAACCCGCTCTTCGCCCGGGTGGCCGCCGCCTCGGTCCAGCGTGACGGCACGATCCGCCTCCCGTTCGGCTCCGCCCGGACCTCTCCGGTCGCCGCGGCCGACGTGGCGGAGGTGATCGCACACCTCCTGCTCTCCCCGACCCCGCCATCCCGCCGGGTCTACGAACTGACCGGCGCACAGTCCCGCGATATGAACGCCATCGCCGCCGAACTCTCCACCGCCCTGGGCCGTCCCGTGACCTACGTCGACGTGCCGTACGAGGAATGGCTGGAAGACGACCTGAAGACAGCAGGCCTGCCGCCCCACGTCTTCGAACACATCGCCACCATGGCACGGCTGCACGGCGAGAACCGCTACGACCGCGCCACGAACGACATCAGCGAGCTCCTCGGACGCCCCCCGCTGGGGTTCGACCAGCTACTGCGCAAGACACCCACTTCGCAGCTCTAGGCATCAGGGTCGGCAGCCGATTCAGCTCACCGGTTCGCAAGTTCTCGTGCCCCGCCCTCAGAAGCCGACGCGGACCATCCAGGGCGGGGTCTGTCGGGTCTGTGCGATCGCTCGCAAACAACGGTGCTGACCGGCTTGCTTGGCCCCAGCGGCCAAGCAAGGCGGGCGGCGCCCCTCGTGCCTCTAGG
>NZ_LGDV01000253.1 GCF_001280015.1 Streptomyces sp. MMG1121
CAACAGGCAAGCAGGCCCGCCGACAGGCAACGAGTCCCACCACAGACGCCCCACCGACCTGCACAACAGGTCAACGGGGCGTCCACGCGCGCGGAAGCAACACCCGTAATGTCCCAGTGGGTTCACCATGAACGTCATCGTCATGGGAAGCCGCTCCTCGCGGACTACCCCCTCGGGGCGTGTCGGGCCCTGGGCCGCAGGATTCGTAGGCCCGGAAGGCCCGGAAGGTGCGGTTCGACCCCGATGCCCGACAAGTGGGTTGCACCTCGGGTTTCGGTTACGGCGGAGGACCGCACCGCATGGTCGTAGGAGTCGGCCGAGCGTTGTCAGAGCGTGAGCTTGACCAGTAGTTGGCTGAGTTCGGCCGACATGGTGATCATGCAGTCGTGGCCGGTCGGCAGTTCCCACACCTGCGCGGGAGAACCGTTGGGCTGGGTCGGAGGGACGGGTCGCCGGGTGATGCCTTCCGGTTTCGCGCCGACACAGTGGATGTGCGTCCGCGGAATCGCGTTGACGTCCGCGTTGTTCAGCCGGACCGGCTGTTGCAGGCAGCGCACCGGCTGATCCGAGAGCATCGAGCGCAGCCACGCGACGTCCGCCGGCTCGGTCACCCCGAACAGCCCGAAAGGCGCCGGCTGTTCCGGAAGGGGCGGAACGCGCCAGCCCCCGTCGGACTCCGTGGCGAGGTCGATCAGCTTCTGGGTCACGGGCTGCACGTCCACGGCGGTCTCGCCGTCCTCGGGGACCATCGCGTCGAGGTACACCAGGTGTGCGATCCGGTCCGGAACCTCGTTGGCCGCGGACGAGATCACCAGCCCTGCGTAACTGTGCCCCACGAGGACCACTTCGGCGAGGTCCTCCTCGTGGATCAGCCCGACCACGTCGTCGACGTGCGTGTCGAGCCCCACCTCGGGGCCGAGCAGGTGAGCCTTCTCGCCGTAGCCGGTCAGTGACGGCGCGAGCACCCGGTGACCGGCCGACTCCAGCAGCGGGATCACCCGCTCCCAGCAGTCACCGCTGTGCCAGGCACCGTGCACCAGCAGAATCGTGGACATCAGGGGGCAATCTCCCTTTCGGGGCGGGCGGAGGCGCAGGGAACTGGTGGTTACTGTTCGTGCGTCAGTACTCTTTGAGAACCACAGCCATGCTGGTGCACTCAGCGCGCCGTAGGCAATAAGGCACATTTCGGTGCCATGGTTCCCTGGAGGTAACCATGACCACGACGGACCGAGCGTTGGAGTCGGCGCGGCAGGAAGATGCGTGCCGGACCCGCGTGGTGCTCGACATCGTCGCAGACAAGTGGTCGCTGCTGGTCGTGCGCAATCTCAGGCAGGGACCGCGCCGCTTCACCGAACTCAAGCGGGCCATCGACGGAATCAGCCAGCGCATGCTCACCGTCACCCTGCGCAGCCTGGAACGCGACGGAATCCTGACGCGCACCGTCCGCAACGTCATGCCGCCACACGTGACCTACGAACTCACCCCGATGGGCATCACCCTCCGCGAAGCCGCCGCGCCTCTCCTGGAGTGGAGCATCGCCCACCTGACGCACATCGACACCGCCCGCGCCGCATACGACGCCCGCACCGGCGGTCCGTCCAACTCCGCGGTGTCCGGCGGCTCATGAGCGGAGGTGGAGCCGGATCGCCTCGACGGTGCACGCGGCGCTGTGGGACTCGAGCACGTGCTGACAAGGCGTACGCCTCCCGCAAGAGCCGCGGCTGTCCGCACCGCCACGGATGCCACTCTCATCAAGGCGGCGATACCAGAGTGACGATGCCCAGCTGCCGCCATATCCGCCCGCACTGCCGTCTGGCGCCGCCGCGAGGCAGCCAGAGCCACGGACGCAGGGCGGCAACGGTTGCCGTGCCGTGAAAGACGCACGCCAGCAGCGGTCCACGATCGGGGCGGACGCGTGTCCGGCCCGCCCCGATGCGGGCACGCGGCCCCGTCCGCCGCTCACGCGGGGCGGTTACGGGACAGTCCGCAGAACATGGTGTCGCGATGTGGAAAGCCCCGACCCCGCCCTCGCCGCCTCGGATCTGCACGTGGTGATGTGCTGTGCGTTGTGCACCATCACCTGTACGCCGTGCTGAGCTGCACTGTTGATGGGGAGTCGAACCCCGCGTTGCTCTTCACGCGCCAGGCGTGGATCGGAAAACCGCCGATCCTCGGTGTGTGCACGCCTCCGAAACAGCTACCTGCTCCACATCGTCCCAGCCTGCCGGACTGGTCAGTCCAGCAGATCGACCTCCCAGTTCGCACGCTGGATCCGCACATCGACCTCCCGGATCTCCCGCGCCAGCGCATCCGCCTTGCCGCGCAGTTCCGAGACCGGAAGCGCGGAGAGCATCATCAGCTCGGATCGGAGCTGTCGGCCGTATCCGCGATCGCCCGTACCCGCTGCCGCGTCCGCCGCCGCGGTGACCACGGAATGACGCAACCGCAGGACGTCCCGGCGCGCGAGTGCGTCGGTGAGCGTGCCGTCCGGGCCCATCTCCACCGTGGCATTGGTCCGGTTGATCCGCCGGATCAGCGTTTCGAGGGTGTCCAGCACCTCACCGGCCTCGGCCAGCAGCTGAGCAGCGTCCTCGGGGGGTGTCTCTCCCTCCTGGTACCGCGCGCTGCTGACGACGCGCGCTCGCAGCTGCTCCACACGACGTGTGGCCTCCGCGCGTTCTGCCAGTGCCTCAGCAAGCTTCACCGTGTCCACCTCCCGTCCTCCATGAACTCGCCGAGTATAAGAGGGGACACCTGCTGATACGCACCTGGTTTTCGCTTGATCGGAGTCCTGAGCAGGCATGGGAAGTGCGGGTGATCAGCCGCTCGGAGCGCCACGTGCAAGCGGTCCATCGGTGGTTCGGTCGCTCGGTGGTGCGGTCGTGCTGGTGCGGGACAACCGCAACACTCACCTCGCGGCCGGCATGCGTCGCCACATCGACGCTGCATTCAGACAAGGGGCTCCACACATGTGCCCCGATCGGCGAGACGGTCGATCCGCCGCGAGCCCAGCCCCTCAGGGATGACGTAGTCCCGGTGCCGAGGAACACCAGGCCGGTCCGCCGCTCCCGTTCGGCGATCGTGTCGGTCATGGTTTGCCGCGTGAGAGCTGCCGCGAGATGACGTGCTCCAAGACGCTGGTGCGTACGGACCCCGTCGCGCACAGGGAGGGGTTGCGCAGCCATGCCGTCCTGCCTGCTGTCAAGACGTATCACACGGCGTCCGTCACCAAGGACGACCCGGACCCGGCCGGGACGACGGAGCAGGAGTGGAACCGGGCACTGGTCGAGTACGTACGCCTTCCAGTCTTCAGGACGTGCGCCGCCTGGCGGATTCGGCGTTGTCCGAAGATGCGATCACGGCCGTGTGGCGCGCCGCCGCGCGCCGCCGGTGGGCAGCTGAGGCGTTCGACATGGACGGGCGGGCCCGGCTACGGGCGATCGCCGAGGTGTGCACGGCGTGGTTGGCTGGTGTCGCACCCGACTACGTACCTGACCTTCCCACGTTCCGGAGCGACCTGACGGAACAGTTCTGCGTGAGGTGCGCGAAATCGTTTCGACGCTGGACCGGGCCGTGGCGCATCACTGCCGGCTCGCAGCGCCCCAGGCAATCGCCTCGGTACTCGAGGAAACGGTGATGTCCGTCGCGGAGCAGTCGTGTGTGTCCAACGCAGCGACTGGACTTGAACAGGGTCAAGTGAGCCCACAGGGTCGGCTCAGGCGGGGCTTTCCCGGCCTCAGACGCGTGTCCCTTCACGCCTTCGGGCCGGCCACGAGGCCACCGTTGCACTGAGCCCCCCGCCGAGCAGAACCAGCCCGATGGTCAGCTCCATCCAGTGGTGGGTCGCCAGATCGAGGACGCCTTGGTCCAAAGCTCCTTCCGCCTCCATCTGGTCCGGCTGGGCCGGGTCGTAGACCACGGTGGTCGTCACCCGGCCCTCGGCGTCCCGGTGGCCGTGGGGGACGTAGAGGGAGCCGTCGATCGGCTCTTCCTCCCCGCCGGTGGACTCGCCGGTGGCGTCGGTGAAGTCGAACCACACCGAGGACGTGACACAGGTGGTGCCGCGTCCTCCAGAGGAGCAGGAGGTGGACAGCGTGGCGTGCGCCGGGGCATGGCGCCCGTGAGCGCGCAGGGCCGACAGCTCGTCCCGGCCCTCCTGGAGTCGGCGCACCTGGATCGTCAGTACCAGAACGCCGACCAGCGCCACCGCGACGGCGGCGGCCGTCGGCCACCAGCGGCGCAGCAGACTCTCGCTGCCCATCGGAACTCCTTCTTGGCTCGGTTGCTCGGGCCAGCACCGTATGCGACAGGTCCACACAGTCAGCCGGTCGGGGTACGCCGTACGGTGGGCTCGTCCTCGTCCATGCCGAAGGCGGTCTTCCGTCCTGCGGCGCTGCCTCGGCGCGGCGAGGTCCGGCAGCATGGCATCGAGAGTGCGGCCGAGATGCAGCCGACGATCCACGGTTCCCTTCCCGGCCTCCGATCGGCAGCGCCGGTTGTGGCCGACACCAGTGGGGCTTTTCCCGGGTCCTGTCGTAATCGGCCCGCCGAAATCCGCACACGGTGCCGATGCTCAGCCTCGACAACGTGTTCTCCGCCGAGGAGTTCACCGCCCGGACGGTGTCCCTGGCCCGTCGCATCGGCCGTGAGGTCACGCGCTTCAGCAGGGGGCCGCAGCTGGACGGGCTCGTGATCGCCGCCCGCTACAGCAGCGGCCGCCTCACCCGGCTGATCCAGCCGGTGTACGCTCCCCACGCCCGACGCCCCTCGCCCTGCACTCGCACAACCGATCCGCGATCGGAAGCATCAAGGGGGATCGGAACGAGCACCGTACTCGTGGACCGGACACCCGTAGGGGACCGCTTGACCACAACCATTGGTTGTGGTCATAGAGTGCCGGCATGGACCTCGACACCGTCCGGACCTTCGTCGCCGTCGCCGACGCGGGGCAGTTCCAGGAGGCCGCCGCCGAGCTGGCGGTCACCCAGCAGGCCGTCTCCAAGCGCATCGCCGCGCTGGAGCGCGACCTCGGCGTGCTGCTGTTCACCCGCACCGCGCGCGGCGCCCGGCTCACCATCGACGGGCAGGCGTTCCTTCCCCACGCGCGCGAGCTGCTGCGCGTCGCCGAGCGTGCCACCGCCTCCGTGCGCACCGGCCGCCGTCCGCTGCGCGTCGACGTGATCGCCTCGCGCGTCGCGCCATCGGGTCTGATGCGCGGCTTCCACCACGCGCACCCCGAGATCGACCTCGACGTGGTGATGCTGTTCGACGTCGAGACGGCCGTCGCCGCCATCCGGTCCGGTGCGATCGACGCCTCCTTCCGTGCCGTGGCCATGCCCGGCCGGCCCCTCCCCGAGGACATCGAGTCCGTCCGGGTTCTCGACGAGCCGCACCAGCTGCTCACCGGCCCCGGTCACGCGCTGGCCCGCGCCCGGTCGGTGACCGTCGCCCAGCTCGCCGGCCACCGGATCTGGATGCCTGGCATCGTTCCCGGAACCGAGTGGGCCGCCTACTACGACGCCCTCGTCGCCGAGTTCGGCCTCACCATCGAGGCGACCGGCCCCAACTTCGGCTCCGACGTGCTCCTCGACACCGTCGCCGACACCCCGGCCCTGGCCACCTTCACGACTGAGCAGACCCGCCTCGTCTGGCCCGCCGGCTACGGCCTGCGCCGCATCCCGGTGACCGACCCGACCCCCGTCTACCCGCACTCGCTCCTGTGGCACAGAGACAACCCGCACCCAGCGCTGGCCACCCTCCGTGCCCACCTCGCCGCCACGGTGGCCGGCCACGACGACGCCGGGACCTGGGTGCCGCACTGGGTGATTCCGCACGACGCGGGGCCGCAGGAGACAGCGGCCAGGCGATCCTCCTCGCCGTAGCGCCGTAGTCGGCACGGGTGAAGCCGTCCCTTCAGGTCCCGCTGGGCGACTGGGATGGGCACGACCGCCGGTGGGCCCGCGCCGGTCGGCTCCTCGCGGCAGATCCCGCCGACAGCGGCAGATCCGGCCGGCAGCGCTGATCTCCTCGGCACTCACTCATCGCTCGTGCAGCGGGGTCGGGATCTGCTCCTCGAACTCGGTCAGTTCCCTGCCCGGTGCGGCGCGTGCGAGTCGACGGAGCAACTGCCGAGCACGCTGCGGGAGTCCGGCCTGGATCGGGGCTGCTGGCCGTGGTGGGATCCGTCGGAGTCGCCGCGGACCTGCGGTGCCGTCGCCCGGCACCAGGTCCAGGAGGTCACGGTGCACACCTACGACGCCGAGATCACTCAGGGCGCCGTGCAGCCGCTGTCTGCCGGGCATGGCGGCACTCGGCGGTGTCGACGGGTTCCGCCCGCATGCGCGGCAGGGGAGCGGACGTGACCGAGGAGACTGCTGGCCCTCGCTCCGAAGGTGCGAACGCGAGTTCGCGCTAGCTGTGTGTCACTCAATGGGCTCCCGCAGGCGCACGGCGAGGGCGGCGATGTCGTCGTCGAGGCGTCCTTGGCTGTAGTGGAGGAGATCGCGGTGAAGGGCTGTGAGCAGTTCTCGGGGCGCCGCCGGAGGCTGTCGGCGCATCCAGGACGCCAGCGGGAAGAACACACCGTCGTGGGCGCGAGCCTCGGCGACCCCGTCGGTATAGAGAAGCAGAAGGTCGCCGGGGGCGAAGCCGTAGCTGTCGATGCTGTAGTGATCGCCGATCAGCTCCGCGAGGTTCAGCGGCGGCGAGGGGGCGGTGGGTTCGAGGACACGGAGTTCCCCGCGGTTCAGGAGCAGCGGCGGAGGGTGTCCGCAGTTGAGGATCGCGATGCGCCTGCCCCCGTGCGGGATCTCGACGAGGAGGGCGGTGGCGAAGCGCTCCATCGGCCCCTCGGGAGGGAAGGCGGCGTTGTAGCGGGTGCTGGTGGCGTCCAGTCGGCGCGCGATGCTCACCATGTCGGCCTCGCCGTAAGCCGCCTCGCGGAAGGAATTGACGATCGCCGCGGCCGCCCCCACCGCCGGCAGGCCCTTGCCCCGCACGTCACCGATGAGCAGCCTGACCCCGTACCGCGTGTCGACCACCTCGTAGAAGTCCCCGCCGATACGCGCTTCTGCCGCGGCCGCGAGATACAGCGACTCGATTTCGACGCCCCCGAGATGGCGCGGCATCGGACTCAGCACCACCTGCTGTGCCGCGTCTGCGACGAGCCGTACCTGAAAGAGGGTCCGCTCCCGCTGGAGCCGGACATGACTTCCGTACGCGGCCGCCACGGTGACCGCGATGATCCCCGAAGCCGTCCACCACGTCCCCAGGCCGGGGAACACGATGCTGAGGCCGATCATCAGAAGAAGGCAGACCGTGCCCAGGAGGACGGTGGGAAGCACTGGCCACATTGCGGCGGCGAGGGCCGGCGCCGCAGGCAGGAGGCGGCTGAAGGCCATGTTCGGGGGAGTGGCGTAGGCCAGGCTGGCGATGACGACGGTCAGGATCACCGGCGACAGCAGCACAAGCGGCCCCCGGCCGTGGCGACGACGGAGCCGCAGCCTTCCAGACTCGATCACACTGCACAGAATATCTACGTAAAGTGGACATAGCGCTCTGGCCGGTCGGAGTCGGCCGCCTGCACCGGACCGGCTCGCCGGCGTTGCTGGTGCCGTGCAGGCTCCTCGGGGGGCGCCGCAGGCCTCCGTGCTGATCTTGCCGGAACCGCGCTGAGCAGGGAGAAGCGGCTCGGGGGAAGCGCTTGCCCCATGCGCCCTCCGGTCGCCGCTCTCGGCCCCGCGTCCGGCTCGTGAGTGCGGTCGGTGACTCGGTTCTATGCCTGTCCTGCGGATGCGCGACGCGTGCCGTACGCGCGAGAGCCCCCCGCCGACGCGCAGCGTGGGGCTCTCGTGCGGGTGTGGTCGCCCCGGCGTCAGGGGCCGGTGGATTCCGGCTCGTGGAGGGTGATCGCCCCGGAGGGGCAGACACCGGCGGCCATCTGCGCGGCTGCTCGATGGGCGGTGAGCGGCTCGGTGTGCAGCAGGAGCACGCGGCCGTCGTCGGGATCCTGGTCGAAGACCTCGGGCGCGGTCAGGGCGCACATCCCGGCGCCGATGCAGCGCTCACGGTCGACGTGCACGCGCGGCGTCCTCATGACCCCTCCTGGTCCCAGGTGACCGGGAGGCTCTTCACCCCGTAGATGTCCGCGGTCTCCGGACGCAAGCCGACCTCTTCGGCCGGTACGGCCAGGCGCAGCGTGGGGAACCGGTTGACCAGCGCGCGGAACGCCACCCGCATCTCGACGCGGGCCAGCTGCTGGCCCAGGCACTGATGGATGCCGTGACTGAACGCCAGGTGCCCGCCCGCGTCCTGCCTCCGGAGGTCGAGTACGTGGGGGTCGGCGAAGCGCTCGGGGTCGCGGTTGGCGGTGTTGTACGACAGGACGACCGTGGTGCCGGCCTTGATGGTCTGGCCGCCCAGCTCGACGTCCTCGAGCGCCGTCCTCATGAACGTCTTGGCGACGCTCAGATAACGCAGCAGCTCCTCCACGGCCCCGTCGACGAGTGCGGGGTCGGCCCGCAGCGCGGCCAGCTGCACCGGGTTCCGCAGCAGGGCGAAGGCGCCGAGGGACAGCATGTTCGCGGTGGTGTCGAATCCGGCGGCCAGCAGATCAGGCTGATCCCCCTCAGCTCCTCATCGGTCAGATCGCTGTCGGTGAGTTCGCTGAGCACGTCGTCGGTGGGGTTGGCGCGCTTGGCGACCACCAGCTCTGCGAGGTACTCCTGGGTCGCGGTGTAGGCCGCCGTCAACTCCTCTTCGCTTGTCTCGCCTCCCATGAACGCGTCGATCTGCTCCTGGAAGGAGCCCCGGTCCTGGTACGGCACCCCCAGCAGCTCGCAGATGATGATGGTGGGAATGGGCTTGGCGAACGCGGTCACCAGGTCGGTCGGGGGGCCGGCCTTCTCCATGGCGTCCAGGCAGTCGGCGGTGATCTGCTCGATGCGCTCGGTGAGGAGGCGCATCCGCCGTACCGTGAACTTGCCCACCAGCGGCTTGCGGTAGCGACCGTGCTGCGGCTCGTCCATGAGGAGGAACTCGCCTGGCGGCGGCGGAGGGACCTCGAAGTCGCCCACGTTCAGGAGTTCCCTTCGCGAGCTGAATCGCGAGTCGGCCAGGACCGACCTGACCAGGTCGTATCCGGTGATCAGCCAGCCAGGCTTGCCGCCCGGGTGGGTGTAGCGGCTGATGGGGCCGTGCCGACGGGCGTCGAGGAGCTCTGCGGGCGGGTCGAAGGGGCAGCCGGGCTGACGCGCCGCCGGCAGTGTGGTGACGGTGTGGAGGGGCTCGCTCATGGCTATTCCTCATCTCGCGATACTACGTGTTTCACGTTGTTCGAAAGCTACGTTGCATTCATAGGTGCGTCAATCGGTTGGTTGATGTATTCCCAGGTAGATGACGGTAATTTGATGCAATGACGCTGGGGTTGAATGCAACGCGACGTTGCAATGGATGACGGCGAAGGCAATGCCGGTGAGCGCGCGTCGGCGGCGAATGCCCTTCTCCCTGGAGCAACCGGTCGCGCCGTACACGGTCGACCTGACCCTGGACGACGGGCGGATTCTCCGCCTCGGGGATGCCGACTGGCCGGTCGTCCGCACCCCGGTCACACGCCGGGGCATCTGGCGTTGGGGCAGCCGGAGGAGCGGCTGCTCGTGGTCGGGGACGCGTTGTCGGACTACGACGTCGGCTGGGTGGACCCTTTGGAGAGCCGCCCATGGCGCCTCAGCCGGGCGATATTCCGCTCACCAGGCGCTACACCGCTCGATCACCGAACGACGCGGCATCACCGCGAACACGGGCATCTCGCGGGGTGGGGCATCAGGCTTGGCCCAAGTCCTGGTCGGCCCACGGTCGCGGGAACGTGCCGAGGTCCCGGGCTCCAGCAGGACGGAGGCGTCGTCGCGGTCGCTGACGTTCTCCGGGCTGGCGCAGACAGCACGGTTACTTCCCAGCGGCCCTCGATCCGCGCTGCCGCCAGTAGGTGGGAGGCGGTCGGATACGACGGGAAGCCGTGCGGGAGCAGACGCCGGCCAGGCACAGCCGGCCCGCACCCAGTGCGCGAGCGCGTCGATGGTCTTTCGGCGCGGGTGCTTGACCGGTCTGCCACCTGGCTTCGGCGGCGGTACGAACGGAGCCGGCGTCGCCCGCTGCGCATCAGTCGGATGCGTTCACTATCGGTCGGATGCGTTCACTTCGGCCCCGGCCGATGGACGGCAAGATGCTTGTGCGCGTCGTGGTAGGCGTCCGCGTCGATCTCACCCGAGGCGAAGCGACGGTCGAGGATCTCCTCCGGCGTCTCCCTCGGTGTCTCTCCGGACATCCATCTGCGGTCCGTGCCGTCGTTCCGGCCGGACGGGCGACGGGTCAGGTGGACCACGGCCCACACCACCAGCCCGATCAGCACGATCCACAGCAGTGGCATGAATGCCATCCAGACCCAGCCGCCGTGCCGGTACATCACCACAGCTCACCACCTCAGGAGGCTTGTCCGCCCATTTTCCGTCCGGGTCGATCCCCGTGCCATGGTTCCTCGGCCGGGACGAGGGGCCACGGGGTACCGATGTGCCGGGGATCCGCGCACACCGTGCGGAAGGCGGCCGGCGTCATGGTTCTCCGGGCCGGCCCCATGCAGCCGACGGGCACCTCGCGCACGCGGCTGTCGAACCACCTGGCGTGCCCGGGTGACTGCGGCCTGGTTGTCACCGTCCTCGACGCCCGCCGTCCCGGCTGCGCACGCCTCTACGGATGCACACCTGCTCGGCCGTCGACACATAGGCGGGCTGACGACCGTGAACCGTGGAGAGGTTCATGTCGCTCCGTATTCCCCGGCATGCGCGACAGCGCCAGCATGTTCACCGACGGACGGTCGACTGCGGAGTTCCGCGGACGACCATGACCGGGCGGCGCTGCTCCTTGTGGGTGACGTCGGCCGCCCGGGCGATCGGATCGCTGCCGTAACCGGATCGAACCGCGGCCAGTGTCTTCGCGCTGCACGGCGCGATCACCATGCCGTCGGTCACGTGCCGTCCAGTCGGATTCCGGCTCGCGCCGGACACATGGCGTTCCTCCGGCGGGCAGCAGGTGAGCAGTGGTCGGTCGGGTCGGGGTCGTCGTCGGTCGGGTCGTTACGGCAGGTGATGTGTGCTCACTCGTACACGCCACACCGCGTCCCAGGCGTCTCATTGCGTCTTCGTCACGTCACAGGTGGGGCTCGGGCGGCCAGGCGGTGGGGGACAGGAGGCGCAGGACGTAGGCCCTGGCGACGAGAGCGGTGCGGTTGGGGGCGTGGAGTCGGCGGCACAGGCGGGTGAGGTGGTAGTTGACGCCGTCGTCCCCGAGGCCGAGGGTGCGGGCGACCATCGCCGTGGTGCGGCCTGCGGCGACGAGTGCCAGGATGTGGGACTCCTGTGCGGTGAGGCGGGGCGCTTCCGCCCCGGGGTCGCGCATGGCAGGGGGCTCGTCGACGAGCAGGGTGGTCAGCAGGGGCGGTGAAGCGCCGCCGGGGTCGCTCACCGGCTCGACGGTGAGCTGCCCTGTGTGAGGCTCCCCGCCCACCGTCCACCGCACGTGCACGGGATAGCGGGAGCGGCTTCCCTTGGTCAACGCCGTCTCGACCCTGGACAGTTGTCCTTCATCGGTGGGGGTGAGCAGATCCAGGAGACGACGCCCCGCCAGTCGCCCCGGGGCCAGGCCCCACAGCGCAGCGAAAGCCGGATTCGCGACGGTGATCTCGCCTTCGGTGGTGCTGATCGCGGTCGGGGTCGGGATGCGGTCGAGCAGACTCAGGAATCGGGTACGCCAGACGGTGGGGTCCGACTCCGGGTCCCTCGGGGGTGATGGGGACGGCCCGGGAGCGGGGGCGGGATGCCGCACGGCCATAGCAGCTCCCTTCGCCTTCGTGGAGTGTGTGACGTGTGTGTGCCGCGGAGTGCCACGACGAGTAGGCCGTTAGCACGATCGCGCCGTTGGCACGTGGAGCGGCACCGGGCTCGCCCTACAAGATTTTGTGACATCGGCGTGGCGTCGGCCAACGGGCAAGGTGAATCGTGGAGGTCACAGCGGCTGACGCCTCCCCTGCGGGCAAGGCCGACGGAATGTGCACTCAGTCAGGAAGAGATCACCTATGCCCACCATGCGCGCCGCCCGCTTCGATGCCGCCACCCGCGACCTGGCCGTACATGACGTGCCCGTCCCGCAGCCAGGTCCCGGTGAGGCGCTGGTCAGGGTCGCGGCCTGCGGCATCTGCCACTCCGACCTGTCACTTCTGCGCGGAGTGGTGCCGTCGAGCCTGCCTGTCATCACCCCGGGACACGAGGCGGCGGGCAGCATCGCCGCTCTCGGGTCGCCGGACTCCGGCTGGCAGGTCGGCGACCGCGTGGTGCTCGCCTCCGGCCGTGCCTGCGGCCGATGCGCGACGTGCCGAGCCGGCGGGGCCTGGGACGACTGCCGGGATCAGCAGGTGATGGCCTTCGACTACGACGGCGCGTGGGCCGAGTACGTGGTCGTGCCGACCGTGGCCCTCACCCGGCTGCCCGAGGGCATCCCCATGGAACGGGCTGCCATCCTCGCCGACGCCGTGGCGACGCCGTACGCGGCGGTGGTCGAGACCGCACGCCTGCGCCCGGCCATGGCCGTGGGGGTGTGGGGCCTGGGCGGCGTCGGAGTCCACCTGGTGCAAGCCGCGCGACTCGTCGGGGCGGCCCCGATCGTCGCTCTTGACCCTTTGGAGGCTGCACGGCAGCGGGCCCGGGACCTGGGAGCCGATCACGTACTGGATCCCGCGGACGGTGACGTCGTCGCGAAGATCGGGGAGTTCACCCAGGGGAACGGTCTGGACGTGGCCTTCGACGTCGTCGCCCGCGGGAGCACGATGGCCCAGGCCAGTGCCGCGCTGGGGTACCGGGGGCAGCTCGTCCTGGTGGGCATCTCCGCGGACACCGTGGAGCTGGGCCCGGAGACGGACTACGCCTTGAAGCGCCGCACGGTCACCGGTCATTTCGGATACCGCAAGCGTCACATCGAGGAGCTGGTGACCTTGGTCGCCCGGGGGCGGCTGGACCTGAGCCGGTCGGTGAGCGCGGTGCTGCCCTTGGAGGACATCGGTGAGGGCGTGCGCCGCCTGGCCGAGAAAGAAGGCAATCCCGTTCGTATCGTCATCCGCCCGTAGCCGCCCCGATCCCTGATCCCCACTGAGCGCGCCGACGCGCGCTCGGCGGTCCGGCGGTCCGGTGGCCCAGCTGTCCGGTGGTCCGGTGGTCCGGCGGCAGCGACGCGCGGCACCGGCGGTGGACAACCCACCTCACCAGGGCATTCCCACGAAGCGGTTGAGCAGGATGCGTTGCGTGGCGATGCTGTGGTCTCCGCCCATCCGTGCCTGGCCACTCCGGCAGGGATGGGGACGGCGGCTGCACCGCCTGCCCCAGAACGGGCCCGCGACCGGTGAGCGGCCTTCGGGGCGGTCCGCCAGTGGGCGTGCTGTGCGGCCAGGCACAGCGCCTTCGCTGCCTCGAGGTGTTCGATCTCCGTCCTCAGCCCTCCGCACCGAGTCCGCAGGGTTTCCTCCCACCCGTGCAGCAGCGTCAGCCGCACACCACGGCGGACATTGTCCCGGCCGCATGCGTCCCGGAGTTGAGTGCCGTAGCGCTGCGGTCCCAGCGGCAGGCTCATCCCGGACATGACTTCGGTAGAGCACAGGCAAGTCGGCAGAGCGCGAAGCCTCTCTCGTCCCACGAGGTCCCACGGGCTGTGACACCACTCTGCCTGTCCTCGCGCGAGGGTTACGAGGACGGAGGGACGCCACCACCGAGCGGCTGAATCCACGCGCCGGTCGGCGTGGCTGGGCGGGTGGGGTTGCCGGCTCGGAGCAGGGTGGTCGGAACTGGCGTCGTCGAGGAGGAATCGTGAAGCGTCGTGTCGTCGCGGTCGTGGCCGTTGTCGTCGCCGGGCTGATGCTGTTCGCGGTACCGGCCGCGGCTCGGGACGGCAAGGGCCATGTCGAGAACAACGACTGGAACGTCCCGCTCACCAACATCGGCCTGCTGTAGAGCCGTGTCCGGCCTCGCCTTGGCGGGTCCGGGCCGTGGCGTCGGCCGCCACGGCCTCCAACTCGGCCGCACGGGCGGCTGGTTGGGCCACTAGGCGAATCACAGGCGTGATCATCCGTGCGGAGGATGTAAGGACCGTACCTGACTCATGAGGATGTTCAGGTCAGGTTCGGTCGTCACGGAAGGGGCATCCCTTGCGCATCCCCCGGTTATTCGGAACAGCCCTGAGCACCGCGCTGCTGCTGATCGCCGCGGCACCGGCCGCCTCCGGCGACACGAGACCCGCCGCCATGCCGACCGCGCTGGACGGGGCGGGACTCGGCCGGTCGCTCGCCGCCGTGCACGACGCGGGCATGTACGGCATCTACTCCTCCGTACGCGATGGCTCCGACCGTTGGACCGGCGCGTCCGGGATCGCCGACGTGGACACCGGGCGCCCGGTGCGGCCGGACATGCGGCACCGGGTCGGCAGTATCAGCAAGACCTTCACCGCCGTAGCTGTGCTCCAGCAGGTCGAGCGCGGCCGGATCCGCCTCGACGCACCCATCGGCGACTACCTTCCGGCCCTGGTCCCGGGTGAGCGCGGACGCGAGATCACCGTCCGCATGCTCCTGAACCACACCAGCGGCATCGGCGACTACGTCCTCGGTGCCTTCCCCTCGCTCATGCAGGGATCGACCGCCAGCCTGGACGAGGACCGCTTCCGCTCCATAGCGCCCGAGGAACTGGTCCGGCTCGGCCTGGCTGCACCCGCGACCGGACGGCCCGGTGAGACGTGGTCCTACTCCAACACCAACTACGTCATCGTGGGGCTGCTGCTCGCCAAGGTCACCGGACAGGACCCGGAGGCGTACATCACCCGCCACGTCATCGAGCGCGCCGGCCTGCGGCACACCTCCTACCCGCGCACCCCGTACATCCAGGGCCCGCACGCCCGCATGTACGAGAGCTTCTACGGCGTGATCGATCCGCCGCGCGACTACAGCGTCTACGACATGTCCTGGGCCTACACGGCCGGCGCGGTCGTCTCCACCACCAGCGACCTCAACCGCTTCTACCGCGGCTTGCTGGCCGGAAAGCTCGTCGGACCGGCCGCCCTCAAGCAGATGCTGACCACGGTCCCCGCGAACGGCATGGACTACGGACTCGGGATCTACGCCCTCGACGTGCCCGGCTGCGGCCGCTTCTGGGGCCACGACGGCGCGGTCTTCGGCGCCGGTACCATCGCCCTCTCCAGTCCCGACGGCAGACGGCAGGTCGCCGCGGGTTGGAACCTCATGAAGTACGAGCGCCTCAACTCCGACGGCACCAGCTTCGAACCGAGCCCGATCGACGACGCCCTCAATCACTACGTCGTCACGGCCCTGTGTCCCTCGGCGACACCGGCCTCGACCCGCACGGCGATCACATCGCTCCGGCGGGCGCTGACCGGAACAGATCTCTCGCCGACCACCTGGGCCGCAGTGCTGCGCTGATGGGAGCGTGGGGGGCATGGTTCGGCTCCCCGCGCCGGCCGCCCCGGCCCGGCCGTCCGGGCCGGGGCCGCTGTGGCACCTAGTTCGCACCAAGGCGCGCAAGCGGCACCGACAGCCTCGGGTCGCCGTCCTCGCCCTCGTCCTGGACCGCGATCCCTTCGGCACTCCTGTCGACCGGATGGTCCGGGTTCGGGGTGTGTTCGGCGGGGTCTGTTCGGGTGTGGTGTGCGGGCGGGGTGGGGGCCGTTTCGGCCGCTGGAAGGGGGTCTGGGGGGTGACGCCACCCATAGGAGGCAGATCACATCCTATCCGGCATAGGAGAACCACAACGCCCCGAACAGCATGTAAAACCGTCATACAGGCCCATATCGGGCATTTCTCCGATGTGGGGTAGTACGTCACATCATTGCG
>NZ_LGDV01000254.1 GCF_001280015.1 Streptomyces sp. MMG1121
AGTGCCAGGGGTAGGTGAGGTGTGGGGGGCGCGGCGGGTCGTAGGACATCCCGGGGCTCCTTGCGCGGCTCGGGTCCGGGGCGGCGGACCGCAGGGAGGTGGGGGGTGTGCGGAGCCACGCACGCTACTCGTGAGTTCAGGAGCGCGCGGGGTTTTCACCAAACTGGCCGGTCGGTATGCGCTTACTATGTGAAAACACCGCCCTACCTGGGGTGTTACCCGCGTTAACCGACTCCGCGTCGCAGATCGCGCACGGCCTGCCGGCCTCGCGGAACAGATCGCCACCGCCGGTCCGGACGCGCTGTCCGGGCAGCGTCCGGAGCCGATCACGCGCGCGTGCGTGGCCGCTCTCTTCGACCGGCGCCTCAGGGGAGCGCGCGACCCCTGCTCGACGCGCCGTCGCCGCGGCACCCCGAGGTCTCCGGCCGCCCGCCTGGACCGGCCGGGCGGAGCGTACGGCGCTCACCGGGCGGCGGGGGGAACGCCCGGCCCGGTGGACGCGTGCGGACACGCTGACCCGCTGAACACGCGCGCGCGTGCTTACTCGTTGAGCACCGGGAACCGCCGGGGTGCCAGAAGCAGCAGGACCAGGAAGGCCAGGGCCGCCGCGCCGGCCGCGCCGAGGTACACCGTGTGGACCGCGTCGGCGATCGCGAGCCGGGTCGCCGCCGGGGGTGTACCGGCGTCCAGCGCGCGCGTGACGGAGTCCAGATCGCCCGCGCCGCCCAGACGCGCGGCCAGCACCCCGTTGGCGACGGCACCGAACAGCGAGGCGCCCAGGGTCTGACCGGTCTGCCGGCAGAACAGCACGGACGCGGTCGTGGTGCCCCGCTCCGACCAGCCCACCGTCGACTGCACGCCGACGATCAGCGGCAGCTGGAACAGGCCGAGCGCCCCGCCGAGCAGCAGCATCAGCAGGGTCGGCTGCCACCACGAACCGGGGTAGGGCAGGAACGGGAACGCGAACAGGATCAGCGTCGCCAGGCCGATGCCGAGCAGCGCGGTGTCGCGAAAGCCGATGCGCCGGTAGACGTGCTGGCTGAGCGCCGCCGACACCGGCCAGCTGAGCGTCCACACCGACAGCACGAAACCGGCGGCCACGGGCGCGAGTCCGAGCACCGACTGCGCGTACGTCGGCAGGAACACGCTCGGCGCCACCATCAGCAGCCCCAGCGCGCCGAGTGCCAGGTTGACGGCGGCGATCGTCCGGCGCCGCCACACCCACCCCGGGATGATGGGCTGTGCCGCCCGCCGCTCCACCCACACCACGACCCCGGCCAGCGCCAGGCCCGCCGCGAACAGTGCCAGGGACGGCGCCGACAGCCACGGCCAGGCGACCCCGCCCTGCACCAGGGCGGTCAGCAGCACCCCGCCGGCCGCGAACACCGCGAGCGCGCCGGCCCAGTCCACGCGCGTGCGTGCCGTGCTGCCCGGGTTCTCCGCGTTCTGCGGCGTCTCCCGCTCGGGCTCGTGCAGATGACGGACGATCAGCCACAGCGCGGCCGCGCCGATCGGCAGGTTGACCAGGAAGATCCAGCGCCAGTCGGCGTACGCGGCGAGCACCCCGCCGAGCCCCGGCCCGGCGACCGCCGACACCGCCCACACCGTGGACAGCTTCGACTGGATCTTGGGCCGCTCGGCCAGCGGGTACAGATCGGCGGCCAGGGTCTGCACGGTGCCCTGCAGCGCCCCGCCGCCCAGGCCCTGCACGACCCGGAACGCGATCAGCGCGGCCATGTTCCAGGCGGACGCGCACAGCAGCGAGCCCAGCAGGAACACGGCCGCGCCCACCACCAGCACCGGTTTGCGGCCGAAGGTGTCGGACAGCTTGCCGTAGACGGGGAGCGAGACGGTCACGGCGAGCAGATAGCCGGAGAACAGCCAGGAGAAGACGGAGAACCCGCCGAGGTCGCCGACGATCTGCGGTACGGCCGTGGAGACGATGGTGGAGTCGAGCGCCGCCAGCGCCATCGCCAGCATCAGCGCGGCGACGACCGCTCCTCGCCGCCGGGCCCCCTGCCGCCGGTCGGCGTCGCCGCGTATCGCGGGTTTCGTACTCCCCACCGCACACCCCTCCGCGTGATTCCCGGACTCCGGGCCCCGGACTGCCGAGCTCCAAGATTCCCTGACTTCCTGCCGGAACCTACCCCGTGGCCCTTGCAGCTATCTGCGCCACGAAAGCTTCCCACGGGCAGGGGAGTTGAGCCTGACGCCACGGGAGGGTGGAGGCTTGCCGCGCCGAAGGGTGGAGGCGACCCCGAGAAGGCCTCCGCCCCGGGGTGGAGCACCCCTAGGGGTGTCTCCGTACCAGGGGTCGGAGCGGGTTCGTCCCGGCGGAGGAGGAGACGGGACGGGTGCGGTCCTTAACCTGGCTTTACGCCGCTGGGGGGCGGCGGACCACACCGGCCAGGTGGGGTTTTCCCCACGGAAAGACGGGGCTTCGCACCAGCGCGCGGCGCCGTCGCCGACCGCGACACTCATCGACGTACACCAGGGCGCCACCCGGCGCACCGGGCACCACGCATCGACCTGTCGACCGACATAGGAGACATACCGTGACATCGGCTGTAACCATTCCCAGGCACGGGGGTACTGGAGGGCGAACGGCCGTTGCCGCGCGAGCGCGGCAGGTCGTCAAGGCGTACGGGTCCGGGGAGACCCGTGTCGTCGCCCTCGATCACGTCGACGTGGACATCGCCCGCGGTCAGTTCACCGCGATCATGGGCCCCTCGGGGTCCGGCAAGTCCACGCTGATGCACTGCCTCGCCGGGCTCGACACCGTCACCGGCGGGCAGATCTATCTGGACGAGACCGAGATCACCGGTCTGAAGGACAAGAAGCTCACCCAGCTGCGCCGGGACCGGATCGGCTTCATCTTCCAGGCGTTCAACCTGCTGCCGACGCTGAACGCGCTCGAGAACATCACGCTGCCGATGGACATCGCCGGCCGCAAGCCGGACCGGGCCTGGCTGGACCGCGTGGTGGAGACCGTCGGCCTCGCCGGACGCCTCAAGCACCGGCCGACCCAGCTCTCCGGCGGCCAGCAGCAGCGCGTCGCCGTGGCCCGCGCGCTCGCCGCCCGCCCGGAGATCATCTTCGGGGACGAGCCGACCGGAAATCTCGACTCGCGCGCGGGTGCCGAGGTTCTCGGCTTCCTGCGCCGCTCGGTGGACGAACTCGGTCAGACCATCGTGATGGTCACGCACGACCCGGTGGCCGCCTCCTACGCCGACCGCGTGCTGTACCTCGCCGACGGCCGGATCGTCGACGAGATGTACCAGCCGACGGCCGATCAGGTCCTGGACCGCATGAAGGACTTCGACGCCCGGGGACGTACGTCATGACCGTCATGAAGACCTCGATGCGCAACTTCTTCGCGCACAAGGGCCGTATGGCGCTCTCGGCGGTCGCCGTCCTGCTGTCGGTGGCGTTCGTGTGCGGCACTCTGGTGTTCACCGACACGATGAACACCACCTTCGACAAGCTGTTCCAGGCCACGTCCTCGGACGTGACGGTCAGCGCGAAGGGCTCCTCCGACACCGGCCAGACGACCGACGGCACCGGCAAGCCGCCGGTCATGCCGGCCTCCGTGCTCGGCAAGGTCCGTGGCGCCCAGGGCGTGCGGTCCGCCGAGGGCACGGTGTTCTCCACCTCGGTCACGGTGATCGACGCCAAGAAGGACAAGCTCTCGCCGAGCAGCGGCGCCCCGACCATCGTGGGCAGCTGGAACGGCAACGACGCCCGCACCATGAAGATCACCTCCGGTACGGCGCCCAAGGGCCCGGACCAGGTCATGGTCGACGAGGACACCGCCGACAAGCACCACCTGAAGCTCGGTTCCGACATCGGCATGATCTCGGTCGTCGGCACGCACCACGCGCGCGTGTCCGGCATCGCCGCCTTCAAGGTCACCAACCCCGGCGCGGCCATCTTCTACCTGGACACCAAGACCGCCCAGCAGACCCTGGTCGGCCGGACCGGCGTCTACACCAACGTCAACGTCACCGCCGCCAAGGGCGTGACCGACGAGCAGCTGAAGGGGAACGTCACCACCGCCCTCGGCCGCGGCTACAAGGTGCAGACCGCCAAGGAGGTCGCCGACGCCAATCAGAAGAGCGTCGAGAGCTTCCTGAACGTCATGAAGTACGCGATGCTCGGCTTCGCCGGGATCGCCTTCCTCGTCGGCATCTTCCTGATCATCAACACCTTCTCCATGCTGGTCGCCCAGCGCACCCGGGAGATCGGCCTGATGCGCGCCATCGGCTCCTCCCGCAAGCAGGTCAACCGGTCCGTGCTGGTCGAGGCCCTGCTGCTCGGCGTGGTCGGTTCCGTCCTCGGCGTCGGCGCGGGCGTCGGCATCGCGGTCGGCCTGATGAAGCTCATGGGCAGCATGGGCATGCACCTGTCCACCGATGACCTGACCGTCGCCTGGACGACCCCCGCCCTCGGCCTGCTCCTCGGTGTCTTGGTCACCGTCCTCGCCGCCTACCTGCCCGCCCGGCGCGCCGGCAAGATCTCCCCGATGGCCGCCCTGCGCGACGCGGGTGCCCCGGCCGACGCCAAGGCCGGCGTGATCCGGGCCGTCATCGGCCTGCTGCTCACCGGCGCCGGCGCCTGGAGCCTGTACGTCGCCGCCACCGCCGACAAGGCCAAGGCCGGCTCGGGCTGGCTGGGCCTCGGTGTCGTGGCCACGCTGATCGGGTTCGTCGTCATCGGCCCGCTGCTGGCCGGCGGCCTGGTCCGTGTCCTCGGCGCGATCATCCTGCGGATCTTCGGCCCGGTCGGGCGGATGGCCGAGCGCAACGCGCTGCGCAACCCGCGCCGCACCGGCGCCACCGGCGCGGCCCTGATGATCGGCCTGGCCCTGGTGGCCTGCCTGTCGGTGGTCGGCTCCTCGATGGTCGCCTCCGCCACCGACCAGCTCGACAAGACCGTCGGCACGGACTTCATCATCCAGGGCGACCAGCAGTACAGCTTCGTCAACCCGCAGATGGTGCAGAAGATCAAGGCCACGCCCGGCCTGAAGCGGGTCACCGAATACAAGGCCGTGGACGCGTCCCTGACCACGCCGGACGGCCAGGTCTCCAAGAAGGAGACCATCAACGCGGCCGACCCGACCTACGTGCAGGACCTGCGCACCAAGACCGTCGCCGGCAACCTCGCCGACGCCTACGAGCCCGACTCGATGTCCGTCTTCGAGGGCTTCGCCAAGCAGCACGGCATCAAGCTCGGCTCCACGGTCCAGGTCGGCTTCAAGGGCGGTACGACGGCGAAGCTGACGGTCCGCGCGATCACCAGCGACGACGTCGTGGTCGACAAGGGCGCGATGTACGCCGCCATCTCCACGGCCGCGAAGTACCTGCCGGCCGACCGGCTGCCCCTCGACTCGCTGGTGTTCGCCACCGCCAAGGACGGGCAGCAGGCGGCCGCCTACAAGGCGCTGAAGCAGACGCTGAAGGACGACCCGGCCCTGACCGTACGCGACCAGACCGACTACAAGAAGGCGCTCAAGGACCAGATCGGCCAACTGCTGAACATGATCTACGGCCTGCTGGCGCTCGCGATCATCGTCGCGGTCCTCGGCGTGGTGAACACCCTGGCCCTGTCGGTGGTCGAGCGGACCCGGGAGATCGGCCTCATGCGGGCCATCGGACTCTCCCGCCGCCAGCTGCGCCGCATGATCCGCCTGGAGTCCGTGGTGATCGCCCTCTTCGGCGCCCTGCTCGGCCTCGGCCTCGGCATGGGCTGGGGCGCGACCGCCCAGAAGCTCCTCTCACTGGAGGGCCTGCACGTCCTGGACATCCCCTGGCCGACGATCATCACGGTCTTCGTCGCCTCGGCCTTCGTGGGCCTGTTCGCCGCCCTGATCCCGGCGTTCCGCGCGGGCCGCATGAACGTCCTGAACGCCATCGCCACGGACTAGACGCAGGCTGGGCCGGCGCCCGCCACCGCACACGCGGGGCTGCCGCTCGGCCGACGACCACCGCATACGGGGGTTGCGGGGGAAAACCCGGTGCCGGGAAGTCTTGGGACTTCCCGGCACCGGGTTTCTGTTCGTCCGCCGGTGAGCCGGCCGAATCCGGCGGCCCGGCCGCGGCACCGGACACCGGAAGGCCGCGGCACCGGACACCGGAGGCGGAGGTTGTCCACAGGCCCCGGCGCCGACGCCGACCGCGTCGTACGCTGGAGACCCCCCGGCCCTCGCACGAGTCGGGTTCTTCGCGTTGCCCACACCCGGACGGAAAGCCTCTCCATGAGCCTGCACGGTCTGCTCGACGCCGTCGTCAAGGACCCCGCCCTCGCGGAAGCGACCAAGGCGGCCGCGGACGGCAACCGCATGCACGTCGACCTGGTCGGCCCCCCGGCGGCCCGCCCCTTCGCGGTCGCCGCCCTCGCCCGCGAGGCCGGCCGGCCGGTGCTGGCCGTCACGGCGACCGGCCGCGAGGCCGAGGACCTGGCCGCAGCCCTGCGCTCCCTGCTGCCCGCCGAAGGCGTCGTGGAGTACCCCTCCTGGGAGACCCTGCCGCACGAGCGGCTCAGCCCGCGCAGCGACACCGTCGGCCGCCGCCTCGCCGTCCTGCGCCGCCTCGCCCACCCCCGCCCCGACGACCCCGAGACCGGCCCGGTCTCCGTCGTCGTAGCCCCCGTACGATCCGTGCTCCAGCCGCAGGTCAAGGGCCTCGGCGACCTGGAGCCGGTGTCCCTGAGGACCGGGCAGAGCGCCGATCTGAACGACGTCGTGGCCGCCCTCGCGGCCGCCGCCTACGCGCGCGTGGAGCTGGTCGAGAAGCGCGGCGAGTTCGCCGTACGCGGCGGCATCCTGGACGTCTTCCCGCCCACCGAGGAACACCCCCTGCGCGTGGAGTTCTGGGGCGACGACATCGAGGAGATCCGCTACTTCAAGGTCGCCGACCAGCGCTCCCTCGAAGTCGCCGAGCACGGCCTGTGGGCCCCGCCATGCCGCGAGCTGCTGCTCACCGACGACGTCCGCGCACGCGCGCGTGCCCTCGCCGAGGAGCACCCCGAGCTGGGCGAGCTGCTCGGCAGGATCGCCGAGGGGATCGCGGTCGAAGGCATGGAGTCCCTGGCCCCCGTGCTGGTCGACGACATGGAGCTGCTGCTCGACGTGCTGCCCAAGGGCGCCATGGCCGTCGTCTGCGACCCGGAGCGGGTCCGCACCCGCGCCGCCGACCTCGTCGCCACCTCCCAGGAGTTCCTCCAGGCCTCCTGGGCGGCCACCGCGGGCGGCGGCGAGGCGCCCATCGACGTCGGCGCGGCCTCCCTGTGGTCCATCGCCGACGTCCGCGACCGCGCGCGCGAGCGGGACATGATGTGGTGGTCCGTCTCGCCGTTCGCCGCAGACGAAGAGCTCGACGCGGACACCCTCAAGCTCGGCATGCACGCGCCCGAGACCTACCGCGGCGACACCGCGCGGGCGCTCGCCGACACCAAGGGCTGGCTCGCCGACGGCTGGCGCACGGTGTTCGTCACCGAGGGCCACGGCCCGGCCGCCCGCACGGTGGAGGTGCTCGGCAGCGAGGGCATCGGGGCCCGTCTCGACGCCGACCTCGGCGAGCTGAGCGCCTCCGTCGTCCACGTCGCCTGCGGCTCGATCGAGTACGGCTTCGTGGACCCGGGCCTGAGGCTCGCCGTGCTCACCGAGACCGACCTGTCCGGCCAGCGCACGGCCGGCCGCGAGGGCGCCCGGATGCCGGCCCGCCGCCGCAAGACCATCGACCCGCTCTCCCTGGAGCCGGGCGACTACATCGTCCACGAACAGCACGGCGTCGGCCGCTACATCGAGATGGTGCAGCGCACCGTCCAGGGCGCCACCCGCGAGTACCTGGTCGTCGAGTACGCGCCCGCCAAGCGCGGCCAGCCCGGCGACCGGCTGTACATCCCGACCGACCAGCTGGAGCAGATCACCAAGTACGTCGGCGGCGAGGCGCCCACCCTGCACCGGCTCGGCGGCGCGGACTGGACGAAGACCAAGGCACGCGCGAAGAAGGCGGTCAAGGAGATCGCCGCCGACCTGATCAAGCTCTACAGCGCGCGCATGGCCGCCCCCGGCCACGCCTTCGGCGCCGACTCCCCCTGGCAGCGCGAGCTGGAGGACGCCTTCCCCTACGCCGAGACCCCGGACCAGCTCACCACCATCGCCGAGGTCAAGGAGGACATGGAGAAGTCGGTCCCCATGGACCGCCTGGTCTGCGGCGACGTGGGCTACGGCAAGACCGAGATCGCGGTGCGGGCCGCCTTCAAGGCCGTACAGGACGGCAAGCAGGTCGCCGTCCTCGTGCCGACGACCCTGCTGGTGCAGCAGCACTTCGGGACGTTCTCCGAGCGGTACGGCCAGTTCCCGGTCAGCGTGAAGGCGCTCTCCCGCTTCCAGACCGACACCGAGGCCAAGGCCGTCCTGGAAGGCCTGAAGGACGGCGCGGTGGACGTCGTCATCGGCACCCACCGCCTGTTCTCCTCGGAGACCAGATTCAAGGACCTGGGCCTGGTCATCGTCGACGAGGAGCAGCGCTTTGGCGTCGAGCACAAGGAGCAGCTGAAGAAGCTCCGCGCCAACGTCGACGTGCTGACCATGTCGGCCACGCCCATCCCGCGCACCCTGGAGATGGCGGTCACCGGCATCCGCGAGATGTCCACGATCACCACGCCCCCGGAGGAGCGCCACCCGGTGCTCACCTTCGTCGGGCCCTACGAGGAGAAGCAGATCGGCGCCGCCATCCGGCGTGAACTGCTGCGCGAGGGCCAGGTCTTCTACATCCACAACCGGGTCGAGTCCATCGACCGCGCGGCGGCCCGGCTGCGCGAGATCGTCCCCGAGGCGCGCATCGCCACCGCCCACGGCCAGATGTCGGAGGCGGCCCTGGAGCAGGTCGTGGTCGACTTCTGGGAGAAGAAGTTCGACGTGCTCGTGTCGACCACGATCGTCGAGTCCGGTATCGACATCTCCAACGCCAACACGCTCATCGTGGAGCGCGGCGACACCTTCGGCCTGTCCCAGCTGCACCAGCTGCGCGGCCGTGTGGGACGGGGAAGGGAGCGCGGCTACGCGTACTTCCTCTATCCCCCGGAGAAGCCGCTGACCGAGACCGCGCACGAGCGCCTCGCGACCATCGCCCAGCACACCGAGATGGGCGCGGGCATGTACGTGGCGATGAAGGACCTGGAGATCCGCGGCGCCGGCAACCTGCTCGGCGGCGAGCAGTCCGGCCATATCGCGGGCGTCGGCTTCGATCTGTACGTCCGCATGGTCGGCGAGGCCGTCGCCGACTACCGGCGCCAGCTGGAGACCGGCGAGATCGAGGAGGAGCCGCCGCTCGAGGTCAAGATCGAGCTGCCCGTCGACGCGCACGTCCCGCACGACTACGCGCCGGGCGAGCGCCTGCGCCTCCAGGCCTACCGCGCCATCGCCTCCGCCAACTCCGAGGAGGACATCAAGGCCGTCCGTGAGGAACTCACCGACCGCTACGGCAAGTTGCCCGAGCCGGTGGAGAACCTGCTGCTGGTGGCCGGCCTCAGGATGCTCGCGCGCGCGTGCGGCGTCGGCGAGATCGTCCTGCAGGGCACCAACATCCGCTTCGCGCCGGTGGAGTTGCGCGAGTCGCAGGAGCTGCGGCTCAAGCGGCTCTACCCGGGCACGGTCATCAAGCCGGCCGTGCACCAGGTGCTGGTCCCGCGCCCGAAGACCGCGAAGGTCGGCGGCAAGCCGCTGGTCGGCCGTGAACTGCTGGGCTGGGTCGGCGAGTTCCTCGCCACGGTCCTGGGGTCGTAGGAACGGCACAGGGGGGCGGCGTTGCGGATCGGTGAGCTGGCGGCGGCGACCGGTGCGTCGCCGCGCGCCCTGCGCCACTACGAGCAGGAGGGCCTGATCACTTCGGAGCGCGCTGCGAACGGCTACCGCGTGTACGACGCCGGTGCGGCCGTTCGCGTCCGCAACATCCGCCGCCTGCTGGACGCGGGGCTCACCCTGGACGACGTCCAGGTGTTCCTGCCCTGCCTGGACGGCGACGTCACCGCGGGCCGCGCCTCCGCCGAGGCCCTGCGGGTCGCCCGGGCCCGGCTGGCGGTCCTGGAGGCCCGAATAACGGCCCAGACGGAGGTACGGGACCGTCTGGCGACGGCACTGCGGGCGGCGGGCGCCGGGACAGCCTGAGGGGGACGGCGCCCCGGTGTTCAGGCGACCACCGCCCCGCCGTCCACCGGCAGGACGACGCCCGTGACGAACGACGCCTCCGGCGCGGCCAGCCGGGTGACGGCCCACGCGACCTCCTCGGGGCGGCCGATCCGGCCGAGCGGGGTGTGGGCCAGCTGCCAGGCGCGGATCGCGCCGCGCTGCTCCGGGGTGTAGCCGGAGTGGTCGGCGATCGGAGTGTCGATCGCGCCCGGGGCCACGGCGACGACCCGGATGCCGAGCGGCGCCAGTTCGACCGCCCAGCTTCGGGTCAGCACCTCCAGGGCCGCCTTCCCGGCCGCGTACAGCGAGTTGCCGGGCCAGGCGCGCTGGCCCACCGAGGTGGTCACGTTCACCACCACGCCCCGGGCCGCCTCCAGCGCCGGCAGCGCGGCCTGCGTGAGCAGGACCGGAGCCAGCAGGTTGGTCTCCAGCAGCGGTCGTACCGAGGTGCGGGTGTAGGTGCGCAGGGACTCGGTGCTGACGACCGCCGCGTTGTTGACCAGCACATCGATCCGGCCGTACCGCTCCAGCGCGGCCCGTACGACGCTCTGCGGGCCGTCCTCAGAGGTCAGGTCGGCGGGCAGCGGGGTGATCCCCGGGTGCCCGTCGGCGGTCTCGGCCAGCGGCGCGGCCCGGCGGCCGACGGCGACGACCCGGGCGCCCTCGGCGGCGAACGCGCGCGCGGTGGCCCGGCCGATGCCGGTGCCGGCGCCGGTGACGAGGACGGTACGGGGCTCTTGGGTGATCTCGTGCGTGATCTCGTGCGTGCTGTCGTGGGTGATCTGGTGCGTGAGCTCGTTCATGCCGGGATCGTCGGACCCTGACACCGGCGTCAAGGTCAAGCGGCCGGGGGAACGGAGTGACTGGGCGCACCTGGCCGGCGGTCGCGCTCCCCCCGACAGGCGCCGTATGCCCCAACTCGGCTCTGAATTGCCCCGTAAAGCCCCTTTGCGCCCCATCTGGATTCGACCGCCGGGCAGTTAACGTAAGGGAGGGAACGATTCCGCCACGGTCCGAGGGCGGGCCAGGGCGAGTGAGCGAGGGGGACGTACCGTGACGCGTCTGAGGGGCGGGGCCGTTGCCGCCGTGGTGGTGCTGACCGCCGTGGCCGGCTGCAACACGGACAAGACCAAGGCGGCCCCCGGGCCCGAGAAGTCCGGCGGCGGGGGCGCGGTCCTGACCGCCGTCGACTCGCTGACCGTCAAGGGGCGGGCCCCGAAGACCGGTTACTCCCGCGCCCGGTTCGGCACCGCCTGGGCGGACACGGACTCCAACTCCTGTGACACCCGCGACGACATACTCAAGCGCGATCTGAAGGACGTGAAGTTCACCGGCGGCGCGTGCCGGGTCACCTACGGCCTGCTGGAGCCCGACCCCTACTCCGGCAAGGACATCACCTACAAGCGCGGCGCCAGCCAGGTCGACATCGACCATGTCGTCCCGCTCTCCGACGCCTGGCAGAAGGGCGCCAAGTACTGGGACGCCAGCAAGCGCATAGCTCTGGCCAACGACCCCCTGAACCTCATCGCGGTCGACGCGAGCACCAACCGCGGCAAGGGGGACGGCGACGCGGCCACCTGGCTCCCGCCCAACGGGGCCTACCGCTGCACCTATGTGGCCACCCAGGTCGCCGTCAAGAAGAAGTACGGCCTGTGGGTCACCGACGCCGAGAAGGCCGCCATGAAGAAGGTCCTCGCCGGCTGCCCGAGCCAGACACTCCCCACGGGCGGCAACCCGACCAAGGCACCGGACCGCTTCCGGGCGAAGTGAACCGCACCGCCGTCGCCGGTGCTGGGGACAAACCGGTACCGGGGCTCGGCGGGTGCCGCCTACCGTAGCCGTCATGGACGTCAAGGTGAGCAGCATCGCCGAGCGGCCGGACCGGCTGCGCGCGGTGTTCGAGATGGCCGACACCTGGCCCGAGTTCGTGACCAACGACCCCGTCGGCACCGCGCATTACGGCCGCATCCCCGTCGAACTGCCGCAGTACGCGCTGTTCGCCGAGGACGAGCACGGCGAGATCCTCGCCCACGCCTTCAGCGTGCCCTTCGCCCTCGACGTCGACGGCCGGCGCGCGCTGCCCGCGCGGGGCTGGGACGAGGTCCTGCTCTGGGCCTTCGCCGACCTGCGCAGCGGCACCCGCCCGGACACGGTGAGCGCCATCTCCGTCACCATCGCCCCGCACGCCCAGGGCCACGGCCTGTCCGCCGTCATGCTCTGCGCCATGCGGGACAACGCGCGCGCTCTCGGCTTCCGCGAGGTCGTCGCCCCCGTACGCCCCAGCGCCAAGCACCGCGAACCGCGCACCCCGATGACTCGGTACGCCCACCGGGTACGCCCCGACGGGCTGCCGGAGGACCCGTGGCTGCGTGTCCACGCCCGCGCCGGCGCCACCATCGACTCCGTCGCCGCTGCCTCCATGACCGTGGGCGCCTCGCTGGAGGACTGGCGCCGCTGGACCGGGCTGCCGTTCGACACCACGGGGGACGTCGAGGTGCCCGGAGCCCTGGTCCCGGTCCGCTGTGAGGCGGAGCGCGGGTACGGCGTCTATGTCGAGCCCAATGTGTGGATGCGGCACGCGTTGTGAGGGCGAGCGGAGCGCGAGCGGGAGTGGGAGCGGGGAGGCCGGTGTGCGCGTGAGCCGCGGCCGGGGGCCGCGGCTTCGCTTCTCCTGGTGTGCGGGGGGATCCGCCCCCCGGGTCCTGGATCCCGGGTCCTGGATCCAGGACCCCTGATCCCTGATCCTGGATCAGGCGGTCTTCGTGTCCTTCAAAGAGCTGAGGATCCGGGTCGTCACCTTCTGTGCGGCCGCGGCGCCGTTGTCGGTGCCGGCCGTGGAGAGCACGGTGACCACGGAGTTGCCGGAACGGGCCGCGATGAGCGTGGTGCCGCTCTCCCAGGCGCCGCTCGTCAGCGTCATCGTGTAGGCCTCGTCAGCGAACCCCGACGTGGACCTGCCCGTGAGCTTCACCGTGGCGTGGGCGTCGGTGTCCGTGAACGTGGCGCACTCGGCGGCGACGGTCCTCAGGTCCTTCATCACCGTGGCCGCCGTGGTGCCCTGGAACTCATCGATCTCCTGGGCCACTTCCTCGGTCTTGCCCTGGTTCGCGTAGTCGTTCTGCGCGAACGACACGCCTCCCTTGAGGCCGGTCGCCTGGATCCAGGCCGTGCCCTCCAGTCTGGTGCAGTCCGGCTTGGCGGTGCTCTTGCCCGACGGTGAGAGGAACTCGCTGCCGCTGTCCGAGGCGCCGTCGGCCTCGGCGGTGAGCCCGGTCGGGAAGGCCGACGCGGGCGCCAGCGCCCTCTTCAGCTGCGTACCGGTGGCCAGAGAGGCGTTCAGGTCCTTCGCCCCGGCCGGCCCGGCGCTCGCGGTGGAGCTGGCGGACGCGTGGGAGGAACCGGAGGAACAAGCGGTGAGAGCCAGGGGGAGTGCCGCGACGGTGAGCAGTGTGGCGACGCGGGACGAGTGGCGCATGACAGTCCTTCAGGGGGATGGGTGGAACGGAGACAGGGTGTTTCGGTGCGGTGAGTGGTGAGTGGTGAGGCTTTGGTCGTGCGTGGTCAGTCGTGCGTGGTGAGCGGCGCACGCCTCTGTTGGACCGGCCTGGTCAGGAGGCCTTCTTCCAGGCGCCGCAACCGGTCGTCTTGAAGTAGGCGTCGGAGGGGCTGATGGTCACGACGGCCGTGCCGGTCACGTTGTTGTTGGCGATGATCGAGTCCACGCCGTGCTCGGCGTCCTTCGTGCGCTCCCAGTAGCAGGAGTCGTCCTTGTTCCCGGTCGACCTGTAGGTGCCCGGCGCGACGTCGGTGCCGACCTTGAACATCCCCCCGTTTCCGTCCATCGAGGAGGCGGGTGTGCCCTTCGCCTTCGGGTCGACGGCCTCCCAGTCCTTGCAGCCGCTGGACTTGAAGATCTTGTCGGTGGTCTTGACGGTCACGTAACTCGTGCCGCTGACGTTGTCGTTGGCCAGCAGCGAGTCCGTCTCGCCCTTGGCGTCCTTGGCCCGCTCCCAGTAGCACATGTCATCGGTGTTGCCGCTCGTGCGGTACGTGCCCGGCTTCACGTCGGAGCCGACCTGGAACTCGCCGTCGCCGGCGAACGCGACCTTCCTGGCCGCCGCCTTGCCGTCCCCCGAGCCCTTCTTGCCGCCGGACTGGTGCTCGGCGGAGGCGGACGAGCCCTTGCCGCTGGCGGAACTGCCGCCGCCCTTGCCGTTGCTTCCGGCGTTCGCGGACACGGTACCGATGACAGCGATCCCCACGACGGCGCCCAGCGCGATCTTGGCCTTCATGCCCATGGCGAATCCCCTCCCCTCCCCAACGCGGCGGCCTCCCCCTCCGGCGGCCGCTCGTTCGCTGGGTCAATAAGAACAGAGCCTGTGAACCGAGTCAACATGCTTCATGTGATGAGGTGTGTACACGACCGTGAATGCATCGATCCTGTGCACGCCGGTATGCTCGGCACACACATGGGGCGAGGGGAGCGGGGCCGGTGCAGGACAACGCGACAGAGGTGACCGCGGCCGGTATCGCCCGGCTCGCCGGAGTGGGCCGCGCCGCCGTCAGTAACTGGCGCCGCCGGCACGTCGACTTCCCCAAGCCGGTCGGCGGCACCGAGACCAGCCCGTCCTTCGCGCTCGCCGCGGTCGAGGCCTGGCTGCGCAAGCAGGGCAAACTCGCCGAGGTGCCGCTGCGGGAGCGCGTCTGGCAGCAATTGGTCGGCCATCCCGAGGGGCCGCTGACCGCCCTGGTGCACACGGGCTGCGTGCTGCTGCTGATCCACGAACGCCCCACCGTCTGGCTCGATGCGAGCGCGGGCTCGGACGAACGCCTGGCCGCGATGCTGCCCGGCGCGCTGGAGCGGGTGCTGACCTCACGCTTCGGTGGCACCTCGGGGCGAGGGGGGCGCGATGGAGTGCGTGCGGACGCTGATGCGGGCGCCGGGTCGACTGTGAACCCGGCTGGCGGTGATCGGGGTGTGAACACGTTCGGTGGGGCGCAGGGTGTGAACACGTCTCGTTCGGCGCGGGGTGTTAACACTGGTTCGACCGCGGCCGGTGTGAACGTGGCGCCCGCGACTCCCGGTGTGAACTCGGCGCTCACGCCGCCCAGTGTGAACACGGAACCCAAGCCGGCCGCTGTGAACCCTTCACAGCCGCAGCACCCTGTGAACACCCCGCCCGTTGTTCACAGCCCGCCCACCCTTCACGCCCTGTCTCTTATACACAT
>NZ_LGDV01000255.1 GCF_001280015.1 Streptomyces sp. MMG1121
GCTAACTCACCACGGAGCCGCTCCACTTCCCCCAGCCTCACACCACGAAGATGCCCACCACCAGGCGAGATCACTCAACGTAACGAAGCACTACTAGGCGGCCACCAAGATGGACCTGGCGCACCCGGTGCGGCTGTTCAAGTATCCGGAGGCGCTGGCGGCCGCGCTGGAGCAGGACGGCCCGCCCGACGTGATCGGGTTCTCGCACTACATCTGGAACAGCCAGCTCTCGCTCGCGTTCGCCGAGCTGGTCAAACGGCGTTTCCCGGTCACCACCGTCGTCTTCGGCGGCCCTCAATATCCACTCCGTCTCCCGGAACAGACCGATTTCTGGCACGAGCGTCTGACCGGGAAGGTGGACTTCTACGTCGAAGGGGAGGGCGAGGCGGCGTTCTCGGACCTGCTGCTCACCCTCAACGACTTCGACCGGAAGGAAGTGCGCGGCACCATCCCCGGAGCACACAATTTCCACGACGACGGAGTCCTGTACGCGCCGCCGCCGCGCCTGCGGATTCACTACCTGTCCACCGTGCCATCTCCCTACCTGGCTGGCCTCATGGACGAGTTCTTCGACGGCAAGCTCGTCCCCACGGTGCAGACGAACCGCGGCTGCCCCTTCAAGTGCACCTTCTGCCAGGAGGGCACCCGGTACTTCCAGACGGTCGCCAAGAAGCACGATCGACAGATCCGGGACGAGCTGCACTACATCGGCCGCCGCATGAAATCGCTGGTCGAGTTCGGCGCCGCCCGCAACGAGCTCCTCATCACCGACAGCAACTTCGGAATGTTCCCCGAGGACCATGAGACCTGCCGGGTGATCGCCGAGTGCCAGCAGCTCTACGGCTGGCCGCGCGTCGTCAACGTCACCACCGGCAAGAACCAGCGCGATCGCGTCCTGTCCGCCGTCGCCGAGGTCCGCGGCGCGATCAGCCTGTCCGGCGCCGTGCAGTCCCTTGACCCCGATGTGCTGAGCAGGATCGCACGCAAGAACATCGACGCCGGCAAGCTCATGGAGATCGCCCTGGCCGCCTCGGAAGCCGGGGCGGGTACATACAGCGAGGTGATCCTCGCCCTGCCCGGCGACTCCAAGGCCAAGCACCTCGGCACCCTGCGCCAGCTCGTGGACGCCGGATTCGACCGGCTCAACATGTTCCAGCTCACCCTGCTGCCGGGCAGCGAGATGTGCACGGACGCCTACCGCCGCGAACACGGCCTCGTCACCAAGTGGCGCGTCATGCCGCGCTGCTACGGCGCTTTCAACGTGCTCGGGGAGGAGCTGCGTACCGCCGAACTGGACGAGGTCTGCGTCACCGTCCCCGACATGCCCTACGAGGACTACCGGGAATGCCGGGTGATGAACCTGCTCCTGGCCTCTCTCTACAACGGCGGCACTTTCGCCGTCCTCCTGGCCGTCCTACGCGCCCACTGGATCTCGCCCATGCGCTGGCTTGAACTCGCGCGGACCCTCGCCCACGGGCCCGCTCTGGCCACCGTCCTGAAGGAGTTCGCGGCCGAGACCGACGGACAGCTGTGGGACGACCGGGCCGATCTCCTGACATACGCGACCGAGCACACCGACGAGTACGTCGCCGGCCGCCTGGGCAACAACCTGCTCTACACCTACCGGACCCGGATCATCTCCGAAGCTCTGGAGGACACCGCGGACCTCGCCGCCCGTGCTTGCCTGACCGCGCTCCGGGAGATCGGCGTCGGGGCGGGCGGTGGGAGTCTCATCGAGGCCCTGGTACGGGAGAGCGCCGAGTACCACCGCCTCGTACTGTCCGACATCTTCCGCACCGATCCTCCCGAGGTACTGCGCCAGACCGCGCGCTTCGACCTCGACGAACTGCTGGCCACGGCCCGCCGCCGGGAGGACGTTCGGCTACGCGACCAGCGCAACTTCCAGCACTCCGAACCGGGCGTGCGCGAGTTCGTCCTCACCCCCGCCCAGCAGCGCACCCTGAGCACATACCTGGAGCAGTTCGGAACCACTCCCTGGGGCGTCGGACGACTCCTCACGAAGGTCCGGCTGCCTGATATCGTCCGGCAAGTCCGAATGACCCCTGGCCCGGGCACGGCCCCGGCGCCCGCCGGAACGGGAACACCCACGACGTGACCAGCGCAGTCCTCGACCGCCGTCTCGCCGCCCTGGGACGTCCCTTCCCGCTGATCGCCACGGGCGGCGGGACCGGCGGCCACACCTACCCCGCGCTCACCGCGATCCGTACGACGAGCGCACGGCTGGCCCGCCTGGGTATCGGCCTGGACGTGCTGTGGGTCGGCACCGCGACCGGCCTGGAGGCACGAGTCACCGAACGCGAGGGGATCCCCTTCAGGACGGTGGCCACGGGCAAGATCCGCCGCTCCAGCAACCCTCTGAAACTGGCCTCTCCGGCGAACATCAAGGACATGGGCCGCGTGCCGCTCGGTGCGGCCCAGGCCCGCGCGATCATCTCGGCCTTCAGGCCCGATGTGGTGCTGTCGACCGGCGGCTATGTCGCGGTCCCGGTCGGACTCGCCGCAAAGTTCTGCCGCCGCCCGCTGGTCATCCACGAACAGACCGTGCGCCTTGGGCTGGCCAACCGCGCCCTGGCCCGCGCCGCCACCCGCGTCGCGGTCTCGTCGGAGTCGACGCTCCCGCTCCTGCCGGACGCGGTCCGTGGCTCAGCGGTCGTCACTGGTAACCCGGTCCGCCCCGAAATTCTGACCGGCAAGCTGAACAAGGCGATCAGCGCCCTGGGCCTGACTGGCTTCGACCACGCCCTGCCCACCGTCTACGTCACCGGCGGAGCCCAAGGCTCCGTCCAGATCAACACCGTCGTCCGCGCGCTCCTGCCGTGGCTGCTCACCGAGGCCAACGTCATCCACCAGTGCGGCGCCGCGTCCATCGAGGAGGCTCGCCACTACGCCGCCCAGCTCCCGGGCGACATCAGGCCCCGCTACCTGGTCACCGACTTCGTCGGCCCGGAACTCCCCGATGTCGTCGCCCTCGCAGACATCGTGATCTCCCGCAGCGGCGCCGGCACGATCGCCGAGCTCACCGCCCTGGGCAAGCCGTCCGTCCTGATCCCGCTCGCGACGTCGGCGGGCAACGAGCAGGAGCACAACGCCCTACACCTTCAGGAGGCCGGAGCGACCGTCGCCCTCTTGGGGGAGGCGGTCACGCCCGAGGGACTTCGTGCCGCCGTCGCTCCACTCATCTCCTCGCCCGGTGAGCGTCGGCACATGGCGGAGCAGGCCCGCTCCCTGGGACGCCCGGATGCCGCCGACCGCCTGGCGGAGGTGTTGCTGGACGTGGCCACCAGTTGAAGCCGGGCGTTGCACCTGACACGGGCCTTGTCGCAAGGACTACAGGGATCCGAGGCTCATGCCACCGGAGAGCGCGTACGGGTCGGCGACGGTCGACACGTTGGCCTGAAGTCATGCCTGGCAGGTGAGCGTTACTCCTGAATTACCCTGACATGGGTTTTCCTTGAACTTGCCGCCCTAGGGTCGGAAGCCGCAGGTGCGAACGGGGCGGGGGTATCAATGGGTGACGGCAAGATCCCGGGCAAGGTGCTGGACATCAAGACCGCCGACATCAAGGCGGCGGCACCGGCCTTCCAGAAGGGCGCCATCGATCTCAGCAAGGCTCTGACCACTCTGATCAAGACCCTGGACGGCCTCGGTGAGCCCTGGGGCCACGACGACCAGGGCAATCAGTTCGGCGGCGCCTACAAGCCGCACCGGAAGTCGATCGAGAGCGCGGCGGGCGTCCTGGTGCTCGGTCTGACGAGCATTCACGAGGCCATGGTGGACATGGCGGACGGGCACGTGGACAACGACAAGCTCGTCGCCGGCATCTTCACGGAAGTGAAGACGAACAAGCAGAGCGACGGTGCCGGTGAGCGTTGAGTCCAAAGCCCGCCACATCCTTCTCGACATGGGCCTGTGGTGGCCGGAGGCCGACCCCGACAAGCTGCGGGACGCGGCGAATGCGTGGCGTGCGTTCGCCGACGCCGTGGACGACGTCCGGGCCCCGGTGAACCGCAGCGCGTCCTCGATCATCCACAACAACACGGGTGAGTCGATCGAGGCGTTCCACAAGTTCTGGGACCGCTACGCCAAGGGCAAGGACGGCGGCTGGCTGAGCGACCTCGCGAAGTCATCGCGGGACATGGCCACCGCACTCGACAAGTTCGCCCACGCGATCGACGACGCGATCAACAAGCTCTGGACGCGGATCGCCATCGACGCGGTCGTGATCGCGGGAGGAATCACGCTGGCTGTGCTCACCGCGGGCATCGCCTCGGGTGCGGCGGCAGCGGCGGCGGACGCGGTCATCGAGTTCGGCGCCACGATCGGCGTCGGGGTCACCGGTGCGGTGGCCGACATCATCGCCGGTGCCTTGGTCGGCGTCGCGTTCGGCGGGGTCGAGTCGGTCACCATCGACGCTGCCGTGGCCCAGCCGCTGCAGATGATGGCCGGTCTGCAGCACGGCTTCAGCCTGGACGAGGTCAACCAGGCCGCCAAGGACGGCATGATCTTCGGCGGCGCCCTGGGAGGGGGCGGCGGCCTGCTGAAGGCGAGCATGGAAGGCGGCCTCGCCGACACCACACCGCTCCTGCTGCGCCCGCCCTCGCTCCGCCCCGACCTGGTCGATCTGGGCACAGCGGCCCGCAACGCCGACGACATGCCGTGCGTGGGCGAGCCGATCGACGTGGCGACCGGCGCCATGCTGATGACGCAGACGGACCTCGCCCTGCCAGGCACTCTGCCGCTCCGGTTCACCCGCACCCACCTCTCCTCCTACCGGGGCGGCGTCTGCTTCGGCCCGACCTGGATCTCCACCCTGGACGAGTGCCTCCAGATCGACGGCGAGGGCGTCGTCTTCGCCGCCGCTGACGGCATGCGCCTGGTGTACCCGGTGCCGGAACCCGGCGTTCCCACGATGCCGGCCAAGGGCGCCCGCTGGCCCCTGGAGTGGGACGGCAAACCGGACGGCGCGATGACGGTCACCGACCCGTCGACAGGCGTGACCCGCACCTTCGCCGCCCCCGTCCCCTCCCCCTCCTTCGGCGTCTTCCACCTGGCCATCGATTCCTGGACCGACCGCAACGGCAACCGCATCGACGTCGAACGCGACGACGAGGGCATCCCCTTCGGCATCCACCACTCCGGCGGCTACTACATCGCCGTCGACACCCAGGGCCCGCGCATCACGGCCCTGCGTCTGCTGGACGAGCCGCCCTCCCGCTACCACCTGGCCACCACGCCCGACGCAGGCACGGTCGTCATGCGCTACGGCTACGACCCGGCCGGCAACCTCGCCGAGGTCATCAACTCCAGCGGCGAACCCCTGCGGTTCACCTACGACGCCGAGGGCCGTGTCACCCGCTGGACCGACCGTAACGGCACCTGGTTCGGTTACGTCTACGACGACCGCGGCCGCGTAATCCGCACCGACGGCGTCGACGGCATCCTCTCCGGCACCCTGACCTACGACGACACCGCACGCACAACGACGTACACCGACTCCCAGGGCCACGCCTCGGTCCACCGGTACAACGCCGAGGGCCTGGTGGTGGAGGAGACGGACCCGCTGGGGCACGCCACCCGCACCGAGTGGGACGAGTACGGCGCCAGGCCATTGAGAGTCACCGACCCTCTGGGGAACACCACCCAGTACGTCTACGACCATGCTGGCAACCCCACCGAGCTCACCCTCCCCGATGGCTCGGTGGCACAGGCTGTCTACAACGCGCTTGGCGTGCCGACAGAGGTGGTCGAGCCGGGCGGGGCAGTCTGGCGTCATACCTATGACGAGCGGGGAAACCTGCTGACGACCGTGGATCCGCTCGGGGCTGAGACCCGCTACGCGTACGACACGGCGGGTCGTCCGACGTCGATCACCAACGCCCTCGGTCACACCCGTGAGATCGCCTACGACGGGGCAGGTCTCCCCATTGCCCTGACGGACGAACTCGGCCACACGACGACGGTCCGCCGTGACGCTTTCGGTCGGGTAGTCGAGGTGACCAACCCGCTGGGACACACCACTCGCCTGGGTTGGACGGCAGAAGGTAAACCGTCCTGGCGGGAACAAGCCGATGGCACGCGGGAGTCATGGACCTGGGACGCCGAGGGCAATCTGCTCACGCACACCGACCCGGTGGGCAACACGACGCACCACACACCGACGCACTTCGACGTACCCGCCACGCAGACCGAACCGGACGGTACCCGCTACGAGTTCGCCTACGACACCGAACTCCGGCTGACCGGGGTCACCAACCCTCAGGGGCGGACCTGGACGTACACCTACGACCAGGCCGGCCGTCTGGTCGCAGAGACGGACTTCAACGGCCACACGCTGACGTATACGCATGACGCGGCAGGACAGTTGGCCTCCCGCACCAACGGTGCCGGGGAGACCGTGCACTTCACGCGGGACACGGTGGGCCGCGTCGTGGAGCAGCGGTCCAGCACGGATGACGTCTCGACGTTCTTCTACGGCCCGGACGGCGGCCTGGCGCAAGCTGACAACGGCCATGCCACCGTGCTCCTGGAACGGGATGCGCTTGGCCGCGTGGTGTCCCAGACGGTCAACGGGCGTACCACTACGCATACCTACGACGCCCTCGGCCGCCGGACACAGCGTGTGACCCCCTCCGGGCTGACCTCGTCCTGGACGTACGACGCGGCAGGGCGCCCGCTCAATCTGCGCTCACCCGCCGGCACGCTGGACTTCGCCCACGACGCGGCGGGCCGGGAGACGGCGCGCCACATCGGTGCCGAGGTGACCCTGACGCAGGACTGGAGCGGGACAGGCCGGCTGATCGCGCAGACCCTGACCGCGGGAACGCAAGTCGACGCACGCCGTCTCCTCCAGCACCGCACCTATGCCCACCGGGCGGACGGATACATCACCGAGATCCGCGAGTTGACCTCGGGCACGCGTCGCTTCGACCTCGACGGCACGGGTCGGGTCACCGGTGTCCGAGCGCACGGTTGGAGTGAGGGCTACGCCTACGACCCAGCCGGGAATGTCTCACACGCCACCGCCCCCGACCACGCCGCCCCGGGCGACCGCGAGTTCGAGGGCACCCTGGTCCGGTCGGCCGGTCGAACCTCGTACGCCCACGATGCGCACGGCCGTCTGATCCGCAAGACCCGCAAACTCCTGAACGGTCAGAGCCACACGTGGACCTACGTCTGGAATGCCGAGGACCGGCTGACGGACGTCACAACTCCGGACGGTGACCGCTGGCGCTATGCCTACGACCCGCTCGGCCGCCGCATCTCCAAGCACCGCGTGGCGGAGGACGGCTCAGAGACCGACCGAACGGAATTCTCCTGGGACGACTCGGCCATGGCCGAGCAGACCGTTCCGGACGGGCAGGTCACCACGTGGGACTACACACCGGGCACCCATCGCCTGGTGGCCCAGACCGACCATATTCCGACAGGCGCACCGGACAACACATCGTTCCTTGCCCGACTGGCCGAGGAATCCGATCCCGGCCGCACACCCCGCTTCCATGCCGTGGTGACGGACTCCATCGGCACACCCATGGAGCTGGTCTCCGTCTCAGGAGATCTCGTCTGGCAGCATCGCACCACTCTCTGGGGCACCGGCTTTGCGTCCCCGGAGGCCGACACCGACTCGGTCGACTGCCCGCTGCGCTTCCCGGGCCAGTACGCCGACCCCGAGACCGGGCTGCACTACAACCTTCATCGATACTACGACCCGGAGACCGCCCGGTACATCAGCCCGGACCCGCTGGGCCTGGAACCCTCCAACAATCCGTACGCCTATGTGGTGAACGCCTTCGGCTGGACGGACCCGCTGGGCCTGGCCCCCCAGTGCGGAATCGACCTGTCCAATGCCACACCGCACAGTGGCCGCTTTCCCGATGAGGCGAAGCCGAACGAGATCCTGGTGCGCCGGAAGCATGACGGGACCGTCACCGCCTACGCTGTTTACGACGATCAGGGCCTGCCCATCAAACGGGTCGACGTCGACCCCGATTCCAAGCCGCATGGCGGAGTGCCTGCGCCCCACACGCTGGAGACGACCAGGAACGTGAATCCGAAGACCGGCGAAGTGTTCCTCAAGTGGAAAAAGATGCCCCGGCCGGCACGCCCCGATGAACTTCCTCAGTGAGTGCGGAGGACGAACGATGGACCCGCTGAGAGTTCGGGACGTAAGAGAGTGGACGGAGGCCGTCGGCGACGACGCTGATTACCTCGACTACCTCTCGCAGCAGGTAGGACTGGGCGAGTGGGCTGCGTTCACACGCGCGTTCATGCCCCGGTTTGTGGAAGTGGAGGGCTGCATCCTGTGGGATCGCGTCTACGAGCCAGACAACTTCCGCACCTGGTACGACCAGTTGCAGGGTGACACCACCTCGATCGAGGCGACGCTGAACCAGTTCCGTCTCGCGCTCTACATCAACATCCCGGAAGATCGGGACTCCGAGGCCGCCGCCTCCGCGCTGGCCGAGGAGATCGCTGTTTCCTGGCGTCGATGTCTGCGTGATGCCTTCCCCGACCGCTCGTTCGAGGTCGCTGCGAGCGAGACGGAGGACGGGCCGGTGGTGAGCTTCGTGACGGTCCGCTGAAGCAGGCAGGCGCACCGACCGTGTCACCAAGTTCATGCTGCTCCGGCGGCGGCCGCGGTTTCGGAACTACACTCGACACTAATGGCGAATTCCGGCATTTCGGGCGATGCTAGCCATGACCACTCTTCTTCCCTGGCTCGAGGAGTCGCTCTACCGGGAACGGCTGGCGACTCTCCTGTCAGATGTCGCAGACGCACCTGTTACAGCGGTGCGCTATGTAGCCCCGTCGGGTGGAACGTGGCCCGAAGGCCATCGTGCAGACCGGGGCGCGCATGCGAGCTGGGCGGCGGCGGAGAACAGTCGCAGCCGCAGGCGGCGGGGCTCCCAGAGCCTCGGCTTGCCGGTCAGGGCGAGCATCGGCAGCCAGGCCAGAAGGTCGAGGGCGAGCTGGACGATCTCCAGCCAGATCTGGTTCTGCGCGGTGTCGTGCAGGGGCAGGTTGCGCAGGCCAGTGGCGCGCGCATTGCGGATACGGTCCTCGGCCCGCGCGCGCTGGCGATGCCGCAGTTCCAGGGTGGCGATCGGGACGTCGGTGGTGTTGGTGGCAAACGCGGTGAGCCGCAGTCCGTCGGCGTCGGTGAACCGCAACTGGGCGCCGGGGTGCGGCCGTTCCTTGCGGACAATCAGCCGCATCCCTTTCGGCCAGCCTTTCAGGACGTCGCCGTCGAGCTCGGCGGTCCAGGCGCCGTCGCGAAGCTCGCTGCCGGGCTCGACGGCCGGCGTCCAGGCGGAGGCGGGGGCCTTCAGGACGGCCTGGTGAATGGCGTCGGTGATGGTCATCCCGACCGAGTAGGACAGCCACCGGCCCTGCTTCGAGAGCCAGGCGACGAACTCGTGGGTGCCGCCCGCGGAGTCCGTACGAATCAGGGTGGACCGGCCGCGCCGGTGACGTTTCGGGAGCTGGGCCAGGGCGAGTTGGGTGGTGGTGATGTGGTCGGCAGCGGTGTTGCTGCCTGCGTTCCCGGGCCGTAGCAGGGCTGCCACCGGCTCCCCGGTGCCGCCGCGTCCGTGGTCGACGAAGCCCATGAGCGGATGATGTCCGTAGGACTTCTTCCAGGTCGCGGCCGCGTCCTGCTTGTCGGAGTGGGCCAGGACCAGCACCCCGTCCAGGTCAACGATCACCTGGCCGCCCGCGTCCGGCGATGATGCGCCGGCCAGCTTCCAGACCCGCTCGCGCACTTCGGCCCGTGCCGTCCTGATCGCCTCAAGCGCCTTCGGCCCAGCCGAGGCGAGGGCATCGACGAGGCGGGAGACCGTCGGGTCTGAGGCCACCGGCCCGAACACGGCCGGCTCGGCCCGCAGCATGCCCACGTCCGCCAGGCAGTCCCCGCCCAGCGCGACCGCCAGGGCCACATCCAGCAGGATCTTGCCCGGGTCGTGCACCGTCCGCGGCTTGCGCCACGGCGCCAGTGCCGCCGATATCGCTTGATCCAAGCCGGTCTTGCGGACGGTCTTCGCCAGCAGCACGCCGCCCGCCTGGCTGACCACTCCCCGCCCGCCGCCCTCGACGCGGACACGCGGATAGAGCCCGATACGCTTCTTCACCTGGGAAGTGCTTCTTTCCTCGCAACCGACAGGACCTTCGACAAGCCCTATCGTTGCAGGTCAGGAGCACTTCTCTCGTTTTTGATCACACCTCGGACGCCAGCCCACATGAACGCGCGAGGCTAGGCGGAGCAGCCGAGCCGGTCCAACATCGGGAAGCCAGCGCTAGCCGCCCGGCCGCAATTTAGGCGTCACTGGCATCGGAATTGTTTGGATCACTCCAGCCCTGGCGGGAACCACGCGGCTCGCTGGAGTTCTTGGATCGAGACTATGCCATCTCGTCCCAGACGGGGAGCCGATCCCGCATAAGCCGTTGCCGGCCACGGCCTGGCGCGCCCTTTCCTGTACTCAGATGAACAGGGCGGTTGTAAGCCCGGTGCTGTTGACGGCACCGGCCGCGCCCACACGGACGAGCACGCTTCCTACGCCGGGAGCGAAGAAGGGATACTGTGCATTGTTCTCCGAGCGGGCGGACACGGAGAGAAGCTGCGGCAGCCCGGTGCCATTGCAGACCAAGGTCGATTGGATGGTCGCAAAGTGGAGCCCGCCGCCCTCCTTGATGTACGTGAACACCCCGAGGGTGACGCCTCCTTGGCTGGCGGGGCAGGTGACCTCCGCGGTGGCCGTGGCGACACCGTTGACGACGGTGATGAGGGGCACGGCTTCCACGCTGCCGGCCCACGTGGGGGCAGCCTGGGCTGGAGGCGCGCACAGAACCGTCCCGGCCAAGCAGACCGCCGCCAAGGACGCGGCTGTGAAACGCGCGCGAGCGGTCAACATCGACCTTTTCAGGGCACGGACAGCTTTCCTCTGGACCTTCACGGGTTCCTCCTTGAACGCCAGCGTGCTTCACGAGGGCACGGCAAAATAGCGGGGTCAGGTCCGCGTGAGTCGTGCATAGACAGCCCCCCGATGATCTCGATTTTGACACTATGCGATGAGTCAGGCTGGCCGGGCGGAGCCGTCGGTTTTTGACCCGATCGGGTGTACGCGGAACCGGGGCTTAGAAACAGGTACTCAGCTTGTCCTACCTTCCAAGCGTGGGTCTGAGTTGGTCATTCGTAAGATCAGCGGGCCCAGGGGTTCTGGGTATGGCTGTGAGCTTGTCGCCGTTGGATGGCTCAAAGAACTTGGCCGCCCGGAGCCCCGCGACGACTCGACCGCTAATTGGGATACGCGACTCGATCGCTGTGTAGGACAACGTCGGCGAGGTCGTCTGCGGGTTCGATGATGACGACGAGCTGGCGGAGGTGACCGTGCCCCAGATCTGGGCCGGAGTGGACATCGGCAAGGAACACCACCACTGCGTAGTGGTTAACGAGCGGGGCGAACGCCTCCTTTCACGCCGAGTCTTCAACGACGAATCGGCCCTGCTGGAGCTGATCGCAGACGTACTCGCGCTCTCCGAGGACGCCCTGTGGGCGGTGGACATAAACCACGGTGGCGCCGCCCTGCTCATCGGCCTCCTCCTCAGCCACAACCAGCCGATGGTCTACATCACTGGCCTGGCCGTGCACCAGGCGTCGGCGGCCTACCGCGGTCAGGGCAAGACAGACGAGAAGGACGCGTTCGTCATCGCTGATCAGGCACGCATGCGCCAGGACCTTGGTCCCTTGCGGCCTGGTGACGAGATAGCCGTCGACCTGCGCACCCTGACCGCCCGCCGCCTCGATCTGGTCAACGACCGGACCCGTCAGACCAACCGGCTGCGGGCTCAACTGCTGAAGTTTTTCCCAGCGTTGGAGCGCGTGCTGAACCTGAGCAAAAAGGGTCCAGTCGTCCTGCTGAGCGGCTACCAAGTGCCGGCCGCGATCCGTCGCAGCGGGGCCAGGCGGATCGGAACCTGGCTGAAGAACCGCAAGGTGAAGAACGCCGTCGCGCTCGCCGAGACAGCTGTTGAGGCGGCCAGGGCCCAGCACGCCGCGCTGCCGGGAGAGAGCCTCGCGGCCGCCATGGTTGCCCGCATCGCTAAGGGCGTGCTGGCCCTCGACGAGGAGATTGCCGAACTCGACGCGCTCATCGGGGCCCGGTTCAACGACCACCGACATGCAACGGTGATCCGGAGTCTGCCCGGCATGGGCACCCTCCTCGGCGCCGAGTTCATCGCCGCCACCGGTGGCGATCTGGAGGCTTTCGGCACGGCCGACCGACTGGCGTCCTTCGCCGGCCTCTCACCCGTGCCGCGGGACTCCGGCCGCGTCAGCGGCAACATGCGCCGCCCGCGCCGATGGTGTCCCTTCTCGTGGTGTAGCCGATCAAGGTGGCGGAATCCCCAGGTCACGGATCGAATCGCCCTCCCTGGAGGCGCTGTTGGAGCTCACCGAGCCGATACCAGCGGCGATCGCCAGGAAGCCCGCAGTGGCAGGCACCGGACGGCTCCGAAGCGGAGCCGACAGACCGTGATCGGCTACACCACCACGAGAGACACGGCCCCCGCGCCGCTACCACCGCGGCCTGCTCCGCGCCTTCTACCTCTCCGCGATGGCCAGCCTGAGAACCTGCTCCGCCTCCCAGGCTTACTACGGGCGCAAGCGGAACGAGGGAAGGGGCACAAGCAGGCCCTGCTCGCTCTGGCCCGCCGACGAGCCAACGTCTTGTGGGCAATGCTCCGCGACGGAGAGTGTTACGAGGCCCTACCAACCGTCACGGCAGCGGCTTGACATCGTCATTGGGAAGTTCTTTATGGTCTGGCCTGGTCGCGTTCGGTGATCGTCTCGGGTCGTTTCGCGGTTTTGCCCACGTCGTAGCGGGTGGCAGGCCGCCGGTTCTTGGAACCGAGTGGTCCGCCGGGGTCTGGCCGGGTGGGTTTCGGCGCACGGGCGGGACAGCTCAGGGCGGGGCAGAGGTTTCTGAACCCGCGGCGGACCCAGGCCGGGGTGAGCCGGCCGGGCTGCGCGGCCTTCTCCCAGGGGCGGCGGAAGTCCTCGGCGAGGGGGCGGGTTAGCCAGAGTTGGGTGTGGGCGGTGATGACCAGCAACGTCCAGCGGTCCGCCGCTTCAGGCTACGGACCTTCGGCCGGGTCCAGCCGAGCGTCTGCTTGATCATGCGGATAGTGTGTTCAAGATCGAAGCGGCGCAGGAACGCCTGCCAGCGCAGATCGACGTCCGGGCCGGTCATCCCGGTCTTCGAGGACCACCGTCTGCCCGGCAGCGGGTCTCCGTCGCCGGGCAGACGGTCGACTTGGAGGCGGATCAACGTCCCCTCAAGGCTCGGGAGTTCACCGTCATGCCCGATCCAGGCCACGGTGCCAGTGCCGCCGATATCACGGTGTCCAAGCCCGACTTGCGGACGGTTTCGACCAACAGCACCGACCCGGCCTGCGAGACCACCCCGCGACCGCCGCCCTCGACACGGACATGCGAGTGCGACCCGCTACGCTTCTTCACCTGGAGAGTGCTTCTTTCCTTGCAGCTGACAGGACCCTCGACAAGTCCAATCGTTGCAGGTCAGCAGCACTCTCCATTTATTGATCAACACTCAGACAGGCCCACTCGTGAAAGCGCGAGGTTAGGGCCCCGCCCCATACTGGTCAGGGCCCTTGTGCGTCTGGGGGAGTGTCCGCTTCTACGTGGGATCTCCTCGGAGTTGTTCTCGGGGGATTGTGATCCGCAGCCAGCTGCCTACCCGAACGGTCCTCGGCTGGCACATGACGGCAAAACCTGCGCGCAACATCTCTATACGGGGCGTGTCAGCACCGACGACTCCTTCTGGATCCGACGCCCAGCAGCGCATGCCCCAGCCTCCATCTCAACCGTACTCAAGTGCGGACAACCTTCAGAAGATCCACGTGGCCCTCCCCGACAAGCCACCCGAAGTGACGGAGTCCGTCGCAGCCGCCCTCCTGCAGCTCCTTCGCACCATGACCACCGCTCCGGGCCGGCAGCACCCCGATCCCGACGGCCCCTAGCCGAGTGGGGATGGGCACAGCTGGCTCTCCTCGCCCAATCGAGGTACGACAGACCGCCACATAACACCCGCACCACGCTGCACACCACAACCGCTGGGGGTCTGACCACACATGATCCGCTTCGCCTTCGCCGGACGCTGTTCCACCGAAGACCTCCAAGACCCCGAGGCCTCCAGAAACTGGCAGCTCACCCGCGCCCGCGCCCTGATCG
>NZ_LGDV01000256.1 GCF_001280015.1 Streptomyces sp. MMG1121
CCCGCTCACCCACACCGAGACACACGACACCCGGCCCCACCGCGGCCGCGACCACAGCTGACACCGTGCACGCCGCCCGGCCCCAGGCCCTGCGCGAGCAGCCGCAATCAGCGAGGCATGTCACCCCCGCACCAGGACGACCCGCCCGTCCCCCCCTCCCCCGCTGCACCGGCCGACGGCACCTACCCGCCGCCGACCCGAGTCAGTGACGGTGGCCGCGGTCGTGGCCCCAGGAGACGGCATCGACGAGGCGGCCGCAGTCGTTGCGCGGAGTCGCGGTGTCACCGCTGTTGTTCCACACGTAGGACGGCCTGTCCTGGTGCACGTCCTTGCGGGTGTCCCGGCCGACGCCGGTATGGACGCGGACCGTTGCGCGCGGGGCGAGGGTCACGTGACGGAAGGCAGGTGTGACCGGCGACGCCCCTCAGGGTCCAGCGGTCCAGGTTCACGCTCTGGCGGGTGCTGTTGGTGACGTCGACCCACTCGGCATCCAGCGAGCGGTTCGAGCGGCCGTCCCCTCCCGAAGAGTCGGCTTGCACCTTGCTGATGAACCCCGGCGCGTGGTGCGGGGCAGCCGACTGCTGGGCGGCCGCGGCCCGCAGCTTGACCTGGTTGACGGCCCGCCGGATTCAGATCCCGCAGATTTACGGGCCCCGGGCAACCATCCGCCATCTCCCGCCCCCCGCCCTGCCAAGGCGTTCACCCGAAAGTGAGTAGCAGCCTCAGATCCTGCGGCCGCCCTGGACAGACGCAGCGTAGTCACCGCCCGCCCGGCGTCACCGCCCGCCCGGCCCGGGCCGTGATAGCCGCCTCGCGGAAGGTGCGTCTGTGTCCGGGCAAAGGCCTGGCCCGCCGCTACGGGGGAATGCGGCGGACCAGACAGCCCCACAATGACACGCCTAACCCCTCGCCGGAGTCCGAAACCCGTGATCACCTCGCCACGCCGTCGCCTCGATGCCGCTTCCCTCCCAGCCCGGGCCGTCCCCCTGCCCCGGGGGACCGCGATGCGTGAAGCCCTTACCCCGTCGGCTTGCCCTGAGGGTCCCCGGCCGGACATGGGACGGCTGGACCGGGCCGAGCGCGCCCTGACTCGACGGCATGGCGAGCAGCTGCTCGCCGAGATGCCGAATGGGCGGGAAGCGGCGCGCCGGAGCCCGGCGCGGGCATCAGGTCGACGCCACCCACCCGCCGACCCATCTACGGCACGCCTGCCTGCACGTCAGGGAGTCCGTGGCGGTGGTGCCGCAGGCCGCTGGACCGAGCAGATCGCCGCAGAACTCGCCATAGTCCGCACCAAGGTGGCCCGACGCCTGCCGCCAGGCGGTCACTTCCCGGCCAACCACCTCCTTGATGTGGGGTGGGATCGCTCTGAGCTCACGGACTCTCGTGTCGTGGCGGGTGTCGCCTTGCTCAGTTGTCCGCCACGACGGAGGAACCGCACCGGGTAGGGCAGATAGCTGTCCGCCGTGCCGAAGTACTCGAGCGCGTCCACGCTCACGAGGGCGTCGAAGCTCTCCCGCTCGAACGGCAAGGCGCGCGTTTCCGGTCGCACGGCCCTCACCTGGTCGCCGGCACCCGTCCTCGGCGAAGCCGACTGCCGCGTCCTCGGGAGGCGATCCACCAGTTGGCCGCGACGACCTGGACGCCGTGCTCTTGGGCCAGGAATACCGACGTGACGCCCTTGCCGCAGCCGAGGTCGAGAATCCACAGTCCCGGGTTCGGATCAAGGTTTCGGGCGAGGTCCTCCAGCAGCCACTGACCTGGCCTGCAACGCCACCCGGGTCTGCGACTGGGTGTCCACCACCCCCAAACCCGTGGCCGCTGTCTTGCTCCACGCGAAGGTGTCACGTCCTTTGTCCCGGCGCCCGCGGTGGCGGCGCCGTCGGTGGACAAGCCGTGAGGTCTCGCACTCCTTGTGACAGCACATGGCCGTGGTGGGTCAGCGGCGCCAGCAGCGGTCGCGCACCCGCACTACGGGCGCGCGCTCGCAGACCCAGTGGAAGGTAGACCGCGAGCCGGTACTGCAGGGCGATGTGCTCAGCGATCGGATCGGCCTCACCCGGCCTGGGAATCTCGTTCTCGTCCCTCGTGCAGGGGGCCACCCGGGACACCCGGACGCCGCGCGCGGGATTGTCCGGGATGCGCTTGTCAACGACGGCCACCTCCAGCATGGGGGTGTGAAGGCACCGGAGTCGATCAGGCGTCATGTATGAAGTGCCAGTGCCCGTCCGGCTCGCCGATGGTGCGCCGCTTCTGGAGCCGCCCGGTCTGACCTGCGCCGTCAGGCGGGCTAGTGCTGGAACGTGCGGCGATAGGCCGTGGGTGTGACGCCGACGCAGTCACGGAATCGGGCGCGCATGTTGGCGCCGCTGCCGAGGCCGCACCGGGTGGCGATCTGTTCCACCTGGAGGTCGGTGGTCTCCAGGAGTTCTCGCGCGCGGTTGATGCGGGCGGTCAGGAGCCATTGGTGGGGGCTGACGCCGGTTTCCTGGCGCCATAGGCGGGTCAGGGTGCGCGGGGAGACGCCGGCGTGGTTGGCGAGGCGGGGAATGGTGAGGTCTTCGTCGAGGCGGCGCAGGGTCCATTCACGGGTGTCGGCGAGCGTGGTGGCCTGGGGGTCGGGGAGGCTGCTCATGATGTATTGGGCCTGTCCGCCGTCACGGTGCGGGGCGGCGACGATCTCCCGGGCGATGCCGTTCGCGACGGCCGCGCCGAGGTCTTTGCGGACCATGTGCAGACAGAGGTCGATGCCGGCCGTGACGCCCGCGGAGGTCAGGATCGTGTCGTTGTCGATGTAGAGGACGTTGCGGTCGACGCGCAGCCGGGGGTAGAGCTCTTCGAGGTCGTCCGCGCTGGCCCAGTGCGTGGTGACGGTGCGGTCGTCGAGCAGTCCGGCCGAGGCGACGGCGAAGGCGCCGGTGCAGATGGAGGCGATGCGGATCCCGGCGCGGCCGACGAGCTTGAGGGCGGCTCTCACCCGTGGGTGCGGAGGGCGCCGGAAGTCCTCGAAGCCGGGGACGATGATCGTGTCCGCGTCGGCGAGCGCTTCGAGTCCCGCGGTCAGACCGAGGGTGAAACCGGCGCTGGTGGTCACGGTCTCCTCGGTGTCCCCGCACACGGTGAGCTCGTAGGGGGTGTTCGGACGGGCGTTGAAGATCTGCGTGGGGATCCCCAGATCCATGGGCAGCACGCCGTCCACCGCCAGGACCATGACGCGGTGCTTGTTCATGGCCGCAATATTACGGCCATCGTGTATATCGCCGGGAGGGTCAGTTTGTTGCCCTTGCCTGAGTCAACGGCTGTCTGCGGGGCAAACCAGCTGATCAGGCCGCTTTCTCACGCGACCTGAATGCAATGCCTTGCTCTCGTGTCTTGGCCTGAAAAATGCGTATGTCGGCTGATGAGCCGTGGTCTGGAAGGGGTGTTCCGCAGCAGGATCGAAGAGCGAGCGCGGGGCAACCGGCTCCACACACCAGTGGACCGGTCCGAGAGCCCCGGCCGTGGACGAGGAGCTGACTATGACTTCGCAGGCTGTGGTGGGCCGCTTCTTCGACGTGCAGCGCGGCCAGGTGTACGCCCACGTCCGCGAGGGTGACGGCCCGGCGCTGATCTTCCTGCACTACTGGGGAGGCTCACGGCGCACCTGGATCCCGGTGCTGCAACGTCTGGACCCCGGGCAGGGCTTCGTGGCCTACGACCAGCGCGGATGGGGCGACTCAACGAGCGTGCCGGGACCTTACGGCCTGGAGCAGCTCGCGGACGACGCGCAGCGGGTCGTCGACGCGCTCGGTCACTCCCGCTACGTGATTGTCGGGCACTCGATGGGCGGCAAGGTGGCCCAGATGCTGGCCGCACGCAAGCCCGCGGGATTGACGGGAGTCGTCCTCGTGGCGCCCGCGCCGGCCGCGCCGGCCGAGGTGACCGCGCAGGTGCAGGAGACGGTTTCCCACGCCTACGACAGCGAGCAGGCGGTTCTGCAGAGCATCGACCTGATGCTGACCCACCGCAGACTGACTCCCGAGCTGCGCCGGCAGGTGGTCGAGGACAGTCTGCGCGGGGGCGACCAGGCCCGTCTCGCGTGGCCGCGCCGGGGCCTGGTCCAGGACGTGTCGGCCGGCGTCTCGGCCATCGAGGTGCCGGTGCTGGTTCTCGCGGGCAGCCACGACAAGGTCGACCCGCCGACCGTGCTCGCCGACCGCCTGCTGCCGCTGATCCCGACCGCCACGCTGACCGTCCTGAAGGACACCGGCCACCTCTCCCCCCTTGAGGTGCCCGACCAAGTGGCCACGCACATCGGCGCGTTCGTCGCCCAGCTGTAAGCACAGCACCCCAGGCGCACATCCGCCTTGGGGCGATCGGCTGTTGCTCCACATGTTGTGCGCACGCAACACCCGGCACGCACGAGCACGCTGCCCAGCTACCGCACCCAATCGATCTGCCCCGGACCGGGGCACCCGACGAAAGAACACATCGTGACCACCGACGCACATCTGTCCGTCTTCGAGCAGCTCAGCCTCCCTGACACGACCCTCACCCGGGACACCTACGGCTATGCGGCACAGGCCACGCCATCCTTCGTCTTCCATCACAGCGTGCGTTCCTACGTCTACGCCCGCGCCCATGCCCAGAACCAGGGCCTGCGTGCCGGTACCGACTACGACGACGAGCTGCTGTTCGTCGCTTGCGTCCTGCACGACATCGGACTGAGCGACGAGGGCAACGGCGACCAGCGCTTCGAAGTCGACGGCGTCGACACCGCGGCGGCATTCCTCCGCAAGCACGGGGTCGAGGAACGGCGAATCGCCATCGCATGGGACGCCATCGCCCTGCACACCTCGGACGGCATCGCCCCGCGCAAGGGCACGGAAGTGGCGCTGACCCAGGCGGGCATCGGCACCGACATCCTCGGAGTCCAGCGTGAGAGCCTTCCTCCCGGTCTCGCCGACGAGGTGCACGCCCTGTTGCCGCGTCAGGACCTGGCCTACGCGCTCAGCGACGCCATCATCGCCCAGGCCGAGACCAAGCCCCACAAGGCGTCCCCGCTGACCTTCCCGGGCGACCTGCTGCGCCGCCATCTGCCCTACGGCGCCCATCCCAGCTGGTACGACCTGATCGGCGTGGCCGGCTGGGGCGACAAGCCGGTCGGCGTCACCGCCCGGCGCCGCGCCGAGACGCCGGAGCAGGTGGGCGTCCTGTTCATGGAGTACCTGGAGGCCGGTGACACCGAGGGCCTGCTGTCGCTCTACGAGCCCAACGCCCACTTCGCGCCCACCCCCGGAACCCACCTGGTGGGCAGGGACGCCATCCGCGAGTCGCTGCAGCAGATGATCGACAGGGGCGCCCGCCTCAAGCTTGAACTGCTCGACATCCGCCAGGTCGGCGACATCGCCTTGGTGTCGAACAACGCCACCCTCACGGGTGTCGGACCGGAGCCGCTGATCTCCACCACCACCGAAATCCTTCGACGCCAGCCGAACGGCGGCTGGGTCCATGTCGTGGACGACCCGTTCTTCAGCTGACCGCCCGGGGCGGCGGCCCAGCCACCCCACCCCACGCCTGTCGAGGAGTTACCCGATGGCTCCGACCAAGGTCATTGCCATTCCCGTGCACGGTCGGCACGCCGTCAACGCCTACCTGCTGCTGGGCAGGCAACCGATCATCGTCGACGCCGGAACACCCGGCAGCGGCCACTTGATTCATGACCAGGTCGCCGCCCACGGCGTGAACCCCAGGGACGTCCGCCTGATCGTCGTCACCCATGGACACATCGACCACTTCGGCTCCGCCGCGGAACTGAGCCGGCTCACCGGCGCACCGATTGCCGGTCACATCGCCGACCTCGGTATCTACCAAGCGGGCAGGGTCAGTGTGCCGTATCTGCCCATCGGGCTGTTCGGGCGGCTCTTCGCCCGCACTTCAAGGGTGCGGGCAACCGCCGAGCCGTTCGAACCAGACGTGCTCGTACGTGGCGAGACCCACCTGTCGGACTTCGGGGTCGAGGCCCGCATCATGCCCACTCCGGGCCACACCGCCGGCTCCGTCTCGGTCCTCACCGACGACGGAGACCTGGTGGCCGGAGACCTCGTGGCGACCCCGTTGCTGGGCTTCATCAAGGGGCGGCCCGCCAACCCGCCCTTCCACGACGACCGGCTCGGCAACCTGGCGAGCCTGCGCGAAATGCTGGCCCTCGGTCCCACCAAGCTCCATGTCGGCCACGGCGCACCCCTCGCCCCCGAGCGGGTGGGCCGATGGGCGGTCGCGGAGCAGCGGCGGCTCGACCGCCTGGTGGCCCGGGGACGCCTGCGCGCCAGAGAAGTGGCAGCGGTGTGAGCACGGATACTCGCACCGGACCGCCAAGTCGCGCGGAGCCTGGCGGCGGCGGTTGTTCAAGTGGGCGGCGCCGGCGCGGCCAGGGAGTTCTCAGAGGCTGCCCGGGCGGACCAGGCCGGTCCTCTTGACCCCGGTCAGGATGGGGGTGACCTCGAGGGTGGTGATGTGTTCGAGGGCGCCGATGGTGTCGCTCAGGAAGTGGTAGAGCGCGTTGAGGTCGGCTGTCGCGACGGCTACGAGGAGGTTGGCCGGGCCGGTGGTGGCAGAGGCGAAGCGGACCTGGGGGTGGCGGCTGAGCCGTTGGCCCGTTTCCTCCAGTCCGCCGGGTGCGACGGTGATCCACAGGAGTGCCTCGGCGCGGATGCCCAGCCGGGCGAGGTCGACCTCGGTCGCGAGCCTGAGGAACTGGCCGCCCAGCAGCGCCTCCACCCGGCGGCGGGCGGTGAGGGCGGTGGTGCCGGCGCGGCGGGCGAGGTCGGTGTAGGGGGCTCGTCCGTCCTCGGTCAGCGCGGTGATCAGCTGGTGGTCGACGGGCACGAGGGCGGGCCGGGCGGGTGCCGCGGGCATGTCCTGCCGCAGGCTGGCCAGTTCGGTCTCCATCAGCAGGCCGCAGCTCCAGTCGAAGGCGGCCGGGAAGACCCGTAGCAGGACGTGGGACGTCCAGGACTGGACCGCGGGAGTGGCGGGGAGGTCGCGCAGCAGCAGGTTGTTGCGTGCGTCCGGGCCGTCCAGGAACAGGATGGTGCAGATCTCGTCCCCGCCGCCGAGGACGTCCACCCAGATGGTGTCGGGGCGGCGGCCGAGGGTGGCGGCGATGGCGCTGATCCGGTTGGGCTTGCAGCGGATGCGCAGGGCCAGCGGGATCAGATCGGGGAAGTGCGCGGGGTTGCGCACGGCCGTGGCCCGCAGCGTCCCGTCGCCGAACAGCGGTGCCGCACGGCGCACCACGGTGCGCTCCGAGATGCCCAGAACGCGGCCGACCGTGCGCCACGAGGCGCGCGGAGAGGCCAGCATCGCGGCGGCGATCCGACTGTCCGTGTCACTCAGCTGATGGCGCACTTTCTCCATATCCAAAGATTTTATGTCCTTTTTCATCGAGTACGACGGTCACTTCTGGCTCGGATGCGCCTACTCGCCTAGAACCGTCTCGGAGAAGCCGAGACGAGAGAAAGCAGGTGAGCACGATGGGCGGTATCGAGCACACGGTCGTGGACACGGACCGGGGCAAGGTCAGGGGTATCGCGGAGGGTGAGGCGATCTCCTTCCGGGGAATCCCCTACGTCGCCTCGCCGGTCGGCGGACTGCGGTTCGCGCCGCCGCAGCCGCACGCGGCCTGGACGGATGTACGGGATGCGGCACAGGCCGGGCCGTCTGTGCCGCAGGCGGCCTCCCGGCTGGAGCGGGTGCAGGGGCGGCGCACGCCGGACTGGGACGAGGACGGCTGCCTGACCGTCAACGTCTTCACCCCTCGTCGGGCGCTGGAGGACGACGCGGCCCGCCCGGTCCTGGTCTGGTGGCACGGCGGCGGCTTCACCAGCGGCTCCGGAGGCTGGGACTGGTACGACGGCGGCCGACTCGCCGCCCTGGGCGACATCGTGGTCGTCACCGCCAACTACCGTGTGGGGCCTCTGGGTTACCTCTACCTGCCGGAGATCGGCGCCGCCAACCTCGGCGCCCAGGACCAGGCCGCCGTACTGCGCTGGGTCCAGAACAACATCGCCTCCTTCGGCGGCGACCCGCGCACCGTCACCGTCGGCGGGCAGTCCGCCGGGGCCTACTCCGCCCTGATGCTCGCCCTCGACCCCGCAACGAACGGATCCATCACCCGGGTGCTGCTGCAGAGTGGCCCCTTCGGCCTCAACGCGCAGGATCCGCACCAGGCCGCCGAGAACGCCGCGGTCTATCTGCGCCTGCTGGGCATCCCGGACGGCACGGACCCCGCGAGGGCCCTGCGTGCCCTGCCTGCCGAGCAGCTGCTGGACGCCTACGGCCGGCTCTCCGTCCAACTCGCGGCTCCGGGCAACGTCGCCCCGCCCATGTACCCGGTCCTCGGCGCCCCCGGCATACCCCGCCCCCGGCAGCAGGCACTCACGACCGGCGCCCTTGAGGGTAAGCCGCTGCTCATCGGCACCACCCGCGACGAGGCCACGGCCTTCTTCGCCGTCGACCCCCGTATCCAGCACCTCACCATCGCCGCCGCCCTGGACGTGCTCACTGCCCAGCTCGGCCGGCAGGCCGCCCAGGACGTCTACCAGCAGCACGCCGCCCGCCTCGACGAGCAGGCGACACCCGCGCAGATCTTCACCGCGGCGCAGACCGACGGCCTCTTCCGCGACGGCTCGCTGGAGATCGCCGATCACCACGCGGCCGGCGGCAGCAACACCACCTACGTCTACCAGTTCGACTACGCCCCCGCCGAGGACCCGTACGCCCTGGGTGCCACCCACTGCGCCGAACTGCCTTTCCTCTTCGACGCCTTCGACGCCTACCCCGACAGCCCCGTCCTCGCCGGGGCCGGTGACGCACAGCGCTCCCTGGGCCGCGAATTCGCCACCGCCGTCGCTGAGTTCGTCACCGCCGGCAGGACCCGTGACTGGCTGCCCTACGCCCCCGCGACCGCAGCCCGCATCCGTCACTTCGGCTGAGGGGGAGATCGTCAGGATGCACCTGCTCCGCAAGCCGACCATGCCGCACCGCGGCGAGTTCCTCACCCTGCTGGTCACCACCTGCTCATCGGACCGGCTGTACTCACTGACCGTCTGCGGCCGGTCCGCGAACTGGAACCAGTGGCTGTGCCCGCCCTCCTTCACCCCTGGCATCCATCGCGCTCATCGTCTTCCTCGTGATGCCGAGCAGCGGCAGGCTCTGGCATTCCTTCTGCCCCCACCACGGAGGAGGCGGAGTACCGGCCGCGGATCTTCACGCCCCACAGCGCACTGCCCTTCGCCGGACACCCCGCCCTCGGCTCCGCGCACGCCTGGCCGGAGGCGGGCGGTGAAGCCCGGGACACCGGACGGATCGTGCAGGAGTGCGCCGCGGGCCTGGTCACCGCGCGCCGCCACGAGGACACCCTGGCCTTCGTCGCGCCGCTCCGGGCACGCGAGGGCGCGCGGGAGGAGGCGCATGTGCAGCGGATCGCCGCGGCGTTCGGCGTTCCGCGCGAACGGGTCATGGCCCGCCAGTGGGCGGACAACGGGCCCGGCTGGGCGATGCTCCAGCTGGCAACCGCCCGTGAGGTCCTCGCTCTCGAACCCGATCTGTCCCCCATCCAGGACACGATGGTCGGGGTGATCGGGGCCCACCCTCAGGAATCGGGGCACCCCTTCGAGATACGCACCTTTACCCGCGGTGCCGGGGACCCCGAGAACCCCGCGTGCGGCAGCATGAACGCCGGTGTCGGACGGTGCCTCACCTCCAGCGGCGCCGCGCCCTCCCCTTACCGGGTCTCCCAGGGCACCCGGCTGGGGCATTCCGCCGGCATCGAGATCACCGCTGACCCGGACGGCACAGCGGTGCCACCACCGTCTGCGTCCGCGGCGCCGTCATCGTGCAAAGCCCGAACCCCACCCCCATCCCCTCAGGTTGGGGGCGGGACCCGCGGCAGGTCCGGCCAGGGGGCGCTACGTGGCGTCGAGGGTCTTCATGATGACGAAGCTGTTGACCGTGGCCACCGCGGGCAGAGCGGCAAGCTGGTTGGCGTGGAACTCCTCGTATGCGGGCAGGTCGGCGACCTCGACCTGCAGGAGGTAGTCGAAGTTGCCGGTGATGTGGTGGCAGGCAATCACCTCGGACAGTTTCATCACCTCACCTTCGAAGGCGACGACGTCCGCGCGGGTGTGCCGCATCAGCCGCACCCCGGCGAACACGCGCAGGCCCCGGCCGATCGCAGCCGGGTCGATCACAGCCCGGTAGCCGCGGATGACCTCGGCCTCCTCCAGCTGCCGTACGCGCCGCAGGCACGGCGACGGGGACAGCCCGACCCGCGAGGCGAGCTCGTTGTTGCTGATACGGCCATTGCGTTCGAGTACGGCCAGGATCGACCGGTCCACATCATCCATGACGGCAGAATATTGCCCCGAGACACCGTCTAGCACAATTCAATGCCGACCAACCGCGCAATTTGCTGTCAAAATTGCCGCCAACCGAAGCGTGGCCACGTCGTGACCGCTCATGCTGGATGCAGACATAACGTCGAGTTCCGGAAGGGCTGGCCATGCCGGGCAAGAGCACCGTCACCGTTCACACCGACCGTGAGGTCAACCCCAGCCGCGCGGTGGCACCGCCGATCTACCAGACGGCGGCGTTCTCGGCCGAGGACGCGCCCACGTTCGCCGCGGGCGCCGTCGAGCCGCGAGGGCAGGACTTCTACACCCGCTTCGGCAACCCCAACCACGCCCAGGTCGCCGCCGTCGTCGCGGAACTGGAGGGCACCGAGGCGGCCATGGTCACCGCGTCCGGGATGGCCGCGATCACCACGGCGGTGCTGGCCCTGGTGTGCGCCGGTGACCACGTCATCGGGCAGATGTCCACCTACGGCGGCACCGCCTCGGTGCTGCTGAACCTGCTGCCGCGCCTGGGCGTGTCCACCACGCTGGTCGACCAGAGGGACCCTGAGGCGTTCGAGAAGGCCCTCACTCCCAGGACCCGTCTGATCCTGGTGGAGACCCCGTCCAACCCGCTGTTGCAGATCACGGACTTGCGTGCCGTCGCCGAACTGGCCCGCGCCCACGGTGTGCCGACCCTGGCGGACAACACCTTCGCCACCCCGCTGAACCAGCGGCCCGCGGACTTCGGCATCGACGTGGTCTGGCACAGCGCGACCAAGTACCTCAACGGCCACACCGACGTCTCCGCAGGAGTGCTGGCCGGACCGGCGAAGATCCTGGACCGCATCTGGGACACCAGCCTGCTCACCGGCGCCACCCTCGGCCCGATCGACGCGTGGCTGCTGCTGCGCGGCATACGCACCTTGCCGCTGCGCGTACCGCGCCACAACGCCAACGGCCTCGCCCTCGCTGAAGCCCTGAGCCAGCACCCGGCCGTCAGCCAGGTGCACTACCCCGGACTGGCAACCCATCCCCAGCACAATCTGGCCGTCGACCAGATGGACGGATTCGGCGGAGTCCTCAGCGTCGAATTCGCCGGCGGGTACGAGATGGCCGATGCCTTCCTCGGCAAGCTGCGTTACCCGCGCCGCTCGGCCAGCCTGGGCGGCGTGGAATCCCTCGCCGTGCACCCGGCGTCCATGTGGGCCGGGATGCTCAGCGACGAGCAGATCACCGAAGCCGTTCCGCCGGGCTTGGTCCGGCTGGCGGCCGGCACGGAAGACACCGGTGACCTGGTCGCCGACGCGCTCGCCGCGGCCGACGCCGCCCACGCCCACGCCACGACTGCCTGAACGGCCTGCCCGACGCCGCGGCGCCCAATCCCCTGCAACGTGCTCGTGAACCACCCCGAAAGCAAGGACCCCTCCCATGAAGACTCTGCTGTCCGGCGGCACCGTGGTCAGCATGGACCCGGCCGTCGGTGACCTCGACCGCGGTGACGTCCTCATTGAGAACGGCGTGATCGCCGAAGTGGCCGACCGCATCCACGCGCCGGACGCCGAAGTGATCGACGCCAGCGACCGGATCGTCATGCCCGGCTTCGTGGACAACCACCGCCACAACTGGCAGACCGCCTTCCGCGGCATCGGCGCGGACTGGACCTTCCTCCAGTGGGCAACGGCCATGCACGGCACCGTCAAAGCCCACTACACGCCCGAGGACGTCTACGCAGCCACCCTCCTAGGCCGCTTGGAAGCCCTGCACTCCGGCATCACCACCATGTTGGACTGGTATCACGTCGCCCAGGACCACGAGCACGAGGACGCCGCCATCGCGGCACTGCGCGAAGCGCCCGGGCGGTCGATCTTTTGCCTCGGCGCCGGATGGGCCACCTCCCGCCCTGTCGACGACGACATCCGCCGCGTCCGTGCCGAAGTGGACGGGCACGGCCTGGTCACCATGGCCTTCGGACTGCGCGGAGCAGACGACACCGGCATGGACACCCTCACCAGGGAACTGCAACTGGCCGACGAACTCGGCCTGCGCACAAGCCTGCACACCGGATCCGACGGAACGCAGCGCCCCATCGCCGACATGCACAAGCACGGCCTGCTGCGCGGCACCACCACCTTCGTCCACGGCAACGGAATCAGCGACGGGGAACTGCGCATGCTCGCCGACGCAGGCAGCTCCATCTCCGTGAGCCCCGACGTCGAACTGAAGATGGGCTTCGGCGCGCCGATGACCGGCAGGGCCCTGGCCGCCGGCATGCGACCCACCCTGTCCATCGACGTCGTCCCCTCCGTCGGCGGCGACATGTTCGCCGCGATGCGCGCCGCCTTTGCCGCCGAGCGCGGCCTGGACGGCGGCCTGCGCGCCCGCGACCTGCTCGAGTTCGCCACCATCGACGCCGCCGCCTCCTGCGGTCTCGAAGCCCGCACCGGCAGCATCGCCCCCGGGAAGGAAGCCGACATCATCCTGCTGCGCACCGACGACGTGACCATCTTCCCGGTCACCGAACCGGCCGGCTCCATCGTCAGCGCTGGACACCCCGGCCTCGTCGACACCGTCCTGGTCGCCGGCCGCGTGGTCAAGCGCGACGGCGCCCTGGTCGGCGTGGACGTGCCCGCGCTGCGCACCCGCCTGCTCGAATCACGTGACCGGATCGCCGCAGCCGCGGGTGTCCCGCTGGACGGCACCTGGAACCCCCAGCCGTAGGTGAACCCAGGGCCCGGCCGCGCACACCACGACGCCCAGGCGGCCGGGCCCCGCGCTCGATCCACTGCGCGCCCGACGACGATCACGTCGCTGCCCTCCCCGACCAGGCCCGCTCCCACAGGGGAGGACCGGCTGTCGGGCGTATGGCCGGGCCTGGACGAGCGGCCCGAGATCGTCCTCACCGCCCGCGGCTGGCCGGCCAAGCTCCACCGCGTCGCCGCCGGCTGCGGACTGACCACGGTGCCGGCCACGCTCGCGCCCGTCGCGCCGCCCGGAGTACCTCCAATTATCACCAATGGTGACTATCAAGATTAGTGACCAATCGGAATGTGGCTCAACCCTCACAGGAGTGGAAGATGAGCGAGCGCAACAAGTTCCTGGAGCCGGTCACCCGTGAGAACACCGCCGTGGTGCTGGTCGACCACCAGGTGGGTCTTCTGTCCG
>NZ_LGDV01000257.1 GCF_001280015.1 Streptomyces sp. MMG1121
GCGTTTCCCTTTCCGGCGGTTCCGACTCTATCAGATCCTTTCGGCGTCTGACCCCCAGTCAGCGGGGTTTGTCTTCCCGGCCGTTGGGCCGTTCCGACGAGTGAGACTTTAGCGGATTCCTTGCCCCCGAGCTAATCGGGGGCGGCGTCCTTTCGAACGCGGATTCCTCAATTTCGCAAATACGCACGCCAAAACAGTCGACGCCGGGGCGCCGATGAGTGGCGGGGACTTGCGGAATGGCTGTCCGGGGACCGACCGGAGTCGGCGCTCACGTCGGACAACTCGGAGAACACTACGTAGCGAGGTGAGGTGTGTCAACTCTCCGCCGTGGAGCACTCCGGAGGGTGTACCGAGGGTTCAGTCCTTCTTGCCGGAGGCGAGTTCGCGGCTGCGGTCGCGGGCGGCTTCGAGGGCGGCGATGAGGGCGGCGCGGACGCCGTGGTTCTCCAGTTCGCGGATGGCGTTGATCGTCGTACCGGCCGGGGAGGTGACGTTCTCGCGGAGCCTGACGGGGTGCTCGCCGCTGTCGCGGAGCATCACGGCGGCGCCGATCGCGGACTGGACGATGAGGTCGTGGGCCTTGTCGCGGGGCAGGCCGAGCAGGATGCCGGCGTCGGTCATGGCCTCGACCAGGTAGAAGAAGTACGCCGGGCCGGAGCCGGACAGGGCGGTGCAGGCGTCCTGCTGGGACTCGGGGACGCGCAGTGTCTTGCCGACGGCGCCGAAGATCTCCTCGGCGTGCGCGACATGTGCCTCCGTGGCATGGGTGCCGGCGGAGATGACCGACATGGCCTCGTCGACGAGGGCGGGGGTGTTGGTCATGACGCGGACGACCGGGGTGCCCGCGGCCAGCCGCTCCTCGAAGAAGGAGGTGGGGATGCCGGCGGCGCCGCTGATGACCAGGCGGTCGGCGGGGAGGTGGGGGGCCAGTTCGTCCAGGAGCGTGCCCATGTCCTGCGGCTTGACCGTGAGGATCAGGGTGTCGGCGGTCTTGGCGGCCTCGGCGTTGGTGACCGGGGTGACTCCGTGGCGGGTGCGGAGTTCTTCGGCTCGCTCGGGGCGGCGGGCCGTGACCAGGAGGTCGGCGGGGGCCCAGCCGGCGCGGATCATTCCGCTGAGCAGGGCTTCGCCGATCTTGCCGGTGCCGAGGACTGCGACTTTCTGGCTCATGAAGGTCAGTCTGGCACCGGGGTGTGGGGGGTGGGCGTGGTTGTCCGGTGGGCGGACTCGCCGCCGGCAGGGGACTCAGGGCGTACGGCGGCGCAGTGTCGCGGCTCCCAGTGCCAGCACCAGGAACGCGCAGCCCGCCACGATCAGGACGTCCCGCACGAAGGTGGCGGTCATGTCGGTGTGGTGCAGGACCTGGTTCATGCCGTCGACGGCGTAGGACATGGGGAGGACGTCGGAGACGGCGCTCAGGACGGGGTGCATGTCGGAGCGGGGGGTGAACAGGCCGCAGAGGAGGAGCTGGGGGAAGATCACCGCCGGCATGAACTGCACCGCCTGGAACTCCGAGGCCGCGAAGGCCGAGACGAAGAGGCCGAGGGCCGTGCCGAGCAGGGCGTCGAGGAGGGCGACGAGCAGGAGCAGCCAGGGGGAGCCCGTCACGTCCAGGCCCAGGAACCAGACCGCCAGGCCCGTGGCCAGGGCCGACTGGACGATGGCGATGGCGCCGAAGGCGAGGGCGTAGCCGGCGATCAGGTCCGCCTTGCCGAGGGGCAGGGCGAGGAGGCGTTCGAGGGTGCCCGAGGTGCGTTCGCGCAGGGTGGCGATGGACGTGACCAGGAACATCGTGATCAGCGGGAAGATGCCGAGCAGGGAGGCGCCGATGTTGTCGAAGGTGCGGGGGCTCGCGTCGAAGACGTAGCGCAGCAGGACCAGCATCAGGCAGGGGATGAGGATCATCAGCGCGATCGTGCGCGGGTCGTGGCGCAGCTGGCGCAGGACCCGGGCCGCGGTGGCGGTGGTGCGGGAGGCGTTGAGCGCACCGGTCGCGGGGGTGGTCGTACTCATCGGGTCGGCTCCTGGGTGCGGTGTGCGGCGGCGGCTTCGTCGACGAGGTGGAGGAAGGCGGCTTCGACCGTGTCGGTGCCGGTGCGGGTGCGCAGGGCGTCGGGGGTGTCTCCCCCGTCCTCCGGCCGGGAGGTGCCTCCGGCGAGGATCTCGCCCTCCCGCATGAGGAGGAGGCGGTGGCAGCGCTCGGCCTCGTCCATGACGTGGGAGGAGACGAGGAGGGTGGCGCCGCGGGTGGCGGCGAGGTCGTGGAAGAGGTTCCACAGGTCGCGGCGGAGGACGGGGTCGAGGCCGACCGTCGGTTCGTCCAGGACGAGGAGTTCGGGGGTGCCGAGCAGGGCGACGGCCAGGGAGACGCGGCCGCGCTGACCGCCGGAGAGGTTGCCGGCGAGGGCGTCGGCGTGGCTGGTGAGGTCGACGTCGGCCATGGCCCGGGTGACGTGTTCGTGCCGGCGCTCGGCGGCGGCGCGGCCGGGGTCGAGGATCGCGGCGAAGTACTCGAGGTTCTGCCGGACGGTCAGGTCGTTGTAGACGGAGGGGGCCTGGGTGACGTAGCCGATGCGGCTGCGCAGGGTGGGGTGGCCGGACGGGTGGCCGAGGACGTTCAGGGTGCCGGTGACCTTGGCCTGGGTGCCGAGGATGGCGCGCATGAGGGTCGATTTGCCGCAGCCGGAGGGGCCGAGGAGGCCGGTGATCTGGCCGCGCGGGACGGTGAAGCGGAGGTGGTGCAGGACGGTGCGGGGGCCGCGGGCGACGGTGAGGTCGTCGGCATGGATGGCCGGGGTGGTGGGGACGGGCTGGAGGGGTGGCTCCGGCGCGTAATTCATCATGCGATGAATAATTGGCCCGGGTGGGCTCGGACGTCAAGTGGCGCGGCCAAGGGAGCGCAGGAGGGGGCGTTCTGGGGTGCGCAGGCGGCAGCGGCGGCCGGGGCAGGGCCGGCCGCCGCTGTGTGCGCAGGGGGACGTCGAGGTCAGGGCTTGGTGGCGCAGACGAGGAGCACGTCGTACGTCTCCTCGACGATCCCGTCCGGGAAGACCTTCAGCAGGTGGGCGCGCTCCTCTTCCAGGAAGGCGGTGCGGCGCTCCTCCGGCGTGACGAGAAGGAGCGAGTGGCTGCCGATGTTGCCGAGGTGGGTGTCGAGCGGGACGCGGCGGCTCCACCGGACCTTGCGGAGGGTGAGGTCCAGGCGTCCGCTGGGGTCGACCCGGTCGAGGCGCTCGGCGGCCCCGCGCTTCTCGGCGGCGATGTCCACGCCGAAGAAGCGGCCGGCGCGGTCGGTGCCCTCGGCGATCCAGTCGATGTCGAGGGCGTCGGTGTTCCACCACAGCGCCAGCGCGCCGCCGGGTCGCAGCACGCGCAGGGCCTCCGGAACCGAGTGGGCGGTGTCGGTCCAGTGCCAGGCCTGGGCGTACGTGACGAAGTCGGCGTGGGCGTCGGCGACGGGAAGGGCGTTGCCGCTGCCGCGGACGATCGGGATGTGCGGCAGCCCGCGGCGGAACTCGGCGGCCATGCCCCCGCCGGGTTCGACGGCGAGGACGTCGGCGCCGCGGGCGTGCAGCAGGGAGGTGGAGATACCGGTGCCGGCGCCGACGTCCACGACCTTGGCTCCGGTGAGCGACCGGCCGGCCAGTTCTTCGATCGCGTCGAAGAGGGCCGGGGGGTAGGAGGGGCGGTGCGCGGCGTACTCGGCGGCGGCGGTGTTGAAGGAGCGGGCCCGGGCCGAGGGGGCGGGTGGGGTCGGTGGCGGTGGCGTCGTGGTCATACGGCCATGGTGGCCGTACGGCGGAGGCGGTCGCAGCGGGTTTACCCGCCCGGAAACCCTACGTGCGCCGCTTCTTCTTCGACGGGTTGCCGGTGCGGCGGGTGGCGCGGCGTTCGTATGCCTCGCGTGCCGTGTCGTACTCCTCGCGGTGCAGCTTCTCGCCCGGGGCCTCGGTGAGGGAACGGAAGAAGTAGGCGAGCAGGGAGCCGACGAAGCCGATGGCGAGCAGGCCGCGCAGGGAGGCCTGGCGCTGTGGGTCGTGGCGCTTGCCGAAGCCCTCCCAGGTGTTGCGGAAGGCGAGCGCGCTGCAGATCGCGAACATGGCGATGACCAGCACGGTCACGAAGGAGCCGGTGTCGGCGATGCGGATGCCGTCGTAGGCGAAGCGGAGCACCAGGCAGGCGGCGACGGCCGCGGCGAGGGAGCCGACGGCGACACCGGCGCGGCGGGCCGCGTAGCCGTTGTCGTGGCTCACCCAGGAGGTGCCGAAGAAGCGCAGGGGCTCGGGGCGGGGGCCGCTGCCCGGGGCCGATCCGTCTGGGGAGCCCGCCGGGGTGTCCGGGGTGCCGGTTTCGTCGCTCACGCAACGATTATGGCGCCGGGCGGGGGCGGGCTCCGGACGGGGGCGGTCAGGCGCAGCGCGAGGCCACGTAGCCGTCGCTGCCGGTGTGGACGTAGGCGTCGGAGACGAACTCGCCGTTGTCGATGTTGTCCCAGATCATCGTGGTGCCGTACGGGCCGGAGACCGTCGTGCCCGGCGTCTGGCAGAAGATCGGGACGCGGGTGCCCTCGGGCAGGACCCGGGTGATGCCGTAGTTGGTGCCCGGGCCGCTGCGGACGTTCACGCGGACGCCGGGGGCGACCGCGTAGGTGCGCACGCCCGACTCCGCCGTCACGGCATCGCCCTCGGTGCCGTTCTCGACCTCTTCGGCGCGGTCGACATCCATGTGGAACCTCCCCCTTGAACCCCATGCTCGCCATGGGTGCCGGATTTCCCCGTAAACGGGTCACAGCACACGTGTGCGCGACTCGCGCGCGAAGGCTAGCAAGCCGCCTCTGTCCCGCACGAGTCATCGACTAGGCTCCGTGGGTCGCGCGCGCGGACGAACAGCACGGGGGTGGTCCCATGGCGCCACAGAGGAACACGAGGGCGGGCGCGGAAGCGGAACTTCCCGAGTACGCCGGTCACTACCACCTGGAGTCCCGTCTGGGGTCCGGTGGCATGGGCGTTGTCCACCTGGCCCGCAGCACCTCCGGGATGAAGCTCGCGGTGAAGGTCGTACATGCCGAGTTCGCCAGGGACCCCGAGTTCAGGGGACGTTTCCGGCAGGAGGTGGCGGCCGCCCGGAGGGTGAGCGGTGCCTTCACGGCGCCGGTCGTGGACGCCGATCCGGAGGCGGAACGGCCGTGGATGGCCACGCTGTTCATTCCGGGCCCGACCCTTTCCGACGAGGTGAAGCGGAACGGTCCCATGCCGGTGGCGCAGTTGCGCCGGCTGATGGCCGGACTGGCGGAGGCGCTGCGCGACATCCACCGGGTCGGGGTCGTCCACCGGGATCTGAAGCCGAGCAACGTGCTGCTCGCCGAGGACGGGCCGAAGGTCATCGACTTCGGCATCTCCCGGCCGAAGGACAGTGAGCTGCGCACCGAGACCGGCAAGCTGATCGGTACGCCGCCCTTCATGGCACCCGAGCAGTTCCGGCGCCCGCGGGAGGTGGGCCCGGCGGCGGACATCTTCGCGCTCGGGTCCGTGCTGGTGCACGCGGCGACCGGGCGCGGGCCGTTCGACTCCGACAGCCCGTACGTCGTCGCCTATCAGGTGGTGCACGACGAGCCCGATCTGACCGGGGTGCCGGAGAGTCTCGCGCCACTGGTGCTGCGGTGTCTGGCCAAGGAGCCCGAGGACCGGCCGACCCCCGACGAGCTGATGCGCGAACTGCGGTCGGTGGCGGCCTCCTACGACACGCAGGCGTTCATACCGGCGCAGCGGACGGGCGACGGGCCGGCTCCGCCCTCCCGTGCCGAGGAGTCCGGGCCGCCGGCCGGGCGGCGTGTCGGCAGGAAGGCGGCGGTGGGCGCCGGGGCGCTCGGGCTCGTCGTGGTCGCCGTGCTGGCCTCGGTCCAGTTGGCCGGGGGCGGCGACCGTACCCCGGCCGGTAGGAGCCCGCACACCAAGGTGGCCGCGTTCAGTTCCTGGGCGGCCCGGCCGGTGTCCGAGGCATCGGGGATGCCGCAGTGTTCGTACGGGGCGGGGACGTTGCTGTGTGCGCAGCCCGGCGGCGCCTTCGCCCTCTCCCCCACCGACGGAAGGCTTCTGTGGCACCGTTCCGCCGCGGCGGGCCGCACGAGCGGAGCACCGGTCCTGGCGGACTCCCTGGTGCAGTTCTGCTCGGACGGTGGCACGCTCCTGACGGCACTCGACCCGCGCTCCGGCGACGCGGTGTGGAAGCGGCGCCTGACCGACGACACGACGGTCCAGTACACCGGCGGCACGACCTTGCTCACCGGCGCCGACGGAACGGTCACCGGCGTGGACGGCGGGTCGGGCCGTACGAAATGGCAGCGGCGCCTTCCCGGCTACAGCACGCCGTCCTTCGCCTCGTTCGCCGAGGACCCGCTGGCGTACGCGACCACGACCTCCCAGGACGGGGCACACACGCGTGTCACCGCGGTGGATCCGGAGACGGGTGCGGTGCGCTGGAAGGCATCGCTGAGCGGGGTGCTGAAGCCCGTCGGCAGCCAGGGCGGCTCCCTCTTCTTCCTGGCCGGCGACAGGGCCTCCGGGGCGACGGACGCCGTCGTCCGCTACACACCGCTCTCGAAGGTGTCGCGCCGGGTGGCGCTGGCGGTCCCGCGGCTGTCTCCGCAGGCCGGTGTCCACGGCGACACGGTGTATCTGCTGGCCGCGGAAGGCTCGCTGGAAGCCGTGGACCTGGCCGCCGGTAGGCGGCTGTGGCATCTGGAAACGTCTGTCAGCCGTGGCTCGGCCCCGGTCGGCGACGGTGCGCACGTCTACTTCACCGCGGCCGACGGACGTCTGCTGGCCGTCGACGCGCACGACGGGCGCCTCCTCGGACAGACTCCGCCGCGGCTCGGCGCCGACGCGGACAAGGTCGCCACCAGCCTGCCGACGCCCCTGGTCGTCGACGGTCGTGTCTACGCCGGCGCCCCCGACGGAACCGTGTTCGGCGTCGCCGCGCGCGATCCGGCCGCGTGGTGACGCGGACGACGCGAAGGGGCCGCCCCCACGCGGAGCGGTCCCTTCGGTCTGCCTGGGGTCAGCCCAGCTTGCTCACGTCGCGGACCGCGCCCTTGTCCGCGCTGGTCGCCATCGCCGCGTAGGCGCGCAGGGCCTGGGAGACCTTGCGCTCGCGGTTGTGGGGGGCGTAGACGCCGTTCAGCAACTGGTCGCGGCGGGTCAGTTCGGCCTCGTCGACCAGCAGGTCGATCGTGCGGTTCGGGATGTCGATGCGGATGCGGTCGCCGTCCTGGACCAGGGCGATGGTGCCGCCGGAGGCCGCTTCGGGGGAGGCGTGGCCGATGGAGAGGCCGGAGGTGCCGCCGGAGAAGCGGCCGTCGGTGATCAGGGCGCAGGTCTTGCCGAGGCCGCGGCCCTTCAGGTACGAGGTCGGGTACAGCATCTCCTGCATGCCGGGGCCGCCCTTGGGGCCCTCGTAGCGGATGACGACGACGTCGCCGTCCTTGACCTCGTGGGTGAGGATGCGCTGGACGGCCTCCTCCTGGGACTCGCAGACGACCGCCGCGCCCTCGAAGGTCCAGATCGACTCGTCCACGCCGGCCGTCTTGACCACGCAGCCGTCGACCGCCAGGTTGCCCCTGAGCACCGCGAGGCCGCCGTCCTTGGAGTACGCGTGCTCGGCGGAGCGGATGCAGCCGCCCTCGGCGTCGTCGTCCAGGGACTCCCAGCGCTCGGACTGGGAGAAGGCCTCGGCGGAGCGGACACAGCCGGGCGCCGCGTGCCACAGCTCGACCGCCTCGGGCGACGGGCTGCCGCCGCGGACGTCCCACGTCTTCAGCCAGTCCGCGAGGGAGGGGCTGTGGACGGCGTGCACGTCCTCGTTGAGCAGGCCCGCGCGGTGCAGCTCGCCGAGCAGGGCCGGGATGCCGCCGGCGCGGTGCACGTCCTCCATGTAGTACGTGCGGTCCTTCCCGACGTTCGGCGCGACCTTGGCCAGGCAGGGGACGCGGCGCGAGACGGCGTCGATCTGCTCCAGGCCGAAGGGGACGCCCGCCTCCTGGGCGGCGGCCAGCAGGTGCAGGATCGTGTTGGTGGAGCCGCCCATCGCGATGTCCAGGGCCATGGCGTTCTCGAAGGCCTGGAAAGTGGCGACGTTGAGCGGCAGGACCGACTCGTCGTCCTGCTCGTAGTACCGGCGGGTGATGTCCATGACCGTGCGGGCCGCGTCGACGTAGAGCTGCTTGCGCGCGGTGTGGGTGGCGAGGACCGAGCCGTTGCCGGGGAGGGAGAGGCCGATGGCCTCGGTCAGGCAGTTCATCGAGTTGGCGGTGAACATGCCGGAACAGCTGCCACAGGTCGGGCAGGCGTTCTCCTCGATACGGAGGATGTCCTCGTCGGAGATCTTCTCGTTCACGGCGTCGGAGATCGCGTCGACCAGGTCGAGCGTGCGGACCGTGCCGTCGACCAGCGTGGCCCGGCCGGACTCCATCGGGCCGCCGGAGACGAAGACCGTCGGGATGTTCAGGCGCAGGGCCGCCATCAGCATGCCCGGGGTGATCTTGTCGCAGTTGGAGATGCAGACCAGGGCGTCGGCGCAGTGGGCCTCCACCATGTACTCCACCGAGTCCGCGATCAGGTCCCGGGAGGGGAGGCTGTAGAGCATGCCGCCGTGGCCCATGGCGATGCCGTCGTCCACGGCGATGGTGTTGAACTCGCGCGGGATGCCGCCCGCCTCCGTGATCGCCTCGCTGACGATCCGGCCGACCGGCTGGAGGTGGGTGTGGCCCGGCACGAACTCGGTGAAGGAGTTCGCGACGGCGATGATCGGCTTCCGGCCGATGTCCGCACCGGGTACACCGGAGGCGCGCATCAGGGCGCGGGCGCCCGCCATATTGCGTCCGTGGGTGACTGTGCGGGACCTCAGCTCGGGCATCGTCGCTCGCTCCTTCAGACAGATAGGGCTGCTACTGAGCGTACGCCGGTCATCCAGGGGGCGGGACAAGGTGTCCGGAATACGGGATGCCCGTCTTGGCGTCAGGGGCGCCGCACCGGGTCCCCCAGGGGCCGCAAGGGGGTCCTCAGGGGCTCGTCAGATGTCCTTGTACGACGGGGGCCACGCGCGCGATGATCTGCTCCAGGTCCGCCGACGCCAGCGGCTCCAGCTTGATCACGTAGCGCATCATCGCCGCGCCCACCAGCTGCGCGGCGGCCAGCTCGGCGCGCAGTTCCGCGTCCGGCAGGTCCACCTGGGCGGCGATACGGCGCAGCAGCTGGGAGGCGACGAGCCGGCGGAACACGGCGGCCGCGGTCTCGTTGTTGACGGCCGAGCGGAGGATGGCCAGCAGCGGGGTCCGGGTCGTGGGGTTCTCCCAGATGCCGAAGACGAAGCGGGTCATCCGCTCCCCCACCCCGTCCAGCGGGCCTTCGGCGATCGCGGCCGGCCCGTCGAGCGCGGGCGCGAAGGCCACGGCGATGGCGGCCTCGAAGACCTGTTCCTTGGTGCCGAAGTAGTGGTGGACGAGCGCGGAGTCGACACCGGCCGCCTTGGCGATGCCGCGGACGGAGGTCTTCTCGTAACCGCGCTCGGAGAACTCCTCGCGGGCCGCGGTGAGGATCCGGTCGCGGGTGTCGGCGGATTCGGCGCGCGGGGGTCTGCCTCTTCTGCGGGGGGCCGGGGCGTGGGCGGCCGGCTCGTGGCTCGACGGGTCGTGGGCGGCCGGGAGGCCGGGCTGGGGCGGGTTCTCGCTCATGGCCGTGGCACCCGTACCGCCGAGGCCAGGTGTTTGCGGGTGAAGGCCAGGGCCTCGGCGAGGTCGGCCTCGCGTTCGGCGCTGGACATCGCCCGCCGGGTGTTGACCTCGATCACGACATGGCCGTCGAACCCGCTGACCACGAGGTGCTCCAGCAGTTCGGCGCACGGCTGGGTGCCGCGGCCGGGCACCAGGTGCTCGTCCTTGGCGGAGCCCCGGCCGTCGGCGAGGTGGACGTGGCCGAGGCGGTCGCCCATGCGGTCGATCATCTCCAGGGCGTCGGTGCGGGCCGTCGCCGTGTGGCTGAGGTCGATCGTGAAGTGCCGGTAGTCGTGCTGGGTGACGTCCCAGTCGGGGGCGTACGCGAGCATCTCGCGGTCGCGGTAGCGCCACGGGTACATGTTCTCGACCGCGAACCGTACGTCCGTCTCGTCCGCCATCCGCCAGATCCCGTCGACGAAGTCGCGCGCGTACTGCCGCTGCCAGCGGAAGGGCGGGTGTACGACGACGGTGGCGGCGCCCAGCTTCTCCGCGGCCGCACGGGCCCGCTGGAGCTTGACCCAGGGGTCGGTCGACCAGACCCGCTGGGTGATCAGCAGGCAGGGGGCGTGGACGGCCAGGACCGGGACACCGTGGTAGTCCGACAGCCGGCGCAGCGCCTCGACGTCCTGGCTGACCGGGTCGGTCCACACCATGACCTCGACGCCGTCGTACCCGAGGCGCGCGGCGATCTCGAAGGCCGTCGCCGTGGACTCCGGGTAGACGGAGGCTGTCGACAGCGCGACGGGGACGTCCCTGGGTTCAGCCACGGATGCCACCTTAAGGGGTGGAGTGGCTCCGGTGTTTGGTGGCTATTCGCCGTTGTGAGCTTTGCCATTCGGCGGATGCGGCGGCGTCGCTCGCGCCCGCGCGGCACAGCCGCCTGTCGGCACAGCCCCGCCCCCCTTCGGGTCGCTAGGCGGATCCCATGTGGTCGAGGCGCCGGAGGATGACGCCCTCGCGCAACGCCCACGGGCAGACCTCCAGGCTCTCCACGCCGAAGAGGTCCATCGCCGCCTCGGCCACCAGGGCCCCCGCCAGGAGCTGGCCGGCCCGGCCCTCCGAGACGCCGGGGAGTTCGCCGCGCTGGTCCGCCGTCATGCTCGCCAGGCGCGGCACCCAGGCCTCCAGGGACTCGCGCTTGAGTTCCCGCTGGACGTAGAGGCCCTCGGCGCTGCGGGCGGCGCCGGCGATGCGGGCGAGCTGCTTGAAGGTCTTGGAGGTGGCGACGACGTGGTCGGGGGCGCCGAAGCGGCTGAATTCGCCGACGGTACGGGCGATCTCCGTACGCACATGGCGGCGCAGGGCGCGGACGTCCTCGGGGGCGGGCGGGTCGCCGGGCAGCCAGCCCGCGGTGAGCCGGCCGGCGCCGAGCGGCAGGGAGGCGGCGGCGTCCGGCTCCTCGTCTATGCCGTAGGCGATCTCCAGGGAGCCGCCGCCGATGTCCAGGACCAGCAGTTTTCCGGCGGACCAGCCGAACCAGCGGCGGACGGCGAGGAAGGTGAGGCGGGCCTCCTCCGCGCCGGTGAGGACCTGGAGCCGTACGCCGGTCTCGTCGGCCACGCGCGCGAGGACGTCGTCGGCGTTGCCGGCTTCGCGGACGGCGGAGGTCGCGAAGGGCAGCAGGTCCTCCACGCCCTTGTCCTCGGCGGCCTGGAGTGCGTCCTGTACGACCGCGACCAGCTGATGGATGCCGTCGTCATCGATGGCACCGCTGTCGTCGAGCAGTTGGGCGAGCCGAAGGTCGGCCTTGTGGGAATGCGCGGGCAGCGGGCGCGCGCCGGGGTGGGCGTCCACCACCAGCAGATGCACCGTGTTCGAACCCACGTCCAGGACACCGAGTCTCATATACGGAACGCTACTGCCAGAACGCCGGCCGACGGTCCCCGGAGCGGGCCTTCGCCACTTACCCTGGACAGGTGCCAAAGACGAAAAAGGCGAAGGATCCCAAATCCTCCAAGGGAGTGAAGGATTCTGCGCAGGCAAAGGCGTCGTCCATGTCCAAGAAGTCCAAGAAGGCCGGGCAGGCCCCGAAGTCGAGCGACGAGACGGGGCTCGACTTCGCGCGCGCCTGGGTGGAGTTTCCTGATCCGGCGGACGACGAGCAGGTCTTCCGCTGTGATCTGACATGGCTGACCTCTCGCTGGAACTGCATCTTCGGCAGCGGCTGCCAGGGCATCCAGGCGGGCCGCGCGGACGACGGGTGCTGCTCGCTGGGCGCGCACTTCTCCGACGAGGACGACGAGAAGCGGGTCGCCGGCCATGTGGCGCGGCTCACCCCGGAGGTCTGGCAGCACCACGCCGAGGGCACGCGGAACGGCTGGGTGTCGAAGGACGAGGAGGGCTCCCGGCAGACGAGGCCCTTCCAGGGCTCCTGCATCTTCCAGAACCGGCCCGGATTCGCGGGCGGCGCGGGCTGCTCGCTGCACATCCTCGCCCTGAAGGAGGGCCGGGAGCCGCTGGAGACCAAGCCGGACGTGTGCTGGCAGCTGCCGATCCGGCGGACCTTCGACTGGATCGACCGCCCCGACGACACGCGGGTGCTCCAGGTGTCCATCGGCGAGTACGACCGCCGGGGCTGGGGTCCGGGCGGTCATGACCTGCACTGGTGGTGCACATCGGCGACCTCCGCGCACGGAGCGGGCGATCCGGTGTACGTCTCCTACCGGGCCGAGCTGACGGAACTGATGGGCAAGGCGGGGTACGACCGCCTCGTCGAGCTCTGCGAACAGCGACTGGCATCGCAACTGCCCGTACTCGCCCCCCACCCGGCAGACCCGCCCCGGTAACTCCACAACCCCACGCCTTCGCCCACCCACCCGCCTCGGTCGGCCGAGAAGGGGACCGACGGGGGCAGGAGTCGGCGTATCGCGGGAGGGCGACGTGCGGCCGTCCGCAGGGGGCGGGGTGGCACCGCTTCGCCAGGGGGCTGCGCGCCGGTTCGGCCCGGGCGGGAGCCGCGCGAGGCGGGAAGAGCCGAACACCTGCCCCTAGCTTCCGGACGGGCTCGGTGTGTCGCTGTCGGAGTGTGTCGGGGTTGGGGACGGGGAGTCCGGTGGGGTTGTCGGGGATGTAG
>NZ_LGDV01000258.1 GCF_001280015.1 Streptomyces sp. MMG1121
CCCTAGCAGGTCCTCGCCGGCCGTGTCGGCGACCGTGGACAGCACGGCGCTGACGTCCCAGGTCGCGGTCTGCTCGGTGGCGCCCTCGATCCAGGCTGCGGTCGCCCGCACGAACCGCTCCGGGGGCAGCGGTTCGGCGCTCTGCAGCGGGTTGAGCAGGATCAGGGCGAATTCCTCCGGGAGATGTGCCGCGAGCTGGGCGCGAACCTCGCCGACCAGATGCGCGCCGAGCAGGGCGAGCACTACACGGGCCGCGTGCTCGGCTTCCTCCACAGTGCCGTACTCGCCGCGCTCCTTCACGCGGTCGAGGAACGCTTCGCGTCGCAGAGTCATCTCGCCGCCACCCCTTCTTGTTCTTCGGCCTGCCCGCGGGGTGCGGAGGACGGGGTGAGGGGGAGATCAGGTGCCCGTCCTCCGCACCTGTCCGGCCGGTGTCAGCCGGAGATCTCCTTGTGGCCGGTCCCGACGCCGATGGAGATCTTGCGGGGCTTGGCGCGCTCGGCGATCGGGATGCGCAGGGTCAGCACGCCCGCGTCGTAGTCGGCCTTGATGTGCTCGGTGTCCAGTGTGTCGGCGAGCACGATCTGGCGGGAGAAGACACCCAGCGGCCGCTCGGACAGCTCCATCTGCACGTCGTCGGCCTTCGCCATCGGCCGGCGCTCCGCCTTGACCGTCAGCATGTTCCGCTCGACGTCGATGTCGATCGCGTCCGCGCTGACGCCGGGAAGGTCGAAGGCCACCACGTACTCGTCACCCTCGCGGTAGGCGTCCATCGCCATCGCGGCGGGCCGTGACCAGGTGCCGGTGCCCATCAGCTGCTGAGCCAGCCGGTCCAGCTCACGGAAGGGGTCAGTGCGCATCAACATCGTGAAAACACCTCCAGCAGGTTCAGGCAGTTACTGCCAATGCGCCTCACTGACACCGTTGTAACATGTCATCCAATGGATGACAAACACGATGTCATCTACATGATGACAATCCGAGGGAGGTGCCCGTGACCGCACCCGGCAAGCCGGTCTCCACCGACGCCGACGCCCACAGCCCGGCGTCGTTCCTCGCCGCCGCGGCGGCCCTGAAAGCCATAGACGACGCCCTGCGCGACGCCCAGCACGAGACCCCCGACACCCTCGGCGTCGTCGGGCCGGCCCCGGAGCAGGCCCTCGCCTCGCTGATGCTGCTGCGGCAGGTACGTGAGCGGCTCGCCGGATGGGAGACCGGCCTGATCGAAACGGCCCGGGACGCAGGCGCCAGCTGGGCCGACCTCGCCTCCCCCCTGGGTGTCGCCAGCCGCCAGGCCGCCGAGCGCCGCTACCTGCGCGGCCGCCCCGGCCCGGCCGGGACCACCGGCGAACAGCGCGTGACGGCCACCCGTCAGGCCCGGGCCGCCGACCGCAACACCGCCACCTGGGCCCGCCGCAATGCGGCCGACCTGCGCCGCCTCGCCGGCCAGATCACCGCCCTCACCGACCTTCCCCCCGCCGCCCGCCGCCCGCTCAATGAGCTCCACGCGGCCCTCGCCCACAACGACCCCGCCGACCTCATCGCCCCCCTGACCGCCACCCGCCCCCACCTGGCCGCCGCCCACCCCGACCTCGCCGCCCGGCTCGACACCCTCACTCCCCCCTGACCCCGGCCCGGTGCCCCGCAACAGCCCAGTCAGCCTCCGCCCCCGGGCGAACCCCCGATTGCCCTCGAAGTCCTGCGGGAGATCGTCCTCCGGGTTACGCCACCGGTTCGCCCCCGGCGCCCAGATCTCCCGCCGACGCAGCGCATCCCGCCAGCTGACCAGCACACACAGCTCGTAGAGGATGGCCAGCTTCCTCGTCCGCGCCTCGTGGGTTCGCGCCGGGGCATCACTCATGCAGATGTGTTTGCGGCAGAACTATACGCATCGAACCTGAAGAAAATCTGTCGCGGTCACAGTAGACATTGACTCGTCGCAGGGTTATTGTTTGCGTGTACCCAGGAAGTCGAGATGGGCACGGCAGAGATGAACTGCCGCGCATGCAGGTCAAGCAGGACGCCCCACGGGGGCTGCGAGCAGTATCCGCGTCATCCAGCAGTACGACCGTGTAGCCGAAGTAAAGGAGCAGACGCCATCAGGATCGCCCGGGCGAGGAAGCAGTCCGCTCGGGTACCGCAAGGCCCCGGATTGGAAGGTGGTCCCCGGTCACGCATCCGCGATCCCCGCAGCCCCGCCCTCCCGGGCGGAACCTGCGGACAAAGAAGGCCGGCGCAGTTCGCCGGTAGATGGTGTTGAAAGCTCGGGGCCCGGGTGCCGTACGGCACCCGGGCCCCCCGACGTGTCCCCTGAAAGAAGAGGTCTATGCCCCCTGCCAGTTCCCGTCCCGTCGACAATCTCGACGATGACGACTACCCCGCCTACACCATGGGCCGGGCCGCCGAGATGCTCGGCACCACCCCCGCCTTCCTCCGCGCCCTCGGCGAACACCTCCTGATCACCCCGCTGCGCTCCGAAGGCGGCCACCGCCGCTACTCCCGCTACCAGCTGCGCATCGCCGCCCGCGCCCGCGAACTCGTCGACCAGGGCACCTCCGTCGAAGCCGCCTGCCGCATCGTCATCCTCGAAGACCAGCTCGAAGAAGCCAGGCGCATCAACGAGCACCTGCGCACACAAGGACGCGAGTCGCAGTCGAAGAACTCAGCCTGAATCAGCACGCCGATCCTGGCAACACCGGCCAGCGGACGATGATGCCGTCACCGGCCGCGCCGCCGTAAGCACCCTCGATCAATCGTCCATGGACTTCATGATGCCGCCCCGGCCGCGGCCTTTCAGGCGGGGCCTGACCGAAGCCGGCCGCGGCCGGGTCCGCCTCGTGCAGCGGGGCGAAGTCCACGTCCAGCTTCGGGTCGTACGCCTCGGGCTGGATGCCGAGCTCGTGCGTGCTGTACTCGCCGAACCGGTTGATGTGCTCGGTCAGGTACGGCGAGATGTGCGCCAGGTCCTCCGGCTCGGTCGTCCAGCCCTCCTCCAGCAGCTGGCGGACGATCTCGGCGATGTCCAGGGCATTGTGAAAAATGACCGCGTTCGTGAGCAGAGCGTTGAATTTCATCGCCTTCTCCTGCTCGACCGGGTCGTTGTCGGCGATGACGCCGCGGTTGCCGAAGCCGACCCACTGGGAGAACCGGTTGAACGACTCGGGCGCAGCGGCGCGTCGGAGAGGTAGCGCAGCACGGTGCGGATCACGCGGCCGACCTCGCCGAACGCAGCGTACGTGGCGTTCTTCTTGGAGCCCGACCTCAGCCGCTTCAGCAGCGTGGAGGAGGAGATCGCCCCCTCGCGCACCGAGACGGCCACCCGCATCAGGTGCCGGAACTGCGATTCGATCAGGTCCCAGTCGATCACGTTCCTGCCCGGCTCTCCGAACAGGGCGTCGATGTGCACGTACTCGCTCTGCTTGCTGGGCCGGTAGAACGTCGAGTCCTTCCAGTTACGGATGCGGGGCATCAGGTCGAAGCCCAGCAGGCGGGCCAGCGCGAACGTGTGGGTTGCGGGGTTGGTGGTGAGGTGGGAGTTGCCTTTCTTCAGTTGTCTTGTTGATTTCTTCGGTGGTGCTTGCCTGGTTCAGGTGCTGCCTTAACCGGGTGGTCGTCGGCGTGATGGCGGTGGAGATCGCGGGGGAGAGGCCTTTTCTTCGGCTGGTGGAGGGCGGGCTCACCGACCTGGCCTGTGATGCCGGACGGGTACCGGATGTGTGGGTCTTCCAGGCCGGCTGCGTCCGCGCGTTCGCGAACACGTGGGTGGTGCGGGGCTTCGCTCCGTCGACGATCGACGCCTACTCTTCCCTGCTTCCACGGGTGCTGGCCCACTTCCAGGCGCCGGTGTGGCAGATCGAGCCTGCCCACGTGGACGCGATGCTGCACAGTCTGCTGCTCGCGGGCCGGACCGCGGGAACCAGACGCCGTTACCTGGACATGCTGCGCTCGTTCCACACGTTCGTACGCCTGCGCTACGCGACCCAGATCCACGCCCTGTACGGCGCGACGGTGGCCGATCCGCTGGACCGGTTCAACCGGCTGCGCCACGTCTGGGACGAGCCTTCTCGCCGGCTGCCGCCCACGGCCGGGCGCCTCGCCGCCTTCTTCACGTTCGCCCGCGCTCGGCTGGCCGTCACGTCCGACTACCCGGCCGCGGCACGGGACTACGCTCTGCTGCGCACGCTGTACCACTGCGCTCCGCGGCTCAGCGAAGCGCTCCGCCTGGATCTGTGCGACGTCCATCCCGGACTCGGCCCGTCCGGCAAGCTCCACGTGCGGTTCGCAAGGCGGCAGGCGCCTCGGGACCACGCCCGAGATGGGCTCCCATGCTCGACGGACTGGACCAGATCCTTGCCTGGTACCAGAGTGACATCCGCCTTTGTTCCCCGACACTGCCGCGCTGTTCTGCGACGCCTACGGCGAGGCACTGAAGCCTCAGACCGTACGCGACCGCCTCTCACGCCTCCTGGACAGCGAAGGCCGCCCCGAGAGCGACCGGTTCACCCCGCACGACCTGCGCCGTGCCTGCGCCACGCACCACTACGAACAGGGCATGGACCTGCTCACCGTCCAGCGGCTCCTCGGCCACCACCACATCGCCTCCACCATGGCCTACGTACGGCCCAGCCTCACCTTCGTCGAGGACGCCTGGCGCCGCGCCACACTCACCGCCGTCACCGGCCTGGCCAGCTGACCTGGGAGCCCCGGATGACCACACCCCCTCCTCTCCACGCCGTCGAACCTGCTGCTCCTGAGCCCGAGGCGGAATGGAAGCTGCGGATCGCCCCGGCACAGCGCGGCATCTGGACAGGCACGCAGCTGCGCTGCCTCCTGGCCGAGCGGGCCGGTCTCGCACTGTCCGCCGCCTCCGGTGTCCGCGCTGTTCACCAAGCAGCCCTCCCAGGTGAAGCTGTCCACTCTGGCGGCCCTGTGCGCAGCGCTCGACTGCACCCCGGGCGACCTGTTGACCTTGAGCGAACCCACCGCGTCCTCACCCCCCACGCCGCGCATCGCCCCCACCCCTGCTACGCCCACTCCGAAACAACCGCCTGGACCCCGTCACCGGTCCCTGCCACCGCTATGACCGCGCCCAACCCCGCCACGCGTCCGCCCGCGACCGTCGCCAGGGCGTCCCGGACCGTCAAGGACAACTCTCGGTCTGCCGCCGGCTGCGCTGGCTGCACCCGGACACGGGCCGCTGCGCCTGGTGCTCCCGTACCTGCACCCTCTGCGGTGCTCCACGACGGTCCACCCAGGATCTGTGCGCGGCATGCCGACGCCGCTCGGCCGGACAACCGGCCCGGGGCCCCTGTCAGCACTGCGGGCGCCGACGTACCCTCGACGCCGCCACCCAGCGCTGCCGGGCCTGTACCGATCCCGCCACCGCACCCCCGGCACGCTGTGCGCGCTGCAAAACCCTCGGGCAGTGGACCAAGAGCCTGTGCAGGCGCTGTTACGAGCACTCACCCCACACCGTCATGACCCGCGCGACCGGATGGGCCGAGCGCATGCCCGCCCCACCAGCCTGGTGGAACGACTTCGCCACGCACCTCGCCGGCCACCGCCACCCCATCTACGCGGCCGACATCGTCGCCACCACTGCGCGCCTGATCCTGACCACCACAGCCGGCGACCCCCGCACACTGCTCGCGCACGCCCAACGCAACGCTCCCGAACTCATCGGAGCACTCGCCGACTTCTTCCGTACTCACGGCCACCTCGACCCGCCACCGCACCTCGCCGACAGCCGGGCGGCAGCGCGCCGTGCCCGCCGCATCGAAGACACCCCCAGCCCACTGCGGGCCCAGATCGAAGGGTTCGCCAACTTCCTGCTGCTGCAACGCGAGCAAGCCCAGCAACTCGGACTGCACCCCAACCACCTGAAGACCATCGAGATCCGCCTGAACACCATCCGCGACCTGGCCCTCCACCTCCACCCCGAGGGACACATCAGCTGGGCGAGCGTCACCACCACCGACCTGGAATCCTTCCTCGCCCTGGCCCCGGACCGCCGCGCCTCCCACCTCGCAGGGCTGCGTCAGTTCTTCTCCTACGCCCACCGTTCCAAGGCCGTCCTCCACAACCCCACCGACCCGATAACTGCCGTGCAGCAGAGGGAACTTCACGGCCCCACCCGCACCCCCGGCCAGCAGCGCACCCTGTACGAACGATGGGCCACCAACCACGACATCCACCCACACGAGGCCTTCATCGGCCTTGCCGCCCTCCTCCACGCATCCACCATCACCGAACTGCGCCACCTCACCGACATCGACCCCCACCGCCACAGCGTCCAGTTCCCCGGCAGATCGGTACACCTTCCACTGGACGACACGACCTGGAAGGCGCTGCAACGCTGCCTGGAACACCGGCGCCAGCTCGGCACGGGTAACCCTCATCTACTCGTCACCCGGCTCACCCGGACACACCGCGGGCCCGCAGGTGATGAGTCGCGATCTTTTGTCAGTGGGTGACCGCGTGGGTGTCAGTTGGTGTTGTGGCTGGTCGGGTGCCTGGCTTCTGGGATTTTCGGTGCCGTTGCTGCGGTCTATGTGGTGACAGGCTTGCGGTTTTGGTGCTGTTGGTCTGGCGTGGTGTCTGTAGGCGTTTTGGTGTCTGGGGTTGGTGTTGGTCTGTCTCGACGTGGTTCAGGGCATGGTCGTTGTAGGTGGCGACGAGTGCTGCGAGATGCTTGAGACGGCTGCCATTACGTGGCTGTCTCTGCGGGGTGGCCAGGGGTGGTTCTTCCCCGTGGTGCCCGGCTGCGTGAAACGACTGGCGCTCCTGACCGGGGTTGGGCCAGGTTGTTTTGTGCTGATACGAGAAGAGCCGATGACTCATGGTCATCGGCTCTTCTTCTGGGCAGGCGCGCCAACACCTGCCCCTTTTCCCTGCGCGCGCCGGTTGGAGCCAGGAGCAGTCAGGGGCCGAACCCGTGACCGATCACGGGAGTTCGTATGGAGAGTGTTGCTTGTACGAGTCGGCCGTACGGCTCGATGCACGGCACGAAATTGAACCAACGCAGGTCAGCGCGAAAACGCTGACACAGCCTGTTTGCAGCCATCGCTAGGATCTCGTGCTGTGACCCTGCGTGACGTTCTGACCTGCACGGATGCGAATGCACCCGTGGGTGCATTGCCTGGTTGGCATGTGGTGGCTGTCCCCTTTTGGGTAGCGTCGGCCTTTTGGTGCGCTGGTGAACTTACGGCTTGACCGACTGTCATATCGGACGTAACGGCTGGGACACTGGCCGCCAGCAAGCCCATTCGTGTGCTGGGAGCGCCAACTCCCGCTAGCGCGCGGCATGGACGACACGGTTGGAGCCGATCAGTGCCGTCCGGCGATCTCAGGGTCGCCGGACGGTGGTTAGGGGATCCCTATGGGCGTCAAGCCCAGCGCGGCAGTTCCTGTTGCGGCCACTGCGCCAGCGTCGTCTGGCAGCAGCGCTTCCACGAGTGTGCGGTTCGGTATGGCCCACGCGCTCGTGATCAGCGTGTGCGTTATTACTGCCGCGGTCCTCGCCGAGCTGGGCATGAGCGTCAAGGAGACGCTTGTCCTCCTTGGCGGCGCCAGCGGCGTCGGTGCGACAGCCCTTCTGGCAGTGGTGACCGGCGGCGGTTCCGGCGGCCGGCTCAGCCGTCTGTTGCGCGCTTACCTCAGCTCAGGGAACTGAGGTAAGCCGCCATGGGACGTCCGGAGAAGCCGGTCGACCGCACGGTCCCGGCGTGTGCGAAGCTCGCCGACTTCCTGCGCGGTCGCAGGACCGTGGTCGGCCTGACCTATCAGGAGATGGCCGACCGCATGCATGGCATGCCCTCGGAGGCGACGTTCAAGCGCGCCGCATCTGGAGCCGTCGTCCCGGCCTGGGACACCATCAAGGCCTTCGTAGAGACCACCATCACGAAGGACGAGGAATTCAACGGTGACCTGGGTGTGGCCCTGGGGATGGCCCAGGAGCTATGGGTCCGGGCACGTCGTGCCACGCGGGCCCCGTACTACCTCCACAAGGCGCCCGATCCCAGCCTCATCGCCAGCCGCGCCGACCTGGGCCGGGCACTACGCGATCAACACGCGTGGTGCGGGGCCCCGTCACCCCGGGAGATGGAGACGAAGGCAGGCCTGGGCGAGCTGCCAAGCAGTACCGTCCGCCGCGTCCTTCAAGGGCGCATACTTCCCGTCAGCACCGAGCAGACCATCGCCTTCCTACTGGCCTGTGGTCTGCCTTCCACGAGTCTTACGAGGTGGAGGGACGGTGCCGTCCGCGCCGGGGTGACGAGCGAGGACCGATGGGACCAGGCATGCGCCAAGTTGGACCTGAACCGCCATGCCGAAACTTCGGCGGAGAGCGGGACTCTCCACCTCGCTGCATAGGCGAAGCATTCGCAAGCAGACAGCACAGCTCTGCGTACGGGGTGCGGGCGTCGGTCGGCCGGAGCGGATGTCCTGCCTTCGCCCGGCAGTGGCGAGCGTCCTTTCTGGTGGTCAGGGCCAGAAGGCGCAGGCACGACTCTGGGCGGTCATGGGTCCACGGTGATCCGCATCCTGAGCACCGGGATACGGCGGTCATGAGCCCTGGCTGCAACCCCGCGTATACAGCAGCAAAGCCGGTTCTGTCAGGGTTTCGCGGTTTGTTCTGTCAGGTGTGCGGTGTGCGCGCTGTCATGAGTGAGGCTCCGTGAGGTCTCGCGAGCACGAAGCCGGGACCCGGGGGATTCAGCGGGTGGAGGTGGTGGCGCTGTCGGGGCAGGAACTGCCGGCTGTGTTTACGCGGGCGCAGGCGGTGGAGCGTTTGCGGTTGCTGGATACGCGGGGTGAGCTGACCTCGGGACATGTCCGGCTGATCTGCTCAGCTCTGGGAGTGTCGGAGCGGACCGTGTGGCGGTGGCTGCAGGCAGCACGGACGGCAGGCCAGGCCGGCAGCATGCCACGCGACCGTTTCACTGTGACCCAGCACGTACGCCAACTGCTGGCCCTGTGGGGCGGGAACGTCGCGGCGGTGCACCGGGAACTGACCGCCGAGGCCGAAAGGGATGGTCAGGCCACGAGGGTCCCCTCCCTGGCGACGATGCAGCGCGCGGTGGTGCGGGATTTGTCGGCGGGGGAGCGGGCTGGTCTGAAGGGTGGTGAGGGGGCTCGTCGTCGGTTCGACGTGTATGGCATGCGCCCGCCGGTGCATCGCAACGCGTGCTGGGAAGGGGATCATAAGCGCATCCCGGTCCGTGTGGAGCTGGACGGCATGTCCGTGTGTCCGTGGGTGACGTGGTTCGTCGATGTGGCGACGAAGGTGATCACTGGTGTGGCCGTTACGCCGCATCAGCCTGCTCGGGATGCGGTGCTGGTGGCGTTGCGTGCGGGGATCAGCCGCACTGGTCCCTACGGTCCCTTTGGTGGGCTGCCGTCGCTGGTGCGGGTGGACCGTGGCAAGGAGTTCCTGTGTCGGGCGGTCATCCGGGCGTTGGGGGCTTTCGCGGTGCCGGTGGATGACCTTCCTGCGTATACGCCGTATCGCAAGGGCACCGTCGAGGCCCTGAACGGGGCGCTGGAGGAGATGTTGCTGGTCTCCTTGCCGGGTTACACGCGCCGGGCCCGGCCGGCCGGGGCGCACCAGGGCGATCCCGTCGATGCGCTGATGCCGTTCGCGGACTTTGTGAGGGTGCTGCTGGACTGGGTGGCCTGGTGGAATACCGAGCACCACCCGGCGGGCCTGGAGAAGGGGTGGACGCCCCGGAAGGCGTGGGAAGCAGACCCGACCCCCTTGGAAGACGTTCCTGAGGAGCAACTGGCGTTCTTCGCGCTGGAGGATGACGGCCGGATCCGGAAGATCACCACGAACGGGGTCACTTGGCGGCGCCGTGCCTACATCGCGCCGTGGATGGTCGGTCACGTCGGTACCCGCGTGCGGCTGCGCTATCTGCCGCACTACGACGGCGAGATCGACGTGTTCGACGCCGCCGACCCGGCCCGGCACCTGGGAAAGGCCTACCTCGCCCAGGCCGCAACGCTGGAGCAGCGCCGGGCACTCAGCTCGGTCAGAGAGAAGAAGGCCCGCGCGCTGAAGGCCGACTTGCAGGCGGCGGAGAAGCTGCGCCGGACCCGCTACACGGCCACGACCGCACCAAGCACGCCTCGTCCCCGGCGCACGGTCACCGGACAGCAGGCCCAGGAGGAGATCGCCCACGCGGGACAGACGGATTTGGCGGCCCGTGCACTGCCCGATCTGATCCCGCCCCGGGACCCGCCCGCAGGCTGGGCCCGCCCACGTTCCGCCTCTACCACGCGGCCGCGCCCTGTGCCCGACTCCCCGGCGGCAGACGGTCAGGCGGGCACCAAGGCCCCTCCAGACAGCAAGGAGTGACGTGAGATGCCCACCTCATCACGCAGGGGACGGTTGCCCGGGGAGCGGGAGGATCACTTCATGCGCCTGCCCGGTGCCCAGATCGTCTCCACGCGAGCGCTGCTGACGGCGAGGGAGAACGTCCGGGCGGCGATCGAGGCGAAGGCGATGATCTGTATCTATGGGCAGGCCGGTCACGGCAAGTCCTTCGCGGTGAACGCCTCGTTGCGCGAGCTGGCGCCGAAGCTGACCCGCCGGATCCAGTTCCGTGCCCGCCCTTCCACCCGGGACCTGCGGCACGAGCTGTTCCACGCACTCGGGCTGCCGGGCCGGCCGCCCTCGCACGCGATCGAGTTCGACCGGATGCTGCGCACCGCACTTCAGGAATCATGGGTGCTGGTGTGTGACGAGGCGCAGTGGCTGTCGAAGCTGTGTTTTGAGTACCTGCGCTACCTGCGGGACGACACCGACTCCGATCTGACGATTGTCTTCACCGGCGGCAACGGCTGTTTCGAGATGCTGCAGAGCGAGCCGATGCTCGAATCCCGCGTGTACTCCTGGCAGGAGATCGGCCGCATGTCCCTGGAGGAGGTCCTGGACGTCATCCCGGCCTTCCATCCTCTGTGGGCCGAGGCCGAGGCCGACCTGATCGCCCTCTGCGACCAGGAGGCCGCACACGGGAACTTCCGGGCCTGGGCGAAGATCACCCATCACCTCATCACCGGGATGAGGGAGAGCGGCCGCAAGCAGGTCGACGAGGAATTGCTGCGCTGGGCCTACAGCAAACTCAGCACCCGCCAGGCCGCATGAGACATGCCGGCCTGCCCCCACCCGCCGCCCGTCACGCTGGTCATGGACCCGCGCGACGACGTCACCCACACCCGCGCGGCCCTGGCCGCTCACGACCCGGCAGGCGGCCGCGTCACCGTCCACCCCACCCCCGCGACCGGCTCCACCCTCACCCTGGCCTGCGACATCCTCGCTGCACTTGGCAAACCCGCCCCTCTGACCGCCTACCCCGCCACCGACCCCAGCCCCGCCTGGACCCTGTGCGCGGCCTGGATCCTCGCCATCCCCGTCACCCACCTCACCGTCCTGCGCGCCCACCTCCTTCACCAGCGCTGCCTTGCCGGCCTGATCGCACTGCGCTCCTGCACCGGAGTACGCCTCACCCTGGTATGCCACCAGCGAAGACTTCCCCGGGCACTGAAACGCGCTCTGGCCTCGACGCAGCACCAGGTCGCCGACGCCGAAGCGGTGCTCGCCCAGCCAGAACCTCCAGCCGACAAGCCCGGGACCGGTGTCCTGCGGCGGCGGTGGATCAGCCTGCCGGCCCTGACCACGCTGAAGTCCTTCGAGGACAGCCCGGCGTGCGCCTGTACTGCGCCACCGGCCAACCAGCGCGGCTTCACGCCTCCCATCATGCCTACACTGACCGAGCAGGAGGTCGCCCGGCGCCTCCACGCCGGCACAGCCCATCCCCATCTCGCGGCCGAGCTCGCCACCGCATGCTTCACCGCCGCCTCGACCAGCCAGCTGGCCACCGCCCGCGTGCAGGACGCCGCCCTGGACGGCAGTACGGTGACGCTCCATGACCGCCACAACGTCCGCCAGGGCTGCATGACCCACATCGTGCCGGCCTGGGCACGCCCCCTCCTACGGGCTGCGGCATTCACCCATCTCCTGGCCACCGGTACCAGGGACGACCGCCTCTTCACCGACCCCCTGGGCTCGACACGAGTACCGTTCCTGACCGACTTTGCCGAGGAGTGCAGACTCCGCCCGCCCCAGCCACCACGCCCCAGGCGGCGCAAGAACACTCGCAGAAAGCCACTGCCGCCGACCGTGTGGCCCCTCAGTAACGCCCACCACTACCTGCCCTGGGCCCTGCCCGAAGTCATGCAGGGCTGCCCCCAGCCACCCGGCTACAAGCCCAAATGCGCACCGTACGTCAGGTAGTGACTGGCGATCAGCACGCATACCGGGCACACAGTTGACCTGTCCTCATCCGCGCCCGGAGACCAGGTGAACCGGTGCCGCACCCATGAAGCCTGCCCAGGTGGCGCGTTGCGTGATGCTCCGAGTTCACCCGTGCGGGAGGTACCGGAACGGTCTCCTCCTGCGTACTCTCTGCGGTGGCCGCCGCGGATCCGCGCACCGGGCCGGTGACACACGGCTCCACTTGTTCGGCGGCAGTGCAGGAGCCTCGTCCCGGGGGCCGTGATCTTTTCCAGATCCAATCCGTGACGCATTTTGAAGCACTAGAAGCCGAACCTCTGTACAGAAACTCCAGCTCTCGACAGGCCGCATCTTGACGGCCAGTCACTCCCCCCCACGCTCCGCCCGCGGATGACCGTGCAGCCCCCGACCGCCCTCACCTCTGCCGCATGGGCCGTAAGGCCCGTCGGGTGAGCCGCGCGAAGCG
>NZ_LGDV01000259.1 GCF_001280015.1 Streptomyces sp. MMG1121
CATCCGCGCCCTGCGCGACACGTGCCGCCCCGCCGACGCCCTCGCCGCGTACGAGTCCGCCCGCCGCTCCCTCGCCGACACCCTCGGCACCGACCCGGGCCCGGAACTCCAGGCCCTGCACGCGTCGTTGCTCAAGCAGCGGGATCCAGAGCCGCAGCCGCAGCCACAGCCGCAACAGCCACGGACGTCACCGACCCCCGCCCAGCCCCCCGAGCGCACCGGCAATCTCCGCCCCCGTCTGACCTCCTTCGTCGGGCGGGAACCAGAACTCGAAGCCATTCGTTCCGACTTGCACAGGGCCCGCCTGGTCACGCTCACCGGACCGGGCGGTTCGGGAAAGACCCGTCTCGCCGAGGAGGCCGCCGCAGGGCTCCCGCAGGCATGGCTGGTCGAGCTGGCCCCGCTCGACCACCCGGAGGCGGTGCCCGGCGCGGTGGTCAGCGCCCTCGGTCTGCGCGAGACCGTGCTGCTGACCAACGAACTGGCGACCCCGCAGGCCGACCCTGTCGCCCTGCTGATCGAGTACTGCGCCGCGCGCAGCCGACTCCTGATCCTTGACAACTGCGAGCATGTCATCGGCGCGGCTGCCGCCCTCGCCGAGACCCTCCTCACCCACTGCCCCGGGCTCACGATCCTCGCGACCAGCCGTGAGCCCCTGGGCGTCCCCGGTGAGTCGGTGCGCCCGGTCGAGCCCCTCGTCCCGGAGCAGGCGCACCGCCTCTTCGCCGAGCGCGCGAAGGCCGTCCGTCCCGACGCCGACGCGGTGCTCGCCGACACCGAGGCCGTGGCGGAGATCTGCCGCCGCCTGGACGGGCTGCCGCTCGCCATCGAGCTGGCCGCGGCCCGGCTGAGGCTGCTGACCCCGCGGCAGATCGCCGACCGGCTCGACGACCGCTTCCGCCTGCTCACTTCCGGAAGCCGCACGGTCCTGCCCCGCCAGCAGACCCTGCGCGCGGTCGTCGACTGGTCCTGGGACCTGCTGGACGAGCGCGAGCGCACGGTGCTGCGCCAGGTGTCCGTGTTCGCCGGCGGCTGGGACCTCGCCGCGGCCGAGGCGGTGTGCACGGGCCCGGCCGCCGACCTGATCGGTGCCCTGGTCGACAAGTCCCTCGTCGTCGCCGCCCCGGACGCCACCGGCGGCATGCGCTACCGCATGCTGGAGACCATCCACGAGTACGCCACCGAGCGCGCGGCGGAGATCCCCGGAGCGCACGCCGCCGCCGAGCGACGGCACCGCGCGTGGGTGCGCGCGCTGGTCGAGGAGGCCGAGCCGCTCCTGCGGTCGGCGGCCCAACTGCCCTGGATATCCCGCCTGGAGACCGAGCTGGACAACATCCGGGCGGCACTGGACCGCGCGGTGCGCGCGGGCGACGAGGCGGAGGCCGGTGCGATCGCCCTCGCCATCGGCTGGTTCTGGTGGCTGCGCAACCACCGTCAGGAGGCGGTCGCCTGGGTCGACCTGGTCCTCCGCCTGGGCGTGGCCCTGGACACCCTGGCGGCGTCGGGCACCTCGGACGAGCCGCGCACGGGTGGCGGTCTGGCCGAGCTGGTGGAGGCGGCCGATCCGGTCGGGGCCTTCCTCGCAGCCCCCGACGGCGGGGCCGGGCATCCGCTGAGCGAGCTGCGCATGGACCTGCGCATGTCCCACCTGTTCCTGACCTCCGAGTCGAGCACGGAGCACCTCGCCGCCGACTCCCGGGCCCCGGAGTACGTCGCGCGCGTGCGGGCCGCCTACGAGCACGGCGGCCCCCGGGCGGCCCGGCTGCCGGGCATCGTCTGGCCGCTGACCGCCTACTACCTGGGCAGCCCCTCGGACGTCGGCCCGGACATGGCCGCATCGGTCGCCAACTGCCGTGCGTACGGCGGTGATTGGGAGATCGGGGTCTCTCTGATGTCCCGCACGCACGTGATCGTCGACTCCCCGGGCAACCTGCGGGGCGTGGACGAGGACCTGGCCGAGCTGCGCACGCTCAGCCGGCGCGTCGGGGACCGCTGGATGCGGGCGCAGGTGTGCAGCGCGGCCGGTGAGGCGGCCATGGCGCGCGGCCGGTTCGAGGAGGCGCGCGGCGAGTACGAGGAGGCGCTGCGTCTCGCCTACGAGGTGGGTGCCTACGCCGAGTCGCCGTTCCTGATGGCGCGGCTCGCCGAGATCGCCTACCGATCCGGCGATCCGAAGACCGCGCTGACCGCCCTGGACGAGGCGGGAGCGGCCGCCGATCGGTACGCGGTGGCGGAGTCCAGCGCCTTCGTGCTGCTGATGCGCGCCCACATCGCCCTGCACGAGGGGCAGACCGCCCACGCCCGCGAGCTGTACGAGGCGACCCGCGCGATGGCGCGCGGGGGCACCCCGCCACCGCAGTTCGGGGCGGGTCTGCGGATGGTCGAGGCGCTCGTCGTCGCCGACGAGTCGGGCCCCGAGCACGGGCTGCCGATCCTCGCCGAGGCGCTGCGCGAGGCCGTGGCACAGCGGTGCGCCGAGTCGATCACGGCGGGGCTGGTGGACGTCGCTGCCTGGCTGCTGGCCCGGCTCGGCGATCTGCCGGGAGCGATCCGGCTGTTCGCCGCGGCCGACCACTGGCGCGACGGCAACCGACGCCCCGAGCCGGAGCGCGGCCGGGCCGCCCAGGTGCACGCCGACGCCCGCGCGGCACTGCCCGCCGACCGCTACGCGGCCGAGCGCGCGCGGGGCGCGTCCCTCGACGTGACCGAGGTGCTGCGCGAGCTGGACGGACACCCCGGCGACGACGGGCAGGGGCCGCTGGGCACGGCTGCCGGGGCCCGCCGGGGACGGGCCGCTACCGGCAGGTGAACCGGGACTCCGCCCAGTCCGCGAGCGCGGCCCGGCCGAAGAGGTCGCTGCGCGGCTCCACGACGAGCCGTACGGTCTTGCGCCCGGTCAGGTCCACATGGACGGGGACGGCCCGGTCGTGCCCCTCGACCGTCCCGGACCGCCACAGCCGGACCCCGTCGGCGTAGACGGAGAACGACACCCTGCCGAGGCCGAGCATCATGTCGTCCACGCCGGCCCGCGCGTCGTAGGCGGTGCACTGCCGGTTGAGGGCGACGGTGATGGAGGACTCGCCGTGCACGGTCACCCCGCGCGCGTACTTCTCGCCGCCGACCGACATGCCGTAGCGCTGCCACACCCAGCTGCTCTCGCCGAGCCGGATCTCGGGCCGGGTGCCGTCGCCGTTGACGTCGTAGCTGAGCTGGCTCATCTCGTAGACGACGGGCGCCGGCGGCGGAGTGGGCGTCGGGGTCGGCTTCGGCTTGCGGGGCGGCGGAGGGGTCGGCGTGGGTGGGGGAGTCGGCCGGGGCGTGGGCTTCGGCGTGGGGGTGGGTGTCGGTGTCGGGGTCGGAGTGGGCGCGGGGGCGGGCACCGGCGGCGGGGGCTTGCGCTTCGACGGGGTCGGCGTCGGCGCCGGGGGCTGCACGACCGGGGCGGACGGCGCCGGCCTGGCGACCTCCTTGGCCGGCGGGTGGCTGTCGTTGGCCAGGGCCAGCGCCACCGCGGCGGCGGCCACCGCGACCACACCGGCCGCGATCCCCGCCTTCACCGGCGCCCCGAGCCCCTCCGACGCAACGGCACCGCCCGCGCCGCTCGCCCCGCCGGACGACCCGGTGGCCGCGGCGGCGGCACCGGCGGCCCCGAGTCCGGCACCACCGGCGATGATGCCGAGCGCCTTGGCGTACCCGGCGGCCCCGAACCAGCCGATGACCGCGACCGGGACGACAGCGGGGATGCCGCTCGCGACCTCTTCGATCTGCGCCGCGGCCAGCCGGCACCTGGCGCACTCCTCCAGGTGCTTGCGCAGACCCCGCTCGGCGCGGACGCGCAGTTTGCGGCGGGCGTAGGTGCCGAGCTGGTCGGCGTACCGGGCGCACTCCTCGTCGCCCGCGAGGGACGCGCTGACGTGGGCCTGGAGATAGGCCTGCTTGAGGCCTTCGCGCGCGCGACTGGCGAGCACCCGGGTGCCGTTGGCGTCCAGCCCGAAGAGCACGGCCACGTCGCTCGGGGACTCGTCCTCCACCTCGGTGTGCCACAGCACGGCCTGCCAGCGCTCGGGCAGTGAACGGAAGGCCTGCATGGCCATGGACTGTTCGGCCTCGTGCATGGCGCGCACGTCGGCGCCCAGGCCGAGCGTGTCGTCGTCGGACACCTCGGAGGAGCGGGAGGACTGCTGGGCGAAGACGGCGAAGTCGTCGACGAGCTGCTCGCGCCGGGCGGACTTGATCCAGTTCGCGGCGACGCGTCGTACGGAGGTGAGCAGATAGGCCCGTACGGCGTGCTCGGGTCCGGAACCGCCGCGTACGGCCTGCAACATCCGGGCGAAGACCTCGGCGGTGAGATCGTCGGCGGTGTGCCCGTCCCGGCAACAGGTGCGCGCGTACCGGCGTACGGCATCGGCGTGCCGTCGGTACAGCTCCTCGTAAGCGGAGTCGTCGCCGCCGCGCATCCGCTCGATCAGCTGGGTGTCGCCGGGCGGCATCTCCCGGGGCGGCGGCAGCACACTGCCCTCACGCTGGGCCGGCACGCTCTGGTCCCGTCGCCCGCCGGAGGCGGCCGCGCGCCCGCCCTGACTCGGCACCTGGGGTGGGGTCGCCCCGGTGGCGTCCGCACCCGCGTCGTCACCGTGTGACTCGTCCCACCCGTCAACGCCCATCGCGGACAGCCCCCGACGCCGGCCCAGCCCAATCCGTCACCGGGTCAGAGTGCCACATTGTCTTTTGTTCAAGGACCCCCTGTTCACCGCATCACTCATCCGAGGGCTTTGGTCACAACACCCCTTCGACCACCACCCGAACGAGCGATGCGCATGCGGGACGCCGCACCCGCACCGCCCATGAACCGTCACGGGCGGTGCGGGTGGGACGACGCATCCGCAGAAGGCGAACCGCCGCCGGCCTGTCTATGCAGGCCGCGACCGCAGACCTTCCAGCAGGATGTCCAGCAACCGCCCCGACGCCGCCGCCTGCTGCGCGGCATCCGGCAGCGACGGCGCGGCCGTCGCGATCACCAGCAGTACGTCGGACACGGACACGTCCGCCCGCAGCTCACCGGCCGCCCGCGCCCGCTCGACCAGCTGCCCGACCACGTCGAGCAGCGCGCCGACCCCGCTGTCGTCGGACCCCACGGACCCCACGGACCCGATGGATCCCACCGATCCCGTGGATCCCACCGATCCCGTGGACCCCACGGATCCCGTGGACTCCCCGGTCACCAGCCGCAGTTCGCCGGTCCCCGGCTGAGCCCGCTGCTGCGGCACCCGAGGCTCCTCGGCGGAGCCCACCGCACCACCCGACTCGGCCGCACCGGTGGAGCCGGCCAGCACCTGCGGCGGCAGCAGCCGTCCCGCCCCCGAGGCCACGGACGTCCGCAGGAAGCGGGACAGCGCCGACCACGGCTCGTCCTCCTGCCCGAGCGCGGTGCGCGCCTGCTCGGTCAGGCGCGCGGTCTCCTCCTCGGCTATCCGCCGGACCAGCACGTCCTTGCTGGGAAAGCGCCGGTACACCGTGCCGACACCCACCCGCGCGCGCCGTGCCACGTCCTCCATCGGCGCGCCGTACCCCAGCTCGCCGAACACCTCGCGCGCCGCACGCAGCACGTGCTCCAGATTGCGCTGTGCGTCCACGCGCAGCGGCGTCGTACGCGCCACGTCCGCGCGTCCGTTGCCCGCCGCCGCGTTCACCGCCGCGCCGCCCGGTGCGACGGCGGCTGCGGATGACCAATGGTGCGTGTCCTGAACATGCATGTGTTTCCCCCGGTAAATGACGTCTCCCCCCGGAGACTCCCCGCCACTGAATCCCGGAGTGCGCGGACCTGTCTTCCATCTCGACCGGGTTCGCCCGTCGCGAGCCCCGTTCGACCACATTCCCTACACCCCGTCGACATACGAACATAGTTGAGAGGGAGTCAATTCAGAAGGGGCAGGTTCCGCACACTGCGCCCCCCGATCGGAGTACGGGCCGTATACGCCCCGATTCCCCACCTTCGCACACTGTGGCCCGCCCCCGCTGACCTGCCCCCTTTCGTCCGCCCCGCCGAGCGCGTCCGACCTCCCGCACACCCGCCCGTCGGTCACACAAATTGCCGGGGCTGTGGACAAACAACAGCGCCGGGTGCGTCATGGGATGGTGAAGGAACGTGCGCGCATTCTGGTTGTCGGCGGCGGCTACGTCGGGATGTACACGGCCCTGCGTCTCCAGCGGAAGCTGAAGGGCGAGCTCAGGCGGGGGGAGATCGAGATCACCGTCGTCACGCCCGATCCCTACATGACCTATCAGCCGTTCCTCCCCGAAGCGGCCGCCGGTTCGATCTCCCCCCGCCATGTCGTCGTACCGCTGCGCCGTCTTCTGCACCGGTGCCATGTCGTCATCGGCGAGGTGACCTCCATCGACCACGCGGTGCGCACCGCCGCCGTCACCACCCTCGCCACCACCGAGGAGGGCAAGGCGGCCGACTTCCTCGGCTACGACGAACTCGTCCTCGCGCCCGGCTCGGTCTCCCGCACGCTGCCCGTCCCCGGCCTGGCCGAGTACGGCATCGGCTTCAAGACCGTCGAAGAGGCCATCGGCCTGCGCAACCACGTCATCGAGCAGATGGACATCGCCTCCTCCACCCGCGACCCCGCCCTCCGCGACGCCGCCCTGACCTTCGTCTTCGTCGGCGGCGGCTACGCGGGCGTCGAGGCACTCGCCGAACTGGAGGACATGGCCCGCTACGCCGCCCGCTACTACCACAACGTCCGTCCCGAGGACATGAAATGGATCCTCGTGGAAGCCTCCGACCGCATCCTCCCCGAGGTAGGCGCCGAGATGGGCCGCTACACCGTCACCCAGCTGCGCCGCCGCAACATCCAGGTCCTGCTGGAGACCCGCCTGGACTCCTGCGCCGACCGCGTCGCCGTCCTCAGCGACGGCCAGCGCTTCCCGACCCGTACGGTCGTATGGACCGCCGGCGTCAAACCGCACCCCCTGCTCGCCGCCACCGACCTGCCGCTGACCGGGCGCGGCCGGCTCAAGTGCACCGCCCACCTCACCGTCGACGGCACCGAACACGCCTGGGGGGCCGGCGACGCGGCGGCCGTACCCGACGTCACCGCCGCCGAGCCCGACGCCGAGACCGCCCCCAACGCCCAGCACGCCGTCCGCCAGGCCCGCACCCTCGGCGACAACATCGCCCACGCGCTGCGCGGCGAGCCCCTGGAGACGTACGCGCACGCCTACGTCGGCTCGGTCGCCTCCCTGGGCCTGCACAAGGGCGTCGCCCAGGTCTACGGCCGCAAGCTGAAGGGCTACCCTGCCTGGTTCATGCACCGCGTCTACCACCTCAGCAGGGTGCCCACCCTCAACCGAAAGGCCCGCGTGCTGGCGGAATGGATCCTGGCCGGGCTCTTCAAACGGGAGATCGTCTCCCTCGGTTCACTCGAACATCCCCGAGCGGAGTTCGAACTCGCGGCCGGTGGAAAGCCTCCCCACAGCCCCTCGGACGACCCGAAGGGGTCGTCCTGACCGGACCCAGGAACTCCACGGCCCGCTCCGGCGTCTGACGGATGTCGCCGCGGCCCGCCCTCAGCAAGACCCAGCCAGACCGCCCCACGTCCGCGGACGGGCCACCCGCCCGCCCACAGCACCCACGAGGCCTTCCCCACAGTGAACTTCACGCGCTGGAGCGCCCGGCTCCCCGGAACGCAGCGCCGCGCCGCCGCGCGGACCGAGACCCCGGTCTCCTCGGACCGGCGGGGAGAAGGCTCCGTGCCCGCGGCCCGCGCCGAGCGGCCGGCCGACGGCACACCCCCGGTCCCCGCCGTCGACGAACTGCCCACGCGCGACGTACTCGACCGCGTCCCCGCCCTCGTCGCGCTCGTGCACGGCCCGGACCACCGCATCGCCTACGTCAACGACGCCTACACGACGGCCTTCGGCGTACGGCCGATGGGCGCGCCCGCGCGGGAGGCGCTCCCGGAACTGTCCGAACTGGGCCTGCTCCCGCTCCTCGACCAGGTGCTGCGCAGCGGCAAACCCCGCACCCTGAAGTCCCGCAAGGCCGTCGACGGCCGGTCGTACACCTTCACCTGCACCCCCGTCGCCGAGGACGGCGACCGTGACGGCGGCGTGCTCGTCTTCGCCACCGACGTCACCGACCACGCCGAGGCCGCCGAGCGCCTGCGCGCCAGCGAACGCCGCCAGCGCGAGACCGCCGTCACCCTCCAGCGCTCGCTGCTCCCCCAGGAGCTGGAGCAGCCCGACGACCTGCGCATCGCCGCCACCTACCAGCCCGGCGGCACCGAGGCGGCGGTCGGCGGCGACTGGTACGACGTGATCACCCTCGGCGGCGGCCGCACCGCCCTCGTCATCGGCGACGTCATGGGCCGCGGTGTCCGCGCGGCGGCCGTCATGGGCCAGCTGCGCACCGCCGTCCGCGCCTACGCCCGCCTCGACCTGCCCCCGCACGAGGTCCTGCAACTGCTCGACGGCCTCGCCACCGAGATCGACGCCAACCAGATCGCCACCTGCGTCTACGCCGTCCACGACCCCAACGAGGGCCGCCTGGTCTACGCCTCCGCCGGCCATCTGCCGATCCTGGTTCGCGACGAGAGCGGCACGGTCTCCCGCGCCGACGAGCCCACCGGCCCGCCACTTGGCACCGGCGGCTGGATCCACTCCTCCGGCTCCATCGCCCTCGGCCCCGGCGCCACCGCCGTCCTCTACACCGACGGCCTGGTCGAGCGCCGAGACGAGGACCTGGACGAGGGAATCGCGTCACTCGAGCGTGCCCTCGCGGGCGCCACGGGCACCCCCCAGGTCGTCTGCGACCGCCTGGTCCGCTCCGCCGGCGTCACCGCCGACCACGACGACGACGTGGCCGTCCTCGTCCTCCAGCACCCGTCCCGTACGGGCCCCGACGGCGACCTCTTCCGCAACGCCGCCCTGGAACTCCTCGGCGGCGTCGAAGCGGCCCCTCGCGCGCGTGCCTTCGCCTCCGGCGTCCTCACCAGCTGGCGCTTCCCCAGCGAACTGCACGACCTCGGCGTCCTCGCCACCAGCGAACTGGTCGCCAACTCCCTCCAGCACGGCACCCCGCCCATGCGGCTCAGACTCCGCCGCACCGACCGCCGCCTCATCGTCGAGGTCACCGACGGCGACGACCACCTGCCCCGGCGCCGCCGCGCCGAACCGGCCGACGAGTCCGGACGCGGCATCGCGATCGTGGCGACCATCGCCTCGAACTGGGGGTCACGGAGAACGCCAGGCGGCGGCAAGGCAGTGTGGTGCGAGTTCGTCCTGCCGAAGGGCAAGGCCGAAAGAAAAGGACCGAGCTGACCCATGGCAGACACAGACGCCCATGTCAGCAGCGAAGGCCCCGAGCGGTACGACACCTACAGCGCCCCGATCATGCGCCCGTTCGTCGCCGAGCTGCTGGACGCCGTGGACCTCGCCCCCGGATCCGCCGTCCTCGACCTCGCCTGCGGCACGGGCTACGCCGCCCACGCGGCTGCCGCCCTGGTCGGCCCCACCGGCCGGGTCTGCGGCGCCGACATCGACGCGGGCATGATCCGTGTCGCACGCGAACGCCACCCGCGCCTGTACCCCGACATCGACTTCACGGTGGCCCCCGCCGACCGCCTCCCCTACGACACCGCCACGTTCGGCGCCGTCGTCTGCCAGCAGGGCGCCCAGTTCTTCCCCGACCTCAACGCCACCCTCACCGAGACGGCCCGCGTCACCCGCCCCGGCGGCCGCTTCGCGGCGACCGTCTGGGCCCCCGTCGACCGCCAGCCCTACTTCCTCGCCCAGCAGCGGGCCATCGAGGAGTACGGCGGCCCCGAGGCACCCCGCACCTTCCTGCGCCCCTTCACCCGCACGGCCGAAAGCCTCACCACCGCCCTGGAGCACGTCGGCTACCACGACACCGCTCACCGCGAGGTCACCTTCGGCATCACCCTGCCCCCGCTGGCCGCTTACGCACCCGGCCACCTCGCGGCTCTATGGGGAGGCCTGATCACACAGGCCGGCGGCGAGAAAGCCCTCACCGAGGCCGGCCGACTGGTCCTGAACCAGCTGGCCGACCGCACCGCCCCCGACGGCACGGCAACGCTCCCCTTCACCGCGATCCTGATGACGGCGACCCGCTGACCCCGTACACGCCGACGGCCGCCACCCGAAGGCGACGGCCGTCGAGGACCACACGGGAAGGCTTACGCCTGCGCGGCCACCGGCTCCGCGGGCGCCCCGCCACGCGTGACCACCCGGCTGCTCCGCGCGAGCCACGGCCGGTCCTGTACGGCGGTGAGCCGCCGCCCGAGCCGCAGCGCCAGACCGGTGATCCCCAGCGAGAACAGCAGGAACGTCACGATGTACGGCGCGTGCAGCGAGGCACCCATGGGACCGCCCACCGCCGGGCCGATGGCCAGCGCCAGCTGCTTGACCAGCGCGAACGCCGAGTTGTACTGCCCGGCCAGGCCCTCCGGCGCCAGATCGGCGACCAGCGGCGCGACGGTCGGCGACAGCATCGCCTCACCCAGCCCGAACAGCGCGTACGTCGAGATGAACGCGGCCGTGGCCATCTCCTGGCTGCCATGTCCCAGCCCCGCGTACCCGGCGGCGACCCACGCCACGGCCCAGATCAGCCCGACCGCGGCGATCACCCGTGACCGCCGGCGCCGCTCGACGAACTTCAGGACGGCGAACTGGGCGACCACGATCATCAGCGTGTTCGCGGCCAGGGCGGTCCCCAGCGCGGAAGTGGATATCCCGGCGGCCTCGACGCCGTACGCGCTCAGGCCCGACTCGAACTGGCCGTAGCAGGCGAAGAACAGCACGAAGCCCAGCGCGCACAGCTGCACCATCGCCCGGTTCCCGAGCAGCTGCTTCCAGCCGCCCTTGGCCGCCCCCGCAGGCACGCCCTCCACACGAGGCGAGCGCGGCATCCGCACGGTCGCCATGACCACGACCAGCAGCAGGAACATCGCCGCCTCGATCGCGAACAGCAGCGTGAACGAGGACACGCGCGTGGTGTCGACGAGATGACCGCCGATGAGCCCGCCGACACCGAGCCCCAGGTTCTGCAGGAAGAACTGCATCGCGAACGCACGCGAGCGCGTGTCTGCCGCCGAGCAGTCCACGATCATCGTGGCCAGCGCCGGCTGCATCACGGCCTGCCCGGCCCCGAGAGCCGCGGCGGACACCAGTACGGCGGCGGCGCTGCCCGCGAGCCCCAGGCTCAGCGCACCCAGAGCGGCGGTCACCAGGGCTGCGAGCAGGACCGGCAGCGGGCCGCGCCGCACGATCGCCCGGCCGGCGAACGGCAGCACGATCAGCGCGGCCACGGCGAAGACGGCGAGCACGAGTCCCGCCGTCATGGCCCCCAGACCCCGCACCTGCGCCACATAGACGTACAGGTAGGGGACCGTGAAGCCCAGCCCGAACGCGCTGAGTGCGTTGCCCACGTGGATCCGGCGCATCGCTGCGCCCCTCGCCCTGGTCACGTTCACCTCTCTCACTAGTTAGACCTGAAGACTTCAAAGCTAAAGTTCGAAGCTAAAGACTACACACTCAAGGACTTCAAGGCAAAGGAGTTGCGTGCGATACTGCGGCCATGGCCGACACCCCCGGCGTCACAGAGCCGACACTCGACGAACAGATCGCTGCCTACCAGCGCGAGTTCCAGGACCTCGACCCCCAGGTCGAGAAGATCGTGTCGGCGCTGTCCCGGCTCAACCGCCGGATGAACGTCGCCTACGGCCGCCAGACCGCCGACCTCGGCATCAGCAACGCGGAGTGGGAGGTCCTCAAGGCCCTCGTCCTCTCCGGCGGCCCGTACCGCATGGGCCCCAGCGACCTCGCCAAGCGCCTCGGCCTCACGCCGGCCGCGATGACCCACCGGATCGACCGCATGGTCGCCGAGGGTCTGGTCACCCGGGAGAGGGACGAGACCAACCGCGTTCGAGTGATCGTCGAGCTGACCCCCGAGGGCCGGGAGAAGTGGCTGGAGGCGATGCGTCTCGCCACCGTCTTCGAGGAGGACCTGCTCCAGGACCTCACTCCCGCGGAGCGCGCGGTGCTCGGAGAGGTCCTCACCCGGCTCCTGCGCAGGGTGGAGCACGCGCAGCCGGACGCCGGCGGCCGCCTCAGCGACCTGGACTGACACGCCACGTCGAGGCAGCGGAAAAGATCTTGACAGGACAGGGTTGACACCCCCCTGACGGTTCCGTACAGTTCTCCGAGTTGCCACCGAGCCGTAACGGTTCTCCGGCAGCACCTCAGCCGCTTTCGAGCGGCACCCCCTCACACCATCAGCACGATCTCCCATCAGGGTTGATTTCGGCGTGCCCGAATTCAATTCGAATGGAAGCCCGGCGGCCCGATTGGGAATCGCCGAGTGGATCCGCTAAGGTTTGAGACGTCGGAACGGCCCAACGGCCGGGAAGACAAACCCCGCTGACTGGGGGTCAGACGCCGAAAGGATCTGATAGAGTCGGAACCGCCGGAAAGGGAAACGC
>NZ_LGDV01000260.1 GCF_001280015.1 Streptomyces sp. MMG1121
GAGCCCGTGGGGACGGGGGGCCCTCACGGGGCCTTCAGTGTGGGGGGAGGGGATGTGAGGGCGCTGTGGGTGCGGCCGGAGCCGGATGTCACTTCAGGTGCAGCTGCTGACCCGGGTAGATGAGGTCGGCGTCCTGGACGATGTCCTTGTTCAGCTTGAACAGCTTCTGCCAGCCACCCTGGACGTGGTGCTTCTCGGCGATGGAGCTGAGGGTGTCACCCTTGACGACCTTGTACTCGCCGTCGCCCTTCTTGACCGTCTTGCCGGTCGGGGTGGTGACGGTCTTGCTCGCGGACGGGGCCGTGCGCTCGGCGGAGCGGGAGGCGGCCTGGTCGTCGGTGGAGCGGGCGGTGGTGCCGGCGCTGCTGCTGGAGGAGCTGCTCGAGGAGGAGCTGCTGCTGGAGGAGGAGCTGCTGCTCGACGAGCTGGAGCCGGTGCTCGGGGCGGAGCCGTTGTACGCGGCGCCGGACAGGCCCGTACCGCAGACCGGCCAGGCACCCTTGCCCTGCGCGCCGAGGACCTTCTCGGCGACGGCGATCTGCTGCGCCTTGGTGGCCTGGTTGGCGGTCGGGGCGTAGGCGGTGCCGCCGTACGCGGCCCAGGTGGAGGCGGAGAACTGCAGACCGCCGTAGTAGCCGTTGCCCGTGTTGATCGACCAGTTGCCGCCGGACTCGCACTGGGCGACCGCGTCCCACTCGGAGGCGGTGGCGGCGGAGGCGTTGCCGGCCGCCATCAGCGGGGCGGCGACGGCGGCACCGGTGACGCCGGCGAGCGCGACGACGCGGACAGCCTTGGACGGACGACGGTGCTTGCCCTTGCCGGAAAACAGCATGGATCGATCCCCTCACCGACGCCTGCGAGGTGAGCTGTCGGGTTCGGGCCGGTTGAGTTGCCCGGCCGCACGCCCGCTGTCGCGGGCCTGCGGCTTCACCCCAAGCCGGTTCCGGCATCAACTGCCGGTTCCAGCACTTACCTTGGGTCCCCCGCTCCTGCCTACGGCGCTTGACGCGACGACTGTTCCCGGGCAACCGCTGGCAGGATTCGGCGTTGCGGATGCCGGGGCTCGTGGTGACGAGCGGTCCTGACCGTAGACACGTGATCGACGGAATTTCAAAGACGATCAGGGCTTCTGAGACTCATCCCACACTTTCACCAAACCGGACATTAAGCGTGAAGCGGGGCGTCAACTCAGGCTACTTATCGCCCCTTTCGTCATCGACTTTCAGTGTCTGACCGGCGGTGATGTGGTTCGGGTCCGCCCCGATCACCTTCTTGTTGCCGTCATAGAGAGCGCGCCATCCGCCATCGACGCCAAGGGAGTCGGCGATGGCGACGAGAGTGTCGCCATCGCGCACGGTGTAGGTGCCCGGTTCGCGGCTCGCGTGGCGGCCGGAGGGCGCGCCGTTCTGACCGTTTTTCACGCTTTCATCCGCATTGCCGCCCCGGTGACGTCCGCCACTGTCGAGGGCTCCGGTGTCGACAAGGCTCCAAGAACCGGCGGCCTGCCGGGAATTGTCCGACTCGTCGATGCCCGGGGTGGGCGCGGGAGAGCCGCTCCCTCCCTGCGAGTTCCCCGTACCGGAGGAGCCGGAGGTTCCGGACGTGCCCGCCTTGTCGGTCTTGTCGGACTTGGGGGTGCCACTCCCGGTGGAGCCTGGAGTGACCCCCGGAGTCTTGGCGGCACCCTCTCCCGAGCCCGGAGTGGGCGTGGCGGAGGAGCCGGAGGAAGAGCCCGCGGAGGAGTCCGAGCCGGAGCCGGACTTCGAGCCGGAGTGGGAACCGGACCCGGAGCCGGAATCGGAGGTGGATCCAGAAGCGGAGCCGGAGCCGGAGCCGGAATCGGATGCGGAACCGGGCGAATCCGACAGGCCGGACGAGTCGGATTCGTCGGCCGACCCGGAGGAGCCGCTCGAACCGCTGCCGCTCCCGGAGTTTGCGACGCCCGTGTCGACGTCGACCGAACCGGAGTTGGAGGTCAGCCCGGCGGTCAGCGCGCACATGGTCCACGGCTTGGTGCCCTGGTCGGCGAGGATCTTCTCGGCGACGGCGATCTGCTGGTTGCGGCTGGCCTGGTCAGCACTGTCGGCGTACCGCGTGCCGCCGTACTTGTCCCAGTCGTCCTGCGAAATCTGCAGACCGCCGTAGTACCCGTTACCGCTGTCCGCGCTCCAGGAGCCGCCGCTCTCGCACTCGGCGACCTTGTCCCATGTGGTGCCGTCGGCGGCGTGGGCGCTCGCTGCCCCGAGCAGCGGGAGGGCGATGGCGGAGCCGGTCACTCCGGCCGCGACGAGGAGGGCCGGAGCCTGACGGGGGCGACGGTGACGACCGTTCCCGGTGAGCATGCAGGAGCCTTTCGTGCGACAGCAGGACCGGCGGGGCGAGTGGTGCCTGTCGCCACGCTGATGGGTGAACGTATCGGCAGACGATCACTTGTCACAAGTTAATGCCGCACAGATCACGTGAAGATCACAGAGTTGAGCCTCTGTCATGTTTGTGGCGGAGCCGTGAGCCTCAGCGGGCTGGAGTGAACTCCACCGGCAGCGTGCGCAGCCCCCGCATGATGAGTCCGCCACGCCAGCGCAGGTCGGCCGGATCCGCCGCGAGCCGCAGGTCGGGCAGGCGGGTGAGCAGGGTGGCGAGCGCGCTCTGCCCCTCCAGACGGGCGAGCGGCGCGCCGAGGCAGTAGTGGATGCCATGGCCGTAGCCGAGGTGTTGGTTGTCACGGCGGGCGAGGTCCAGCACGTCCGGGTCGGCGAACCGCTCCGGGTCCCGGTCGGCCGCGGCGAGCACGACGAGCACCGGGTCGCCGGGCGCGATGGCCTGCCCGCCGACGGTGAGCGGCTCGGTGGCGAACCGCCAGGTGGCCAGCTCCACCGGGCCGTCGTAGCGCAGGAGTTCCTCGACACCGGTCTCCAGCAGCTCCCTTTCCCCTCGCGCCAGGCAGTCCTGCAGCCGCCGGCGCTGCTCGGGGTGGGTGAGCAGCGCGTAGGTGCCGTTGCCGATCAGGTTGACGGTGGTCTCGAAGCCGGCGAAGAGAAGGATGAACGCCATCGCGGCGGCCTCGTTCTCGGTGAGGTGCTCGCCATGGTCGGAGGCGCGGATGAGGCCGGAGATCAGGTCCTCGCCGGGCGCGGGCTCGGCGGGCAGCGCCTCGCGCTTCTTGTGGATCAGCTCGGCGAGGTAACCGCGCATCTTCTTGACGGACCGCGCGACCCCGCCCCGCGGTCCTCCACCGTGCCGGATCATCATGCCCGCCCAGTCCCGGAAGTCGTCCTGGTCCTCCCGCGGGACGCCGAGCATGTCGCAGATGGCGTAGATGGGCAGCGGGAAGGCGAACTCGTGGATGAGGTCGGCCGAGCCCCGTTCCGCGAACTGGTCGATGAGGCGGTCGGTCAGCTCCTGCACCCGCGGCGCGAACTCGGCGACGCGCCGGGGCGTGAACGCCTTGCTGACCAGCCGGCGCAGCCGGGTGTGGTCCGGCGGGTCGATGTTCAGCAGATGCGTCATCAGCTCGGCCTTGCGCTCCCCGGGGATACCGGTCTTCCCCTTGGCATGCGCGGGCTCGTCGTGATGCGCCGGATTCTTGCTCAGCCGCTGGTCGGCGAGGGCCTGCTTGGCATCGGCGTACCGGGTGACCAGCCAGGCCTCGACCCCACTGGGCAACCGCGTCCGGTACACCGGCGCGTGCTCCCGCAACCAGGCGTACGCGGGGTAGGGATCGGCGGCGAACTCCCAGGTGAACAGCTGGGGGGAAGGGCGGTCGCCTTCGGCGGAGTGGGCGGTGGAGGGTTCGGGGGCGGTGGAGGGTTCGCGGGCGGTTACGGCTGAACCTTCAGTGGAGGCTGCGGCGCCTTCGGGGTCGGCGGCGCCTTCGGCGGGGGCTGCTGCGGGGGCGCCCTCGGCGGGGGCTGCGGTGGGTTCGGGCGCCGAGCCCTCGGCAGCGTTTGCGGCCGGGTCGGCGGGAACGCCCTCGGCAGAGACCGCCGCGCCCTCGGCGGAGACCGCGGTGGGACCGGCGGCCGAACCCCCGGCAGGGACGATGGCGGGACCCGCAGCCGAACCCCCCGCAGCAGCCGCGGCGGGATCGGAGGCCGAACCTCCGGCCGCAGCCACAGCCGCAGCCGCGGCCCGGTCGGCGGCGGGGCCCTCGGCCGAGGGTGCGGAGGCGTCGGTGGCTGAGCCGTCGTCGGAGGCTGCTGCGGGCGAGGGGTGGTGCTGGTCGGTCACCCCTCGACGGTATCCGGACACATCCGCTAGCCCTTCTCCGGTGTCGTGCCCTCCCTGCCCTCCGTGCCCTCCGCCTGGCGTATCGCGTCCCGGTACGCCCGCGCCGCCGCGCGCAGGGCGGCCTCCGGGTCGACGCCGGCCGACTCCGCGCGGACCGCCAGTGCGAGCAGTTCGTAGCCGACGCCCTCGCCGTGCGGCAGCGCGACGTCCAGGCCTGCCGTACGGGCGCGGGAGGCGAGCTTGGCCGCGAGGGCCAGGCCGGGCTGGCCGAGCGGGACGCCCTCCGTGACCGAGGTGCGCTGCTTCTCCTCGGCCTTGGTGCGCAGCCAGTGCTCCTTGACGTCCTCCGGGGTCTCGGCCACCTCGTCGCCGAAGACGTGCGGGTGCCGGTGGATGAGCTTGGCGACGATGCCACCGGCCACGTCGTCGACCGAGAACGGCGCGTCCGGGTCCTCCTCGGCGATCCGGGAGTGGAAGACGACCTGGAGGAGGACGTCGCCCAGCTCCTCGCGCAGCTCCTCCCGGTCACCGGCCTCGATCGCCTCGACCAGCTCGTACGCCTCCTCGATGCCGTACTTGGCGAGGCCCTCGTGCGTCTGCCGGGAGGACCAGGGGCATTCGGCGCGGATCCGGTCCATGACCTGCACGAGGTCCAGCAGACGGGCGCCGGGCAGGTCGTAGGAGGCGGGCAGCAGCTCCAGCTCCGGCATGGCGACGCGGCCGGAGCCGGCCAGCCGGGCCAGTCCGTCGGTGAGCGCGGGCTCGCCCTCCGCGGTGGCCACGACCACCACCGTCCGCCCGCCACCGCACGCGTCGACCAGCTCCTGCGCGGTGGGCGACGCCTCCGCCACGGCTGTTCCGGCCTCGCGCAGATACGGCAGCTGCGGATGCGCACCGTCCGCGCACAGCACCGCGTCGGCCGCGCGCAGGGCCTGCCAGGCGGGCCAGGACAGCAGGCCGGGGGCGACGCGGTGGCTGGTGGTGAGCAGCACGATGCGACCGCGGTCGGCTACAGGGGCGAGGTCGGAGCTGGATGCGTTCACGATCCGAACGTAACCCACTGCGGGAAGGAGCGGATTCGGTTATCCACAGGCCAGAGAGGATCGTGTGATCGTATGGCCGAAGCCCGCGGGTGCTACGCCGTGACCGGCTGTCCGCCCCCGGCGTTCGTCGTGACCTCCCGCACCCAGGGTGTCTTGGCGTCCACCCGGCTGCTCTTCTGCACGTCCCAGCTGCCGTAGCGCGGGTTGAGGTCGATGTGGAGTTCCTGGGAGGCCTTGGACAGCGCCTTCCAGAACGCGGGCTGGCTGGTGTCGGTGCCGAGCCTGGCCGCCAGCTTCTGCGCCTCCAGCTGGAGCTGCAGGTTGTCGTCGAGGCGGGCCGGGGCGATGCCGTACTTCTGCAGCCAGGCGGTCTCCAGCCCCTTGGCGCCGCCGGCCTGCTGCTCCAGGCCCGCGCGCATCTGCTGGACCTCCTTGCGGGTCACCGAGATGCCCTCGTCCTGCGCGGCGCGGTGCAGGACCTGGTCGAGGACCATGTTGTGCAGGGTGTCGCGGGTGAGGCTGCTGGTGGAGGAGAGGACCTGCCGGTACTGGGCCTCGTCCGGTACCGCGGCCCGCTGTGCCTTGCGGACCTCGTCGACCCGGCCCTCCAGCTGGGAGACGGTGATCCGCTGCCCTCCGACGACGGCCGCCGCGCCCGGGTGCGCTTCGTTTCCGCAGGCGGTCAGGAGGGGTGCCGCGGCGGCGATCGCGGCGGTGAGGACGAGCGCGGTGCGACGGCGGCGGTGCAAGGAGACCTCCAAGGGGAGATTGTGCGACGGTGCACAAAGTCTTGCGATGATCGATGGTAGGCAGTGGGGAGGCTGCGGCCAACCCATTCGACCAACGATTCACGCGCGCTTCGGGCACCGTCGCGCCGCCGCTCGGGGCTCGGCCGGTGCAAGGTCAGCCGGTTATGGCCACCGGCGCGTCCCACGCGTCCCGGTCGACGGTGAGCGTGACACCGCCGTACGTCTCCTTGCTGTTGACCATGTACTGATGGCCGCGGCTGTGGTTGGTGAACTGGCTCGCGCCCCACGGCCAGTCCGCGGTCGTCGCGTTCTGCTTGTCCCACAGCGCGTACCAGAGGTTGCCCGGCAGGTCCGTCTTGTCCTTGGCGGTCGCGATGGCCTTGGCGCTGGAGCTGCTGAAGCCGTAGTAGCCGCTGCGGTACGTCTTCACGCGCAGCCCCTTGTCGAAGGCGCGCACATACGTCAGCACGGCGTCGTTGCACGCCTTGTTGCCGACGTCGTACGCCTCCATGTCGAGGTAGACCGGGCTGCCCGCCTTCATGCCGAGCGCGGAGGCCTTGGCCACGGCGTCGGCGGCGTCCTTCGCGCCCAGGGACGCGGCCGTGGACGCGGTCAGCTTCTCCGGGTTGGAGCCGGACTGGCAGGGCGGCTGGGCGCCGACGTAGATCGGGATGAGCTTCCAGCCGAGGGAGCTGACCGACTTCACCCAGGAGGCGGTCAGATTGGGCTGGGCGCAGCCGCGGTTCTTGCCGCCCACGTAGACCGCGGCGGCACCGTAGAAACCGGTGTGCCAGGCCTTCATCGCGGACAGCGAGGGCGCGGTGCAGGTGTCGAACGCGCGCCCGGTGAACGTCTTCTGCGCCGGCCACGCTGTGGCGGCCATGGAGGTCTGCGCGGCGATCCCGGCCCCGGCGACCACGGCGGCACCGACCGCCCCCCACGTGATGTATCTGCGCTTCTTCGACTGCCGATGTCCGGCCATGAACCCCACCCCTTGCGTACTCCACCTGGTAAAGCGAAGCGCAAGGTATCAACCGCCCCCGACTATCCGCGCACCTGCCCCAGCCATTGCAGGGTGCGCCGGATCTCCAGGGCCATCGGGTATCCGGGGCCGTGCAGCCGCTCCACGTCCATCAGCAGCCGCGCGAGCGTGTCGTGGGCGGAGGGCCGGTCGCCGACGGCGAGCAGCAGATGGCCGATGCGCCGGCGCACCTCGTGCGCGAGCTGCGGGTCGCCCGAGACGTACTGGTTCTCGTAGTACGGCAGCAGCGCGCGGTACTCGGCGAGTGCCGCCGCCGGTTCGCCGAGCTGCTCCAGGCACTGCGCGGCCTCGTAGCGGTAGCGCAGGGACTGCGGGTCGGCCTGTCCGGCCTCGGCGGCGCGTTCGGCGGCCAGCCGGCGCAGTTCGGGCAGCGCGCGCCGGTACTGGCCGTCGTCCATGAGCGTGGCCGCGTACTGCTTGCGCAGGGTGCGGACGACCGGGGAGTGCTCACCGTGCTGTTCGGCGGCGGCGGGCAGGATCGCGCCCAGGATGTCCACGGCCTGGGTGATGCGCCCCTCCCCCAGCAGCCGCTTGACCTCGTCCACGGCCGCGGCGACGTCGGGTTTCTCGGCCACCGGTGGCGACGGCGCGACGGGGGCGGGCTGGGGCGCGGGTGTCCGCGCGCGGTCCGGCCAGGGAGCGTGCGGGCGTAGAAAGGGGCGCGTGGGATCCAGAGGTGCCCCTGTGGGCGTCCCGCGCGCGGGCAGGAGCGGCGCCAGGTCCTCGTACACCTCCTGCGCGGAGGCCGGGCGGTGCTGCGGGTCCTTGGCGAGCAGCCGCAGGACGAGCGTCTCCAGCACCTCGGGAACCTCGGGGCGGATACGGCGCACGGGCAGCGGGGGCTCGTACAGGTGCCGGTGCAGCACGCCGAGCGCCGTGGAGCCCGCGAACGGCACGTCCCCGCTGAGCAGTTCGTGCAGCAGCACACCGAGCGCGTACAGGTCGGTGTACGGGCCGACCGCGCCGCCCATCGCCTGCTCCGGCGCCATGTAGGCGGGCGAGCCGATCGGGGAGCCGGTGTGGGTCAGGCGGGTGGTGTCGGTGTCCATGACCGAGGCCACGCCCAGGTCGAGGACGGTGACCGTGCCGTCCTGCTTCACCATCACGTTGCGCGGCTTGAGGTCGCGGTGCACGATCGGCACGGCGTGCACGGCGCTCAGCACGGCGCACAGTTGTGCGGCCACCGCGACCGCCCATTGCCACGGATACGGGTCGTGCTCGGCGAGATGGTCGGACAGGTCGGCGCCGTCGACGTACTGCATGACGAGGAACAGCTCCTCGCCCTCGCTGCCCGCGTCGTGCACGGTGACCAGACCGGGGTGATCCACCTGCGCGGTCACCCGGCACTCGCGCAGGAACCGGCGGCGCAACTCGTCCGCCTCGTGACCCGCCACCTTGTCGGGGCGCAGCAGCTTCACCGCCACACGCCGGTCCAGCCGTCGGTCGTACGCTGTCCACACCTGCCCCATGCCGCCCTGCCCGATGAGCGTGGACAGTTCGTACCGGCCGGCGACGACGCGTCCCGTCGCCACGCTCACCTGCCGCCCTCGTGGTTGCCGCCCTGCCCGCCGGGGTGCTTGCGCAGATAGTCGCTGAGCTCGTCGAGTTCGGCACGCACCTGGTTGATGTGGACGGGCGCGGGACGCTGCGGCGGGGCGGGCAGGGGCGGCTGAGGCGCGGGGGTGGCGGTGGGGGGCGCGGGGATGTACGGCATCGGGGCCTGGGCGTACGGGGGTTGCGGCGCGGTCGGCATGCTCGGCGCGGTCGTCACGGTGAAGGGCGGTACGGGCTGCGGGTACGCGTAGCCCGCCGCCAACAGCGCCCGCGCGGCGTAAGCCTGACGGAGCCGGTGGAAGTGAGAGACGTCCGCGTAGAGGTAGTAGCCGGCGCAGGCCACCGCGTTCAGCAGAAGCATGCTCATGCCCAGGGTGCCGTTCGGGCTGCTGAAGTCGTCGGTGTGGTCCGTACTGAAGAGGCCGAAGCAGACACCGAGGACCACCACCGATCCCCCGAAGAACCACCACTCGGCACGCCTGCGGGTCACGATCGCCGCGCGCAGCGGCGCCGCCCATGCCAGGAACCCGAGGCTGAGCAGCGCCATCGCCACGAAGATCACGCGCAGCACGACCAGCACCCCGGTCGAGGGTGGCTTCGGCGGAGGCGGCGCGTAGCCGTGGCCTTGCATGGCTGCTCCTGGAGACCTGAATCGGGTTCGGACATGTGTGCCGGGTCCGAGCGTATAGGCCGCCGAGGACAACCGGTCCGGGTTGTCCGAACCGTTGCCGCGCTGATCAGCTCCGTACGACGCCCTCAGTCAGGCGCCACGGTCCCGTCCGTCAATCCGTCGTACATCCCGCGCACGAGTTGTTCCCCGAGCCGGCTCGCGTGGCGCAGCGCCCGCTCGAACTCGTCGAGTGCGCGGAAGCGCGCGCCGTAGCGCCGTTGTTCGTCCAGCGGGAGCCGGGGCAGCTGGAGTCGGCGCACGTCGAGCCGGGTCGCGGTGGAGGCATAGCTGCTGGCCTGGCGGTTGTTCGCGGTACCGCGCAGGAAGCCGGCGAGGAACCACGGATCGAGCGCCGTGCGATCGGGGCGCAGAAGCACAATGTTGCGCCCCAGGGCGGCGCCCCCCGTCGCATCGTCGATCACGCGCGCCACCGAGCCCCCGCCGAGCACTGGTACGACGACATCACCGGGCTCGGTCAGCACGGCCTCCTCCTCGCTCTCCGGGAGCGTCCCGGAGGGCGCCGTTCCGGCGAGGACGTCGTGGTCGGTGAGCACGGGCACGCGCGCGTGGCCGCCGTTTCCGCCCGTGCGCATCATCAGCGCGCCCCCGCGCGCGAGTTCGCCGATGGTGGTGAGCGGCCAGCGCGTGCCCGGCGCGGGGGCGGCGGGGGGCGGCGTGAGGTCGGCAGTCAGGTGCAGGGTCGCGCCGAGGCGCTCGCGCACCGCCGTGAGCTGCTCCGCGCCGTCGGCCACGGCCGCCGGCGGCAGATGGCGGGCGGGCGCGAGGTCGACGTCGTCGTCGAGGAGTTCGATGACCGGCACGGAGCGGGCGAGCCCCGGCCGCTCGTCCAGCCGGCCGGCGCGGTCGAAGGCCCGCCAGGCGTCCAGGACGGCCTCGCGCACCGCCGCCCAGTCCGGACCGCCGCGCCCCTCGGCGGCGAACCTCCCCGTGTCCACGAGCAGCACCTCGGGCGCGGCAGGCGTCCGGTCGGGCCGGTGCAGCACCCACACATGCAACGGGATGTTGTACGGCGGCGCCGCCCCGACCGGCAGTGCGACCACGGCCCTGAGCGCCCCCCGGCGCAGCAAGTCGGCACGGATCCGGCGCCCGGAACGGCGGGAGGCGGCCGCCGGCGGCATCAGCAGCACGGCGGTGCCGCCGTCGGCGAGCCGGGCCAGCGCATGCTGCACCCAGGCCAGCTCGGACTCGGTACGCGCCGGGAAGCCGTACTCCCAGCGGGGGTCGTAGGCGAGTTCGTCGTGGCCCCAGTTGCGCTCGTTGAACGGCGGATGACACAACACCGCGTCGGCGCGCAGCTCCGGGTAGGCGTCGGCGCGCAGGGTGTCGTCGGCCGCACCGCGCACGGTCGCCCGGGAGTGCAGCGCGAGTCGCAACGCGGTGAGCGCGGCCAGGTCGGAGGCGCTGTCCTGGGCGTACAGCTCCTGGCCGGGACGGGCGTCCACGGCACGCAACAGGGCCCCGGTGCCGCAGGCCGGGTCCAGGACGGTACTAGCGGGGCCGGCGAGGTCGGCCATGAGACGGGCGAGTTCGGCCGGGGTGAGCGTGTACTGGCGGGGGTTGGCGTCCAGATGCCGCCCCAGCAGAAACTCGAAGGCCTGCCGCGCCCCCACCTCGGCGGCCAGCTCCGCGGCACCCCGCAGGAGGGAGGCGGAGGGGAGGAGTTGGGGGCCGGTGGGGGTGTGGAGGGCCTGGGCGGGGGCGGGTGAGGTGGTTGCGGGCTGGGTGGGCGTGGTGTTCGGGGTCGGCGTGACGTGCGCGGCCGCAGTGGCGGACGGGGTCGGGGGGGGGTGAAGGGTGGGGGGGCTGTGAACAACGGGGGGGG
>NZ_LGDV01000261.1 GCF_001280015.1 Streptomyces sp. MMG1121
CACCTACTCATCCTCGACGCCTCCGGCCTCAACCACGTCGCCACCATCCACCTGCCCCACCGCGTCAGCGCCGGACTCCACGGCACCTGGATCCCCGACAGCGCCCCCGGGCGGAACCAAGGCTGAACACCACCACCTGCGCCGCGGGGGACGGACACCGCTCGTCCCCGGCGGCGCGGGCCGCTGAAGACCCCTCACCGCAAGGAGCGATCATGAAGCCCCTGCTGTTCCCGAAGGACGCCCAGTTCTGGTACGAAACCCTGCGGTCATTCGGCCACATCACCTACGGTGGCGCCGACTTCGGCGAGGTCGTCGCGACGAGCATGCGCATCGTGGAGGGCGACTACGACAGCTGGCACGACGAGTGGCTGGCCACTGCCGAGCGGGTGTCCGCCGAGGCCCGGCGGGCCCTGGCACAGGGCCACCCGGTCAGCGCCCGTGACGGTTTCCTGCGGGCGTCGAACTACTACCGGTCGGCGGAGTTCTTCCTGCACGGCAACCCGCACGACCCCCGCCACCACCACGCCTACGAGCGCAGCGTCGAGTGCTTCCGCGCCGCCGCGGAGCTGTTCACCACGCCACGGATCGAGCCGGTGAACATCCCCTACGAGGGCGGCACCCTGCCCGGATACCTCTACCGGGCCGATGCCTCCACGACGGCGCGGCCGACCGTGGTGATGCACAACGGCTTCGACGGCACGGCGGAGGAGATGCACTACTTCGGAGCGATGGCGGGTGCGGAGCGCGGCTACACCGTCCTCGTCTTCGAAGGCCCGGGGCAGTCGGGGCCGCTGCACCGCGACGGACTGGTCTTCCGTCCGGACTGGGAGAACGTCGTCGGCCCCGTCCTCGACTTCGCGCTCACCCTGCCGGAGGTCGACGGGGACCGCATCGCGCTCCTCGGCAACAGCATGGGCGGACTGCTCGCGCCGAGGGCGGCGGCCTTCGAACGCCGGCTGGCCGCCGTGATCGCCCTCGACGGTGTCTACGACCTCGGCCAGGCGGTCACCGGCGTCGTACCCGGCGACCGGGACGAGACCGAACGGCGCTTCCGCTCGGACTCCGACCCCGAACTCGACGCCCGGCTGGACCACTTGATGGCCATGAACCCGGTCATGCGGTGGGCGTTGAGCCACGGCATGTACGTGATGGGAGCCGACACCCCCCGCGCCTTCGGCGCCGCTTATCTCGACTACCACCTCCGCGACGGCATCGCCGAACGCATCGAATGCCCCACGTTGGTCTGCGAGGCCGTCGAGGACCTGTTCTTCGCAGGACAGGCCCGACAGCTCTACGACCACCTCACCTGCCCCCGGACCCTGATCGAGTTCTCCGCGGCGGAGGGCGCCGACGCCCACTGCCAGGCGGGCGCCCAGCGACTGGCCATGGCCCGCATCTACGACTGGCTGGACGACACGGTCGTGCTGCAGTCGTCGTAGGGGCGGTGTGAGGTGATCGCACGGTCACCCGGCCGACTTCGCACATCCGGGAGTTCAAGCAGGTTCTGGCCAACTTCTGTGATCTCTCACGCACTGTAACGTCTCGGGACTCGACAGCCTTCGTGACTCGTTGACAGACCTGCTCAGGCTGCGGAGCGACTCCAGCAGAGCTCGTGACGGGCCCGTCAGGATGCCAGCAGGACTCATATCCGCAACACGCTGAAGCCAGCCCGACAGATGCCTTGAGCGGCACGACGGTGCTGACCGAGATGTGGCCGGTCGACGTGCGAACCGGCAGGCTGCGGTGGACGCCGGAGACGGCCCGGCAGAGGGCGGGCCACCACGGCCCGGGACCCGAGACAGTGCAGGAGAAGGACGAAGGCCGGAGCGGCAGACTCGCCGGTGAACCCTCCTCGTACACCTCACAGGCTTCACGGGCATCGGCCGCGGCCCGGCACGAACACCGGCCTCCAGGCCGGGAGCGGCTGTGCCCGATCGGGCGGTAACGGCGTCACGCACGAGCCTAGGGCGCAACCGCTGCTGATCGTCCGGGGCGTTTGGTCGGTCAAGCGCGGTCGTGGAGCGTGACCTGGTAGCCGTCGGGGTCGGCGAAGGTGAAGGTCCGACCGAAGGGGCCGTCGATCGGCGCGGAGACGATGGTGTGACCGTCGGCGACGAGCGCGTCGTGGATGGCCTGGACGTCGGTGGCGTGGAGCCAGATCGCGGCACCGATGCCGGGCTGAGCGACGGATGCGAGGTCGGTGCCGGGAATGACGTCGCGGAGTGCGAAGGCGATCGGCTTCGTCTCGAAGACGACGGCGTGCGGGGGCCCGCCCGGCGAGCGGATGAGGCCCAGGTACTGCTCGTAGAACGCCTGCGAAGCGTCGAGGTCGCGCACTTGGAGCGAGATGAAGTCGGGGCCGGTGGCGGGAATGATGACGCTCCTTCTTTTCGTGTCAGTTTTCTGACATGCATCAAACTATGTCAGAATACTGACATGAGTCAAGAAGGTGTCGGCGTCGACCTGGAGACGTCACTGGGCTACCTGCTCAAAGAAGCGTCGAGCGCGCTCCGCGCGGCCATGGAGGAAGTGCTGCGGCCGCTCGGAATGAGCGTGACGCACTACTCCTGCCTGGAGCTGCTGGCGCAACGACCGGGCTTGTCGAACTCCGAGCTCGCGCGGGGCGCGTTCGTGACACGGCAGACGATGAACGTGCTGCTCCAGGCCCTGGAACGAGACGGCTACGTGACCAGGCCCGCGGAGGCACCCGTCGGGAAGGTGCTTCCCACGCGGCTCACGCCTAGCGGCCGACGAAGCCTCGAGAAGGCGAGCGCAGCCGTCCGGTCCGTCGAGGCCAGAATGCTGGGGGGCCTGACCGGGACCGAGCAGTCAGACGCGTTCCGGATCCTGCAGAACATGATCCATTCCCTGCGCGGTGACAACGAGGGTGGATAGCTCGTTCCGCGGCGCACGTCTCGTCGTACTCGGACAGGAGTACGGCCGAGCCTGAAATCCGTGTCGGCCACCTCGAAAACCGGCAGACCCCGACTACACCCTCTACTGCGATGAGCCGGAAAAGGCACCGGTCTACCGGCTCACCGCTGCCGGTGTCCCGCAACAGCCGGATCAACACCCGTGCGGACAGTCTGGGATGCCGGGGCCGCGACGCTGCGCACGCGCTCGTGCGGGTCGCCGAACAGCCGCACAGCCGATTCGGGCGTCAGCCGTGGGTCGGATACAGCCCGGTGCCGTACTCCTCATCGCTGTCACAGCTGCACCTCTCCACCAGCTCGGCCGTCGACTCCGGGTCGTCCAAGGCCAGTTGGCGCATCCTCGGGTTCGGATCGTCGACGTAACGGAGCAGGTTGCGACGGGGAAAGTCGGGGTGGCCGTGGGAGCAGTCGGGGGCACTGAGGCTGCTGGTCCACCACTGCCACACCTTCAACAGCATGTCGGCGGGCGCGTCGTCGCAGGGTTCCGCGAGGAAGAGCTGGACGACCCGGTCGTCGTCGTGTGCGAGGAGTTCAACGACGTCGGGCGGGAGGCGCCGCCCTCGGGCGGCGCTCCTGCGTACGAGGGGATGGGGGGAGGCAGCCAAGCGGCGCATGACGCTGGGATCCTCGTGCAGTGCCATGCCCCAGTCGAGCGGATAGTAGTGACCGCGCGGGTCGAAGTCGACGTGGATGCCGGCCCGTTGTTCCCTCGGTGAGGCCGGAGCGTGTGGCCACCGAGGAACGGACGTTCTCGTCGGGGTCCCGGGCGAGGACGTTGGCCAGGTCCGGGTCCAGGCGTGGGTTGCCCGCGAGGGAACGGCGCTCGGCCGGCTCGCCGTGGTGGACCAGGTGTTCGGCGAGGCCGTGTTCCAGACGGCAGGTGTCTACCGCGCGGTCTTTGAGTCCCGCGGTGTCAAGGACCGCGCGGGGCATCGGCTCGTCTTGGTGGTATTGGAGCAGCGTCTCAATGCGGACCTTGCCGGACGGGTCGTTGAGAAGCTCGCGCCGAGCCGGGGTTTCCGAATGACGCCAAGCCGTTCGGCAGGCCGAGGCCCCTACCGACGGATCGACGTAGGCAGCCAGGGCGATCAGTGTCCGTATGGGCAGTCCGGGAAGGCGTGCCGTCTCTTCACGGACCCGGGCGGAAGGATCGGCGGCGACAAGGCGTACCCTTCTCGCCGCAACCGTCGCTACCTGCGCAGACGGCAGATCAAGCACTCCATCCCCGAGCCGAAGAACCAGCGGGCCAACCGCCAACGCCGTGGCAGCGGGGGCGGACGGCCCGCCGGTTTCGACAAGACGATCTACAAGCGCAGGAACGAAGTCGAGCGGACGATCAACGCCCTCGAGAACTCTCGCGCCGTGGGCACGAGGTTCGACAAGCGCGCCTACGTCCTCCGCGGCACCGTCACCGTTGCTTCGATCCGACTCCGGGTTCGTTCGCGATCCGCTGGATAGGCCCAGACAATCGGAGTCGGTCCCATCTGCCGCTGGGCAGGATCGGCCGCCCAGAGGAGGCTGGTGAACTGGTGCTATTCCTTGCAGCGGATACGCAGTCCTACATTAATGGCGGTCGGTCAGAAACACCGAGCGCAGCTTGAGTCGGTCCGTGGCGGGGTGCCCGTGCGGGCGCAGCGTCCAGGACTTGCCGGTGCAGTTGGGCTCGGTGAAGACCATCGCCCATGTGTCGGTGTTGTTGTGCGGGGCGAAGGCAGGTTCGGTGGCGCCCGGGTCCGCGGCCTCGGGGAGCGTGATGCAGCCGGGGCTGACCGGGTCGTGGAGAGTGGACTGCTGGGGCGTGCCGTCGAGCCCGACGAACTTGTAGGAGAAGTCGCCGGTGGCGGCACTGGCGGACCCCGGTTGCATGATGAGGAGAGCGAGCGCGCCGAATGCGGCGGCAGCGGCGTGGCGAATGCGCATGAAACCCTTGCCTTTTCCGAGAAGTTGGCGGCTTCCTGGGAGGCCGGACCCTGCGAGTCGATGGATCTGTCTGCGCCCTCCCCTGGCAGCGGCCCCCTGAAGCGCGATGTCACCCGCGCGTGGGCCGATGTATCGATCCTTCGCACGCCGTGCGGGTCAGCTGGGGCCTGTCCGCCCCTGATCCGCCGGACACTGCCTAGCTCTGCTTCAGTTGCCCAATGACCAGCTACTCGGCGAGCGTGCCATCCGCTGGGGTGCAGGATGGGGGCGGTGGTGGTGTCAGCCTCCTGCGGCGTCGCCGTCCCTGCGGGGGTCGGCGGCCGCGAGGAGTGCGCCGCCGGGGGTGATCTCGATCAGGGCGGCTCCGCTGCGCAGTGGTACCGCTGTTGCGCACGGGTGACCCAGGGCGCGGAGTCCCGGCAGGAAGCGCTCGGCTCGGGTGCCCTGTTCCACGTCGGAGCGGACGTCGCGCAGGCCGTTGCAGTGGTCCGTGGGGGTCTGGCCGCTGACATGGCCGTGCGCGAGAGCTGTGCGCGGGTCGAGGTGGTGGATGAGGGTGTCGAGGATCTGGTGGGCCACGTAGTCGGGGATGGGGCCGCCGCCTGCCGAGCCTGCCACCAGGCGTGGCCTGCCCTGGGAGGTGAAGGCCAGGGTGGGGGCCATCGAGGTGGTGGGGCGTTTGAGCGGTTCCATGAGGTTGTGGCCACCCGTGCCCGGAGGTGCGAAGTTGGTGAGGGCGTTGTTGAGGACCATGCCGCGGACGAGGAGTCCCGAGCCGAAGTTCTGGTTCACCGTGGTGGTCATGGACAGGGCGTTGCCGTATCCGTCCACGATGCTCACCTGGCTGGTGGCGTCGTTGCTGACGGTGCCGGGAGCCGTGGCGGTGCACAGGCCGGGGCGTACGCCACGGACGGCGGTGGTCGGAGAGATCAGTGCGGCACGCCGGTCGAGGTAGGCAGGTGACAGGAGCCCGGCCACCGGGACGTCACCGAAGTCCGGGTCTCCCGCACAGGCCCGTGCGTCAACTCCGGCCAGCCGTCCGGATTCGATCAGCAGATGAGCATGGCCGAGTGTGCCGGGCGTCCGTGCGGCGATGCCCTTGCGGCCGGCCAGGGCGAGGATGCCGAGGACGCCGATGCCGCCGAAGGCCGGCGGCGGGGCCGTGCACACCCGGTAGCCCACTGCCTGGCGGCACAGGGGAGTCCGCTCGCGGGCCCGGTAGTCCACCATGTCCCGCACCGTCATGAGTGAAGGGATCACCGCAGGCCCCCGACTGTCGGTACTCGGCTTGAGGGTGCCGCGCGCGGCACCCTCCACCAGGGCAGGTGCGATCCCGCCGCGTGGTGCGTAGAAGGCGTCGGCTCCACCGGCCGCGACCTCGTGCAGGACCCGGGCAAGCTCAGGGTTGGCCACCGTCGCCCCGGTCGGCACGGGCCGCCCGCCCGGGCAGTACAGGGCCCGCACCCCGGGGTATGCACAGCCCTCCCCGGCCATGTCGTGAAGGTAGCGGCCTGCCGGAAAGCCGCGGGCAGCCAGCCGCCTGCCCGCGTCGAAGAGAGAACCCCAGGGCCGGCGGCCGAACCGCTGATGGAGCAGGCCGAGAACCTTCACCGTGCCGGGAACCCCCACCGCACGCCCGGTGTGCTCGACACTGTCGCCAAAAGTCCGGATGCCGAGGCGCTGTTCGTGCGCGGTGGGCAGGCGCAGTCCCCAGGTGGTCACGGCCGGCGCCTGCGCGAGCCCCTCGAAGAAACGGACACGACGGCGCCCGCCGTCCCAGTAGAGGATCTGAGTGCCCCCGCCCAGCCCGGACGACTGCGGCTCGACCACCGTCAGCACCGCCTGCACGGCCACCGCCGCATCCGCCGCGGTACCCCCACGCCACAGCACCTCACATCCCGCCAAGGCCGCCAGCGGGCTGGCAGCCACAACCATGAACCGCCTCCCCCACACCGGACCGGCAGCAGAACGGCCGACACCCGGCACGCACACACCGTGCCGCACAACCTCGACGGAAAACCCCGTCCCGCGCGCACCGGGCCAGACACCCGGCGCGAGGAACAAGAGCGAGCAGAGACAGGACACGAGGACGTTCAACATGCAGCGGCGAAACAACACACAGCCTCCGGAGCACAGCCCACCGACACCTCGCAGCACCCACACTCCGCCACCCGCCGCAGAGCGAAGACGTCCGGCAGCACAGCCGCACGGCCTAGCTGGGCAGAAGCACAACACCCGTGATCGTCGACACCACGTTCTGCAGAGTCGAGTCGATCAGATTGACCTTGTTGAGCATCTGGTTGAGGTTGTTGGTGATACCAGTGCTGCCGTTGCTGCCGAGGATGTTGCTGATCTGGCCGGGGAGTTTGCCGGCACTGGAAACGATGCCGCTGGGACCCGGATCGTTGGGCTGGCGCTCAGCGGCCTGGGCAGGAGCAGCCAGCATGATGCCGCCCAGCGAGAGAAGAACGCTTGCAGCAGTCGCAGCGACAGATCGGCGGGCAGTCTTCATTGCGCATCTCCTGGAGAGGTGAGCGGAATGGGGGCGATCTGAGCTAACCACCCCGGCGATCAGATTGCTCGTTTCGTGGCGAGATGGCGTTCGAGAGGAGTGCGGTAGCACGGGGTAACCCGGGTTGTGCCGAGGAATCCGGTCAGACGGCCGATCTCCGTCTCGATGGCGGTGCGGGCTTCACGGCCGGGGTCGGCAAGGAGGTGGCGGTTGATGTGTCCGTCCTCGTGCTGCGCCCAGGCGCCGATGATGCGGCCGTTCCACCAGATGGTGGGGCCGATGTTGCCGTTGCGGTCGAACAGGGGCTTGGTGTGGTCGGGATCGAGGTACCAGTCACGGTGCCGCCAGCCCATGGCGGTGGGATCGAGACCGGGCAGCAGCGCGGCCGCCGGCTCGGGTCCGGCCGGGGCGGCCTGGGTGGTGTCGAGGTCTTCGGGCAGGAAGTAGCCGGTGCCTTCGTCGAGTTCGACGGCCTGGGCGCCGGTGGCGGCCAGGGCCTTGCGGGTGTCGGTGAGACTCCAGCCGGTCCACCACTTCACGTCATCGACGGTGACCGGGCCGAACGCTTTGAGGTAGTGGCGGGCCAGGCTGGTCTTCGCGTCCGCGACAGCGATGCGGGTGAGCGGCTGGGCGGAAGTCCAGCGGAACTGTGCCGAGGTCCAGGAGCCGGCAGGTCGGGAGCGGCGGATACGGCCCTCCGCGGCCAGCACGGCCAGGACGTGGGAGCTGGCGCGTTGCCGGGTCTGGTAGGGCTTGCCGGGGAAGACGGTGATCTGCTCGCGCAGATCGGGTATGGCGGCGGCGAGTTGGGCGGCGGTCGCCTCCCCGCGGTCGGTCAGGGCATCGAGGACAGCCTGTTCGGCGGCCGTGTAGCGGTGCTCGTCCCAGCCGAGGGCATCGCCCAATACGGTCTGGGCATCGGTGCGGTGCCGGCCGGTGTTCGCGGCGGTGGTGGCGGACCAGATCGCCGGGGCGAGCGAGCGGGGCACGACGAACATGGTGCGGCGCATGCACCGTATGCGCTCCAGCACCGGCCCGCCGCCCCGGGGGCCGGCCGGCGTGCCGTAGAGCGCGGCATCGATGGCCTGCGGGGTGGGGGCGTGCATGCGGGCGGCCGCGGCGAGGAAGACGGTCGCCGGGTCGGTGGCATGCAGACCGATCAGGGCCTCGGCGGCCGCCTCGGCCGTCGCCTGGCGGGAAGAGGGTGCGAGGAGGTGGCGGCGGACGAGGCGAGCGCGGCGCTGGCTGGCGGTGATGCGGGGCAGGGTGGTCATGGGCGCGTACCAGTCAGTGGTCGGGATGGACACAGAGGGGCTGGCCTGACGGATCCAGCGGGACGGTCCAGTGCTTCCCGCCGGGCTGGTGTCCGGGTCTGGTTGCGCCCAGTTCCAGCAGTCGCAGCTCCGCCGCTGCCACGTCGTCGAACGCGAGGTCCATGTGGAAGGGCAGTTCCTCCTCCGGCCACCTGGGCCGCGGCCGGCGGCTCCTGGGCGGCGTGAAGGACGGGGAGGTGTGCAAGAGGTACATCGCCCCATTCACGTAGAACCCGCAGGCCGTCTGGGCGCCCCCTTCGTCGGGGCAGGTCTCGGTGACGGTGACGCCCAGGGCGGCGGCGTAGAAGTCGGCCAGGGCCGGGCCGTCGGGGGCCCATATGGCGTGGCAGACGCCCCTCCCGGCGATCGCGCCGGTGTTCCCGTTCGTCATGAGGGTGTCCCTTGTTCCGTCACGTTCGTCTTCTCGGTCCTTGGGCGCGGGTCAGCGCACGACTTTGATGCCGAAGTGGCCGCCGAACTGCTGGCCCAGGCCGAAGCCGATGGCGGAGTGCATGTGGGCGTACATCTCCATGCCGCGGGCGCACACCAGCGGACCGAGGTCGAGGACGTCGCTCCAGCCGTAGGACGTCAGCAGGTCGGTGGTCCGCTGCTTGGCATCCACGTGGTCGCCTGCGACGAACATGGTGTGGTCGCCCCCAGCGATGGATTTGGGGTCGACGACGGTGGTCTGTTCCTGGGTGACGAAGGACTTGACGACCTTCGTTTCGGGCAGGGCGCGCTGGATCTGCTCGGCGAGGCTGTCGGTGTCGCACGGGTCCAGCTTCGGCATGATCCCCCACGGCGTGGGCCAGGGATGCTCCGGCTGGTGCTGGTAGACGAACGGCACGGCGTAGTCGATCAGCGTCTTGCCGGTCAGTTGGTCGGCGATAGGGGTCAGGGCCGCGACGGCGTTGTGGCCGTCGATGCCGTTGATCACCAGGTGGTCGGAGGCCGCCGCGGCGTCGCCGAAGGTGTGCAGCTCGATGCCAGGGTGGTCTGCGAGGAACTGCTTGAACGGCGGGGTGCCCATCATGTCCGGTTCCGTGCGGGCCAAGGTGGCCTGCGGGTCGCGGGTGCCGACGTGGACCTCGTGACCGAGTCCGGCGAGGCGGACGATGTGGGCGCGGGCACCGCCACCGGTACCGAGAACAGCGATCTTCATGCGGGGGAATCTCCTGGTTTGCTCTGTGGGGACACCGTCCAAGGTAGGAGCAATTCAGGACAGGATCTGTCCTTTGACACGGGCATCATGGATTTCATGACGAGCGACATGACCGCCCGCATGCTGCGGCTGCTGTCCCTGCTCCAGACCCGGCGGGAATGGTCCGGCACCGACCTCGCCGGACGCCTCGAGGTCACCGTCCGCACCGTCCGCCGCGACATCGACCGCCTCCGCGCGATCGGCTACCCCGTCGACAGCGCCCGCGGACACGCCGGCGGCTACCGCCTCACCTCCGGCACCGACCTGCCGCCCCTCCTCCTCGACGACGACGAAGCCGTCGCCATCACGGTCGCCCTGCGCACCACCACAGGCAGCGGACTGTCCGGAATCGAGGAACACGCGCTGCGCGCCCTGGCCAAACTCGAGCAGGTCCTCCCCCGCCGTCTGCGCGGCCAGGTCACCGCACTGCAGACCTCCCTCGCCGGCATCACCTGGGAGGCACGCGGCCCGCGCGCCGACCCCGCACTGCTGGCCGCCCTCGCCGTCGCCTGCCGCGACCACGAGATCATCACCTTCGACTACACCACCCGCCACGACACCACCGGCCGGCGCCGCGCAGAGCCCTGTCACCTCATCGCCTCCGGCCCCCTGTGGTACCTCCTCGCCCACGACACCGACAAGAACGACTGGCGCCTCTTCCGCCTCGACCGCATCACCGACCCCCTGCCCACCGGCCGGCGCGTCCCCCCCCCCCCCGGCCCCCGCGACGACCCCCCCCCCTACGTCGCCGCCCGCCTCTCCCCCCCCCCCCCCCGTTCCCCCGCCATTGCCCCCATTCC
>NZ_LGDV01000262.1 GCF_001280015.1 Streptomyces sp. MMG1121
TCGCCCCGCCCCCGGCGCGTCCGGCCGCACCCCCGGCACCCCCGCCGGCGCCCCCACCCGTACGCCCGGTCACCGTCGGGCCGTCGTCGCCGGGGTGATGGCGGCGGCAGCGCTCGTCGGTCTCGGCTGCGCCCTGCTGCTGACCGACCGCGAGCAGGTCGTCGCGAGCGCACGGCCGGCCCCGCCCGCCAGGACCGCACCGCCCGCCACCACACCCACCCCCTCGACGTCCTCGGCCGTACCCACCGCCGCCACCGACCCCGACGGCCCCGGCACCCTCCGTCAGGGCGACACCGGCCCCGAGGTCGCCGAACTGCAGAAACGCCTGCTGTGCATCCCGGACGTCTACCGCGGCGGCTCCACCGACGGCACCTACGACGCCACCCTCACCGCGGCCGTGGCCCGCTTCCAGCTCTGGTACGGCATCAGCGGCGACGAGACCGGCGTCTACGGCGACGACACACGCCGCGCGCTCGAATCGCGAACGACACCCGGCGACGGTTGGTGAGACTGGGCCGACCCCTGCCCGGGCGGCGGGCGAGAGGGCCTCACCACGGCCGTCGCGCAGGTCGCGGCCGACGCGGCCGGTCCGGTCGGTGCGGGAGCGGCGGACCGGGGCGGGAGGCGGACCGGGGCGGCGGCCCCCGGAGGCGTCGGGCGCCGGAGCGAGGGTGGGCCCGGTGGGCTCAGCGACCCGTGCCGCGCGCCGTCAGGGCCTCGCTGACCGCGCGCACGCTGCGGGCGATGTGCTGCAGTTGCAGGACCTCGGCGGCATACATCTTGATCGTGTGCTCGATGACCGACTCGGGAACTCCCAGCACCGGCAGCTCGGCGCGCGCGGTCTGCAGGGCCGTGCGCGCCACCCGGACTTCCTGCTGGACCTGGAGCTGGGCGTGCCGGGCGAGCAGTACGGGGTGGCGGATGAGCGCCGGATAGCTGGCGTAGCGCGCGGGGATCAGTTCCCGCAGCCATTTGGCCGCCGAGCGCTCCCAGTCGTACGAGCCCGGGGCCTTGACCTGACAGGGCCAGTCAGGACTGATGCGCGTGCTGGTCAGGGGCATGATCATCGCTTCCGGTGTGCGGCGTCGTGAGGGTGGTCCGACGAGTGCGGGGCGGCCCCGGCCTAGGGGATGGCCGGGGCCGCCACGGGCGCGTCGCGCAGACGGCGCGCCCCGGAACACTCCAGGCGCCGACATGGGTAGGAGACGGCGGCTGGGGGTGTCCGTCCGGGGGCCCCGGGGATCGCGAACCGGCACTGCGGGAAGGGGTGCGTGCGCATGCTGGTCCGTCGGCTTTCTCGGGGCGGTGGTGCGAGAAGTATTTATATATGCCGTTCGGTTTGCAAGACGTATGAAAACATTCATGCGCGCTTTGTGTTGGATCATCCCTGTCGTCCCCCGTCCATGGCGCGGGGGACCGCAGGATCTTCACAGTTGTGCCCGGCGCGGGTCAGTCCTTCATGAAGAACTGGTGCTGGTCGGAGAGCTGTTCGTACTTCTCCAGCCGGGCCTGGGTGCGCTCCGGGTCGGCGTCGGTCATGGCCTGGAGCAGCGCGGCCGCCAGCACGCCGGGCGCGGCATAGGAGTCGAACACCATCCGCGAACCGGTGCCGGTGGCGAAGGTGACATCGGCCTCCTCGGCCAGCGGCCCGAGCGCCAGGTCGGTGACGAGGGCGACCTTCAGACCGGCGCCGCGGGCCACCCGCAGGGCGCTGAGGGTCTCCTGGGAGTGCCGGGGCATGGCGAAGGCGAGCACCCAGGTGCCGCCGGCCTCGCGGGACTGCAGCAGCGCGTCGTAGGCCACGCTGCCGCCCCGGGTGACCAGCCGTACGTCGGGGTGGATCCGGCGGGCCGCGTACCCGAAGTACTCGGCCAGCGACACCGAGATGCGCAGGCCCAGCACGGTCAGCGGGGTGGAGCGGGACAGCGCGCGGCCGACCCGGATGATCCGGTCGGGGTCGGCGAAGTCCCGCCGCAGGTTCTCCAGGTTCGCGATCTCGGCGTCGACGGCCGCCTGCAGTTCGTTGGCCCGGTTCTCCTCGGCGGGCCCGCCCGCGAGCGTGCTCAGCGCGATCGACTGGAGTCTTTCACGCAGCGCGGGATAGCCGCTGAAGCCCACGGCGGCGGCGAAGCGGGTGACGGAGGGCTGGCTGACCCCGACCCGGTCGGCCAGCTCGGTGATCGGCAGGAACGCGGCCTCGGTGATGTGCTCGATCAGGTACTGGGCGATGCGTCGCTGACCCGGCGACAGACGGGGGCCGTCGAACAGTTCCCTGAGCCGGGAGGTCGGGGCGGCCTCCGCCTCCGGCACGGTCTTGCCCGAGGTGATCGCTGATGCCTGGGCGCGTGCCTGCTGCGGGGAGGGCACCGCTCCGCCTCCTTTGTCTGCCACAAGCACTCAACATAGCTCAACATGGCCGTGACCAGCGGGTTGAGCGGTCGGGCTCAACGCCGCAAGAGGCTGATCGAATGGCCCACGTCACCGGCCGGACGGCTGCTCGCGATCAGTTCGGCGAGCCGTCCGCGCGCCTTGGCGAGGGCCGAGTCCGACACCACCAGCAGACCGTGCACCCGGTCCGGCGCAACCCCGAGCGGATCGGCGGCGTGGATGCCGTAGTACGACGGCACACCGCTGCCCTTGTAGACCAGCCACACCCGCTCGCCCGGACGCTCCCGCCGCAGCCGGTCCGCGAGCCGGCCGAGATCCTGTCCCCAGTCCACGTTCGAGTCGTGCAGCAGCCGGTGGGTGTGGGCCGGCCCGCCGAACGCCTCGTTGGCGTACGGCAGGTAGTACGGGAACGTCCGCAGCGAACTCACCGCCGCCCACATCACCAGCACGACCGTCGCGGCGGCCGTCCGGCGTCGGCCGGGCCGCGGCACACAGGCCGCCGTCACCGCGAGGAACACCGGCACGAACAGCGCGTACCGGGTCCCGAAGTCCCGGGCCCCCGTCATCGCGGCCGCGAGCAGCACCCCGGGCGGCAGCAGCAGGTACGGCGCCGCGGGCCGCAGCCGCCGTACCGCGCAGAGCGCCACGGCGCCCGCCGCGCCGAGGGCCAGCAGGCCGAGCGGCGTCTTCACCAGCAGGGCGGCGGGCAGGTAGTACCAGCGCGAGCCGGTGTACACGTGCCCGAAGAGATAGCCCTGCCACGGGTAGTCCTCGAACGCGAACTGCACCCGCATCCCGGCCCGGTACGCGGGCGGCAGCGGCAGCAGGTCGACCAGCCGGCCGCGCAGCCCGTGCAGGGCCGGGACCGGTTCGGCGGGGGAGAACCGCAGCCGCGGGTCGACCGCCAGATAGGCGGCCCAGACGACGGCGATCGCGACCAGCGCCACGACGCCCGCACCGGCGAGCGCCGACAGGGGCCTTCGCCGCCGGCCGCCGACCGCGGCCGCGAGCAGGGACAGGGCCTCGTGCCGCCGGCTCCCGGGCGGGGCCGTGAGGGCGGACAGGGTCCTTCGCCGGCGCGCGCTCACCCGACCCCGTGCCCGTCCCGCCGCGAGGACCGACACCGCCGCGAGGGCCATCAGCACCGGCAGTGCGGGCAGCGCGCTCATCTTGGTCGCCACGGCCGCCCCCAGCGCCGCACCCGCCAGCGGCACGTACAGCACGGGCCGGCGCCGGGCCCGCCACACCAGCCAGGCGGAGGTCAGCACGAACCCGGCCGCCGGCATGTCCAGCGTGGCCAGCGAACCGTGTGCGATCAGATCGGGGCTGAAGCAGTACAGCGCGAGCGCCACCAGGCCGCCCGCCGTACCCGTCAGCTCACGGGCGAACGCGAAGGCGACCAGTCCGAACAGCAGCGTCAGCACGATCACCGGCAGCCGCGCCCAGAGCATCAGCCGCCAGGGGTCGTTGCCCGACTCGTACAGCAGATGCCGGCCCACGTCCCCCTGCGTGCCGGGGTACGACGGGTCGTAGTGCGGGTCGGCCACCGCCACCCCGGCCTCGATCAGCAGTTTGCCGAGCGGCGGATGCTCGGGGTTGTAGCGGATCCGGTGCCCGTGCAGATAGTCGGCGGCCGTCGCGACGTACACCGGCTCGTCGATGGTCGGTGTCTGCTGGACGGCCGTCGTCACCATCGCCGCGGCCATCTGGGCCAGCAGCAGCGCCGCCAGCAGCGGCACCAGCCACCGCCGGTGCCGGCGCATCCCGGCACGGCGGCCGGCCGGTGCTGCGGCGGGAGCCGTCCGGCTGAGGACCAGGTGCTGTTCGCGCGCCATCATCCGCCCCGCGGTGGCACCGGCCGCAGGGCGGCGGGAAGGGGCGTGGGCCGGATCATGGGCCCCACTGTCGCACCGCTCCCGCCGCCGCGGGCGTCACCGCTGCACGAGTCGTACCGACAGACCTTCTGCCGTGTACACGGGTACGGCCCGCAGCCCGTCGGAGTTCACCTCGATCCGGTCGAACCGGCCGCACAGCCGGGGCACGTCGAGGACCGGCAGCGTTCGGCCCAGGGCGGGCGGGCGCTCGGTGTCGAGCCGTAGCGACAGCACCGGCGAGCCGCCCAGCACCATAAGCTGACGGACCGTCAGCGGTGCCTGACGGCCCGCGCGCAGGGTGACCTCCAGCGCGCCCGCGTCCTGCGCGTAGGAACCGCGCACCCGCAGCCGTTCGGCGACCCGCAGCGTGCCGGCGCCGACCCGCACGTCCCCGTGGCCGAGCGCGTCCTCGCAGCCGGCGACCAGGGTGCCCCGGGCCAGTACGGTCCCGCCCGTGTACCGGTTGCGGCCGGTCAGTGTGAGCGTGCCGGTCCCGCGCTTGACCAGACCGCCGGACCCGTCGATGTCGTTGCGCCAGGCGTCGGCCGCCGCGAAGCCGCCCGCGGCCGCGTCCAGCGCGACGGTGACGTCCGTGTCGAAGGCGCCGTAACCGTCCGCCGCGGCGAACAGGTTCAGCCGGCCCCACTGCTCGAAGCCGTCGAGCAGCACATAGCCGGACGGCAGTGCGGTGGTGCGCAGCACCTCGCGGCGCTGGTCCGCGCTCAGGTACGGCAGCCGGGTCTCCAGCAGCACCTCCGCGCCCTTCGGTACGGTCGGCTCCACCTCGCGGCCCTGCCGGGCGAGGACGTACGTCAGCCGGGGCCGGACCGCGCGCGCGTTGGCGTCCCGGTCGGCGTACGGGTCGGAGCCGGTGTGCGCGTAGGCGTACAGCGTGTCGGCCGTGGTGCCGGTGTGTGCGGTGAAGTAGGCGAGGGCCTGGGCGCGGGCGGCGGCCTTCAGCTCGGCGTTCGCCGGATCGGCGAGGGTGGCCGCGGCGAGGGCGGTGGCCATGATCCGGCCGCCCAGGACGTCGACGGTGTGGTGCATGCCCGCCACGATCCGGGTGTGGCTCAGTTCGAGGGCCCGGGTGACCAGTTCCTGGAAGCGCTCCGGGACGGCGTACGCGTAGGCCAGTGCGGCCAGGTGGAAGGCGTTGGTGTGGCCGCTCGGGAAGCCGCCGTCGTCGGTGGCGGAGGTGCCGCGCTGGCGCAGCAGCTGCGGGGCGACGGCCACGGGGGAGTCGTAGACCGGGAAGCCGAACGCGTCGGTCCTGCCGGTGTCGACGACCTCGCTGTCCTCGTTCAGCCGCCACGGACGCGGGTACTGGTAGGCGTACTTGGCGGGGTTGCCGGAGGCGTACGGGCCGCGCACGGTGTCGACCAGCTCGGCGACCTTGCCGAGCGCGGAGTCGTGGGCGCCCGCGCCGAGCGCCGAGCCCGCGGGGGCGTCGGCCGGGACGGCGTCGTTGACCGTGGCCGCGGGCGTGCCGTCGGGCGCGCCGGTGATCGAAGTGACCGCCCTGGCACCGGACTTGTACAGGCCGGCCAGCGGGCCGAGGCCGGCGATCAGCGCGTAGCTCTGGTGCTGGCGGTCGTAGACGAACGCCTCTTCGGCCTGGGCGTCGGTGCGCCGTGCCGTGGTGCGGGCGCAGTAGCGCATGTCGGCGCGCAGCACCTCGGGACGCAGCGGGGTGCCGGTGTTCCAGGCGGAGCCGGTCTTCCACACCTGGGCGAAGGCGTCGAGGATCCGGACCACCGCGTTGGTCTCGGGCGTGAGGTTGGTGGCGACGTTGGTGCGGTAGTCGTCCACGAACGCGGCCGGCACCGTCTGGGCCTTGGCGTCGGCCGCCGGCAGCCAGACGGCGACGGCGGGGGCGGCGAGCACGCCCGCCGACGCGGCCAGCGAGGTGGTGAGGAACCCGCGACGGTTCAGCACGGAGGAGGGGTGCCCGGCAGGTGACGGCATGCCTGTGCCTCTCGGAAGTGGTCCACGAACGCCCGGCGCGATGTGCCGAGTTGTGCGATCCCGTGGAGAAGAGTGGAGAAGAGTGGAGATGAGGGAGGAAGAAGTTGAACGAGTGAATATCTAGGGGCGGGGTGTGACCCGTCGGGGAGGTGTGGGTGATCTCCTCCCGTGCGGCAGGTGAACGCGGGGCGCTCGGCACACAGAAACCAACAGGCGGCGCACCGGCGGGCCGGGAGACGTTCGGTGCGGCAGGGCTCACCCGAGCGCGCGGGCCAGCGCCACCGCCCCCTCGACCGGCGGCACCCGCAGCGGGCGCGGCCGGGCCGACGGCAGGGACTCGGCGAGCGCGGCGGCGAACGCGTCGTACAGCGCCGGCTGGGCGAGGACCGTGCCGCCCGCGACCACCACGTCGTCGGCCGCCGCCCCGCGCCGGGCGAGGAGAGCGACCAGCGAGGCGAGGGCACGGCCCTGGGCGGCTATCACGTCCCGGGCGAGTGCCGAGCCCGCCCCGGCGGCGGCGAAGACGGCCGGGGCGTGCCGGCCCCATGCGGCGGACGGGTCGGCGGCGCCCTCCAACGCCGCGCCCAGCGCGGGCACTTCGGGTACGCCGAACGCGTCGAGGAGCGCCGCGGCCAGCGCGTCGGGCACCTCGCCGCGGTCGTGGGCGGCCCAGCAGGCGCGCGCCGCCTCCCGGACCAGCCCGGCCGCGCCGCCCTCGTCGCCGAGGACCGCGCCCCATCCGCCGACCTGCACGGGCGTGCCGTCGGCGCGCCGGCCCACGGCCACCGAGCCGGTGCCCGCGACCAGACCGACCCCCTTCTCCAACCCGGCGGCGGGCAGGAGGAGTTCGGCGTCGCCCACGACCAGGACGGGCGCGTCGACGTGGCGGCGCAGGGCGGCGCGGATCCGCGCGCACTGGCGCGGTGTCTCGCAGGCGTGGCCGCCGACCGCCAGCGCCGACGGGCGGTGGCCGGCCGGCAGGGCGTCGGCGATCAGCCGGGCCAGCCAGTCGGCGGCGGCCACCGGCTCGTGCGGCCGCCAGCCGTCGCTCACGCGGACGTGGTCGGCGACCGGGGTGTCCCCGGCCACGGCACGCAGATGCGTCTTGGTGCCGCCCACGTCGATGCCGACCAGGACGGGCGTGGAGTCCTGCACGGGACCTCTTTCGTCGTGTGCGCCGTTTCCTGCGCGCTGTGCCGCGACGGCGGGCGAACCGTGCCGGGGTGAAGGGGAGTCGAATCGGTCGGGAAGCCCCGGGACGGGCCTCTGGCGGAGCACGGCAGGCGAGTGCCGCGAGTTCGTTAGGAAATTAACTAACGAAGTACAGTGCGTCAAGAGTCCTCGCGACCTGTGGGAGAACCGTGGAACACGACGTGGCGGTGGCGCCCCCGCTGACCGAGAGCGCGAGCGCGGTCTTCGCCGTGCTCGCCCGGGCGGGCAGCGCGACCCGGCCGCAACTGGCGAGCCTGGCCGGGCTGTCCAAACCGACGGTGTCCGCCGCCGTCGCGGAGCTGGAGGGTGCCGGGCTCGCCGGCCGCTGCGGCACCGCCTCCAGCGGCACCGGCCGCACCGCCGCCGTCTACCGGCTCGGGCCCGACGCCGGCGCCGTCCTCGCCGTCGACCTCGGCCCGGACCTCACCCGGGTCCGGGGCTGCGCCCTGGACGGCACCCTGCTCGCCGAGGCCACCGGCCCCCGGACCAAGGCCGCCGACGCCGTCCGCGAGGCCCTCGGCACGCTGCCCGCCGCAGCCCCGCTGCGGGCCGTCGTCGTCGCGGTCGGCGACGTCACCACGCCGGCGAAGCACGGCGCCGGGATGCGTCCCGCGACCGCCAAGGCGGGCCCGGTCTTCGACGCCATGGCCATCGCGCTGCCGCCGGGCGTCCCCGTCCACCTGGAGAACAACGTCAACTGCGCCGCGCTCGCCGAGCTGCACGAGGGCGCCGCCCGGGGCCGGGGCACCTTCGGCTATCTGCGCGTCGGCGTGGGCGTCGGCCTCGGCATCGTCATCGGCGGCCAGGTGCTGCGCGGGGCGAACGGCGCCGCCGGCGAACTGGCCCGGCTGCCCTACCCCTGGGACGACGGCCGCGAGCCGCGCCTGGAGGCGCTGGAGGAGTACCTGGGCGCGCGCTCCCTGCTGCGCCGCGCCGCCGGGGCCTGGCGGGAGGCGCCGGACGGGCCGTGCCCCCGGACCACCGAGCGCCTGTTCACGCTCGCCGGACAGGGCGTGACCCCGGCCCGTGCGGTCGTCGCCCGGCACGCCGCCGACGTGGGGCGGCTGGCCGCCGCCGTCACCGCCGTACTGGACCCGGGGCTGATCGTGCTCGGCGGCAGCACCGGCGCGGACCCGCAGCTCCTGCCCGGCGTGCGGGCCGAACTCGCGCGGCTGAGCTGGCCCACCGAGGTGGTCAGCAGCACGGTCGGTGACCTGGGCACCGTCGTCGGCGCGGCCCGGCTCGCGGTGGCCCGCGGTGTCCGAACCGTGACCGAGCCCGGGCGATGGAGGCATTGACGGGTTCCGGCTCGTTCTGCCAATGTCCGGACAAGCGCTTTCTAGGCCGGTCGGGACGCCGGCTCGGGGAGGCCTCCGGGCCGTACGCGACGTGAGTGGCGTACGGCGACCGCACGAGGGCGTGCTCGTGCGGCACCGGCCGGACCGGCCGGGGAGCCCACCCCTCGGCAGGCGGCGCGGCCGGGCGAGGCCGCCCCCGGAAGGCGTACTTCCACCCCCTGCACCCGTGCCGCAGCGACCGGCCGGGGACCCGTCACGCACCCCCAAGGGAGGACCCGGTGGGTCACCAGATCTCGCGCAGAACCCTCATCCGCACCGCGAGCGGGCTCGCCGTCGCAGGCGCCCTCGGCCCCGCGCTCACCGCCTGCGCCGGCGGCACCGGAGCCGGCAGCGACAGCGGCGACCTGACGATGACCTGGTGGGGCAGCGACGAGCGCCACGCCGCGTACAAGAAGGCGCTCGCGACCTTCCAGCAGAACAACCCGAAGATCAAGGTCGAGACCCGATACTCGGGCTACGACGGCTACTTCGACAAGTTCAACACCCAGGTCGCCGGCGGCAGCGCCCCCGACCTGCTCCAGATGGACACCGCGCTGGTCGCCCAGTACGCCCGCAAGGGCATCCTCGCCCCGCTCGACTCCTACGCCGGCAAGTCCCTCGACCTGACCGGCTTCTCCAGGACGCTGCTGGCGGCCGGCACGGTCGACGGCAAGCTGTACGGCGTCCCGTCCGGCATCGGCGTCAACCAGCTGACCGTCAACCGCACCGGCCTGGAGAAGCTCGGCCTGGCCTTCCCGGACCCCGAGTGGACCTGGGCCGACCTGAAGAAGATCTCCGTCGACGTCCACAAGAAGAGCGGCGGCCGGATCTACGGCACCGACGACGTGGGCGGCGGCACCCTCCAGGCCTTCGAGATCTTCGCCCGCGAGAAGGGCCACCAGCTGTTCTCCGCGGACGGCAAGAAGCTCGGCTTCACCTCGGACGTCCTGCAGGAGTGGTGGGAGTACTGGGCCGAGATGCGCAAGGCGAACGCCTGCCCGCCCGCGGCCGTCACCTCCGCCGCGCACAACGACCTCACCAAGAACGCGGTCGTCATCGGCAAGGCCCTGTTCACCTTCGACACCGGTGTGTACGGCGCCGGCGGCTCCCTCACCGACGCCGCCCTCGACTTCCTGCCCACCCCGCAGGGCGACTGGTCAGGTGCCCGGGAAGGCAACTACGTCAACGGCGGTGTGCTGCTCAGCGCCACCAAGACCAGTGCGAAGGTCGCCGACTCCGTGAAGATCATGTCGTTTTTCGCCCAGGACGCGACGGCGATCAGGGACATGCAGCTGCTGCGCGGGATCCCGCCGACCGACAAGGCCCGCACGCTCATCAAGGCGGGTCTGAACGACACGGACAAGCGGAACATGGCGATGGCCGACTACATCTCCCGGCGCGTCGGCAGGGCCCACGACGTCCTGGACGCTCCGCAGCCGCCGCCGCAGGGCGCCGACCAGATCTGGGACCTGCTGTTCCAGTCCAATCTGGCGATCGCCTTCGGCAAGGCGACGATCAAGTCGCAGCTCGGCACGTTCTTCGACCAGGCGGCGGGGATCCTGTCCGCCTAGGGCGCGGGACAGACACGAACACCGGGAGAGGGCCAGGGAGATGACCATGACCACCGCGCAGACCGACGCGGTCATGAAGGAGCCGACGGCTCCGGCGACCCCGTCCGACCAGCGGGAACGTGACCGCATGCGGCGCCGCCTCGCCAGACGGCGCGGCGGCGGCTGGTGGCCGTACGTCTTCCTGGCCCCCTGGTTCGTCGGCCTGCTAGGGCTGACGGTCTACCCGATGCTGGACTCGCTGTACCTGTCCTTCACGGACTTCGACCTGCTGACGCCGGCGAAGTGGATCGGCGCGCAGAACTACACGCACATGTTCTCCGACGACCCGGTCTTCAGGGACTCGGTGCACGCCACCCTGCTCTACGTCCTCGTCTCCGTCCCCCTGAAGCTGGCCCTCGCGCTCGGCGTGGCCATCCTGCTCAACCGGCCGCTGAAGGGCATCGGCGTCTACCGGGCCGCCTTCTATCTGCCGTCGCTGCTCGGCGGCGCGGTGGCCGTCGCGATCGTCTGGCGGCAGGTGTTCGGCGGGGACGGCCTGTTCAACGACTTCCTCGGCTGGTTCGGCATCAAGGGCCAGGACTGGATATCGAGTCCGGACACCTCGATCTACACGCTCATCCTGCTCGCCGTGTGGCAGTTCGGCACCCCGATGGTCATCTTCCTGGCCGGACTCAAGCAGCTGCCGAAGGACGTGTACGAGGCCGCCGCGATCGACGGCGCCGGAACGCTCACCCGGTTCTTCCGGATCACCCTCCCGCTGCTCACTCCGATCGTCTTCTTCAACCTGGTCCTGCAGATCATCGACGGGTTCAAGACGTTCACCCCCGCCTACGTCGTGAGCAACGGCACCGGCGGACCGCTCAACTCGACCATGTTGTACTCGATGTACCTGTACAAGAAGGGCTTCACCGACCTGCAGATGGGTTACGCCTCGGCGCTGGCCTGGGTGCTGTTCCTGGTCATCGCGGGCTTCACGGCGGTCAACTTCATCGCCAGCCGTTACTGGGTCCACTACGACGACTGACATCGCCCGACACCGCCTGCGCGAGGAGTTCCTCCGACCATGTCCGCGTTCTCCCCGAGCGCCTCGGCGCTCCACAAGCTTCGTTCGCTGCGCACGCTCACCGGCCCCCGCCGCGTCCTCCTGCACACTCTCCTCATCGGCGCGGCGCTCGTCATGCTCTACCCGCTGCTGTGGATGCTCAGCAGCTCGCTCAAGCCCGACACCGAGATCTTCACCCACCCCGGGCCGATCCCGGACACACTGCACCCGCAGAACTACTCCGAGGGCTGGGGCGGCTCCGGCAACTCCTTCTCGCTCTACATCACCAACTCCCTGATCGTCACGATCGGCGCGGTGATCGGAAACGTCATCTCGTGCTCGCTGGCCGCCTACGCCTTCGCGCGCTTCGAGTTCCGGGGCAAGAAGATCTGGTTCGGCCTGATGCTCGGCACGCTCATGCTGCCCCTGCAGGCCACGCTGATCCCGCAGTACACGATCTTCTACAACCTCACCTGGATCAACACCTTCCTGCCGCTGATCGTCCCCAAGTTCCTCGCCACGGACGCCTTCTTCGTCTTCCTGATGGTGCAGTTCATCCGCTCCATCCCGCGCGAGCTGGACCAGGCCGCGATGATGGACGGCGCCAACCCCCTCCAGATCTACCTCAAGATCATCCTGCCGCTGATGAAGCCCGCCCTGGTCACCACCACCATCTTCACCTTCATCTGGACCTACGACGACTTCCTCAGCCAGCTCGTCTACCTCCAGCAGAACGCCCGCTTCACCGTCCCGCTCGGCCTCACCCTGTTCCTCGACAAGACCAGCGGCTCCTCCTACGGCGCGATGTTCGCCATGTCGACACTCGCCCTCGCCCCCACGCTCATCTGCTTCCTCGTCTTCCAGAAGAGACTGGTGGAAGGCCTGGCGACCACCGGAATGAAGGGCTGACCCCGCGTGCACCTGCCCCACCAGCGCGGCCCGCTGCACGACCTGCCGGACACCCCGCAGGCGTACGACGCGGTGCTCGCCGACGTGACCGGACAAGCCCTCGCCCGCCTCACCCCCGAGGGCAGCCTCGAACACCCCGACGCCCACGACGACATCGGCGACACCTCGCTCGGCATCACCTCCCTGCTCGCCCTCGCCTGGCAGCGCGGCAAGGACCCCCGACTGCCCGAGGCCGTGCGCCGCGGCCTCGCCTTCCACCTGCGCGAGCGCACCTACACCGAGGACAACCCCGGCTACCCGAACCTGCGCCTCACCAACTCTGGCCTGCCATACGCCCGTTACGTGCTCGAAGCGGGTGCCCACCCCATCGGCGACTGGCCCAGCACGGTCTGGGCACTGCTCCAGGCGGTCAACGTCCTCGATCTGGCCGACGGCCTCCTGGACGACGAACAGCGCGCCGGAGTACGCCAGTTGGCGCACGGCTACTGGCGATGGCTGACCGAGGCGACCTTCTTCAACCCGCAGGAGGCCGGCAACCAGGCCATCGGCTGTGTGGTCGGCGGCCTCATGCTCGCCCGCCATCTGCCCGCGCCGCACGCCGAAGCGGTCCGCGCCCACGCTCTCGCCCTGTACACCGAGGAGATCCGCGCCCACCGGGTCCGCGACCGGGGCGCCCTGCTGCCACCCGAGCACGGCGGCGCCTACGACAACAACTACGGCCCGATCTCCCTGTCCTTCCTCGCCCAGGCCCACCGGGTCAGCGGCGCGCAGATGTTCGCCGAGGACGGCGACACCCTCGCCCGCTACCTCGACGCACGCCTCACCAGCGGCGGCTACGACTGCGGAGGCCCCCGCTACAGCGAACAGCACTCCGGCTTCGAATCCGTCCTCGGCCTCAGGTACTTCGGCGCGCGCATCGGCGCCGACCTCGGCCGCTACCGCGGCGACACCCGCTGGGGCCGGCACGCCGTCCAGCGCGACGGCCGCATCGACGGACACTTCGCCTTCATGCTGGTCTGGCAGATCCAGGACCCCACCCGCTGGCACCGCACCCCGTCCCCGGGCCCCGCCCGCCACCAACTGCGCTCCGGCACGGTCTCCGTGGCCTTCGACAGCCGGCTGACCCCCTCCCTGATCGAGGCCGCCGGCACCTACTACCTGCCCGCCGCCGTACGCCGACAGCACGGGTTCGGTCCGGTCGGCGACGGTTTCCTGCTGTGCCGCCCGATGGGCGAGGTGCGGGTCCGCGACGTCCGCGCCGACGGGCTCACCGCCAAGCTGGTCACCAAACCGGTCGTCGGCCGCGACCACGTCCTGCGCCACATCCGCTCGCTGTACGTCACCGACGGCACCAGCCTGTGGGTGACGGTCGCTTTGGAGCGGCTCGACGGGACGCCGTACCTGCTGTCCGGGCTGCCGTACGCCGCCGACGACGGCGACCGGGTGCGCCGCACGGCCGAGGGCGAGGTCACGTCCGCGGGCGGGCTGCGCCTCACACACCCTGCGCACTTCGGTCCCGACCACTTCGACGCCCGCACCGAACTCACCCAGGAACAGGCCGCGTTCGCGCTCGCCGCAGACCCGCGCGGCTACGGCAACCCCGACGAGGGCTGGCGTCACCTGGTCTCCTCCACCGCCCTGGAGGCCGGGGCGGCACCGGGCGCCCCCGACGGGCTGCACGTGTTCGCCGTGCGGTACGGGCCGGGGGGAGCGTTCACGCCGGTCTTCGAGCAGGGCGCGGACGGGCTCCTGGTGCGCGCCGAGGCGTTCACGGCGGTCATCGGCCCGCCGGCCGGTGACGACCGAGGAGAAACCGTCCTCACCCTGCGCCGCTGAGCGTCAGCCCCCGGGGAGCACGACGGCCGGCAGCGCGGCGGTCGGCACCACCAGGTCCGCCCGCTCCCGCGTCGCCGCCACCAGGTCGGCGTTGCGCTGGTCCGTACCCAGCACCCAGGCCACGGCCGCCTCGTGCGCCTTGCCGAACTCCTCGTGCCGCGCCACCAGCCGGCGGATCCGCTCCTCCTCGGCGATCTCGCAGAACCACACCTCGTCCAGACACGACCGCACCCGCGCCCACGAACTCTCCGCCAGCAGCAGATAGTTACCCTCGGTCACCACCAGCCGGGCGGCCGGCGGCACCGGGATTGCGCCCGCCAGGGGCTGTTCCAGGACCCGCTCGAACCCGGGCGCGTACACCACCTCGTCGCCGTCCTCGCGCAGCCGCCGCAGCAGCGCCGCGTACCCGGCCGCGTCGAAGGTGTCCGGGGCGCCCTTGCGGTCCCGGCGGCCCAGCCGGTCGAGCTCGGCGTCGGCCAGGTGGAAGCCGTCCATGGGCACGTGCGCCGCCCAGGGCGGCCCGTCCCCGTTCAGGGCCCGCACCAGATGCCCGGCGAGCGTCGTCTTGCCCGCGCCGGGACTGCCCGCGACACCGAGCACGGCACGCCGGCCGTCCCCGGCGAGGGCACGGGCACGGGTGAGGAGGTCGTCGAAGGTCAGCGGCACACCGGACAGTGTGGCACCGATGAGTTCGGGTGGATCCGGGAGCCCCCACCACGAGCGCTGCCGAGAAATAAGCCCCCGGTGTGGCGTGCGCCACTCACGCGAGTGCCGCTCGTGGGGAAGAGTGCTGGTATGAATCAGCTCGGTCTGCCCGACGGAATCCAGGCCTGTCTGTTCGATCTCGACGGTGTCGTGACCAAGACGGCCCTCGTGCACGCGGCCGCCTGGAAAGAGACGTTCGACGCGTTCCTGCGCGACTACGAAGGCGAGCGGGGGCGGCCGTTCGACGCGGTCGCCGAGTACGACGAGTACGTCGACGGACGCCCCCGCGCCGACGGCGTCCGCGCCTTCCTCGACTCGCGCGGCATCCGGCTGCCGGAGGGCAGCCCCGGGGACCCGCCGGACGCCCGCACGGTCCAGGGCGTCGGCAACCGCAAGAACGCCCTGCTCCTGGAGAAGATCCGCACCGGCGGCGTGGAGGCCTACGAGGGCACCCTGCGCTACCTGGAGGCGGTGCGCGCCGAGGGGCTGCGCACGGCGATCGTCTCCTCCAGCGCCAACTGCCGTGACGTGCTGCGCGCGGTCGGCGCCGAGCACTTCTTCGACGTGCGGATCGACGGGGTGGTCGCCGCCGAGCGGCATCTGCCGGGCAAGCCGCACCCCGACACCTTCCTCGCCGCCGCCCACGACCTCGGTGTCGAGCCGTCCCGCGCGGCCGTCTTCGAGGACGCGCTGGCCGGCATGGACGCGGGCCGCGCGGGCGGCTTCGGATACGTCGTCGGCGTCGACCGCGTCGGCCAGAGCGACGCGCTGTACGCGCACGGCGCGACCATTGTCGTGAAGGACCTGGCCGAGCTGGGAGGCAGGAAGTGATCACCAACCGGTCGTACGCCGTGGAACCGTGGGCCGTCCGCGAGACCGCCCTGGACCTCGCCGTCCTCGCCCAGAGCGAGTCGGTGTTCGCGCTGTCCAACGGCCATGTCGGCTGGCGCGGCAACCTCGACGAGGGCGAACCGCACGGCCTGCCGGGCAGCTACCTCAACGGCGTCCACGAGGTGCACCCGCTGCCGTACGCCGAGGCGGGGTACGGCTACCCGGAGTCCGGGCAGACGGTCATCAACGTCACCAACGGCAAGATCCTCCGACTGCTGGTGGACGACGAGCCGTTCGACCTGCGCTACGGCCGGCTCGCCGCCCATGAGCGGGTCCTGGACCTGCGCCGCGGGGTGCTGGAACGGACCTGCGAGTGGACCTCGCCGGCGGGCTCCACCATCCGGGTCCGCTCCACCCGGCTGGTGTCGCTGACCCAGCGCGCGGTGGCCGCGGTCGCCTACGAGGTGGAGGCCGTCGACAGTCGCAGCCGGGTGGTCATACAGTCCGAGCTGGTCGCCAACGAGACCCTGCCGGAGTCCGACGGCGACCCGCGCGCGGCGATGGCGCTCCAGTCACCGCTGGAGCAGGAGGACCACCTGGCCGCCGGCAGCCGGCTCCGGCTGGTGCACCGCACCCGGCGCAGCGGCCTCAGGGTCGCCGTGGCCGCCGACCACGTCGTCAGCGGCCCCGAGCGCACCACGACCCGCAGCGAGAGCGGCACCGACGTGGCCCGGCTGACGGTCACCTCCGTGCTGGAGCCCGGGCAGACACTGCGGGTGGAGAAGCTGGTCGCGCACGGCTGGTCCGGCACCCGCTCGCTGCCCGCGATGGCCGACCAGGTCGACGCCGCGCTCGCCGCCGCCGCACACGACGGCTGGCAGGGCCTGCTGGCGGACCAGCGGGCCTGTCTGGACGAATTCTGGGCCCGCGCGGACGTCGAGGTGGAGGGCGACGAGGAGATCCAGCAGGCGGTCCGCTTCGCCCTGTTCCACGTCCTGCAGGCCGGCACCCGCGCCGAGCAGCGGGCGATCCCGGCCAAGGGCCTGACCGGCTCCGGGTACGACGGGCACGCCTTCTGGGACACCGAGATGTTCGTGCTGCCCGTGCTCACCCACACCGCGCCCGCGGCCGTCGCCGAGGCGCTGCGCTGGCGGTACAGCACCCTGGACGAAGCCCGTGAACGGGCGGCCCAACTCGGGCTCGGCGGCGCCGCGTTCCCCTGGCGGACCATCGCCGGACCCGAGGGCTCCGCGTACTGGCCGGCCGGCACCGCGGCCTTCCACGTGAACGCCGGTGTCGCCGACGCCGTCGTCCGGTACGTCGAGGCCACCGGCGACAGCGCCTTCGAGCGCGAGGTGGGCGTGGAGCTGCTGGTGGAGACGGCCCGGCTGTGGCGCTCGCTGGGCCACCACGACACCCGCGGCGTCTTCCACATCGACGGCGTCACCGGCCCCGACGAGTACAGCGCGGTCGCCGACGACAACACCTACACCAACCTGATGGCCCGGCAGAACCTCTTCGCGGCGGCCGACGCCGTCGAACGCCATCCGGACGAGGCGGCCCGGCTCGGCGTGGACGCGGAGGAGAGCGCGGCCTGGCGGGACGCCGGCGAGGCGATGTACGTCCCCTACAACGACGAACTCGGCGTCCACGAACAGCACGCCGGGTTCACCCGCTACCAGCGCTGGGACTTCGCCGGCACCCGCGCCGACCAGTACCCGCTGCTGCTGCACTTCCCCTATTTCGACCTCTACCGCAAGCAGGTCGTCAAACAGGCCGACCTGGTGCTGGCCATGTACACGTGCGGCGACTTCTTCGACCGCGAGGGGGACGCGGAGCAGATCGCCCGGAACTTCGCCTACTACGAGCCGCTGACCGTCCGGGACTCCTCGCTGTCCGCCTGCTGCCAGGCCGTCATGGCGGCCCAGACCGGCCATCTGGACCTCGCCTACGCCTACACGGCCGAGGCGGCCCTGATGGATCTGCAGGACCTGGAGCACAACACCCGCGACGGGCTGCACATCGCCTCGCTGGCCGGCACCTGGATGGCGCTGGTGGCGGGCTTCGGCGGGCTGCGCCGCGACGGCGAGAAGCTGCGCTTCGCGCCCCGGCTGCCCGAGCGGCTGAGCCGGCTCGCCTTCAACGTCCAGTTCCGCGGCCGCAAGCTGCGCGTGGACATCGGCGCGGACAAGGCGACGTACGCGCTCCTGGCCGGTCCGCCGCTCACCCTCAGCCACCACGGCGAACCCCTGACGGTGACCACCGCCGACCCGGCCGTCCGCGCCGTACCGCCCCCCGTGCGCCGCACGTCCCCCGAACAACCACCGCACCGCGTCCCGACCGCCGGCTGAGAGCGGGTCGTGGCTCTCGCCGTCGGGTGAGGACGCCGACGTACGCGCGCGTGGGTGCGTCGGCACCGCCCGGACCGGGAGGCGTCAGTTCAGTACGCCGGACAGGAGTCCCATCAGGTCGCCCGTCGCGTCGGCGGCGAGCAGGGCGGGCAGGGCGCCCAGGGCGAGGACGGCCGCCGCGGCGGGCCACAGGTGCGCCGGGGGGCTCGTGTGGAGCGCCGCGATGCGGCGGGTGACGGCCCGGTCGGTGAAGCCCAGGGCGCAGGCGGAGCGGGCGCGGCCCGCCGTGAGCGCGGCCCGGGCCAGCGCACGGGCGGTGGCCCGGCGGTCCCCGACCGTGGCCGCGGCCTGCTCGTCCGCCCAGCGCTCCACGAGGAAGGCCACCGCCGTACGCACCGGCTGGAGCAGCGGATTGGCCGCCGCGGCCAGCGTCACCGCCGTCACCAGCGCCCCGTGCCGGTGCGCGAGATGGGCGCGCTCGTGCGCGAGCAGCACCCGCCGCTCGGCGGGCGCCAGCGCGCTCAGCATCGCCGAGGTCACCAGGATCCGGCCCGGCCGGCCCGGAATCGCGAAGGCCTGCGGCACCTCGGAGGCGGCGACGATCAGCTCGGTGCCGGCCGGCTGCCCCGCGCACAGCCGCCGCAGCGCCCGCCGTGTGGACCGCTCGGCCCGCACGGCCCGGTGTACCCGTACGGCGACGACCAGCAGCGCCGCGACCGCGCCGAGCCCGATCACCTCCGGCACGGGATCCATGAACGGACGGCCCTGTTCACGGGCCTCGCGGATCACCGGCGGTGCGTCTGCGAGCAGCGCGGTGGCGAGCAGGACCAGCGACCAGGTGGTGGCCGTGGCCGTCACCACCGCCGCCGACGCCAGCACACGCGCGGCGAGCGCCGGAGCGACCCGGCGGGCGATCACCGGGCCGACCACGGCCGGCAGCAGCGACAGCACCAGCGGGCCGTACACGTCGAACCTCATGCGCCGCCTCCGGCGAGCAGCTCGCGCAGCGCCCGCTCCTCCTCGGGGCTCAGCCCGGTGACGAACTGCTGGAGCGCGGCGATCGGGTCCGGGCCCCGGTCCAGGGCCTCGTGCATCGCCGCGGCGGTCAGCTCGGCCGCGTTCTTCGCCGGGCGGTACGCGCCGCGCCGCCCGTCCGCGTCCCGCAGCACCAGCCCCTTGTCGTACAGGCGCTTGAGGATCGTGTGCACCGTGTTGTAGGCGAGTGCCCCGTCGACCTCGGCCTGGATCTCCGCCGGGGTCAGCGGCCGCTCGGTGGCCCACAGAGCGGCCAGCACCTCGCTCTCCAGCTCCCCGGCGCTGCGTCGTTCCGCCCTGCCGCGGGACCCTGTGCCAGCCATGCCCCAACCTTACAGCGCGTAGTGCGAGGGCCGGATGGCCCCGTTCGCCCGACAAAAGCCAGCGATACGGGGTAGTTTGGCAGTGTTTTCCCTGAGGTGGTGACGATGCTCTCACCATGCTGTGGCGGTGCCTTTCCCGACTCCCGCACCTTGGCCCTACACCATGTAGGGTGACAGTGTTCCCGCACGCCGCGGGGACAAGAGGGGTGATCATGGCCGGCAGCGCGTACGTCACACCCACCAGATCCCGTCGAGAGCGTTCCCGTCGGCTGTCCGCCCCCGACCGCCCGCCCCGCGCCACCGCCGTCCCCGGGAGTGGCCGATGACGTCCACGGGCACGGAACTCGCCCCGTCCCCCGTCCGGCGCCACCTCTACTGGCACGCAGGCGTCCTGCTCGCCGTCCTGCTCGGCGCGCTCTACCTGGCCCGCCGGCACTGGCCCGCGCTGGAGAGCGGGGCCGGGCGGCTGGCCGGCGCCGATCCGGGCTGGCTCATGGTCGGCGCGACCGCGGCCCTCGGCACCTGGGGGGCCTCGGCGCTGGCCCAGCAGGGCGCGGTCCTGCGACGGCTGCCCGGCCCCCGGCTGGTCGCCGCCCAGTTCGCCGCCTGCGCCGCCAACCACCTGCTGCCCGCCGGACTCGGCGCGGGCGCGGTCAACCTGCGGTTCCTGATGCGCTGCGGGCTGCCCGCGACCCGCAGCGCCAGCGCCCTCGCCGTCAAAGCCACCGCCGGCGCCGTCGTCCGTCTGGCGCTGATCGCCCTGCTCGTCCCCTTCTGCCCGGGCCTGCTGCGCCCGCCCCACCTCTCCGCGACCGCCCTCGCATGCGTCCTGGGCGCCGTCGCCCTCCTGGCGGGCCTGCTCGCGACCCCGCTGTGGCCGCGCTGCCGCCGGGCCCTCGCGGCCGTACTCGTCGACATCCGCGCGCTGCACGCCCGCCCCGCGCGCGCGGCGGCCCTGTGGGGCGGCTCCGTCGCCTTCGCCGCTCTGCACTCCGTGGTGCTCATCGCCGTCACCCGGGCCGTCGGACTGCCCCTGCCCCCGCTCCAGGTGGCCCTGCTGTACCTCGCCGCCAGCAGCGCCGCCGCCCTGCTGCCCACCCCGGGCGGACTCGGCTCCCTGGACGCGGCGCTCGCCCTCGCCCTGACCGTCGCCGGCGCCCCCGGCGCGGCCGCCGCCTCCGCCGTGCTCGGCTACCGGCTGCTGACGGTGTGGCTGCCCCTGCTCCCGGGGCTGCTGGTGCTCGGGGCGCTGGTGCGGCGCAAGGCCCTGTGAGGGACGGGGAGTTTCCCACGGGCCCGTGTCAGGTAGGAGTCGGGTGTCTGGTGCCGCACAGGAGGGGGAGAGCCATGCCGGGGCACGACACAGCGGGGCTGCCGAGCGAGGCGTTCTTCACGCCGGGAGCATCGTCCTTCACCGAGTTCCTGGCCGCACACCGCCCGGGACTGCTGCCCACCGAGCCCACACTGCCCGCCGGAGTACGGACGCCACCCGACACGTTCCCGCACGGCACCACGGTGCTCGCCCTGACCTACGGCGACGGCGTGCTGATCGCCGGCGACCGCCGGGCCACCATGGGCAATCTCATCGCCCAGCGCGACCTGGAGAAGGTGCATCCGGCCGACGACCACACGGCCGTCGCCTTCGCCGGCACCGTCGGACTCGCCGTCGACATGGTGCGCCTGTACCAGGTCGAGCTCACCCACTTCGAGAAGATCGAGGGCACGCCGATGACCCTCGCGGGCAAGGCGACCCGGCTCGCGGCCATGATCCGGCAGAACCTCGCCCAGGCCATGCAGGGCCTCGCCGTCGTCCCGCTGCTCGCCGGGTACGACCTCACCGCGCCCGTGGGCCGCCGCGGCCGCATCTTCGGCTTCGACCCGGCCGGCGGCCTGTACGAGAAGGACGACTTCTACGCCGAGGGCTCCGGCTCCCCGTACGCCCGGGGTGCCCTGAAGAAGCTGTACCGGCCCGGCCTGACCCGCCGCGAAGCCGTCCTCGCGGCGCTCCAGGCGCTGTACGACGCGGCGGACGACGACTCGGCCACCGGCGGTCCCGACCTGAACCGCCGTATCTTCCCCGTCGTGTCGGTGATCACCGAAGACGGCTTCGAGCGGCTGGCGCAGACGGAGACCGAGGAACTGAGCCGGGAGATGATCCTGCGGCGCGGCGACCGCCCGGACGGGCTGCACGCCGCGCCCTGACCCTGGCGGACCGGGCGCTCGGGATGCGTTCGGGTTCCGCTCGGCACCGTCGCGGCCATGACACGGGAGGGGGGCCGGCCGGCGGCTCGCCCCCAGCCGCAGGTCCGTCGGTCCGCTTCAGCTCGCCGGGCCGGGCGGCTCGTGTGCCGGGGCCGTCACGGCCCGGTCTCCGGTGCGCTGCCCGCGAGGTGGGCCAGGGCTACGGAGGCGTGACAGGCGATGCCCGAGGCGATCACGTCCTCGTCGATGGTCATGCGGGGCGAGTGCAGTGACGGGGCCTCATGCGGTGCCAGGCCCGGTCCTCGGTGACCGGCAGGGCGTCCATGTCGGCGCGCAGCAGGATCGTCGGGCCGTCGGCCGCCGCGGTGAGGAGCGCGGTGCCCGAGGACAGTGTGCGGCCGGTGCGGATCTCCAGGCCGAGGCCGTCAAGGGCGTCCAGCACGAGGCGTTGTGTGTCCGGGAGGTCGAGGCCCAGCTCCGGACAGGCGTGCAGGGCGCGGCGCAGGGCGACCGCGTCGGGGGCCAGTCGGCGGGCCTCGTCGAGGAGGGAACCGGCGACGGTTTCCTGTGCGGACGGGGCGCCGTACGAAGCCCGGGGCGGAGGTGTCATACGACCGGTTCTCCTTCCCGGACCGGGCCCGTGGCGGTACCCGGCCCGCAGCGGCTTCGTGCGAGGCGGCGGCGGTACTTCTCCACGGCAGGGACCCGCGGGCCCCGACCCGACAGACCGCCTGGATCCCGCCCACGGGATCCGCAGGGGGCCGCTCGCCGACAGGACGGCGGAATTCGTCCGCTGATCAGGGGGCGACGCGCTGACATGCTCGAATGACGACAGCCCGTGAACCCGGGTGAGGGTGAGGACCGGCCTGTCAACCTGCTGCTGCCTGGCCGCCGAATGCCCGGAGGGGTTCATGGGCGACGACGACCAGGCCGACGGCTACTCGTGCAACCTGTCCCACGACCACTCGGCCCGCCGGCTGTGGGGCCTCAACGAGGTGTCGGGGGACCGCTCGGGGTCGGGCAAGTGCCTCGCGCTCGGTGCCACCGCGACGGAGGGCACCCAGCTGATCCAGTACCGGCGCAACGGCAAGCCCGACGAGGGCTGGGAGCGGATCTCCCGCTGACGGGGACCGCGGCCGCCAGCGGCCCCGCGGGCGCTCGCACCCTGGCGTCCGCACCGGGAGCGAGGTCCGAGCGCGGTCATCCCGCGGGCACGGTGACCACGAACCGCGCCCCGGGCCCGTGCCCGGGGTCGTGGGACACCTCACCCCCCGCCGACCTGGCCAGACGCCGGGCCAGTGGCAGCCCGAGGCCCGCTCCGACGTGCCCGTCGCCGGGGTCGGCCCGCTTGCCGGGCTGGAAGAGCAGCTGGGTGAAGGCGCCGGGCACGCCCGGGCCGTCGTCCGTGACCTCGATGCGGATGCCGCCGCCCTCGCGGCTCGCGGCGAGCGTGACCGTCGTACGGGCGTGGCGCACCGCGTTGGCCAGCAGCGGACTGACGATCCGTTCGAGCAGCGGCGGCTGGACCCCGGCCGTCAGCGGTCCCGGGCCGCCCGGTACGTCGACCCGCACCACGCCGGGGGCGTCGGCGTGCGCGGCGAGTCGGTGCAGCACCGTCGGTACGTCGGCGGTGCCGGGAGCCGTCGGCACGCCCTCGCGGGCCTCGTCCAGCAGGGTGTCGCAGATGGCGCGCATCGACTGCGCGGCCTCGGCGACGACCTCGTGCGAGGCCTGGGTCTCGGCGTCGCTGCGCGGGCGGGCGCGCCACCAGTCCAGCTCGGCGACGATCCGGCTGAGCGGGGTGCGCAGCTCGTGGGACAGTTCACCGGTCAGCTGCCGCTCGTGCCGCAGCACCGCCCGGATGCGGTCCAGCAGGGAGTCCAACGAGGCGCCCAGGGCGGCCAGTTCGGCCGGCCTGCCCCGGCCCGCGAAACGCTCCTCGGACCCCACCGCGCTCCACTGCGTGGCCTGGTCCGTCATGGTGCGCACCGGCCGCAGGGCCCGCCCCACCGCCAGCCGGGTCAGGGCGTAGGTGACGGCCAGCATCACCGCGTCCAGCGCGAACGAACCGAGCAGCAGCGTCCGCGCCGAACTGCGGTACGGCGCGAGGTCCAGCGCCGTGACCACGGTGGCCCGCGCCGCGGCGTCGGGCACCGGTTCCGCGCACAGCCGCACCGTGTCGGCACCCCGCACCGTGCGGCACTCGCGTCGGCCCCGGGCGGCCAGCGCGCCGGCGGCACGGGTGAGTCCGCCGGCCCCGGACGGAGGTTGCTCCAGCAGCCGGCCGTCGGCGTAGATCCACGCGTTGGTGTCCAGGAGCCGATCGCCCGAGGTCTCCAGCACCCGTACCCGGCCGTGCCGGGTGTCGACGGTCGTGGCCACGGCCGCAGCGCGGGTGCGCAGTTCGTCGTCCGCCTCGTGCTGCAGGCGATGGCGGACCACGGTGTTGAACGCCACGGTGAGGATCACCATCAGCAGCGCGGCCGTGGTCAGCGCGACCAGCGAGAGCCGCCCGCGCAGGGTGCGCGGCGCGAGCCGGGCGAAGAACGCCGGGGAACGTGCGGGGAGGCTCATGTCAGACGGTGGCCGATCCCGCGCGCGGTGGCGATGGTCAGCTCGCTGCCGGCCGCGCGCAGCTTGCGGCGCAGCCGGGTCAGGTACTGGTCCAGCGTGTTGTCGCTGACCTGCGCCCCTTCCGGCCACCCGGCGCGCAGCAGCTCGCGACGGCGCACCAGCTCCCCGCCCGCGGCCGAGAGCGCCGCCAGCAGCCGGAACTCCGTCGGGGTGAGGTCGACGCGCCGGCCGTGCACGCTGACGCTGTGCCGGACGGGGTCCAGCACCAGGCCGCCCGGAGCGGTGGGGGCGGCCGCAGGCGCGGCCCGGCGCAGGGCGGCCCGCAGCCGGGCGGCCAGTTCGGCGAGGTGGAAGGGCTTGGGCAGGTAGTCGTCGCCGCCCGCCGAGAAGCCCGACAGCCGGTCGGTCAGCCCGTGCCGCGCGGTCAGGAAGACCACCGGCGCGAGGAAGCCGCCCGCGCGCATCGCCTGGCAGACGTCGCGGCCGTCGGCGTCGGGCAGTCCGACGTCCAGCACGGCGGCCGACACGTCCGCCGTCGCCAGCCGCAGGGCGGTCGCGCCGTCGGGGGCCGGGACCGTGTCGAAGTCCTCGTCGTGCAGACCACGGCGCAGCACGTCACGCAGGGCGTGATCGTCCTCGACGATGAGGATCCTGGGGCGCATGACTCTCCACCGGCCCGTCGGCCGAATCGCTGGGGTGGGACGTGCCCGGCTCCGGGGCACGCGGGACGAAGCGGCGCGCGGGCGGCCACCGGGCCACCGCGCACACGAACAGGGCGAGCCAGCCGACGGCGAACAGCCAGCCGCCGACCACATCGGTGAACCAGTGCACGCCGAGAAAGACACGGGTCAGTCCCACGCCCGCGCCCCACAGGGCGATCAGCGCACACAGCGCGGTCCGGCCTCGCGGGGCGCGCAGGCCGAGGGCCAGGATCAGCAGGCCGGCGGTCAGCGCGGACGTGGTGGTGTGGCCGGAGGGGAACGACCAGCCGGAGGCATACGCCTGCCAGTCGTACCGGGGCGGCCGGGCCCGGCCGACCAGGTCCATCAGGCCGTACCGCACGGCCTGGCCCGCGCCGAGGCAGACCACGGCGAGCAGCGCGGCCGCCAGTCGCTGCCGTGCGGTGCGGCCCGCGACCAGCCCGGCCACGACCGCCACGACGTACGGGAGGGCACCCGTGCCCGTCGAGGTCAGCGCGCGGGCGACCGCCACCGCCACCGGCGGGCGGTGTCCGACGGACCAGGACAGCAGGCCCTGGTCCACGGACAGCGGGCCCCCGTGGCCGCCGGCCACCACCGCGGCCAGCACCCCGAACGCGGACCAGGCGATCAGGGCCACGACACCCGCGGACATCACCCGGCATCGGGACGTCATGCCGTGCCCCGCACCGGCAGCGGGCGAGGCCGGGTCCCCAGGGCGGGCGAGCGGAGGGCGACCGCGGCGGCGCAGTCGAACGCCACTGGCACCGCCACCGGTACGCACACCCCCACCGGTACGAACGCAGCCGCCCCGGACGCCGACACGTTCCCGCGCAGTCGTCGGTCGGCGGACGAGCCCGTCGGAGCGAGGTTCATCCGCGGGCCTTGCCGGCGGCCTTGCGGGCGCGCAGCAGCTCGGCGGCGAGCGGGAGCAGGGACACGACGACGATCAGCGCGATCACCGGCAGCAGGTACGTGTCGATGCTCGGGATCGAGGAGCCCAGCGCGTATCCGGCGAGCGTGAGGCCGAGGCTCCACACGAGTCCGCCCGCCATCTGCCAGAGGGTGAAGGTCCGGGCCGGTACGCCGAGCGCGCCCGCCATCGGGTTCAGCACCGTACGCACCACCGGGATGAAGCGGGCCAGCACGATCGCCTTCGCGTAGCCGTACCGCTCCAGCAGTTCCTCGGCGCGGTGCGCGCCCTCGCGCAGCTTCGCCGACCGGCTGCGGGCCAGCAGCGCACTGCCCGCCTTGCGGCCGATCAGGAACCCGCACTGCGCGCCGGCCAGCGCGCCGACGGCCGCCGCGCCGAGCAGCGGACCGAGCGAGAGGTGCAGCCCGCGGTCGGCGGAGCCCGTGCACAGCAGGCCCGCCGTGAACAGCAACGAGTCCCCGGGCAGGAAGAACCCGATCAGCAGGCCGGTCTCGGCGAAGAGCACCACACCGACGCCGAGCACACCGAAGGCGGCGAGCAGGGAGTGGGCGTCGAGCACGTTGACCGCGAGCTGCGATGCCAGGTGTGGGGGAGCGGCCATCGCCGTACGCCTTTCCTTCGGCTCTCTTCGGGATACATCCGGCTCTTCCGGGAGTACCTCTCGACTACATCCGACTACATATTTGTAGACGGTCGACCGGACTGAAGACGAACGCGGAGAGCGGATCGTTCCCGGCCTTTACCCGGCCATTGCCCGTTCATGACTGACTGGCTACACGGACGTAGTCATGATGGTCCGCGAAGGTTAGGCATGCCTTCACTAAGTAAGTCTGGGAGGGCCGCAGGTCATGTGGGACGACGCGTTTCCGAGTTTCCTGATCGGATTGAGGGAGGGACTCGAAGCCGGACTGATCGTCTCCATCCTGATCGCCACCCTGGTCCGGGCCGACGCACGCGCGCGCCTGCCCCAGGTGTGGACCGGTGTCCTGGCCGCCGTCGCGGTGGCCATGAGCTTCGGCGCGGTGCTCACCTTCACCGCCGCCTCCATGCCGCAGACCGCCCAGGAGGCGTTCGGCGGCACCCTCAGCGTGATCGCCGTCGCGTTCGTCACCGCCATGGTGTTCTGGATGCGCCGCTCGGCCCGCGGCCTGTCCGGCGAACTGAAGGAGAAGGTGACCGGCGCGCTCGCCATGGGCTCGGGCGTGCTGATCCTCACCTCCTTCCTCGCGGTGGGCCGTGAGGGCCTGGAGACCGCCCTGTTCCTGTGGACCACCGCCCAGGCGGCCGGCGAGTCCGCGGGCCCGCTGACCGGCGCCGCTGTCGGCCTGGTCCTCGCGACGGCCCTGTGCTGGGGCCTGTACCGCCGCGTGCTGAAGATCAACCTGACGAAGTTCTTCACCGCCACCGGCGCCGTCCTGATCGTCATCGCGGCCGGCGTCCTCGGCTACGGCCTGCGCGACCTCCAGGAAGGCGGCGTGCTGCCCGGCAAGACCGCCTACGCCTTCGACCTCGCGAACAGCGTCGACGCCGGCTCCTGGTACAGCACGCTCCTCCAGGGCGTCCTCAACCTCACCCCGACCATGACCTGGCTCCAGGTGGTGGCCTACGTCGCCTACCTCGCCGTCGTCATGACCCTGTTCGTGCGCGGCGTACGCACCGCCACCCCGAAGCCGGCCAGGGAACGCCCCGCGCGGGAGCCGAAGGCGGACCGGCCCGCGCGGCGCCGCCCGGTCTGGGTGCTGCCGGCCGCCGTGGTCGCCGTACCCGCCGTCATCGCCGGCCTCGTCGTCGCCCTCGCCCGGCCCAAGCCCGCCGGGGACCAGACCGTCGCCGTCTCCGAGACCGAGTGCGGCAAGGGCTTCACCGCGCCCAAGCCGGGCCGGCAGACCTTCCAGATGCGCAACACCGGCGGCAAGACCTCCGAGGTGTACCTGGTCGACCCCTCGACCAACGCGGTCTACGGCGAGATCGAGGGCCTGGCCCCCGGCACCACCCGCGACCTCGTCGCCACCGTCGCCGGCGGCACCTACGCCTGGCGCTGCGTCCCCACCGGCGGCAAGGCCGTCACCTCCAAGTCGGTCAGCGTCAGCGGCGGCGGCGCGGTCAAGCCGGTCGTGCCCGTCTCCGAGCAGGACCTCGCCGCACCCCTGAAGGCGTACAAGACGTACGTCGGCCAGGGCCTGGCCACCCTCGTCGCCCAGACCCGCACCCTCGCCGACGACATCTCGGGCAACCACCTGGACAGGGCCCGCACCGACTGGCTCACCGCGCACCGCACCTACTCCTCGCTCGGCGCCGCCTACGGAACCTTCGAGGACTTCGACAAGAAGATCAACGGCCGGGCCGACGGACTGCCGGACGGCGACCAGGACAAGGACTTCAGCGGCTTCCACCGCATCGAGTACGGCCTGTGGCACGGCCAGTCGGCCAAGGACCTGACCGGCCCCGCCCAGCAGCTCACCACGGACGCCGACGGGCTGCGCAAGGCCTTCCCCAGCCAGGACTTCGACCCCGGCGACCTGCCGCTGCGCGCACACGAGATCCTGGAGAACACCCTCCAGTTCGAGCTGACCGGCGACACCGACGAGGGCAGCGGCACCAACCTCGCGACCGCCGACGCCAACCTGGCCGGCACCCGCGAACTGCTCACCGTCCTCAAGCCGCTGCTCACCCCGCGCGCGCCCAAGCTGCTCCCGACCGTCGACGCGGACATCGCCCGCGTGCAGAAGCTGCTGGACGCCGCCCACGACGGCGATCACTGGACGCCCGTCGACAAGCTCGACGCGACCGACCGGCAGCGTCTGAACGGCGCCACCGGCCAGCTGCTGGAGGACCTCTCCGTGGTCCCGGACCTGCTCGAGATCCGGAAGTCCGCCTGATGACCGCCGCGCACCCGTACTCCGAAGGGAACCCACCGATGTCCTCCGCCGACACGCCGACCTGCCCCGTCGGCCCCGCCCGCCGCTCCTTCGTGCGGAGCGCGCTGGGCGCCGGTGCCGCGGGAGCGGTCCTGGCCGGCGGCGGCTTCGCCCTCGGCGAGAGCGGCGGCACCGCCGAGGCGCAGCCCGCGAACGCCGACGGCGCCATGAAGGTCCCCTTCCACGGCACCCACCAGGCGGGCATCGTCACCGCCGCACCGGCCGCCGCCACGTTCCTCTCCCTGGACGTCATAGCCGACGACCGGGCGGGCCTGACCGACCTGCTGAGGACCATCACCGAGCGGGCCCGCTTCCTCACCTCCGGCGGCACCCCCACCGACCTCGGTGTCGGCGCGCCGCCCTCCGACAACGGCATCCTCGGCCCCGAGGTCCCCTCGGACGGCCTCACCGTCACCGTCGGCGTCGGCGCCTCCCTCTTCGACGACCGCTACGGCCTCGCCAAGGCCAGGCCCGCCCGGCTCACCCCGATGCGGACCTTCCCGAACGACAACCTGAACGCGGCCGAGTGCCACGGCGACCTGTCCCTGCAGATCTGCGCCCAGAGCACGGACACCGTGCTGCACGCGCTGCGCGACATCGCCAAGCACACCCGCGGCGCCATGCAGATCAAGTGGCGCATCGACGGTTTCCAGAACGCCCCGCGCCCCACCGGCGCCCAGCGCAACCTGCTCGGCTTCAAGGACGGCATCGCCAACCCGGACGTCAACTCCGCGCGCGAGACGAACAAGCTGATCTGGGTCGGCGACGGCCAGGGCGAGCCGGCCTGGACCGCGGGCGGCAGCTACCAGGTGATCCGGATCATCCGGATGCTGGTCGAGTTCTGGGACCGCGTCTCGCTCAGCGAGCAGGAGCTGATGTTCGGCCGCCGCAAGGACACTGGCGCCCCGCTCGACGGCGCCAAGGAGACCGACATCCCCCAGTACGCCAAGGACCCGCAGGGCAACGCCATCCCGCTGGACGCCCACATCCGCCTCGCCAACCCGCGCACCGCGAAGAGCGACAGCTCCCGCATCCTGCGCCGCGGCTTCAACTACGACCGGGGTGTGGACAACGTCGGCAACCTCGACATGGGCCTGGTGTTCTGCTGCTACCAGCAGGACGTCAAGCGCCAGTTCGAGGCCGTGCAGACCCGGCTGATCGACGAGCCCCTGGTCGACTACATCTCCCCGACGGGCGGCGGCTACTTCTTCGCCCTGCCCGGGGTACGGGACGCCAAGGACTGGCTGGGCCGGGGCATGCTCTCCGCCTGACCGAAACTCCAGGTCAAGGGCAGGCCTTTCCCTTTTCTTTTCCTTTTCCATGGGAAAGGCCTGTCGCTCCCTTTACTGCACATGAGTTGCAAGTAGGAGAGGATGGCGCGAGGCTGCATGATGCAGCCGCACCCGTATCACCGAAGGAAAGACCCTCCCGATGACGGCCGCCCCTGGTTCCGCTCCATCCCTCCCCGCCCAGGCCGGCGGCAAGCCGTCGGCCTGGCACCGCGTCCGCGGCTCGATGACGCGGCAGGAGTGGGTCAGGGTCGGCGGGATGGCCGGCTTCGTCCTCGCGCTGCACGTCATCGGCTGGGGCATCCTGGCCGGCATCGTGGCGCCGCAGCACTTCAGCGTCGGCAAGGAGTCCTTCGGCATCGGCATCGGGGTCACGGCGTACACCCTGGGCATGCGGCACGCCTTCGACGCCGACCACATCGCGGCCATCGACAACACCACCCGCAAGCTCATGGGCGAGGGACAGCGCCCGTTGTCGGTCGGCTTCTGGTTCTCCCTCGGCCACTCCAGCATCGTCTTCGGCCTCGCCCTGCTGCTCTCGCTCGGCATGCGCACCCTGGCCGGCCCGGTCCGTGACGACAACTCCCGTCTGCACGAGGTCACCGGCCTGATCGGTACGACCGTCTCCGGCGCCTTCCTCTACCTCATCGCCGGCATCAACCTCGTCATCCTGGCCGGCATCTGGAAGGTGTTCCGCCGGATGCGCTCCGGCGACTACGACGAGGCCGCCCTGGAGCACCAGCTGAACAACCGCGGCTTCATGAACCGCCTGCTCGGCCGGGTCACCGGCTCGATCCGCAAGCCGTGGCAGATGTACCCGCTGGGCCTGCTGTTCGGCCTGGGCTTCGACACGGCCACCGAGATCGCCCTGCTGGTCCTCGCCGGCTCCGGCGCCGCCTCCGGCCTGCCCTGGTACGCCATCCTGTGCCTGCCGGTCCTGTTCGCCGCCGGCATGTCGCTGCTGGACACGATCGACGGCTCGTTCATGAACTTCGCCTACGGCTGGGCCTTCTCCAAGCCGGTGCGCAAGGTCTACTACAACCTCACCATCACCGGCCTGTCCGTCGCCGTCGCCCTGATCATCGGCACCGTGGAACTCCTCGGCCTCCTCGCCGACAAGCTGGACCTCCACGGCGCGTTCTGGGACTGGATCTCCGGCCTCGACCTCAACACCGTCGGCTTCGTCATCGTCGGCCTGTTCTTCGTCACCTGGGCCATCGCCCTGCTGGTGTGGAAGGCGGGCCGTATCGAGGAGAAGTGGACGGCGGGCCTGGCGGAACAGTCGGCGGACTGAGCCCCGTGAAGGGCGCTAGTCCAACCGGTCGATCTGGCGGAGCCGATTCGTGGCGTCCAGCGCGGCCACCTTGTACGACTCCGCCAGCGTCGGATAGTTGAACACCGCGTTGACCAGGTAGTCCACCGTGCCCCCGCAGCCCATCACGGACTGCCCGATATGGATCAGCTCCGTCGCGCCCGAGCCGAAGCAGTGCACCCCGAGCAGGGTGCGGTCCACCGGGGAGACCAGCAGCTTCAGCATCCCGTGGGAGTCACCGATGATCTGCCCGCGGGCCAGCTCCCGGTACCGGGCCACCCCCGCCTCGAAGCCGTGTGCGGGTCGGTGAAGCGGGCGGTCCCGGAGAACACCGTCACCTGGTTGCGGGCGAGCTGGTTGCGGACGGCGTCCACCTCGCGGCCGACCACGTGCCGGGTGCGCGCGGTCAGGTCGGCGACGGTGATCTCCTCCTTCAGCCGGTAGCTCTGCCCGTACAGGTCGCGCTGGGTCAGCCCCGTCAGGTACAGCACGGCCTCGCGCAGTGTCTTGGACGGGATGGTGCCGGTGTGCAGGGAGACCCCGCCGAGCATGTCGGGGCGGTCGACGACGGCGACCCGGCGGCCGAGCTTGGCCGCGGCTATGGCGGCCTTCTGGCCGCCGGGTCCGGATCCGATGACGAGCATGTCGAAGTCGGGCATCTCGGGAGTCTGACAGCCGTCCGGCCCGGTCCGTAAGGGCTCGCCGCCACCGGAAGTCGCCCGCGTTCGGGGCGGGGCCGCATGCCGGCACGCGGCCCGGTGCCCCTGTCGGTGCCTCGGTTCTCCGGACGCCCTACGGCAGCAGCTTCTCGATGGCCGCCCGGCCCTCCGTGTCCAGCTTGCGGCGGGCCCAGTCGAGGTTCTTCGGGGTGACGTCCCTGCCCGCCGCCATCACCAGGTCCTCCGCGGTGACGTCCTGGGAAGGAGCGGTGTGAAGCAGGGCGTCCGGGGTGCAGTGGTCGTCGGACGACCGGGACTCGTCGGGTGTGGTTGTCGACATGATGCCTCCTCCTCGGTCCGGATGACCGCATCCGTGCCGGTGCCGCCGAACGGGGCACACCCCCACCATTGCCCGCCACGGCGCACCCTGCATCTTCAGACGCGCAGGGGACGTCTTCCCGCACCATGGAAGAGCACGCGCTCCTAAGCTGGAAGACATCTCGCACCGCTCACCGGGAGGCCGCAGATGGCCGAGACCCCGTTCGCCGAGTACACCCGCCCCGGCCCGCGCTATCTGCCGATCGCCGAGCACGGACTCATCGGCGACCTGCGCAGTGTGGCCCTGGTCGGCACCAACGGCACGATCGACTGGTACTGCTGCCCGTCCTTCGACTCGCCCAGCGTCTTCGCAGCCGTCCTCGACGCCGAGCGCGGCGGCTCCTTCGAGCTGGCCGCGGCCGTACCCGCACGCACCAAGCAGTTCTACTTCCCCGACACCAACGTCCTGATCACCCGGTTCTTCACCGAGGACGGCGTCGGCGAGGTGCAGGACTTCATGCCCGTGACCACCGACGGCCCGGGCGAGGCCGGCCGACACCGGCTGATCCGGCGCGTGGTCTGCGTCCGCGGCACCGTCCCCTTCCGGGCGCAGATCGCCCCGCGCTTCGACTACGGCGCCGTCCCGCACACCCTGCGCACCGTCGGCGGCACCGTGCTGTTCGAGTCGGCCGAGCGGTCCCTGGCGCTGACCTCCACCGTCACCCTGGAGTGCGACGCCCGGGACGCGCGCGCCGACTTCAAGCTAGGCGAGGGCGAGACCGCGGTGTTCGCCCTCGACCAGGTCGGCGAGGCCGTGGCGCCCCGCGGCTGTGCCCGCATGGAGGCCGAGCACGAGTTCAACGCCACCGTCGCCTACTGGCGGCACTGGCTGCACCAGTCCCGCTACCGGGGCCGCTGGCGCGAGATGGTGCACCGCTCCGCCCTCACCCTGAAGCTCCTGACCTACGCCCCCACCGGCGCCATCGTCGCCGCCCCCACCACCAGCCTGCCCGAGCAGCTCGGCGGCGAGCGGAACTGGGACTACCGGTACGTGTGGGTGCGCGACGCCGCCTTCGCCGTCTACGCGCTGCTACGGCTCGGCTTCACCGGCGAGGCCGAGGCCTTCATGCGCTTTTTGACCACCCACGTCAGCCCCTGCGACGCCGACGGCGCCGCCCCGCTGCAGATCATGTACGGCATCGACGGCCGCACCGAGCTGCCCGAGCGCGAACTGCCGCATCTGGAGGGACACCAGGGCTCCGCCCCGGTCCGGGTCGGCAACGCCGCCGCCGACCAGCTCCAGCTGGACATCTACGGCGCCCTGATCGACTCGATCTACCTCTACGACAAGTGGGCCCAGCCGATCTCCAGCGAGCAGTGGGACAACGTGTGCCAGCTGGTCGACTGGGTGTGCTTCCACTGGGACCAGCCCGACGAGGGCGTGTGGGAGACCCGCGGCGGGCGCAAGAACTTCCTGTACTCGCGGCTGATGTGCTGGGTGGCGATCGAGCGGGCCATCCGCCTCGCCAACCGGCGCGGACTGCCCGCCGACCTGCCCCGCTGGGGCCAGGCCCGCGACACCATCTACCGGCGGATCATGGACCGCGGCTGGTCACAGCGGCGGGGCGCCTTCGTGCAGTACGAGGGCGGTGACGTGCTGGACGCCTCGCTGCTGATGATGCCGCTCGCCAAGTTCGTCGCCCCCACCGACCCCAAGTGGCTGTCCACCCTGGACGCCCTCGGTGAGGACCTGGTCTCCGACTCCCTCGTCTACCGCTACGACCCGCAGGCCAGTCCCGACGGGCTGCGCGGCGACGAGGGCACCTTCTCGATCTGCTCCTTCTGGTACGTCGAGGCCCTGGTCCGGGCGGGCCGGGTCGACGAGGCCCGGCTGGCCTTCGAGAAGATGCTCACCTACGCCAACCACCTCGGCCTGTACGCGGAGGAGATCGGCCGCACCGGCGAGCAGCAGGGCAACTTCCCGCAGGCCTTCACCCATCTGTCCCTGATCAGCGCCGCGTTCAACCTCGACCGCGCCCTCGGCTGAACGACGGCTTTCGCGCAGCCGAACCGGGAACCGGGAACCGGAACCGGGGACCGGCCCGGCGGAGTCCACCCGCGCCCGGTCGCCGCGCAGTCGGCTGCCGACGACGGCCGAGGCGAACGCGGTGAACTCCGCATCGCCGTCCGCCGGCCCTCGTCCTCCACCGGATCCGGCTCCGGGCCGGCCGCCGTGATCGCGGCGGCGATCTCCGCCCCCGGACGGTCGGCCGAAGCGCACCGGGCGCATCCCCGGTATCCAGGTGTGTCCTCAGCACCGTTCCCGCGGCGCTCTACGGCAGCGGCTGCTCCGCCCAGATGATCTTGCCGTGCGGGGTGTAGCGGGTGCCCCACCGGTCGGCGAGCTGCGCGACCAGGAACAGGCCCCGGCCGCCCTCGTCGGTGCTCGCCGCGTACCGCAGATGCGGCGAGGTCGTGGTGCGGTCGGAGACCTCGCAGATCAGCGAGCGGTCGCGCAGCAGCCGTACCCCGATCGGACCGCGCCCGTAGCGGATGGCGTTGGTGACCAGCTCGCTCAGGATCAGCTCCGTCGTGAAGTCCAGCTCCGCCAGCCCCCATTCCGCCAGCTGCCCGGTCACCGAGGCCCGTACCTGGGACACCGCCGCCGGATCGGACGGCACCTGCCACTGCGCCACCCGGTCGGCGCCCAGCACCCGGGTCCGGGCGACGATCAGCGCGACGTCGTCGCTCGGCCGGGCCGGCAGCCGCTCCAGCACCGTGCGGCAGGTCTCCTCCGCAGAGGCGTCCGGCGCCCGGAGCAGGGCGTCGCGCAGCAGCTCCAGGCCCTCGTCGATGTCCCGGTCCCGGTCCTCGACCAGCCCGTCGGTGTACAGCACCAGCCGGCTGCCCTCGGCCAGCTCCAGTTCGGCCGTCTCGAAAGGCAGCCCGCCCAGCCCCAGCGGTGGACCCGCCGGCACCTCCGGATACTCCACACTGCCGTCGGGACGCACCAGGGCGGGCGGCGGATGGCCGGCCCGGGCCAGGGTGCAGCGCCGCGAGACCGGGTCGTAGACCGCGTACAGACAGGTCGCGCCGATGATCGCCGCCGCGCCGTCGACGGAGGTCTCGTCCTGGTCGATCCGGCCCACCAACTCGTCCAGCAGACCGAGGAGTTCGTCGGGCGGCAGATCGAGCGACGAGAAGTTGTGCACCGCCGTGCGCAGCCGGCCCATGGTGGCCGCCGCGTGCAGCCCGTGCCCCACGACGTCCCCCACCACCAGCGCCACCCGGGCCCCGGACAGCGGCAGCACGTCGAACCAGTCGCCGCCCACCCCGGACTGCGCCGGCAGATAGCGGTAGGCGATCTCCAGCGCGCCCTGCTCGGGCAGCGTGCGCGGCAGCAGACTGCGCTGCAGGGTCACCGCCATGCTGTGCTCGCGGGTGTAGCGGCGGGCGTTGTCGATGGACACCGCTGCCCGCGCGACCAGCTCCTCGGCGAGCGCCAGCTCCTCGGAGTCGAACGGCTGCGGCTTCTCCGAACGCCAGAAGTTCGCCACGCCCAGCACCAGGCTGCCCGCGCGCAGCGGCACGGTGATCAGCGAGTGGATGCCGTACTCCACGACCTGCTCGGTGCGCTCCAGGTCCTGCGCGCGCCAGCCGGGCGCGTCGCGCAGCCGCGGCACCACGACCGACTGCCCGGTGGTCAGACTGCGCGCCTGCGGCGAGGTGGCCACGAACCGGATGTGCTCGCCGACCGGGTACAGCGGGGCGTCCTTGCGGACACCGGCGGCGGCCGAGCGGCGCAGCGCGGTGCCCGGCCGCGGCTCCTCCCCGTGCAGCACCGCGTCGAACAGGTCCACGGTCGCGAAGTCGGCGAACCGGGGCACCGCCAGCTCGGCCAGTTCCGCCGCGGTACGCGACACGTCCAGGCTGGTGCCGATGCCCACCCCGGCGTCGTACAGCATGTTCAGCCGCTCGCGCGCCACCTCGGCCCGGCCGGACACGGCGCGCAGCTCGGTCGAGTCGCGCAGCGTGGTCACGCTGCCCGCCGGACCGCCGCGCAGATCGGTGGGGCGCTGGTTGATCGCCAGCAGCCGGTCCTTGACCAGGTGCACCTCGTCCGTCGCCACCCGCCCGGAGGCCAGCAGCGCCGCCGTCTCGTCGTCCAGGCCCAGCTCCAGCACGCTGCGCCGTTCGGCGTCCGCCGGCAGGTCCAGCAGCCGGTGCGCCTCGTCGTTGGCGAGCAGCAGCCGGGCGTCGTCGCCGACGATCAGCACGCCCTCGCGGACCGCGTGCAGCACCGCGTCGTGGTGCTCGTACATCCGGGTCATCTCGTACGGTCCGAGGCCGTGCGTCTGGCGCAGCAGCCGTCTGCTGACCAGGGCCGTGCCGCCGGTCGCGAGCACGAGGGCCGCGGCGGCCGCCGCGAGCAGCAGCGGCAGTTGCTGGGCGGCGGCCCCGCCCACGTGCGCCGTGGTGATCCCCGCCGAGACCAGGCCCACCACCTTGCCGGCGTTGTCCTTCACCGGCACCACGACCTGCACGAGCGGCCCTATCGTGCCGTTGACGTGCTCGACCACCGTGCCCCCGGCCAGCGCCGGGGCGATCGTGCCGACGAACTTCTTGCCGATGCGGTCCGGTTTGGGGTGCGTGTAGCGGATGCCGTCGGTGTTCATCACGACGACGAAGTCCACGCCGGTCGCCTTGCGCACGGCCTCGGCCTTCGGCTGGAGCACGGCCGTCGGATCCGCGGTGCGCAGCGCGGCCGCCGTGCCCGGCGCGTTGGCGAACGACTGGGCGACCGCGAGTGAACGGTTCTGCGCCTCGGTGTCGCTGTCGTGCCGGACCTGGAGCACCTGAGCCACCACGGCCGAGACGACCAGCAGCAGCACGATCACCACTTGGAGGACGAAGACCTGTCCGGCGACGCTGCGTCCCGTCACCGCGGACCGCAGCACACCCACCCGGCCGTCGGGAGTACCCGAACCGTCCGGCGTCGGGTCCTTCGGTGCGCGCGGGTGCCCGAACGTCCGGGGCGGCCGGGTCGCGTTCCGGCCGGGCAGTCGCACCATGTGCCCATGTCTACACTGCGCAGCCCCGTCAGGCGAGAGCGTCGCCTGGAGTGGCGGCCGTCGCCCCCGACGGCGCGATCCGGTCACGGGCGGGACGGGGGAGCAGAACGGCGGGCGGCGAGCAGCAGCGCCACGTCGTCAGGGCGGTCGGCGGCGTGCCGCGCGGTGGCGGTGAGCCGGTCGGCGACCTCGGCCAGCGACCGCCCGCCGCGCCGCCCGGCGACGGCCCCGGCGAGCGCCAGCCGCAGCGCCGTGATGCCGTCGTCGATGTCGGCATCCGGCTGCTCCACCAGCCCGTCCGTGTACAGGGCGAGGATCGCGTCCGGCTCCAGCAGCAGCTCGGCCACCGGGTACCGGGCGTGCGGATCCACGCCGAGGACGACACCGCCGGGGATGTCCAGCAGCCGGGTACGGCCGTCGGGACAGCGCAGCAGCGGCGGCAGGTGCCCCGCCCGGGCGACCAGCGCCCGGCCGGTGGCCGGATCCAGCCGCAGGTAGCAGCAGCTGGCGAACTGACTGGGGTCGAGGTCGATCAGCAGACGGTTGGTGCCGCTCATCACCTCGTCCGGCGGCCGGTCGCCCAGCGCGAACGCGCGCACCGCACTGCGCAGCTGGCCCATCGTGGCCGCCGCCTGCACCCCGTGCCCCTGCACATCGCCGATCACCAGCGCGAGCCCGTCACCGGCCTCGACCACGTCGTACCAGTCGCCGCCCACGTCCATGCCCTGCGTGCCCGGCAGATACCGGGCCGCGGTCTCCACCCGGGGGTGCGCCGACAGCCGGTGCGGCAGCAGCGCCTGCTGGAGCCCGCGGGCGAGGGCCGCCTCGCTGTCGTAGCGCTGCGCCCGCTCCATGGCGTGCGCGATCGGCCCGGCGAGCGCGGTGAGGACCGTACGTTCCTCGGTGCTGATGTGGCGTGAACGGTCGAAGCCCAGGATGCACGAGCCCACCGACCGGCCGGAGGCGATCAGCGGCAGGAAGGCGCGGGCGCCCTCGTCGGCGTCCAGCGGGATGCCCGGATAGGCGGCCGTCAGCGACTGCATCGACTCGAAGAACAGCGGCCGGCCCGTGGTCAGGGCCTCCACGCCGGGCAGGCGTGCGTCGAGGCCCACCCCCTCGAACGGGGCCAGGAACCCCTGCGGGAAGCCGCTCTCCCAGGCCAGATACAGATGCCGCTCCTGGAGCAGATAGATCGCCAGACGCCGGCCGCCGAACGCGGGCAGCAGCTCCTGCATGACCACCGCCGCCACCTGACGGGCGGTCACCGCGTCCGTCAGCGCGATGGCCAGGGCGATCGGCCGGTACAGCGGCGCCATCGAGTGGTCGGCAGGATCCTCGGGCACATGTACCTCGGGGACCGGCCCGCCCGGCGTGTCCAGCCGGCTGGCGGGGACGAGTGTGCAGGTCAGCAGGTCCGCACCGGGATGCACGGACACGGCGAGCCAGCCGCCCCCGTCGGGCTGCTCACCAGCGCCGACCGGACGCTGCGCATGGAAGTGCACCGGATCCGGGGCCAGCAGCGCGCCGCGCAGATGGTCGTCGTACGGCGGACCGGCCAGCCACGGCATCGCCTCCCACAGCGGTCGCCCGAGCAGCCACCCCCGGTCCCGTCCCGTGAGCCGGGCCGCGGCCTCGTTGGCGTACACGATCAGCCCCAGCCGGTCCAGGCAGAACACCCCCTGCGGCAGCAGGTCGGCCGCGCCGTCCGCGGACGCGGCCGGGCCGGGCGCGAGGACCACCCCGCCGATCCGCTCCGCCTCCGCGTCCTCGGCCGCCGGCCACAGGTCCAGCAGCCGCGGCGTGCCGTCCCGGGCCCGCAGGCTCAGCGGCGCGCCCGGCGGTTTTCCGGCGGCGGTGTCGCGCAACGCCGCCAGGATCCGCTCCGCGTCGAGCGGGGCGACGGCGTCCGCGAACGCCGCGTCCGTCCCCGCGAACTGGCCGGGGCGCAGGCCGAGCAGGGCGTGCAGCCGGTCGTCCGCGCGCACCGCGCCGGTCACCGGATGCCAGCTGAACCGCCCTACCACGGGCTGCGCGGGCCGGCTCGTTGGCGGCCGTACGCACAGCGGCTCGGTCTCCCAGACGATCGCGCTCGGATCTCCGGCGGCGAGTGCCAGCAGCTCGGTGCCGAGCCCCTCGGCGAGCCGGGCGAGCAGCTCCTCGTCGAGCGGCTCCTCCGTCAGGTCCGTCACCGCCGGGCGCAGCACCATGAGCACGCCGAGCGGCTCGCGCCCGCCCGGCACCGGCACATGCACCGACCCGAACGGGAAGGGCAGGCCCGCGGCGAACTGCGGATACCGGCGCACCGTCTCGGCGGCGTTCGCCAGCACCACCCGCACACCGAGCCGGTAGGCGTCGGCCACCGGGAAGGGGCGGGCGACGTGCAGCCGCCACCAGGGGCGGAACAGCGGTCCGGGCAGCCCGGCGAGCACCGCGAGACGCAGCAGGCCCGGTGTGCCGGAGCGCAGGTACACGCCCGCGCCCCGGCCGGTCGCCGCAGCGAGGGCGGCGGTCGAGGCGTCGGCCAGCAGCGCGGCCAGCCTGGCCCGCGCACGGACCACCTGCTCGTCGCCGCTCCCAGCCATCGGCCCTACCTCGTCCTGTACGCCTTCCGGGTGGCTGACACAGCAAGAATGCGCCCGGAGGAGCGGGGAACGCACCTGGGCGGGTGGGGAGGAGCCTGGAGCCCACCTGGGCGGGTGGGGAGGGGAGTGCCTCGTCCGGTCGGCAGATGGAACGACGGCCGGGTTGACGGGCGGGGTGACGGCCGGCGGCGCGGCCACTCACGTGGCCTAGCCGCAGGTCGTCCAGGTGGCGGGCCCATCGGGCGGCTCCTAGTAATGGATTGCGTAATGTCGCGGCCGTGTGCGGCGGCGCAGATGTGGCCGCACCCGTCGACTGGAGCCGAGATGACGACCCGCTCTCCGTACCCCCCTGACGACGCCCTCATAGCCTCCTCCGCACAGGTCCCCAACGGCGTCCGCACCCCGTCCCCGCACCTTCTGCTGCGGCCGACCGCGCCGTCCTCGACGCCGATTTCCGAAGCTCCCCACCACGAGAGCCCGGACGAGGGTCCCCACGCGGTCTCGCACGAGGGTCTGTACGGGGTTGTGTACGTGGCTCCCCCCGCGGTCTCCCACCCGCCCGAGGTCCGTGACGAGACCGGGGTGGTCCACGCGGCCTTGCACGACGGCGAACCGCCGTACAGAGATCCCCTGCGCGGCCTGGTCCACGCGGCCGTGGCCGACCGTCCCCTCGCGGACGTCGTCCATCTCATCACGCTGCTGGAGAACTCGCCCGAGCACGCCGGAGCCACGACGGACGCGCTGCGCGCGATCGGCGTCGACCGGTCCGTGGAGGATCTGGCCCGCCTGGTGACCCTGCTGACCACACCGCCCCGGGGGACCGACAGCGCCGACGAGGCGATCCGTGCCGCCGCCGCGAGCCGTCCGCTGGAGGACGTCACCCGGCTGATGCAGCTGCTGTACAGCTCACCCGTGGAGCCCCACTGCGGGCAGGCCGCCGTGCGGGCGGCCGCCGCCAACCGTCCCATCGAGGAACTCGCCGAGCTGATCGGCCGGTTGGCCGCGAACCGCACCGGATGCGACATCCGCCCGCGGCCCGAGTCGGCGCACCCCGAGTTCGCCGTGGCCGCGGAGGCAGCGCCCGAGGCCGTGTCCGTGCCCGAGGCCGTGCCCGAGGCCGTATCCGTGCCCGTGTCCGTGTCCGTGCCCGTGTCCGTGCCCGAGGCGATGGCAGCGCCGGCCGCCGGTCCGCGGGACCGGTCCGCCGATGACCAGCCGGCGAAGGATCAGCCCGCGAAGGAACGGTCGGCGAAGCGCTTGCTCACGAAGGACCGGCCGGCGACGGACCAGGGCGGGCGCCGGGACCCGGACCGGGTCGGCCGGGGTTCTCTGGTCGCCGCGCGGATCGCCTGTGGCGCCGCACTGCTCGTCCTCCTGTGCGGGGTGGCCTACGTCCCGCGCTTCTGGGCCGGGCTGCCCCAGGGCGTCCACGTGGCCACCGCGCTCGCCTCGGGGCTGTGTGTGCTGCCCGCTCTCGCCCTGCCCGCCCGGACGGCACAGGTCAGGCTCGTCGCGGCGACGGCCGCGCTCGGCGTCACCGCGGCGCTCGCCGTCGGGCAGTTCCTCGGCGACCGGCTCGGCCTGCCGGAACCGTCCCGGCTGTGGGACGCGACCCTGGCCCCGCCATGGCTCGCCCTCACGGCGGCCGCGCTCGCCGCACTGGCCGCGCTGGCGGTCCTGCTGACCGGCCTGTTCACGGGCCGCGGCCGCCTCGACGACGCGGGCTGACCGTGCGCCCACGGCCCGGGCTTGGTTCGGCTCGCCGGGCGGGCCGGTCACGCGCCCTGTCCGGCTCCGCCCAGCTCAGCGCCCCGCGGGATCTGCCCGGTTGCGTGCTTCTGTCGGCTTCGGCCGGTTCCGTGCCTCCCGGGGGATCTGCGCGGTTACGTGCCTCCGTCGGCTTCGCCCAGCGCCGCGCCCCCGTCCGGCTCCGCTGCCGCGGCGTGCACCGGACGCGGACGCAGAACCAGGTGGCCGTCGACCCGGGCGGCCGCCATGGCGAACGGGAAGGTATCCGCTTCCAGGCACATCGTCACGTCCTCGGAGTGCACACCCGCCCAGCCGCGCCGCACGCCCTCGGCGAGCCGTGCGGCGGCCTCGGAACGCCGGGCCCGGTCGAGGTAGGGGCCCGGATCGGTGTCTTCCGTGCGGACGCGGTCCGCGATGTACCGGGCGCAGGCGAGATCCTCCTCGGCCCGCCCGCCGTCCCCGGTGACGACGAAGGTCACCGTCTGCGGCCGGGCCCGCCGCAGCAGCTCGGCGGTCGCGCCGGCCACCACGAAGCTCGCGCACAGCAGCAGCCCGGCGTCCGCCACGGCCAGCGCCCCGGCCGTCCCGGCGGTTGTCTTCTGCACGACCGTACGGCCCCGTACGTCCAGCGAGCGCAGCCGGGCGGGCGAATTGGCCAGGTCGAACCCCGGCACCGGCGCTCCGTCCTGGAACGCGAGCCAGCCGGGGTGAGCGGCCTTCAGCTCCAAGGCCTCCTCCTGCGTACCGGCGAACACGATCCGCTCGGCGCCCCGCCAAAACGCCCAGGCGGCCACGGTGAACGCCCGCATGACGTCGACGACCACGGCGACGTCCGGAGCGGCCGGGGTACCGGGTATCCCGGTGAACTCGGGCTGCATCGCTCCATGATGCGGCACCCGGCCTTCGTTCAGAGGTCGGTCGGCGGCAGTGGCCGGGCGGCGCGCAGGCTGCGCAGTGCGAGGAGCAGGACGCCGATGTCGTCTAGGTAGACGGGGTCGGGCAGCAGGTCGGTGGGGAGCAGCAGATACGCCACCGCGCCCCAGAACACCCAGCGCGGGCCCGTCGGCAGCCCGGCCCGCCGCAGCGTGTTCCGCGCCCGCACCAGCCGCACCAGCAGGCCGACCGCGACGGCGAGCAGCCCCGCCGCGATGACGGCGCCGACCACCAGCAGAGTGGTCGTGGAATCCATGCCGCCTCCTTTCGGCCTGCTTGCGCTTGTCTGCCCAGGGAGGGTTACGACTTCTGGTCCGTACCCGTACCCGTATCAGTGCCAGTGCCAGTGCCAGTGCCAGTGCCCGTATCCGAATCCGTATCGGGTGACTGCTGCCGCGGGCCCTTGGCCGTCAGCCTCAGCCGTTCGAACGTCCGCGTCAGCTGCTGGAGCGCGCCCGGTGTCCGGGACGCGGGACGCTGCTGCTGCGGCAGGGCGGGCGCGGGGACGTCACGGTAGGCGGCCAGGGCCGCGAGGGCCTGCTCGGCCGCGTCCTTGTACAGGTCCCGGGACTTCGTCATCGCCTCCAGCGCCTCGGCGTACCGGGCGGACAGCTGCCGTTCGCGCTCCAGTTCCTCCCGGAGAGTCATCAGGGTCCAGTTCTCGCGCAGGTCGCTCAGCGCCTCCTCGGCCCCGTGCGGCAGGGGCCGGGCCTGGGCGGCGAAGTGCCGCAGGGCCGCGAGGAGTTCGGTCGGCTGGGAACCGTCCAGGAAGACGCTGCGCACCCGGTGCTCCCGGCCGTCGTAGCCCTCCGGTGCCGGGTCCGGCGGCAGCAGCACGGCGCCGCCGCGCGGCACCTCGACACCGAGGGCCTTCAGCGCCCAGTTGACGGCGCGGAACTGGTGCGGGGCGGCCCGGTGCTCCACCACGCGGTGCCGCAGGCCGGGCGGCAGCAGCCGGGCCAACGGCAGCCGGCCCTGCTCGTCCGGGGTCATCGCCTCGTGCACGACGACGTTGACGCACCATCCCTCACGGGCCGCGTCCCGCAGCCGGCGGCGCATTTCCTTGTCGTCCGCGGGCAGCGCGTTGACCTGCCGCAGGCGCAGACCGGTGACCGTGGCGTGCTGGTCCCAGGAGCCGTCGTCGCCCTCACCGGTCCCGCGCTCGGGCCAGAACAGGGTCGCGGGCGAGGGCCAGGTCTCGTCCCAGGGCCGCTCCGCCTCCGCGACGATGCGCCACTCGTGGCCCTTCGGCCGGCCCTCGGCCGGTACGAGGGTGAGCCGGGCCCGCACGGTCACCGTGCCGTCGGCCCGCCAGCGTGCCTCGAAGATCCGTCCGCTCGCGTCCTCGGGTACGCGCGGTTCGGCGAAGTCGTCGATGTCCCCGCTCTCCTGGTGCCGGCGCAGGGTGCGCCGGACGACCTCGTCGGGGCAGGGACCGGTGTGGTGACCGCGGACCGCCCAGAGAGTCTGCGGGAAGGCGGCGCGGTCGGTGGCGGAGTTCGACATGAGTCAATCTGCTGATGAGGGCGGGTGAGCTTCCCAGTATCACCGCTCGGCGGGGAAACACGTCGTCGGGGGCCGGGAGACGGCGCGTGTCCGCGGGTGCACGCGCCCGCGCGCGTGGTGTGCGCCGTACACACGGGGTGCGTGGGGAAAACGCGTCGGGTGACCGCCGCGCGCACGTGGCCGGGCCCTCCTGCGGCGCCCACAATGGGTGGGCGAGCGGGGCCCGCCCACCCATCCGCTTGGGGCGGACCCCGCTCCTGCGGGTTCGTGTCGCGCGCGGCACGCGCGCGTGGCCGCCGTCACCGGTGAGCGTGCGACGGTCGCGGCCCCGCGCCGGACGGAGTGTCTTCCTACGGAGTGTCTTCCTAGGGAGCGAGGGGGTCGGCGCCGCGGCGCCGACCCCCTCGCTCCCTAGGATCCGGGACTTACGCCCCGCTCTCCCGCAGCATGTCCTCGCGCTCCACGAGCTTCACGCGCTCGCGGCCCTGCGGCTCGCCCAGCGCCCGCTCGGCGGCGTCCAGCTTGTACCAGCCCTCCCAGGTGGTGAAGCGGATCTCGCGCTCGGCGAGGAAGGCGTCGACGGCGTCCGGCTCGGGCGAGGACGGGGTGTGCAGGCGGCCGCCCGCGTGGTCGGCCAGCAGGTTGGCGACGGTCTCGTTGGCGTCGCCCTTGGTGTGGCCGATCAGACCGACGGGGCCGCGCCGGATCCAGCCGGTGACGTACGTGGACTGCAGGTGGGTGCCGCCCTCCTCGATGACCCGGCCGCCCTCGTCCGGGACGGTGCCCGAGTCGATGTCCCAGGGCAGCTTGGGCAGCTTCTCGGAGAGGTAGCCGACCGCGCGGTAGACCGCCGTGACGTCCCAGTCCTTGAACTCGCCGGTTCCCTTGACGTTGCCGGTGCCGTCGAGGGCGGTGCGCTCGGTGCGCAGGCCGACGACCTCGCCGTCCGCGCCGAGGATCTCCGTGGGGGACTCGAAGAAGTGCAGGAACAGCTTGTGCGGCCGGTTGCCGACGTCGCGGATCGCCCAGTTCTCCAGCGTCTTGGCGACCATGTCGGCCTGCTTGTTGCCGCGCCGGGTCTCGATCGAGCCCTCGTCGTAGTCGATGTCCTCGGGGTCGACGATGACCTCGATGTTGGGGGAGTGGTCCAGCTCGCGCAGTTCCATCGGGCTGAACTTCGCCTGGGCCGGGCCCCGGCGGCCGAAGACGTGGACCTCCAGGGCCTTGTTCGCCTTCAGGCCGTCGTAGACGTTCGGCGGTATCTCGGTCGGCAGCAGCTCGTCGGCGGTCTTGGCGAGGACGCGGGCGACGTCGAGGGCGACGTTGCCGACGCCGAGCACGGCGACCTTCTCGGCCTGGAGCGGCCAGGTGCGCGGCACGTCCGGGTGGCCGTCGTACCAGGAGACGAAGTCGGCGGCGCCGTAGGAGCCGTCCAGCTCGATGCCGGGGATCGACAGCTCGCGGTCGGCCATGGCGCCGGTGGAGAAGATCACCGCGTCGTAGAAGTCGCGCAGGTCGTCCAGGCTGATGTCGGACGGGTAGTCGACGTTACCGAAGACGCGGATCTGCGGCTTGTCGAGGACCTGGTGCAGGGCGGTGATGATGCCCTTGATGCGCGGGTGGTCGGGGGCGACGCCGTACCGGATCAGGCCGAACGGTGCGGGCATCCGCTCGAAGAGGTCGATGGACACGCCGGGGTCGGCGGCCACCTCGGACTTGAGCAGGGCGTCGGCGGCGTAGATCCCGGCGGGACCGGCACCGACGATGGCTACCCGCAGGGGGCGCGGCATGATCAGGTTCCCTTCGAACGTGGACAGGCGGCTCGATGGGGAAGCCTAAACTAAGGCAGACCTAAGTTAGTACGGGGGTCCCGTCTATGACCCCATAAGGCGATCTTATGACTTGCCCAGGATGGCCTTATGGAGTGCCGGGGGGCACTGCCCGCTCTGGAGCCGGTTCCCTCGGCTCGCCGCCCTCGGGTCGGTTCCTTCGGGGTGGTTCCCTGAGGGTGGCCCATGCCCGACCCTGTCCTCGACGCACCGAACGGTGCCGGACGGCGGCGAGGGGCGAGGGGTGAAGAAGCGTGGGCGGACGCGCGGGGACGACCGTGGCGGTGACGGGCGGCAGCGGCTTCGTCGGCAGCCACCTGGTACGACGACTGCTGGAGCGCGGCTACCGGGTGCGTACGACGGTGCGCAGTGCCGCCGACGTCCGCAAGGTCCGCCCGCTGTGGGAGCTTCAGGAGGCGTTCCCCGGTCAACTGTCGCTCCTTGAGGCCGACTTGCTGAAGGAGGGCTCGTTCGACAGGGCCTTCCAGGGCTGTGCGACCGTCTTCCACGTGGCCTCGCCCTTCCTGATGCCGGAGCGCATCCGGGACGGCCGACGGGACGTCGTGGACCCGGCGCTGCTCGGCACCCGTAACGTCCTGGCGGGCATCGAGCGGACCACGGAGATACGGACCCTGGTGTTCACCTCGACCGTCGGCGCGATCTTCGGCGACTACGCCGACGTGCTCGCGATGGAGGGCCAGGTCCTGTCGGAACGCTACTTCAACAGCACCAGCACGGTCGCGAACAACCCCTACCACTACGCCAAGACCCTTGCGGAACGCGTCGCCTGGGAGGCGGAGGCCGCTCAGGGCCGCTGGCGCATGGTGTCGGTCAACCCGGGGCTGGTCCTGGGCCCTTCGTTCACCCCCGCGTCCGACTCGGGCAGCCTCTTCCTGCTCGACGAGCTGTTCCGGGGCTACTTCTGCTACGGCGCACCGGACTTCAGTTTCACCACGGCGGACGTCCGGGACGTGGCCGACGCGCACATCGCGGCGGCGGAGAACCCGGCGGCCAGGGGCCGTTACATCGTGGCCGCCGAGACGATGGCGTCGTTCCACGAGATGTCCCGCGTCGTCCGCGCCCACCACCCCCGTGACCTGCGGCTGCCGAGCACCAGGCTGCCGCACTGGCCGGTACGCGTCCTCGGCCCCGCCTTCGGTCTCACCCAGGACTACATCCGCAAGCATCTCGGCATCCGCTTCCGCGTCGACAACCGCCGCGGCATCGACGAACTGGGCCTCACCTACCGGCCGATGGAGGAGACCCTGCTCGACCACTACGCGAGCCGGCGCGCGCATCGGCGCAGGGGCTGACCCGGACCCGGCCGGCGGACGGGGCACGTCACGCGGGCCGCACGATCCGGTGGATCGCCGATTCCCCGGCACCGTAGATCGACTCCTCACGGATCGTGGACCCCGGGCCCGGCGCGTGCACCATCATGCCGCCGCCGACATGCAGCCCCACATGCCGGTCGTCGTCGAAGAAGAGGACGAGATCACCGGGCTCGGCACCGGCGAGCGTGACCGGGGCGCCGGCGAGCGCCTGCTCGTGCGCGGCACGCGGCACCGTGACCCCGGCAGCCTTCCAGGCCGCCTGCGTCAGGCTGGAGCAGTCGTACGAGTCCGGCCCGGTCGCACCCCACACACACGGCTTCCCGATCTGTGCCCGAGCGAACGCGATGGCCTTGGCGGCCCGCAGGCCCCGGGATGCCCCGGGGGTCCAGCTGGGGGGCGGGGGTGCCGGTACGGCGAAGGCGCCCGTGTCGGTGGTGGCAGGAGTGGTGCCCAGGGGCAGGAGGGGGTCCTCAGTGACGGCCGTGGCCGAGCCGAGGGGCGAGAAGGAGCCGGTGTCGGTCGGTGGGGTGCTGGTGGTGTGTGCGGGCGAGCCCGTGTCGGTCAGGGGGGTGCTGGTGGGGTATGCGGGCGAGCCCGTCTCGGTCAGGGGGGTGCCGGAGGGGTGTGCGGGCGAGCCGGTGTCGGTCGGTGAGGCGTCGGCGGAGTACACGTGCGAGCCGATGTCCGTGACGGGTGCGGGGATCGTCCGGGACGGGAAGGGGCCGATGTCGCCCGGCCCGAGGTCCCCCACCGGCGCCGCTGACGGTGCCGCCGGCGCTACGGGCGCCACCCACTGCGGCTGCTGCCACTGACCGGTTGCCCGACCATCCGTCGCCGCGTCGGCCTGCGTGACCCGGGCGGTTCCCGTCTGCTCCGCCTGGACCACACCCGTCCGCCCCCACGGCGCGAGACCCGGCAGAGAAGACGACTGCTCCGCCCCGGCGCCCCCAACGGCCTGTGCGGGCGCGGCCGGCGTCATGAGCTGGGCCGTGTACAGGGAGAGGGTGTCGCTCGCGGCGGCGAGCTTGCGCTGGTTGTCCGCCTTCGATGCGCCGGGGGAGGGGCGGCCGGGCACGCCGGCGCCGGGCGGAATCGTGGACTGCCGGTACGGCGTGCCCTGAGCGGGGGGCGGTGCGGTGACCGGCAGGACGGCCGTCTGGACGGGACCTCGGCCGGACGGTGCTCCTTGCGCACCCGGGGTCATCAGCGCCGCTGCCTCCTGCCCGCCGGGCGCCATCAGGGTCGCCGCTGCCTGCCCGCCGAGCGGCATCAGGGCTGTCGCCTCCTGCCCACCTGGTGGCATGACAGTCGCCGTCCCTTGCCCACCCGGCACCATCAAGGCGGCTGTCCCTTGCCCACCCGGCACCATCAAGGCGGCTGTCCCTTGCCCACCCGGCACCATCAAGGCCGCCAACCCCCGGGAATCAGGGGCCGGCAAGAAGGCGTCCACGATGCCGGGCGGCGTCGGCTCCGGTGCGCTCGGGCCGTCGAACGGTTCCGCCCGGCCCGGCCCGGCCGAATCCGTTGTCGCAGCCGGGAGTTCGGCGCGTCGAGGACCCGGCAGTGCCGTGCGTCCACTGTCCGGCTCGGCACGAGGTCGGCGACCTGTCGTCTCCGACGCGGAGCCGCCCGCCGTCAGCTCGGCCACCGCGCGGTCCGCGCCCCGCTCCAGCGCCCGGGGCCGCCGGGCGGACGCGCTCGTACCCAGGGCGTCGCGTTCGCCGCCCCCGATCCGGTCCCGGGAACTCGCGGGAGGTGCCGGAGGGGCCGGCAGCCGGTCGGCGGGGAGTACGGCGGGGACCGTCGGGCCGCGCCTGGCGCGTGCCGCCTCGAACCACTGCCGAGTGATCTCGTCCAGCTCGGGGTCCGGCCGCCGGCCCGACCGCTTGGCCAGCGGAACGCCCCGTGAGCGCGTCGCCGCCATGGCCCGGGTCGCGTTGTAGTTCCCGGTCGCGTTCTCGGCCTGGTCGTAGAGGGATGCGATCCGCTGCCGAACCTCGTCGCGGCTCTCCGGCGCCATGGAAGAGGTGCTCCTTCCTTGCCCCGCAGGGCAGTTGGGCCGTTTCGTCCGGCTGAACCGGGCGGCCTCGCGTCAACCTAGCCAAGGTGTGTACCTCGTGTGAAGGATGGGGCGCGGAATGTCCGATACGTAATTGTGATGTTCGTAGTGACGTGCGAGAGGGAAGGGGCGGCGAGGGGCCGGGCGGCGGGCTGGAGCGGCTCTTCCTCCTGAACGACCCGGCGGTCCAACTCCCCTGCGCGGGCGGCCAACGGGTGCCCCGGAACGGTGCGATGCCGCGATCATGGACCGGACGCGGATCCGCCGACGATGAGGAATTCCTTCGCATGCCTGAGCCTGCCGACCCGACGATCCTCCACCCGATGCCCGGGCAGCCCCGGGTGGTGCTGCTCAAGCCGCTGGTGAAGTCCCCGCTGATCGAGGTCGGGGAGTACTCGTACTACGACGACCCGGACGATGCGACCGCCTTCGAGACACGCAACGTGCTCTACCACTACGGGCCGGAGAAGCTGATCATCGGCAAGTTCTGCGCGCTGGGCACGGGCGTGCGGTTCATCATGAACGGCGCCAACCACCGTATGGACGGCCCCTCGACCTTCCCCTTCCCCACCCTGGGCGGCTCCTGGGCCGCGCACTTCGACCTGCTCACCGGCCTGCCCAACCGCGGGGACACCGTCGTCGGCAACGACGTCTGGTTCGGCCACGGCACGACGGTCATGCCCGGCGTACGGATCGGACACGGCGCGATCATCGCCACCGGGGCCGTGGTCACCGCCGACGTGCCCGACTTCGGCATCGTCGGCGGCAACCCGGCCCGCCTCATCCGCACCCGCTACCAGGACCAGGACATCGCCCGGCTGCTGGCGGTGGCCTGGTGGGACTGGCCCGCGGAGCACATCACCGAGCACGTGCGGACGATCATGTCGGGCAGCATCGCCGACCTGGAAGCCGCAGCCCCGCAGACCTGACCGAGTGGGTTTCCGTGTCCCGTCGTCGCGCCCACATCGCGACGGCGGACCTCCCCGTCGTCGGCCACGTCCTGCCGGGCACCGCGGTCGTCGGCGGACCGGTGGCCCCTGCTCACCGGGTGGCCCGCGCCGACGACCCGACGGTGGCCGACCTCATCGAGGCCCCGTCGGCTGTGGGATCCCGGTGAATTCGCGATCCTGTTGAACACGGCGCCGCCGTCCTGCGTATGAGACGGGGGAGCTCCATGCCCGGCCCGGTGAACAGAACGGACAGAGGACGACCTTGGCACGCAACAGGCGCAGACGCCCGACCGGCGCACGACGCGCGACCTTCGCAGCGGTCGCCCTGATGCTGGGCGGCGCCGGACTCGTCGTGGCCAACGTCTACGCCTCGGCGACCGAGGGCTGGGGTGACGGGTCCGGCACGAACGCCACCGACGTCACCGGACACGTCCTGTCCGCGGGCAGGGCGACGATCGACTGCCCCGACGTAGGCAGCCGTCTGACCGCCGTACCGGACGCGGCCCGCCCCGACGTGGACCGCGAACTCGCCCTGCTGGACCGGCAGACGGCTGCCGCCTACCGGCAGCTCCAGCAGTCGGCGCCGGCCGCGGGCCGGGACTCCGGCACCGCCGACGCCACGATCATGAACCCTTTGGAGGAGAAGCGGTCGGCGGCCATCGGCCGGATCACCGACGCCCTCGACCGGGCGGGAGGCCGTCCGCAGGGCCTGGACGCCCTCGCCGCCTGCACCCTCCGCCCCGGCGACGGCAGCACCGGCGGGGCCGGTCGGGCGAGCACCGCCCCGAGCGCCGCGTCCCAGCCGGTCAACGGCGCCGGTCAGGGCGGCAACGGACCCGTCGTCTCCGACTACGCGGACATCACGTCCGTGGAGCCCGGCCTGCCGAACCCGCCTCAGCAGGCCGACGCCTCGCGCGGCACGTTCACCTCCGACTGCGGTGTCAACGCGAACGGTCTGTTCAACTCCGACAACGTCATCGTCGCGCCCGGCGTCTCCAACGGCGCCCACCACGTCCACGACTACGTCGGCAACCAGGGCAACAACGCCTTCGCCAGTGACGACGACCTGGCGAAGGCCGGCACGAGCTGCGTGGACCGGGGCGACAAGTCCTCCTACTACTGGCCGGTGCTGCGCGAGCAGAACGGCACACAGGAGCGGGACGCCGGATCCCCCGGCGGCGGTACGGAGGGCAACGCGGGCCAGATCGTCACGCCCGAGCAGGTCACGCTGACGTTCGTGGGCAACCCGCGCGGGAAGGTCACCGCCATGCCCCGGCTGCTGCGCATCATCACCGGCGACGCCAAGGCCTTCGTCAACGGCCCCGGCAACGCCAACGCCTCCTGGAGCTGCACCGGTTACGAGGACCGGCAACTGAAGGACAAGTACCCGCTGTGCCCGCCGGGCAGCGACGTCGTACGCACCTTCCGGTTCCAGAGCTGCTGGGACGGCCGCAACATCGACAGCGCCAACCACCGTACCCACGTGGCCTTCACCGCGCCCGACGGCTCCTGCCCGGCGGGCTTCCGCCCCATTCCGCAACTGGTCCAGCGCATTGTCTACGACGTCCCCGCGCCGAGCCTCGAGGACGCAGGCCGTACCGTCCCGCTCTTCGCGGTGGACTCCTTCCCCGAGCAGCTGCACAAGCCCGTCACCGACCACGGCGACTTCATCGACGTCTTCGACGACGACCTGATGCGGGAGATGGTCGACTGCATCAACTCCGGCCGCGTCTGCGGCCCCGGCGGCGGCGCCTCCGGTATGACGCCCGCGCCGACGGCGAGTTCCGGCGCCCGTACGACGACCTCCCCGGGCGAGCCGCCGAGGACCGAGGCGACGACCGGTACGACGGCCCACGCGCCCACCGGCACGACGACCGAGCCTGCCCGCAGTGGCCGGCCCACCGAGCCGACCGAGCCCACCGAGCCGGGCGCACCGAGTGCGCGGGCCACCGCCCGTGCCGGGCGGGGCAAGTCCGCGCCCCCGGCGTCGCCCCCGGCCGCCCCCACCACACAGGCTGGCCGCCCGTCGTCCCCGACCGCCCCCGCCGAGTCCGCGCAGCCGTCCCGGACCACCGCCGGATCCGTCCCACCCGCCCTGACGCAGCCCCAACCCCCCGCGACACAGGGCGGTTTGGCGGAGACCGGCGCCCACCTGTGGCCCGCGGCGCTCGGCACGCTGCTCGCCGTGTCCGGCCTGATCATGTTCCTCCGGGCCAGGCGCCTGCCCTACTGACCACGTCTCCGCCCCAAGTCACGGACACCGCCGCCCGTGCCTTCCACGACCGGAGGCTGACCGGAGCGTCAGGCCAACTCCAGCGTCTGCCTGGCGAGTTCATACGCCGGCCGCATCGCCTCGTGCTCCTCCATGTCCATGCCGCCGAGGTGCAGGACGACCGGCCCGTCGGGTGTGCTGACCGCGAGGGCGGTCTCCTTCTTCGTCTCTTCCAGGAGCTTGCTGGTGTGCCGGAGCAGCCGGCCCCGGAACGTCACTCGGTGACGAGCGGCTTGCCGTAGACCGTGGAGCTGCGCCGCACCGTCATGCCGAGGCGTTCGTACAGCGACAGCGCGCCCGTGCCGGAGTGCGTCCACAGGGTGCAGGCGGGTTCTCCCCGGCGGTGGAAGGTGCGGAACGCATCACGCAGCAGCAGGCGGGCGATGCCCCGGTCGCGGTGATCGCGTCGTACCGCGACCCGCTCGACGTACCCCCCGTCGTGTTCCGGGACATCCAGCGACAGCACGGCCCCGACCATCTGCCCGCCCGCGAAGGCCACGGGCGATGCCGCCGGTGCGAAACCGGCGCGTTCGACGGTCTCCCGCGCCCATTGCGGGTACGTCTTGCGCCGTGGCTGCCACTCGTCGAACGCGTCCTCGGTGAGCTGGTACGCGGCCTGTTCGTCACCGTGCCGGAAGGGCCGTACGGTGACGCCCGCCGGCGGCTCGGGCACCTCCGGCTCGTCCGGCAGCGCGATCTCCAGCAGCCACTCGGTGACGAGCCGGGCGTACCCGCCCGAGCGCAGGAGCGCGCCGGCCGCGCGGTCGGCGTCGGGCACCGTCTGCGCGAGCCGGTCGCTGCCCAGCTCGCGGGCCCGTGTCTCGGTCCAGGCGAGCAGCGCACCGCCGAGGCCCCGCCCCCGGTGACCGGGGTGCACCTCGACCCTGGCCCGCCGCCCCCGCACCGAGGCCCAACCGGCGGTGCCCCCGGCGGAGTCGAGCACGAGCAGGGTGGCGCCCCGCTGCGTACCGGCCGGGGTCAGTTCGGCCGCGACGCGGTCGGCGTCGGTCACCGCGCGGCCGTGCAGCGCGCACTCGCACGCGACGACCAGGCCGTGCACCGACGCGGCGTCGGCGGCGGTGGAGGGGCGGCACCGGTAGCCGGTCGGGAACGGCTGCGGCAGCAGTTCGGAGATACGCGCACTCCCGCTGGTCACGGCAGTACCTCCCGTCGTTCGCGTGCACAGCGTCCTACCCCGCCGTACGGCCCGCGAAGCCCGCCGTTTGCGAGGTGCCGCGCCCGCACGGCAGGGTGCGGGGTGTGCCTACCTTGCTCATCGTCCACCACACCCCGTCGCCCCACTGCCAGACGCTGTTCGAAGCCGTGGTCTCCGGCGCGACGACACCGGAGATCGAGGGCGTCCGCGTCGTCCGGCGCGCCGCCCTCGCCGCCACCGCCTCCGACGTCCTGGAAGCCGACGGCTATCTGCTCGGCACACCCGCGAACCTGGGCTATATGTCGGGCGCGCTCAAGCACTTCTTCGACCAGGTCTACTACCCCTGCCTGGACGAGACCCGGGGCCGGCCCTTCGGCTACTACGTCCACGGCGGCAATGACGTCACCGGGGCCGTCCGCGCCGTCGAGGCGGTCACCACCGGCCTCGGCTGGCGTCGCGCGGCCGAGCCGGTGACCGTCACCGGCGCGCCCGGCAAGGCCGACACACAGGCGTGCTGGGAGCTGGGGGCCACGGTCGCGGCGGGGCTGATGCCCGACGCGTGAGGGCGGCCGGGCGCGCGGCCACCGCAGTGACCTTCGCACGGTCACGCCCGGTGACCGATGTGTCCCCGGCGGACCGGCGTGCAGACGAAACCGGCCGGGCTGGACGTGCCACAGCCCCCTGAGCAGGCCCGCCGGGTGGTGCCGTACCGCCACGGCGAGCGCGGGTCGCCCTCCCGGTCCGCGTCATGGTGGTGGCGCCCGGGCTCGGCCACCCCGTGGTCCGGGCGCCGAGGACCACGTCGTACCGGCGCGGCACCTAAGCGAGGGAGTCCCGGATGCGAGCGGACGGCGGTCGCACGCGGTACGGACGCTCGGCCCCGGTGCGGACGTGTCCCGGCCCGCCGAAGACCGCTGACCACCGAGGTTCAGGCATCCGGGTGGTGCGTCACCCTCCGTCAGGGCCGAACGAGTTGCGGCGGTCCGGAACCTTCCCCTCCGGCCCGAATAATCACCCTTCATGCAGCTCGTGACAGCACATGGCCCCGCGCGGCGCCCCCCGGTGGCCGTCACCGGACTGGGACTGGTCACCCCGGCGGGCATCGGGCGGAAGGCCACCTGGACGGGCCTGACCGCCGGAGTGTCCACCGCCACCGCCGACCCCGCCCTGGACGGGCTGCCCGTCGCCTTCTCCTGCCAGGTGCCCGGCCTGGACGCGGCCGGTCTGCTCGGACACCGGCTCGCCCGCCGCCTCGACCGGTTCACCACCTTCGCGCTGCTCGCCGCCCGGGAGGCCGTCGCCGACGCGGGCCTCACATCGGGCGGCTGGGACGGGGCCCGGATCGGCGTGGTCATGGGGGTCGGCACCGGATCCATGCAGAGCTGGCAGGCCGAGTTCGACCGGCTCGCCGGCCAGGTCCCCGAACGCGTCTCACCGCTGGCCCTGCCGCGCAGCGTGCCGAACATGGCCGCCGCCGAGATCGCCCTCGACCTCGGCGCGCGGGGCCCCAACATGGTCGTCAGCACCGCCTGCGCCTCCGGCACCAGCGCGATCGGACTGGCCCGGGACTGGCTGCTGTCCGGCTGCTGCGACATCGTCCTGGCCGGCGGCAGCGAATCGGCCCGGCTGCGGATGACCGCCGCCTGCTTCGCCCAGATGCGCGCGCTGTCGCGCCGCCGCGACAGTCCCGAGGCCGCCTCCCGCCCGTTCGACCGGGACCGCGACGGCTTCGTCCTCGGCGAGGGAGCGGCCGTCCTCGTCCTGGAACGCACCGAGAGCGCCCGCGCCCGGGGCGTACGGCCCGAGGCCCTGCTCGCCGGCTTCGGCGCCTCCTGCGACGCCCACCACGTCACCGCACCGCACCCCGGCGGCGACGGCGCCGCCCGCGCCCTGCGCGCCGCCCTCGCGGACGCGGACCTCGCCCCCGAGGACGTCGACCATGTCAACGCGCACGGCACCAGCACCCCGCAGGGCGACGCGGCCGAGCACAACGCGCTGCACCAGGTCTTCCGCCGGCCGCCACCCGTCACCGCCGTCAAGGGCACCATCGGGCACGCCATCGGCGGCGCCGGCGCCATCGAGGCCGCCTGCACCGTGCTCACGCTGCGCCACCAGCTGATCCCGCCCACGGCCAACCAGGACACCCTCGACCCGGACATGGACCTGGACGTCGTCGCCAAGGCGCCCCGCCCCCTGCGGATGGCCGCCGCCGTCAGCAACTCGTTCGGCTTCGGCGGGCAGAACGCCGTGCTCGCCTTCACCGCCGTCGACTAGCCCCGCCACCTCTCCCGGAAGCGCATCCCAGCCGAAAGGTCGCCCTCTTGTCGGAGTTCCCGCACCCCACCCCTCCGGCAGGCAGAGCCCGGTCCTGGCCCACCGGCGAGCAGTTCATGATCGGCGTGTTCGTCGCCGTACCCTTCCTCGCGCTCCTCGCCGCCGTACCGCTCGCCTGGCGACACGGCCTCGGCCCCACCGACCTCGCGCTCGCCGTCGCCTTCTACCTCGTCAGCGGACTCGGCGTCACCGTCGGCTTCCACCGGCACTTCACCCACGGCTCGTTCAAGGCGCGCCGCCCGCTCAGCATCGCGCTCGCGCTGGCCGGGAGCCTCGCCGTGCAGGGACCGCTCGTCACCTGGGTCGCCGACCACCGCAAACACCACAGGTTCTCCGACCGCGACGGCGACCCGCACTCGCCCTGGCGCTACGGCCACTCACCCCGAGCCCTGGCCAAGGGCATGCTCTACGCCCACCTCGGCTGGCTGTTCGGGACCGGGCACGCCTCGCCCCGGAGTTACGCGCCCGACCTCGTCCGGGACCGCACCCTGATGCTGATCTCCCGGCGGTTCGGCGTCCTGGTCCTCGCCTCGCTCACCCTGCCCGCGCTGCTGGGCGGCGCCCTGACCCGCTCCTGGCAGGGCGCGCTCACCGCGCTGTTCTGGGCCGGACTCGTCCGCATCTGCCTGGTCCACCACGTGACCTGGTCGATCAACTCCATCTGCCACGCGGCCGGCGCCCGCCCCTTCCGCAGCCGGGACCGCTCGGGCAACGTGTGGTGGCTGGCCCTCCCGTCCTTCGGCGAGTCCTGGCACAACCTCCACCACGCCGACCCCACCAGCGCCCGGCACGGCGTACTGACCGGCCAACTCGACGCCGGCGCCCGGCTGATCCGCTGGTTCGAACGCCTCGGCTGGGCCTACGACGTGCGCTGGCCGGACCGGCGCCGGGTGGCCGGGCGGCGCCGGGACCTCAGCGGATCCGTTCCGCCGCCCGGGTGAAGTGCCGGCGGGACGCGGCGGTGTCGCGGGCCGTGGCACCGTCGGCCGGCGCCGGCTCGGCGAGCGGACGTACGAACAGACTGACCGTGGCCCGCTCCGTGAAGCCGTTGCGGCGCATCAGCTCGGCCGAGGCGGTGTTACGCCGCTCCACGTCCGTGACCACGCACACCGCCCCGGCCTCCGCGAGCCGTGCACAGCACTCCTGCACCAGCCGTGAGGCCACCTTGCGCCCCTGATAGTCCGGGTCGACGGCGATCCACTCCAGATAGCCCCAGTCGGCGCGCTGCTCGAACGACAGCGACCCGAGCACGAACCCGGCGACCCGGTCGCCGTCCAGCGTCACCAGGCAGGCGGAGTTCGGGGCGTCCAGATGCCCGGCCACAGCCGTCAGCGACCAGCCGGTGTAGGGCATGGCGTCGGTGTCGTAGACCCGGTGGCCGAGATCGAGGACGGCGGCGAGATGCTCGAAACCGAGCGGCCGCAGGGCCAGTTCGGAGGTCGGCGGATCAGCGGCCACGGGCACTCCCTTCGGTACGGCTTTTCGCAGCATATGTCCGAAGGGTGTGTCCGGCGCGCCCTGCGGTCAGGACTTGCGCGCCACTCCCGCGAACACCGGCTGCTGCTCGCGCACCCGCAGCCCGGCTCGGGATGCCAGTGCGTGGCCGGCACGACACCCGGTGCGCACAGCTCCAGACCGTCGAAGAACCGCACCACCTCGGCGTGCGAGCGCGCCCGGACCGAGGTGCCGCCGGAGCGGTGGACGGCCTCGATCCGCACCCAGACCTCCGGGTCGAAGCCGGTGCCGACCTGGGACAGCACCAGATGGCTGCCGGACGCCAGCGGCTCCAGCAGGGTCCGGACGATGCCGTACGGGTCCTGCTCGTCGGGCCCGATTCGGCTCGGTGGGCATCCCCGTGCCCACGTCCAGGAACAGGCCGACGCCGTGGCCGGCGACGAAACGGGCGGCCCGGTGCATGAACTCGCGGTTGGCCCAGGCCGTGTCCTTGACGCCGGGGAAGAGGGCCGGGACCTCGCCCGCGGCCTCGGCGTCGACGGGACAGTGGTCCTTGCCGTCGAGGAACCAGTCGTACATCCGCGCGGAGTGCGGCTTGCCGGTGTCGATCCGCTCCGGGCCGAATCCGATGTCTGTCACGTCGGCTCTCCGTGCTGAGTGGGGGGCCTCGCGGTGCCGGTGAATCTACCCGGATCCGTGAACTTCCGTTCCGGTGGCGGATGTTCGGCGATGGCATGACTCGCGTGCGGCCCGCGCTCCGAGTGACCGGCCGGGGCCGGACCGGTAGCGTGGGCGCGTGTACGCCACCCGAGTCTCCCGGCGCGTGCAGGCGCCCCCGCACGTCGTCTACCGGGCCCTGACCGATCCGGCCGCGATCGCGGCCTGGCGGGTCCCGGCCGGCATGACCGCCCGTGTCCACGGCTTCGACGCCCGCGAGGGCGGCACCTTCCGGGTCTCCCTCACCTATGAGGACGCGTCCGCCCGCGGCAAGTCGGGCGGGCACACCGACACCTACCGCGGTCACTTCGCCCGGCTCGTGCCCGACGCCCTGGTCGTCGAGGTGTTCGCGTTCGAGACCGACGACGACGCCGTGCGCGGCACCATGACCATGACGACGACGCTCGTCCCGGCCGGCGGCGGCACGGACGTGGAGATCCTGCACGAGGGCGTCCCCGACGACATCCCCCGCGAGGACAACGAACTGGGCACCCGGATGGCCCTCGACCAGCTCGCCCGGCTCGTCGAAGGACCGGACGCGGGGCGCTCGGCGGGGGCGGAATGACCGAAAGGGCGCGGAAGACGGTCCGGAATTCCGCACAACCTTCCGGCTGCCTCGGGTTCCTGCAATCGCGGGGAAAAAGGCCGCGGGAAACGGAACCGACGTGAGGGGAATGCGGTCTTAAGCTCCGCAGACGGCCGGGATCAGGCTGGTCGTACTTTAACCGGGGGAATGAGACGTATGTCCGTTCACAATCGTAAGGTCCTGCTCACCGCCGTGGCCCTGACCGGCGGACTCACCCTGGCCGCCGTGACGCCCGCACTCGCCGGAACCGGCACGGCCCACACCCCTCGCGCCGCCGCCGTGTCCTCCGCCCAGGGCGACCCGCGCAACGCCGCCCAGCACGTGGCCGACTTCTACGGTGCCTACATCGACGCGGTCTGGGCCACCGACGACAAGTCGGCCGGCCCCGCCGCCAAGGCCCTGCGCGGCTTCTACCTCACCGCCGCCGCCCAGAAGAAGGTCGCCGCCTTCGAGAAGAAGGAGCACGCCGACGGCATCCTCTTCGCGCAGAGCGTGCCGGTGAAGTGGCAGGTGGCCTACACCGGTTCCGGCGCGGGGCACGCCACCAGCCGCGTCACGCTCACCTGGAGCGACGGCAAGCACCCGGAGATCAGCCGGATCGACGTCCAGTCCGACCTGAAGACCCTGAAGATCACCGACCTCAAGCCGGCCCGCTGAGCCGGGGCCTGACGCTGGTCCGAGCCCGGCTGTGACGCCGGTCCGAGCCCGGCTGTGACGCCGGTCGCCGGTCCGCCGAGGCCGGGGCGTGCGACCCCGCCCCGCCCCACTCGGGGCGGGGCGCACGCCCCACACGGCCCTCGGCCGTGATCCGCCGCACCTGGTCGGGGTGGTCCGTGATGCCGCCGTCGCCCCCCGGCCGGTCAGCGCCTCCACGGTCGTCGGCCTTGCCGGTCTGCCGTACGGGCCGCCGTCACCGCTGCCGGAAGGCGTCGCTGCCGACGGTCCGGACGTGGTGCCGGCGCCGGTCGACCACCGTGCGGTGCAGTGCGATGAGTGCGGCGTCGTCGTTCAGCCGGCCGCCCGCATGGGTGAGCAGATCGCGCCGCAGATGGTGCATCAGCGCCTCGGGGCTGTCCTCGGTCCAGCGCACGACCCGCTCGCCGAGCGGGTAGAACCGGCCGCGGGCGTCCCTGGCCTCCATCACGCCGTCGGTGTACAGCAGCAGGGTGTCGCCGGGCTCGAAGGAGAACACGTCCAGCGTGTGCTCGACGCCGCTGTGCACCCCGAGCGGTGGTGACGGGTGCAGGCTCGGGACCGTGACCGCGTGTCCGGGACTCAGCAGCAGCGGCGGCGGATGACCGCAGCTGGTCATCCGGGTCACCGGATCCCGGTCCGGTATCTCCACCAGCAGCGCGGTGGCGAACCGCTCGGCCGCCTCCTCCGTCGGTTCCAGCTCCGCCGCGTAGCGGACGATGCTCTGCTCCAGCACGACGGCCAGCTCGTCGAGCGGGATGTGCCGGTGCGCGCTCTCCCGGAACGCGCCGAGCAGCAGCGCGGCCTCGCCGATGGCGGACAGGCCCTTGCCGCGCACGTCGCCGATCATGACGCGCACCCCGCCGTCGTACTGGGTCACCGCGTACAGGTCGCCGCCGATCTGCGCCTCGTCCTCGGCGGCCAGGTACAGCGAGGCGATCCGCAGGGGGCCGACCTGCTCGGGCAGCGGCCACATCAGCACATGCTGCGCGGCCTCGGCGATCGTGCGGACCTGGGCCAGCTGGGCCTGCCGGCGCTCGCGCAGGACGCTGTAGGTCACCACCAGCACGGTGAGCACCGCCAGGGTGATGATCTGCACGACGTGGTTCGAGGTGCTGATCCCGCCGTGGATGATGCCGATGACGACCTGCGCCGCCACAGCCAGCGCCCCGACGGCCGCCGTGGTCCGGGGCCCGGCGAAGGACGGCGTGAGCGCGGGCGCGATCACCAACGCCGGGCCGAGGTGCACGTTGGTGGGTGTCTTGATGTCCACCACCGTGATCACCACGATGAGCAGGACCGGGAGCAGCAGCAAGGCGTGTGAGGACAGCCACGGGTGCCGTGACCCCCCTGTCCTGAGCCGGGGTCCCATTCCTACAGCGTGCTCTCGTGCCGGACGCGACGCACGTCACACGGGAAGAACGGGAATCGGGCATTCCGGACCCGGCTTCGATTCCCGGACATCGACCGCCGATCGCTTTGCCTTCAATCATCTGATTGACTGGCGTTGCGCGCCGTTCAATCGGTGGTGAAATTGCTGGCCTCGCCTGCGAAATAAAGGCGGTCGATAGATGGCCTATGCACCGTTCAACCGATATCACAGCATTTAGCGTCCTGTGTCATGACAGAGACGGCAGTGCGGCCGCCGGCCGACGACACGGCATCCGGTGACGGAGTACGCGGCAAGGGCCTCGGCGGCAATTCCATCGGCCTGCTGGGCAGCGCGGTCATCGGCGTCTCCACCGTGGCCCCGGTCTACTGCCTCACGTCCACGCTCGGCTCCACCGCGGGCGAGGTCGGGCTGTACATGCCGGCGGTGTTCCTGGCCGGGTTCCTGCCGATGCTGCTGGTCGCCTTCGCCTACCGGGAGCTGAACAAGGCCGTCCCCGACTGCGGCACCTCCTTCACCTGGACCGTCAAGGCGTTCGGTCCGCACGTCGGCTGGATGTGCGGCTGGGGCCTGGTCATCGCGACCGTCATCGTGCTGTCCAACCTCGCCGGCGTCGCCACGTCCTTCTTCTGGCTGCTGGCCGGCGAACTCACCGGCAGCGGCGCGGTCGCGGACCTGGACGGCGACAGGGCCGTCCACATCGTCACCTGTCTGGCGCTGATCGCGGCCGCCACCGCGATCAGCTACCGCGGCATGACGACGACGAAGGGCGTGCAGTACGCGCTGGTGGGACTCCAGCTCGTGGTGCTCGCCCTCTTCGTCGTCCTTGCCCTGCACAAGGCGCACACCGGCGCCTTCGCGGGGCACGCCGACTTCTCCTGGTCCTGGCTGAACCCCTTCGTGGTGAAGTCCTTCGCCTCCTTCAGCGCCGGACTCTCCCTGTCGATCTTCATGTACTGGGGCTGGGACACCTGCCTGACCGCCAACGAGGAGACCATCGGCAGCGAGAAGACGCCCGGCCGGGCCGCGCTGATCGCCATGGTCGTCCTGGTCGGCTCCTACCTCACCACCGCGGTCGCCGCCCAGATGGCCGTCGGCTCCGGCACCCAGGGCCTGGGCCTGGCCGACCCCGCCACCTCCGACAACGTCTTCGCCGCCCTGGCCGGCCCGGTGATGGGACACGCCCTCGGCATCCTGCTCTTCGTCGCCGTCCTCGCCTCGGCCGCCGCCAGCCTCCAGACCACGTTCATCCCGGTCGCCCGCACGGTCCTCGCCATGTCGACCTACCAGGCCCTGCCCGCCTCCTACGCCCGTGTCCACGAGCGCTTCCGCACCCCCGGCCGGGCCACCGTCACCGCGGGCGTCGCCACCGGCGTCTTCTACACGGTCATGTCGCTGCTGAGCGAGCACGTCCTCGTCGACACCATCTACGCCCTCGGCCTGATGATCTGCTTCTACTACGCGCTGACCGCGTTCTCCTGCGCCTGGTACTTCCGCCGCGACCTCACCCGCTCCGCCCGCGACGCCGTCTTCAAGGGCCTCTTCCCCGTCCTCGGCGGCCTCCTGCTGACCGCCGTCTTCGGCAAGACGCTGTACGACATGTGGAACCCGGCCTACGGCAGCGGTTCCGCCGTCCTCGGCGTCGGCTCCGTCTTCGTCATCGGCGTCGGACTGCTCCTCCTCGGCGTCCTGTTCATGCTGGTGATGCGTCGCCGCAGCCCCGCCTTCTTCCGCGGGGAGATCCTCACCGCCGGCACTCCGGCGCTGATCGTGGAGGACTGACCGGCCGACGACGACGGCGACGGCGCTGTCGCGGGCGCGGACACCGCCGTCGGCACACCGGGGATCAGTACACCTCCAGTACCGAGGTTCAGTACACCCGGGTGAGGATCTCCAGCACCTCCCGCTCCGCGGGCACCCGGGGCGCGTTCTTCGTCACCGCGTCCGCGACCGCGCCCGCCGCGATGGCCGGCAGCAGGTCGCGACCGGCACCGAGGGCGCGCAGCGGGCGCTTGACGTCCAGCGATCCGGACAGCTCCCGTACCGCCGTCACGGCGGCCTTCGCCCAGTCGCCGTCGGCCGGCGGGGCCACCCGCAGCGCCCGGGCCGTCTGCTCGTACGCCTGCCGCGCCCGCGGTGCGCTGAACTCCATGACCTCCTCCAGGACGGCGGCGAGCGCGACCCCGTGCGGGGTGCCGGTGTGCGCGGTCAGCGCGTGGCCGATGCCGTGCACGAGGCCGAGCCCGGACAGGGTCAGGGCCTGGCCCGCGAGATGCGCGCCCAGCATCAGCTCGGCGCGCGCGTCGAGGTCCGACCCGTCGCGGTGGGCCGCCGGCAGGGCATGGCCGATCAGGGTCACGGCCTGGGTGGCGTACGCCGTGGAGAAGGCGTTCGCGCCGCGCGAGGCCAGCGACTCGATGCCGTGCACGAGCGCGTCGATGCCGGTCGCCGCCGTCGCCGCCGGGGGCAGACCGAGCGTCAGCTCGGGGTCGAGCAGGGCGACGCGGGGTTTGACGGAGGGGTGGCCGATGTACACCTTGCGGCAGGCCGTGGTGTCCTCGATGACACCGAAGCCGTTGGTCTCCGCGCCGGTCCCGGAGGTCGTCGGTACGGCGACGACCGGCAGCCCGTCGGCGGCCTCCCACAGCCGGTCGGCGTCGGCGGCGGCCGCGTCGGGGTTGCCCACCAGCAGGGAGATGCCCTTCGCGGCGTCCAGTACCGAGCCGCCGCCGAGCGCGACGACCGCGGCGGGGCCGAAGGCGCGGGCCCGGGCGGCGCCCGCGTCGACGTTCCCGGTGGACGGGTTGGGCGCCACCTCGTCGTACACGGTGTGTTCCACGCCTGCCGAAGCCAGGATCTTCAGGACGCGCTCGGCGACACCGGCCGCGCGCAGCCCCCGGTCGGTGACGACGAACGCGCGGTGGTGACCGGTGTCCGCGATCAGTTCGGGCAGCAGCTCGATCCGGCCGGGGCCGAACTCGACCCGGCAGACGCTGTCGAGGCTGAAGGGGGTGAAGCTGTCGGTCATGGGTGCGGCTCCTGGGAGGACTCGGTGGCGTCAGACCGTGAGGGCGGTGGCGTCGAGCGCGGCGGTCGGGGACGGCAGTCTGAACTCCCGTCCGGCCAGCGCCTCGTAGAGACGCACCGGGCTCATCTCGCCCGCCAGCTCGCCGTGCTGGGCCTTGGCGCGGCGGTAGATCTGCTCGACCAGCGCCGACAGCTCCGTGGAGACCCCCAGATCGCGGCCGAGGTCGACGGCGATCCCGAGGTCCTTGCAGGCCAGCGCCATCGCGAAGGAGTCGTCGTAGTCACCGTCGGCGAGCACGCACATGATGTCGTGCTCCAGGAAGTGGGACGCGGCGGGCGAGGCGAGCAGGGAATTGCGCAGCACGCCCAGGTCCACGCCCGCCTTGACGCCCATCGCCAGCACCTCGCTGGTGGCGACCAGGTGGCTGAACCACAGCAGGTTGATCATGAGCTTGACGGTATATCCGGCGCCCAGCGGGCCGACGTGCAGGACGCGGTCGGGGTCGCCCAGCGTCTCGAAGACCGGCAGCGCGATACGGAAGTCGTCGTCGGCGCCGCCCGCGAAGATCTGCAGCGCACCCGCCTCGGCGCCCCGTGCCATGCCGCTGACCGGCGCGTCCAGCCGGCGTATGCGGCGCGCGTCCAGGACCTCGGCCGCGACCCGTTCGGCGGCCGCCGGCGTCGACGTCGACATGTCGATCCACAGCGCGCCCTCGGGCAGCGCCTCGGCGGCCCCGCCGCGCAGCAGCACGTCCTCCACGACGCGCGGATTGGGCAGCATCGTGATCAGGAACTCGGCGTCCCGGGCGCAGTCGGCGGGGGAGTCCGCCCAGCGCGCGCCGAGCGCCAGATGCTCGACGGCGGCCTCGGGCCGGCTGTCGTGCACGGTGACCAGATGGCCCGCGTGGATCAGGTGGCGGGCCATGTGCCGTCCCATGTTGCCCAGGCCGATGAAACCGATCCTCATCAGTTGTCCTCGCTGATGTTGAGAAGGGGAGTGAAGGGCTCGCTGTTCAGGCGAGGTTGATCCACGTCGTCTTGAGGGCCGTGTACGCGTCGAGGGCGTGCAGGGACTTGTCGCGGCCCGCGCCGGTCGCCTTGAAACCGCCGAAGGGGGTGATGACGTCGCTGGCGTCGAAGGTGTTGATCCACACCGTGCCGGCCCGCAGCCGCCGCGCCGTGCGGTGGGCCACGGTCACGTCCCGGGTCCACACCGAGGCGACGAGCCCGAAGTCGCTCTGGTTCGCGAGCCGCACACCCTCGTGCACGTCACCCTCGTACGACACCACGGCGAGCACCGGCCCGAAGATCTCCTCCTGCCCGACCACGGAGGTGTTCACGACGCCGTCGAGCACGGTCGGCTCCACGTAGCTGCCGCCGCTCTCGGCGAGCACCCGGTCGCCGCCGAGGAGAACGGTCGCGCCGTCCCGCCGGCCGCGCTCGACGTAGCCAAGGACCTTGGCGAGCTGGGCCTCGTCCACGATCGGGCCCATCACCGTGGCCGGGTCGAGCGGGTCGCCGACGCGGAAGGTCTGCGCGGTGATCCGGCCTACGGCGGCCAGGAGTTCGTCCTTGACGCAGGCGTGCACGACGACCCGGGATCCCGCGTTGCACGTCTGGCCAGCGTTGTAGAAGATCCCCCAGGCCACGGCCGAGGCGGCGGCCTCGATGTCGGCGTCCGGCAGGACGAGCTGGGGCGACTTGCCGCCCGCCTCGACGGCGACCTGCTTGCCGTTGGACTCGCCCGCGTACACCTGGAAGAGCCGGGCCACCTCCGCCGAACCGGTGAAGGCGATCTTGTCGACGCCCCCGTGCCGGCCCAGCGCCTGCCCGGCGACCTCGCCCCGGCCCGGGACCACGTTGAACACCCCGTCGGGCAGGCCCGCCTCGGTGGCGAGCGCGGCCAGCCGCAGCGCGCCGAGCGAGGTCTGCTCGGCGGGCTTGAGCACCACGCTGTTGCCGGTGGCGAGCGCCGGGCCCAGCTTCCAACTGGCGATCAGCAGTGCGTAGTTCCAGGGCACCACCGCGCCGATGACGCCCAGCGGCTCACGGGTGATCAGCGCGAGCGCGTCACCGGGCGTGGGGGCGACCTCGTCGTAGGTCTTGTCGATCGTCTCCGCGTACCAGCGGATGGTCACGGCCGTCTTGGCCACGTCCACACGCAGCGACTCGGTGATCGGCTTGCCCATCTCCAGCGTGTCGAGCAGCGCCAGCTCCCCGGCGTTCGCCTCGATCAGCTCGGCCCAGCGCAGCAGGATCCGCTTGCGCTCCCTGGGCGCGAGGTCGCGCCAGCGGCCGTCCTCGAAGGCGGCCCGCGCCGAGCGCACGGCCCGGTCCACGTCCTCGGCGGACGCGCCCTGCACCCGGGCCAGCACCGTGCCGTCGCGCGGCGAGACGGTCGGGAACGAGTCGCCGGACGTCGCCTCGGTGAACGCGCCGTCGATGAACAGGCGGGTCTCGAAGGCGAGCTTGCCGGCCGCCGTCTGCCACTCGTCGTGCGAGCGCGTCAGCAACTCCTCGATGGTGTACGTCACTTCACCCTCCAGCGGTCGATCGCGTCCTCGTCCAGCCGCACGCCCAGGCCCGGCTCGTCCGGCACCTCGAGACAGCCGTCGGCGTCCACGTGCACCGGCTCGGCGAGCATGAAGTCGCGGCGTTCGGGGGTCCAGCCGGGCGGGTCGTAGGGGAACTCGAAGTAGGGGCCGCCGCCGACGCCCGCCGCCACGTGCAGGTTGGCGAGCACCCCGATGCCGTTCGTCCAGCTGTGCGGGGTGAACTGACGGTGCTTCAGCTGCGCCAGTTCGGCGAGTGTGCGGGCGCGGTGCATGCCGATCGCGAGGACGACGTCCATCTGGTAGACGTCGAGGGCGTCCTCCTCCAGATAGCGCAGCAGCTCGGGGACCGAGTGGTGCATCTCGCCGGCCGCGATGCGCACCCCGGGGTTCTCGGCGCGCAGCCGCTTGAACCCGTCCAGGTCGGCGTACGGCAGCGGCTCCTCGACCCAGAACACGTCCAGTTCGGCGAGCCGGGCGATGATCCTGCGGGTCTTGGCGAGGTCGGAGGCGTGCGCGGTGTCGCCCGCCATCCGCCAGGACTGGTTGAGGTCGACCATGATCTCGAAGTCGTCGCCGAGTTCCTCGCGCACGGCCCGCACCGCCGCGACACCCTCGTCGACCCGGCCCCGGTCGATGCGGATCTTCATCGCCCGGAACCCGGCCTCGCGCACCTTCAGCGCCGTCGCGACGCGCTCCTTCGGGGACTTGAGCTCACCGGAGGAGGCGTACGCGGGCAGCTTCTTCGCCGCGTTGCCGAACAGCTCGGACACCGGGCGGCCGTGCACCTTGCCGATGATGTCCCACAGCGCGGCCTCCAGCGGCCAGTAGGGGGCGCCGTGGAAGCTGGCCGTCTCGATGGCCTTCACATGCCGGGTGATGTCGAGCGGGTCCTCGCCGACGAACAGGTGCTTGTAGGTGTCGAAGCCGTCCATGAGATCGCCGGAACCGATGCCGGTGATCCCCTCGTCGGTGTGCACCCGCACGATCGTGGCGTCGAAGTGGCGGCGCGGTACCGGGTCCCAGGCCGCGTGGAACGGCGGGTCGAGTTCCAGACGCAGCCGGTCGAGCGAGATGTCGGTGATCTTCACCGGGCGAGCACCTCCGCGGACGGCGTGTAGAACGGGTTCGCCGGCCCCTTCTCGGCCGCGTCCAGCACGTCGGCCACCGAGGGTGCGCCCGTCACCGCGGCCCGGACGGCGCCGTACGCCGCCGCACGCTGGTTGCGGAAGGAGACGTCGAGGTCGTCGACGCCGGGGTTGACCCAGACAGCCGCGATGATCAGCAGGTCCTCGGCGGACTCGGCCGGGATCAGGCCCTCGGCGACCGCGTCCAGGACGCCCTGCGCCAGACCGGCCTGGGCGCTGCCCCAGGTGGCCCGCTCGTGCAGCTCGCCCGCGGCTGCCGCCTTGGTGACGAACAGGGTCGACGGCTTGACCGGCACCGACGGCCGCACGACCGTCATGAACGGCACGTGTCCCGCGCTCGGCGTGGCCAGCGCGGTCGCCCATGCGGTCTCGACCGGGCCGTTCTTGCGGCCGATCACGACGTTGGTGTGGGCGGCGTTCACGCCGTCGCCGACGAAGGACTCGCCGATCAGCGCCGTGGCGGCGAAGCCGGGCGGTCGGGCGGGAGAAACCGGGGCGGTCATCACGACTCCTGGACCTCGGGAAGGGGGTACGGCAGCGGAGCGGGACGAACCTCGCATTCGGTGTGGTTCCTCCGGCTCGATGCGGCGAATCTAGGTCCGCCACCAGTGGCCCGCAAGGCGGCCCCGGGAATCGAAATCGTGGTTGCTCTCCTGACAACCCGGGCCATGACCTGGGCGTTCCTCAGCACTCGGGCGTGCCTAGGATGGCGCCGTGACGGACACCCCCTCCTTGTCGCGCGGGCACGGCCTGCGCCGTGACATCGATCTGCTCGAGGCCCTCGCCTCCGACGAGGCCCAGCGGGCCGGAGGCCTCGGCGTGGTCCGCCTGGCGCAGCTCGTCGGCCGCGAGAAGACCCAGATCTCCCGCGCCCTGAAGGCGCTGGCCGCCGAGGGGATGGTGGAACGCGACCCGGACACCCTGGAGTACCGACTGGGCTGGCGGTTGTTCTCGCTGGTCGCCCGCACGTCCCAGAGCCGCCTGGTGCGCGTCGCGGAGCCGGTCATGCACGCCCTGTCGGCGGACCTGGAGGAGACCAGCCACCTGTGCGTCCTCAGCGAGCGCGAGGTCCTCACCCTGCTCTCGGTCTCCGGGCACTCCTTCCGGGTGCACGGCTGGGAGGGGCGCGGGGTGCCCGCCTGGCGGCTGTCCGCCGGCCGGGTGCTGCTGTCCGACGCCACACCGGACGAGCTGTACGTCCGCTTCGGCACGGGCGGCGAGATGCCGGTGCCCGAGCTGTGGTCGCTGATCCAGGAGGGCCGGCGGCGCGGGTTCGCGCGCGTCAGCGAGGAGTTCGAGGCGGGTCTGGTCGGTGTGTCCGCGCCGGTGCGGGACTTTCGCGGCCGGGTCGTGGCCGCGCTCAACATCTCCGCGCCCAAGTCCCGCCTCGGCGACCGGCTCGACGTGGCGGGGCGGACCACGGCGCGGGCGGCGGCCCGGGTGTCCGCCCTGCTCGGCTGGGAACCGCGCCCGGCGTTCCCGGCCCGGAACATGCTGGTGTGATCGGCGAGTTGCCCTCACAGCAACCCCGGTTGCGATCCGGCTGAGTGGCCTTGTCCGCCGTATGACGCGCTCGTAAATTCACCGCGCATCGGACGGAACCCCGTCCAGGACGGAGGAAAAGAGCAGCTCATGAACCTCGCCGGTATCGACACCCTCGCCAAGGCCCCGCTCGCCGACGGTGATGTGTTCCTCGGCGGCCGCTGGCTCCCGGCGGCCGACGGTCGGACGTACCCGGTCTACGACCCGGCCACCGGCGAACCGGTGCGCTGGGTGTCCGACGCCGGCGCCGAGGACGCCCGCGCCGCGCTCGCCGCAGCCGAGGAGGCCGCGGCCGGCTGGCGGGCCACCCCGCCCAGGCGCCGTTCGGAGATTCTGCACGACGCCTTCCGGCTGATGACCGAGCACCGCGACACGCTCGCCGACCTGATCGTCCGGGAGAACGGAAAGGTCCGCCGGGACGCGCTGGCCGAGGTCGGCTACGCGGCCGAGTTCTTCCGCTGGTTCGCCGAGGAGGCCGTGCGCATCGACTCCTCGTTCGCCGACGCGCCCGGCGGCGGCTTCCGGCACATCGTGCGCCGGCACCCGGTCGGCGTCAGCGCGTTCGTCACCCCGTGGAACTTCCCGGCCGCCATGGCCACCCGCAAGATCGCCCCGGCGCTCGCGGCCGGCTGCCCCGTCCTGCTGAAGCCGGCCCCCGAGACCCCGCTCACCGCACTCGCGGTCGCCGCCCTGCTGGCCGAGGCCGGCCTGCCCGACGGCCTGCTGAACGTGCTGCCGACCGACCGCGCCCCCGAGGTCGTCGCGGCCTGGCTCGGCGACGAACGGGTCCGCAAGTTCTCCTTCACCGGCTCCACCGCCACCGGCAGGATCCTGCTGGCGCAGGCCGCCGCCCACGTCGTCAACGTGACCATGGAACTCGGCGGCAACGCGCCGTTCGTCGTGTGCGCGGACGCCGATGTCGACGCGGCCGTCAGCGGGGCGATGGACGCCAAGATGCGCGGTGGCGGCGAGGTCTGCATCGCCGCCAACCGGTTCTACGTCCACGCATCCGTCGCGGCCGAGTTCACCGCGAAGCTCGGCGCCGCCATGGCCGCCGTACGCAGCGGACCGGGAGCGGGGGAGGGTGTCGGCCTCGGGCCGATGATCAACCGAGCCGCCGTCGACAAGATCCGCTCCCTCGTCGACGACGCGCTCGACCGCGGCGCACGGATCGCCGCCCAGGGCACCGCCCCGCGCGGCCCCGGCTTCCACTACCCGGCGACCGTCCTCACCGACGTCCCCGACGAGGCCCGCATCCTGCACGAGGAGGTCTTCGGGCCGGTCGCCCCGCTCACCACCTTCACCGACGAGGACGAGGTCGTGGCCCGGGCCAACGCCACCGTCCACGGCCTCGCCGCGTACGTCTACTCGCGCGACGTCGCCCGCGCCCTGCGCCTGGCCGAGCGCCTGGAGGCGGGCATGGTCGGCCTCAACCGGGGCCTGCTGTCCGACCCGGCCGCCCCCTTCGGCGGCGTCAAGCAGTCCGGCCTCGGCCGGGAGGGCGGCCGCGAGGGCATCGAGGCCTTCCTGGAGACGCAGTACATCGCGCTGGACTGGCCCACCCTCTGATCCCGCACGCCGTCCCCTCCCCAGAACTAGGACCGCTCATGGCAACGACGCCTGTGACTGAACATCAGTTCGACAAGCCGGAGGTTCCGGTGCCGCCGGACCTGCTGCGCGCACGCCGCCGCCTGCACACCAAGCTGAAGCTCGCCACCCAGATCGGCGAGGGCATCGACGGCTACATCATCGGCGGCATCGGCATGGCGATGGGCGCCCTCACCACCGATCTGCACCTGTCCACGGTGATGGAGGGCCTGGTCGGCGCCTCCCCGCTGATCGGCATCTTCGTCGGCGGACCCGTCTTCGGGCGGCTCGCCGACCGCTACGGCCGGCGCCCGGTGTTCCTCGTGGACATGCTGATCTTCCTGGTCGGCTCGGTGCTCCAGTTCTTCGTCACCGACGGCCTCCAGCTCTTCCTCATCCGGCTGGTGATGGGCATCGCCATCGGCGGCGAGTACGCCATCGGTGCCCCGCTGCTGTCCGAGTACGCCCCCCGCAAGGGCCGCGGCCGGCTGCTGGCCAGCCTGGAGATCAGCTGGTACGTCGGCTACGCGCTCGCCACCGTCGTCGGCGCGCTCTTCGAAGGCGTGCACGGCGGCTGGCGCTACACCCTGGCCAGCAGCGCGGTCATCGCCCTGGTCTGCGTGGCGCTGCGCGGCGGCGTCCCGGAGTCGGCGCGCTGGCTCCTGAGCAGGGGCCGCCGAGAGGAGGCCGAGCAGCTCATCGCGCGCTACGGCATCGAGATCGACGTCACCGCCGAACTCCAGGAGACGGCAGAACCCGGGCGGCAGGGCCTGCGCGCCCTGTTCAGCCGCCGCCACCTGCGCAGCACGGTCTTCGCGAGCGTGTTCTGGGCCGCGCTGGTGCTGCCGTACTTCGCGATCAGCACGTTCTGGACCCAGGTCTTCGACGCCCTGAACATGGGCGACAACGCGGTCGCCGCGCTGCTCGTCTACTCCTTCACCGCCGTCGCCGGCGTCACCGCGGGCTGCCTCGTCGTGGACCGCATCGGCCGGCGCAGGCTGCTGATCCCGCCGTTCTGGATCACGGCCGGCGCGCTGGCGGTGGTCGCGGCGTGGCCGAAGTCCACGCCGGTCATCGTCGGCGGCTTCCTGTTCTTCATCTTCCTCAACGCCGCCTCCAGCGCGCTCACCGCCGTCTACCCGCTGGAGGTGTTCCCGACCTCCCTGCGCGCCACCGGCGTCGGCTTCGCCACCGCGATGAGCCGGGTCGGGGCGGCCATCGGCACCTTCCTGCTGCCGATGGGCCTGGACCGCTACGGTGCCCGCTTCGTACTGCTGGTGGGCGCCGGGGTGCTGGCCGTCGGCGGCCTGGTCTCCCAGTTCCTGGCGCCGGAGACGACGGACCTGGACCTGGCGGCGGCGGCACGTGTCCCGAAGGGGCGCGGGGAACTGCGTGACCAGCCACGATGAACCCGCGGCCGGACGACGGCAGTTCCCTCCACGGCGCTCAGCGGTTGACGGCCCGCATCCCGGCCTCGTCGTACCGATCGCCCGCCACCGCCGGCAACTCCGCGTCGATACGGGCCAGGTCCTCCTTGCTCAGCGTGACATCGACGGCCCCGGCGTTCTGCTCCAGGTAGGTGCGCCGCTTGGTGCCCGGGATCGGCACCAGGTGCTCGCCCTGGGCCAGCACCCAGGCGATGGCCAGCTGGGCCGGGGTCACGTCCTTCTCGGCCGCGATCTCCTTGACCTTCGCCGCGAGGCGCTGGTTCGCGTCCAGGTTGGTGTCCTTGAAGCGCGGGTTGTTCCGCCGGAAGTCGTTCTCGTCCAGCTCGTCCGGCGAGGTGAAGCGGCCCGCGAGGAAGCCGCGGCCGAGCGGGGAGTACGGCACGAAGCCGATGCCCAGCTCCCGGCAGACGGGCAGCACCTCGGCCTCCACGTCCCGCGTCCACAGCGAGTACTCGCTCTGCACCGCGGCGATCGGGTGCACCTCGTTCGCACGCCGGATCGTGTCCGCGCTCGCCTCGCTCAGCCCGATGTGCCGCACCTTGCCCTGCGCGACCAGTTCGGCCAGCGCACCGACCGTCTCCTCGATCGGCACGTTCGGGTCGACCCGGTGCTGGTAGTACAGGTCGATGTGGTCGGTGCCCAGCCGCTGCAGCGAGCCGTGGACCGAGTCGCGGACATGGCCGGCGGAGCCGTCCTGCCGGCCGATCGTGTTCATGTCGCCGGGGACGGCGTCGTCCATCCGGTAGTTGAACTTCGTCGCGATCACGTACTCGTCGCGGTGCCCACGGATCGCCTCGCCGACCAGCGACTCATTGGTGAGCGGGCCGTAGACCTGCGCCGTGTCGAGGAAGTTGATCCCCAGCTCCAGGGCGCGCCGGATGGTGGCGACACCCTCGTCCTGGTCGGCGGAGCCGTAGAAGGCGGACATCCCCATGCATCCGAGGCCGATGGCCGACACCTGGAGGTCCCGCAGACTGCGCTTGTGCATGTGATGTTCCAGCCTTTCCCGCGCACCCGATCGTTGCCGTACGTCCGCGACGCTACGAGTTGGAGCGCTCTCGAAGTCAAGCAACGCTCCGCGCCGGATCAGGAATCCAGTCGTACCGGCAGTTCGAACAGGTCGTTCTGGGTGACCACCGGCTTGTTGCGCAGTTCGGCCGCCGGTACGGCCAGGTCCAGGCCCGGGAAGCGCGCGTACAGCGCCGGCAGCGCCACACCCGCCTCCAGCCGGGACAGGGCGGCACCCGGGCACACGTGCGGGCCGTACCCGAAGGAGATGTGCCGGTTCCGCGACGCGCGGGTGATGTCGAACTCCCCGGCGCTCGGGCCGTGCGCCCGCTCGTCCCGGCCGATCGCGCCGTACGACACGATCAGCGCGTCCCCGGCCGGGATCACCTTGTCCCCGACCGGCACGTCCTCGGTCGCGAAGCGGATCAGCACGTGCGAGGTCGGCGTGGACCAGCGCAGGGTCTCCTCGATCACCGCCGGCCAGTCGGCCGCGCCGGACAGCACCAGGGCGCGCTGCTCCGGATGGGTGGAGAGATTGACCACGGCGTTGACGATCAGGGAGATCGTCGTCTCATGGCCCGCCGCGACCATCAGCTGCAAGGTGGAGACGATCTCCTCGTCGGTGAGGTGCTCGCCGTCCTCGGAGGCGAGGATCAGCGCGCTGGTCAGATCGTCGCCGGGCTCGGCGCGCTTGGCCGCCACCGTCTCGGTCATGATCTGAGCCAGCTCGGTCAGCGTGGCGATGACCTCCTGGGGCGGGGTCTGCGTCGAGAAGAACTTCTCGAACAGCACCTTCAGCCGGGGCAGCCGCGCCGTCTCGATGCCCATGAGGTCGGCGACGACGTACATGGGCAGCGGGTAGGCGAAGGCCGCCTTGAGGTCGACGGTCTCCTCGCCCTCGGGCAGCGCGTCCAGCAGGTCCTGGGTGAGCTTCTCGATGCGCTCGCGCATCAGCTCCACCCGGCGCGGGGTGAGCGCCTGCGCCACCAGCGTGCGCATCCTGCGGTGGTCGGCGCCGTCCACGGTGAGCATGGAGCGGCCCGGGTTGGCGAGCCCGATCAGCGGCCAGTCGGCCGGTATCTCGCCGCGCTGCCAGGCGCCCCACGCGTTGATGTCCTTCACCAGACGCGGGTCGCCGAGCAGCGCCTTGGCCTCGGCGTGCCGGGTGACGGCCCACACCGGGACACCGCCCGGCAGTTCGACGGCGGCGAGCGGGCCGGCCGCACGCAACGCCGCGCTCTCTGCGTCCAGGTCGGTGACGAGGGGGTCCAGGGCGATCCGCGGTGCTTCGGTACCGGTCGTCATCGTGACGTGCCTCCCAGGGCAGGGGGTAGGGGTGCGGCTACGGGCGGGACACAGGGCGTTGCGGGTGCGGTCAGAGCGCCGGTACGGGGGTGAACCGGACCGGCAGCTCGGTCAGTCCGCGCAGCCAGGGCGAGGGCCGGCGGCGGAGCGAGCCGGCGGAAACCGCCAGGTCGATGTCCGGCAGCCGGTCCAGTACGACCTCGATACCGGTCCGCGCGATCACCTCGGCGATCTCCTGCGCGGGGAACGGGCAGCGGTGTTCACCGTGGCCGAAGGAGAAGTGCGCGTGGTTGCCACCGGTCAGCGCGGAGGCGTCGGTACGCACCTGAGGGTCGGAGTTGGCGCCCTGGAGCCCGAGCAGCAGCAGGTCGCCGGCCCGGATGCGGCGGCCGCCGAGGTGGGTGTCCCGGGCGGCCCAGCGGCCGGCCACGTTCTGCGTGGGCGTGTCCTCCCACAGCACCTCGTTCATCGCCTCGGCGACGCTGTGCCGCCCGCCGAACAGCGAGGCCGCGAACCGGTCGTCGGTGAGCATCAGCCGCACCGAGTTGCCGATCCAGTCGGCGGTCGGCTGATGCCCGGCCGCCATCATCACCATCAGGTCCTGGGTGATCTCCTCGGCGCTGAAGCCGCTCTCGTCGGCCAGCATCCGGGAGACCACGTCGTCCGCCGGCTCCTTCTCGCGGTCGGCGACCAACTGCGCCATGGACGTGGCCAGATGGGCCTGCCCGGCGAGCGCCCGCTCCCGGCCGTCGATCATGTCGTTCAGCGAGGTGACCAGACCCGGACCCTCCTCGTCCGGGAAGCCGTAGAGCCGGGCGAGGACGCGCACGGGCAGCAGCATCGCGTACTGGCCGACGAGATCGGCCTCGCCCGCCGTGCACAGCCCGTCGATCAGCTCGTCCGCGAACCGCTCGGCGTGGTGGCGCAGTTCGAAGGGGTCCACCGCCTCCAGGGCGTTGCTGACCATCGTGGCGCGCTGCCGGTGCCGCTCGCCGACGGTGTAGAGGATCGACGGCTGCCTGCGGCCGATCATCGGCAGCAGCGGCCAGTCGGCCGGGATGCGCTCCCACTGGTTCCACAGGTCGGAGTCCCGGCTGAACAGCGCCGGATCGCCGGTGACCTGATGCAGTTCACGGTAGCCCAGCACCAGCCAGGCCGGGACGTCGCCGTCGAGCGTCACGGGCACGACGGCGCCGTGGTCGCGCCGCATCTCCCGGTACAGGCGAGCGGGTTCGGTCCGGAACCGGGGTCCGCCGAGCGGGACGGCGTCGGAGGTGCTCACACGAACTCCTGTCGGGGCAGGCCCGCCCGGGCGGACGGGTCGGCGTACCGGTTCTGCACGTGCCGCACCAGCGTGATCAGCGTCTTCTTGCCGGAGGCGCGGGAGCGGGCGTCGCAGTCGATCAGCGGTATGTGCGGGTCGAGGTCGAGGGCCTCGCGGACGTCCTCGCCGGCGCGGACGGGCCCGCCGAAGTCGTTGCAGGCCACGATGAACGGCGTGCCGTGGTGCTCCAGCCGGTCGATGGCGTACCAGGAGTCGTCGATCCGCCGGGTGTCGACGAGCACCACGGCGCCGAGCGTGCCGGAGAACAGCCGGTCCCACAGGAACCAGAACCGCTCCTGGCCCGGCGCCCCGAACAGATAGAGCACGTTGCGCGCGTCCAGGGTGATCCGGCCGAAGTCGAAGGCGACGGTGGTGGCCGACTTGGCGTGTATGTGCCGGATGTCGTCCACGGACTCGCCGGCCTGGGTCATCGTCTCCTCGGTGTCGAGGGGACGGATCTCGCTGACCGAGCGGACCAGGGTGGTCTTGCCGACGCCGAAGCCGCCCACCACCACGATCTTGAAACCGTTGTCGGCGGAGGCACCCAACGGGGCGCGCGCGTCAGAGGTTGCGGAGTCCAACGAGCACCTGCTCCAGGATGTCGGGATCGGTTATGGCCGGTCTGTGCGGATGCCGGGCGCTGACGCGGCCCGCCGCGAGCAGGTCGCACAGCAGCACCTTGGTGATGCCCACGGGCAGCCGCAGCTCGGCGGCGATCTCCACCACCGAGGCTGGGAACTCGGTCATCCTCAGGATCGCCACATGCTCCGACTGCATGCCGGCCACCGGCCCCGACTCGGCGACGACGAGGGTGACCAGGTCGAAGGGGCTGTCCGGGGCGGTCCGGGTGCGCCCCTGAGTTAGGGTGTACAGCCGATCGGGAGCGTCGTCCCGCCCCGGACGGCTCGTGCCGGCACCGCTCATGACGTACGGGGCAGCGCGGTCAGGTGCTCGCCGAGCTGCTCCACGAGTTCGCTCATGTGGTGTCCGACGACCCCGGCGTCCGCGTCCTCCGTGGTGACGACGGCCAGATGGGCGCCGGCGCCCGCCTCCACGATGAACAGCACGCCGCCGTAGAACTCGGTCATCGCCGAGCGCACGCCTCCGCTGCCGTCGCCGAACTCGACGGACGCCCCGTGCGACAGCGACTGCATCCCGGCGGCGATCGCTGCGAGCTGATCGGCCTGGTCGACGCTCAACTCCGGGGAACGGCACAGCTTCAGCCCGTCCCGGGACAGCACGAGCGCGTGCCGCGTCCCCGGCGTCCTCTCCAGCAGGCTCTCCAGGAGCCAGGTGAGTGTGTCGTCGGCGGTGGTCGGGCCGGTCATGAAGTGGTGTCGCCTTCCGTGTGCGTGTGCGTGGGGGAGGGGGCGGAGGAACGGCGCCCGTCGGAACTGCCCTGCGAGGCACCGGCCGAGCGGCCGCCCTGGCGGTCGGCGGGGTGGACAGGGGCGCCGGCCTCCGGCACGGCACCGCGCGTTTCCGTCCCGGCTCGGCCGCTCACCCCCCTGTCCTGCGGGAGGCCGGCCGGGTTCCGCGGTATGCCGGCCGTGTCGTGTGGCGGGTGGTGCGGTGTGCCGGGAGTGCGGGTGGTGCGGCGGGACGTGTCGGCCTGATCGCTCGCTACCGAGTCCTGCGGGGGACGGCCGACGACCGGAGCGGCGGCCGCCGGGGCGCGCCGTCCGGTGGCCCGAGGAGCGGGGCCGGTGGCCGACGGCCGGTCGGCCGGTGCCGACACGGCTGGATCGGCAGTGGCCTGCCCGGTGTCGGGCCCCGCCGGGTCGGACGCGGTGTGCTCGGGTGCCGGTGCCGGTGCCGGTGCCGATGCTGGCGAGGCCGGGTCGGTGGTGGCCTCGTCGGTGTTCGGGGTGGCGTGGGCGGGGAGGGCGTCTGCGGTTCCCGAGGCCGGGGCGGCCGGATCGGACGTTGCCTGCTCCGCTGCCGTTGTCGGCAGGGCCGGACCGGAGGTGGCCTGACCGGTGTCCGGAACGGTGTCCGGGTGGCGCGGGCCCTGCTCGGCCGTCGGTGTCGAGCCGGCCGGGTCGGTGCCCGTCCGGTGGGTGGCGGTGGCCGGGGTGTCCGTGGCCGTCGGGCGGATTGCCCGGCGGAAGTTGCTGAAGCGGGCCGCGCGGGTCTCGTCCGTGTCCGTGCCGCTCGTGGGGCGGGCCGCGGGCGAGCGGGGCGTCGAGCGGGAGCGTTCGGCCGCGGCGAGGGTACGGCCCCGGCGTCGCTTGGGCAGCCCGGCCGGGCCCTCCTGCGGGGACGGCGCGGGGGACTCGTCGACGACCGCGACCGCGACCGCGGGTGAGGGTGAGGGTGCGGGTGCCGGGGGCTGTGGCAGCGGCGGCTGCTCCGGCGCGGGGCTGGTGAGGACGGACTGGGGGATGAGCATCAGCACGCCCGTGCCGCCGCGCGCGGACGGCCGGAACGACACCTTCAGGCCGTGCTTGCGGGCGAGCCGGCCGACCACGGCGAGCCCGAGCCGGGTGCCGGTCAGACCGCCCAGCTCGGAGACGTCACCGCAGACCGCCCGCTCGGCACGGCGCAGCTGCACATCGCCCATCACCAGGCCGCTGTCCTCCACGGACACGATGACCCCGGCCGGCACCTCCTCCACGTAGACATGCACCTCGGCGGTCGGCGGCGAGAAGTTCGCGGCGTTGTCCAGCAGCTCGGCGAGCGCGTGCATCACGCCTTCGGCGGCGTGTCCGGCCACGGCGGCCTCACTGGCCGAGTGCACCCGCACCCGCTGATAGCCGGCGATCCGGCCCATCGCGCCGCGCAGGATCGACTCCATCCCGATCGGTCGCGCCCACCGGCGGCCCGAACGCGCCCCGGTCAGGACGGCGATGGAATCGGCGAGCCGCCCCGCCTGGGCGGTGCGGTGGTCGAGGTGGAGCAGGTCGGCGAGGACGTCCTCGTCCGAGTGCCGGTCCTCCATCGCGCGCAGGTCGGCGAGGGTGGCCGTGGCGAGGGCCTGCATCCGGCCGGCGGTGTTGGAGGTCGCGGAGACGGCCGTCGCCCGCTCGCGCCGGGCCCGCTCCAGCTCGGCCGTCAGCCGTGCGTTCTCGCGCCGCAGCCGGTCCGTCTCCTGCCCGCTCTCCCGCTCCAGCCGGGACCGCTCGGCAGCGAACGACTCGGTGAACTCGGCCCGCTGCCGGGCGAGTTCGTCGATGAGCCGCTGCTGTTCCTGCCGGCTCTCGTCGGTCGTGCGGGCCTGCTGCCGGAGCAGCCGCCCGAGGTCCTGGGTCACGGCCTCCAGCCGGCGCCGGATGCCGCGCCGGCCGCACAGGGCGTGCACGGCCGTGGCCACCGCCACGCTGAGCACGACCGCCGCAGCGCCCGTACCCCAGGCCAGCGGGGCGCGCACCGTCCCCGGCGCCGCCGCGACGGCCGCGCACACCACGAGCGCCGACAGGGCGCCGGACACGGCGAGGGCGGAGAAGAAGGGACGGAGAGACGGTCGGTCGCCGGGAAGGGTGGGCGGGGTCATCGGTCCGGTCTGGTCCTCGCGACAGAAACGGTCGGGTGGTGAGACGTGACACACGGTGTTGAACTGGCGGTCACTATACGAGAGTTCGTGATCGAAACAGAAAGGTTCCGCATTCGTTCCATGAAGTGGGCGGTCATACCCGCGCGTTGGACGTGAACCGGATGACTCGGGCACTCCCGGCCCGCTCGAACCGGCGGAGCGCGCCGGGGCGGCCGTGCAGGAGCCTTGAAAGGGAGGACGGGATCGCGGAGGCCGAGGTTGCCTTCCGCGCCCCGATTTCCCCGCCTCGGACCTGTGGGTCTTTTCATACCCCCGTGCATCCGCAATGGATCTTGACGCCCGCCTCCCGGGTCGCTGAACTGTCACCGACCGGGCCTCACCACCACAGAGGCCCACACCGGGGGAGGGACCGGGCATGCAGGCCGCGACCCGTACGGAGGGGGTAGGTCGACCGGGTGAGATCCGTACATCTATACGATGGCGCCTGAAAAGGGCGGATGACGGAAAAGCGCCTCGCACGGTCGGTATGCCGGGAGCGTGGCGAGGGGGGCGATGTGCATGACCGGGGAGCCGAAGGCGATGGGCTGCCGTGCCTCATGACGACTGAAGGGCGCATCGAGGCATGCCGCTCGCTGCTCGCGCGCTTCGCCCGCTTCACCGCGCGCACGCTGCGCGGTGAGTGGCACGCGATCGTCGTCGAGCCGGTGCAGCGCCTCGCGCGCCGCGGACTGTCCGGACTGCTGCTGGCGTTCGTCGCCGCGTTCGGCGTCATCTACTTCCACGCCATCGCCCAGCACCCCCTGGGCGCGCTCTGGGTGAAACGGCTCGGCGGCGTCAAGGCCGACCTGCCACTGTGGCTGTCCCTGCTGCGTACCCCCGTGTCGCTGTACGTCCCGGCGCTCGACCTGCCGGTCTGGGCGGGCATCACCCAGCTGTTCCTCGCTTTCGCCTGGGCCGAACTGGCCCTGGGCCGCGCCCGGACGCTGGCCATCTCCTACGCCACCACGCTGGCCGGCACGCTCACCGCCCGGGTGATGATCGCGGCGGGCCCCGGCTGGGGAGGCTTCGGACTGCCCCCCGAGTGCGCGCACGTGCTCGACACCGGACCGTCCGCCGCCGTCGTCGGACTGTTCACCTATCTCGCGGTGATCAAGCGAGCGCCGGTGGTGTTCACCCTGACCGGCGGGTCGATGGTGTGGGAGTCCATCGCCGTCCCCAACCTGGCAGGCCGCGAGCATCTCATCGCGGTGGGCGCGGCCATCGTCCTCGGACTGCTGCACGGGCGCCGCGAGCGGCTGCGGGCGCTGCTGCGCTCCCTGCTGCCCGCCCGCGACCGGGCCCCCGCGCCCGCCCCGGCGGCGCCGGTCCCCGCACCCGCCCCCGCGCAGACCCAGGTGCTGCCGGCACCGGCGCGGGCCGACCGGCGCGGGGACACGGCGATGGCACCCGTGGAACGCTGACCGGCCGGCGCCCGTCTGTGGCGCCGGCCACCCCGGTGATGTGACGGTTTTCGCACGTCGACACCGGGGAGAACCCCTAAGGTTGCCGCGAGATACGGCAGGCGTGGCAGACACCGTGGTGTTCGTCGCCGACAGGCAGCTGAAGGGAATCCAGGATGTTCCGCAAGGTGCTGGTCGCCAACCGTGGAGAGATCGCGATCCGCGCGTTCCGGGCGGGCTACGAACTCGGGGCGCGAACCGTCGCCGTGTTCCCGCACGAGGACCGCAACTCGTTGCACCGGCTGAAGGCCGACGAGGCCTACGAGATCGGGGAACCGGGGCATCCGGTGCGGGCCTATCTCTCCGTCGAGGAGATCGTGGCCGCCGCCCGCCGGGCGGGCGCCGACGCCGTCTATCCCGGTTACGGCTTCCTGTCCGAGAACCCCGAACTGGCCCGGGCGTGCGAGGAGGCGGGCATCACCTTCGTCGGCCCCAGCGCCCACATCCTGGAGCTGACCGGCAACAAGGCCCGCGCGGTCGCCGCCGCACGCGCGGCCGGCGTACCCGTGCTCGGCTCCTCCGAGCCCTCCAACGACGTGGACGAACTGGTCCGCGCCGCCGAGGAGATCGGCTTCCCCGTCTTCGTCAAGGCGGTCGCCGGCGGCGGCGGGCGCGGCATGCGCCGGGTGGCGGAGCCGGCCCAGCTGCGCGAGTCCATCGAGGCGGCCTCCCGCGAGGCGGCCTCCGCGTTCGGCGACCCGACCGTCTTCCTGGAGAAGGCCGTCGTGGACCCGCGCCACATCGAGGTGCAGATCCTCGCCGACGGCGAGGGCAACGTCATCCACCTCTACGAACGCGACTGCTCACTGCAGCGCCGCCACCAGAAGGTCATCGAGCTGGCCCCCGCCCCCAACCTCGACCCGGAGCTGCGCGACCGCATCTGCGCCGACGCCGTCCGCTTCGCCCGCGAGATCGGCTACCGCAACGCGGGCACCGTGGAGTTCCTCCTCGACCCCGACGGCAACCACGTCTTCATCGAGATGAACCCCCGCATCCAGGTCGAGCACACGGTCACCGAGGAGGTCACCGACGTCGACCTGGTCCAGGCCCAGCTGCGCATCGCCGCCGGCGAGACCCTCGCCGGCCTCGGGCTCTCCCAGGAGACGATCACCCTGCGCGGCGCCGCCCTCCAGTGCCGTATCACCACCGAGGACCCCGCCAACGGCTTCCGCCCGGACACCGGCCGGATCAGCGCCTACCGCTCCCCGGGCGGCTCCGGCATCCGCCTCGACGGCGGCACCACCCACGCGGGTACGGAGATCAGCGCGCACTTCGACTCGATGCTGGTCAAACTCACCTGCCGGGGCCGGGACTTCAGCGCCGCCGTCGGACGCGCCCGGCGTGCCGTGGCCGAGTTCCGCATCCGTGGCGTGGCCACCAACATCCCGTTCCTCCAGGCCGTCCTGGACGACCCGGACTTCCAGGCGGGCCGCGTCACCACCTCCTTCATCGAGCAGCGTCCGCATCTGCTCACCGCCCGCTCCTCCGCCGACCGCGGCACCAAGCTGCTCACCTATCTCGCCGACATCACGGTCAACAAGCCGCACGGCGAACGCCCCGACCTGCTCGACCCGGTCACCAAGCTGCCCCCGCTCCCGGCCGGCGAGCCCCCGGCCGGCTCCCGTCAACTGCTCGTCGACCTCGGCCCCGAGGGCTTCGCCCGGCAGCTGCGCGAGTCGCCGACCCTCGGCGTCACCGACACCACCTTCCGCGACGCCCACCAGTCGCTGCTCGCCACCCGCGTGCGCAGCAAGGACCTCCTCGCGGTCGCCCCGGTCGTCGCCCGCACCCTGCCGCAGCTGTTGTCCCTGGAGTGCTGGGGCGGCGCCACCTACGACGTCGCCCTGCGCTTCCTCGCCGAGGACCCCTGGGAGCGGCTCGCCGCCCTGCGCGAGGCCGTCCCCAACATCTGCCTCCAGATGCTGCTGCGCGGCCGTAACACCGTCGGCTACACCCCGTACCCGACCGAGGTGACCGACACCTTCGTCCAGGAGGCCGCCGCCACCGGCATCGACATCTTCCGCATCTTCGACGCCCTCAACGACGTCGGCCAGATGCGGCCCGCCATCGAGGCCGTACGCGAGACCGGCACCGCGGTCGCCGAGGTCGCCCTGTGCTACACCGCCGACCTCAACGACCCGGCCGAGCGGCTCTACACCCTCGACTACTACCTGCGGCTCGCCGAGCAGATCGTCGACGCGGGCGCGCACGTCCTGGCCGTCAAGGACATGGCCGGACTGCTGCGCGCACCGGCCGCGGCCAAGCTCGTGTCCGCACTGCGCCGCGAGTTCGACCTGCCCGTGCATCTGCACACGCACGACACGGCGGGCGGCCAGCTCGCCACCTATCTCGCCGCGATCCAGGCGGGTGCCGACGCGGTGGACGGCGCGGTGGCCTCCATGGCGGGGACGACCTCGCAGCCGTCGCTGTCGGCGCTCGTCGCCGCCACCGACCACTCCGAACGCCCCACCGGACTCGACCTCCAGGCCGTCGGTGACCTGGAGCCGTACTGGGAGGGCGTCCGCAAGGTCTACGCCCCGTTCGAGGCGGGCCTCGCCTCGCCGACCGGCCGCGTCTACCACCACGAGATCCCCGGCGGGCAGCTGTCCAACCTGCGCACCCAGGCCGTCGCGCTCGGCCTCGGCGACCGCTTCGAGGACATCGAGGCGATGTACGCCGCCGCCGACCGCATCCTCGGCCACCTCGTGAAGGTCACGCCGTCGTCCAAGGTGGTCGGCGACCTCGCCCTGCACCTGGTCGGCGCCGGTGTCTCCCCGGCGGACTTCGAGGCGACGCCCGACCGGTTCGACATCCCCGACTCGGTCATCGGCTTCCTGCGCGGCGAACTGGGCACCCCGCCCGGCGGCTGGCCCGAGCCGTTCCGCACCAAGGCGCTCAAGGGCCGCGGGGAGCCCAAGCCCGCTCCCGAGCTGTCCGCCGAGGACCGCGAGGGGCTGGCCAAGGACACCCGGGCCACGCTCAACCGGCTGCTGTTCCCCGGCCCGACGCGCGAGTTCGACACGCACCGCCAGACCTTCGGCGACACCAGCGTGCTGGACAGCAAGGCGTTCTTCTACGGCCTGCGCCCCGCCAAGGAGTACGCCGTCGACCTGGAGCCCGGCGTCCGGCTGCTCATCGAACTCCAGGCGGTCGGCGAGGCGGACGAGCGCGGTATGCGCACCGTGATGTCCTCGCTCAACGGCCAGTTGCGCCCCATCCAGGTCCGTGACCGCGCCGCCGCCTCGGACGTGCCGGTGACGGAGAAGGCCGACCGCGCCAACCCCGGCCACGTCGCGGCGCCGTTCGCCGGTGTGGTGACGCTCGCGGTGGCCGAGGGGGCCGAGGTCGCGGCCGGTGCCACCATCGCCACCATCGAGGCGATGAAGATGGAGGCCACGATCACCGCGCCGAAGGCGGGCCGGATCTCCCGGCTGGCCATCAACCGGATCCAGCAGGTGGAGGGCGGCGACCTGCTGGCCGAGATCGCCTGACCCGACCGTGCGCGCCGCGACCGGAGCACGGTCGCGGCGCGCACGGTCGCGTACCGCTAGAGCCGGCCGGGGTGCTCCCGGAGCCGGGCCAGCAGCAGGTTCGGGTCCTTCCTGGTGAAGTACGCGGCGTCCGCCACGTAGACGGTCCGGCCGAGCACGGCGACGGCGGTCGGGTTGGAGAGCCCGTCCTGCTCGGTGAGGGCGACCGCGTGCGTGCCGTCGCGGCGCACCAGGAGGACCTGCTTGCCGGTGTTCAGCGCGGCCAGCACCGTGCGGCCGGCCCCGGTGAAGGCGAAGTCGTCGATGCCCTCCAGGCCGCTCGCCCGGGTCTCGGCCGGGCTCGCCGAGCCGTCCTGGCCGATCGGGATGCGCAGCAGCGTCCCACGGTCGGAGTTGGACACCCACACGGCACCGCGGTGCACCTTGACGCCGTTGGCGCCGTATCCGCGGGCCGGAGCCGGCAGCGGGCCCAGCGCGGTCTCCCGGGCCCAGGCCTTGGCCGGGCCGCCGTCCTGCGGGATGCGCCAGACGGTGCCGAGCACCGAGTCGGTGGCGTACAGCACCCGATGGCGCTCGTCGAGGGCCAGGCCGTTGGGGAAGCCGTTCGAGGGCAGTTGGGCGATCTGCTCGGGCGCGTCACCGGGGGCGAGGCGCCAGATGCCGGTCTTCGCGGTGCCGGTCGCGTAGTTGACGTACAGGGTGCCGTCGTGGGCGCGGGCGATGCCGGTGACGATGGCGTTGTGCACGAGGGGGGTGGCGGGCTTGCCGACGGACGGCAGGGTCGCGCGGATGTACGACCGCCCGTCGGGGGTGACATGGGCGATCTGCCGGGCGAAGGCGAGGGTCAGATCGGCGGAGCCGTCGTGTTCGAGCGCGATGTTCTCGGGCGTCTGTCCGGTGGCCAGGTCGAAATGGGTGACGATGTGCGCGTCGGTGACGACCGGCCCGGTGCCGGCGGCGGGCGCCGCCGCGATCACGCCGAGCGCGAGCGCGGCCGTGGCGGCACCGGCCAGGCGGGGAAGTCGGGGCATGTGACCTCATCTCAGGACGGCGCACGGGCGCCGGAATACCGGAGTGTTGGTCACATCAACATAGAGCGGGCCACACCGACATGAGGCCGCGCCGGTCGGCCGGGCCGGGTGCCGGGTCCGCGGGATCGCCCGCGCGGCCCAGCACCCGGCGCCGTACGCGGCGCGCCCGGACGATTTCGGGCAGCTGGTCAGTCCCAGAGAGAGTAGGTCATGACCTGCTTGAAGGCATCCGGCCGGGTGTCGGGGTAGGTCAGGCTGATCTGGGTGTAGCGCTGGAAGGAGGGATGCTTCTTCCACGGCTGCTCGCCGCTGAGCCGAATGACCACCGGGTAGGCGTGGAAGGTGCCGGCCGCGCAGTACGGCTTGCAGTCGTTCACCATGTTCACGCCCACGGCCTGCGCCCGGTACGGACCCCACGCGCTCCAGTGGAGTCCGGTGAGCCGGCTGTTGCCGTCGCCGCAGGCCAGGATGAAGTCGTTCGGGCGGACGTTGCGATGGAAGAAGCAGTCGACGAGGACGTGCTGCGCCGGGCCGGCTTTGACGGGCGTCGTGGCGGCGGTCGGCGGACTGGCCGACGCCGTCGTCATCGCCGCTGTCAGCAGGGTTCCCGCCGCCAGGGTCACCGCCGTTCCCATCACTGATCCGCGCATGGTCGCTCCCACCGTTGTGCTGTGTTCGACCGCGTTCACTCGACGCTACGACCGTGCGGCCATTTGCACCAGTCGCGCAGGTCGGACCGCGTGTCAGCCGTGTGCGACGGTCAGGCCGTAGAACGCGACACGGGCACCGTTGGTGGTGCTGTCGGAGGAGGACTGGTTGTAGGAACCGGCCTTGAAGTACTGCTTGTACTGCTTGAAGGACGACGCGATGGCGTAGTGGGTGGTGGTGCCGCCCACGGTCAGGTCGATGGTGTTGCCGCCGGAGACGGCGATGGTGTAGCTCCACGTCTTGCCGATGGCCACGTGGCCCACGGTGTGCGTGGTCTGGCCGCCGGAGGGCGAGTTCTCGGTGCCCAGCACGATGTCGCCGTTCGCGTGGTAGTACAGCTCCAGCAGCGGCTTGGTGGACGAACCGCCGCTGCCGAGGTGTATCTGGCCCACGCACACGTTCTGGGTCACCGACACCACGCGCAGGGTCGCGCTCATCTTGTGCGAACCGGACAACGACCAGTCGGCGGCGCTGCCGTCGCGGTTCATCTCGCGCAGCTCGGAGCGGGCGTAGTTCGAGTTCGGGGTGGTGACGCCCTTCTCCGGTGCCCAGAAGGTCATCGCCCCGTCGCGGGTGTCGGTGTAGAAGTACGCGTCCTGGTAGCCGTCCGCGCCCTGGAGCCGGGAGGAGGGGATGGTGGTGGGCTTGCCCGGGGAGCCGACCGGCTCCTGGAGCTGCCAGACGGACAGGTCGAAGTTGCCGCCGGGGGCCACGTGCGGGTCGGCGGCGAGCGCGCCGGGGCCGGCGAGCAGGAGGAGGGCGAGGGCGAGGCCCGTGGTGGTGGGCACGGCGAGGAGCCGGGATCGAGTCATGGGGGGTCCCTTCAGCGGACCGGGATGCGTTCAGCATTCTGAACGCTGAACGCATCCTTGGTCGTCGGTGACCCGAGAAGCTAGAGGTCTGAACCAACCGCGTCAAGAGGTTCAGCAGGCGCCCTCGTCATCCCAGGGCCCCCACTGCGCGGCGCCGGGCACCTCGTTCTGGGTCCACCACTTGGCCTTCCAGTTGTGGTTGCCGTACGAGACCTCGTCGCCCGCGGTGTACACCGCCGACGCACTCCACGCCGTCCTGCACGAGGTGGGAGTGGGTGTCGGCGTCGGCGTGGGGGTCGGTGTGGTGGTCGGCGGGGTCACTCCGGCGAACTTCACCGAGTACTTGGCGAAGTCCCAGTCGCTCTGCGCCACGCTGGAGCAGGTGCCCGATGTCCGGCCGCCGTTGTCCGGCGGACTGCACTGCCGGTCGCGGTTCAGGGACCAGAACGTGAAGCGGTCCATGTTGTGGCTCGTCGCGTAGTCCAGCACGGTCTGGAAGTCCGCCTGGCTGAAGTACTCGCCCGAGTCACTGCGGCCGTTCATGCCGGAGAAGCCCTCGTGGGCGTAAGCGGTCGCCTGGTCCCAGCCGAAGGTCGACTGCAGGATCGAGTTGAAGTTGGTCAGCGCGCTGGTCTGGCTCGCCGCCCCGCTGAAGCCGCCGTCGAACGGCATGATGGAGAAGTTGTTCGGCGTGAACCCCTGGGACTTGGCCTCCAGCAGCATCTGCTTGCCGAACCAGCCGGTGCCGTCCGCGGTGCCGGCCGTCGTCACGGAGACGTACAGCCCCGGGTTGTCCTGCTGGAGGATCTTGGCCGCGCCGATCTCGTTGTGGATCGCCGCCGTGTTCTCGTACTCCGGCTCCTCCAGGTCGAAGTCGATGGCGTGCAGGCCGTACTTGGTGATGACCTGCTGGTAGGCCGCCGCCGTGGCGGCGGGGTCGGCGCAGGTCTGGCCGAGCTTCGTGCCACCGTAGCCGCCGATGGAGACCGAGACGTCACCACCCTTGGCGCGGATGGTGTTGATCACCGACTGTACGGCGGTGTCCGAGGAGACGGGTGCGGTACCGCCCCAGGTCGGCGAGCAGCCGCCGCCGTTGGGGGCGAGGACGAACGCCAGCTGGAAGGCCTTGAGGCCGGTCGCGTCCATGATGGCGGACGGGTCCGGCGGGTCGTTGTCCAGCGGCATCAGATAAGGGGCGGCGGCGTACCAGCGGTTGCTCAGCGCGGTGGTCGCGCCCGAGGCGTTGCCCGCGACGAGCGCGGTCGTGCCGGCGGCGGCCAGCGTGACGGCCGCCGCCGCGCCCAGACATGCCCGAAGACGTCTCACTGCGTGCCTCCAGAGGGTGGGGGTGGGGAGCCCCGATTCGGGGAGCCCCCACCCTCCGGGAGCTGTTGCGGCCACGTCAATGAGTTGGACTAGACCAGCTTGCTGTTTGGACTAGACCATGCGATTCCTTTACCTGCCGTCGACCAGTCGCACGGTGAATCCGCGGTCGAGCGGCAGACTCGGCGTGGTGATCGTCGTGACCCGGGTGCTCGGGTCGAACGACCAGGTGGAGGAGGGAAGTTGGCGACCGTCGAGCAGCACGCGCGCGGGCGCCGCGGCGCCGTGCACGGTGAACCGGTACGAGCGGGCGTCCACCTTGCCGGCGTACTCACCCCGGCTCGCGCCCACGGAGACGGTCCTGCCGCCGCCGTCGGCCCGCATCGACACCTGCTGCGTGGCCGCCGCACCCTTGCTGAAGTCGCGGGTCGTCCCGTCGTCCTCGTACAGCGTGTAGTGACTCGTGCCGTGGACCGCCGGATACAGGTCCCAGTCCAGCTCGTGCCGGTCCCGGGTCTGCCAACTCGTCGTCCCCTTCGGCCACATGGGCACGACCGCACCCTCGCGTACGAACAGCGGAAGCGTGTCGAGCGGGGCGTGATAGCCGTTGACCGTGGTCGGCCCCTGATAGGTGCGGCCGGTCCAGTAGTCGGTCCAGGTGCCCTTCGGCAGATAGATGCCGTCGCGGGTGTCGGAATCCTGGTAGACCGGGGCGACGAGGAAGTCGGGCCCGGACAGGAACTCGTACTTCGCCTGGTCCGACAGGGTGCGGGGGTCGTCCGGGTACTCCAGCCACAGCGGACGCACCGCACCCACCCCGGTCTTCGCGGCCTCGGCGGACAGCGTGTACATGTACGGCAGCAACTGTTCCTTCAGTTGCAGGTACTTGCGGTTGATCGAGGTGTACGGCTCCCCGTCCAGCCAGGGCTGCTGATCGGCGGGCTTGCCGGTGGTGAGGTCGCTGGCCCAGCCGTCCATGGTCATGATGGCCGGCAGGAAGGCCTTCCACTGCAGGTCGCGGGCGTACATCTGGGGATCGTGGCGGTAGATGCTGCCCACGTCACCGGTGTTGTAGGCGATGCCGGACATGGTCGCCCCGGCGTACGTCGGGATCTGCCAGCGGATGTAGTCCCAGGACAGCTTCTGGTCGCCGCTCCACAGCACCCCGCAGCGCTGGGCGCCCGCCCAGGACACCGGCAGCCAGACGAAACCGCGCGCGTCGCTGTTGTCCTCGATCCCCTTCTTCGCCGCGTCGCACGCGTCCAGCGCGAACTTGTAGCCGTTGCCGACCCAGGCCACGTCCAGCTTGGCCACCCGCTGGCCCGCCTTGACCTGGTCGGCGAGCTTGTCGATGCCGTCCTGGGTCCACAGGCCGAGCTGGGCGTGATGGTCCTGGAGTCCCTTCGCGGTCTGCTCCAGGTTCTCGTACCCGCAGCCGTAGCCGTCGTTGACCAGCATCCACCCGAGCGGCATCTGGTGCTCGGTGTAGCCGTCGGCGATCTTCAGCGCGTCCAGGGTGTGCCTCTCGCCCCGGTTGGCGTTGTGCAGGTAGCAGTCGGAGTCGCCGGGTTCGAGGCCGTACAGCGGCGGCATGAACGGCTTGCCGACCAATGCCGTGTACTTGCCGATGACTTGCTTGGCATCACCGAGGAAGTAGTAGGCGTCCAGGCGTCGTTCCTGCTCACCGGTCGTGACCGGTTGGCCGAAGGAGTACACGCCCGGTGCGAAGGTGTTGCGGAAGACGCCGTAGCCCGCGCTGGAGAGGTAGAACGGCTGGGAGTTGTTGTAGCCGCCCTCGTCCCAGTCGAAGCTGTTGGCCACGTACATCGTCCGGTCGCGGTGCGAGAAGCTGCCGTTCTGCTCGCCGCCGCCGAAGAACTGCTCGTCCGCGCCCCGCACCAGGCTCTGCCGCATCCCGCCGGTCGACCAGCGCAGCGGCTTGTCCTCCTGCCAGATCCGGGTGCGGTTGTCGGGCTTGTACAACCCGAAGCGCAGCGGACTCTTGTACACGCGCAGCACGGCCTCCGGGGAACGGATGCCGTAGTAGGCGCCCGCGTCGAAGGACGAGGTGTGCCGCTGGAGAGCGGGCTCCTGGCGTATGATCGCGGTCCCCGCCGGATCGCTGAGCGATCCGGACGGGTCGGCCTGGAGCCTGAGTTGACCCCCCGTCAGGAAGTCGGCCCGCGCGGTCAGCCGCCCCGCCCCGATGGTGTAGCTGCCCCGGCCGCCAGAGAAGGACGTGAGGTCACCTGCGTCCGTGGTCGCCGGCAGATACGCGGCGGCGGTGAACGAGTTGTCGTGGACGTCGTACGGCACGACCAGCACGTGGTACGTCCCCGACGCCCGCGGGATCAGCGTGGCCTCGGGGTCGGCGGTGCCCGCGCTGGACGCCACCTGTTTGCCCTGGTCGTCGTAGACGTACAGGTCGAAGTCGTCGGAGGGCTTGTCCCACTTGACCGACAGCGGGACGCCGCCCTCGGGGTTGTCGTTCCAGTAGCCGTCCGGCACCGAGACGGTCAGGTCGAAGCGGTCGCAGACCGAGTTGTCGGGGTCGGCGGCGGCGTCCGGGCAGCTCTCGGTGCCGCCGCCGGTGCCTTTGGCGTAGACCGGGCTCTGCCAGCTGACGCTGCTGTGGGCGGAATCCAGTACGGCACCGGCGGTGGTGGCGGCCCGGGCGGGGGCCGGGGCGGCGAGCACGGTCGCCGCCAGGGCGGTCGCCAGCCCCAGCGGCACCCAGGCCGGCCAGGGCACACGGTGACGCGGTCGTCGCGGTCTTGGCACTCTTCGCACGGCGGAACAGCTCCCCTCGCAGCACTGCGGACTGACTGTTCTTGCGGGTCTCTTGCTCGTAGACGCTCGAAATGAGCTTCAATCGAGCAACTTCACGCACGAAGACTCGGGGTTGATGCAGGTTCATGTCAAGAGCACGGCGAAGGTCGGCCCCCTGGCGGCGGGGGCCGGCCTCGGTGCGCGTGCCGTTCAGCCGGCGTCGGCCTGCTTCCGGAGCACGATCTGGGTCTGCGTGGTCTGCCCGACCAATCGCTCCCGGTCGTCGCGCAGATCGGTCTGCACCACGAGGAGCGTGCCGCCGAGGTGCAGCGGCCGGGCGGTGGCGTGGACGTGCCCGGCGGTGACCGCCCGCAGGAAGTTGGTCTTGGACTCCACCGTCGAGGTGCCGGACGCGCCCGCGGGCAGATTCAGATAGGCGCACACCGCCCCGACACTGTCCGCCAGCGCCATCAGCGCGCCGCCGTGCAGGGCGCCCCCGGCGGTACACACCTCGGAGGACCAGGCCAGCGTGCCGACGGTGCGTTCGGCGGTGGCCTCCTTCAGTTCGATGCCCAGCCCGGCCGCGAAGGGCATGGCGGCCAGCAGGCCGGCGGGGGTCGGGACGGATAGCATGGGGTACCGCCTTTCACACGGGACGGATCACGCTGATCGGTCGTCAATCCTGCGACGGCCGACGGGGATTGGCCAGCACGAGGTCGCCCGGCTCGCCGGGCTGTCTGCCGACCGGCCACTGCGCGGAGCCGGAGCGCGGTCGTGGCGACCCCCGTGTGGAATCGGCTCGCCGTGGTTCACCGGCCCCGCCGCCCACGCCCTCCGTCCGGCCGAGGACCACGCGCACCTCGGTGACCGGCGCACAGGGCCTGCACTCCGCACCGATGTCCGCAGACCCATGGCGGACCCTCCGTCGCCTGGGGCACCCTTGAGGGTGTGCGTACTGTTTCGCGCCGTTTGAGCAGTCGCGCACGGTGGGGACGCAGACATCGGTACGAATGGCAGGACGCGCCCGGCGCGTCGTGGGGGGAGCGGTCGCGCATGCGATCCATGAGCCGTGATCCACGCACCATGAGCAGAGCTGACGTGAGCAGAGCTGACGTGAAGATCACCATCCACAGACCCGGCGAGCTGACGCCCGAGCTGCGTGCCGCCTGGCACCGGGCGATGGACGAGTCGCCCGAGTACGCCAATCCGTTTCTGGCGCCGGAGTTCGCGACCGGCGTCGGTCTCTTCCGGGGCGGGGCCCGGATCGCGGTCCTGCGCGAGGGCGGGACGCCGGCCGGCTTCCTCCCGTACGAACGCGGGCCGCTCGGCACCGGCCGGGCCATCGGGCTCGGGCTGTCCGACTGCCAGGCCCTCGTGCACCGCCCCGGGCTCACCTGGAACGCCGAGGAACTGCTGCGGGCCTGCGGGCTCAGCATCTTCGAGTTCGACCATCTCGTCCAGGAGCAGCGGCCGTTCGCCCCGCACGTCACCGGCACCTTCGCCTCCCCGGTGATCGATGTGAAACCCGGCGACGGCGGCTATCCGCAGTGGCTGCGGGCGACCTATCCGGGGCTGGCCAAGACGACCCTGAAGAAGGAACGACGGCTCGGCCGGGACATCGGCGAGGTGCGGTTCGTGTTCGACGAGCGCGACCCCGGAGCCCTGCGTACGCTCATGCGCTGGAAGTCCGCGCAGTACCGCAGGACCGGCCGTATGGACCGCTTCTCCCGGCCGTGGATCGTCGGTCTCGTCGACCATCTCTTCCACGTGCACGAGGAGCACTTCACCGGTGTGCTGTCCGTGCTGTACGCGGGCGACCGGCCGGTCGCGGCCCACTTCGGCCCCCGGTCGAGCACCGTGCTGGCGGCCTGGTTCACCGCGTACGACCCCGAACTGCACTACTACTCACCGGGGTTGATGATGCACCTGCGCACGGCCGAGGCGGCGGCCCGGGCCGGAGTGACCCTGGTCGATCTGGGCCGGGGCGACAAGGAGTACAAGGACTGGCTCAAGACCCGTGAACTGCGGGTCGGCGAGGGTTTTGCGGCCCGCGCCCACCCGGTGGCCCTGGCCCACCGGCTGTGGCGCCGGCCGGTCCGCGGCCTGCGCAACACGGTGCTGGCCCACCCCGTACTGCGCGATCCGGCCGACCAGTTGCTGAAGACGGTGGGCAGGTTCCGCACACAGGGCGCGACGACGTCCCCGGCCGCCCGGGACTCGGCACGAGACCTGCGCTGAGCGTCCGGTGAAGGGGGTGACCCCAGTGGTGCCCATGGCCCCCTTGGTGCCGGCGTGGTTGTGGCCCACGGGGTGCCTGTGGCCCACGGGGGCCCGGGGTGCCTGTGGTCCGGGGTCACCCCTTGCGGAGGTCACGCCGGCGGGCCGGCGATGCGCAGGGCCGCCGCCGGTGCCGGGCCCGCCGTGTCCGCGGCGCCGGTGACGTGCGTCCACCAGTCGGCGCCGTCCTCCAGGTAGCGGAGCAGAACCCCCTCGCGGATCGCCCACGGCAGGACGACGACCCGGCGCAGCCCCATGAGCTTCAGCGCCGTGTGCCCCACGACCGCCCCGGCCAGGCTCTGCTCGGCGCGCGGCGCGGAGATGCCGGGCAGCCGGGCGCGCTCGGCGGCGGGCAGCGAGGCGAGCGAACGCACCGCCTCACGCAGGTCCGCGCAGCGCATCTCCCGCCGCACGAACGGGCCGTAGCGCCCGGGCACCGTCCCGCACAGCCGGGCCAGCTGCTGGAACGTACGGGAGCTGACGGCGGCGGTGCGCGGCGCCTCCCAGCGGATCCTCGCGGCCACGTCCCGCAGGTCGTGACGGATCCGGCGGCGCAGCTCCTTCAGCTCGGCCGGCCCCGGCGGATCCTGGACGCCGAGATGTTCCCGGGTCAGCCGTCTCGCGCCGAGCGGGAGGGAGGCGGCGAAGTCGGGCAGACGGCCACGCCCGAAGGCCACCTCCAGCGAACCGCCGCCGATGTCGAGCAGCGCGAGGGGGCCCGCGTGCCAGCCGAGCCAGCGCCGCGCCGCCAGGAAGGTCAGCTCTGCCTCGGTCTCGCCCGGCAGGGTGCACATGCGGATGCCGGTCCCGGCGGCCACCCGGCGCAGCACCTCCTGCCGGTTCGGGGCACCACGGACCACCGCGGTCGCGAAGGCGAGCGGCCCCGACGCGTGCCAGCGCCGGGCCGTCGCCCCCGCCGCGGCCACCGCCTGCACCAGACCCTCCACCGCCTCGTCGGCGATGGTGCCGTCCGGACCGACGTGTTCGGACAGGCGCAGCTTCCACTTGACCGTGTGCACCGGCAGCGGAACGCCCCCCTCCACATCCGCGATCACCAACCGGACCGTGTTCGACCCCGCATCCACCACGCTCAGCCGCATGGCCGGGACGGTACCCACTTCCCCGTCGAAAACCCGTCATCGTGGGGGCGCACCTGGGTACCGCCCGTGCACAGCACCTCGCGTCACGGTCCCCGAACCGCCCCCGCACCGCTGTCCGGATCTCGGCCGTTGCCGCCGACACCGCCCCGGCTCTGCCCTTAGATGGTGGCCATCACTGTCGGAGCTGGGAGCGGCACTTGAGCGGGACGGACGCGACGAGGGTACTGGTGATCGGCGGCGGCATCGCGGGGACCGCGGCAGCGCTCGGGCTGGACAAGGCCGGGTGCGACGTCACCGTGTACGAGGCACATCCCGACACGGCGGCGGACATCGGCGCGTTCCTGACGCTGGCGAGCGACGGCATGCGCGCCCTGGCCCAGCTCGACGCCACGGACGCGGTCACGGCCATCGGTTTTCCGCTGACTTCGCTCCGGCTGCTCGACAGCCAGGGCACCGAGCAGGCGCACCGGCCGCTCGGCGAGGTGACCGACCCCGCCCTGCGCTTTCGCTGCCTGCGCCGCGGCGAGCTGAACGCGGCCCTCCAGGGCGAGGCGGCCCGGCGTGGCATCCGCCTGCGCCACGGCGCCCGCCTGGTCGACGTGAGCGACGGCCCGGACGCGGTGACCGCGCGCTTCGCCGACGGCACCACCGTCGACGCGGACCTGCTCGTCGGCGCCGACGGGCTCAACTCCACCGTGCGCGCGATCCTCGACCCCGAGGTGCGCCCCGTCTACTCGGGCCAACGGGTCTTCTACGGCTACACCGGCACCGCCGACGACGCGGGCCCGAGCGGTGCCATCACCTTCGTCCGGGGCAGCGAGACCACCTTCGGGTACGCGGTGTCACCGGCGGGGCAGACGTACTGGTTCGCCCGAGTGAACACCGAGGCCCTGCTCGCCGACGGAACCGCGCACCAGGCCGCCTGGCGCGAGGAGTTGCTGCCGCTACTGCGCAAGGACTCCTCGCCCGCCGCGGACATCGTCGCCGCCTCCGTCGGTCCGGTCCTGGTCACCAACGCCACCGAGCTGCCGCTCGGCACCCCGTGGCACACGGGTCGTGTGCTGCTCATCGGCGACGCGGCCCACGCGGCCTCCCCGGCGACCGGTCAGGGCGCGTCGATGGCGCTGGAGGACGCCGTCGTCCTCGCCAAGGCGCTACGCGATCTGCCCGGCACACAGGCCGCGTCGGTGGCATACGAGGGACACCGTCGCCCGCGGGTGGAGCGCAACATCACCGTCAGTGGCAGTCTCTCCCGCGGCGGCAGCAAACCGGCCCGACAGGGCAGCCCCGTCGTGGCCCGCCCCACCGCCCCGGACGAGGGGCTCATCCGGCAACTGGACTGGAACACCCCGCTGTCCGCCGTCCCGCCCGAGGAACACTGACCGGGGCGCACACCGGACCCAGGAGGGTGCGCCCGCGCGCGAAAGTGCAAGAGGCGGAGCACTGGAGTCCATTGCCGGGGAAACCGCCGGGGCCGGATCGTTCCGTGCAACCGGCCCTTCGGCAACAAGGAGCACAGTTGCGACTCTTGAGCAGAGCAGGCGGTGCCGTGGCGGCGACCTCGACGGCTGTCGCCCTGGTCCTGGGCGGCGCCGCCGCGTCCCCGGCATCGGCCACGGCACCCGCCGACGCCACGTACAGCGTGATCGTGGGGACCCCGGTACCGTTCACCCACCCCACGGACACCCCCGCCACCCCGTACCTCGACACGGACGGCACCTTCCACTACCAGCAGTCCGCCGCGCTGTACGGCGCCAAGGACCCGCGCACCTGGGACTTCTACACCGGAAAGGACTTCGACACCGCCACCTTCGACAAGACGCTCAGCAAGGCGGTCAACCCGGCCAACTCCGCCGACCGCAACGACGACACCACCTGGCGGTGCAACAACAGCCCCACCGGCAAGGAGGCGACGTACGCGCCGAGCGGCTCGGGTTACGCCCAGAAGAACTACTGCGACCTGTCCGGGACGTGGGTCGACCCCGACACCGGTGACTGGTACGGCCTCGTGCACAACGAGTTCACCCCGCAGCCCTTCGGCGACGGACTGCACTACGACGCCATCGACTACGCCGTCTCCACCGACCACGGCCGCACCTGGACCATCAAGAACCATGTGATCACCTCGCCGTACAGCACCCGGCGCGGGGACACGGCCGCCTTCCCGAACCAGACGTACTCCTACGGCGACGGCGACCAGCGGCTCTTCGTCGACACCGCCTCCGGCTACTTCTACGTCTATTACGGCTCCCGGATCATCGACAAGAGCGGCAGCTGGAAGGCGTTCTACGAGCACGTCGCCCGCGCCCCGATCTCCGCCAAGATGGCCCCCGGCTCCTGGCAGAAGTGGTACGACGGCGCCTGGTCCCAGCCCGGCACCGGCGGCAAGGAGAGCAACGTCGTCCCGGTCGACGCCGACCACCCCACCGGCTACACGCCCGCCCCGGCCGAGTACGACCCGGCCAACACGGGTACCGCCGACCAGCAGATCACGGCCGGCAAGATGCCGCCGACCTCGCCGCTGTTCGTCATGAACATCACCTACGACGCCTATCTCGGCCTCTACATCGGCGAACCCCAGGCCGTCGACCAAAGCGGCAATGCGCCCCAATACCTGTATGCCACCAGTGACTTGACGACCCAGAAGTGGCGTCTCATCGGGGACACCGGCAGCTACACCGACGCCTCGTGGTACCGCTGGTTCCTCGACAGCGCCAATCGCACCAGCTCCGCGATCGTCGGCAAGACCTTCCGTTCGTACTGCTCCTTCGGCTGCTCGCACGACGCCTCCGGGGAGTACGTCGACATCACCCTCGACTCCACCGCCCCGGCGGCCGCGCCCCTGGACACCCGCCGTGGCTACCGCATCGCCAGCGGCGCGGGCCGGTTCCTCGCCCAGGCGGCCGGCGGTTCCGCCACCACCTCGCTGGCCAGGCGCACCGGGTCGGGCCGGGACACCTGGTTCTTCACACCGACCGGCGACGGTGCCTTCACCCTCGCCAACGCCGCGAGCGGCCGGCTGCTAGGCGTCGACTCCGCCTCCACCGCGGGCCGCGCCTGGGGCGCCAAGCCCACCGTCACCAGGACACCGGCCGGCGGGCCGACCGTCGGACAGCAGTGGTTCGTGATCCCGAGCGCCGACGGCCGCACCTACCGCCTGGTCAACCGCTACAGCGGCCTCGTCCTCGGCCTCTCCGGCGCCTCCGGCCGGCTGGCCGAGACCACCCCGGCGCGCACCTGGACGGACGGCGGCGGACGTTCCGTCGGCGCGGGCCGCACCGCCGCCGAGCAGACCCTGTCCCTGACCGCGAACTAGCGCCCCGCGAAAGCCGCTTCGGACCGCCCTGATCAGCGGACGTCCGGCTATCCTGCTCGGATGTCGATCACCAACGGGGATTCCGACGCCCGCCTGGCCGTGACCGCGGTCCAGGCGGGCGCAGCCGTGGTCCGAGACCTCTACGGCAGCCGACTGGCACGCCACGACAAGTCCGGCGGTGACTTCGCCACCGAGGCGGACCTGGCCGCCGAGCGGGTCATCCTGGACGTGCTGCGCGCCGCCCGCCCCGACGACGCGGTGACCGGTGAGGAGAGCGGCCGCTCCGGCGCCGCCGACGCCCGCCGCCGCTGGCTCGTCGACCCCCTGTGCGGCACCCTCAACTACGCCGTGCGGAACATGCTCGTCGGCGTCAACGTCGCCCTGCGGGACGGTGCGCGCACCACGGCCGCGGCCACCGCCGACCCCTTCAGCGGCGAGGTGTTCTGGACCGACGGCGAGGCGGCCCGGGTCCGCTCGGGCGACGGAGCCGACGAACGGCTCACGCCGTCGGCCGGGTCCGCGCTGGTGGACGTCAACCTCGACCCGCCGTTCCCCAACGCGCCCCGCTTCCGGGCCGCCCGCCTCCTGGCCGACCCGGGCTTCGCCGAGCGGTTCCGGCCCCGGGTGATCTCCAGCACCCTGGCGGTGGCCTGGGTGGCCGCCGGACGCCGGGCCGCCTACGTCACCGACGGCGACCTGCGCGACAGTGTGCACTTCGCGGCCGGTATCGCCCTGTGCCAGGCTGCGGGCTGCACGGTGACCGGCCTCGACGGCGAGCCCGTGCTGAGCGGCGCGGGCGGGCTGATCGCGGCCGCCGACGCCCGGACGCACGCCGCACTGATGGACCTGGTCAAGCACCGGACGGCCGGGGTGGATTAGCTGGGAGAGGCGTTCTCGACGCGGGCGCCGCCGTCTGATGTGATGCCCGCATGCATCCGGCCGACGACGACCTCACAGCGCACTTCGGCCCGGCCCTGGACACCGGCCCGGCGGCCCTCCGCACTGCCGCGGAGGACTTCGGGCATATCGTCCGGGCCGTGCCGCGCGCCGTGCTGCGCCCACGGTCCGCCGCCGAGATCCAGCGCCTGCTGGAGTTCGCCGGCCCCCGGGGCATCCCCGTAGGTGTGCGCGGCGGCGGCCACTCGATGTACGGCCAGGGACAGGCGGGCGGCGGGATCGTCGTGGACCTGCGCGGCCTGCACCGGATCGGTCCCGTGGCCGACCGTCAAGTGACCGTACAGGCAGGTGCGTTGTGGCGGGACGTCCTCGCCGCCACCCTGCCGCACGGGCTCACACCCCCCGTCCTCACCGACTATCTCGGCGCGAGCGTGGGCGGCGTGCTGTCCGCGGGCGGGCTCGGCGGCGCCACCCACCGGTACGGCCTGGTCGCGGACCAGGTGTCGGCGCTGGAGGTGGTGACCGGTGCCGGGGAGCACCGCGTGTGCTCGCCCGACCGGGACCCCGAACTGTTCCACGCCGTACTCGCCGGTCTCGGCCAGTGCGCCGTGATCGTCACCGCCACCCTGCGCCTGGTCCCCGCGCCCGCCCTGGTCCGCCGCTACTGCCTGTACTACAGCGACCTCACCCGCTGCCTCGCCGACCAGCGGATGCTCGCCGAGGAAGGGCGCTTCGCCCATCTGGAGGGCCAGGCCCGCCCGGCCGACGACAGCCGGCCGTACATGATCGAGGCCGTCGCCCCGCACCCGGCCCGGCTCCCGCCCGACGACACCGCGCTGCTCGGCGGGCTCTCCCACGACCCCGCGCGTGTGGAGAGGGCCGACCTCACCTACGCCGACTTCGCCCACCGCGTGGACACGGACGAGGAGGTCCTCACCGGGACGGGGGAGTGGCTGCACCCGCACCCGTGGCTCAACCTGCTGCTCCCGCACGACCGTGCCGAGTCCGTCGTCCGCGCCGTACTCGCCGACCCGGCCTTCCACGACCTGCGCGACACCGGCCTCGTGCTGCTCTACCCGCTGCTCTCCCGCCCGCTGCGCGCGCCCCTCTTCCGCCGTCCGCCCGGTGAAGTCCTGTACCTGTTCGCCCTGTTGCGCACGGCACCGCCCGACGGCCCGGAGACGGTCGCGGCCATGGTGGCGGCCAATCGCACCGCCTACGACCTCGCCCGGTCCGAGGGCGCCGTCGCCTATCCCGTCAACGCCCTGCCGATGTCCACCGCCGACTGGCGCGACCATTACGGGAGTTGGTGGCCGAGCCTCGCCGAGGCCAAGAAGCGCCACGACCCGCATCACGTCCTGGCCCGGGGGCACGGTCTGCGGTTCTGAAGGTCGTGGCTCGTGCGAAACGGCCGACACCGCCCGGGGCAGGCCCGCCACGGCCTCCTGCGACGGGCAGAGCGGGACCACGCTGAAGACCGTCACCGGCGTGAGCGGTGGCCCGACGTCCTACGACGTCAGCGACGCCGGAACCGATCCCGGCAACCGGCGGGGGCGCCCGAACGGCGTAGCCGAAGAGGCGGCCGGCGCACGGCGCGGGTGTGATGGAAACGCCCCAACGTCAAGCAGTGAGGCAGATCATGCGTCTTCGCAGTTTCGCCACAACGGCCGTGCTCGCAGGTGTCCTTGCCCTGGGAGGCTCGGCGACAGCCTTTGCGGCCGACCCGGGCCCGACGGTCGGTTCCGCCAACAACAGCCCGGGTCTCCTGTCGGGCGACGTCATCCAGGTCCCGGTGAACATTCCGATCAACCTCTGCGGCAACAGCATCGACATCATCGCCCTGCTGAACCCGGCCACCGGGAACTCCTGCACCACCAAGTGACGCCCTCGCGCGCCGGCTCCCGCACCGCGAGAGCCGGCACACGGCTGTTCAGGTACGCGCGGCGCGGCGGAAGACGCCCGTCCAGAGGAAGTCCTCCCCGAACAGTACGGAGTCCGCCGACTGCCGCCGCACGGCCCGCAGTCCGCTCTCCTCCAGGTCCGAGAAGGCCCGGCGCAGCGACTCGGGCGTGCAGGCGAGGCCGCCGTGCAGGCCGGGCTCGTGGTGAAAGGCGGCGTCGGGGAGCCCGGAGCCCATCCGGCCGGCCGCGAAGCAGGTGAGCGCGAAGTGCCCGTCTGGTGCCGGCACGCGCTTCGGCAGGGCGAGGCAGCTGATGCGGCGGTGCGGCGGCAGGTGGTGGAAGCAGCCGGGGTCGTAGACGAGGTCGTACGGGCCCGCAGGCGCGCCCGTGGCGAAGGCGTCACCGCGGCGGAACCGGACTTCGGCCCCGCCTCGAGGGCGCGCTCGTCGGCCACGGCGATCACCGTGGGGGAGAGATCGGCCGCGTCCACCGCGAATCCGCGCGGTGGGGTACAGGGCGTTGCGGCCCGGTCCGCACTGCAGGCCGAGGGCCCGCCCCGGAGTGATCAGACCGCGGTCCAGACAGGACACCAGGTTCTCGTCCGGTTTCGACACGAAGAACGGACCCGGTCTGTCCCGGTCCGCGCGGAAACCGTCCCGCCGCGCGGCCGCGCGGCGGTCGGACTCCGGGGGCGAACAGCCCGTCCAGGAGCCGCTTCACGTCTTCCGACGTACGGATGTCCCGGTCCGTCCTGCCTCCTCACCCGATGACGGGAATCCAGAGGACGGACGGCCGGGACACCAGATCGTGAGCCGCGGCCCGCTCACTCAGTCGCGCGCCACCGGCTGGGCCTCGCGATGGGCCGGCACCGGGGCCGGGCCGCGGCGCCGGCGCAGCAGCAGGCGCCGCGCCGGGACCTCCACCGCCTCGTACAGCAGCCAGGACAGGCCGAGCGAGAGGGCGAACACGATCACCGTGACCGTCGCCCCCATCAGGGCACCGAAATGCGGTTTGACGCCCAGCAGGTGCGTTCCCGCGCGCAGCACGAGCAGGTGGACCATGTAGAAGGCGAAGGACAGCTCTCCGAGCCGTACCACTCGCCGGCCGCGCCACATCGAGGGCAGCCCCTTCAGATCCGCGTTCGCCGCCGCCGGGATCAGCAGGGTGAAGCCGATGATCGTGCACATGGTGGCGGAGTAGCCGAGCGGGGCCTGCGGGACCAGGAAGTAGCCGATGATCGCCAGGGCCATCGAGGCCTCGAGGCCGGGTCCGCGCCAGCGGCCGAGCAGGACCAGCCGCGCGGTGACCGCGCCGAGAACGAACTCGGGCAGCCGGGCGGCCGGGAACGAGTACAGCGCGTAGGTCCACCAGTGGTGGGAGTCCGCCCGGGAGATCACCACGATCGCCACCAGCGACAGCCCGCCCAGCGCGACCGAGCCGCGCACGCCGAGCCGGCGCAGCAGCAGGATCAGCAGCGGGAAGGAGGCGTAGAAGAAGGCCTCACAGGCCAGGGACCAGCTGACCGGGTTGAGGGTCTGCCACCAGGGCCGCCACCAGGAGTGCAACAGGAGCACGTTGGCCACCGCCTGCTTCGGCGTCGGCTGTGCGTTGCGCTCCAGCGTGAGCGCGAGGAGGAACGCGAGTCCGACGGTGACGAGGTGCACCGGATAGATCCGCGCGACGCGTCGCCGCCAGAAGCCGAGCGCCCGGTCATGAGGTCTTGCGGACCAGGTCAGTACAAAGCCGGACAACACAAAGAAGAACGACACTCCGGTGGCGCCGGAACTGAAACCCCAGTACACCAGGCTGCCGCCGGTGCCACCGAAGTATCCGAAGTTGTTCACGTGCAGTCCGAACACGAGCAGCGCTGCCATCCACCGCAGTCCCGTGAGGGACGGCAGTGAGGGACTGGTGGCGCGCGGGGAGTCCCTGGCGGTGGTCTCACCGTCAGGAGAGGGCGGCGTCGTCCGGAGCGCCCGGGTCGTCGCCGTGGTCATCGAATCACCTGCCGCAGAGGATTGGCGTGGGGCATGAAGGGGAACGTTGCCCGTTCACCTCCGATCATGTGCGTCACATGGCAAACATCACACTGCTGCCGAACGACGCGCCCTTCTGTATGCCACGGACAGCCGGGCCGGTGCACCCTTACGGGTGACGACACGCCGCACTGTATTGATCCTCACAATTTGGGCGCACGGGCCGATGTTCAATGCCCGGAATCTCCCCACAATCCATGCAAAGTTCGGGAACCGCGAGGCCGCCTGCGCCGTCGCACAGTCTGTCTCGTGGAGGGTAATTACTCGGAATGAATTCGGAAGGAATGACGCGGGAGAAATTGCCAGGGCAGTTCCCTCCTGGTCCGTTCCAGCATGAAGGCCGAGGACTACCGGGCCCGCTCCTCCCGGGCGGTGCATGCGGGCCGGGGTGCCGGGTGGGTTGAGGACCCCGCCACGTGCGCCGACGGATCGGAAGGAGTGCGGGGCGCAGTAGAGGTGGTTCACCCACGGCTTGTTGATCACGCGGACCAGGTCGGCCGCGGGGCGTTCTCCTCGCGGAAGTCGTCCGGGTGCGCCTCCAGGTTCAGGGCGATGCCCTTCCGCTCGAACAGCGGCAGCACCGAGGACAGCCGTACGCCGTACGCGCGCAGGAAGTTCTTCGGCTCGGCGACGCGCTCTTCGCCCGCGCGCGGGTGCACGAAAAGGGCATGAAGTCGTCGCGGGCGACAACTCGACGTATTCGTAGCCGAGTTCGGCCACCGTGCGGACCATGGCTTCGATCGGCAGGGCGCGGGACATGTACGGGTCGAGGGTGATCTTCACGCGGCGTTTCCACGGAAGGCGGGGCGGGGTTCGAGGTCCGTGGCGACGACGCGCCCGGACTCCAGGGCCTCGACCGTCGCGGCGGTGAGGACGGCGGCGGCGTAGCCGTCCCTGGCCGAGGGGCCGGTGGGCGCGTCGCCGGCGGCCCGGCCGGCGATCCACTCGCGGGACTCGGTGTCGAAGGCGTCCGTGCAGCGGCCCACCCAGTCCGTCAGCACCTCGGTGCTGTGCCGCCCCGCGGCCGGGTCGGCGAGTACGGCGTGCGGGGTCTCCTCGATCTCGCGCCGCACCCCCTCGCTCACCGGATGCCCGGCCTGCGCGGCCGGCTGGCGGGTCTGCCGACGGTGGGAGCCGGTCACCTCGTTCTGCCGGCGGGCGATCCGGCGCACCCGCGTCCCGTCCGGTTCGCGGTGTGCGCGGCGCGGTTCCTCGCCGGATGCGAGCAGCGCCCGTACCTCCGCCGGCTGACGGTGGACGTGGAGACTCCGGCCCAGGCCGCCGCAACGCGCCGATCCGCTGGGCGAGCGTCCGGTCGCCAGCGGTGCGAGCCTCCAGGGCACGCCGGGCGCGGGCGGCGACGAACTGGTCGGGCCGCAGCGTGTACGGCTCGTCGGCGACGGCGTCCAGATCCACCGGCGTCCCTCTCGACGGCCGGCTCGGTGACGGAGTTCGGGTCTCCCGCCGGAGGGTCCGACGCGCTGTGTGCGGTGGGGCGGGCAGGCTGCGTGGAGTGCGACTTTCGGCGGCGGATCGTCATCCTTGGACCCCGTGCAGCAGACCGTCGAAGGACGGTGCCGAGGGGGGCCGGCCCGGCAGGGTGGCCGTATGCAGAGGACCAAGGGGATCAAGCGCGCACAGTTCCTGGCCGGCATGGCGTCCGCGGGGCTGGCCGCGGCCGTGCTGCCGTCGGCCCCGGCCCGGGCCGCGGAGGCCGGGCCGGACCGGACCACGCGGAGCGGGCTCCGCCACCGGGGCGTCGTGTACACCGTGGGGGAGGGGGAGACACCGGGTACGGCGTTCAGTACGGCCCGGATGCGCGCGGATATCCGGGCGATCCGGGACGAGCTGCACGCCGACACCGTGGACGTCACCGGGGACGGTGTGGAGCGCCTGACGGCCACCGCGGCGGAGGCGGCGGAACAGGGCCTGCGCGTCTGGCTCCAGCCGACCCTCGGCGACGTCCCGGAGCGGGACATCCTCGAACACCTCGCGGAGACCGGCCGGTTCGCGGAGCGGCTGCGCCGGCAGGGCGCCGCCGTGGACCTCAGTGTGGGCTGCGAGTTCTGGCTCTTCGTGCCCGGCATCATCCCGGGCGACGACGTCTTCGAGCGCATCCGCAACCTGCTCGACGGCAAGGCGGACCCCGTCGCGACGCAGCGCCGTCTGGACCGCTTCACCGCGAAGGCCGCCGCGCTCGGCCGGTCCGTCTTCCACGGCCGGCTCAGCTACGCCGCCGCGCAGGACGCCCGGGTCGACTGGCGCCTCTTCGACATCGTGGGCATCGACTACTACTCCTGCTTCCCCCACCGGGACGACTACGTACGGGAGTTGAGGCGCTTCCAGCGTTGGGGCAGGCCGGTGGCCATCACCGAGTTCGGCACCTGCGCGTACGTGGGGGCGCCCAGGACCGGCGGCATGGGCTGGGACGTCGTCGACCGCGACAAGGACCCCGAGGAGATCAAGGGCGACCTGGTCCGCAGCGAACGCACCCAGGCCACCTATCTCATGCAACTCCTCTACGCCTTCGGCCCGTTGGACCTCTACGCGGCGATGGCCTTCGAGTTCGTGACCCCCGACGCCCCGCACCGCCCGGGCGACCCGCGCCGCGATCTCGACATGGCGAGCTACGCCATCACCAAGACCGTCAAGGACCGCCCGGACGACCCGGCCTCCGGCTGGCACTGGGAGCCGAAGGAGGCCTTCCACGCCCTGGCCCGCCGCTACCGGTACGCCGGAGCGGGCCACCGGCACGGCGCCTGAACCGTCTGCGGCCGGCCGGCAGCGGATCCTGATCCGCCCGGTGCAGGCACCCGCATCGCGGCCCGCCCGCGGCCGGAGCCGCCCCGCCCGGGGGCCGGCTCCGGCCGCCGTAGTGGGTCCGGGGGCCGGCCCGGGCCCACGGCCGACGGGCGTCCCCCTCTCTCACCCGTCTCACCCGTTCGGGCGATGTCCCGGCTTGCCGCGCGGCCGTGGGCGATCTGGGGCCGGATGATGCGGGCATGCCCCCGACCGGCCCCCGGACCGCCTCAGCCCGCCACGCCGGACAGCGCCACGCGGCCGTCGGCCCGCAGAGCGACGCGAAGGCAAAGGCGAAGGCAAACATCCGGGCCGGTGTGCGGGTGGACACGGCGGGCGGCGTCCGGGTGGCCGGCGGCCCATGACGCGCCACCAAAATTGCATCGCTCGTTTTCTTGAACCTCTCGTGTTTATGAGGGTAGGTTCGGCCTTATGACCGCCTCCCCGACCCCGACCACCGCCGAGGAGCTCCGCGGTGCCGGCCTGCGCGTGACGGCAGCCCGTGTCGCGCTGCTGGAGACCGTCCGGGACGGCGACCACCTCGGCGTCGAGGCGATCGCCTCCGGGGTCCGTGCCCGCGTGGGCCACATCTCTTTGCAAGCCGTCTACGAGGCCCTTCACGCCCTGACCTCGGCGGGTCTGGTCCGCCGTATCGAGCCGGCCGGGCACCCGGCCCGGTTCGAGGGGCGCGTGGGCGACAACCACCACCACATCGTGTGCCGGTCGTGCGGTGCCGTCGTCGACGTCGACTGCGCCGTCGGCGACGCACCCTGTCTGACCGCCTCCGACGACCGTGGCTTCGCCATCGACGAGGCCGAGGTCGTCTACTGGGGCACGTGCCCCGACTGTTCCACCGGCCGCAGTTCCTGAGCACCGAGTTCCGCACAGTTCGGAAGGAATGCCATGACTGAGAACAACGACGCGATCGTCGCAGACGCGAAGGCGGAGGGAGCGGGCGGCTGCCCCGTCGCCCATGGCCGCGCCGCGCACCCGACCCAGGGCGGTGGCAACCGCCAGTGGTGGCCGGAGCGGCTCAACCTGAAGATCCTTGCCAAGAACCCGGCCGTGGCCAACCCGCTCGGCGAGGACTTCGACTACCGCGAGGCCTTCAACTCCCTGGACCTCGCGGCGGTGAAGCGTGACATCGCCGAGGTGCTCACCACCTCGCAGGACTGGTGGCCCGCCGACTTCGGCAACTACGGCCCGCTCATGATCCGTATGGCCTGGCACAGCGCCGGTACGTACCGCATCAGCGACGGCCGCGGTGGCGCCGGCGGCGGTCAGCAGCGTTTCGCCCCGCTCAACAGCTGGCCGGACAACGCGAGCCTGGACAAGGCCCGCCGGCTGCTGTGGCCGGTCAAGAAGAAGTACGGCAAGTCCATCTCCTGGGCCGACCTGTACGTCCTTACCGGCAACGTGGCGCTGGAGACGATGGGCTTCAAGACCTTCGGCTTCGCCGGCGGCCGCGTCGACGAGTGGGAGCCCGACGAGGACGTCTACTGGGGCCCCGAGACCGAGTGGCTCGGCGACGCCCGCTACACCGGCGACCGTGAGCTGGAGAACCCGCTCGCCGCGGTCCAGATGGGCCTCATCTACGTCAACCCCGAGGGCCCCAACGGCAACCCGGACCCGATCGCCGCGGCCCGTGACATCCGTGAGACGTTCCGCCGCATGGCGATGAACGACGAGGAGACCGTCGCCCTCATCGCCGGTGGTCACACCTTCGGCAAGACCCACGGCGCCGGCCCGGCGGACAGCGTCGGCGCCGACCCCGAGGACGCCCCGCTGGAGCAGATGGGCCTCGGCTGGAAGAGCACCCACGGCACGGGCGTCGGCAAGGACGCCATCACCAGCGGCCTGGAGGTCATCTGGACCTCCACGCCGACGCAGTGGGGCAACGGGTTCTTCAAGAACCTCTTCGAGTACGAGTACGAGCTGACCCAGAGCCCGGCCGGCGCGAACCAGTGGATCGCCAAGGACGGCCCGGAGATCATCCCGGACGCGTTCGACCCGGAGAAGAAGCACCGCCCGCGGATGCTCACCACGGACCTCTCGCTGCGCTACGACCCGATCTACGAGCCGATCTCGCGTCGCTTCTACGAGAACCCGGAGCAGTTCGCGGACGCCTTCGCCCGCGCCTGGTACAAGCTGACGCACCGCGACATGGGCCCGGTCGTCCGCTACCTCGGCCCGGAGGTCCCGGCCGAGGAGCTGCTGTGGCAGGACCCGCTGCCGCAGCGCACCGGTGAGCTGATCGACGCCGCGGACATCGCCTCCCTCAAGGAGCAGATCCTCGGCTCGGGCCTCACGGTCGCGCAGCTCGTCTCCGCCGCGTGGGCCGCGGCCTCCTCCTTCCGGGGCAGTGACAAGCGAGGCGGCGCCAACGGCGGCCGTATCCGCCTGGAGCCGCAGCGGAACTGGGAGGTCAACAACCCGGACGAGCTGGCCCAGGTACTGCGCACCCTCGAGGGCGTCCAGGAGTCCTTCAACGCCCAGGGCGGCAAGCAGGTCTCGCTGGCCGACCTGATCGTGCTCGCGGGCTCCGCGGCCGTCGAGAAGGCGGCCAAGGACGGCGGCTTCACGGTCGAGGTGCCGTTCACGGCGGGCCGCGTCGACGCCTCGCAGGAGCAGACGGACGTCGAGTCGTTCGCCGCGCTCGAGCCGGCCGCGGACGGCTTCCGCAACTACGTCGGCAAGGCCAACCGTCTGCCGGCCGAGTTCCTGCTGCTCGACAAGGCGAACCTGCTCAACCTGAGCGCGCCCGAGATGACGGCCCTCGTCGGTGGTCTGCGCGTCCTCGGCGCCAACCACAACGGCTCCAAGCACGGCGTCTTCACCGACAAGCCGGGCACGCTGTCGAACGACTTCTTCGTCAACCTGCTCGACCTGGGCACGGAGTGGAAGTCGACGTCCTCCGCGCAGGACGAGTTCGAGGCTCGCGACGCCTCCGGCGCGGTGAAGTGGACCGGCACCCGTGCCGACCTGGTCTTCGGCTCGAACTCCGAGCTGCGTGCCGTCGCCGAGGTGTACGCGGGCGACGACGCGAAGGAGAAGTTCGTGAAGGACTTCGTCGCCGCATGGGCCAAGGTCATGGACGCAGACCGGTTCGACCTGCGCTGATCCCGCTCGCCCGAACCGCTGAACAGGACGTCCGGACCCGCCCGGCAGGGCGGGCCCGGACGTCCTCGTGTCCGGGGACCGGGGCGGGCGGTCCGTCAGCGGCCGAGGACCGCCGCACCCGCCTGCGCGTACCGCTCGTCCAGATCGCCGGACGGAGCCCCCGCGACACCGATGGCCGCGACCGGGGCGCCCTTGGCGGTCACCGGGGTGCCGCCCGCCAGGAACAGGGTGCCCGGGATGTCCTTCAGGGCCGGCGCCTGCGCCAGCCGCCCGGCCAGCTCCGAGGTGGGCGCGTTCCAGGACACGGCGGTGTACGCCTTGCGCTCGGCGGACTCGTACGACTGCGGGCCCGCCCCGTCCCCGCGCAGGGTCACCAGGACGTTGCCATCGCGGTCCACGACGGCCACGGAGACCTGCCGGCCGTCCTTCGCGGCGGCGTCCAGCGCGGCCCGCGCCGCCTTCTCGGCCGCGGCCAGGGTGAGGTGCGTGCTCTGGGTGAGGTCACCGCCGCGGGCGGCCACGGGGGCGGCGGACGCGGGACCGGCGGAGTCGGCGGCGTTGGCGGCGACCGTGCCGACGGCACCCGCGCCGACGACGGCCAGGGCGGCACCGCCGACGAGGACACGGGTTCGGCGGGACGGCTTCTTACGGCTGGACATCACGAGGGACCTTCCTGTGGGTGAGGCGGGGCGGAATCGCTTCCGCCATCGATCCTGGGCCCGGAGCCCCCCGCACCCCGTCGGCGGACCGGTCGCCCCGGAGGTCATCCGATCGGATGACCCCGCATGCCCCGGCCCGGGGAACAATGGAAGGTGTTTGCCCAGTTCAGAGCGGTGTCCAGGGAGGTGTCAGCGGTGCCCGTGCCCGAACGCGACGACACCCGCGCCCTCACCGTCGTCATGCACACGGCGTTCTTCGTGCTGCTGGCCGCTTCCCTCGCCCGGTACCTCGCCCGGCACGCCGACGGCCCCCACACCCCGTGGATCATCGCCCTCTGCGCGCTGCTGGCCGTGCTCTACGCCCTCGGCCCCGCGCTCGGCACCCGGCCCACCCCACGCCGCCTGACCTGGCTCGGTCTCGTCGTCGCGGCCTGGGCCCTGCTCGTCGTCCTCGCCCCGAGCTTCGCCTGGTGCGCGGTCCCGCTGTTCTACACCGGCCTGCGCACACTCCCGCCGCGTGCCGCGCTCCCGCTGGTGGCGCTGCTGACGGCGCTCGCCGTGGCCGCCCAGCTCAGCCTGGCCGGCTGGCCGGACCCCAACGTGCTGCTCGCGCCGCCGGCCGTCGCCGCCATCGCCGCCACGGTGTTCGTCGTCATGCAGCGCCAGGCCGTCCGCCAGGACGCCCTGATCGACGACCTGGTCCGCACCCGGCGCGACCTCGCCGCCACCGAGCGGCGCGAGGGCACCCTCGCCGAACGCGAACGGCTCGCCCGGGAGATCCACGACACCCTCGCCCAGGGCCTGTCCAGCCAGCGGATGCTGCTCCAGGCGGCCGACCGGCTCTGGGACTGCGCGCCCGGCACGGCCCGGGACCACGTCCGCACGGCGGCGGCGATCGCCGAGCGCAGCCTCGCCGAGGCCCGCCGCTTCGTCCACGACCTCACCCCGGCCGACCTGGCAGCGGGGGGCGGACTGCTCCAGGCGCTGCGCACCGTCGCCGAGCGCGAGACGACATCCGCGCTCGCCGTCCGCGTCCACAGCGAGGGCACCCCGCCCGACCCGTTGCCCGCCCCCGTGGAGTCGGCCCTGCTGCGCATCGCCCAGGGCGCCCTGGCCAACGTCCGCGAACACGCCCACGCCACGACCGCCACCCTCACCCTGACCTGCCTGGACGACCAGATCGTCCTGGACGTCACGGACGACGGCGAGGGCTTCGACCCCCATACGCCCACCACCCCCGAAGCCGCCGCGGAGGAGACACGCGGCCATGGCCTGCCCGCCATCCGCGCCCGGCTGCGCCAGCTGGGCGGCACCCTCACCATCGAGTCGGCACCGGGCGAGGGCACCGCCCTGTCGGCGGCCATCCCCCTGGAGCCCCGATGACCCCGGCCCCGGTCCGCATCCTCGTCTGCGACGACCACGCCGTCGTACGCGCCGGACTGCTGGCCCTGTTGCACAGCGCCCCCGGCATCGAGGTCGTCGCCGAGGCCGGCAGCGGCGAGGAGGCGCTCGCGCTGGCCCGGAAGACCACCCCCGACGTCGTCCTGATGGACCTGCAACTGGGCGAGGGCATCGACGGAGTGGAGACCACCCGCCGCCTGCGCGCTCTCACCCCCTCCCCCCACGTCCTGGTGCTGACCACCTACGACACCGACGCCGACGTCACCCGGGCAGTGGAGGCAGGCGCCACCGGCTACCTCCTCAAGGCCGAACGCGCCGAGGACCTCTTCACGGCCGTCCACGCAGCAGCCCAGGGCCGCCCGGCCCTCTCCTCACCCGTCGCCGACCGCGTCATGTCCCGTCTGCGCAACCCCCGCCCCGCCCTCACCCCGCGCGAACGCGACATCCTCGCCCACCTCTCCCAGGGCCTGCCCAACCACGCCATCGCCCGCTCCCTCTATATCAGCGAGGCCACGGTCAAGACCCACCTGCGCCGCATCTACGACAAGCTGGGCGTCGACACGAGAGCGGGAGCGGTGGCGGTGGCGAAGGAACAACGACTGCTGCCCTGAACGCCTGAACGCGACGCAGGGTATGCGTCCCACAGGGGCGCGCACGGCACCGCGGTTGCCGGACGGCCGCACATCCGACGGCGCTGACGCAACCCGCCCCCTACCCCCGCAACACCTCGAACGCCTCCCGCCCCGCGACCCCGATCGCCAGATCAACATCCGCAGCAACGCCCGCCCGTCGCCCCGCACGGGTCATCGCGGCGATCGCCACCCGATCCCCCGACTCCGCCTCGACCACCCCGATCTCGTGCCGCAGATGCAGGAACGACCCGGTCTTGCCGCTCCACCGCAACGTGTCCGCCCGCAGCTCGCTCGCCAGCCGCTGTGTGAAGAGCTGCAGCCCCATCAGCCGGCGCAGCTCCGCCGTCGCCCAGGGAGCGGAGATCTCGTCGCACCACACACGGCGCAACAGCTCGACGAGCGCCGCCGCCGAACCGGCGTTGGCACGGGCCGGGTCCAGGGTCTCGATGGTGTGCCGGTCGGTGCCCTCGTCGCGTACGGCCAGCTCCAGCGCGAGGGAGAAGTCGTTGCCGGCGGCCCCGGCGGCGCACTCGTACATGTGGTTCAACCGGTGCCGTATCCGCAGCTCCCCGCATCCCCAGGCGCGCAGCCTCGCGTCCACGTCCGCCACCGGGACCAGGCCGAACAGGGCGTCCGCGGCGGCGTTGTCGCTCACCGACAGCATCATCAGGAGCAGATCGCCGACGGCCACGGTGGCCGGGTGGCGGAACGCGGCGAGTCCGGTGGGTCCGACGCTGGAGCGCGCGGGGTCGAGTGTCACCGGGTGCGCGGAGTCGAGTTCTCCGCCGGCGATCCGGTCCAGTACGACGAGCGCGAGCGGAACCTTCACCACCGAGGCGAGGGGCGTCAACTCGTCGACGTCGAAGCCGAGTTGTTCGCCGGTATCGAGATTCCGGGCGAGGAAGGAGCCGCGTACACCGAGGGCGGCCCAGTCGGCGGCGATCGCCTCGGCCACGTCCAGGAGGGCGCCGTCGTCGCCGGCGTACACCGGTGCCGGACTCATCCGCGGGCCGCCAGTCGCGCCGGGACGTCGTCGGCCCGGGTTCCGGAGCCCGGTGTGCCGCTCCCGCCGCCGGTGGCGCCCACGGCCGAGGCGAGCAGCGGGACCAGCCAGTCCGGCACGCCCGGCGGACCGGTCCGGCCCGGGGCGGCGCTCACGTCGTAGCCCCGGTGCAGGGACCGGTCGCCGAGGGGGGCCCAGCAGGCCCCGTGCTGCCGCGCGAACGGCTCGGCGCACAGCAGCAGCGACCGCCCCGCCAGGGTCTCGGCGAGCGCGGTGGCCGCGGGCCCGGCCGGCCGGAACCTGCCCGGAGGCAGCCCCGCCCGGGCGACGGCGCGCTCCAGCCGGTCCTCGTGGTACGGCACATGATCCTCCGGCAGCGTCAGCACCGGCAGCGGGGTGGCGGACGGCGAGCTACGGCCACGGCGCGGCCGTAGCTCCTCCAGGTGGACGGCACGCCGGGAGCCGCCGCCGGCAGCGGGCGGACCTGACGCGTCGGGCTCCGGCGCCGACGCCAGCCCCAGCGGTACCCGGAGCGCACCCTGCTCCGGCGCCACCCGCACCAGCGCGTAGCCGAGCGAACCGTCCGCCAGCCCCAAGGCCCTTTCCTGCGGCGGCAGTTCGCGCACACCAAGGGTGATCCCGTGCTCGGTGCCGGCCCGGATGGCGCGGGCCAGCGCCGCCGGGGCGCAGTGCACGGGCACTCCCACGACACAGGTCCGGGCCCGCCCGGCCGTGTCGGCGACCTGCCGCAGCCGCTGGGCCCGGTCCAGCACGTCCCGCGCGTACGGCAGCAGCAGCGAACCCAGCTCCGTGATCGTGATCTGCCGCCGGGAACGGTCGAACAACGGGCCGCCGAAGTGCTCCTCCAGCGTCTTGATGCGGCGGCTCAGCAGCGGCTGCGCGATACCGAGCCGGTCGGCCGCCCGGGAGAAGCCCGCTTCGTCGGCCGTCGCGACGTACGCGTCGAGGTGCGCCAAGAGATCCATCCCGCACTCATATCAATATTCTCGCTGCCGCCGGCTCCCGGATTGTGGCGGCCACCCACGGGAGGCAGAGTGGTCCCGGGACGATCTGAGCGAGGCTGAAGGCGCACGGTGTGTGAGCCCGGACCCGGCGAACTCGGTCACCGCCGAACGCGTGGACCGGTTCGCTGGTCCAGTGAGCGGTGGCCGACGCAAGATCGTCCATTTCCGGCAGAGTGACGGAGGTGTGGTGCATGTCAGAGAAGAACCCGGTGCACGGGACCGCCGACGAGGGGCACGACATCTCGCTGCCGCCCGAAGTGCAGTTGCTGCAGGACGTCACTCCGCCCTTCTTTCCCGAAGGTGGTTCGGGAATGACCATCCTTGTCGACTGGCCTCCCGGTCACCCCGGGCTCCCTCCGCACCGCCACTCGGGGCCGTCGTTCGGCTACGTGATGGAGGGTGCGGTCCGGTTCGAACTCGAGGGTGAGCCGGAGCGTGTGGTCGAGGCCGGTGGGACGTTCTGGGAGCCGGGTGGTGACGTGATCCACTACCAGGACGGCAACGCCCTGTCGGACGCGCCGACCAAGTTCGTCGTGACCATGGTGTGCGCGCCGGGTCGGCCGATGCTCACGTTGGTCGACGAGGAGGAGCTGAAGGAGCGGGCCCACCTGCGGGCCCCGCGTCCCTCCACAGGCTGACCCGCGGTCATCGGCCGCCAGATGGCGGGGAGTTCGGTGTACGCGTCGGCCGCGCGCGGCACCAGGAAGCCGGTGGGAGCCGGGGTCGAAGGACCAAGGAGACTGCGGGCACGTACGCCCGTCCCTACTGCGGCATGATCGGCGTCTTCGCAGGTCGGAGAGGCGACTTCACATATCAATAAGGCATGACATGTTCAAAGTTCACTCTTGGACATGGGTGGTGGCCGGCTGTTTCGATGTCCCCGTCGAAGATCCAGGAAGCCGGTGACGGCCCGACCGGGAGGACTGTGCCCATGACCAGCCCCGACCACCACCCCCAGCACCCCAACCGCCTGGCCCGGCGCGGCCTGTTCAGGGCGGGCCTCGCCGTCACCACCGCCGCCATGGCGGCCGGCGCCCTCTCCGCACCCGCCGCGTCGGCGGCGCCGCGCGCCGAACAGCACGTGGCCGACGGCGAGTTGAGCGAACTGGAGCAGCGGCACGGCGCTCGGCTCGGTGTCTTCGCGCGCAACATCCGTACCGGGCGGACCGTCTCGTACCGGGCGGGGGAGCGGTTCGCGATGTGTTCGACCTTCAAGGCGTTCGCCGCCGCGGCGGTGCTGCGCGACCACGGCGACTGCGCCCCGCTGGACAAGGTGATCCCCTATCCGCCGCACGACATCCTGTCCAACTCCCCGCGTACCGCGGAGCACGTGGACACCGGCATGACGGTCGGGGACCTGTGCGCGGCAGCGATCCAGTACAGCGACAACACCGCGGGCAACCTGCTGCTGCGCCAGCTCGGCGGGCCGGCCGGTCTCACCCGTTTCTTCCGCTCGCTCGGCGACGGGGTGAGCCGCCTCGACCGCTGGGAGACGGACCTGAGCAGCGCGATCCCGGCGGACCCGCGCGACACCACGACCCCCGAGGCCCTCGGCCGCAGCTTCGAGCGGCTGGCCCTGGGCCGGGCGCTCGCCCGGGCCGACCGTGCGCGGTTCGTCGGCTGGCTGAAGGGCAACACCACCAGCGCCGCGCGGTTCGGCGCGGGGCTGCCGCACGACTGGGTCCTCGCGGACAAGACCGGGACCGGTGACTACGGCACCGCCAACGACGTCGGCGTGGCCTGGACGACCCGCGGGACCCCGCTCCTGCTGACCGTGCTGTCGGCCAAGAAGGCCCAGGACGCGCCGGCGGACGAGGCGCTGGTGGCCGAGGCGGCACGCATCCTGGCCCGTGTCCTCGCGCCCGGCGAGTAGCCGCCCGACGGAGCTCACCCATTCTGTCAGCTGAATTTAAATCATGTACGTGACCGTTGACGCGTGCATGCCGTCTCCTTAACGTCGGAGGGGCGGGTGGAAAGCGCTTTCTCTCCCGTGTCTCCACCATGCCATGACCGGCAGTGGAGTCCACCCCTTCCGTCAGGAGACAAGCCGATGCAACTGAGGCCAGTCATCGCGTGCGCCGGTCTGCTCGCCGGTACGCTCGTCGCGTTCTCCGGCGCCATGGCGCAGGCGGTGACCACCGCCACGCAGGCCGCGGCGGCCACCGTGCTGTACGTGTCGCCGAGCGGCACCGACAGCGCGGCCGGCACCCAGTCGGCGCCGACCACGCTCACCTCGGCCATCGGCCGAATCGCTGCCGGCGGCACGATCTACCTGCGCGGCGGGACGTACCACTACTTCTCCACGATCACCATCCCGGCCGGCAGCGACGGCACGGCCGCTGCCCGCACCACCCTCTCCGCCTACCAGGGCGAGAAGCCCGTACTGGACTTCTCGGCGCAGAGCGGGAGTTCGTCCGACCGGGGCATCCAGCTGAACGCCGACTACTGGCACCTGTACGGGCTGACCGTCCAGCACGCCGGGGACAGCGGCATCTACGTCGGCGGCAGCGACAACGTCGTCGAGCGGGTGGTAACCGCTTACAACCGGGACACGGGCCTGCAACTCGGACGGATCTCCTCCAGCACCCCGAGCAGCCAGTGGCCGTCCGGCAACCTGGTCGTCAGCTCGGAGTCGCACGACAACGAGGACTCCGGCGGCGAGAACGCGGACGGCTTCGCCGCCAAGCTCACCACCGGTACCGGGAACGTCTTCCGCTACGACGTCTCCCACAACAACATCGACGACGGCTGGGACCTGTACACCAAGACCGACACGGGTGCCATCGGCCCGGTGACCATCGAGTACTCCCTGTCGTACGGCAACGGAACCCTCACCGACGGCACCCAGAACGCCAACGGCGACCGCAACGGCTACAAGCTCGGCGGCGACGACATCGCGGTCGGCCACGTCGTGCAGCACGACATCGCCTACAAGAACGGCCACCACGGGTTCACCTACAACAGCAACCCCGGCACCATGACCGTCTCCAGCAACGTGAGCATCGACAACGCCGAGCGCAACTTCTCGTTCGACAAGGGCACTTCGGTGTTCCGGAGCAACACCTCGTGCCGGTTCGCCGTGAGCGGCTCGAACGACAAGACGGCCGGCGACGCCGACAGTTCCAACCAGTTCTGGACCGGGACGAACGGCTCCCGCTGCTCCGCGTACTCCGGCACCCTCGGCTGGTCCTTCGCCTCGGACGGGCACCTCGTGGTGACCTTCGGCGGCGACGTCGTGACGCCGTAGCCGCCGAGGGACCCGGCGGACCGGCAGACCGCGGTTCGCGGGCGGGCCGCCAGGATTCCCGGCGTCCCGCCCGTCGCCGGTTACGCCGGCCAGCCGCCGTACGGGACGGTGAGCAGTTCCATGGCGTGACCCGCCGGGTCCATGAAGTACACGCCGCGCCCGCCGTCGTTGTGGTTGATCTCGCCGGGCTGCCGGCGGTGCGGGTCGGCGTAGTGCTCGATGCCGCGCTCCTTGATGCGCGTGTACGCCGCGTCGAACTCCTCCTCGGAGACCAGGAAGGCGTAGTGCTGCATGGTGATCTTGTCCGCGGGGGCGGTGGCGAAGTCGAGGGTGACGCCGTTGCTCAGGGCGACCGCGACGAACGGGCCCCACTCCCCGGTGATCTCGAGTCCGAGCAGTTCCGCGAAGAACTCGGCGGACTCCCGCTTGTCCAGGGCGTGGACGATGGTGTGGTTCAACTCAACCGACAAGGAATGCCTCCAGGGCATGTCCCGGCACCTCCATGCCTCACCCGGGCGGTGACCGACACGCGATGCCACCTCCGATCCTAACCACGGACGCGAAGGTGCGTCGATGCCGAGCCGGGCCGATCAGGCCGGCGGGTCGCCCGCCGCCACCGGGTGCGCCTCGAGGTCCGCGGCGCCGAGCAGGTCGGTGATCAGCTCGGCGGACCCTGCGACATAGGTGCTGGTCAGGTCCACGTCCCCGCCCAGGATCCAGGCACGGTCCGCGGGCCACCACAGGTCGGGCAACTCGGCGAACTCGTCCAGGGACGCGGGTGTGACGGCGTCGGCCAGGGCGCCGGAGAGCAGCACCTCGTCCCGCCCGGGGGTCTCGAAGGTGGGCACGTGCGCGAAGTCCCACCGGCCGTATCCGTGCCACAGCCCGAACCAGCACCGCTGCGGGGTCGTGGTGTGCCGGGCCAGCACGGGCAGGAGGGCCCGGGCGACGTCGGGCGGGGTCGGGCCCTCGGCGGGATGCTCGTCCCAGACACCGGGCAGGCCGTACTCGGGGGCGCTGTGGTAGTCGCGGTCCATGCCGACGACCTCGTGCCAGCGCGTGCCCGGCGTGACGCGGGTCCCGCGCGCGGCGGCCACCGCCGACCAGCGCACCGGCCGCTCGTCGAGGGAGGCGGGATGCAGGATCCGGGCGTACGCCGCGAACCCCGCGGCGGCGACGCCTGCCACCGTCCCGAAGGTGCCGTGGCCCGGTGCGCGCGGCGTCAGCCAGTCGGCGGGGGAGAGCGTGTCGGTACGGACGCGCAGGCGCCCGTACCACTGCGGTGCGGGGGCCCGGCGCACCACGCGGAAGTCGTCCATCCGCCCAGTGTGCCGTGCGGGTCGGGCCGGGGCGGCACCGGATCGCGCCCGCCGGACGGACGGGCCGTGGCGGAGAGGGCAGGATTGGCGCCTGCGTGGACTCCCTGAAGTCGGACCGTGAGCCGTGCTCGCCGGCCCCCCATCTGCCCCCTGGGGCACCTCTCCCCGTCACCGGTTCCGGTGTCCCGTTCCGTGCCGCCGGCGGGACCAGCCGTGGCAGGGGCCGCTGAGCGCGCGCCGGCGCGTCGCCGGCGGCTCCGGTCACGCGCCCCGGTGCACCACGTGCCCGCCGGTCACGGTCAACGCGACCGGGGCGGCGGCCAGTTCGTCGGCCGACGCGTGCACGGGGTCCACGGTCAGCGCGGTCAGGTCGGCGCGGCAGCCGGGCGCGATCCGGCCGGCGACACCGGACTCCCCGGCCGCTGCCGCCGCATGACTGGTGCAGCCCTCCAGCGCCTGCAACGGCGTCAGACCCGGCCGGCGCGCCGCGGCGCCCTTCGGCCGGCGGGCCGTCGTCAGCACGGCCCGGACGTCGTAGGGCGCGATGGGCCAGTCCGAGCCGAGTGCGACCGTCGCGCCCGCCTCCCGTAGGTCCCGCAGCCGCCAGGCGCGGGCGGCCCGGTCACCGCCCAGCCGACGGGACCACTCGTCGGTGCCGTCGTCGCGCGTGTACCCGGTGTGCGGCGGCTGGAGGGAGGCCGCCACCCCCAACTCGGCGAAACGGGGCAGGAGTTCGTCGGGCGCGGTCTCGATGTGCTCGATCCGGTGCGCCCCGCGCCCGCTCGGCCCGAGGGAGGCGACGGTGTCCAGGACGTGCCGTACGGCCGCGTCCCCGATGGCGTGCGTGGCGGTGCGGACACCGGCCGTGTGCAGGGCGCGGACGGCCTCGGCGTAGGCGCGCGGTTCCGGCCAGAACGCCGCGGTGCCCTGACCGTGGCAGTCGGGGTGCTCCAGCCACGCCGTGCCGCCCTCGACGGTGCCGTCCATGAAGAACTTGACCCCGCCCACCAGCCAGTGCCGCCCGCCCCTGACCTGGAGCCGCACCAGCTCCCGCAGCGCGTCGTCGTCGGCGCCCGGCATGCACCAGGGCGCGAACCGCAGCCGCAGCGGCAGGACCGTCTCCCGCGCCACCGCCTCCACCAGGTCGAGGTCGCCGCCGTCCATCACATGGGCGCCGGTGAGCCCCGTCGCGGCCATGGCGGACAGCAACTCCAGCAGCCGGGCCCGCCTTTGGTCGTACGACGGCCGGGGCGCGATGCCCGCCACCAGGTCCATCGCGGCATGCTCGACCAGGTGGCCGGTGGGCCTGCCCGCCGTGTCGCACACCACCTCCGCGTGCTGGGCGAAGGCGCGTGGTCCGCTCACCCCGGCGGCCGCCAGCGCGGCGGCGCTGGCGAGGGCGGAGTGGCCGTCGTAGAGACGGAGGAAGGCGGGAGCGCCGTCGAGCACGTCCGCGATCAGGTCGTGCCGGATGGACCGGCCCCCGAACGCGTTGTGGTCCAGGCCGTGGCCGAGGACCCAGCCCTCGGTCCGCTCGGCCCGGGCGAGCGTCGCGCGCAGCCCGGCCAGGTCCGTCACGCCCGACAGGTCCGTGCCCGTGGCCATGTCCAGCCCCCACACCGGATGGCTGTGCGCGTCGACCAGGCCGGGCACGAGGTGCGCGCCGTGCAGGTCGACGACCTCGGTGCCGGGCCCGCGCCAGTCGCGTACGTCGGCCTCCCCGCCGACCACGGTGATCACCCCGTCGTGCACGGCGACGGACGAGGCGGTGGGGCAGGCGGGGTCGAGGGTGCGGACCTGGGCGCCGGTGAGGACGAGGTCGGCTGCGGGCATGGTGACAACTCCTGTACGGGCAATGGGGGTGGGGATCAGTCGGCCGGTTCGGTGGCGAACCGGGCGTAGACGTGCGGGCGGGACCGGCGCAGCCACCACGCCAGCGCCAGGCCCAGGACGAAGACGCCGGGCGCCACGACGACGAGCAGGGTGTTCACGGCCGGGGACGCACCGGTGAACAGATCGATGTGGGTCACCACCAGTGCGATCGCGGCCGTCAGCAGCACGGCGGCGAGCACCGGGGCCAGCACCGTGCGCACCCTGCCCTCGGTGTGGCGCACCCGCCGGAAGTAGCAGGGCACCGCGATCGCGGCGAGCAGCTGGAGCAGCAACAGCCCGATCATTCCCGGGGTGTTCACCCACAGCAGCAACTGCTGGTACGGGTCGGCGTGTGCCGCCCAGAACGCGAGCACGACCACGGCGCCGAGGACGGTCTGGGCGAGGCCGGCGAGGTAGGGCGAACGGTGCCGGGGATGGATCCGGCCGAGCCCGCGCGGCAGGACGCCCTCCTCGGCCAGGGCGAGGGCGTACCGGTTGATGGCGTTGTGGAAGGCGAGGAGGGAGGCGATGACGCTGGTGACGATGAAGACGTGCATCAGGTCGGCGGCCCAGCCGCCCACATAGGCGGTGATCGCGGTGAAGAACAGCCCGGCCGGGTCCTTTCCGGCCGCGCGGACCACCTGGCCGGCGCCGAAGGCCTGGACGGCGATCCAGACGACGAACGCGTAGAAGAGGCCGAGGAATCCGACGGCCAGGTAGGTGGCGCGCGGGACCGTGCGCTCGGGGTCGCGGGCCTCGCGGCGGTAGATCACGGTCGACTCGAACCCGGTGAACGCGGCGAAGGCGAAGGCGAGGACGGCCGCCATCCCGGGCACCAGGACATGCGCCGGAGCGAGCGACGCCAGGGACAGCCCGTGTGCGCCGCCCTTGATCAGCACCCCGCCGGCGAGCAGCACGAGTATCCCGGTCTCGGCGACGAGCAGCACGCCGAGCACCTTGGCGCCGAAGTCGATCGAGCGGTAGCCGCCGTAGCCGATCAGGAGCAGCCCGGCCAGGGAGATCGGCAGCCAGGGCACGTCGGTTCCGCCGAGGGTGTGCAGGGTGTCGCGGGCGGTGGTGGCGAGCAGCCCGTAGACGCCGATCTCCATGCCGTTGTAGCCGATGAGGGCCAGCATGGCGGCGCCGATGCCGACCGGCCGGCCAAGGCCCCGGGTGATGTAGGCGTAGAAGGCGCCGCCGCTGGTCACATGGCGGCTCATGGTGGTGAAGCCGACGGCGAAGACGGCGAGGGTCACACCGGCGAGCAGATAGCCGACGGGCGCGCCGACGCCGCCCAGCAGGATCGCGAGCGGAGCGACCCCGGCCATGACGGTCAGGGGGGCCGCGGCGGAGACGACGAAGAAGGCGATGTCGGCGGTGCCGAGGGAACCGGACCGGAGACCGGCCGCGCCGGACGGCGCGCCCTCCTTGGGGAGTTCGGAGGTGGACACGGACATACGGGGAGCCCTTCTGGCGGCGGAGGGGAGGGGGTCCCGGTGGTGGGGCAGCCGGGTTCGCGGGCTTCGGCGGGCCGGGCCCGGGGCGGGCGGGCATGGCGGCGTCTCCGGGCGCACGGAAGGGATGGCGGCGCCCCGAGCCGTAAACCTAAAGGCTTTCGGTTTCCGCAATGTAACCTGCCGTTGGGCATCGGGGAAGACCTCGGGAACACCTCAGGGGGAACGCTGATCATGGGACGGCCGCGCACACCGCTCCTCGACCGCGAGCGCATCACCACGACCGCGCTGGAGCTGATCGACGAGTGCGGTGACTTCAGCGTTCCGCGGATCGCCCGGCGGCTCGGCGCGCAGACCGGATCGGTGTACCACCACGTCGACGGCCGCGACGGCATAGTGGAACTGCTGCGCGAGCGGGTCTGCGCCGCGATCGACCCGGGCACCCTCGAACGGACCCCGTGGGACGCGGCCCTCGAGGCCTGGGCCCGCTCCTACCGCGCCGCGTTCGCCGCGCACCCCCGGACCATCCCGCTGCTCATGACCTCGCCCGTCCGCGCGCCCCGGGTCCTGGAGCAGTACGAGCGTGCCGTGAGCCTGCTCCTCGCGGCCGGCTTCGACCGCGCCGAGATCATGCCGCTGATCATCGCGCTGGAGAACCTGGTGCTGGGCTCCGCCCTCGACCTGACCGCACCGGAGATCATGTGGGAGCTGACGGACCACGCGCCGACCCCGCATCTCGCCGAGGCGCTCGCCGCCGTGGGCGAGGGCCGGGCCGACCGTGCCTTCGAGCTGGGTCTGACGGCGTTCATGAACCATGCGCGGGCGCTGCGCGAGAGTGGTTACCGGTGAGTTTCCCAGTACCGCCAGTAACATGATCACCTTGTCTTCGGGTGTACCAGTCAGTCAACTCGGCGCCGTCCCAGGACGCGCCCGGCCCGGAGATGGTCATGTCTTCTTCCACCGAAGCGCTGGAAAACGCGCGCCTCACCTATGAGCAGCACGCACGGACGTGCCGTCAGTGCCACGCCGACGGCGCGGCCTGTGCCGTGGCCAAGCATCTCCTGCGGATCTACAACAACGCCCGCAGGGACCACATGCGGGCGGGAGGACAGGCCACCGCGACCAGCTGATCCCATGTGATGGGTCATCAGGCCCCGTACACCGTACGGACGTTGGAGCGGGGCGGCGGGGCGTGCCGGGCCGCCGGGCCCTTCGCGAACGTCCGCAGGAGGTTCTCCGTGGTGCGGGTGACGAAGCCCCGGGTGCGCCGGTCCATCCCGTGGTCGTGGCCGAGCATGCCCGTCCCGGCCACCAGGCCCTCCACCCAGCGCGTGGTCCCGGTCGCGAACACCCCCGCCCCGGCGGAGGCCGTGTAGTACGCCGAGTCGCTGTGGCTGGGCCGCCCGCCGCACACCAGCGGGGAGTGCGCGGTGATCTCCAGCTCGCCGGGTGTGGGGGCGCCGGGGGTCACCCGGTCGTACTCGACGCCGACGAGATGGGCGAAGCCGTCGCCGGAGCGCACGCCCGTACCCTCGTACAGCCAGTGGTCCGCGGCCCGGACCACATAGGGCGCGTCCACCGGGTAGCCCTCGTAGAGCACACCCGTCAGCGAGGACTCGGGATCGGGCGCGGGTGGCAGCCGGTAGTCGGTGGTGACCAGCGCCGGCCGTGTGCCGTACAGCGGGTCGGCACGGCAGTCGGACTTGTAGCAGACCACCGTACGGTCCTCCGCCCGCTCCCCGGCCTCCAGCCGGACCCGCCGGAAGCAGGTGTTCGCGCCGAGGAAGGCGATGTTCGTCCCCGCGTCCCGGGCGGCGGTCACCTGGGCCCGTTGCCGCGGCGTCCAGTACTCGTCGTGCCCGAGGCACACGACGGCGTGCGCGCCCCGCAGCACCGCCGGGTCCCGGTGGACGTCGATGCCCGTGCTGTAGGCGAGGGGGATGCCGAGCCGCTCGGCCAGCACCACCAGAGCCCACTCGTACACCAGGAACTTCTCGGCACCCACGCCGTCGTAGGGCCGGTCGAAGCTCACCGCGAGCGAACGCGTGGCGTACGCCCCGGACGCACCGGCGTACAGACTGCTGCCGCCCCAGCGGTTGTACGCCTGCCAGGTCGCCGGGGCGTGCAGCAGCACCGTACGGCCCGCGCCGTCGGCGGAGCGGACGATCAGCGGCACGTACCGCTGGTGTCCGCTGTCGGCCTCCAGCCGGAGCAGATAGGCGCCCTCCGGCCAGCCGGCGCTGTCCACGGTCAACGTCGTCGGCCAGTCGGCGCGCACGGTGCGGGTGGCGGGCAGCACACGCGGGGCGGGCCGGGCGCGGCCCGGTATGCGCTGCGACGTCCAGATCCGGCGGGCCCGCCGGCCGCCGTACCAGCCGACCCGGAACGCGGACACCCGGAAGGCCGCGGCGGTGGTCGACACCTGCAGGGCGAGCCGCTCGCCCGGAGCCACGCTCACCCGGTCCGCGTACCCGGCCACCGCGTCCGGCGGGCCGGTCGGGCCGAGCCGCCAGTCGGCCGTGCCCGGCGCGTCCCGCTCGGACTCCGGCCGCGGCCGGTCGCCGGGGGAGACGGCGGAGCGTGACCGCGGCGGTTCGGCCGTGCACGCGGCGGCCGTGCCGAGGCCCAGCCCGGCACACACCGTGAGAAAGCGCCGACGGCCGAGACCGCAGCCGTCGTGCGCGGACCTGGGGTCGGGTGCAGGAGCCACGTCACCTCCCGGATGCGTCCGTGCTCCAGCGTCGCGGCGCCCACGCACCCGGCGCAACCGCAGGGCGACGGCGCGATCAGGTGCACAAGCCGGCGTGCACGTGGTCGTGGCGGGTGGCGTCGCTGAAGAACCGGTCGGCGGCGCCGCCCGACAGCGGCACCGGACCGCCCGCGTTGTACGGCCCGGCGGCGGCCGCGTCCCGCTTGAACCGCTCGATCAGGGTGCGCGGGGTCGCCGGGTCGGCGCCCGCGCCCGCGCGCGTGGGGGTCCGCCCTACCCGGTGCGTCCGTTCGTCGTCGCCGGTGACGGCCGTGTCCGGCTCCGCGGCGTCGACGGCCGCGGGCCGCACGCGAGCCGGTACACGAACGAACGCGCCCCCGGTCACCGACCGGGGGCGCGCTTCAGGTGCGGGGATCAGACCCGCTGCTTGCGGCGCATCGTCAGGTACGTCCCGGTCGCGCCCGCGGCCAGCAGGGCGCCCACGCCGAGGCCGACCGGAAGGGCCGGGAAGCCGGAGGCGTCGGTCGTCGCGGCCGTGTTCTGCATCGCCGGTCCCGGCGTGATGCTGGTGCTCACCGGGGCGACGTGCCGGATCGGGCCGACGTGCTTGACCGAACCGTCGGTGTTCAGCAGCACCTGCTTGTTGTTCGGGTGCCGGAAGTCGAACATCCCGGACAGGGAGCCCGCCGTGGCGTCGAAGGAGTGGTCGCCGACGCGGCCGGTACGCCAGTTGTCCTCGATGAACCGGGTGATGGACGCCTGGTTCGTCAGCGTGTGGTCGACCTTGTTCACCTTGCTGTACGGCGAGATGACGAGCAGCGGCTGACGGGTACCGGGGCCACAGCGGTCGGCGTAACCGCCGGTCGCCTTCGGGCCCTTCTGGCAGGCGGGGCTGTCGGTCGCCTTGCCGTTGGAGCCGAGGGCGGTGTCCGTCGAGCCGTTCTTCGGGACGACGTAGGCGTGGTCGTACCAGCCGTCGGAGTCGTCGTAGGCGACCACGATCGCGGTGGACTTCCACTGCGGCGAGCTCTGGATCGCGTTGATCTGCTGGACCAGGAAGTGCTGCTCGTCGGTCGGGTCGGAGTAGCCGGCGTGGCCGTCCTGGTACTCACCGGCCTTGAGGAAGCTGACCGACGGGAGCTTGCCCGCCTTGAGCGCGGCCGAGAAGTCGGTCAGGTCGTAGTTGTGGTTCGCCCGCCCGTCGTGGCCGATCTCGGAGACGTTCTTCGGGGCCAGGTGGTGCGGGTTGGCCGTCGACTTGTAGTACGAGAACGGATTGTGGTGCGGGCTGTAGTCCGCCGCGGCCGCGCCGCCCACGTTGGTGTGCGTGGTGTCGCACTTGGCGTACGAGCCGGACGTGCCGGTCCACGCGGTCGAGGGCCGGAAGCCGCCCTGGAACCAGCCCCAGCTCACCTTCCGGGTGTTGAGCAGGTCACCGATGTTCTTGCCCTGCATCGACGCCAGCGCGTTGGTGCTGGTGTGGTCCTTGTCGGAGCAGTCGTCGTAGGCCGGGTCGGGGTCGTTGATCACCGTGCCGACACCCTTGGCGTCGGGCGACTGGACGGTGTACGAGTCCGGCTTCGAGGTCTGCTTGCCGGTGGCCGGGTCGACGGAGACGACGCCGTGCGTGTTGCCGGAGGCCAGGTTCAGCGCGCCGGGCGTGGACGGCCCGTAGTTCGAGCTGTAGGAGCGGTCGCTCAGGGCGTAGTGCTGGGCGTAGTTCCACAGGCCGGTGACGGTGTTGCCGTCGTAGTAGTCCATCGCCAGGCCGGGCTCGCCGAACAGGCCGCCGCTGCACTTGTCGACGTCGGTGTTCTGCACGAACTGGTCGGCCTTGCCGCCGTTGTACGCGTACTGCTCCGGCCCGTAGGAGTGGTTCTGGTCGCAGGTCATGGCCTGCGCCGGGGAGAGCCGCTTCGGTGCGTACTGGTTCGGGTTCTTCTTCAACAGGCCCGCGTGCGCGAGGGTGTCGATGTCCTTCGGGGTGTTCTTCGACGCCGTGAACTTCGTGCCGTCGGTGTTGGCGGCCTGCGGGTAGGTCGCGAAGTAGTGGTCGAACGAGATGTTCTCGTCGAACAGCACGACCACGTGCTGGATCGGCGTGGCGGTCGAGGAACGCCCGCCGTGCCCGTGCGCGGGCACGGCTGCCCAACCGGGCGCGTTGCTGCCGAGCACGGTGAGCGCGGCGGCACCCGCGAGCGCGCCCAGGCTCCGCATCGCGGCTCGTCTTCCTCTGCTGGCCATGATGGTCAACCCCTCCGGAACAGAACGTCTGTACGTCGTACGAGCACGGATGCTGCGCCCACTGCGGGGCGCGTCGGCGGAGCCATGATGGCGCGCAGGTGAACACCGAGTCAGGAACCTTGGGGTAAAACTTGACGGTGTGTTGACCTGATCGGCCGACGAGTTGTCCGGACAGGTTCAGCCGAGCAGGGCGCGCCCGTACCAGTCGGAGGCGTCCCGTACACCGGGCAGCGCGAAGAAGTAGCCGCCGCCGAACGGGCTGATGTAGTCGGTGAGCGGCTCACCCGCCAGCCGGTGCTGCACCGTCTCGAACTGCCGCTTCAGATCCTGCTGGTAGCAGCAGAACAGCAGGCCCATGTCGAGGTTGCCGTTGGCGTCCATGCCCCGGTCGTAGTTGTAGGCGCGGCGCAGCAGCCGCTGGTCGGCGGTGGCGGAGGTACGTGGATTGGCGAGGCGTATGTGCGCGTCCAACGGGATGACGTCACCCTTGGGGTCGTCGGCGTACTTCGGCGTGTCGAGTTCGTGGTCGCCGTCCAGCGGGGCGCCGGAGACCCGGGCGCGGCCGAACATCCGCTCCTGCTCGCTGAGCGAGACCCGGTCCCAGAACTCCACCAGCATGCGGATCAGCCGGACCACCTGGTAGCTGCCGCCGACCGCCCAGTCCGGCTCGCCCGCGCCCTTGCCCACCCAGATCAGCCGGTCCATCTCCCGGGCGCTGCCGGCGTCCGGGTTGGCGGTGCCGTCCTTGAAGCCGAGCAGATTGCGCGGGGTGCCCGACGGACGGGGCGGGCTGGAGAAGCCGTCCAGCCGCCAGCGCACCTGGAGGGCGCCCCGGGTGTGCCGGGCGATGTCACGCAGTGCGTGCAGCGTGGTGTCCGGCTCGTCGGCGTGCAGTTGGAGGCTGAGGTCGCCGTGGCACCAGTCGGACCGCAGATCGTCGTCGGGGAAGGCGGGCATCGCGGTGAGCCGCCGGGGCCTGAGCGCGGCCAGCCCGTACCGCTCGTCGAAGAGCGAGGCCCCGACGCCCACGGTGACGGCCAGTTGACCGGCGGGCAGCTGGTCCCCGAGCACGCCCGAGTCGGCCGGCGGGCCGGTGATGCCCACCGGGGACGGCGTTCCGCCGGAGGTGAGGAAGCGGGCCCGGTCGGTCAACGTGCGCAGCACGTCGGCGAGTTCGGCGCGGGACCCGGCGGTCACGTCGAGCGACGCGAAGACGCTGGTGCGGCGCGGGGCGGCGATCGCCGAGGCCTGGTGCACGCCGTGGAAGGGGGCGATCGTCGGTGTGTCACCGGCCGGGGCGTCCGGGGTGTCCGGGGCGGCCGCGCTCGTGGCGAGCCCGGCACCGGCCAGGGCGGCCCCCCGCAGGAAGCCGCGCCGGCCGAGGCCGTCGGGTCGTCGGTCGACGCTCACACGGTCCTCCGCGGGTCGCACAGGGTGGCCACCGAGGCCAGCCGTTCCACCAGGTCGCCGAGTACGGAGTCGGTCTGCTCGCGCTGGGCCCGGCTCAGTCCGTCGAGCGGGGTCCAGTGGTCGCCGTGCCGGAAGCCGTCGAGGGCGTGCTGGGCGCGGTCCATGTCCGTGTCCAGGCCCGGCAGACCGGCGTACCGGGTGGCGAGCAGCGGGTGCAGCCGGGACAGCACCTCGCGGGTGCCGTCGAGGTTGGCGCGGGCGGTGGCGAGATTGCTGCCGCTGCCGTAGTCGGTGCGGCCGGTCAGCTCGAACTGCACGGTGTTCTCCAGGATCTCGTGCGCGCGCAGGCCCAGCTGGGCCGGGTCCATCCGGGTCTGCGACCAGGTGTCGCGCAGCCCGGTCACCGCCTTGACCAGCGCCGCCGCCGGGGCGCGCAGCCCGTCGGCGGACTCGCCGTGCCACAGCCCGTACTCGATGCGGTGGAACCCGGCGAAATCCTTGTCGTGCACCCCGCCGGGCAGGCCGGCGTCGGTGCCGTTGACCGCCGCGTCCGCGTCCCCGAAGGCGTCGTAGGCGGCGCCCAGCCGCTCGTACTCCAGATGCGCGGGCAGCCAGTCCGAGCGGGCGGCGGCGAGGTCACCGCGGTCGATGTCCCGCTGGAGCCGCGTGGTCAGCCGGACGACCTCGGCGAGTCCGCCGCCGATCCACTTCTGGTAGGCGAGGGCGGGCGGGATCAGATCGTGCTCGTTGACCGGGGCCGCGCCCGGTCCGCGCCGGCCCGAGGTGATCTGCACGGTGGGCCCGGTGACGGCGTCGGCGTCGTCGGGCACGCACTTGAAGGCGTACGCCCCCTTGCCCAGTCGCACGGTCAACTGCCGTGTCGTACCGGGCGCGATGCCCTCCACCTCGCCGTACACCGCCTGGCTGGCCGGGTCTTCCAGATAGACCTCGGCGGCGCCGTCGGAGGAGTTGTGCAGATCGAAGGTCCGCACCCCGGGCTCCGGCCGGGTCCAGCCGCCGCCGCAGTGGCTCTCCGACACGTCGATCACGACGTGCCCCGCCGGGCCGCCGCCGGGCCGGCCGTGCCGTGCGCCGCCCAGCGAGAACGCCAGCAGCGTGCCCGCGAGGGCAACCGTGAGGACGACGAACACGGCGGGGGCCGTCCGCAGACGAACGGACCGCGTGCCGAGGCGAGGCAACGGCATGGCGAGCCTTTCCGGGACGACGTACGAGGTGGCCTCATGGTAGGCAGCCCTCCGGAACCGAACAGCCGTACCCAGGAATCGATGACCAAGATTTCGCCCGGGGTTCACCGGGACGTCCCCGAAGGCCGCACCGGGCTACGGCGGACCGCTCAGCGGACGGGGAAACCGAAGGAGTAGCCCTGCTGCTTCAGCCACGGCAGCAGGGTGCGCAGCGCGGCCACGGTCTGCGCGCGGTCGCCGCCCGCGTCGTGGAACAGGATCGTCGGGCCGTTGGCCAACTCGCGCTTGACGGTGGCCACGATGGCGTCGGTTCCCGGCCGCTCGAAGTCCTTGGAGTCCACGTTCCAGCCCAGCGGCCGCATGCCGTGCGAGGCCGCGAGATCACGGCTGTACGGCGTGAAGGCACCGCCCGGGGCCCGGTAGTACATCGGCCGTACGCCACCGGACGCCTTGGTGATCTGCTGCTCGGCGTCCAGGATCTGCTGCGACTGGTAGCCCTCGGACTTCTTGTCCATCGTGGTGTCGTGCGACACCGTGTGGTCGCACAGCCGGTGCCCGGCCGCCACCACGTTGCGGACCAGCTCCGGGTGTGCCTGCGCCTGCGGGCCGATCATGCAGAACGTCGCCTTCACCCCGTTGTCGCGCAGCACTTGGAGCACCTGGGGGGTCCAGACCGGGTCCGGGCCGTCGTCGATGGTGATGTTGACCGCGTGCTCGCCCCCGTCCGAGGCATGGGCGATGGACGCGGACACGGACCGGGGCACCTCCTTCTTCGGCGCGGCGGGCTGCGCCGAGACGCCCGGCGCGGCCGGAGCGCTGCCGGACTGGCCGGCCTGTGCGGTCCACACCGAGGTGGCGGCGGCGACCGCCGTGACCCCGACCGCCGCCGCGATCATCCGGCCGTACCAACCCCGCCCGTTATGCCGCGCCATGTCCGCCCCTGTTCTGTTCCATGCCGTGTCGGTGAGTTCCTGTGCACCTGTCAGGACGGGCCGGGTTGATCACGGGATCCTTCTGTTACCGATCACGGACAATCCCGAGGCGTTTCCGCGACAGAGCGGACCGAGATTATCGCCCGGGGCGCCGAACTCCCGCCTGGGCCAAGGTGCCTGGACGTTCCTCTGCCCGGAGATCGAACCGTACGAGAGCGGCAGCATGCTGGACGTGGGCGACGGCAACCGCGTCCACGGGGAGACATGCGGCGACCCCGACACCAAGCCCGCCGTCGTGCTGCACGGCGGACCCGGATCCGCTGCGGCCCCCACACCCGGCGGCTGTTCGCCCCGTCCGTCCGCCGGACCGTCCTGCTCGACCAGCGCGGCAGCGGCCGTTCCATCCCGCACGCGAGCTGCCACGACACCGACATGAGCGTCAACACGGCGGTCCAGCTCATCACCGGTCCGGAGTTGCTGCGCCGCACCGCCGGAAGCCGGTGACCTGCCTGGCGGCAGGCGGGTCACGCCTCCAGCGAGACGTACAGACGTGTGCCGCCCGGCCGGAAGCCGACCCGCTCGTACACGCGGCGGGAGCCCTCGCCCGAGTACTCCAGCCACACGGACCGCGCGCCGCGGCCGAACAGGGTCGCGGCCAGGGTGGAGGTGACCGCGGCGGCGATGCCACGGCCCCGGTACGCCGGGAGTGTGCCGACGCCCGCCAGTTCCGCGGTGTCCTCGGCGGGCGCCGAGCAGATCGCCGCGCCGGCACAGCCGCCGTCGGCGGCGCGGACGAACCGGACGGCACCGCCGCCCTCCTCGGTGCGCCGCAACCGCGCCGCACCCTCGGGCGAAGGCGGGAACTCGCCGCCGAACGCCTCGGACAGGGCCGCGTCGATCGCGGTGTAGTCGGCGTCCGTGACCGGGCTCTCGACCTCGACCGGGCCGGCACCGGAGCCGGGGGCGGTCAGTGTGGCGGGCGTACAGACCAGGTACTCGTGCACCGCCTCCGTGCGGAAACCGGCCCGGCGCAGCACGGGTTCCACGGCGGGCGCGGTGTCGGGGGCGAACTCCAGCCGCGGCGTGAGCCCGCGCTCACGGAACGCGGCGATCAGGTCGGCGATGTCCCGGTCCGTCGGTTCGGTACCGGGGAAGGGAGTCGCGTAATTGACGTAGGGGCTGGTCGTCGACGGGTCGAACCCCGCGACGAAACCGCCGACTTCGCGTGCCGCCGGGCGGCGCAGCAGGTGGGCGACGGCAAAGCTCTGGACATCGGTGCGCACGATGAGGACCTCACGGTGAAGGCGGCCACGGGCGAGGGAACGCCGGGGCGGCCGGGCATACGGGTCAGGCCTCCGCGAGAGAGGCGGGCGGTGTGCGGAACACCGCGGCGTCGGGTCGCCGTGAGGTGACGCGAGGGGCGCCGAGAACGCCGCCGCCGGGCGGACGTCTCAGTGCCGACGGCGACCGCTGCGGGGCGCCGCAACCATGGACCTCAGTCCTTACGTGATCAGGAGGGGCATGCGTGGTGGGGCTCGTGGAGCCTGCCACGGCGGTGAACAGGAGCGCAAGGCGATTACGGGGACGCTCCGCAGCGGACGCCAACTGCCCTCCGTGGCAGGGGGCGAGCGTTCTGTCGTTCCTGCTGACGACGGCGCCGCGCCGGTACCTCGACAGCGAGCAGCCGCCGCCGCCCGTGTACCGGTGCCGCGGGGATGCAGCCCGCGCCCGCGAGGTTCTCCCGTCGGCGTGTCGAAAGGCGCCCGTGTCGTTCGACGCTTGGATGGAGGCTGCCCACCGGCCTCGGATCCACCGCCCAAGGAGTCGACATGAAGATCCGTGCGCGTATGAGCATCAGCGCCGACGGCTATGTGACCACCCCGACCGGATGGCCCGCGCACACGGCCGACCCCGCCTACGCGACCGGCGGCAGCCATGGCATCCGGGAGTTCCTGCAGGACTGCGAACAGGCGCTGATGGGCCGCACGACCTTCGAGCCGGCGCTGGACAACGACCGCTGGCCCTGGCCGGCCCTCCGGGTGTTCGTGCTCGGCTCCCACCGACCGGCCGGCACCCCGGACCACGTCGTCCTCGACGGTGATCCGAAGCGGCTGCTGGACAAGCTCCGCGCGGCCAACCGGGGTGGCGACGTCCACCTCGTCGGCGGCCCGCGCACGATCCAGACCTTTCACGCCCTCGGCGCGCTCGACACGCTGGAGCTGGTCGTCGTGCCGCTGCTGTTCGGCGACGGGATGCGGCTGACGCCCGCGCTCAGCCCCACGATCGGGCTCGCCTTCGAGCGCCAGCGCGCCCTGCCCGGCGGCGCGGTGGAGATCGTCTACTCCTGCGAGGGGACCCGCTCCGCGCTGCCCGACGCGCCCGCGAGCCGGCGCTGAGCCTGCGGACGCCGGCTCAGCGGCTCGATCGCTGCGCGGCCACGATCGCGTTCACCGTCGGCTCCGCCCCCGCCCGCCGTTGCACCCGCTCCGCGAACCCCGGGAACTGGGAGGCGACCTTGGTGAGGAACCGCAGCTCGGGAGGGGCCACGTTGACCTCGGCGACATCCCGGGCGATCGCCCGCAGCACGCCCTTGACCACCTGCTCCGGCGACACCGTGCGGACCCGGCCGGGTGTGCCGGAGCCCGTGTTGGCGAACATCCCCAGCTCGCGCACGAAGCCCGGCTGGACGATCGAGACGCCGACGCCCGTGCCGTGCAGATCCTGCCGGAAGGCCAGCGAGAAGCCGCGCAGCCCGAACTTCGTCGCCGTGTACAGGGACGACGACTTGGTGGCCGCCATGCCGGACAGTGAGCCGACGAAGCAGATGTGGCCGCGTCCGGCGGCCACCATGCCGGGGGCGAGCAGCCGGGCCAGCATCGCGGGGGCCCGCAGGTTCACCGCGAGGGCCCGGTCGATCTGTTCCGGGGTGTAGTCGAGGACGTCACCGCTGGAGGGCAGGGCCGCGTTGGCGAGGAGGATGTCCGTGCCGGCCGCCTCCTCGGCGAGCCGCGCCACGTCGTCCGGGTCGGCCAGATCGGCGAGGATCGTGCGGGCGCCGTACCGCTGCGCGAGCGGTTCCAGCGCCTCGCGGCGCCGGCCGGTGAGCACGAGACGGGCGCCGCGCTCGGACATCCCGGCGGCGAGCGCGCCTCCGATGCCCCCGGTGACGCCGGTGAGCAGGACAGTGGCCCCGGCAACGTCCACGACTACCTCCCATACTGTTCGTTCGAACGAACAGTAGAGTCGCCGAACCGCCCTGTCCACCGACGGGGCAAGAAGGGGGTGGAAGAATGCAGGCCATGTCGCACACCGCCCACTCCGCCCCGGCGCGCCAGCGCATCATCGCCGCCGTGCTGCGCATCATCGGCGAGGACGGTGTCGCGGCGGTCACCAACCGGCGGATCGCCAAGGAGGCCGGCGTCTCGCTGGGCTCGATCACCTACCACTTCGAGACCCAGCACGAACTGCTGCGGGAGAGCCTGCAGCACTTCGTGCGCGAGGAGGCACGGCACTTCACCGAACTGGCCGACCAGTGCCGGACCGAGGGCCTCGACGTCGAGGACGCTGCCTGCCTGGCCGGCCAGGTCGCCTGCGGCTCGGCCCTGGACAGCGCCCATCTCGCGCCCTTCGAGCTGTATCTGCACGCCGGGCGCGACGAGCGGCTGCGCGAGGCGGCGGCGGAGGCCTTCCGGGCCTACGACCGGCTCGCCACCCGTATCCTCACCGCGCTGGGCGTCCCGGACGCGGAACGTCTGGCCGCCACCACCGTCGCCCTGGTGATGGGCCTGCAACTGCGCCGACTGGCCACCGGCAGCCCCGCGGACGACCTGGCCGACGCCCTCCTGCTGCTGGTGCAGGGGGCCGCCGGCCGGTCGGTCCCGACTGCCTCAGGAGAGCCTGCGGCACAGTAGGGCAGCGGGGCCCGGACGGCTGCCCACCCTGGTGGTGAAGGCGATGCCGGCGGCGTACTCGTCGTCGGCGCACTGGCCCTTGTAGTCGCCGGACGCGAAGTCGCCGCCGGCGGCGTCGGCGGGCCGGTTGTCGGACCGGTCGAACCACACCGTGCGGCCGGCTCCCGCCAGCGGGCCGCGCGCGGGCACGCACAGGGCCGCCGACACACGCTCGCCGCGCACGCTGTAGCCGACGAGGAAGGCGCCGGCGGGGCACTGCAGCTTGGTGTACCCGGACGCCCAGTCGCCGCCGGGCGCGACGTACCGCTCGTCGGGCACGACCGTCTGCCCGCCGGCGGGCGCGCGCAGGTCGGCCGGACCACTGGCGGTGGTGTCGGTGCACAGCCCGCGCCCGCTGGTGTGGCCTAGGCCGATGAGCCGCAGCCCGTCGGGGCAGGCGGCCTTGTACGCCCCGGAGTCCCAGTCGCCCGTGGCCCGCACGCGGACGGACTCCACCGCGTCGCCGTGGTCGACGGCGAGCATCCGCCACGTGGGTAGGGCCGCCACCGCACCGGTGTCGCTCGGCGCGGTCATCAGGTGCTGCCACGCCGCCGCGCGCCAGTCGCCGGAGTCCAGGATGCCGGAGCGATGACCTGCCTCGTCGTAGCGCAGCAGGGCCCAGTCGTCGTGGCCCGCGAAGCCGACCAGGGGCCAGAAGGCGAAGTCGGTGTCGTGGTCGGCGAAGTAGTCGGTGATGTTGGTGAACCAGGTGCGGGCGGCCGGGTTCGTCTCGTTCGCGCCGATGCCGAACTCGCTGACCCAGACCGGTGCCGTGTAGTGCCGGCCCGACTCCTCGACGAAGAACGCCTCGTCCTGGAGGGCCGCGTACAGATCGTCGCGGCTCAGGTCCTGGTAGCGGGGGTCGTGCGTCTCGCCGATGCCGGTCGCGCCGCTGTGGTGCGGGCCGGTGTAGCCGTAGAAGTGCGCGGAGTAGACCAGCTTGTGGGCGTCGACCAGGGTGTGGGACAGGGTACGGGCGGGCGTGAGCACCGGCCGGCCGTGCGGGAGGCCGTCCGCCGGTATGCCGGTCCAGTTGATGCCCTCGATGACGATGAGGAGCCGGGGGTTGGCCTCGGTGAGGATGCGGTCGGCGGCGAGCTGGGCGGCGGCGTACCAGTCGTGGTCGTCGCCCATGCCCCAGTTGGGATCGTCCAGTACGTCGCGCCGGACCTCGTTGTAGAGATCGGCACCCACGACGCGCGGGACACCGGCGTAGCGGCGGGCCATGAACACCCAGTCGTCGGCCCACGTCCGCGTCGACTGCGAGCTGTTCCAGCGCTCGTTGCCGTCGACGCCGCAGCACCAGCGGGAGGTGTTGGTGTGGTTGTTGAGGATCACGGCGAACCCGCTCCCGCTGAGCGCGTCGACGACCGCGTCGTAGACCTCCAGCGGTGTCCTGCCGCGCAGCTGGGGATTGGCGGCGACCGCGCTGTCGGGTACCGCGGTCGTGCTGTGGATCATCTCGTTCGAGAACGGCAGCCGGATGGTGTTGATGCCCAACTGGTGGAAGTCGGCGAGTAGTTGGCCCAGCGGAACACGGTCCAGGCCGAGCGGTATGCCGTGCGAGTCCTGGCCGGCGTGGTGGTTGGCGGGGTCGGTGACGCTGCCGCTGCCCAGCCAGGACCCTTGCGCACCGTCCCAGTTGGCGCCCTTGAGGCGGAACCGCTTGCCCTGGCTGTCGACGATGTAACGGCCCTGCGTGGACAGGGGGGCGGACCAGGAGGCCGGGTCGGTGGCTCCGGCCGGCGTACTCACATGGGCAGTTGCGGCGGGAGGGGCCGCGGAGGCCGCTGTGGTCGGGGCGGCGACGAGCAGGAGGCCTGCGGCTGCGACGGCCAGCCGTAAGGCGGCAGGTGGGAACGGCATCTGGGGAGCCCTTGTGTGAAGAGGGGTGGAGGGGAACCGTGCGACCGGGGTGAAGATCGGTCCGATGGGCGAGTGTCCACCACAGGGCGCGCACAGGGAAGGGGCCCGGCGTCCGGAGCCCGCGGGTGCGGATCGGCCGCGGTGCGCAGAAGGCGCACGGAAGGCGCAGGGAAGATCGTCTTCGCCCGTCGGATTCCTGCGCATCAGCGGACAAACAGGCCATAGTGGTATAAGGGTGAACTGATGGAATCAGCGCGAAAGGACAGCGCCGGATCCCCGTCCGTGGGACCGGGGGATCTCTTCGACGCGTCCACCGACGCGGCCGCGGTGATCTCGGAACACGGCATCGTCGTCGGCTGGACCCGCTGTGCCACGGCACTGCTCGGCTACCCGGCGGCCGAGGTCGTCGGCGGCTCGGCCGTGGGCCTGGTGGCCATGCCCGAGGACCCCGCGCGGCTCGCCGGCATCGCGGAGCGGTGCCGCGCCGGGAACGGCTGGAGCGGGCGGATCACCGCACGCCACCGGGACGGCCGCGCCCTCGACGTCGACGTGCGCGTCTCCGCGTCCTTCCGCATCGGCGCGGACGAGTGCTTCCTGGTCTCGGCGCGCGAACGGCGCACGGAGTGGACCATGGGCCGGGCCGTCCTCGACGGTTTCCTCACCCGCGCCCCGGTCGGCATGGCCGTCATGGACCCGCAGCTGCGCTACGTATGGCTGAACGACACCCTGGAACACTTCGGCGGTGTGCCCCGCGAGCAGCGGCTGGGACGCCGTCTGAGCGACCTGCTGCCCGGCCTGCAGGCAGAGGCCCTGGAGGGGCTGATGCGCAAGGTGTTCGCGACGGGACTGCCGGTGACCGACTACGAGTACGAGGGCTGGAGCTGGGCCGACCCGCACCGCCGGCACGCCTACTCGACCTCGTTCTTCCCCCTCGTCGACATCGACGGCACCATCAACGGCGTCTGCTACATGGTCCAGGACGTCACCGAGCGCTGGCACGCCCGCCAGCTCCTGACCCTGGTCAACGAGGCCGGCACCAGCATCGGACGGACGCTCGACGTGGTGCGCACCGCCCAGGAACTCGCCGACTTCGCCGTCCCCCGCTTCGCGGACTTCGTCGTCGTCGACCTGCTGGAACCCGTGCTCAGCACCGAGGGCCACGGAGCCTGGCTGCCCGACGCCGGCCCCGCGCCCGCCCGGCCGGTCATGTGCCGCGCCGCGCTGCGCTCGGTGCGCGAAGGCTGCCCCGAGGCCGTCGCCCGGGTCGGCGACACGGTCGATTTCGTCCCGCCGCCCCACGACGCGAACCTGCTGATCGGCGGCGAGCCGCTGCTCATCCCGGTCCTCGACCCGTCCGACGAGCTGTGGGTCACCCGGGAGCCCCTGCGGGCCCAGCGGATGCGGGAGTACGGCGTGCACTCGCTCATCGCCGCGCCGATGCGGGCCCGGAACACCGTCCTCGGCCTCACCACCTTCGCCCGCTCGCTCAACCCGGTGTCCTTCGGCACCGACGAGGTCCTGGTCGCCCGCGAACTGGTGGCGCGGGCGGCGGTGTGCGTCGACAACGCCCGCCGCTACACGAGGGAACACACGGCGGCCGTCACGCTCCAGCGCAGCCTGCTGCCTCCCACGCTGAGCGGCGGCACCGCGCTGGATGTGGCCTCCTCCTACCTTCCGGCGGACCCGTCCGGCGGCGTCGGCGGCGACTGGTTCGACGTGATCCCCCTGTCCGGCGCGCGTGTGGGCCTCGTCGTCGGCGACGTGGTGGGCCACGGCATCACCGCGGCGGCCAGCATGGGCCGGCTGCGCACGGCGGTCCAGACCCTCGCCGAGATGGAGATGCCCCCCGACGAGCTGCTCGCCCATCTCGACGACCTCGTGCTCCGGCTGAGCGACGAGGAGACGGCCGCCGGCACGGCCGCCCGTGCCACGACCGGCTTCATCGGCGCGACCTGCCTCTACGCCGTCTACGACCCGGTCACCCGGCGGTGCGCGATGGCCCGGGCCGGCCACCCGCCGCCCGTCGTCGTCGCACCGGACGGACACGCGGGCTTCCCGGAGATCCCCGCCGGTCCTCCGCTCGGGCTGGGCGGAATGGCGTTCGAGGCCACCGAGATCGAACTGGCCGAGAACAGCCTGCTCGGCCTCTACACCGACGGCCTCGTCGAGGGCCCCGACCACGACATGGAGCGGGGCATGGCCCGGCTCGTGGAGGTCCTCGCCCGCGGCGAGCAGGACCTGGACACGCTCTGCACGTCCGCCGTGCAGCAGCTCGTCCCCGTGCCGCAGCCCGACGACATCGCGCTCCTGCTCACCCGCACCCACGCCCTCGGCGCCGGCCAGGCCGTCTCCTGGGACGTACCCACCGACCCGGCCGCCGTCGGCGACCTGCGCGCCCGGGCCACCCGCCAGGTGCGCGAGTGGGGCCTCGACGAGCTGGCCCTGACGACCGAACTCGTCGTGAGCGAACTCGTCACCAACGCCATCCGCTACGCCGCACCGCCCATCCGGCTGCGCCTCCTCCGCGACGCCCACCTCACCTGCGAGGTCTCCGACTCCAGCAGCACCGCCCCCCGGCTGCGCCACGCCCGCAGCACCGACGAAGGCGGCCGCGGCCTCTTCCTGGTCGCCCAACTGGCCCTGCGCTGGGGCGCCCGGTACACCGACCAGGGGAAAATCATCTGGGCCGAGCAGGACATCCCCTGAGCCCGGATTTGCCTTCGAGTGCACTCCAGCGGACAGACTGACGCCGGGCAACCACCCGCACCACCCGTACCGAGGACAGAACAGGACGGCGGCAGCCGATGGCAGCGACCAGCAGGCAGGGACACCCCCTGCCGTACGACACCTACCGCGAGGCCATCGCCCGCGAGACCCTGCGCTTCGCCGAGGCGGTCAAGGGCGCCGACCCGGCCGGCGCCGTGCCCTCCTGCCCCGGCTGGACGCTGGCCGAACTCACCCAGCACGTGGGAGCGCTGCAGCGCTGGTTCGGCGCGCTGCTGACCCGGCTGGTGCAGGAGCCGCCGCGCAGCCGCGAGGTGGAGCTGGGGCTGCCGGAGGACGCGCGGGAGTACCCCGGCTGGGTGGCGGCCGGGGAACCCGCCGTCGCGGCCGTCCTGCGGGACACGGACCCCGAGGCGGCGATGTGGGCCTGGGGCGAGGACCAGCACGCGCGGTTCTGGGCCCGCCGGATGCTGTTCGAGACGCTGGTGCACCGGGTGGACGCGGAGCACGCCGTCGGCCTTCAGGCGTGGGACATCGACTCCGCGCTCGCGGCGGACGGCGTGGACGAGTTCCTCGTCAATCTGCCCTACGCGGGCCTTTTCGCCCCCGGCGTGACCGAACTGCGCGGCACCGGCGAGACCCTCGCCTTCCACAGCGCGGACACCGGTGAGGAATGGCGCGTGCGGCTGGACCCGGACGGCTTCCGCCTGGTGCCGCAGGACCAGGACGAGGCCACGGCGGCCGTGCGCGGGCGGGCGGCGGACCTCCTGCTGCTCCTCTACGGGCGCCGCTCGTACCAGGAGTCCGCCTACGAGGTCCTGGGAGCGACCGCGGTCCTCGACAACTGGTTCGCCCACACCGGTTTCTGACGCTCATCCGGGCGGCTCCGGCGCGGACGGCTCCCCGGGCAGCAGGCACACCGCGAGCGCCGCGGTGTCGTCCTGCAGCCCGCGGGGGCTGTGGGCCAGCAGATCGTCGTGGAGGCGCGCGAGCAACTCCCGGGGTGGCAGCGGGCCCCAGGAACGGACGCGGTCGAGCAGGGGGTAGAAGACGCCCGACGCGTCCCGCGTCTCCGTGACGCCGTCCGTGTACAGCAGCAGCTGATCGCCGGGCCGGAACGGGTAGACGTCGACGTGGTACGGCTCCTGGACCAGCACGCCGAGGTTCAGCGGCGGCGCCGACCGTCCGTTGTCCAGCTCGCGCACCTGACCGGCATGCAGGCACAGTGGCGGCGGATGGCCGCAGTTGACCATGTAGACGAGCCCGCCGTCGGCCGGGATCTCGGCGAAGACCGCGGTGACGAACCGCTCGACCGTCTCGGTCCCGCCGAGCTGCTCCGCCCTGCGGATCATGCTCGTCTCCAGCCGGGTGGCGAGCGCGGCCAGATCGGGTTCCTCGTACGCCGCCTCCCGGAACGCGCCGAGCAGGCTGGCGGCGGTCTCCACCGCGAGCAGGCCCTTGCCGCGCACGTCGCCGATGAGCAGCCGGACCCCGTACCCGGTGGGGACGGCCTCGAAGAGGTCACCGCCGATCCGCGCCTCCGCGGCGGCGGACAGGTACAGGCTCTCCAGCAGGAGATGGCCGATCCGGTGCGGTACCGGCCGCAGCAGCACGCGCTGCGCGATCTCGGCCACGAACCGCACGTCGGCCAGCGTGCGCTCGCGCTGGATCCGGTGCGCGGCCAGGATCGTGCCGAGGGCGCCCACCAGAGCGGTACAGATGTAGGAGGCGACGTAGTGCCGGTCCCACAGATAGCCGACGGACCGGCCCGCACAGCACGGGGTGCCGGCCAGCACCCCTTCGAGGACCATGGCGAACACCGTGGCCCCGGCCACGCCCACCGGCCCGTAGCCGAAGGCGGTCACCAGCGGCACCCCGATCAGCGCGAAACTCACCGGCCACTCCACCGGAGTGAGGGGCTCCAGCGCCAGTACGGCCACGACGTACAGGAGCGGCAGCCAGCACAGCCACAGCGGAGCCGCAGGCACACCGGCTCCGGCCCCGCGGTGTGCCGTCCCCGGAGCGGGACGGCACACCTGACGGTTCGGCCTCTGTGGTCTACGCACCCGGGACTCCTGTCACACGACCTCGACAGCCGTCCAGCCTGGCGGGCCGTGCACCACAATCCCGGTGATTGCTCCACCGGGCGGCATGTTCCGGACGGCTCAGCCGGTGCCGCAGCCGATCGCGAAGACATGCAGGCCTCCGCTGTTGACGTCGGACGGCAGACGCACGTCGCTGACCTTCTTGCCCGGGGCCAGCGCCACCGGTGTGGTGGCGAACACGTACGTCCTGGTGCTGTCGGACACGGTGCCCGCATCGTTGCGGTAGGGCATCGTCACCGCGACGGTGTTGTCGGCGAGCGGGGTGGCGGCACCCGCGCTCAGCGTCCAGTCGGAGAAGGCGAGGGGCACCGACTGGGTCGTGCCGTCCGTGTAGGTGACGGTAGCGGTGCCGGAGGCCGGGCCGTTGTTGGCGGCACCCAGGAAGGAGATGCTGCCGGACCCGGACACCCGGACGGTCTGTCCGTTCGCCTCGTAGTTGTCCCGTGCGCCGGGCGCCACCTCGGGCCAGGTGAACGAGACCCCGCCGGCCGTGACCTTCCCGCCCGGTGTGACGCCCGCGGCGGCCAGGGCGTGGGTGGAGTAGCTGTAGCCCGCGCCGTCGAAGTTCGCCGAGGCGGCGGCGGTGTCCCCGGACGTTCCCACGCCGGTGTAGGTGGGCGAGCCCGGATAGGAGCGCGGCGCGGCGGAGGCGTCCGCCGCCCAGGAGGGGTTGGCGGAGGTGCCGAGCACATAGGTGAGGGTGCCGCCGGCGCCGAGGGCGCCGTCGGGCGCGTGCGCCTTGTTCCACGCCGTGCCGTTCCAGGTGGCCGACTGCACATACGGAGCGTCGTCCGCGGCGCCCGTGCCGTTGATGGTGAGGGTGTGGCCGGACGGCAGGGTGATCGCCGCCCGGGTGAAGAGCGGGCTGCCCAGCGCCAGGTCGGCGGTGCCCGGGGTCTCCGGATACATGCCGAGGGCGGACCACACGTACCACGAGCTCATCTCGCCCAGGTCGTCGTTGCCGGCCAGGCCCGACGGGTCGGCGGTCCAGATCTGGTCCTGGACCTGCCGGACGACCCGCTGGGTCTTGTACGGCAGGCCGATGTAGTCGTACTCCCAGGGGATGTTGAGGCTGGGCTCGTTGCCCAGGTTGGTGTAGCCGCCGGCGCCGGTCAGCGAGGACAGGTCCGTGTCCAGGAACTTGGCCAGGGCCGCGTCGCCGCCCATGGCGGTGGCCAGTCCGTGCACGTTGAACGGCACCATCGGGGTGTACTGCCAGGAGTCGCCCTCGACGAAGTTCTTGCCCGAGGTCGGTGAGAATCCCGGGGTCCAGGTGCCGGAGGCGTCGCGCGGCTGGACGAAGCCGCTGCCGTGGTCGAAGAGGTTCCGCCAGTCCTGCGCCCGGTCCGCGAACCGGTGCTGGTCGGCGGTGTGGCCGAGGGCTCCGGCGAGGGCGGAGAGGGCGAAGTCCGCCGAGTTGTACTCCAGTGTGGTGGAGGCCGGGCCGTAGTAGTTGCAGCAGCCGTACTTGCCGTTGCTGGGCAGCCGGCCGAGCTGCTGGAGGTAGTTGAGGCCGGGCCGGTTGTTGTTGGTGGCGGTGGCCTCGGCGATCAGGCCCTTGAGGGCGGCGGCGGTGTCGAAGTTCCTGGCCCCGAAGGCGTAGTAGTCGGCGATGATCTCGTCCGCCGGGTCGCCGACCATGACGTAGCTCTCGCCGTTGTTCTCCGACCACTTGGGGAACAGCCCCGTCTGGCGGTAGTCGTCGACCATCGACTGGGCGGTGTCGGAGGCGGCGGCCGGGGCGAGCAGGGCTTCCAGCTGGGCCTGCGAGCGGTAGACGTCCCAGCCCGAGTAGTTGGCGTAGGCGGCGCCGTGTCCCTTGTCGACGGTGTGCGGTTTGCCGTCGAAGCCGGGATAGCGGCGGTCGGTGTCGCTGATGACGTTCGGGTGCAACAGCGCGTGGTAGAGCGCCGTGTAGAAGACGGTCTGCTGTTCGGCCGTCCCGCCCGTGATCCGCACCCGGCCGAGGAGGGACTTCCAGGCGGTGTGTGCCGCTCCGCTCACCTGGGCGAAGTTCCAGCCGTGGTTCTCCGCCGTACGGTTGCCCACGGCGCCCGCGGCCGAGACGTACGAGATGCCGACCTTGGCCTGAATGGTTCGGTGGGTGGTGGTGTCGAACGTGACGTAGCCGTCGGAGCCGCCGGCCCGGACGGCGAAGGGGTGGGCCGCGCCGGGGACGACGCCGTGCAGCACGGGCTTGTTCGGCGCCTCCGGGGTACTGGCGGAGACGTCGGTCCTCGGCGTGGTGGCCGTGGGGGTGGCCAGCGCGGTGCCACTGTGCTGGAACGGCTGGTCGAACACCATGTCGAAGTAGACGGTGTAGGCGTTGCCCTCGCCGCAGAAGTTTCCGCTGGTGACGCTGCCGCGCACCTCCTTGCTGTTCACCACCTTGAACTGTGCGTCGGTGTCGCCGTTCTGGCTGTTCGTCAGTTTCAGCAGGAGGTTCGCCCGGTCAGTGGCCGGGAAGGTGAAGCGCGCCATGCCGCTGCGGGTGGTCGCGGTCAGTTCCGTCTTGACGCCGTTGTCCAGCGCCACCGAGTACGAGCCCGGTGAGGCGGACTCGTGGGTGTGCGAGAAGCTGTCCGTGGCGCCCGTGTCCACCGCGCCGACGGTCGGCAGGACCGGGATGTCACCGGCGGCCCGGCAGCCCGGTCCGGCGATGTGGGTGAGGCTGAATCCGGTGATGGACGAGTCGTTGTACTCGTAGCCGCCGCCGTCCGGCCGGTGCGGGGTGTCGGGGCTCCACTGGACCATCCCGAACGGGGCGTCGGCGCCCGGGAAGTCGTCCGCGGCGTGCGAGGTCCCGATGAAGGGGTTCACCAGGGCGGCGGGGTCCTTGACCGGCGCGGCCGTGACCGCCGTGGCGTGGGCCGGGGCGGATGCGACGCCCACCATCAGGGCGCCGACGGCCAGTACGGACGGGAGTCTGAAGGGGGGCAGAACTCGGGCCAGGAGCAAGCGGGTTCTGCCGTTTTCTCTGAGTCGGGTGGATCGTGTCATCGTGACCGTGTCCCTTCGACAACGTTGTCCCGAAAGCTGGCCCCTGCGGTCCCCGCTGTCAAGGACGCGCGATGAAGAACCAGCCGTACGGCGGCCGAAAGCAGTCAGAATCCGACTGGCGACACGTCACATGCACAAGTGCACCGGCGCGTTGAAGCGCCGGTGCACTCTCGGTTCACAGCGTCGGAACAGAGCCCGTCAGAGAATGCCCTCCTCCTCCGGTACGACCACCTGGTCGATCAGACGCTGGATCTGTTCGGCGGGCAGCGCCACCGCCATGGCCCAGTAGTAGATGACGAGGCTGAAGACGGCGACGACGCCGATGTCCCACCACAGCGGGAACCAGGGGTGCTTGAGCGGCCCGAAGTCGCTGAGGTAGACGATGAGGCCCATGCCGACCAGGTAGACCGGCAGCCACTGGGCGGCGCGCAGGTCGAGCTGGGGCGTGATGGGGTTCATCCTGAAGACACGGTTGGCGATCAGGACGACGTAGCCGATGAGGATGGCGGCGCCGAGCTTCCAGTCGGTGGTCCACCCCGACCACAGGATCAGCAGGTTGGCGACGACGAAGGAGAGCGGCGACATCCAGCGGCCGCCGGGCAGCCGGTAGGGACGGTGGGCCTCGGGCAGCCGGTCGCGGAACACCCCGAAGGACAGCGGCGCGCCCGCGTACATGAGCACGCTGGCGCTGGTGATCAGTCCGACGAGGGAACGCCAGCTGGGGAACGGCAGGAAGCAGACACAGCCGATCACGAAGGCGGTGATCAGTCCGACCCAGGGCACCCCGCGCCGGTTGGTGGCCTCGAACGCGGAGGGGACGTAACCGTTGCGGCTCAGGCCGAAGGAGACCCGGGAGGAGGCGGTGATGTAGATGAGTCCGGTGCCCGCGGGGGAGATCACGGCGTCGAGGTACAGGATCGTGGCCAGCCAGCCGAGGCTGATGAGCGTGGCGACCTGGGCGAACGGCCCGCTCAGGGCGGTGAACGCGGACGTCGCCCAGTGGCTGCCGATCTGCGAGGCGGGCAGCGCGGCGAGGAAGGTGACCTGGAGAAGGGCGTAGATGAGGATGCCGATGACGATCGATCCGATCACCGCGCGCGGGATGTCCCGCTTGGGGTTGGCGCTTTCGCCGGCGAGCTGGTCGGCCTGCTCGAAGCCCAGCAGCGCGAAGATGATGCCGCTGGTGGAGACGGCGGACAGGATGCCCTTGGCTCCGTAGGGGTTGAAGCCGTCCGCCGCGGTGAAGTTGGCGGTGTGGAACTGGGCGATGGCGAACACGAAGATCGTCAGCAGCGGGATGCCGACCTTCCACCACGTGGCGGCGCTGTTGGTGCGGGCCAGCAGACGGATGCTGAGGAAGTTCACGGCCGTGATGACGGCCATCAGCCCGACCGCGACGGCGATGCCGGGCGGGGTCAGCAGGTGTTCGTCGCTCTTGACCTTCTCCCAGCCGCTCGCCCAGGAGTAGTGCTGGGCGTACGTGATCATCGCCAGCACCTCGATGGGTGCCACCGTGACCGCCTGGAGCCAGGAGAACCAGCCGAAGGACGCGCCGGCGGCGCCGCCGAAGGCGTAGTGCGGGAAGCGGGCGGTGCCGCCCGCCACCGGATACATGCCGCCCAGCTCCGCGTGCACCAGTGCCAGGATCAGGATCGCCAGGCCGCCGATGGCCCAGGAGATGATCGCCGCCGGTCCGGCGGCCGCCAACGCCCCCTGTGCGCCGAACAACCAGCCGGAGCCGATGATCGAGCCCTCCGAGGCCCAGATCAGCCCGATGAACCCGATCTCGCGCCGCAGTCCTGGTCTGTGGGTCTTCGGACCGGGCGTCGCCCCGGACACGCCCATGGCGCACACCCCCTCACATAGGGTGATGTTCACCACCATCGTGCCACGCTGACGGGTTTTTGGCCGGGCGCGTACGGGGACCGGATCCGGGCCGCCCGGGCCCGCTCGTCAGCCGGCCGCGAGCCGCGGACCGGCCGGCGTGGCGCCGCTGACCGCCGCGCCGTACAGGGCCTGGGTGGCGGCGCCGAAGTAGGCACTGTAGGAGATCTGGGGAGTGTTGCCGCCCGTGTGGTAGCCGCCGATCACTCCGACGACGGCCCAGCCGCCCGGCCACGGGACGAGCATGGGGCCGCCGCTGGTTCCGTCCACGAAGGCGTCGCAGGCGATCCGCGGGAACGTACCCGGCTCGGCCGCGTCGTCGCTGTCCCAGCGGGTGGTCCAGCTCCAGCACTCCAGCGGCTTCTCCGCCCCCGCCGGGTAGCCGATCATCCGCACCGGGGCGTGGCGGTAGCCGGTTCCGGTGAGCAGCCGTACGCCGCCGACCGCGTCCTGGATCGCCGTTCCGTCCTCGTTGGGTTCGGTGACCGCGAAGGCGAAGTCGTACTCGGCCCCGGCGTGCACGCCCAGGTCGTAGTACTGCTGCGGGACATAGACGCCGTCGGTCCGCACCGGGAAGACCCCGAAGGGCTTGAGCGAGTCGTGGTACTGCGGGACGAAGGCCAGATGCCGTTTCGGAGAGGTGCCCGCATACCCCTTCAGACAGTGGCCGGCGCTCAGGACCAGGTCGTGCCCCGGGCTGCGCACGACGGAGCCGCTGCAGGTGCGGCCGGTCCCGCTGGCATCGGTCCAGAAGAAGGAGCCGGCCTGCGGGATGCCGTCGAAGCTCCGGCTCGGCGGGATGTACTCGCCCGGCCGCGGCCCGTCCACCGCGGGGGACACGGCCGGTGCCGCCGTACCGCCCTGTGCGCCCTTGCGGGCGTCGGCGGGCAGGGCGGCGGCCATCCGGGCCGGTGTCCAGTAGGCGTCGAGCCGGGCGGCGACCGGGTTGTGGCCGGCCGTGGTGCTGTCGGCGGATGCCGTCGTGGTGAGTCCGGCGCTGAGCAGAAGGGCAGCCGCGCAGCCGGCGGCGTGGCGGACGAATCTGGTCCCGAGCTCCATCAGTTCCCCTCAGGGCGGCCGCAGGTGACGGCTCACCATAAGCCCGGGGCAGCGGGAGTCCCAGGGTGCACGCCCGAATCCGGACGCCGCGTGCGTACGGCCGCTGACGGAGCATCAACGTCCGTCGGACTTCCCGGTGTACGAGCCGTGCTCCCCCCCCCGCTCAGGCCGAGGCGCGGGGCGGCGGTACGGCCGGCACCTCGTCGGCGCTCGCGAGGTCCTCCTCGGTCAGCCGGAAACCCTCGGGATACGCCTCGCGCCGGGCCCGCCGGGCGGGTTCGCTGGTGCGCCACATGTACAGGCAGCGAGCGCACTGGAGGACGTCCCAGACACCGGGGACGGGGGAGGAGTGGACGTGTTCGAGCCGTGTGCAGGCACAGCGCGGGCAGACGGTGCTCGTGGGTTCGGCCATGGCGGGTCTCCTTCGCGGGGAAGCGGTCAGCGGTGGGCGGCGAGGGCCTTGAGACGGGTGAGCCATTCGCCAGCCTCGGGCAGGTCCCGGACCGGATTGCCGTAGGTGCCGCGGCGGTCGGGTGCGACGGGCGTCGTCGCGTCGATGACGAGCTTGTCCACGATGCCCGGGGTCCGGGCCTGCGGTGCGAGTTCCACGACCGGCAGGCCCGGGACGGTGACCAGGTCCCCGGCCGGGTTCATCTTGGTCGACAGCGCCCACATCACCTGCGGCAGGTCGAACGGGTCGACGTCCTCGTCCACCACGATGACCGTGGTCGCGTAGCCGAGCCCGTGCGGCGTGGTCAGCACCCGCAGTCCCACGGCCTTGGCGAAACCGCCGTACCGCCTCTTCGTCGAGACGATGACGGCCAGTCCGTGCGTGTAGGAGGCGTTGACCGCCACCACCTCCGGGAAGTCCGCCCTGAGCTGCTTGAACAGCGGCACGCTCGTGTTCGCGGCGATGAGGTAGTCGCACTCCGTCCAGGGCATCCCGAGGTACAGGTGCTCGAAGACCGGGTCGGTGCGGTACGAGATCCGGTCGACGCGGATCACCGGCATGCTCCGGCCGCCCGAGTAATGGCCCGTGAACTCGCCGAACGGTCCCTCGATCTCCCGCTTGCGGCCCTCGACGACCCCCTCGATCACCACCTCGCTGCCCCACGGCACGGGCAGCCCGGTCAGCGGTGCCTGCGCGATCGGCGCGGGTGCTCCGCGCAAGGCGCCGGCGAGACCGTACTCGTTCTCCTCGTACTTCATCGGGGTGGACGCGGCGATGGTGATCACCGGGTCGTTGCCGAGGGTGATCGCGACGGGCAGGTCCTCGCCCCGCTCCTCGGCCGCCCGCAGGTGCAGGGCGATGTCGTGCATCGGCACGGGCTGGATGGCGAGCCTGCGCCGGCCCTTGACCTCGATGCGGTAGATGCCAAGGTTCTGCTTGCCACTGTGTTCCGGGTCGTCGGGGTCCTTGGAGACGACCGCGGCCTTGTCGATGTAGAAACCGCCGTCCCCGTCGTTGAGCCGGATGAGCGGCAGCACCCGGAACACGTCGGCGTCCTCGCCCTCCAGGGTGTTCTGCGCCCACGGCGGGTTCGCGCGCCACTCGGGCTCGACCGGGAACGCCTCCCAGCGCCGGGCGAACTCGGCGACCTGCTCCTTGGCGCCGGTCTCCTTGGGCAGACCGAGCGCGAGCGCGTGGTTGGCCCACGAGCCGTGCACGTTCATGGCGATCCGCGCGTCGGTGAAGCCCTTGACGTTGTCGAAGTACAGGGCGGGCGCCGCGTCGCCGAGGCGCGGGGCGGCGTTCGCCGCGGCGGCGATGTCGGGCTCCGGCAGTACTTCGTCGGACACGTGCAGGAGTTGACCCTCCTGACGGAGCGCGTCGAGGAAGCCGCGGAGGTCGTCGTAGGGCATCGGAACGTCCTTTGCTGGGGAGTCGGGTCCTTGGGAAGTGAATGAGGGGGGAACGCCTCAGCCGGTCGCGCGCAGCGCGCGGGCCGAGCGCATGCCCTCCCACCGCCTGGCCGCGGGGGCGGGCAGGTCGAACTGGTCGAGGATGCGCGCGACGACGTGGTCGACGAGGTCGTCCACCGACTGCGGGTGGTTGTAGAACGCCGGCATCAGAGGCACCAACTGCACACCCTTGCGGGCGAGTTCGAGCATGTTCTCCAGATGGATCTCGCTCAGCGGTGTCTCGCGCGGGACCAGTACGAGCCGGCGCCGCTCCTTGAGCACCACGTCCGCGGCCCGTGCGACCAGCCCGTCGGCGTACCCGGCGCGGATACCGGCGAGGGTCTTCATCGAGCAGGGCACCACGACCATGCCGTCCGTGCGGAACGAGCCGGACGAGATGGCCGCACCCTGGTCCTCCGGCGGGTACGTGACATCGGCCAGCGCCGTGACGTCGGAGACGGCCAGCCCGGTCTCCAGCTCGATCGTCGTCCGTGCCCAGCGGCTGAGCACCAGATGTGTCTCCACGTCCGCGAGCGCGGCCAGCTGCTCCAGCAGCCGGACGCCGAACACGGCGCCCGTCGCTCCCGTCATGCCCACGATCAGTCGCACGGGATTCGGCTCCTTCGGTTCGTCCGACGCGGGGGGCGTGCAACCATTTCGGTCACCGCCCTCTCGACGCTAGGTGCACATCCCGAGGCCGGCGGCGTACGCTGAGGACAGACCATGGACAAAAACGGACACCCGCACTCGACGGACCGGGTCGACATCCCCCCGGCCCCCTACCGTGCCGCCGTCGGTGCCCCGCCCGGGGCGGAGGTGTTCGACCTCTCCGCGCTGCCCCGCCGCGCCCACGGCCACGGCCTCGATCCCTACGCGGCCAAGCGACCCGCCTTCCACGAGCTGATCGCCCTGCGCGGCGGCAGCCTGCGCTGCTCGCTCGACTTCGGCGCGTGCGAGCTGACCGCGGGCGACTGGCTGTGGGTACGGCCCGGCCAGATCCACCAGTACGACTCCGACCTCGCCTCGGCCGAGGGGATCGTCGTGCTGTTCACCCCGGGATTCCTCACCCCGGCGACGGTCGAGGCGGCGCGCGTGGACCAGCCCGTCTGGCGCGCCCCGCTGACCCCGGCGGACGCGGACGCGGCAGCCCTGGACGCCGTACTCCGGCTGCTGCGCAGCGAGTACCGGCGGCTGGCCGACCTGCCGCTGGAGGTCCAGATCGACGTCGTACGACACCTGCTGTCGGTGCTGGTGCTACGGCTGTCCCACGCACACGGGCAGGGGGAGGCCGCGGCGAGCGGCACCGAGGCGTTCCGGCGCTTCCAGCGGGCCGTCGAGCGCGACTTCGCCCGGACCCACCGGGTCGAGGACTACGCGCACGCCCTCGGCTACAGCGTCCGCACCCTGACCCGCGCGACCCGGTCGGCCGTCGGCAGCGGAGCCAAGGCCTTCATCGACGACCGGGTACTGCTGGAGGCCCGGCGCCTGCTGTGGCATACCGACCTGCCGGCCACGGCCGTCGGCGACCGGCTCGGCTTTCCCGACGCGACCGTGTTCACCCGCTTCTTCCGGCGGCGGACCGGCGAGACACCGGCGGGGTTCCGGGCGCGGGCGCGGGGGAGGGCCGGACAGGGAGGGGACGCGTAGGTCCCGCCGGGCGGGAAGGGCGCGGCCCGCACCGGTCTTCCTGTCGCGGCGACGCAACGCCTGCGCCGGATACGCCATTTCCGCGAACGTGCCGACGAGGCCGGCCTCCTCGAGTCCCGCGGACGCCCGTCGCGCCGCGTCCAGCGACGGACCCAGCGCCTCGCGCAGGGCTCCGGTGCCTCCTCAGGACAACGCCCGGTGCGCGCTCTTCAGGGCGTCCCGGAAGTGGGTGACCTCCTCGCGGCTCAGGTCCTGGACCATGCGTCGCTCCAGTCGGCGGGCCGGTTCGGTGTAGTCGGTCAGCAGGCGGCGGCCGGTGTCGGTGAGGAGGATGACCTTCTCGCGGCGGTTGGCGGGGTTCGCCTCGCGGCGGATGAGGTCGCGGGCCTCCAGGGCGCGGACCATGTCGGCCATGGACTGGGCCGTGACGAAGGAGTCCCGGGCCAGCTGGGCGGCGGAGATGCCGTCGTGGCGCTCCAGCACGGTGAGCGCGGTGTACTGCAGGGCGGTGATGCCGGCCGGCCTGACCAGTTCCTCCAGGCGGGCGCGTACCACCAGCTCGGTGCGCTTGAGGAGATAGAGCAGGGACGGGCCCGCCTCCACGCCTCGCGCCGCCGGGGACTTCGTCGGGTGCGTCATGCGGCCAGCCTAAGGCATTGACAGGAATCCTGTCGGAAGAGAACACTGATGCAACCGACAGGATTCCTGTCGATCGACTCCCTCGGGAAAGAGGCGCACCCATGGATCTGCACGGCAAGGTCGCCGTCGTCACCGGCAGCGGTCGCGGGCTCGGTCTGGCCTACGCCCAGGCCCTCGCCGCGGCCGGAGCCGCCGTCGTCGTCAACGATGTCGACGCCGGCGCGGTCGACGCGGCGGTGGACGGCATCACCTCCGCGGGCGGGACCGCGGCAGGGGTCGTGGCCGCCGTGGGGGACAGTGAGGCCGCCGAGCGGCTCGTCGACGCCGCCGTGGGGGAGTTCGGGCGGCTCGACATCCTGGTCACCAACGCGGGCATCCTGCGCGACCGGGTGCTGTGGAAGATGACCGACGACGACTTCGACGCCGTCGTCAAGGTGCATCTGCGCGGCACCTTCACCTGCGCCCGCGCGGCCGCCGTGCGGATGCGCGAGCAGGGGAGCGGCGGCCGCATCGTGCTCATCTCCTCCCCGGCCGGTCAGCGCGGCAACTTCGGCCAGAGCAACTACGCCGCCGCCAAGGCCGGCATCGTGGCGATGGCGCGCACCTGGGCCATGGAACTGGCCAGGTCCGGCATCACCGTCAACGCAGTCGTCCCGGTCGCGGCCACCGAGATGACCAAGACCATCCCCGCTTTCGCGCCGCTCATCGCGGAGTCGGAGCGCACCGGCGCCCCTCTGCCGGCCTGGCTGCGCCGGGACGAGGGGCTCGGCACCGTGGCGGACGTCGCGGGCCTGATCACCTTCCTCGCCTCCGACGCAGCCAAGGACATCACCGGCCAGGCCATCGGCATCGGCGGCGACCGGCTGGCCCTGTGGGCGCACCCCCGCGAGAAGGCCGTCGCCTTCGCCGACGGCGGCTGGAGCGCCGACGCCCTCGCCGAGCACTGGCACGGCGGCGTGGGCGCCGAGCCCGAGACCTACGGCATCCCCGCTCCTCTGACACCGGAGGCATGACATGGGCGAGCCGACGATCGATGTCAGTACGCTGACCGCCATCGACGTCCACACCCACGCCGAGGTGTCCAAGGACGGTCACGCCTCGCTGAGCCCCGAACTCCTCGGCGCCTCCGCCGAGTACTTCAAGGCGCACGGCCACCGGCAGCCCACCATCGAGGAGACGGCCGCGCACTACCGCGAACGCCGCATGGCCGCCGTGGTGTTCACGGTCGACGCCGAGCATGCCACCGGCCACCCCCGCATCTCCAACGAGGAGGTCGCCGAGAGCTGCGCGGCCCACGCCGACGTCCTCGTCCCGTTCGCCAGCGTCGACCCCCACAAGGGCCGGGCGGGCGTACGGGAGGCCCGGCGCCTGGTGACGGAGCACGGGGTGCGCGGGTTCAAGTTCCATCCCGGCCTTCAGGGGTTCTCGCCCGACGACCGGATGGCCTATCCGCTGTACGAGGCCATCGAGGAACTCGGCGTACCCGCCCTGTTCCACACCGGCCAGACCGGCATCGGCGCCGGCGTCCCCGGTGGCGGCGGCATCCGGCTCAGGTACTCGAATCCGATGCTGGTCGACGACGTGGCCGTGGACTTCCCCGAACTGCGCATCATCCTGGCGCACCCGTCGTTCCCCTGGCAGGACGAGGCCCTGGCCGTCGCCACGCACAAACCGTACGTCCACATCGACCTGTCGGGCTGGTCGCCGAAGTACTTTCCGCCGCAGCTGGTGCGGTACGCCAACACGCTGCTGAAGGACAAGGTGCTCTTCGGCTCCGACTACCCGGTCATCACGCCCGACCGCTGGCTCGCCGACTTCGCCCGCCTCGACATCAAGCCCGAGGTACGGCCGAGAATCCTTAAGGACAACGCCGCCCGGCTGCTCGGCCTGCTCAAGGACTGAGGCAAAGCACGCAGGGAAAGGACGGAGGAAGACGCCGTGTTGAACCAAGGCATCGGCTCCTGGCCCGCCCGCCGGGCCCGCAAGACCCCGGACCGGATCGCGGTCGTCCACCAGGACCACGAGATCAGCTACCGGGCCCTGCACGAGCGGGTGCTGCGCCTGGCCCACGCCCTGCGCGCCCTCGGGGCCGGCCGCGGCGACCGCATCGCCTACCTGGGCCCCAACCATCCCGCCCACCTGGAGACGCTGTTCGCGGCCGGTGTCCTCGGCGCCGTCTTCGTACCGCTCAACACGCGCCTCGCGGCACGCGAGTTGGCATACAACCTCGCCGACTCGGGCAGCACCGTCCTGGTGCACGCCCCCGAGCACACCGAGCCGGCCGCACTCGCGGCGTCGGAAGCGGGCGTGCGCCACCGCATCACCCTCGGCCCGGCCGGTCCGGACTCCCCCGGCTACGACGACCTGCTCGCCGGCGCCACCGCCGACCCGCTGGACGAGGCCGTCGCCCCGGACGACCCCTGCATGATCATGTACACCTCCGGGACCACGGGCCGCCCCAAGGGCGCCGTCCTGAGCCACGCCAACATCACCTGGAACAGCGTCAACGTCCTGGTCGACAGCGACCTGACCGGCGACGAGGTCACCCTGGTCGCCGCCCCGCTGTTCCACACCGCCGCGCTCAACATGACGTGTCTGCCGACCCTCCTGAAGGGCGGCCGCGTGGTCCTGCTCGGCGCCTTCGACGCCGAGCGCGTCCTGGAGGTCGTCGAGAGCCGGCGTGTGACGTACATGTTCGGCGTGCCCACCATGTACGACGCCCTCGCGGCCCGCCCCCGGTGGGCCACGACGGACCTCTCCAGCCTGCGCACCCTCACCTGTGGCGGCGCGCCGGTGCCCGCCCGCACCATCGACACCTACCTCGCGCGCGGGCTGGCCTTCAGCCAGGGCTACGGCATGACCGAGGCGTCCCCCGGTGTCCTCTTCCTGGACCGGGAGCAGACCTCGGCGAAGGCGGGATCCGCGGGCGTACCGCACTTCTTCACCGACACGTGCGTGCTGCTCCCCGACGGCCGGGAGGCGGCACCGGGGGAGCGGGGCGAGATCCTCGTCAGCGGGCCGAACGTCATGGCCGGTTACTGGAACCGTCCCGAGGACACCAGGGCCGCCGTCACCGACGACGGCTGGCTGCGCACCGGCGACGTCGCGCGGACCGACGACGACGGCTACGCCTACATCGTCGACCGGGTCAAGGACATGTTCGTCTCGGGCGGCGAGAACGTGTACCCGGCCGAGGTCGAGGCCGCCCTGCTGACCCATCCGGCCGTCCGCGAATGCGCCGTCGTCGGCGTGCCGCACCAGGTCTGGGGCGAGGTCGGCCACGCGGTCCTCGTCCTGGAGCCCGGGGCGCACGCCGACGCCGAGGAGGTCCTCGCGCACACCCGCGCCCTGCTGGCCAAGTACAAGGTCCCGCGGACGGTGGCCTTCGCCGACAGCCTGCCCCGTACGGCCTCGGGAAAGGTCGTCAAAGCCGCCGTACGGGCGTCCTTCCCCCACTCCTGACCCCAACTCCTGGAAAGGCGGACATCCCCATGTCCCAGCACGCCGACGGCCTCGACGGCCTCCGCTCCCTCGCCGGCCGCGACCTCGGCCGCACCGACTGGCTGGAGATCACCCAGGAGCGCGTCGACACCTTCGCCGACGCGACCGGCGACCACCAGTGGATCCACACCGACCCGCAGCGGGCCAAGGAGGGCCCCTTCGGCGGCCCCATCGCGCACGGCTACCTCACCCTCTCCCTGATCATCCCGCTGTTCGGCGATCTGCTGCACATCACCGGCATCTCCATGAGCGTCAACTACGGCCTGGAGAAGGTCCGTTTCCCCAGCCCCGTACCGGTCGGCGCGCGGATCCGGCTGCACGGCACCGTCGAGTCCGTCGAGGAGATCAAGGGCGACGGAGTCCAGACGCGGCTGGCCTTCACGGTCGAGGCGGAGGGCAACGCCAAGCCGGTGTGCGTGGCGCAGGCCGTCTACCGGCACTACGCCTGACCGCACGGAGTACGGGCCCGCGTCAGCGCCCCGGCCGCCCGCCGCCGGGGTCGGCACGCAGGCCCGCGACCAGCAGCTGGACCAGTCGGCGCGCGTCGTAGCCCGTGTCGCGCTCCGCGCCGATGCAGAGGTTGCCGACGCCGTGCATCAGATCGAGGGCCGTCAGGTCGGAGCGGATCTCGCCGGCCGCGGCCGCGGCGTCCAGCAGCCGGGCGCACACGGGCAGGAGACGGTCGAGGAAGTAGGTGTGCAGCGCGTCGAAGCCGGCGTTGTCGGACCGCAGCACGCCGGCCAGGCCGTGCTTCGTGACCAGGAAGTCCACGAAGAGGTCGATCCAGCGGGCGAGCGCGGCGTGCGGACTCGCACTGCTCGCGAGCAGGTCCGGACCGGCCTCCGCGAGACTCTCCACCTGGTGCCGGTACACGGCGATGATGAGATCCGCGCGCGTCGGGAAGTGGCGATAGATCGTGCCCACCCCGACGCCCGCCTGCGCCGCGATGTCGCGAACCGGCGCCTCCACGCCCGAGGCGACGAACACCGCCGCGGCCGCGTCGAGCAATGTCTCCTTGTTGCGCCGGGCGTCCTTGCGCCGGGCGTCCTTGCGCTGGGGCGGGGCTCCGCGCCCCGCGCTCGCGTCGCCGTCGTTCACCGCGTCGCTCCCTTCCTCGTGTGTCATCGCGTCCTCGTGTGTCATCGCGCGCCGTGCCCCCGTATGCCTTGCTAAACGGAACGACGTTCCGTATCTTCTTTTCCGGAACAAGGTTCCGTTTGCTCATGGTGTCAGAGCGACGGCCGACAGCCAAGCCATGCCCTGCCACCGCGCACCCCTCGTACGGAGGAGAACGGTCATGCAGTACCGCACCCTGGGCCGCACCGGCGTCCAGGTCAGCTCCCTCGCGCTCGGCGCGATGAACTTCGGCGCGATCGGACGCACCACACAGGACGAGGCCACCGCCATCGTCGACGCCGCCCTCGAGGCCGGGATCAACCTCATCGACACCGCCGACATGTACGGGGCCGGCGAGTCGGAGGAGATGGTCGGCAAGGCCATCGCCGGCCGCCGCGACGACATCGTGCTGGCCACGAAGGCGACCATGCCGATGGGTGACGAGCGCAATCATCGGGGCAGCTCGCGCCGCTGGCTGGTGACCGAGCTGGACAACAGCCTGCGCCGGCTCGGCGTCGACCATGTCGACCTCTACCAGATGCACCGGTGGGACCCGACCACCAGCGACGAGGAGACGCTGTCGGCCCTGACCGACCTGCAACGCGCGGGAAAGATCCGCTACTTCGGCTCCTCGACCTTCCCGGCCTACCGCATCGTGCAGGCCCAATGGGCCGCCCGTGAGCACCACGTGAGCCGTTACGTCACCGAACAGCCCAGCTATTCCCTCCTCCAGCGCGGTATCGAGGCCCATGTGCTGCCGGTGGCCGAGGAGTACGGGCTCGGGGTGCTGGTGTGGAGCCCGCTGGCCTCGGGCTGGCTGTCGGGCGCGGTCCGCGCCGGCCGGGACATCACCACCCACCGGTCGACGCTCCTGCCGGAGCGTTTCGACGCCGGCGTCCCGGCCAACCGCGCCCGGCTCGACGCCGTCGAGCAACTGGCCGAGGTCGCCGACCGGGCCGGCCTGACCATGATCCAGCTCGCGCTCGGATTCGTGACCGCGCATCCCGCCGTGACCAGCGCCCTCATCGGCCCGCGCACCCAGGCCCACCTCACCGCGCAGCTCGCCGCCGCCGACACCGTGCTCCCCGCCGACGTGCTCGACGCCGTCGACGCGATCGTCGCCCCCGGCGTCGACCTGGCCGCGCACGAGAAGTTCGACACCCCGCCCGCGCTGCTCGACCCGGCACTGCGCCGGCGCCGCTGACCGGCCACGAGCGAAGAGGCACGCCATGACACCCACACCCCGGCCCCGCTTCGGCATCATGACCGCCCCCATGCAGGTGACGTACGACGACCTCCTGCGGGTCTGGCGCGAGGCGGACACGATCCCCGAGATCGAGCACGCGTGGCTGTTCGACCACCTCATGCCGATCGCCGGTGACCCGAACGGCCCGGTCTTCGAAGGCTGGACGCTGCTCGCGGCCCTGGCCGCGCAGACGCACCGGCTGCGCCTCGGCCTCCTGGTGACCAGCAACCGTTTCCGGCCGCCGGCGATGCTGGCCAAGATCGCCACGACGGTCGACGTCGTCTCCGGCGGACGGCTCGACTTCGGCATCGGCGTCGGCTCACGGCCGAACCCGCCCGAGGCCCGCCGTGAGTACCCGGCACACGGCCTGCCCTTCCAGGACACCGCGGACGCCGTGGAGAGCCTCGCCGAGGCCTGCACGCTGATCCGCCGCCTGTGGACCGAGTCCGAACCCTTCGAGTTCCACGGCAGTCGCCACCGGCTCACCGGCGCCTTCGGCAACCCCAAACCGGTGCAGCGTCCGTATCCGCCGATCGTCATCGGCGGCCGCTCCGCCGCGACGCTCCGCGTGGCCGCCGAGCACGCCGACGTGTGGAACATCCCGGGCGGCGACCTCGACGACGCCGTCCGCCGCAGCGCCCTGCTCGACCGCTACTGCGCCGAGAGCGGCCGCGACCCCGCCGCGATCACCCGCTCGATCCACCTGCCCGTCTCCTACGACCGGCCGGGCACCACCCGGGACGCGATCGGCGAGGCACTCGATGCCGGCTTCCGGCACATCGTCCTCGGACTGCCGGCGCCGTATCCGGCCGGCGTCGCGCGGTGGGTCACCGACGAAGTGATCGCCAAGTCGGCCCAGGCGCCCGCGGTGCGGCCGGTTGTATGATCACCGGCAAGGCGGGGTCGTAGCACAGAGGTAGTGCGCCGCGACATCATCTCGGAGGACGTCGGTTCGAATCCGGCCGCCCCGCCCCCTCGCTCCGCCCCGGCTGTCACAGACCCGGACGCTGCCTTGTCCTGTTGATGTGCGCGTCTGCGCACCGGACCCGCGCGAGATGCGCCGGTGTCCGTCGGAAGGCGAATCAGCGAACGGAGACAGTGCAGAAGATCGTGGTCGTCGGTGGTACGGGGCTCGTCTCGTGCCACGGCCGCAGGAAGCGGTGCGGGACGGCCCCGGCCCGGCGTCCCCGCTCAGGCGCGACCGCGGAGCATGAGGTTCCAGTACAGGAACGGCAGACCGTAGCGCTTGAGGTACCACATGTCCCGGCGTTCGTGGGTCGTGTCGATGAGGGGCAGGGTGGGGCGGTGGCGCAGGGCGTAGTCGAACTCGGCCAGCAGCATGGTGTGCCGTGACGTGGTGATCGGGCAGGAGGAGTAGCCGTCGTACGAGGCGGGCAGCGACTCGGCGCCCGCGAGGCTCGCGGCGACGTTCCGGGCGACGACCGGTGCCTGTTTGCGGATCGCGGCCCCGGTCTTGGAGTTGGGCGACGAGCCGGCGTCGCCGAGGGCGAAGACGTCGGGGTGGCGTACATGGCGCAGGGTGTGTCTGTCGATCTCCACGTAGCCGGCGGGATCCGCCGGATCGGCCAGCGGACTCGCCTTGACCCAGTCGGGTGCCGACTGGGGCGGTACGACGTGCATCATGTCGAAGCGGACGGATTCCCTGGCCCCGGGCGCGTGGTCGACGACGACGGCGTCGCGGCCGTCCGGGTCCACCTCGACCAGTTCGCTGTTCCTGCGCACCTCGATGCCGTAGCGGGCGGCGACCCGCTCCAGTTCCGCGGCGAACACGGGAACCCCGAACATGCCCGGCGTGGGCAGCACGAGCACCACCCGGATGTCCTTCAGGACACCCTGCTCGCGCCAGTGGTCCGCGGCGAGATAGGCGATCTTCTGCGGTGCTCCGCCACACTTGACCGGGCCGGCCGGCATGGTGAAGACGGCTGTGCCCGAGCGCATGGAGCGGATCAGGTCCCAGGTCCTGGGCGCCAGTTCATAGGTGTAGTTGCTCGAGGTGTGCGGCTCGGTGACGGCCTGCGCCATGCCGGGCACCCTGTTCCAGTCGAGCTGGATACCGGGGCAGACGACGAGCCTGTCGTAGCCGACGGTCCGTCCGTCGGCGACGGTGACCGTCCGCTCCCCGGGAGCCACGGTCTCCACGCGGCCGCGGATCCAGGAGACGCCCTTCGGTAAGACGGACCGCTGCGGACGGGCGCTCGCCCGGGCGGGAGCGCGTCCGCCGCCCACCAGGGTCCACAGCGGCTGGTAGTAGTGCGTGGCGGAGGGCTCGACGAGCCCGATGTCGCGGATCCCGCTGCGCAGCAGACGGGCCGCCACGCTGACGCCGGCACTCCCCGCGCCCACGATCAGGACCTGGTGATGAGCGTCGATGGTCATGTACGGCTTCCCTCTCACATCCGTCCGAGCTAATGTACGTACATTAGCTTTCCATATGTACGTACACAAGAATGAGGACGGACCATGGGTCAGGACCCCGCTCCCTCCCCCGGCCGGGGGAGAATCCCGCTGTGGCGTCATGTGCGTGACGACCTCAGGGCCCGCCTGGCGCAAGGGGAGTTCGTCGACTCCTTCCCCGGCGAGAACGAGCTGGCCGCCCGGTACGGAGTCAGCCGGCACACCATCCGCGAGGCGCTGCGCGAGCTGCGGGACGAGGGCCTGGTCACCGCGGCGAAGGGACGACGGCAGCGACCGGCGGGCGAGGCCGTCATAGACCAGCCCGTCGGCGCCCTCTACAGCCTGTTCGCCTCGGTGGAGGCGGCCGGTCTCGAACAGCGCAGCATCGTCCGCACCCTCGACATCCGCGCGGACGCGCACGTGGCGGTGCGCCTGGGCCTGGAGGAGTCGACGCCGCTGCTCTACCTGGAACGCATCCGCCTGGCCGACGGGGAACCGCTGGCCCACGACAAGGTGTGGCTGCCGGCCTCGGACGCCCGGGCGCTGCTCGACGCCGACTTCGGCCATACGGCGCTCTACGACGAACTCGCCGATCGGTGCGGCCTGCGCCTCGTCGGCGGAGAGGAACGTATCCAGGCGGTGACTCCGACCGCCGCCGAGCAGAGGCTGCTCGGCCTGCCCGACGGCGTGGCCGCCTTCTCCATCGAGCGGCTCGGCCGTACACACGGCCGCACGGTCGAATGGCGCACCACCCTGATCCGCGGTGACCGGTTCAGCGTGGTGACCCGGTTCGACGCCCGCGCCGGCTACCGCCTCGACCCGGCCGGAAGCCGGTTCACGCACTCGGGGCGCAGCGTACGGCGGCCCGCTCCGGCGCGGTGACGGGGTGCTGCCCCGCGATGAGTCCGTCCTCGTCGCATCCCTGTGCAGTGTGTGGCCGAGTGGAGGAAGTGCCTGACATGTTCTTCGTCGACACGATCGAGGTGGCCGGGCTCGGCAACCGGGGCTATCTGGCGGGCGGTGGGCGCACGGCCGTGGCCGTCGACCCGCCGCGCGACGTCGACCGGGTGCTGGCGGCCGCGGCACGCAGAGGCGTCCGGATCTCCCATGTCGTCGAGACCCACATCCACAACGACTACGTCACCGGCGGCCTGGAACTCGCCCGCCTCACGGGCGCCGCCTATCTCGTCCCGGCCGGGGCCACCGTGTCCTTCGCACGCATACCCGTGCACGACGGCGACCGCACGGTCATCGACGCCGGTCTCGCCCTGCACGCGCTGGCGACGCCCGGCCACACCCCGCACCACACCGCCTACGCGCTGCAGGAGCACGGAAGGGTCGTCGCGGTGTTCACCGGAGGCTCGCTGCTGATCGGCACGGTCGGCCGTCCCGACCTGGTCGAACCGCGCCTGACCGAGAGCCTCGCCCGCGCCCAGCACGCGTCCGCGCACCGGCTGGCCGCTGAACTGCCAGACGCCGCCGTGGTGTTGCCCACGCACGGATTCGGCAGCTTCTGCTCCGCCGGCCGCGCCGAGGGCGACGAGAGCACCATCGGGAAGGAGAAGGCGTCGAACGAGGCGCTCACCCAGGACGTCGACACCTTCATCGCCCGCCTGCTCGCGGCGCTCGACGACATCCCCGCGTACTACGCGCACATGGGCCCCGTCAACGCCGCCGGACCGGCTCCGGTCGACCTCACCGCTCCCGCGCCGGCCGACGCCGGGGAGATCGCGGCGCGACTGGCCGCCGGGGAGTGGGTGGTGGACGTGCGCAACCGGATCGCGTTCGCCGACGGGCATGTCGCCGGCACCTACAACTTCGAGGCGAACGGCCAACTCGCCACCTATCTGGCCTGGTTGATCCCCTGGGGCAAGCCGGTGACGCTCCTGGCGGAGTCGACCGAGCAACTGGCCGACGTGCAACGCGAGTTGGTGCGCGTCGGCATCGACCGCCCGGCCGCCGCGGCCACCGGCGGACCGCGGACCTGGACGACCGAGGGCACGGCCCTGGCCGCCTTCGCGCGCGCCACCTTCGCGGACCTGGCCGAGCGGCACCCGGCACGGGACCTGGTCGTGCTGGACGTCCGGCGTGCCTCCGAGCGGGCCGCCGGATTCATCGACGGCTCGGTCCACGTACCGCTGCACACCCTGCACCGGCGCCTCGACGAGGTACCGCCCGGTGAGGTGTGGGTGCACTGCGCGGGTGGCATGCGCGCCGCCATCGCCGCCTCGCTGCTGGACGCGGCAGGCCGTGCCGTGACCGCCGTCGACGACTCCTTCACCGCGGCCGGCACGGCCGGACTGGCACTCCGTACCGCCTGAGCCCCTTCGGGCCGGCTCGCACACCGTCACCACACCGCACCAGAGGCCAGGACCGCCCATGAAGAGATCATCCCCGCCCCGCACACGCCGGATCGCCGTGGCGGCAGCGGCCGGACCCACCGGACACGGCCGCAGCCCCGAGGACGAAGCCGCCGGCACCCTGCCAGGTGCCGCCGCGTGAGTGCCCTGCTCCTCGCCCTCACGGCCGGCGCGCTGATCGGGCTGGCCCTCGGCGCCCTCGGCGGCGGTGGCAGTGTCCTGGCCGTTCCCGCCCTGATCTATCTGCTCGGCTTCACCCCCGTGGCGGCGACGACGGCCGCACTGGTGATCGTGGCCCTCACCTCGGCAACCGCCCTGACCGCGCACGCCCGTGACGGACATGTCCGCTGGGGGACGGGACTGCTCTTCGCGGCGGCCGGGACCGGCCCGGCGATGCTGGGTTCCGCGGTCGCCGCGCACCTCCCGGCGGCCGCCCTGTCGGCGGCCTTCGCGGTGGTCGCGGCCGCCGCGGCGGTGCGCATGCTGCGGCCCGCAAGAGCGGACGACGCCGCACGGGGGCTCAGGCCCGGCCACGCGGCCGCGGCCGGCGCGGGACTCGGCACGGTGACCGGCGTCCTCGGAGTCGGCGGCGGCTTCCTCGCCGTACCGGCTCTCGTGGGTGTACTGGGACTGCGCATGCGCGAGGCGGTGGGCACCAGCCTGCTGGTCATCACCGTCAACTCCCTGGCGGCACTCGGGCTGCGCGGCGGCACCGTGGACCGACTCGACTGGACGGTCGTCGCCCCCTTCGCCGGCGCCGCGGTCCTCGGGGCGTGGGACGGCAGGCGCCTGGGGGCGAAGGTGGAGGGCAGCACCCTGCGCCAGGTCTTCGCCGTGGTGCTGCTGGCAGTGGCGGCCTGCATGTTCGTCGACGCGGTGGTCTGACCCGGACCGGCCGCTCCGGCGGGTCCCGCCCAGGACGGGCCCCGTGGCGACGGCCACCAAGCCGCCGACCGTCCACAGGGCGATGCCGCGCGCCCGCTCGCCCGGATCGGAGAAGAGCTGCCGGATCAGCGCCGGCGAGGCGGGAACCCGCACCGCCGCCGCGCTCTCCCGCACCACGCGCGCGGCCGTCAGCGCCCCGAGTGCCGGCGCCGCCCCGCAGGCTGGCGGGGAAGCGCCGCTGAGCGCGGCGACGGGCACGACCGGCCTGCCGGCCGGCCGCCCCCACCCCTTGCTCACCCGGCGTCGGCGGTGTCCGCGGTGTCCACGGCGTCGAGCACCTGCTCGCCGTACAGGTCCTGCAGCCAGTTGGTCTGATAGATGGTGTCCAGGTAGCGCTCGCCGAGGTCCGGTGCGATGGCCACCGCGGTCACGTCACGCGAGTCGTGCCGTGCCAGCCAGTCCGTGGCGCCGCTGACCACGGTTCCGGTGGAGCCGCCGAACAGGAAGCCGCGTCTGGCCATGCGGTGACACATGCGGATGGTGTCCGGCTCCTCCACCCGGATCACCTCGTCCACGAAGGACTCGTCGAGCAGCGGCGGGCGCATGCTCATGCCGAGGCCCGGGATCATCCGGCGGCCCGGCTCGCCGCCGAAGGCCACCGAGCCCACGGCGTCCACGGCGACGATCCGCACCGGGCGATGCCACTGCCGGAAGTAGCGTGCGCAGCCCATCAGGGTTCCGGTGGTGCCCGCGCCGACGAAGAGGACGTCCAGCTCCGGGAACTGGCGGGCGATCTCCTGGGCCGTCGTGCGGTAGTGGGCCCACCAGTTGCCCTCGTTGGTGTACTGGCTGAGCCAGACGTACCGGTCGTCGGAGGCACACAGTGTGCGGACGTACTCGATCCGCGTGCCCAGGAATCCGCCGTTGGAGTCCTGGTCGGCCACGATGTGCACGTCACTGCCTATGGCTTCCATGAGCAGTCTGGTCGACAGGTTGCAACGGGAGTCCGTCACACACAGGAACCGGTAGCCCTTGCTCGCGGCGATCATGCTGAGCGCGACGCCCAGGTTTCCGGACGAGGACTCGACGAGCACGGAATCCGGCTTCAGGACCCCGTCACGCTCGGCCCTCTCCACCATCTCGATCGCGGCCTTCAGCTTGATGGAGCCGGCGAAGTTGAAGGCCTCGCACTTCAGATAGAGCGGGTACGCGCAGATCGACTTGAGGTCGACGAAGAGATCGCCCTCGTTGAAGGCGTAGGGAGCGGTTATCACTGGCACGACGGGCCTCCTGGTGCCGGGCCGAGGACGACGGCCTCAGCCGTACCGTCGCAGCTCGTGGAAGAAGTCATCGATGAGACGGAGATCGCCCGTCCGGGACACCTCGTCGTAGACGTACTTGCCGACGGCGAGGTCGAGAACACCGAGTCCGAAGGGCGAGAAGACCACCGGCCGGTCGGTGGGCGGCGCGGCCCGTCCGGCCATGACGTCGTCGAGGGTCCCGTTGAGGAAGTCGCGGTTGCCGGTGAGCTGTTCGACCAGATGGGGGGACGTGTCGGCCTTCAGACAGTGCTCGACGTCGTCGACGAAGTTCGCCGAGCCGAGCAGGATCTCGGGGGCCAGGTCACGCAGCGACACGTGCAGGACCAGGGGGTTGTGCGTGAACCAGGCCGGGTCGGTGACGTGTGGCCGGCCGGCGACGGTGGCGAAGACCACGAGGTCGCTGGCGCGGACGAGGTCCTCGGCGCTGTCATGGACGGTGATCTGCGCGGTGCCGCCGGATTGGCGCAGATAGCCGCAGAAGCCGCCCGCGCTGTCGGCGGACACGTCGTGCACGCCGACCGACTCGAAGGACCAGCCGGTGCCGTGCAGGAAGGTGTGGATGTAGCGGGCGATCAGCCCCGTACCGAAGAAGCCGACACGGGTGGGGCGGGTCCGGCCGCGGCTGAGCCAGTCGGCCGCCAGCGCCGCGGACGCCGCGGTCCTGGTGGCGCTGATGATCGAGCTCTCCAGACAGGCGAACGGATAGCCCGTGTCGTGGTCGTTGAGGATGAGGACCGCGGAGGCCCGCGGCAGCCCGGCGCCCACGTTCTCCGGGAAGCTGGAGATCCACTTCAGACCGTCCACCCTGGCCGGCCCGCCGATGGAGGCCGGCAGGGCGATGATCCGCGCCGTGGGCCGGTCCGTGAAGCGCAGGAAGTACGACGGCGGGTTGACCGAGTCTCCCGCGCCGTGCAGCCGGTAGACGGCCTCGACCAGCTCCACGAGCTGGTTCTCACGTCCGCTCAGCGCGTGCCGCACCTGCTCACCGGTGATCACCGCGAACGTCGGCACGGGAGCCCGCTCGGGCCTGGCCGGTTCGGCCGCGGTCGACAGCATGTCGGTCATCGCTCACTCGCCCCCTCGGCCGGGCCGTGTCCGGCCGGACGAACGGCCTCGCCCATCCCGACCAGTACCTGCCGCTCGCCGGAGAACGCCTCCCGGCTGTGCGCGGTGCGGATGTTGTCCACGAGCAGCAGGTCACCGGCCTGCCAGGGGGCGCGCCGGGTGTGTGCCTCGTAGGTGCTGTTGATCAGCTGGACGACGTCCTCGCCGATCGGACTGCCGTCGCCGTAGCGGGTGTTGAACGGCAGCCCGTCCGCGCCGTAGACGTCCACCAGGTACTCACGCACCTCCGGGGCGAGCGTCCACTCGTTGAGGAAGGCGATCTGGTTGAACCAGCAGCGCCGGTCCGTGAGCGGGTGCCGGACGACCGCGCCGCGGCGCTGCTCGGTGCGCAGCGTCCCGTCGGGCTGCCAGCTGAAGTCGATGGCGTTCGCCCGGCAGTAGCGCTCGATCTCGGCGTGGTCGTGCGTGCCGAACGACTCCACGAGGCTCGCCCCGATCTCGTCGTTGTAGGCGCGGGTCAGGATCCAGCCCTCCCGTTCGAACCGTTCGGTGAGCCCGGTGGGCAGCGCGCGCAGAACCTCCTCGGCATCGGCCACCGCCGTCGCCCCGCCCTCCTCGGGCACGGTCAGGCAGGCGAACAGCATCAGCCCCGGTACCTGAAGCGGGTAACTCAGCTCGTGGTGCATGCACATCGGCTGGTTGGCCGGCCAGGGCGTGGAGGAGTAGAGCCCCGGGCCGTGGGCCTCGCGGGGAGCGAAGGCCTCCCGTTCCGTCAGCAGGGCTCCGGCCAGACGCGCGAAGACGGCACCGACCTGGTCGGTGTCCCGCAGCCCGAGACCGCGGACGACCAGCGCCCCGTGCTCGGTGACCTGCGCACGCAGTGCCTCGCGGTACTCGGCCGCCCAGCTCGGGGCGTCGTCTGGGGGATCGACGCACAGCAACGCCGGCTTGTCCGGCCGCAGCTCCACGTCGAGCGGTGATGCCAGGGATGAGAACGGCATCTTCGGTTTCCTTTCGGTCGACCGCCTGGGGTCCGAGGGGGCTCAGGAGGAGGCAAGTGGTACGACGGCGCTCAGCACGGCCTGCGCCGTCTCGGCCGGACGGGTGCGGAGGAAGTGGTGCCCCCCGTCGGCGAGTTCATGGAGATCGACGTGCTCCGCGAGGAGCAGCCAGTCCCGGTGGCGGTGGACGTGACCGCCGGTGTGCGGGTCGTCGGCGGCGACGACCACCGAGAACGGCGCGGACAGCTTCACCGGCGGCGGGTTCTCCAGGGCCTCGGCGAAGTAGCGGTGCGCGCAGACGCAGTCGTGCCGGTAGGCGGCACCGATGCGTTCGGCGTGCGGCGCGTTCAGTTCCGCGAGTTCCGCGTAGCCGCCGTCCGTGGTCAGCCGCGCCGCGATCTCGGCGTCGCTCCGGCTCGTCAGCTCGGCGATGGCGGTGTGCCGGTCGGCGGCGGCGCCGAGCAGGTGCGCACCGAGGAAGACCCGCAGCACGCGCACGCCTCGCTGCTGGAGCTTCCTGGCCGTCGCGACGGCCGGCGCGGCGCCCGAGGAGTGACCCCAGAGCATGACCCGGGACAGGCCACGTGCCGTGATCTCGGCGGCGACCTGCTCGGCGACCTGCTCGACGGAGGCGAACGGCTCCGGGTGCGCGGCCGGCTGGTGACCGGGCAGGTCCACGGCGAGGACCGCCGGGCCGGTGCCCGCCAGCGCGCTCGCCAGCGGCTGGTAGTTGACCGCGTTGCCGCCCGCGTAGGGGAAGCAGACCAGCGCGCTCTCCGGCGCGCCGCCACCCTCCGACAGGGGCACCAGCAGTTCCTTGGGCCGGCGGGCCGTACCGTCCAGGAGTGCGGCCAGGTCGGCGAGCACCGGGTGCCGGGTGATGTCCTTCAGGGACACCGCACGATCGAGGGCGACGGTGAGTTTGACCGCCGTCAGGGAGGTGCCGCCGCGGTCGAAGAAGTGGTCCGTGCGACCGATCTGCCGCTCGGGCACCCCCAGCAGCTCGGCCCAGGCCGCGGCCAGCCTCCGCTCGGCCGGACTGAAGGGACCGGACTCGTCCCCCGCTTCCGCTTCCGGCGCCGACTCCTCCGCCAGCCTGGTCAGGGCCTTTCGGTCGATCTTGCCGTTGGCCGTCAGCGGCAGGCCGTCCCGCCAGTGGAAGGCCGAGGGGACCATATAGGCGGGCAGCGCCGCGCCGAGTTCCTCGCGCAGCACCTCCGGCTGCCGGCTGGTGCCGGTGTAGAAGGCGATCAGATGCCTGCTGCCGTCGGCCCGCTCGGCGACGACCACCGCGCCGTCCCGTACGCCGTCCACCCGCAGCAGGCAGTTCTCGATCTCGCCGATCTCGATGCGGAAGCCACGGATCTTGACCTGGTTGTCGCGGCGGCCGAGGAACTCCAGCTTGCCGTCGGGGTGCCAGCGACCCCAGTCTCCGCCCAGATAGAGCCGCTCACCGGGCCGGTACGGGTCCGTCCGGTACGCCTCACGGGTCCGCTCGGGATCGTTGACGTACCCCCGGCCCACACAGACACCGGCGAACGCGATCAGCCCCGGGGCGCCCAGCGGTGCCAGCGACAGTTGCTCGTCCACGACGTAGACGCGCACGTTGTTGACCGCCCGCCCCAGCAGCACCCGGTCGGGCACCGTCTGGAGGACCTCGTGGTTGGTGTCGTCCGAGGTCTCCGTCAGCCCGTAGGCGTTGAGCAGCCTGATGTCCGGCTGGAGGGCGAACCAGCGCTGGACCAGCTCCCGTTTCAGCGCCTCGCCGGTCACCGACACGCACCGCAGGTCCGGCAGTGTGTGCGGGTGCTGCTCCAGGTACGAGACCACGACCTCCAGATAGGAGGGCACGACCTGGGCCACGCCGACCCGGCCGCGGCGCAGCGTGTCGACGAACCGCTCCACGTCCGTGATCACGTCCTGTTCGACCAGCAGGGTCCGCCCGCCGGCCAGCAGGGGGGCCAGCAACTGCCACAGGGAGATGTCGAAGCACTGCGGGGCGGTCTGCGCCACCACGCATCCCTCGCCGATCGCCAGGTCGTCGATCTTGGCGTGGAGATGGTTCAGCATGCCCGCGTGCTCGCACATCGCGCCCTTCGGCTCACCGGTGGAGCCGGACGTGAAGTAGATGTAGGCGAGCCGGCCGGCGTCGACCGGTACGCCGGGGTCGCCGTCGGCGTGCGGTTCCGCGTACGCGGTCCCGAGCAGCAGCCTCTCGATCCCCGGCAGCGTGGCCAGCGCCTGGTCGAGTGTGGTGGTGCTGCCGGGTTCGGTCAGGACCAGCCGGCAGCCCGCTCGTGACAACGTTGCCGCGACGCGGCCGGCCGGGAAGTGCGGCTCGATCGGCAGGTACACGCCGCCCGCCTTGAAGACCGCCAACGTCGCCGCCAGCCAGTCGAGATTGCGCTCGGTGACGACGCCGACCACGTCCTCGCGGCCCAGGCCGCGCGCCAGCAGCGCACGCGCCAGCCTGTTGGCGCGCCGGTTGAGCTCGTCGTACGTCCACTCCCGCGCGCCGTGCACGGCCGCCACCGCCTGCGGATGTGCCCGTACCCGCTGCTCGAACAGTTCGTGCGCCCGTGCGTCCGGCAGCGGTCGGCGGGGCCCGGCCAGGTCTTCCAGCTGCTCCCGTTCCTCCTCGGCCGACAGCAGGCTCCGCCGTGTGTGGTCGGCGTCCGGCTCCGCCGTCATCAGCCGTAGCGCCGTCACGTGGTAGCCGCCGATACGTGCGGCGGCCGTGGCGTCCAGCACGTCCGTGCGGTACCGCAGACGCAGCGTCAGCCGCCCGCCCCGGTCGGCCCAGCGCACGTGCAGGACACCGTCGTCGGCGTGGGCCTCCTCGGCTCCCAGGGGACCGAACACCACCTCGTACGAAGGCTCCGTCAGCCCCAGCTCCCACTTCAGCTTCTCCACCGGGAACTCCCGGTGCGCCAGTACCTCCGCCTCGGCGTGTTCGGCGGTCGACAGCAGGGCCTGCCAGGATCCGGGGAGCACGGCCAGTCGGCAGGGCAACGGCTCACCGCGCACACCGGTGGTGTAACCCGTGACCACCTCCGGCTCGCCGGACAGCGCGGCCAGTACCTTGGCGTGCGCGGCGAGCAGCAGCGCGGTGACCGGTACTCCCCGGTGCCGGACCAGCTCACGCATCGCGTCCGCCACGTCGTCCGGCACGGGTGTCAGGTGCTCGGCCGCTCCGGGAACCGGTTCCCGCGTCCAGCGCGGCACCGTGGTGACACCGCCGGCGGTCAGTGCCCGACTCCAGAACTCCCGGTCCGCTTCCACACGTGCTCCCATCGAATGGCCTTCCTCAACTCACGCTTACCGCAGTGACGTTGGCTGTTGACGCCGTCCGGCCGGTGCCGTGGGACCAGCTGCCGTCCTGCGACATGTCCATGGCCGGGTTGCCGCCCCACCGTGCGTCCTGCGGGACTTCCTCGCCCTTCATGAGGAAGGAATCGGGTGCCAGCACCGCGCCGTCGCCCATGGTCACGCCGTAGTGCACATGGGCGCCGACGCCCAGCGTGCAGCCGGCGCCCAGCCTGGTGACGTCGGACTTGAAGGTGCCGTCCTCCTGCGAGTGGCACTGGATCTTGCTCCCGGCGTTGAGCGTGGACTCGTCTCCGATGGCGGCGAGCGTTCTGTCGGTCACGTAGCAGCCGTCGTCGAACACCCTGCTGCCGACGCGGACGCCCAGCATGCGCCAGACGAGGCTCTTGAAGGGCGTTCCGTTGAAGAGGTTCAGGTAGTGGTCCGGAACCTTCCACACACGCTCGGACAGCCAGAACTTCCGGTCGTAGATGGAGCACAACTCGGGGCGGTACCTGCGGAAGGACAGCAGGCAGCGCTCGACCAGGACCCAGTACGCGGTGGACAACGCGAGCGTCAGCGCCAGATACGTGGCTATCACCACGTGTCCGATCACGCCGTACAGGTCGACGGTGGCCAGGGCGAGCAGGGTGAGCATGAAGGTGTGCAGCCAGCGCAGGGACAGCATCAAGGCCATCGAGCGAAGGTTGTAGCGGTTCTTCGCCGCCAGCCGATGCCGCAGTGTCTCGCCCGTCCTGAGGTGGTCGAACCGGGCGTCACGATCCACGGAGCGGGGAATCTCGAAGCACGGCGAGCCGAGGAGCCCCACGCCCTCGCGGACCTCGCCGTCCAGGGGAACCATCACCTTCGTGGCGAGAAGGCAGTTGTCGCCGGTTCTGCCGCCGGCGGGATAGGCGATGTTGTTGCCCAGGAAGTTGTGCTGCCCGATCGACACCCGGGACAGCCGGAAGGACGTACTGGAGTAGTCGGCGTTGATCACGGAGAGTCCGTCGGCCACCATCGTCCCGCTGCCGATCGAGACCAGGAAGGGCGTCTCGTGCTGCACTTCGGTGCCGAAGTTGGATCCGGTCTGCTCCACGTGCGACAAGTCGTAGCCGAGGCCGCGGAGATGGTGGACGATGTAGGAGCTGTCGCCGAAGAGCCAGGTGAAGAACTTGATGTTCGTCATGTGCGCTGTCGCCTGGTGCACCGAGTAGTGGAATCCGTACAGCGGATAGACCCGGTCGGGCTTGACGGCCAGACGCAGCAGACGCGGCAGGCTGTAGAGGGCGGCGAGGCCCAGCACCACGAAGCCGAAGAACAGGACCAGGGAGAGGACCAGCGCGTCGCTGATCAGTTCCGACGGCGTCAACGCGGTCGTCTGCGGGTCGAGTCGCTTGCCGATCGCCGGTACCTCGGTGAACAGCATGTACATCCCGCCGACGGCCAGCGGGATGTACACGAAGAGCAACTGCAGCAGCGTGGTGCACCCGAACCAGGCCCGGCGCACGGTGCCGCACCTGGTCGGCGCGACCCGTACGTAGTCGACCTGGGTGGTCTCGGCCGGCGATCCGTGCCAGTGCTCGCCGGCCGGGACCGTCTGGCCGCTGTGGAGGGAGGAGGCATGGCCGAGCTGGGCGCCGTCGCCCATCGAGGTGTCGATGTCCAGGACCGTCTTCTCGCCGACGAACACATCGCGTCCGAGCGTGACCCGGCCGGTCTGGATGTGTCCCGCGAAGGCCCGGTAGCCGAGGAAGAACGAGTCCTTGCGGATCACCGAGCCGGAGCCGATCGTCAGCAGGTCGGTGCAGACCGGCACGGAGTGGGACAGGATCGTGACCCCCTTGCCGATCCGCGCGCCGAGGGCCCGCAGATACAGCACGTACAGCGGAGTCCCGACGAGGAAGACCATGGGATTCGAGTGGAGCAGCACCTTGACGAGCCAGAAGCGCAGGTACGTCAGGCCCCAGACGGGAAACTCACCGGGTCTGAAACGGCCGACGAGAAGCCATTTCGCGACGACCGGGAACACACACAGAGCGACGAATCCGATGCCGCCGAACACCAGCGACCGCAGATAGACGTCGGCGAGGCCCGAACCGGTGGAGATCCACTCGTAGCCTGCGGCGGTGACGAACCCGGAGACGAGGGAGTAGCCGAGGAAGGCCAGCAACTGGAATGTTCCGCACAGAAGATGGTTCAGCCGGTTCCCCTGCGGCGCCGGAGCCGGTGACGGCAGGGGGGCCGACGCCGACGGGGCGGGGGCCGCGTCGGCGGGAGCGGGAGAGCGAGCGGGGGCCGCTTCGCCGAGAGCCGCCGACAGGCTTCGGATCGTGGGGTGTCGATAGATGTCCTTCATGGACGGGGACGGCAGATCCGCACGTTTCCGTACCCGCGCGCAGAACTGGGCCATGACAAGGGAGTTGGCGCCGAGGTCGGCGAAGAAGTGGCTGTCGACCGCGACGCGCTCGGCACCCAGGACGTCGGCCAGTGCCTGCGCGAGGCTCCGCTCGGTGTCCCACCCGTCCGGGTCGGTGTCGCTCGTGGCGACGGCAGGATCGTGCGGCCCGGTTATAGGGACCTCGGAGGACTGCTCCACCATGCGATCTCCTGGAGAGCGTGGACTTTGGCCCGATGACGGACCGGCGGATCTAGTTTGTACAGGAATGGATCAGATTGCTACTTGCCTCATCTGCCGCCCCGGGCGAGAAAATGCCCGCCAGGGCCGTAATTCCTTGGCTCCACGCAGGACAGGGGCGCGTGCGGATCACCCGGACGGCGGTCGCCCCCACGGGTGGCGCCGCACCTCCTGCCGACCGGCTCCTGCCACCGTCTCGCGACGGTGCCGCCCGCCGCCGTCACCGAGTGAGACCGGGCGAATATGAGTGGCCCCGTCAGCTGTTCGGTCGCTAACGTCGCGACTCATGAACCATCGGCAGCGCAAGAAGCTCTCCCGGCATCTGCTCGAGACCGCTCAGATCGGTGACACCCCCCGTGTGAGGGCGCTGCTGCGGACGGGAGCCGACCCGGAGCGAGGCGACCGCGCGGGCACCACTTCGCCGCACGGGCCATCCGTCAACGGCGAAGCCGAGACCGCCCGAGCGCTCCTGACGGCCGGGGCCGCCACGGATGCCCCCACTGCGCCGACCACCGCATGGTGAGGCTCGTGGGGTAGTGGACGGCCGCGCCGGACCACCTCCGACACTCGCCCGAACCGCCGCGTGCACAGCCGGGTGAACGTCTCCACCCATCGTGGCTCCGCCTCAACACCTCCATCGCACAGGTGAGTTGTGCAATCGGCACCCCTCTGCACCCCACCGGCCCTCCGGCGGCGTACCCAACTCTCCCCTCTCCACCTTGGATCGGAGCATCACCATGTCCACTACTCCCCGCATCGCGATCGTCGGCGGCGGCCCCGGTGGTCTCGTCTGCGCCCGCACCCTGCAGCAGCACGGCGTAGCCGTCACCGTCTTCGAGCGCGAGGTCACCCCCGACTCCCGCTCGCAGGGCGGCACCTTCGACATCCGTGCGGACACCGGCCAGGTGGGCCTGCGCGCCGCCGGACTCTTCGACGAGTTCCTCGCGCTCTCCCGGCCCGAGGGTCAGGAAATGCGCCTCATGGACCGGTCGGCCACCCTGCTGCGTCACCACCGGCCCGAGCCCGGCGACATCGGTGCCCCGGAGATCGACCGAGGACAGTTGCGCACCCTGCTGCTCGACTCCCTCACCCCGGGCACCGTGCGATGGGACCACGCGGTCGAGAAGACCGTCCCGCTGCCCGACGGCACCGTCCGCCTGGAATTCACCCGCGGCAGCGCAGAGGAATTCGACCTGGTCGTCGGCGCGGACGGCCCCTGGTCGCGGGTGCGCCCCGCGCTCTCGGACGCCCAACCCGCCTACAGCGGCGTCACGTTCGTCGAGGTCCACTTCAACGACGTCGACCGCCGCTTCCCCGCCATCGCCGAACGGGTCGGCCAGGGCATGATGTGGGCCAAGGCCGGGCCCCTGAGCCTGATCGCCCAGCGCAACGCGGCCGCACACATACGCGTGTACGTCGGCTTCCGCGGCCCGCTCGACTGGCACGCGGACATCGACCTGGCCGACACCGACGCCGTGCGCGCCCGGCTGCTGGGCAGGTACGAGGGTTTCGACGGGAGCCTGCTCGACCTGATGCGCCACAACGACGGCGCGTTCATCAACCGGCCCGTGTTCGTCCTCCCGGTCCCGCACACCTGGAACCGCGTCCCCGGCATCACCCTGCTCGGCGACGCGGCCCATCTGATGCCCCCGGTCGGCGTCGGCGCCAACCTCGCCATGCTCGACGGCGCCGAACTCGCCCAGGCCATCGTCGACCGGCCCGGCATCGAGGACGCGGTCGCCGTGTACGAGGACGCCATGCTGCCCCGCTCCACCGACCAGGCGGGCACTGCCGGGGCCATGCTCGCGGCCCTGCTGCCCGACACCGACTCCACCGAACCGGACTTTCCCGACTTCCTCGGCTGACCGCCGAGCCGTCGCTGGACCGTCATGGCACGTACCTCTCCCGGGGCCCTGGACGACATCGCCTCGTGGCCGCAACAGCCGTGCCTGAGCGCGGAGTTTGCTGAAGAGGTACGTGGCACGGTCGCAACTCGCCATGCCGCAGGATCCGTGCACCGTGCGGCAGCAGCCGGGCCGCGCCGATGACGAGCACGTTCCTCCGGGCGGGCAGCGATCGCGCACCGCGCCGGTCCGGCGGGCCCCCGGACCACGCGCCGTACGATCCGCGGATCCGCCGGCGGGCCGCCGGCCGTGGTTCTCAGGATGCCCCGGCGCAGCGCGGCGGGGAGGGGGACTATGCGGCCGCGGCCCTGGCCGGGCTCAGGAACGTCGTCCAGCCGCCGTCCGGCTTCTCGCCGACCTGGAGCCGGCGCAGCTGCGCCAGCATCCCCGGATCCTGGGCGTCGAGCCAGTCGACGAACTGCCGGAAGGAGACCAGCCGTACGTCCTCCCGGCCGGCGATGTGCTTGAGTGCCTCCTCGGCCGCGTCCATGTAGATGCCGCCGTTCCACTCCTCGAAGTGGTTGCCGATGAACAACGGCGCCCGGTTGGTCTCGTACGCCCGCTGGAACCCGGCCACGTACGCCTGCGTCGCCTGGGCGCGCCAGTAGGGGTAGTTGGACGACGGCGCCCGTGTCGTGGACTTGGACTGGTTGGCCAGCATGTTGTAGTCCATGGACAGCACTTCGAAGGAGTGGCCGGGAAAGGGGATGCTCTGCAGCGGCAGGTCCCAGACTCCTTCGCGCCTTCTCGGCCAGCGCTGCAGCCCGCCCGGCGAGGACGCGTCGTAGCGCCAGCCCAGCTCCCGCGCGACCGGCAGCAGGTTCTCCTGCCCGAGCAGGCACGGGGTGCGCCCGCCCGCCAGCTCCTTGTCGTAGTCGAAGGGGAGCGGCGCCTCGCTGCGCCAACCGGTGTGTGTGCGCCAGGACTTGACGAACGACCGGGCCTGGTCGATCTCCGAACGCCACTGCGCCGGAGTCCAGTCGGCCACCGATCCGGGCCCCTCGCAGAAGTGGCCGTTGAAATGCGTGCCGATCTCGTGGCCGTCGAGCCAGGCCTCGCGCACGTACGTCAGCGTCTTCTTGAGGTGCTCGTCGGTGAGGTAGCCGATGTCCGAGGCGCCGACCGGGTTGTTCGGCGGCCGGTACAGCCGCTTCTTCTCCTCCGGCAGCAGATACAGGCCGGACAGGAAGAACGTCATGTGCGCGTCGTGGTCCCGGGCGAGCTCCAGGAAGCGCGGGAACAGACCGGTGCCCACCTCGCCGGCGCCGTCCCAGGAGAACACCACGAACTGCGGCGGGGTCTGGCCGGGTTCGAGGGCCGTGGGCGGGGGCGGCTGGTTGGGCTGCCGTCCGGTGTACGACGTCGAGCCGTCCCCGATCAGCCGGGGCGCCCCCAGCCGGGGTTCCGCTCCCGGCCCGTTGTGCCCTTCCTCGCCTCCTCCGCATCCGGCCAGTGAGGCGGCGGCCACTCCGATGCCGGCGCCGAGGCCGAGACGTGCCACCCTCCGGCGGCTGATTCCACTCATCGCCATCCCAACCCGCGTCCCACCGCGACGCGTTGTGCGCCCTCTCAGCCGTGACTCCGAACACCTGACACCATAGATGGGATAAACGTATAAATATGAGTATTTGGTTCGGCGTGGCGGGTAAAGGGGGTACCAAGGCCGGTGCCCCTTCGAGACCCTTCTCAGGTCGTCGCGCGACGCTGCTCGGCCGCGACCGGGACCGTGGTGATGCGCTGGACGGCCCGGCTGAGGACCACCACGCCCGCGATGATCAGCAGGGCCCCGCACGCTGCCGGTACGAGCCACCAGCCCGTGCGGATCCGCTCCCCGAAAAGAGTCATGCCGAGCGCCAGGCTCACCATCGCGTCGCCGATGGTGAGCGCCGGCTGCGCGGCGACCAGCGGACCGGCCTGGAGCGCGTTCTCCAGCAGGACCACGGCGGCGACCCCGGTGAGTGCGAAGCCGTAGGTCTGCCAGGACCGCAGGAAGGCTTCGAAGCCGTGATCGGCGAAGGTGCCGCTGGCCGACTTCAGCAGGGCGGCGGTCAGGGCGTTGCCGGTCGCGGAGGCGGCCGCGAGCAGCGCGGCGCGCCGGGCCGGCGCGTGGCCCCGGCCGGACAGCAGGACGGCCACCGCCATCCCGCCGAGGCACAGGGACAGGGCCGGGATCCAGCGGGTGAGCGGCGCGTGGTCGACGGCGCCGTGCGGAGCGGCCGCGACGAGCAGGACGGCGAGGCCCGCCACGCAGCAGCCCACGCCCCACCAGCCCGAGTGCGGCATCCGCTTGTGCATCAGCGGGGCGGCGACGAGCAGCGCGAACGGCAGCTCCAGGATGAACAGCGGCTGGACCAGCGCGAGCGGGCCGTTGACGAGGGCCAGGCTCTGGAACAGCGCGGCGCACACGACACCGGCCATGCCGAACACCCAGAACGGCTGCCGGGCCAGCTCGGCGACCAGCCGGATCCCGCCGCGCCGGGACGTGGACGCCGCCTTGCGCTGGAAGGCGGTGCCCACGGCGTTGCTCGCCGCTCCCGCCACGGCGAACGCCGCAGCCAGTTCGATCACGACCGCCTCCTGCCTGCGGGGCAGCTCTCCGAGGAGCCTCGGACCCTCTCTGCGAAGCCTTCGGTCTCCTCAGCCTACGGAAGGCGCCCCGCGTGTGCCGGGTCTAGCCGTGGGGCAGGACGACCGCCCGGCCGTTGATCGTGCCGTCGTGCAGGCGCCGGTAGGCGAGGGGCGCCTCGTCCAGCGAGAACGTCTCCGTGTGCACCGACACGGCGCCGGCCCGGGCCAGGGCCAGCACCTCCACCAGCTCGGCACGGGTGGCCCAGTAGGGGGACGTCACCGCGACCTCGAAGGGAAGCCGTCCGAAGCCGACGGGTACGGCGCCGCCGCCGATGCCGACGACCGAGATCTCGCCCTCGACCGCCACCAGGGCCGCGGCCAGCGTCGCGGTGGGCTGTGCGCCGACGAAGTCGAACACGGCCTCGGCCCCCAGGCCCGCGGTGAGGTCACGGACCGCCTCGGAGGCCTGAGCGTCGGACGGCACGGCCTCGTGTGCGCCGACCTCCCGGGCGAGCCGCAGCTTGTCCTCGCTCACGTCGAGGGCGATCACCCGGGCCGGGGTCAGCGCACGCAGCAGCTGGACGGCGACATGGCCGAGCCCGCCGGCGCCGATGACCACCGCGGTCGAGCCGGGCACCAGCTTGGGCAGCGCCCGCTTGATCGCGTGGTACGGGGTGAGGCCCGCATCGGTCATCGGGACGGCGGCGACCGGGTCGAAACCGTTCAGCGGCACCAGGTGCCGGGGGTCGTCGACCAGCATGTACTCGGCCATCGAGCCCGGAGCGCCGAGCCCGGGCGGCCGGATGCCGAGTTCCCCGGCGCGCGGACAGTAGTTCTCCTTGCCCTCGGCGCACTTCAGGCACGTGCCGCAGCCCCAGGGGCCGTACACGGCGACCGCGTCGCCCTCGGTGAGCCCGGTGACCCCGGCGCCGAGCTCGGCCTCATGGCGGGAGGTGACCTGGCAGGAGGTAAAACCCTCCGGGCGGTGACCGGTGCGTTCATCTGCTTCGAGGACGAAGCGGGCGTGACCGGCCGTCC
>NZ_LGDV01000263.1 GCF_001280015.1 Streptomyces sp. MMG1121
GGGCGGGATTCGGAGTGGAGGCGGCGGCCCCGGGCCGGCGGGCTACGGCCGGGGAGCCCAGGCGCTGGTGGGCGGCGTTCGGGAGGCCCGGCCCCGGGCCGGCGGGGAACGGCCGGGGCGGACGGCTAGGCGTCGGCGGGCGGGGTTCGGTGGGGTTCCGTTGATGGGGCTCAGCCGGGCAGGGCAGCAAGCCAGTCGAGCAGGATGCGGTTCGTCTCCTCGGGGCGCTCCTGCTGGACGAAGTGGCCGCAGCCGCCGAGGATGTGCGAGCCGAGGAGGCCGGGCAGGGTCTCGGGGTACGCCGTGACCGCGTCCGCCAGCCAGGCGAGCGAGGCGTCCAGGGCACCGCCGATGAACAGCGACGGCTGCGTGATCGGAGCGCCCGCGTAACCGGCCAGGTCGGCCCAGTCCCGGTCCATGTTCCGGTAACGGTTCAGCGCCCCGGTCAGGCCCGTCCGCTCGAACTCCCCGGCCAGGACGTCCAGGTCGTACTCGCCCAGCCAGGCAGGAGGCGGGCCCGCGGGGAAGCGTTCGCGCAGGGTGCCGCCCCGGCCGACGAAGTGCGGGTCGGGGGCGCCGGGTTCGGGCATGGTGTCCGCCGACAGCGCCGCGTAGAAGCCCGCGAGCCAGCCACGGACGTCGGGCTCGATCTCCGACTCGGCCCGGCCGGGCCGCTGGAAGTACGAGACGTAGAACTCCTCGGGCACCGAGGACTCTTCGGGCACCGAGGACTCCTCGGGCTCGGCACCGAGCTGCGCGTCTCCACTGCCGCCGCTGCCCTCACCGGCCGAACCGCTGTCGTCGTCGCCACCGCTGCCGCCCAGTCGCGCGAAGACCTCGCTGGGGCGCGGGCCGCCGGGCGGGGTGTACGGCACGCCCAGCAGGCCCACGGCGCGGAACACATCCGGCCTGGTCAGGGCTGACGTGGCGGCGATCGTCGCGCCCCAGTCATGCCCGACGACCACCGCGGACTCCTCCCCCAGGGCCTCCACCACGGCGACGTTGTCCGCGACCAGGTCGAGCATCCGGTACGCGTCCACGGCCGCGGGCCTGGAGGAACGGCCGTAACCCCGGACGTCGACGGCTACGGCTCGGTAGCCGGCGGCGGCCAGGACCGGCAACTGGTGGCGCCAGGAGTACCAGGACTCCGGGAATCCGTGCACCAGGAGCACCAGCGGGCCGTGCCCCTGCTCCACGAGGTGAACGCGACCCGCCGGCGAGGGGACCAGGCGGTGGGTGAGGTCGGGGGCGGGCAGCTGGTGCATGGGGGCTCCAGGGGGTTGGGGTGGGTGACGTGGACGGAGACGGCTGTGGCGCCTCCCGCGGCCGCTGAGCCGGTGGCCGCCGAGTCGGTGACCGCCGGGCCGCGGGATGCCGAGTCGACGGCCGCGCACCGCGCACCCGCCGCACCGCGCACCCGCCGAGCCGGTGATCGCCGAGCCGGTCAAGGAAATGCCGCTGATCGCCGGGCCGACGATCATGGCGCCTGTCTCGATCGTCCTGTGGGCCGCCCGCCACGCACGAGCCTTGTTGCCGGTTCGGCAAAACGCCCCTCCGCGGCCACCGCCCGCGGCCACCGCCCCTCCCCCTCGCCTCGCCCCTCCGCCGGGCACGGGCGCGCATACGCCAACGGCCCACCTGCTGTCTCGCAGATGGGCCGTTGGTCCGGGTGGGCGATACTGGGTTCGAACCAGTGACCTCTTCGGTGTGAACGAAGCGCTCTCCCACTGAGCTAATCGCCCGGGCACGGGAAGAACATTACCCCATGTCAGGGGGTGCCTCCGACCGGGGGCGGGTTGGCGTGCGCCCGGAGCGACGGAGGTGGCTCACTGGTCCTTGATCTTCCACGGCATGACAAGGCCGAACTTCCACAGGTAGATCCCGACCAGCACGGCCACGATCACGAGCCCGATCGCGGTCAACGTGATGTTGCGCCGGCGCACCTTGGGGTCGAGGGCCCGCTGGGCCGCCTCGGTGACCTTGCGTTTGGTCCAGCGGAGCACGAGCTGGGCCCAGACGAACTCGGTCGCCCAGATCGCCATGCCGCCGAAGATCACCACCCAGCCGGGTCCCGGCAGCGGCAGCATGACGATGCCGGCGACGACGACCGCGAGGCCCACCACGAAGACGCCGACCTGCCAGCTCAGGTGCAGGACCCGGCGGGCCTTGACGAATTCAGGCGCCCGGGAGCCGAGCCCGTCCCCGGCCTCCGGTCCGGCGTCCTGGCCCGTCGTCCGCCGGTCGGTGCGCGCCTCGTCCGCCGCCACGGCGACCTCGCCCGGTTCGTCACTCCCCGTATTCATACAGACAAACCCTACCGGAGTGAATCCAGTCACTGAAATGGTCGTAGATCCGGTACGAGTTCTCGGCCGGAAGAGTTACGTAAAGACACGCAAAACCCTCAGAGGGGTTTACAACGGCACCGTAGGTGGCATGTCGATTTCGCCGACGTGCGAATCCCCGAGCGCACACTGAGCGAAAGGCCCTGGCGCTTATGAACACCACGGTCAGCTGCGAGCTGCACCTGCGCCTCGTTGTGTCGAGCGAGTCCTCCCTGCCTGTCCCCGCAGGCCTGCGGTACGACACGGCCGACCCCTACGCCGTGCACGCCACCTTCCACACAGGAGCCGAGGAAACCGTCGAGTGGGTGTTCGCCCGCGACCTCCTCGCCGAGGGGCTGCACCGGCCCACCGGCACCGGCGACGTCCGCGTCTGGCCATCGCGCAGTCATGGCCAGGGCGTCGTGTGCATCGCCCTCAGCTCCCCGGAGGGGGAGGCCCTCCTCGAGGCCCCGGCGCGGGCCCTGGAGTCCTTCCTGAAGCGAACCGACGCCGCCGTGCCCCCCGGCACGGAACACCGGCACTTCGACCTGGATCAGGAGCTGTCGCACATCCTGGCGGAAAGCTAGGCAGCGGCCCTGAGAGCAGCCCGGCGCCGTCCACTCGGGGAGACGGCTCGGGCCAAGACAACCGCATACGGCACAGCCCGGCGCCGTCACCGTGAGCGTTCACGGGGCGGCGTCGGCCTGTGCCCGTCCGGCCCTCGCCCTGCCGGAGGGCGGGCGGAGGACGGGTGGAGGACGGAACGCGGAAGGGGGTCGGGGAACCTCGTGGAGCGCGGAGGCGTTCTCCCGGCACACCGGAGTCGGACAGAGGCCGGTACGCCGGGCGCGGATGTCGCTACCATCGGCCAGCATCGGCGGGCGTCGCCCGACCCACAGGCCAGGGAGCGAAACGTGCTGATCACCCACGACACCCGGTGTGCCCTCGACACCGTGGTCGATCTGGTGAACACCGCGCCGGAGGACGGCGCGGCGGCGGACGGGCTGGCCGACCTCCCAGCCCTCGCTGATTTCGTACGAAAGCACGAAATCAGCGATGTCGGAGTGCTGACGGAGTTCGACCTCTCGGCGGTGCGCAGGATCCGGGGGCGTTTCGCGGCGATCTTCGCGGCTCCGGACCCCCGGTCCGCCGCCGGGTTGATCAACGAGCTGGTCGCCGCGGCCGGCACCACCCCGCGCCTGACGGACCACGACGGCTACGACTGGCATGTGCACTACTTCGCGCCCGGAGCCTCCGTGGCCGACCATCTCGCAGCCGACTGCGGTATGGCGCTCGCCTTCTTCGTGGTGGCCGGGGAGCAGGAACGGCTGCGGCGCTGTGAGGCACCGGACTGCCGGCACGCCTTCGTCGACCTGTCCCGCAACCGCTCGCGCCGCTACTGCGACAGCCGCACCTGCGGAAACCGGCTGCACGTGGCCGCCTACCGGGCCCGGCGCAAGGAAGCGACGGGCTGACCGCGCGGCACCGGGGATCCCCGCGCGCACGCGCGACGCTCGGCTCGTCCGGGGGCGACGTCGGTCCCGGCGGGTGGCGCCGGGACGGACGTGTACGGCTCACAGCAACAGCAGGTCGTGCAGCGCAGCCATGAGGAGCAGACACCCGATCACCGCAAGGAAGATCATCAGCGGTGGCTGGGATAGGGCGAAGAGGCATCCGCGCGGCTCGTCCTTCGGCGGCGCGGCCTCGCTCTGTGTCGTGTCCAGCATCTCGCTGGAGATCATCGCGCAGGAGAGGCAGCGCACGCGATCTACATGCCATCGATATGCGGGAGTTGCCGTATTTGGCGCCGTCCCGTCCGACTTGCTTCGGGTTGTGAACGGATCCGGACGCGCCCATGACGCACTGTGTCGTTTCGGTCCGGGCGGCCCGACGTGCCCTTATGCCGTCGCACCCGTCATGCGGCCGTCATATGCCGTGCTTCTTGAGGATGGCCTCGATGTCGCTGAAGTCCTCGGAGGAGCCGGTGGTCCGCGGGGCGGTGGCCGATCCGGTCGCCGACCGGGTCCCCGGGCCCAGTGAGGGCGCCGAGGCCGTCGGGGCCACGGCGTCGGTCCCGCCGCCACGTGCCGCTCTGCGCTCTTCGCGGGTGCCGCCGCGCCGGCGCTCGATCGCACGCGTGCCCGCGAAGAGGAGCCAGGCCGCGCCCAGCACCCCGAAGCCCGCCCAGGCGGTGGGGTGGAAGGCGGTGTCGGCGACCCAGCCGACGACCCCGGTCATCACCAGACCGACCGGCACCAGCGAGTACGCCGCGATGCGGGCCGCTGCCAGGAAACGCTTGCGGTAGGCCGTGACGACGGCGATGCCCAGGCCCGCCGCGGAGACGGCGGAACAGACGGTCTCGGCAATCATCCGGTCCTCCTGGCGGGCTCGGTCGGGCGGAAGGCGGAACGCGGGGTGCGCGCCGGACGCGGCGCACCGGCGAGGCGCGCTTCGTCCCCTCCATCCTGCACCGCCCGGTCCCCGCGATGCCATGCCCCCGGCGGACATCAGGGACATCTCCGGGTCGCCTCCTCCTGGAGTGCCGTGCGGGCCCGGCGGAGCCGCCGTACCGTCCCGATTGGGTCGGCCGGGTCCGGCCTGGAAGACTGGGCGGCATGAGCGACTCCTCCCCCGCACGCGCCGGCGCCCCCGTTCTGGACGTCTGGTGCGAGCTGCAGTGCCCCGACTGCCGCACGGCCCTGGACGACATCCGCGCCCTGCGCGCCCGCTACGGCGACCGGCTGGAGCTGCGGCTGCGGCACTTCCCGCTGGAGAAGCACAAGCACTCCTTCGCCGCCGCCCAGGCCGTGGAGGAAGCGCTGGAACAGGGCAAGGGCTGGCCGTACGTGGAGGCCGTGCTCGGGCGGGTCGAGGAGCTGGACCGTAAGGGAGAACCCTTCCTGGTCGAGGTGGCCCGTGAACTCGGGCTGGACGCCGAGGAGTTCGACACCGCGCTGATCGACGGCCGGCACATCCTGATCGTGGACGCCGACCAGGCCGAGGGCAAGGCGATCGGGGTGAGCGGCACCCCGACGTACGTCATCGGCGGCGAACGCCTCGACGGCGGCAAGAGCCAGGAGGGCCTGCGCGAGCGCGTCGAGGAGATCGCCGACCGGCTGCTGGGCGAGCAGCAGGCTTAAGGTCCGGGCCCCGGCAGGTCCTACAGCAGGGGCTTGGCGAGGCAGTGGGTCCTCGTCTCGTAGCCGAGCGACTCGTACAGCCGCTCCGCCGGTCCGTTCCCCGCGAACACGTTGAGGCCGAGGACCGGCCGGCCGGCCTCGATGGCCTGGCGCTCCGCCAGCAGCATGAGCGTCCGGCCGTGTCCCCGGCCGCGGCGGGCCGCGTCGGTCTCGACGTCGAACACGTACGCCTCGTCGTCCAGGAGCGCCAGCCACAGGATGCCCACCCTGGCCCCTTCGTGCTCCAGGACGCTGAACACCATGCCGTCGGTCGCGAGCCCGTGCGGCAGCCGCTGCTCGTGGTCGTTCTCCGCCTTGGCGCGGGCGGCGGCCTCGGACAGGCCCCGCTCGATCCAGGACCGCGCGTACCGCTCGCTCTCGTACTCCAGCCACGCCTCGAACTCGGCCTCCGTCATGGGCCGTGCGCCGCTGCCCGGCGGCAGCTCGGGCGGGGCGGTGCCGAGGCGCTTCTCCATGCCGCGGTTGCGCAGGGTGTAGCCGAGCGTGCCGAACAGCCTCAGCGCCGGGTCCGCCGAGGCGGGGACGTGGATCTCGATCTGTGTGCAGCCCCAGCCGCGCACCACCTCCTCGGCGGCGAGCGCGGCCACCGTGCCCCGGCCGCGCCGCCGGTCGGGCTCGGCGATCCACAGGTCGACGACGCGCGCCACCGACTCGCCCAGCGCCGGCGAGGTGCCGAGGTGGATCTCACCGACGGGACGGCTGTTCACGCACACCTGATAGCGGCGGGAACGGGTGCCGTCGGTGTGCTGCTGAAGCGGCTCGACCGGCCGCAGGGTCGTGGTCATCACCGGTGTTCTACCCACAGCCGACCATCGAGTCAGCCCGTTTCCCGAGCGGGGCCGAGACCCGCGCCCGGCTCAGGGGTCCAGGTCCGCCCCGGACCGCTCGTCGAAGATCCGCATCGCCTTGGCGGTCACCGGGCCCGGGGTGGCGGGCAGTTCGCGGTCGTCGACACGGTGCACGGCCTGGATGTCGCGCAGGGTGGAGGTCAGGAAGATCTCGTCGGCGCGCCGGAGGACGTCCAGCGGCAGGTCGGTCTCCTTGGCGCCCGTCCACTCGACCGCCAGCGCGCGGGTGATGCCGGGGAGGCAGCCGGAGGCGACCGGCGGGGTGTGGATCTCACCGTCCAGGACGACGAAGACGTTGGACCCGGTGCCCTCGCAGAGCTGTCCGACCGTGTTGCCGAACAGCGCCTCGGACGCGCCGTGTTCGTGAGCGCGGGCCAGGGCGACGACGTTCTCGGCGTACGAGGTGGTCTTCAGGCCGGTCAGGGCACCGCGTTCGTTGCGGGTCCACGGGACGGTGATCACAGCCGTGCCGTCCGGGCGACGCGCGGTCACGCCGAGGGCGACCACGAGGGTCGGTCCGTGCTCGCCGCGGTCCGAGCCGAGCGGACCGTGGCCGCCGGTGTAGGTGATCCGCAGCCGGCCGAGCGGCATCGGATTGGCCTCCAGGACGGCCGCGCAGGCCTCGCGGACCTCGTCGTGGTCGGGGTCGGGCAGGCCGAGGCCCCGGGCCGAGCGGGTCAGCCGGTCGAGGTGCCGGGTGAGCGCGAACGGCTTCCCGTCGGTCGCCTTCAGCGTCTCGAAGACGCCGTCGCCGACGGTCAGCCCGTGGTCGAAGACGGAGACACGGGCGGACTCCACGTCCCGCAGCCCGCCGTCCAGCCAGATCCTCATGCGCACACCCCTCCGCTCGCCTCGTACGCCCCCGACGCTACCGCGAGCAGCCGGGACGCCTTCAGCTCGGTCTCCCGCCACTCCCCCTCGGGGTCCGATCCCCAGGTGATGCCGGCACCGGCACCGAAACGCAGCAGTGCCGTGGCGTCGTCGGGCCGGTCGATCCAGAAGGTGCGGATGCCGACGGCCAGCTCGCCCAGGCCCCGGTCGGCGTCGACCCAGCCGATCCCGCCGCAGTACGGCCCGCGCGGGGCGGTCTCCAGCTCCTCGATGATCCTCAGGGCGCTCGACTTCGGCGCGCCCGTCACCGAGCCGGGCGGGAAGGCGGCCGCGAGCAGGTCCGGCCAGCCGGCTCCGTCGCGCAGCTCACCCCGGACCGTGGAGACCAGGTGGACCAGGCCGGGGTGCTTCTCCACGGCGCACAGGTCGGGGACGGTCACGCTGCCGGTGGTGCAGACACGCCCGATGTCGTTGCGGACCAGGTCCACGATCATCACGTTCTCGGCGTAGTCCTTCTCCAGCAGGTCCGCCTCCGTGCGTGCGGTGCCCTTGATCGGCCCCGACTCGACGACCCGGCCCTGCCGGCGCAGGAACAGCTCCGGCGAGGCGGTGGCGATCTCCACGCCGTGCTCCGGCAGCCGGATCGTCCCGGCGTACGGCGCCGGGTTGCCGCGGGCGAGCAGGGCGGTCAGGGCGTCCACGTCGGCGTCGGGGGCCACGGATGCGCTGAGCACCCGGCAGAGGTTGGCCTGGTAGACGTCGCCGGCCGCGACGTACTCGCGGATCCGTTGGACGGCCGCCGTGTACGCGCGGTGGTCCAGGGAGGAGGTCCACTCCCCCAGCGCCGGGCCCCGCCAGCCGCCCGGCGCCGGGGCGGGCACCGGCTCCTCACCTACGTCCGCGAAACGGGCGCAGGTCAGACGGCCCTCGTAGTCCGCGCAGACGGCCCAGAAGCCGGCGGAGTCCAGGGCGGCCGGATCACTGGTGACGTCCACGAGACCGGTGGCGACACGGTCGCCGAAACGGGCCAGGGCGGGGAGCCGGGAAGGGTGGTGAAGCACGCGATCGAGTCTAGGGCTGATGTCCGAAAGGTGGCTCCGGGATGTCCTCGAGGGGGCCCTGACCACGTCGTCCGCCGGGTCCACCGCAGCACGCTGGGCAAACGCGTTTTTGTACTGGCCCGGGAATCCGCTAGAGTTCAACACGTCGCCGGGACGCGGAAGCGGACCGAAACGACAAGCGGACGTAGCTCAGTTGGTAGAGCGCAACCTTGCCAAGGTTGAGGTCGCGAGTTCGAGCCTCGTCGTCCGCTCGAAGGAAGAAGGGGTCATCCCGATCCCCTACACTCCTGGTGGAGTGGCCGAGAGGCGAGGCAACGGCCTGCAAAGCCGTCTACACGGGTTCAAATCCCGTCTCCACCTCCAAGGACGATTAGCTCAGCGGGAGAGCGCTTCCCTGACACGGAAGAGGTCACTGGTTCAATCCCAGTATCGTCCACTGGATCTTCTCGTAAGATCCACGGGTCTTCTCGAAGATCCCCACCCGCGCGATTAGCTCAGCGGGAGAGCGCTTCCCTGACACGGAAGAGGTCACTGGTTCAATCCCAGTATCGCGCACCGACTGTGACTTCCACGTCACAGCCCGCGGACGATTAGCTCAGCGGGAGAGCGCTTCCCTGACACGGAAGAGGTCACTGGTTCAATCCCAGTATCGTCCACGCACCGGAAAGCCCCCGGCCGTCTCGTACGGCCGGGGGCTTCTTCGTGGGCTCGTGCTCAGCTGGAGAACAGCATGTGGCCGAAGCTCTTGTGGCGGTGGTGGCCGCCGTAGTGACCGTGACCGCCGTGGTGACTGTCGTGGTGGCCGCCGTGCGGAGCGCCCCAGGCGGGCGCGGGCGGGGCCGGGTACCCCTGCGGGACGGGCGGGGGCGGCGCGGGCTGGGACCACTGGGACTCCACCCGGGTCAGCGCCTCCAGCTCGCCGTAGTCGAGGAAGATGCCGCGGCAGCCGCTGCACTGCTCGATCTGGACGCCGTTGCGGTTGTAGGTGTGCATCGGCGCATGGCACTTCGGACACTGCATCGTCGGCTCAACTCCTCGCCGGTCGATCCTGCTTGGTGTTTCCCCAGGACAGACTCCGTGCGGCCCCGGGCGGTTGCAGCCTAGTTCACGGATCCGGGCGTCAACTGACGAGGGATCGACGCCATTCGGGCACAGGCGTCGACCAGGGCCCGCTCCGCCTCGTCCAGCGGGCGGTCCGCCGCGAGCGCCTTGGTGAGGGCCAGGGCGGCCGTCTGCACGGTGAGCGCACGGGCCGGGACGTCCAGGGCGGGCCAGGGATCGCCCGTCGCCGGTACGGCCGGGCCGCCGGCCCGCTGGTACGCGCCGAGGAAACGGGCCCACTCGTCGGGCGGCAGGAGTCCGCAGGCGTACCAGGCGGCGGGGCGCGCGAGGTCCCAGGCCGGGGCGCCGGTTCCCAGGTCGTCCACGTCGATCAGCCGCCAGGGACCGTCCGGCGCGGGGTGGCGGACGAGCTGGCCGAGGTGCAGATCGCCGTGGCAGAGGGCGGCCGGTCCGGGCATGGGGGCCTCGGCCCGGGCCCAGGCGGGCAGGGCGGCCCAGGCGTTCAGGATGGGGCCGGCGGCTTCGGGGTCGGCTGTTTCGCGACCTGTGGCTTCGGCAGGTGCGGCCTTGCGGGCCGTGTCACGCAGCGCCGCGTGGAGTCTGCCGACGGCCCGGGCGGCCTTGGCGGGGCCGCGCATCGGGGGCAGGCCGTCGGGCGGGGGCGTGCGGTGCAGGCGGGCCAGGAGGACGGCGGTGGCTTCCCAGGGGGCGGCGTCCGGGTCGTCGGGGTCCACGGGGGTGCCGTAGGGCCAGAACGTCACCAGGCGGTCGTGCAGGGAGGTGGGGGCCGGGACGAGCGGGGGCAGGAGGACGTCCGGGAGGCGGGCGGCCGTGGCGAGGCGGAGCGTCAGCTCGGCGGGGCCGGTACCGGGGGCGTGGGCCTTCGCGACCGTGTCGTGGTGCCGGACGACCGTGGCGTCGGGGCGGTCGGCGAGCGGGGCGGGGTCGCCCGCGCAGGCGCAGTCGGCTCCGCCGGGGTG
>NZ_LGDV01000264.1 GCF_001280015.1 Streptomyces sp. MMG1121
GGACGTGGCCCAACTGCTGCTGGACTCCGTGAAGACCCCCCTCGACCCGGCGGGCGAGACCGAGACCGACACCGCGCCGGAACCCGAACCGGTGAAGTAGCGCCGTAGGCAACGGTGTTGTGAGGACCAACTGAGGGGCCGCCCACGGGCGGCCCCTCAGTCATTGACCAGCTGTGTTTGGCCTCCCCTATATGAAACCGCCTGTGCGGTTTGTTAGTCTGTGCGGACGGCCCCTGCACAGCCGTGCCGACAGAACCGCGGTTCTGCCGGCACGGCACCCTCGCGATATAGGTGTGCGTTGCAAGGGGCCTGAGTGTCGGTGTCTTGCCGACTTTCGATGTCCCGGTGTCCAGGAGGCGGCACATGGTCAAACAGGAGCGAGCCGCGCGCACGCGGCGTTCGCTGATCCATGCGGCGGCCGAGGTGTTCGCGGAGATGGGCTTCGTTCCCGCGTCGTTGGGCGCCATCAGCGCACGCGCCGGTGTCAGCAACGGGGCGTTGCACTTCCACTTCGCCAACAAGGGGATGCTCGCCGAGGCGGTCGAGGCGGAGGCCGCCGCGACCGTACGGCGGCTGACCGAGGCGGCGCGGACCCGGCAGGGCGACTCCCTGCAGTCCGTGGTGGACGCCATGCACGCGCTGATCGGCGCCCTGGCCGAGGACGTCGTGGTCCGGGCCGGCTTCGAACTCGCAGGTGACATCGCGCGTCGTACGGAGTCCCCGCTGCGCCGGGAGTGGCAGCACTGGGTGGAGGACAGTCTGCTCCGGGCCCAGCGGGCCGGGGCGCTCGCCGAGGGGGTTTCCTGGAAGGACGCCGCCCGGGTCGTCGTCGCGGTGACCGTGGGTCTGGAGGTGCTCGGCGTCGAGGACGCCTCCTGGCTGTCCCGGCAGAGCGTCACCAGGGTCTGGGAGTTGCTGCTGCCGTTGCTCACCGACCGGCGCGAGCTGGGCTCGCTGGTGTCCTCCGGCTCGCGGACGCCGGGGGTCGTACCCCCGCGCGCGCAGCCGTGGCTGGCGCAGCCCGAGCGGTAGCGGACACCGGCTTCCGTTGCCGGATCCGCGTGGCGCGTTCGTGTGCCGTTCGGTGGTGGTCCGCTCGTCGGCGCTCGGGATGTCGTCCAGGACGGCTAGCGATTCACTCGAACTCCGGTGCGGTGATGCTGGGTTGTGGCTCTGCCGGGGCTGTGGTATTCCTGACTCTGGACCTAATAAATACGGGCTGTGCGGTTTGGTTTGATCGGCCTGAGGCAGCTCGGGCATGAGACAGGGGAGACCCCGTGAACATCGAGGTGCTGGGCGCCTTGGACGTCAGGGAGAACGGCGTCTGCGTGACGCCCACCGCGCCGAAGCCGCGCCAGGTGCTCGCCCTGCTCGCGCTCCGCGCCGACCAGGTGGTCTCCGTGGCGACGCTCACCGAGGAGCTGTGGGGCGGCACGCCGCCGCGCAGCGCCCGTACCACCCTGCAGACCTATGTGCTCCAGCTGCGCGACCTCATCTCCGGCGCCCTGGAGCAAGGGGCAGAGGGCGGCGAGGAGCCGCGGCGTACGGCCAAGGACGTCCTCGTCACCGTGCAGGGCGGCTATCTCCTGCACAGCGGCGGCGGCACCAGCGACGTCAGGGAGTTCGAGCGGCTCACGGAGCTCGGCTACCAGGCCATGGACGCCGGGGACTTCCAGGGCGCGGCAGGGCGGTTGCGCGAGGCCCTCGCGCTGTGGACCGGGCCGGCCTTCGCCGACGTACAGGCCGGGGAGCAGCTGCGTACCGAGGCCAAGCGGCTCGAGGAGACCCGGCTGTGCGCCCTCGACCGGCGCATCGAGGCGGACCTGCGGCTCGGCCGGCACCGCGACCTGCTCGCCGAACTCACCGTCCTCGTCGGCCGCTACCCGACCCACGAGACCCTGCGCGGCCAGTACATGCTGGCCCTGCACCGCTCCGGGCGGCGCAGCGAGGCGCTGGAGACCTATCAGCGCCTGCGGACCACCCTCGTACGGGAGCTGGGGCTCGAGCCGTCGGTCGATCTGCGGCGGATACAGCGGCAGATCCTCGCGGCCGGACCCGAGGACGTGCTCGACGAGATCGCGGACGACGACGGAGACCGCCTGGTGCAACCGACCGTCTGACCCCCGCCATCGCCGGCAGTTCGATATCCCCATCGTCGGTGCGTTCATTTCGGACGCGTTCTCGGCGATTTCTTCTGTGTTTCCCGAATACGTATTGCTGCCGTCCTTCTTTGAGGATTGCTCAAATGCCACTGAAGGAACCGATGCCTCCGGTGCGGGTGCGGCTAGCGTGCAGGTTCGCCGACGACTTTCCGCCATCGGGAGTGCCCGACGACGAACGGAGGGAACCATGGAGATTCAGGTTTTGGGTCCGCTGTGTGCCGCCGTGAACGGGGACTCGATCGTCCCCACCGCCGGGAAGCCCCGCCAGGTTCTCGCCCTGCTCGCCCTCTATCCGGGCCGCGTCGTACCGGTGTCGACGCTGATGGAGGAGATCTGGGGGACGGAACTGCCGCAGAGCGCGATGACCACGCTGCAGACGTACATCATGCAGTTGCGCCGCTGCCTCGGCACCGCGATGGGGCCCGACGCGCCCGGTGCCGCGAAGAACGTTCTGGCCACCCGGCACGGTGGCTATCTGCTGCAGATCCCGCCGGAGTGCGTGGACGTGCACACCTACGAGCGCCTCGTCTCGGAGGGCCAGGAGGCTTTCGAGGAGGGCGAGGACGAACGGGCCGCCCGCTGTTTCCGGCAGGCTCTCGCGCTGTGGCAGGGGACCGCGCTGGTGGACGTACGACTCGGCCCGGTGCTGGAAATCGAAGTCACGCGGCTGGAGGAATCCCGGCTGGTGACCGTGGAACGGCGGATCGACGCCGATCTGCGGCTCGGCCGGCACGCGGAACTGATCGCCGAACTTACCGACCTGATCGCCCGTCACCCCCAGCACGAGGGGCTGCACGCACAGGCCATGCTGGCCCTGTACCGGTCCGGCCGGCAGGCCTCCGCCCTGAACGTGTACCGCAAGCTGCGCGAGGGCCTCATAGAGGAGCTGGGCGTGGAACCCTCGCCGCAGTTGCAGCGCCTGCACCAGGCCATGCTTTCCGTCGATCCGGAACTCGACGTGATGGCCGGTCCGCGCCGCGGCTCCACTTTCGACCGCTACGCGGCCTAGGACCCCGAGACCGTTCGGCGTCCTGAAATACGCGGCCTCAGCTCGTTCTTGAGCGTCGCTCGAGACCTTGCCGCGATCCTCGAAATCCACCCGTGTGGCCGGGTGGACGTAGAGGAGGAGCCATGTCGGACGACCAGCCCGTGCGGCTGTACTGTTTCGCGCATTCCGCTGAAGGCGCCTCCGTCTTCGACGGCTGGAAGGCCCACGTCGGAGCCCGCGTGGAGCCCGTCCCGGTCCTCCTGCCGGGCAGTGACCTGCGGCGCGCCGAACCCCGGGTGACCACGCACGAGGCGCTGCTCGCCGACGTACTGCCACTGTTCACCGGACCGCACCCCGGCCCGTACGTGCTGTACGGGCACGGCCTCGGTGCGATGGCCGCGCTCACCGTGGCGCGGGCCCTGCACGAGGCCGGCCTGCCGGGCCCGGCCCTGCTCGCCGTCGGCGCGTGGTCGGCGCCGCGCCTGCCCGCCGAGCCGGTGGACGCCCGCCGGGCCACCGACGCCGAGCTGCTGCACGTCCTGAGCGGCAAGGGCGCCGTACCGGCCGGCAGCGACGAGGGGATCTGGCTGCGGGCCATGCTGCCGGTGCTCCGTGCCGACCTGGAGCTGGCCCAGGATCTGCACGCGGCCGCCCGCAGGCCCTTCCCGGCCGGCCCGCTCACCACCCCGCTGCTCGTCGTCGACTCGCAGGACAACCGGCTCGCCCCGCCCTCGTCGGCCGACGGCTGGCGCCAGTGGACCGACGGACCGGTCTGGTCGCGCACCGTCCCCGGGCGCCACTTCTTCGTACGCGGCGGCCGCGAACTGCCCCGGCTCCTGGGCCGGGCCTGCCGCGTCGCCCACCGCCTCGCCAAGGAGCCCGCGGTGGTCGGTTGATCCCGCGTTCCGGAGCCACCGGATCCGGGTTTTCTCATTCCGCCGTCCGGGCCGCCCCCGCGGTCCGGACGGCGCAATGTGCACAGAGAGGTGTTCAGATGACTGGTGAGCGTGTCGACAGGGCGACGTATCACGTTCATGTGTCCGCGCCCGCTGGGGTGGTCTACGCGGTGCTCGCCGATGCGGCGAAGCTGCCGCTCTACTGCTCGCAGAGCGTCCATGTGGAGTGCCTGGAGTCCGACGGCGAACGGGAACGCCTACGGATGTGGTCCCTCGTGGGCGGGCAGGTCAAGTCGTGGATCTCGTGGCGCCACCTGGACCAGGTGGAGCGCCGCCTGGAGTTCAGGCAGAAGCTGCCGGGGTCCCCGCTGGACTCGGTGCGCGGCGTGCTGAGCGTACGCCCCGAAGGCCCGCACGACACCGAGCTGGAGCTGCGCTACGGCCTCGACGACCTGCCCGACACGCAATGGGTGGAGCAGGCCGCCGGCCTGGACATCCGGGCGCAGCTCACCCAGCTGAAGAGCTTCGCCGAGCGGTGGACACGCCTGGACGACCTGGTGCTGTCCTTCGAGGACTCGATCCGCGTGCACGGCCCGGCCGAGCTGGCCTACGACTTCCTGTACCGTGCCGGGGACTGGCCCGAACTGGTGCCGGACGTCGCCCGGGTCGCCTTCGCCGAAGAGGCGCCCGGAGTGCAGCGCCTGACGCTGGAGCGGCTGACCGAGAACGGCTCGCACACCACCGCGGCGGTACGGATCTGCTTCCCGCACGCGGGCCGCATCGTTTACAAGCAGACCGAGACCCTCCCGCTGCTGGCGGCACACACCGGCGAGTGGTCCGTCGTCCCGGACGAGACGGGAACGACCATCACCTCGAAGCAGACCGTGGTGCTGCGCGAACAGGACATCACCGCGGTGCTCGGCCCCGGCGCCGACCTCGCCGACGCCCGCCGGCAGGTGCGGGCGACGCTCGGCCGCAACAGCCTGACCCTGCTCACCCTCGCCCGGCAGCATGCGGAGAGTGCCGTCCGCATGCTGACTCCGACGACCTCGGCGGGCGGCAGGGGAGCCACGGGCGAGAGACGGTGACACCTCTGCTCGAGCGGGTTGTCCGGCTGCGGTGTCCAGCGGGCTGCCCGGTGGCGCGCCGGCGTCAGGCAGCCTTCAGACGGGCCACCTCGCGGGCCCGCACGTCCAGCGCCCGCACGACCGCCAGCGAGGCATAGGGCCGGATGGACGCTCGCAGGATGGCGAGGTGCTCGTCACCCCGCGCGCTGCTGATGCCGGTGTAGTCGTCCAGGAACCGGCCCCACTCCTGGCAGGCTTCCTCCACGTGCCGCATCTCCATCAGCCGACTGGCGAGCAACCCGGGCCGCACACGAAGAGCGCGGGGGCCTCCTCCCAGGCGAGAATACCGACGGCCCGCACCCGGGGCGTTGAGTGCGGGCCGCCGGCCGACCTGGCACTTGCCGGTCTGACCCCTCGGACGCGCGCAGAGCGGTCCTCGCCCTCCGCGCCGTCCTCCGATGAGAGCCGCCGGCCTGCGCTCTCGGGCCCCGCTCGGACCCCACTGCATACCCGCTCGGGAAAACGGACTTCGGGCGCGACTGCCACTAGCGTGCTCATCTCGACCGTTGTGCACGCAGGCAGGGCAGGAGGCCGTGATGGGGGAGAGGCAGTACGGCTCGGTCCGGGCGGTCGCGGGCGCCCCCGGGGCATCATGACGGCTCACCGCTTCCCGCAGGCGCCGGTCTCCGTGGTCGTCGACCCCGGCCCCCCGCCGTGTCTCGAACTGCGCGGACCGCTCGACGAGGCCGCGCTGGAGCGGCTGTTGGGCGAGCTGAGTGCCGGTGACCCGGACCGGCCCGGCTGGCGGCACCGGCTGCTGCGGCACGGGCCGGACCACCACACCCTGCGGTTCTCCGTGCCGCAGGGAGCGGCCGGCGCGCCCCTCGCGTTCGTCGCGGGCAGCATCGCCGACCGCCTCACCGAGCCGCCCCCGCCGGTCGACCGGCCGCTGACTCCCGCCCAGCGTGCGGCTCTCGCACGGGAGGGGGAGCAGCGGTACGAGGCGATGGTGATCGAGGTGGGGGCTTCGGCGTCCACGGCGGGTGCGGACCCGGGCCCGGGCACCGGTGCGCTGCGTGCGGCGCTGCGTGCCGTCGTGGCCGCGCATCCTCAGCTGCGGTCCCGGCTCGGCCACGGGGACGGCTGGTGCACCGCCGAACCGGACGGCGAGTTGGCGGACGGTCAAGATCTGCTCGTGGAAGGCGAGTTCACCGACGAGGCCGCATTCGCCGCGCTGGTGGACTCGGTCGGCCGGACGCTGGACGCGTACGCCGGCGTCCAGCTGCGGGTGCTGATCGCCCGGGACCGCCGTACGGCCGGACCGTCGGCCGACCGGATCGCCGTCGTCGCTCATGAGGCGGCCGTGGACGCCGCGTCCTGGCACGTCCTGCTCGGCGACCTGACCACTGCCCTGCGGGTGCCGGCCGGCGGCACGGCTCCGCCACGGTCCGAGCCGGACGGTCTGGCCGACTGGGTCGCCGAACTGCGGGAACTGGCCGGTGATTCCGTCGAGGCCCAGCACTGGAGCCTGGTCGCCGAGCGCAGAGCCCGGGCGGCGCGCGGATCGTCGCGTACGCCGAAGCGGGCCACCCTGCCGGCCGACGGCACGAGCCGGACGAGCGTACGGGTGGCGGGGACCGGGCACGGGTCCACCGCCGTACCGGCGCTCACGCCGGACACCGGGTCCGCGCAGGACGACGGTCCCGAGCAGGTCCGGCACACCAGGCCCCACGACCGGGCCGCCTCGGCCGGCGTCCGGCACACCGCCTTCACCCTGGACGATCACCCCACCGAACGGATCACCCAGGGCCTCGCCCGGCGGCTCGCGCTGACCACCGGGCAGGTGCTGACCGGGGTGTTCGCACTGGCGCTCGCCCGCTGGCAGGCAAGCGACGAGGCCTGCTTCGACGTACGCAGTGATCCGCGGGCCGACCGGCCGGGGCTGCGGCGTCACGCGGGGCGGCTCGCCGAGCCGTACCCGGTGCAGTTCGCCCCCGGTCCGGGCCTCGACCCGCTCGGTCAACTGACCGCCCTGGCAGGGCCGTTGGCCTCCTGCGCCGGGCGTGCCGGGGACGGGGCGGGATTCGGGGCGTGCCGTGAGTGGAGTACTGATCCGGCGCTGCGCCGTGCCCTGCGCGACCTCGTACCCGCGCGAGTCTGTCTGGCCCTCGACGGCGCCGGCGGTCCGCTGCCCGGCTCCGCCCGGCCCGTGCACCGGCCCGCCCACCGCGTCGAGGCGCGGGCCGGCGTACGCGACGGCAGGCTGCACATCGGGCTCGACTGGGTGAACGATCCGGCGGAGGGCGTCACCGACACCTCCGTCGGCGAACTGGCGCGACTGCTGCGGGGGTTGCTGGAGGAGCTGGCCGCCGCGCCCGCCGCCCCGATCCCGCGCGCCTTCCCTGCCACCCCCCAGCAGTCGGCGCTGTACACGGGCGGCGACGCGCGGCCCGGCACCGGACGCCATGTCGAGCAGCTCGCGTGGGTCTGGCGTGGCCCGCTCGACCTGGGCCGCTTCATCCGGTCCTGGCAGTCGGTCTTCGACCGCGAGACGGTGCTGCGCACCGCGTTCACCGACGGCGCCGAACCGCTGCTCGTGGTGCACGACCGGGTCGTGCCCGAGATCACCCGCCGGGCCTTGCCCGACGGCGACTGGTCCGCCTTCCTGGAGCGCGACCGGCTGCGCGGCTTCGACCTGCGCCGCCCCGGGGCGCTGCGGCTCACCCTGCTGGAGCCGGGACGGATCCGGCCCGCGGCCCCCGTCGCGCCCACCCGGATCCTGGTCACCTACCACCGGGCGCTGCTCGACACCTGGAGCGCGCACGTGCTGCTGCGCGAGTTCTACCACGCCTATCTTGCGGGCGGCACCCTGCCCGGCGGTGAGCGCCGACCCGACCTGCGCGACTACACGGCCTGGGTCGCCGCCCAGGACCTGGAGCCCGCCCGCGGGTTCTGGACGCGCAGTGCGCCGCCCGGCGGTGCGGCCTCCCGGCCGGTGCGGTCCGCCGCGCGGGCCGGCCTGAGCGGGGTCGGCCGGGCCCGGCTGCGCCTGGACCCCGCCGAGACCGCCCGCCTCGCTCACTGGGCGGGCACCTGGGGTACCGCCGAGAGCAGTGTGCTGCAGGCCGTGTGGGCCATGCTGATCTACTCGGCGTCCGGCGCCACCGGACCGGCCCCGGTCTGTTTCGCGGTGACCGTGTCGGGGCGGGGCGTCGCGCTCGACGGCGTGGCCCGGATGACGGGGCCGCTGCGCAACCCGCTGCCGATGACCGTCGAGGTGGATCCGGCGGGCACCGTGCCGCGGTTGCTGCGCCAGCTGCGCGACCGCGCCCTGGACATGGCCGCCTACGAATGGGTGCCGGCCGACTGGATCCGGGCCTGGAGCGGTGGCGCGGACCCGGACACCGTCATCGTCTTCGAGGATCCGCCGCATCCGCTGGACGGCCTGGAGGCCCAGCTCGCCGCCCACGGCATCCACGCCGAGCTGCCGGACACCCTGCCCGCCCGCTCCGTCCTGGCCATCGGGCTCCTCGCCCACCACGACAGCACGGGCGGCCTGGTCCTGACCGGGGTGCACGACCGGGCCCTGCTGGACGAGGACGCGGCCGCCGAACTGCTCGCGCAGAGCGCCCTGTTGCTGCGTTCGCTGCCGCTGTCGGCGGGCGAGAGCACCACCGTGGGGGAGGCGCTGGCGCTGCTGGAGGAGAGTGCGGCACGGCGCCGGGCCGGGGCAGGCGGGGACACCTCGCTGGTCACCCTGCGCGCGGCGCGCCGGGACCGGGCGGGCACGATCTGTCTGATCCCGCCGCCGGGTGCCTCCGAGACCTGCTACGACCTGCTGGCCGGCAGCTATCCGGGGCCACAGGAACTGCTGCTGCTCACCGCCGGAACGGACGCCGACGGGATGCGGCCCGCCCTCGCGGCGCTCGGCACCACCCGGTCCCTGCTGCTCGCCGGCTTCTCCGGCGCGGGTGTCCTCGCCTGCGACCTGGCCCGGCGGATCGCGGCGGACGGCGGCCGCCCGCCCAGGGTGGTGCTCGCCGGCGCCTCCGCGGACGAGCAGGAACGGTTCCGCATGCTCGCCCGGGCTCTCCAGGACGCCACCGCACCCGAGGCGTGAGCGCGCCTGGGGCGAGCGCACCCGAGCCATCACGTGCCGGGGGCACGACGTGCCGTGAGGCATGACCTCGGACGACTTCGGTCCACTCGTGTTCCGTCGCTTTTCGAGAGACGCTCGTTCGCTGTTCTCCATCGTGGCTGTGGCGCGGGTGACCTCGCCCGGGTCGCTGACGCCCTCCGTGCTGTGGGCCCGCAACCATCTGGAGAGACATGCCCCGTCGTCTGTTCACTTCGGAGTCCGTGACCGAGGGACACCCCGACAAGATTGCCGACCGGATCAGTGACACCGTCCTCGACGCGCTGCTGCGTGACGACCCGTCCTCACGTGTCGCGGTGGAGACCCTGATCACCACCGGCCAGGTGCACATCGCCGGCGAGGTGACCACGCAGGCCTACGCCCCGATCGCCCAGCTGGTGCGTGACGCCATCCTCGAGATCGGCTACGACTCCTCCGCCAAGGGCTTCGACGGCGCCTCCTGCGGTGTCTCGGTGTCCGTGGGCGCCCAGTCCCCGGACATCGCGCAGGGCGTCGACGCCTCGTACGAGCAGCGGGTCGAGGGCGAGGAGGACGATGCGCTGGACCAGCAGGGGGCGGGCGACCAGGGCCTGATGTTCGGCTACGCGACGAACGAGACGCCGAACCTGATGCCGCTGCCCATCGAGCTGGCCCACCGGCTGTCCCGCCGCCTCACCGAGGTCCGCAAGAACGGCACCATTCCCTACCTGCGCCCGGACGGCAAGACGCAGGTCACCATCGAGTACGACGGCGACCAGCCCGTCCGTCTCGACACGGTCGTGGTCTCCACGCAGCACGCCTCCGACATCGATCTGGAGTCGCTGCTCACCCCGGACATCCGCGAGGAGGTCGTCACTCACGTGCTGAACCGGCTCGCGCAGGACGGCATCAAGCTGGACACCGAGGGGTACCGGCTGCTGGTCAACCCGACCGGCCGTTTCGAGATCGGCGGCCCGATGGGCGACGCCGGCCTGACCGGCCGC
>NZ_LGDV01000265.1 GCF_001280015.1 Streptomyces sp. MMG1121
AACCGCAGCGCAAGCTGATTCAGAACATCGGCGGCGAAGCTCATACCAGAGCAACGATCTTGTCCTATGAAAGCAACGGGTTGATTCTTTACGGCTTCACCTGCTGCGGAACTCCTTCCGCTATGCCGCACGGCAGGACTGGGACAAGATCGCCAAGCTCCTCAAGCCCGTCTACACAGCTCCCACCGAAGAGGCCGCCCTGGACCGGTTCGCCGAGTTCGCCGACGCCTGGGGCCGGAAGTATCCGGCGATCGTGAAGCTGTGGGAGAACGCCTGGGAAGAGTTCACCCCCTTCCTGCGGTTCGACACCGAGATCCGCCGCATCGTCTGCACCACCAACGCGATCGAGTCGGTCAACGCCCGCATCCGCCGGGCGGTCAAGGCGCGCGGCCACTTCCCCAACGAGCAGGCCGCCCTGAAGTGCATCTACATGGCGATCATGTCCCTCGACCCCACCGGCAAGGGACAGGCCCGCTGGACCATGCGCTGGAAGACCGCACTGAACGCCTTCGACATCACCTTCGACGGCCGCCTCTCTGCAGCCCGCCAGTAACCCCAACTACCCCAGTTACACCGCTCGTTTGACAGACCCACACCGCGCACGAGGACGGCAAGCACCCCGATGAAGGCGTCGAGGACGAAACCGACGCACACCACGTCGGCGGCCGGTCGGGAGCCCGACAACGCCCCCCCGAACAGGTCCGGCATGCAAACCCCGAACAGCCGACGACGGCACCGGCGACACCAGCCACCCAGCTGGGCGAAAGGAAGCGGCTCGTGCCCGGAGCGCTCCGCCAGCTGGTCATCGACCATTTGCGGGCACATCCCGACGAGGCATTCACCGCCACCAAGATCAGCCGTGTGATCGAGAAGTCTTCGGGAGCCATCGCCAATGCCCTGGACAAGCTGGTCAAGGACGGCGTCGCCGACCAGATGAGCGACCGCCCAGGCACCTACCGCATGGCAACGCCGAACGACAAGGCGTAGTCGTGCGTGGGCAGGTGGGCGCCTGAGCAGGGTCAGCCGGGCTGGTTCTCACTCTGGTGGCAACCAGCCCGGTCCGCGTGTGTCGGTCGCGGTGACCGACCTGGTCGGACGGCTGCGGAATGACGGCACGGACCCTGCGGCGCCGGAGATACCCACGACTCGCACGGCGCTCTCGTCAGGCGAGCAGGTGTGGTAGTGCCCAGCGGTGGCCTCCAGAGTGCGGCGCTGGTCGGCCCACCGCCGCACACGGATCGGATCGGCCGGCATCGGCGGCTCGATCCGGTCCTGCAGCGCATCAGTGATCTCTAGCCGAACAGGTACATCCGATCCCCTGATCACTCCGTCCAAGAGACACGTTCTAGATGTCGCGGGCGGAGCGGAACTCATGCTGGGGCAACGGGAACTTGTCCCACAGGATTTCCGAGTGGATCGCGCCACTGAGAACTGCGGTAAGGAAACGGGTCACGGTCATGTTGTACCGTTCCCAGTCCTCTCCGGACTCGTCATTGATCATGATCGTACGGCTGTCGGGGTCGTCGCCTGGTTGCACGAGCCAGTACAGGTACTCTCCGTTGTCTGTGGTTGCCCAGCAGGTCAGACGAGCGCCGTCGCCTTCCAGTTCGACGGGTTTGTCCTCGTACTGCCACAGCGACTCGTTCGCCTCGTCACGCTCTGCGGAGATCTTGAGCTGATCATAGACATCATTGGGGCAGCCGGGCTCCAGGAGCAGCAGGTATCCATCGACAAAGCCGCCCCCGTAGGTGTTGATGAGCTCTTTGTAGTCCGTGGGCAGAGCGGTCTGCAGTGCTGTTTCGGCGGCCTCCCAGCTGGGGGTCTGCTCAGGTGCGGTGGGCCGGGGCAGGAGCTCGGTGAGCCGGTTCAGCTCGGGGTTCATCGGAAGGCTGTTCCTTTCTTCAGCGCTTGCGATTCCAGATGGTGAGGATGTTCGTTCCTCCGGTGTGGCTGCCGTGGGGATGCATCTGGAAGCCGTTGCTCCCATGAGCCTCGATCGTCACGCCCAGGGGAATCTTCGCGTGCTCGTCAGCATAGATAGGCGTCACGCTGTACTGGATGATCTCGCCATCCCTGGCTGCGTTGCGTACCTGCAGTTCGACTGCGCGCATGACGGGCGAGTTGGCGTAAGCGTGCATCGTGACGAAGTTCCGTCGGTCCTTGTTGGATCCGCCGATCATCGCGGCGAGCAGATGGGCTCGGTTGTAGCCCTTTCCGGATTCCCAGCCGGCCGGATCGACCTGCGGGCCTGTCTTTCCTCCGAGCATGTCCCGAGTGATGGTGGCGTGCATGGAGGTGGCCCGGCCGTGCGGGCCGAGATCACCGTACTGGACCCGGCCGCCCCAGGTGGGGTCGCTCTCGTCGCAGGGTGTGAGTCCCAGCGGGTCGCTGAACGTGTGCGGGTTGTCCACGTAGGCAACAGGGTTCGGGGCTGGCAGCAACCCCAGCGGGTCCTGGGTGAGGTAGCGAGCGGACTCCGGGTCGTAGTACCGGAAGTAGTTGTAGTGCAGTCCTGTCTCAGGGTCGTAGTACTGGCCGGGGAACCGCAGGGGGGTGTAGGCGTGTGCGTTTTTGTTCCAGGTGGTGGCGCCCCAGAGTGTGGCGCGGGTGCGCCATGCCACTGTGCCCGCCTCGTCCACCAGCTCGGTGGGGGTGCCGATCTGGTCGGTGACGATCGCGAAAAACCTCTGGTCGATGATCTCCTGGGGTGCGGTGGCGAGGGATTTCGTCTCGGTCTGCGTGATCGGTGTCAGGCCGTCGTGGTCCCAGGTGAGCGTGACCACTTCGGCGGAGCCGCCTGTGTGAACGGTTTGTTCACACAGTGTGGCGCCGTCCCAGACGAAGGTGGTGCGCTCCAGGACGGTCGTGCCGTCGGCGGCCATGTGCAGCTTGGTCGTGCGTCGGCCGAGAGCGTCGTAGGTGTAGTGCCAGCGGGTGCCGTCCGGGGTGGTGACGGCGGTCAGCTGGTCGTGCGCGTTCCACTCATAACGCCATGTGTCCGGCTTGCGGGAAAGGCGGGTCTTCTGGCGCAGCACGATACGGCCGAGTGCGTCTTGCTCGTAGCGGACCTTTCCGGAGCGGGTGATGCAGGTGCCGGAGTAAGCGCGCTCGCCGGTGGCGTCCTGTCCGGCGTGGCGGGTGGGCCAGGACGCCGTCGTCTGGTTGCCCATCACGTCATAGGCATAGGACTCGGTCCAGTGTGCGGCGTGGACCGCGGTGACCCGCCCGGCGACGTCGAGGTCGAAGCGCCGGGGACCGGTGGTCAGGTCGTCGATGCCGGTGAGGTGGCCGTCTGCGCGGTGCGTGTACGTTCTGCGCTGAATCAGCCGCTGGTCGGCGCCCGCGGTCACCGCCTGGCCGACGAGGCGGCCTGTGGGGCCGTAGGTACTGGTCAGCGTGGCGAACTGACCTATCTGGCGGGTGATTTCCCGGCCTGCCGCATCGAAGGTGAAGTCGATGTCGCGCCCTGCCACGGTCATCCGCGCCGTCGCGTCGTCCACGCCTTGAGCCCAGGTCGTGATCGTGCCGGCGGGTGTGGTCCGGCTGGAGCGTCGCCCGGACCGGTCGCGGGTGAACTGCAGCGTGGCGCCGTCCAGGGTCTGCGACGTAAGGCGACCGGCACTGTCGTACATGAACTCCAGGACGTGGTCTTGGGTGATGGCGCTCGTCATCCGGGAAGCCGAGTCGTACTGGTACTCGGTGCGCTCGCTGTCGGCGTTCTTGACGCTCAGCCGACCGGCTGCGTCGAAGATGTAGGTGATGGTCTCGTCTGCTGTGTTGGTGCGGGACCTGGGCTGGCCGGCCGCGTCGTAGGTGAAGTGGGAGGTACGGCCGTCGAAGTCGCTCTCACTGATCAGGCGGCCAGCTGCGTCGTAGGTGTATGCCCAGGTCAGGCCGATTGTGTTGCTGACGTGGGTGAGGCGTTGTTCGGTGTCGTAGCGGAAGGTGTGCATCGCCCCGTCGGGGGCCACCCGGCAAAGGGGAAGGTCGAAAGGCCCGTAGGTGTAGCGGGTGATGCCGCCGAGCGGGTCGGTGTGGCTCGTACAGTTGCCTTCACCGTCCCAGGTCCATGACTCGGCGGTGCCGTCTGCCGCAATGCGGCGCAGCAGACGGCCTTCCGCGTCCCATTGCGTGCTCGTGGACTTCCCGAACGGGTCGACGAGTTCAACGGCACGGCCGAAGGCGTCGTAACGGGCATGGCTGGTCGCCCCTCGGGCATCGGTGACTTCGGTGGGCAATCCGGCCGCATTCGTGAGGATGCTGACGCGGGCACCGAGCGGATCGATGGCCTCGGCTACTGCTCCGATGGCGTGGTGGATGAACTCCAGCGCGGCGCCGTCTGCGGAGATCAGGGCCGTGCGATTCCCGCGGTCGTCGAACTCCTGGCGGATGCGGCTCCCGTCGGGTCCGATCACCTCCACCGGCAGGTGCAGCTCGTTGTAGCTGAGGCGGGTCGCAGCGCCGTCGGGCGTAGTGACGCAAATGAGATCGCCCGCGTCGTCGTACTCCCAGCGTGTGGTACGACCCAGCGGATCCGTGCGGGACAGCAGGCGATCATAGCGGTCCCACGTCTGGGTGGTGGTGTCTCCGAGCGGGTCGGTGATCTCGACGATCTGGCCGTGACGGTTAGCGCGGTAGGCGGTGGAATTGCCGAGGGAGTCGCTGTAGGTGGCGGTGGCGATGCCCAGGGCGTCTGGACTTGCATACGTCAGACGGGCGTCGAGAATTCCGTCGGTGCCGTGGGTAGCGACGACGCGGTGCTGGCCGTCATAGGTGTAGGAGTAGGCAGTGTTGTTGCTGTCACGCCAACTAATGATGCGGTGGGCTGCGTCGTAGCCCAACTGCAGTGGCGCGCCGACAGCATTGCGCACCTCGATGAGATCGCCGACGTCGTCGTAGTCGAAGCTCCGCAGGAGTGCCGGCCCGTCATCGGTAAGCGCCGAGAGGGAGGTGACGCGTCCCTGCTCAGCGTCGGAGTCAACCTGTATTCGATAGCCACAGCTGTGACTCACCGTGAGCGGGGTGTCGTTCTCGTCACGCTCCACAGTGATCGTGTTGCCGTTTCGGTCCTCCAGGGCGGCCAGCCACCACACACCCTCCTGGGCGGCGGCCGGCTCGAAGTGCCGGGTCAGACCATCATATGGATCAAGCGCTGTCAGCACGTAGCTGCTGCTGCGCGTGACATAAGTGAGTGGCAGCCGCGCGCCCTCGGCCGGGTCCACCCGGTCACCTGGCAAGTCGGGCAGGCGCGGATAAGCGAGAGAGGAACCGTCCTCCCGATACCACCACACACCTCCCAACGACTCATCCTGCTCGAGACGTTCATCGAGGGTGCCAGCCCAAGACCGCCCGAAGGAGTGTCCTGAGGTGTAGCCGCTCAGGTGGGTACGCCGCAGTACGAGTGGCAACACACCGGGCAGTTCGACGTCGGTCTGCGCGAGGATCATCTGGCCGGTGACCATGTCGATCGGGTCGCCGCAGGTAAACTTGTTCCGCAGCGCGCGGGCGCGCTGGGTTAGTTGCGCGGATGCCAGCTTCAGCCTGTCCCCGAAGCCGCGCTTGCCATCGGAGCCGCGTAGCCCATGATCGCCGCCGTCGTCACCGTTCTCGCCAACCTTGATGCCGTGGAGCCGGTCCCCGATGTCGAGGTCGTTGTGCCTATGCAGCCGGGAGGCGGCCCTCACCCGCTCCGGCAGCGTCTCCGTGATGTGCTTGGCGACCTTGCCGAGGGCCTTCTCGGAGCCGTGCAGCGCACCCTCCAGGACTGAGTCGAAGGCCCGGGTGAAGGGATCCTTGCCCCTGGTACGACCGAAGAAGCCCTTGGCCCGCCCCAGCGGGGCCGCGCTGTTCAGGTGCAGCTCGCTGCCATGGAAGGAGACCTTGCCGGCGCCACTCTCGAACTCCTCGTGGTCGATGAACAGATCCGCGCCACCTGCGCCACCGCCCCCCGCGGAGGCGAGTACGAAGCCGCCGTTTGCACCGCCCGCCGAGGCCAGATGCATGCCGCCGTGTCCATGACCGCCAACATTACCGCCGCCACCGCTCGCGCCCGCTTTGGTTGGGTCAGGAGGCAGGGAGAAGGCGTCGTTCGCCAGGTTCAGGACCGTGTCCTCGACCATCGCTTCCAGCTTGGCGTTGACCGGTTCGGTGACCTTCGCGATCAGCTCGTTCACGATCTGGCCGGCCGCCTCGTCGATGATTCGTTTCACCAACTGACGCATGGCCGTGATTTCGGCCGCGCCGAGGACCGCGGACAGGCCTCCGGTGATGAAGGCCGCACCGAGCGAGAGGCCCACTGAGCCTGCCATGACAGCGAGTTCGGCCTCGGCTTTCGTCTTCATCCCGAAAATGATGTCCGCGACCACGTCACAGGCGTCGGCGAACAGGCGGGCCAGTTCCGGGATCTTGTCCAGGTGGCCGGCCTTGACCTGGTTCCAGTGGGTCTGCATCGAGTGAACGGCCCAGCCCTTTGACGAGGCGAGGATCCGCTCCACCGCCTTGTGCGCGTCCACGCCGTGCCCCTCGAACTTGTCAGCGAACTCCCGCATGGCGGTCGCCATGTGGCGGTAGTCGTCCTCGTCGACATTGGGGAAATGGATGCCGATGTAGTCCAGGACCTGGTCCAGCCAGCCCGGAATCGTGTAACCCATCCCCGTTCCTCCCCGCGGCTCTGTGCGTGCTCGCTGAAGCTGGTATCACGCGCTGCGGTCGAGAATCTTAGTAGGCGTCAGTAACGCCCACGCAAGTCGCCCCACTACATCGATGCACGTCAGCGCGAGACTGCTGTCCAACAATCGTCGTCGGCTGAGCATGACGTAGCGATCCGAGCCATCAAGGCATTGCTTGTTGAACCGCCAGACGGGAGTGTCTAATCAACGGCCCTGGCTCGCATTCGGTGGTGACGGAGCGTGTTGTCATCCGAGGAGGATGCGGTGGCGTAGAAGGGTGAAGCTTGCTCGTCCGTGCATCTGGCGCGCGATGCGTTTGGTCTTGGTGTTGACGCCCTCGGTGGGGCCGTTGCTGTACGGAAGCGTGAGCCCGGCGACCACGGGGTCGATGTCCCGTTCCAGGCCCTGGGTGAAGGGGGCCCTCCACTTTGATCGTGGACACCTCGACACTGGATCTTGAGTCCAGGGAGAGGAGTCCCAGGTGGGGACCTACAAGTACTCGACGGAGTTCCGGGCCGACGCGGTGGCGTTGGCCCGTTCGTCGGGCCGGCCTGTCTCACGCATTGCGCCGAGCTCGGCGTGAATCACGAGACGCTGCGGCAGTGGATCAAGACGGCGGAGAACGCCGAGCGGCCCGAGGCGCTCGCGGAGTCCACGAAGGACGCGGAGATCGCGGCCTTGCGCAAGCAGGTGCGCAAGCTGGAGATGGAACGTGACATCCTGCGCCGGGCGGCCAAGTATTTTGCGGGCGAGACGAACTGGTGAGCCGCTTCGAGTTCGTTGCCGACCACCGCGGCGCCTTCGGCGTGAAGCGGCCCTGCACCGTGCTGAATCTGTCCCGGTCCGGGTTCTACCGGTGGCTGAAGACCGCGCCGGCCCGCGCCGCGAAGAAGGCCGCCGACGCCGCACTCACCCGACGGATACGCCAGGTCCACGCAGAGTCCGGGAGGACGTACGGGGCCAAGCGGATCACCGCCGAGCTTCGCGCGGACGGCTTGATGGTGAACCGCAAGCGCGTCGAGCGGCTCATGCGCCAACACGCTATCCGGGGAAGGAGGTTGAAGCGGCGGCACCGCACCACCATTCCGGACCCCGCCGCCCAGGCGGTGCCCGATCTGCTGCGGCGCAACTTCACCGCATCCGCCCCCGACCGGGCCTGGGTCGGCGACATCACCTATCTGCCGATCGCCGGCGGGAAGTTCCTGTACCTGGCCACCGTCATCGACGTGTTCTCCCGTAGCCTGCTGGGCTGGTCGATGACCGATCACATGCGGGCCGAGCTCGTCACCGACGCGCTCAACGCGGCCGTACGCACGCGCGGCGGCCGGGTGGACGGCGTCATCTTCCACAGCGATCACGGGGCTCAGTACAGGTCGAAGGCATTCGCCGACGCCTGCCACCGGGCCGGGATCCTCCGATCCATGGCAGCGGTCGGCACCTCCGCGGACAACGCCGCCGCGGAGTCGTTCTTCGCCTCGCTCAAGCGGGAGATCCTCCCCGGCCGGCGCGGCTGGCCGACAGAACGGGCCGCGCGACTCGCGATCTTCCGCTGGCTCGGCTTCTACAACCACCAGCGCAGGCACTCCACGATCGGCTACCTCGCGCCGGTCGTCTTCGAACAGAGATCAACTACGCTGGCCATTGCTGCATGACAACCGGTGTCCACGATCAAGGTGGAAGCCCCCCACACTCCCCTGAACGATCGGCAGCCCGGCTGGTCACCGACTCATCAGACAGGCTCTAGACCCCGAGCGTTTCCTTCTCCAGGTAGACGCCGGTGCGCCAGGAGATGTCACGTGGCGCGTCGACGTGCACTGGCTCTGCAATGGGCAGTCAGGTGTCGTGATCGCTGACGAGGAAGGACAGCCCTTCCGGCTCGTAACGAGCGAGCGGGATCGCTGACGGGAGCTGTCAAAGAAGCCGAAACGGCTGGGTTCGCTGTCAAACGACTCGATTGGATGACAAGGGACACCGGTGGGTGGCTGTGTCAGTTTCTGAGGAAGTCGTTTCGTCGTGACTTCGGGAGTTGTTTCTCGGGGGCGTGATCAATGTCAGTGACTTTTGGTGTCGCTCGTGTGCTGTGGGGCCGCCCGCTTGGTCACGATGAGAACCGGAACATCCCGCTGGGCGGGCAGCGCGCCGCCGAGACCGACACGGCCTGCGCCGACCTGCGATTCACGTGCTCGGGAACAGGGGGCCGCCCGCCATGAGGCCGCCGTCGACCACGAGAATGTGCCCGGTGACGTAGCTCGCCTTGTCCGAACCCAGATACTGGACAGCCTCGGCGATCTCCTCCGGGGTGCCTGCCCGGTGCATGGGCAGCACCGAATCGACCGCGCCACGCGCCGTGTCGTCGCCGGTGAACCGCTCGTACATCGCGGTCCGGGTGTAGCCGGGCGCGACCGCGTTGACCCGGATGCCGTGCGCGGCGCCTTCGAGTGCGGCCGCCTTGGTGATGCCGACGACGGCGTGCTTGCTCCCGACGTACAAGGTCGCCCCGGGGTAACCCATCAGGCCGTAGCCGGAGCTGACATTGACGATGCTGCCGCCGCCCTGTTCCCTCATGACCCGGAACTCGTGCTTCAGGCACAGCAGCGTTCCCTTGACATTGGTATCGAAGGTGGCCTGGTAAGCCTCGTCGGTCACCTCGGTGACAGGGCCGGGTGTTCCCTCGGTGCCGGCGTTGTTGAAGGCGACATCGATCCGCCCGAACCGCGCGACCGCACGGTCGACGAGGTCCTTCACATCGGCGTCGAAGCGGACGTCGGCACGCACGAACTCCGCCGGGGCACCGAGGCCGGCCAGCTCCCCGGCAAACTGCTCACCCACGTCCTCGTGACGGCCGGAGACCACAAGGTTCGCGCCTTGACGGGCGTAGGCCAAGGCGGTGGCGCGGCCGATACCGGTGAGCGCGCCCGTGATGAGGACGACGGGATCAGACACGTTGAGGGTCCTTCCTGTAACTACCCAGGTGAACGACGGCCAAGCGGTTCGGAACCCGCACGACACCGGGTTCCTCTTCCGACACCGGGTTCCTCTTCGGACAGGGGCGTATTCCCCGGTGCGCCCGCAAGGAAGGTGTCCCAGCCGGACGACAGCCGCATCGGACCCGACCGCCGTATCCATCGAACGGCGGCACTTGATGGTCCGTACGGCCCACGGACGGCGGCCGGGACCGACGACCCGAAAGCGGTCACGCGAGCGGGAGGCGAACGCCGCGAGCCCCCTGGTGACATCAGAACAAACTGACATTGCGAACTCGCTCAGCCAGTGACTCCCACAGTCACGTCGAAACGACTCCCGCGGTCACGTACAAAGCCAGGTGGGCCTGCGTGGCTGCCGTAGCCGCGTGCACTGTAGTGGTCCTGTCCGTGATGGTTTTGGGCAGCTATGGCGGGCCCCGCCGCGGATACCGGACTCGACGGTGTGAGGGGGCGTGCTCCTGTGCGCCCGGGCCCCGGAGAGTAGTCCGGTATGCGGGTGGGGGAGCA
>NZ_LGDV01000266.1 GCF_001280015.1 Streptomyces sp. MMG1121
GCCCCAGGCCCCCCTGCCGCCGCGCCGGAAACCCCCCGCCGGAAACCCCTTGCCACCCCGGCCGCCATCCCGGTCATCGCCCCGCCGTTCGGCCCGCCGCCGTTCGGCCGCACCCCGCTCCGTTCGGCCGCATCGCCCTCCATGTCCCAGGATGACCATTCCGGCCAACGTCTGGCTCGTTTCCGTAACCCTCCAAGACCGCCGAACTCAAGGCAATTGACGGTGTTTGTACCGACTCATGACCGGATCGAACCCTGCCCAAGATCCATCGTGAACCCGTACGTGCAGGTCAACCGGGCCTCCCCGAAGGGGTGTGTGGGGCGTTTCACAGCACGACACGGTGGAGTGACCTGGAGGAGAGTCGTCGCGGCCCGCTCAAGAGTGCGGTACCGTCCAACGTCGTGAGCCCTGTACGTCGCTGTTCGCGCACCGCCTGCGGCCGACCCGCCGTGGCGACGCTGACGTACGTCTACGCCGACTCGACCGCGGTCCTCGGCCCGCTCGCCACCTACGCCGAACCCCACTGCTACGACCTGTGCGCCGAGCACTCCGAGCGCCTCACCGCCCCCCGCGGCTGGGAGGTCGTACGCCTGCTCGACGGCTCCGCTCCGGCCCGGCCCAGCGGCGACGATCTGGAAGCGCTTGCCAACGCCGTGCGCGAGGCGGCCCGCCCCCAGGAGCGCGCGGCCGGAGCAGGCGGCGGAGCCCGCACGGCAGACCCCATGGAGGTCGCCCGCCGCGGCCATCTCCGGGTCCTGCGCTCCCCGGACAACTGAGCCGGACGGCCGAACCGCCTCACGTCACCCCGGATCCACGGCCGCACATGTCACGTCTCAGCGTCCACCTGGTGTCCGCACACCTCGCCCTTACCCCCGACGGGTAGTTTGTGGGCACCCATAGGACTTTCAGGAGGGTTGGCCGTGGCTGATCTGTCGCAGATCGTGAAGGCGTACGACGTACGGGGAGTGGTCCCGGACCAGTGGGACGAGTCACTGGCCGCACTCTTCGGCGCCGCCTTCGCGCAGGTGACGGGAGCCGCGGCGATCGTCGTCGGCCACGACATGCGGCCTTCGTCCCCCGGGCTGTCCCGCGCCTTCGCGCGCGGCGCGGCGGACCGCGGCGTGGACGTCACCGAGATCGGCCTGTGCTCCACGGATCAGCTCTACTACGCATCGGGCGCGCTGAACCTGCCCGGCGCCATGTTCACGGCCTCCCACAACCCGGCCCAGTACAACGGCATCAAGCTGTGCCGCGCGGGCGCCGCCCCGGTCGGCCAGGACACCGGCCTCGCCGACATCCGCCACCTGGTCGAGCAGTGGCTTCAGTCGGGCGCCCCGGAGCCGGTGGCGCAGCCGGGAACGCTGTCCTCGCGCGAGACGTTGGAGGATTACGCGGCGCACCTGCGCTCCCTCGTCGACCTGACCTCCATCCGCCCCCTGAAGGTCGTGGTCGACGCCGGCAACGGCATGGGCGGCCACACGGTCCCCACGGTCTTCGCCGGCCTGCCCCTGACCCTCGTCCCGATGTACTTCGAGCTGGACGGCACCTTCCCGAACCACGAGGCCAACCCGCTCGACCCGGCCAACCTCGTGGACCTGCAGAAGCGGGTCCCGCTGGAGGGCGCCGACCTCGGCATCGCCTTCGACGGCGACGCCGACCGCTGCTTCGTCGTGGACGAGAACGGCGACCCGGTCTCACCGTCCGCGGTCACCGCCCTGGTCGCCGCGCGCGAACTGGCCCGGCACGGCGGCAAGGGCACGATCATCCACAACCTGATCACCTCCCGCACGGTCCCGGAGGTCGTGAAGGAGAACGGCGGCACCCCGGTCCGCACCCGCGTCGGCCACTCCTTCATCAAGGCGGAGATGGCCACCTCCGGCGCGATCTTCGGCGGCGAGCACTCCGCCCACTACTACTTCAAGGACTTCTGGAACGCCGACACGGGCATGCTGGCCGCCCTGCACGTCCTCGCCGCCCTCGGCGGCCAGCAGGGCCCGCTGTCCGCCCTCGTCGCCCAGTACGACCGCTACGCCGGCTCCGGCGAGATCAACTCCACGGTCGTCGACCAGTCCGCCCGCCTCGCCGCGATCCGCGCCGCCTACGAGGGCCGCGCCGACGTCACCCTCGACGACCTCGACGGCCTCACGGTCGCCGCGGCCGACTGGTGGTTCAACGTCCGCCCCTCCAACACGGAGCCGCTCCTCCGCCTGAACGCCGAGGCGAAGGACGAGGCCACGATGACGAAGATCAGGGACGAGGCCCTGGCGATCATCAGGGCCTGACATCAGGGCCTGGCATCAGGACCTCGCAGCCGACCGCGTCGGGTGGTGGCCGGGCCGCAGGCCAGGGGCCCAGGGGGCGGCGCCCCCTGGACGACACCTGCGGCCCGGCCCAGCCTGCCCGGCAGCGGTACGCTGACGGCCGAAGCAACCCCCGCCTCGAAGGGACACACCCCATGCCGCTCGAAGCCGGCCTCCTGGAGATCCTCGCCTGCCCGGCCTGCCACACCGCCCTCAAGGAGCAGGACACCGAGCTGATCTGCACGAGTCAGGACTGCGGCCTCGCGTACCCCGTTCGCGACGGCATCCCGGTCCTCCTCGTGGACGAGGCCCGCCGCCCCGCGTAACCCGAGGCGCCCCACCCACAGCAACAGGACCCCGGCGCTCGGAGGCTGCCGCCCATGCTGGACGAATCGCTGCTCGACACCCCGGAGGGCCTCGCCGAGGCCGATCGCCGAGGCCTGCTGCGCGGTGCCGCCGAGGCCGGCGCCCGCGTCCGCACCGCCGTCCGGCACGCCGCCGAGGCCGGCATCGGCGACCTCAAGCCCGACGGCCGCCCGCGCGCCGTCCTGATCGCCGGCCCCGGCGCCGCCCCCACCCACACCGCCGATTTCATCGGCGCGCTGGCGGGCGTCGGCAGCCCCGTGGTCCGCCTGGCCCCCGCCGGGGTCGCCCCGGCCGCGGGCGCCCTGCGCTGGGAACTGCCGGGCTGGGCCGGTTCCGTGGACCTGCTCCTGATCACCACCCCGGACGGCACCGAACCGAGCCTCTCCCTCCTCGTCGACCAGGCCTACCGCCGCGGCTGCTCGGTCGTCGCCGTGGCCCCGGCCCGCACCCCGCTCGCCGAGTCCGTCGCCGGCGCGCACGGCCTGTTCGTACCGATGGCGACAGCGCCGTACGACCAGGACGAGCCGCTCGCCGCGTCCTCCTCGGGCGTCTTCTGGGCGCTGCTCACCCCGCTGCTGGCCCTGCTGGACCGCATCGGCCTGCTCAGCGCCCCGCCCGACGAGCTGGAGAAGGTCGCCGACCGGCTGGACCGCATCGCCGAGCGCTGCGGCCCCGCCATCGCGACGTACAGCAACCCGGCCAAGACCCTCGCCGCCGAACTTGCCGACGCGCTCCCCGTGGTGTGGACGGAAGGCACCCCGGCGGGCCCCGCAGGGCACCGTTTCGCCGCCGCCCTCGCCGAACTCGCCGGCCGCCCCGCGCTCGTCGCCGAACTCCCCGAGGCGCTCGCCGCGCACAGCGCGCTGCTGGCCGGGCCGCTGGCCGCCAGCGCCGACCCCGACGCCTTCTTCCGCGACCGCGTGGAGGAGGCGCCCGCGCTGCACGCGCGCGTGGTGCTGCTCCGCGACCGCCCGATCAGTGGCGGCCTCACGGCCGCCCCCGCCGCCCGCGACCTGGCCCTCAGCCACGACACGCCGATCAGCGAACTGGAACCGGAGGAGGGCGGCGAACTGGAGACCCTCGCGGAACTGATCGCCGTCACGGATTTCGCCGCCGTTTACCTGGCGCTCGCTTCCAGGGCCTGATCTGGCTGCGGGCCGGACCATCCGCGCCCACCACCGGCACGGCGACGGCTCAGCGGCCGCCGCCGGCCGAGCCGCGTACGTACGGAGACAGAGAAGACACATGGACCGCCTCGACAACACCGTCCGCCCCTACGCCTGGGGTTCCCCCACCGCCATCCCGCGCCTCCTCGGCGTCGAGCCGACCGGTGAACCGCAGGCGGAGATGTGGATGGGCGCGCACCCGGGCGCACCCTCACGCACCGAGCGCGGGACGCTCGTCGACGTCATCGGCGCCGGCCCCGAGCGCGAGCTGGGCACCGAGGCGGTCGCGAAGTTCGGCCCGCGCCTGCCGTTCCTGCTGAAGATCCTCGCCGCCGGCGCCCCCCTCTCCCTCCAGGTGCACCCCGACCTGGAGCAGGCCAAGGAGGGGTACGCCGACGAGGAGCGCCGCGGTGTCCCGATCGACGCTCCGCACCGCAACTACAAGGACGCCAACCACAAGCCCGAACTGATCTGCGCGCTCACGGAGTTCGACGGCCTGTGCGGCTTCCGCGACCCGGTCCAGGCCGCCGACCTGCTCGCCGGCCTCGGCGTCGACTCCCTCAAGCCGTACGTCGACCTGCTGCACGCCCACCCCGAGGACGCGGCCCTGCGCGAGGTCCTCACCGCGATCCTCGGCGCCGAGCGCGAGGAGATGGCCCGCACGGTCGCCGAGGCCACCGCCGCCTGCACCCGCCTCGGCGGCGACTACGCGCCGTACGCCGACCTCGCCCACCACTACCCGGGCGACCCGGGCGTGATCGCCGCGATGCTCCTGAACCACGTCCGTCTGCAGCCCGGCGAGGCCCTGTTCCTCGGCGCCGGCATCCCGCACGCCTACCTCAACGGCCTCGGCGTCGAGATCATGGCCAACTCCGACAACGTCCTGCGCTGCGGCCTGACCCCCAAGCACGTCGACGTCCCCGAACTGCTGCGCATCGTCCGCTTCGAGGCGAGCGATCCGGGTGTGCTGCGCCCCGAGGCCTCTTCGGACGGCGAGGAGGTCTACGAGACGCCGATCGACGAGTTCCGCCTCTCCCGGTACGTCCTCCCCGAGGGCGCCGATCCCCACGACCTCACCCTCGACACCCCGCAGATCCTGCTGTGCACGGCCGGTTCCGTCCGCGCGGGCGAACACGAGCTGAGCCCGGGCCGGTCGGTCTTCGTCCCGGCGGGCGAGAAGGCGGAGGTCTCCGGCGCGGGAACGGTCTTCCGTGCCACTGTGATCGTATGACCGGGGTTGTGGATACCTGACGCGGCGAGGCCCGGCCGGGCTGCAACAATGGCCCACCGGCAAAGGCCGGGCAAAGCCGGGCTCCCGCCTGGACGGCAGGGACGTACGGGGACGTACGAGGGCGACAGATGCGAAGGGACACGCGGACACATGAGCGCGTCAGGCGGTACGAAGGCGATCGTGGCGGCACTCGGCGCCAATCTCGCGATCGCGGCATCGAAGTTCGTGGCGTTCGCGTTCAGCGGCTCCTCCTCGATGCTCGCCGAGGGCGTCCACTCGCTCGCCGACTCCGGCAACCAGTTCCTGCTGCTGATCGGTGGCAAGCGCGCACAGCGCGAGGCCACCCCACAACACCCGTTCGGTTACGGCCGCGAGCGCTTCATCTACGCCTTCCTGGTCTCGATCGTGCTCTTCTCCATCGGCGGCATGTTCGCCATCTACGAGGGCTTCGAGAAGATCAGCCACCCGCACGAACTGGAGAACTGGTACTGGCCGGTGGGCGTGCTGGTCTTCGCGGTCGTCGCCGAGGGCTTCTCGTTCCGCACGGCCATCAAGGAGTCCAACGAGCTGCGCGGCAGACTGTCCTGGGCGCAGTTCATCCGCCGCGCCAAGGCGCCCGAGCTGCCCGTCGTCCTGCTGGAGGACTTCGGCGCGCTCATCGGTCTGGTCCTCGCCCTGCTCGGCGTCGGTCTCTCCGTGGCCACCGGCGACGGCGTCTGGGACGGCATCGGCACCGTGTGCATCGGTGTCCTGCTCGTCTGCATCGCCCTGGTCCTGGCAGCCGAGACCAAGTCGCTGCTGCTCGGCGAGGCCGCCGGCGTCGAGGAGGTCAAGAAGATCGAGACGGCGATCGTCGACGGCGACACCGTCACCGGCGTCATCCACATGCGCACGCTCCACCTCGGCCCCGAGGAGCTGCTCGTCGCCGCCAAGATCGCCGTCCAGCACGACGACACGGCTACCGAGGTCGCGAACGCCATCAACGCCGCCGAGGCACGTATCCGCGCCGCCGTCCCCATCGCCCGCGTCATCTACCTGGAGCCGGACATCTACAGCGAGGCCGAGGCGGCCAAGGGCCCGGACCCGGAGGCGACCCCGGGCGGCCCGAACCCGCACGCGGCCGGCCACTGACTCCTTCAGCTCCCCATCGGTGACACCGGCCAGGGCGCCATCGGCACCGGTGGCGCCTTCCGCCGTCGTACGACGAGGAAACCGATCCCCAGCCCGACGCCGGTGAAGACCAGCACCACGGCCAGGAGCAGGGCCGTACCCAGCACAAGGGCCACCGGCCGCGCGTTCGTCACCCGGCCCCGCACGGCGTCCACGGGCACGGTCCCGCCGTGGTCGTACGCGAAGAAGCGCGAGTCCACGACGTCGTCACGGCGGTCGCCCAGCAGGAACAGCCGCCCCCGGGGCACCTTCACGTCGTACGACCGGTGCAGCCCGTCGGCGTCGCCGCCGCTGACGTACGGCTCCTCGAGCGGTTCGGCGTTCACGGTGACCCGCTCCGCGGAGCCCAGGCGCGTGCAGCAGGCCACGCGATCGCCGCCCACCCCGATGACGCGCTGCATCACGACCCCGCCGGACGCGTACCGCTCCGGCGCCGAGAACACCACGACGTCACCGCGCCGCACCTGGCTCCCGTCGGTCTTCTCCCACACGATCCGCTGCCCAGCTGTGTACGTCGGTGACATACTGCCGCTCGGCAACGTGCCCGTTCCGTAGGCACTGTTCGCGTAGCCGACCGTGCCGATGCCCAGCACCAGACCCGACAGCCCCACCACGAGCGCCGATATCCCCAGCCCTCGTCCCCGCCCGCTGCCCGCCATGTCCCGTCCTCCCCGAGCGCCTCATCCAAGGGCGCGGAGAATAGCGGCACTTCGTGAACTCCCTGTGCCGCGAGACCAGGGAGGCGGCAGCCCGGGACGGAGGATGCGGGCCCCGGCCCTCAGGCCCCCGAACAGGGAAGCCGGGGGACACCGGGACGAACGGCCGGGGGCCCGCACCCACTCCGTCAACTCCGGCGGCTCACCCGACCTCACCGAGCACGCCGAGCACCGCCCGCTCGTCCGGCGCCGCCAGCAGCCGCTCGCGGAAGCCGGGATCCATCAGCTTGCGGGACAGCAGCGCGAGGATCCGCAGATGCTCGTCGCCCGCGGCTGCCTCCGGCACGGCGATCATGAAGACCAGCCGGGCCTTCGTACCGTCCAGCGACCCCCACTCGACCCCCTCGGCGGACCGCGCGAAGCCGACGACCGGCGCGGTCACCGCGTCCGTCTTGGCGTGCGGGATCGCGATCTCCTCACCGAGCCCGGTCGTCCCCTGCTCCTCACGCCGCAGCGCGGTCGCCACCAGTTCGTCCACATCGGCGACCCGGCCGCTACGGCCCAGCAACTCGGCCATCTCCCGTATCGCGGCCTCCTTCGCCACCGCGCCGAGAGCACCCTTCACGGTCCGCTCGGTGAGATAGCCCGACAACACCTCGGACCGATCGCCCTCAGCCGCAGCGTCCCCGTCCGCCGAGACGAGCACCGAGCCCTCCGGGCCCACGGCGTCGACCTCCCCGACCTGTCCAGGCACAACGGCCCCTGGACGCGCCGCGGGCGACGCCCCGTCACCGGAAGGACCCGCACCCGCCGACGATCGCGGCACGGGCGGGAACTCGGACCCCATCGCCCCCGACCCCGCACCGACCGGCACGGCCCGCCCCCGACGTCCGCTCACATCGACCAACGCCACGGTCGTCAACGCGGTGACCACCGAACCGATCACCACGGCGACGAAGAACATCGGCACACCGCTCACCGCACCCAGCACCGCCACGATCGGCCCCCCGTGCGGCACCGCGTCCTTCACCCCGGCCAGCCCCGCGACCGCACCGGCCACCGCACCGCCCAGCATGTTGGCCGGGATCACCTGTGCCGGCCGGGCCGCCGCGAACGGAATCGCGCCCTCCGAGATGCCGAAACACCCCATGAACAGCGCCGCGAGACCCGTCTCCCGCTCCTGCTCGGTGTACAGCCGCCGTCGGATCAGCGTGGCCAGCCCCTGCCCCAGCGGCATCACCGGAATCGCGGCCGCGCACATGCCCATCACCGTCTGGTTGCCGCTCGCGATGAGCCCGGCGCCGAACAGGAACGCCGTCTTGTTCACCGGCCCGCCCATGTCGAACGCGATCATCAGCCCCAGAATCGCACCGAGCAGGATCGCGCTCGTCCCGGTCATCCCGCCGAGCCAGCTCGTCAGATGCTCGAACACCCAGGAGATCGGTTTGCCGATCACATAGATGAAGAACAGCCCGAGCGCGGTCGTCGCCACGATCGGGATCACGATGATCGGCATGATCGGTTGCACGAACTTCGGCACCCGGACCTTCTTGATCCACAGCACCAGATACCCGGCGAGGAACCCGGTCACGATCGCGCCGATGAATCCCGCGCCGGCCTTGGAGTCGTACAACGCGCCGGTGTTCGCGATCCAGCCGCCGATCATGCCCGGCACCAGCGCGGGCCGGTCGGCGATCGCGTAGGCGATGTAGCCCGACAGGATCGGGATCATCAGCTGGAAGCCGATCCCGCCGATCGCGTTGACGTGCGCCCAGAAGGTGCCGTCCGGGATCACATAGCCCTTCGCCGTCGCATGACCGCCGAGCGCCAGCGAGACCGCGATCAGCAGACCGCCGACGACCACGAACGGGATCATGTACGACACGCCGTTCATCAGCGCCTTGTACACCGGCCCCCGCTCCCTGCCGCCCCCGTCGGCCGCGGCCGAGGCCGCGGTACCGCCCGCTCCCGGCGCGTGCACGGGCGCCGACCGCACCCGCTCGATCAGCTGCTCGGGATGGTGGATGCCCTCGGCGACCCCGACCGTCAGCACGCGCTTGCCCGCGAAACGGCTCAGGTCCACGTCCTTGTCGGCGGCGACGATGATGCCGTCCGCGCCTCTGACATCGTTGTCATTCAGAACGTTCTCGGCCCCGATGGATCCCTGGGTCTCCACCTTCATCTCGATGCCACGGCTCGCGGCGGCCTGCGCGAGCTTCTCCGCCGCCATGTAGGTGTGCGCGATGCCGGTCGGGCAGGCGGTCACCGCCAGCAGCTTCACCCGCTGCCGCTCGTCATCGCGGCCACCCGTGGAGGGAGGTCCGGCCGGACTGGTCACGTCGATCTCCTAACGCCTTTGCCGCGCGCGGCGCCGTCCCAGGCACCCCGCGAACGCGGACCGGAACTCCCGGCCCCCTGCATCCTGCCGCACCCGCCGCTCGGCCCAAAGACGCAAAAGTCCCTGTTCATACCGGTCTATGGGCTCCCGTTCCCGGGCTTTCGCGCCCCCGCCGCGCCCCCTTCTGCCCCCGCCCGGCCCCTCGAAACCGGCTTTCGCCTGCACGAACCTCGTGGAGGCGGACTGGGGGCGATCCGGTCCTCCGGTGTAGCTTGGGACGGAGCCAGACGTCGCTGCTGATGGCGGTCGGGAGGTCCCACGCGGACCGACCGAGGGAGAGAGGGCCTCCGACGGACTGCGCTGCGCGTACGCGGGCATGCCTGTGTCCTCTTCCCGGGCTCCTGTGTCCGCCACCGCGCAGACCAGCCGTACCCACCACCTCGCCCCGATACCGAGGAGCAGCTCGCAATGACGACTGTCGACAACCGACAGGACTTCAAGGTCGCCGACCTCTCCCTGGCCGAGTTCGGCCGCAAGGAGATCACTCTCGCCGAGCACGAGATGCCCGGCCTGATGGCGATCCGCAAGGAG
>NZ_LGDV01000267.1 GCF_001280015.1 Streptomyces sp. MMG1121
CGTGCAGACCGCCGTGCTCATCGAGACCCTGGTCGCCCTCGGCGCCGAGGTCCGCTGGGCATCCTGCAACATCTTCTCCACCCAGGACCACGCGGCCGCAGCCATCGCCGTCGGCCCGAACGGCACGCCCGACAACCCCCAGGGCATCCCGGTCTTCGCCTGGAAGGGCGAGACCCTTCAGGAGTACTGGTGGTGCACCGAGCAGGCGCTGACCTGGCCGAACAGCCCCACCGGCGGCCCGAACATGATTCTGGACGACGGCGGTGACGCCACCCTCCTCGTCCACAAGGGCGTCGAGTACGAGAAGGACGGCAAGGTCCCCGGCCTGGACACCGCCGAGTCCGACGAGCACCGCGTCATCCTCGACCTCCTGCACCGCACCATCACGGACGGCTCGCAGAAGTGGACCCAGCTGGCGTCGGAGATCCGCGGCGTGACGGAGGAGACCACGACGGGTGTCCACCGTCTGTACGAGATGCAGCGCGACGGCGTCCTGCTGTTCCCGGCGATC
>NZ_LGDV01000268.1 GCF_001280015.1 Streptomyces sp. MMG1121
GGCGGGGGTCGTGACGGGGCCCGGGGTGGTGGGGTCGGCGGGCGCGCGGGGGCCGTCGGGGCCGGCCAGGGCCTGGACGATCTGCTGCACGAGCAGGCCCAGGGACGGGAGCAAGGTGGCCACGGCGGCGACCTGTCCCAGCACGGTCATCACCGTGCTCCACGTGAGGACCGTCACCAGGACGGCGACGGTCATCACCTTCTTACTCGACATCGCGCTCTTCGTTTCTGTGAGCAGGTCTCACTCCAACTGCCCCTTCTGTGGGCGATGTTGAAGCGCCATCAGAAGGGAGGGCCAGCATGACCCCGCCCCCGTCCACCACGCCATGTGATCATGGAGTTACGGAACAATGACCCGAGGGCGTCCCCGCGGGGTCCGGGCGGGTGTCGCGCACCCCTGCCGGTGTGATGTCCGCCAAATGAGACGTGACTCGCGTTACTTACCGGTCACACTGCGGCTCCAGAGCGCTATGGTCCGCCGGAGAAGCAGACTTGGAGCGCGTTTCAAGGGAGTCGGAGTGGCACGGAAGCTCGCCGTCATCGGGGCCGGTCTCATGGGATCCGGTATCGCTCAGGTCGCCGCGCAGGCGGGCTGGGACGTCGTCCTGCGTGACGTCACGGACGAGGCACTCAAGCGTGGCACCGACGGTATCAAGGCGTCGTACGACAAGTTCGTGAGCAAGGGGAAGATGGAGGCGCACGACGCCGCCGCCTCCCTGGCCCGCATCACCGCCACCACCGAGCTGGACGCCGCCGCCGACGCCGACATCGTCGTCGAGGCCGTCTTCGAGAAGCTGGAGGTCAAGCACGAGATCTTCCGTGCGCTCGACAAGATCGTGCGCCCCGAGACCGTGCTCGCCTCCAACACCTCCGCCATTCCGATCACCAAGATCGCGGCGGCCACCGAGCACCCCGAGCGGGTCGTCGGCGTCCACTTCTTCTCGCCGGTGCCGATGATGCAGCTGGTCGAGCTGGTCCGCGGCTACAAGACGAGCGACGAAACCCTCGCCACCGCGCGGGAGTTCGCCGAGTCCGTCGGCAAGACCTGCATCGTCGTCAACCGCGACGTCGCCGGGTTCGTGACCACCCGGCTCATCTCCGCCCTCGTCGTGGAGGCGACCAAGCTCTACGAGTCCGGGGTGGCCACCGCCGAGGACATCGACCTCGCCTGCAAGCTGGGGTTCGGCCACGCCATGGGCCCGCTCGCCACCGCCGACCTCACCGGCGTCGACATCCTGCTGCACGCCACCGGCAACATCTACACCGAGTGCCAGGACGAGAAGTTCGCGCCGCCGGAGCTGATGCGCCGGATGGTGGACGCCGGTGACATCGGCCGCAAGAGCGGGCAGGGCTTCTACAAGTACTGAGACCGAGCCGTAGGCACCCAAGCCGAGCATCCACCCCGGGAACATCACTCCCCGGGGTGAATTCGGTATCGGTTCGCTTACAAGCAGCAACCGCACCGCCACGCACACAGTCAGACGGTGCACAGCATCGTCACCATTGTCACGGAGTACGCCAACCGCACTCAACGGGGAGCGCATATGCACATCAGGGGCGACCACGCCGAGCTGGTCGTCGGGGGCCGCCTTGACGTCCGGAGCGCGGCGGACGCCCGTACGGCCCTGCACTCGGCCGTCGACCACGGCGTCGGCGACCTGGTGCTCGACCTGTCCGAACTGGACTCCTGGGACGCCACCGGGCTCGGGGTGATCATGGGTGCCCATCGGCGGGCCGGCCGCTGCGGGCGCCGTCTGGTACTGCGCGGCGTCCCGCCGCAGATGCAGCGCCTGCTGGTGGCCACCCGGCTGCACCGCATCCTCGCCATCGAGGGCGGCATCGGGGTCGAATCGCTGCCCCGCGTGTGACCCGGGGCACCCCCGGCCCGGTGTGAAGCCCACGTCGGGGCAATCCTCACGAGACTGTGACGTCTCGGGCCGTACGGCACCCCACCCTGTCGGCGATACTGACCGAAGGTTTAGGGTTCGGTCGCCCGCTGCCTCGCAACCCTCGATCGAGCGGGCCCGGACCAGAAGCGACAGCGCGGTGTGCGACAAGGCCGGGAGGGGCCGGAATCCGAGCACACGACGCTTTTGGGGGGTTTGAACCCATGGAACCCATGGACCCGATCGACCCGGGATCCGAGGAGTACGGGCAGGCGCACAGCCACCGCCCGCCCCGGGAATCCCTCAGCTCCGACTTCGGGCAGGGCACGCCCGCGCTCGCCCGTACGGCGCAGCTCGTCGCCGGCGACCTGCTGCTCACCGTCAACCCCGTCGACGGCAGCGAGATAGAGCCCTGCCCGCCGGCCCAGCGTCCGGACAGGCCCCGCAAGCGCACCGCCGCCGAGCGCACCGAGGCCGAACGGGCCGCGCGGCCGCCCGTGCCGCCCGGTCCCGCCCAGCCGGCACTGTCCCTGCTGGAGCGTCAGGACGAGCGCGAGCGCCTGGTCCGGCTGCTGGCCCGTGGCCGCTCCGTACGTCTCACCGGCCCCGGCGGCTCCGGCCGCAGCGCCCTGCTCGACCTGGTCGCCGAGGACTGTCTGGACCTGGCCCCCGACGGCGTGGTCCGGCTCACCGGCTGCCACCGCACCGCCGGCGAACTGCTCCACGACCTCTTCCACGCCGTCTACGACGCCCCCCGCCACCGCCCGGACCGGGACGAGCTGCACGCACTGGTCGCGGAGATCGGCGCGGTCGTCGTCCTGGACGACATCGAGTTCGGCGGCGCAGCCCTGGACGAACTGCTCGACACCGCCCGCGAGTGCGCGTTCCTGATCGGCGCCACCCCCGACGTCCCCGCGCCCTCCGCCGACTCCCAGGTCGAGGAGGTCTTCCTGGCCGGCCTCGACCGCGCCGCCGGTGTGGAGATCCTGGAGCGGACCGTCGGCCGTGTCCTCACCGAGGACGAGGCCAACTGGGCCGGCGACCTCTGGTTCGAGTCCGAGGGGCTGCCGCTCAGGTTCGTCCAGGCCGGCGCCCTGCTCCGGCAGCGCGACGAACTGCGCGCCGGGGCGGCGGACGAGTACGGCGCCTTTGAGGACGCCCGCCCGCCGGTGGACCTCTTCGTGGAGCCGGTGGAGACGGTCCCGCTGCCCGCCCTCGGCGACGCCGCCGCCCCCGCCCCGCTGCTCGCCTCCCGGCTCAGCCCCGCCGCCCGCGTCACCCTGCGCTTCGCGGTCGCCCTCGGCGGCGAGGTGCCGCACCAGGCGCATCTGCCGGCGCTGGTCGGCGACACCCACGCGGACGCCGCCCTCGGCGAGCTGGCGGGCTGCGGACTGGTCTCCCCGGTCGGCTCCCGCTACCGGCTCGCCGCCGGCGTGCAGACCCAGCTGGAGGCCGCCGGATACGCCGACGACGCCGCGGCCCGGGCGCTCGCCGCCGCCGAGCACTACGCCTGGTGGTCCGGCCACCCCTCCGTCACCCCCGAGCGGGTGAGCGCGGAGGCCGACGCGGTGCTGGGCGCGCTGACCGCCGCGGTCCCGCAGGCCTCGCTGTCGGCCGAGGGCGGGGCGAGCTGTGCGGTACGGCTCGCCCGCACGGCCGCGCCCGCCTTCGCGGCCGGGCTGCACTGGGGCGCCTGGGAACGTGCCCTGCGCTCCGGCGCGGAGGCCTCCCGGTCGGTCGGTGAGGTACATGAACAGGCCTATTTCCACCACGAGTTGGGTGTCCTCGCGCTGTGCGCCGGACAGCTGGACCGGGCCCGCGCCGAACTGGAGGCGTCCATCGGGCTGCGCGGCGCGCTCGCCGACAAGCGGGGCACCGTCGCCGGGCGCCGGGCCCTCGCGCTGGTCGCCGACCGCTCGGGCGAGCTGCCCGGGATCGCGGTCATGGCGGGGGAGGAGCTGCCGGAGATACGGCACGAGGAGTCGGCGCCGCCGCCGTACACCCCCCTCGGCGACCCGCTGGTCACCCGTCAGCTGCCGACGACCCCGGCGCGCGGCGCGGGCGGCGGCTTCCGCGGGCTGGCCCGCCGCAACATGGTGGCGGCCGGTGCCGGGGCGCTGCTCGCCGCGGTCCTCGGCACGGTCGTCACGCTCGGCATGACGTCCCACGAGAACGCCGACAAGAACCCCGCCGGCAAGGTCGACGTCAACCCGTCGGCCAGCCAGGGCACGGGCGACGGCAACCTGGGCGCGGACCCGAACCAGCCCCCACCCAACGGCCCCGGCTCGCCCCGGACCACCCCCCGCCCGTCGAACCCGGGCCCGGACGGGACGTATGGGACGACGGACGACCCGACGACACCGGGCACGACGACCGCGCCGTCGGCCAGCGCGGACCCGTCAGGCTCGGCGAAGCCGTCGAAGTCCCCCTCCAAGTCGCCGAAGCCGTCGGGGTCTTCCAGCTCGTCGAGCGGCGGCAGCACCGGTGGCACCACGGGCAGCCCGACCGGCGGCACGACGGGTGGGAGCAGCAGTGGTTCCCCCACGGGGGGTTCCACCGGCGGCACCGGCACCGGCGGTTCCACCGGCAGTCCGACCGGCGGCTCCAGCGGTGGTTCCACGGGGTCCACGGGCGGTACCACCGGAGGAACCACGAGCGGCGGCACGGGCGGTACCACCGGCGGCACGACGAGCGGCTCCGACGGCGGTACGACGTCCGGCACGAACTCGGGGACGACCGGCAGCACGACGAGCAGCGCGTCGGCCTCCCAGAGCGCGTCACAGCAGGCCGGCACCGCGATGTGAAGGCCCGGTTCTAGAACAGGCGGAGCTTGTCGTCCTCGATGCCGCGCATGGCGTTGTAGTCCAGGATCTGGCAGTTGATGCCGCGGTCGGTGGCGAGGACGCGGGCCTGGGGCTTGATCTCCTGGGCGGCGAACACCCCGCGCACCGGTGCGAGGTGCGGGTCGCGGTTCAACAGCTCGAGGTAGCGCGTGAGTTGCTCCACGCCGTCGATCTCGCCCCGCCGCTTGATCTCGACCGCGACCGTCTGCCCCTCCGCGTCCCGGCACAGGATGTCCACCGGGCCGATGGCCGTCATGTACTCGCGACGGATCAGGGTGTAGCCGTCGCCGAGCGTCTCGATGCGGTCGGCGAGCAGTTCCTGGAGGTGTGCTTCCACACCGTCCTTGATCAGGCCGGGGTCCACACCGAGTTCGTGCGAGGAGTCGTGGAGGATCTCCTCCATCGTGATGATCAGTTTCTCGCCCGCCTTGTTGACGACGGTCCACACGCCCTCGTCCTCGCCCGCGCCCTCCTTCAGCGTGCAGGGCGGCGACATCCAGTTGAGGGGCTTGTAGGCCCGGTCGTCCGCGTGGATGGAGACGCTGCCGTCCGCCTTGACCAGGATCAGTCGGGGCGCCGAGGGCAGATGGGCGGTGAGCCGGCCGGCGTAGTCGACCGAGCAGCGGGCAATGACGAGACGCATGGTCGGCAACGCTACTCGACACCCCTCGGTGCGCGCGATTCGCCCGTCCTGCTCCCGATCGATCGCCCCAATTGTCCCTGGAAACTCTTGTTCATCCCTGGCCGATAGTGCCCGTAACGGGACCGTTCCATATACGCATTCTGCTGGTGTGGTCACCTACGGTTGCCTACCGTAGGAACGTGAGGTCGCGGCGTATGTACTGAGCGTGTTCGACATCGCGAACTCCCTGACCTGTCCGGCAACCCCTGCGCTTCGGGGGTGCGAGAGGAGAACCCATGTCGCTCGACGTCTCACCGGCCCTACTCGAACAGGCCGAGCGAGGCGAGGTCGACGATGCAGCATTCGTCGACTGCGTCCGGACCTCCCTGCCATACGCATGGGAGATGATCAGCTCCCTGGCAGCCCAGCTGAAGGTCGACGGCGGCCCGTTCGCCGACAACCAGACGCCGCCGCCGGACGAGCAGGCGCGCGGTCAGCTGCTGCGTGCGCTCGCGAGTGACGCCATCCGCGGCGCGCTGCAGCGACACTTCGGTGTCCGGCTGGCCTTCCAGAACTGCCACCGGGTGGCGGTGTTCCCGCTGGACCCCTCGGTCGACGAGACGTTGGCCCGCTTCACCTCGGTGCGCAACCAGTTGCTCAACCAGTCGCCGGAGCTCCGGGACTGCTGACGCACGGCTTCGGTGTGGCCGAGGCACTGAGCCGCTTGCTTGCCGCTCCACCTGCGGGAGGTGCATTCAGTACTGGGGCGGCAAGCCCCCAGGTGGCTTGCGCGCGCGAACCTCGGTCAGCGCAGCTGGGGCAGCACCTCGGCGCCCAGCCGCCGTAGGTTCTCCTCGGTCGCGGCGAGATCGCCCGAGCCCTCCACGAGGAGGGCGAAACGGGAGATACCGGTGCGCTCCGAGGTGGCCGCGAGCCGGTCGGCGGCCAGGCGTGGCGTGCCCACCGGGTGCAGCCCGCAGAGCAGTTCGGTGTAGGCGTGCGGATCGCGCATCGCGCGCATCCGTCCGTCGACCGTCACGTGCGCGTCCAGGCCCTGCTTCAGCCAGCCCGGCATCGCCTTCAGCAGGGTTTCGGCCGCGTCCGTGCGCCGGTCCGCGAGCTGGCACACCCCGGCCGAGACATGGCCCGCGGTCGCGATCTCCTCGCCCGGCCGGCCCGCCGCCCGGGCGCAGCGCCGCCACTGGGCGACCATCTCGGCCTTCTCCTCGTCCCCGACGTGCATGCCGAGAAGCATCGGCAGCCCGCGCTCGGCGGCCAGCCGGACGCTCGCCGGGGACGTGCAGGCGACGACGACCTCCGGCCCCGGCGTCTCCGTCAGACTCTCCGACGGACGGGGCACGACCGTGACCTCGCGGAAGCGGAACCGCTCGCCGTCGGCCGCCACACGCGCTTCGCGCAGCCAGCGCAGCAGCAGATCGAGTGATTCCGGGAATCCCTGTTCGTACGCCCCGAGGCCCGTGCCGAACACCTCCAGGTCGACCCAGGGTCCGCCGCGGCCCACGCCGAGCGTGAACCGGCCGCCGCTCGTCAGATGCAGCAGTGCGGCCTGCTCGCCGAGGGCCACCGGGTGCGCCGTGGGCAGTACGCTGACCGCTGTGCCGACGTGGATGCGGTGGGTGCGGCCGAGCAGAAAGGCGGCCAGCGTGATCGCGGACGGGCATGTGCCGTACGGCACGAAGTGGTGCTCGGCCAGCCAGACCGCGTCCAGCCCGGCCTCCTCGGCGACCTCCGCCGAGCGGACCGCCCGGTGCAGGGCTTCCCCCGGACCCTGGCCCGGGAACTGGGCGCCCAGCACAAAGCTTCCTACGTACATCGCATTTCCTGCTTCCTTGGCCCCGGCTCGGAGCTCCCCCACCCGGCATAACCGTCTGACACGTGCCCAGGACACGGCCTGGCGGAGAGATTTGCGGATTGTCTGCAGAATCGCTGGTCCCGGAGGGGGACTTGTACGGGTTGGTGCCCTACGCGTACCCCGCTCGGCGGCGCGTACGCTGGATGCAGTCCCGCTTCCCGTACAGCCCCGAGAGGTGCCCCGTGTCCCCGCGTCGCAACCGACCGAAGGTAGCCGGAACGACGGGCCGGAGCGCCGAGGACGACCAGGCGGGCCGGTACGGCGGCTGGCAGTCGACCGAGACCTGGCAGGGCGAGCAGTGGAGCGTGCGCCATGTCGCCGGGGCGAGCGCGGAGGGCAAGACCTATCGCTGCCCGGGCTGTGACCAGCTGATCCCCTCCGGGGTCCCGCACGTGGTGGCCTGGCCGGAGCACTCGGGCGTGGACGACCGCCGCCACTGGCACAAGTCCTGCTGGAACGCGAAGGACCGCCGCACCACGCGGGTGCAGCGGCCCCGTAACGCGCCGAGGTTCTAGTCCAGGACCTCACACGTCCCGGTTCCGCAGCAGCGCGTAAGCGCCGGCGTACGCCGCGGCCGTCACGCCCAGGACGATCCACAGGGGGTCCCAGCCGGACGGTCCGGAGTCGCTGAGGGAGTTGGAGTAGAACAGGCTCAGCTGGTTCGGGATCGAGTACTCCAGCAGCCATTCGCGGAGCTTGTGCAGCGACTCGGAGAACATGAACAGGGCGATCACCAGCGGCGCGAGCAGCACGCCGATCATGATGGTGATGGCGCCCGCCGAGTGCCGGATGATCGAGCCGATCAGCAGCGAGAGCAGCCCGAGCAGCGCGATGTAGAGGCTCACCCCGACGGTGGCCTTGAGCCACTCGCCGCCGGTGGGCGTGCGTGCTCCGTTGCCCTGCACCATGGCGTTCTGCACCATGGCCACGAAGGTGGCGGCGGCCAGCGTGATCACGAAGGCGACGACGAAGAACACGATCGCCTTCGCCGCCAGCACCCGGGCCCGGCTCGGGCACGCCGTCATCGTCGTACGGATCATGCCGGTGCCGTACTCGGACGCCGTGGTCAGCACGCCCAGGGTCATGATGCACATGCTGCCGAGCAGCAGCCCGAAGAAGCCGAGCTGGAGCGGGTTCTCGTTGTTCATCTGCGAGGAGGAGTGGGAGACCACCGCGCCGGCGAGCAGGCCGATGCCGAGGACGAGCAGCACGAACACGCCGAGCGTCCACATCGTCGAGCGTACCGACTTGATCTTCGTCCACTCCGAGGCCAGCGCCTGCCCGAGGTGGGTGCGCACGACCGGGATCGGCGAGGTGTAACCGGGGTACGACCCGCCGGGCGCCGCCTGCCAGTCGGGCGCGGCGGCGGGGGCCTGCGGCATCGGGGGCTGGTGGGTGCTCATCGGGCGTCCTCGGGCTTGGTCAGGTC
>NZ_LGDV01000269.1 GCF_001280015.1 Streptomyces sp. MMG1121
GCGGGGGGTGTGGACGTTGACTGGAAGGCCGTGTTCGACGTGGGGTCCGCGCGGCCGGTGGAGTTGCCGACGTATCCCTTCCAACACCAGCACTACTGGCTCGATGCGAACGACGTTCCCGCCGTCGAGGCAGACCCCGCCGACGCCGCCTTCTGGGCCGCGATCGAGGCCGGCGACACCGACGCCCTCGCCGACGACTTCCAGCTCAACGCCTCCGTACTCGACGAAGTCCTGCCCGCACTCTCTTCCTGGCGCCGCCGCCGACGGGAACGGTCCGTCGTCGGCGGATGGCGCTACCACCTCGGCTGGGACCGGATCGACACCACCGGCACCCTCTCCGGCACCTGGCTCATAGCTGTCGGCACCGACAACGACCCGCTCGCCGAGGCCGTCGCCGCCGGTCTCACCGAGCGCGGCGCGCAGACCGTACGCGTCGAGGTCGACACCGCGAACACCGACCGGGAGGCGCTGGCCGCCGCCCTGCCCGACCAGCCTGTCACGGGGATCGTCTCGCTCCTCGCACTCGACGGCCGACCGCACCCCGATCACCCCACCTGGTCGCGCGGCACGATCGGCACCGTCACCCTCGTCCAGGCCCTCGGCGACGCCGAGATCGAGGCACCCCTGTGGGCGGTCACGTCCGGCGGTGTCGCCGTCGCCGACCCCGCCGAGCTGACCGACGTCTCCCAGCACGTCATGTGGGGCATCGGCACCGTCCTGGCACTGGACCACCCGCGGACCTGGGGCGGCCTCGTCGACCTGCCCTCCGGCACGGATGCACCCGACCCGCGCACCCTTGACCTGCTGTGCACCGCCCTCTCCGGAGCCGACGACGAGGACCAACTCGCCGTACGCCCCGACGGCCTGCACGCCCGCCGCATGCGCCGCGCCCCGCTGGACGGTGCCCCGGCCACCAAGCCCTGGACCCCGCGCGGCACCGTCCTGATCACCGGCGGCACGGGCGGCACGGGCGCCCACATCGCCCGCTGGCTGGCCGAGCACGGCGCCGAACACCTGGTGCTGACCAGCCGTCGCGGCCCCGACGCGCCCGGCGCCGGTGAACTCCGCGCCGAACTCGAGGCATTCGGCGCGCAGGTCACCATCACCGCCTGCGACGTCGCCGACCGCGACGCGGTCGCAGCCCTCCTCGACACCGTCCCCGCCGAACTGCCGCTGAGCGCGGTCCTGCACCTCGCCGGCGCGCCCCAGACCGAATCACCACTGTCCCGGATCACGGTCGAGCAGTTCGCCGAGATGGGCCGAGCCAAGATCGCCGGTGCACGTCACCTGGACGACCTTCTCGGCGACCGTGAACTCGACGCCTTCGTCCTCTTCTCCTCCGGCGCCGCCGCCTGGGGCAGCAACGGCCTGACCTCGTACGCCGGAGCCAACGCCCACCTCGACGCGCTGGCCCAGCACCGTCGCGCCCGCGGGCTGACCGCCACCTCCATCGCCTGGGGCGCCTGGGACGGCGGCGGCATGGTCGACGCCTCGATGGCGGGCGAGTTCGCCAAGCTCGGCCTCTCTCTGATGGAGCCCCACCTCGGCGTCGCCGCACTGGTACAAGCAGTCGAACACGACGAGACCCACGTGGTCGTCGCCGGCATCGACTGGACCCGCTTCGCCCCTGCCTTCACCCTCTCCCGTCCCCGGCCGCTGCTGCGCGGCCTGCCCGAGGTCGCAGAACTCCTCGCCGACGGCACCGAGGACCGCCCCGGCACCGACGCGTCCGCCTTCCGTTCCGAACTGCTCCGGCTCTCACCAGCCGAACAGGAACGCCTGCTGGTCGGCCTGGTGCGAACCGAGGCCGGAGCCGTCCTCGGGCACACGGACCCCGAAGGCGTCGAGGAGGAAAGGGCGTTCAAGGAGATCGGGTTCGACTCGGTCACCGCGGTGGAACTGCGCAACCGGCTCAACGCCGCCACACAACTGCGTCTGCCCGCCACCCTCGTCTTCGACTACCCGAGCCCCAGGGCGCTGGCCGACCACCTCCGCGCGGAACTCGTCGGTGAGCGTGCCGCCGCAGCCCTGCCCGCCGTCGCACCCTCTGTCGCAACCGACGACCCGATCGCGATCGTGTCCATGAGCTGCCGCCTTCCCGGCGGTGTCACCTCGCCCGAGGACCTGTGGACCCTGCTCGTCGAGGGCCGCGACGCGCTCGTCGACTTCCCCGCCGACCGCGGCTGGGACCTGGACGGCCTGTTCTCCGACGACCCGGACGCCCCCGGCACGACCTACGTCCGCAAGGGCGGCTTCCTGCGCGGCGTCGCCGACTTCGACGCCGGGTTCTTCGGCATCAACCCCCGTGAGGCGCTGGCGATGGACCCGCAACAGCGGCTGCTGCTGGAGACCTCCTGGGAGGTCTTCGAGCGTGCGGGCATCGACCCGACGTCACTGCGGGGCAAGGACGTCGGTGTCTTTACCGGTATGGGAGCCCAGGACTACACCCCACGTCTCGGCGGCGGTGCCGAGGGCACCGAGGGCTACGCGCTGACCGGCAGTGCGGGCAGCGTCGCCTCCGGCCGCGTGTCGTACATCCTGGGCCTGGAGGGACCCGCGCTCACCATCGACACGGCGTGTTCGTCGTCGCTGGTGGCGATGCACTCCGCGATGCAGGCGCTGCGCAGCGGAGAGTGCTCGCTCGCCCTGGCCGGCGGCGTCGCCGTGATGTCCAGCCCCGGCGTCTTCGTCGAGTTCTCACGACAGCGGGGCCTGGCTCCGGACGGACGCTGCAAGGCGTTCGCCGAGGGCGCGGACGGCACGGGATGGGCCGAAGGCGTCGGAGTCGTCCTCCTGGAGCGCCTGTCGGACGCCCGCCGCAACGGCCACGAGGTGCTGGCCCTGGTGCGGGGAAGCGCGGTGAACCAGGATGGTGCATCCAATGGGTTGACCGCGCCGAACGGTCCTTCGCAGCAGCGTGTGATCCGGCAGGCGTTGGCGAGCGCGGGTCTGTCGGCGGCCGATGTGGACGCGGTGGAGGCGCATGGTACCGGCACGTCGCTCGGGGATCCGATCGAAGCGCAGGCGCTGATGGCGACGTACGGCCAGGAGCGCTCCGCGGAGGACCGGCCGATGCTGCTCGGAGCCCTGAAGTCGAACCTCGGTCACACCGGCGCCACCGCGGGCGTGGCGGGTGTGATCAAGATGGTGCAGGCGATGCGGCACGGCGTGCTGCCGAAGACGCTGCATGTGGATGCCCCGTCGTCGGAGGTGGACTGGTCCGCGGGTGCGGTCGAGTTGCTGACGGAGCCACGGGTCTGGCCCGAGGTGGACCGTCCGCGGCGTGCGGGTGTGTCGGCGTTCGGTATCAGCGGGACGAACGCGCACGTGATCCTGGAGGGGGTTGAATCAGCGGCTCCGGCGGAGCGTGCGGTGGTCCCGGACGGCGCGGTGCCGTTGATGGTGTCGGGCAGGTCACCAGGGGCGGTGCGCGCCCAAGCGGCCCGGCTGGCCGGGTTCCTGGACGAAAACCCCGGGCTGAATCTGACCGACGTGGCGTATTCGCTGGCGACGACCCGTGCTCGTTTCGATCACCGTGCCGTGGTGGTGGCGGGTTCGCAGGAGGAGGCGCTGGAGGGGCTCGCGTCGGTGTGCTCGCACACAGCGGCTTCCGGCCGTCTGGGTGTGTTGTTCACGGGGCAGGGATCGCAGCGGGTGGGGATGGGGCGTGAACTGTACGGGGCCTTCCCGGTGTTCGCGGATGCCTTCGACACCGTGTGCGCAGTGGTCGACGAGGGCCTGGGCCGTTCGTTGAAGGATGTGGTCTTCGAGGGCGGTGACCTGCTCGACGAGACGCGGTATGCGCAGCCGGCACTGTTCGCGGTCGAGGTGGCGTTGTTCCGGTTGATGGAATCGTGGGGTGTGTCGCCTGATTTCCTGGGGGGTCATTCGATTGGTGAGGTGACGGCGGCCTACCTGGCGGGTGTGTGGTCCTTGGCGGACGCGGCGACTCTGGTGGTGGCGCGTGGCCGGTTGATGCAGGCGCTGCCGTCCGGTGGTGTGATGGTCGCGGTCGAGGCGGCGGAGGACGAGGTCACGCCGCTGCTGACCCAGGGCGTCGGCATCGCCGCGGTCAACGGTCCGACCTCGCTGGTGTTGTCGGGCGTGGAGGATGCGGTCGAGGCGGTGTTGGCCCGCTTCGAGGTGCGCCGGGTGAAGCGGCTGCGGGTGTCCCATGCGTTCCACTCGCCGTTGATGGAACCGATGTTGGAAGAGTTTCGCCAGGTGGTGGCAGGACTGACGTACCACGAGCCCTCTGTGTCGGTGGTGTCGAATCTGACCGGTGAGGTGGCGGACACGGGGCGGTTGTGTTCGCCGGAGTACTGGGTGGAACATGTGCGGGGCACGGTCCGTTTCCACGACGGCGTGCGGGCATTGCGGGAGCAGAACGTCTCCACGTTCCTGGAGTTGGGTCCCGATGGTGTGCTGTCGGGGATGGTGGCGGAGGAGTGTGTGCCGTCGCTGCGGCGGGACGTACCTGAGGTCCGGGCACTGATGAACACCCTCGGCCGACTGCACACCCGCGGTGTCGATGTCGACTGGGAGAAGGTGTTCTCCGGTACCGGTGCGCACCGTGTGGAACTGCCCACCTATGCCTTCCAGCGGCAGCGCTTCTGGCTGGCAGCCACCGCACCGGCGACCGATGCGTCGATGGGCCACCCGCTGCTCAACGCGGTGATGGCAGTGCCGGACACCGGAGGTGTGCTGTGCACCGGACGGCTGTCGCGCAAGGCCCAGCCCTGGCTGGTCGAGGGCTCACTGCCGGGCACGGGCATGGTGCCGGGAGCTGCCCTGGTCGAACTGGCGATCCGCGCGGGCGACGAGGTCGGTGCCGGTACGGTGCGCGAGCTGACGATCGAGACACCGATCGTGCTGCCCGCCACGGGAGCCCTCCGTGTACAGGTCTCCGTCGGGGGCGCCGATGACGCAGGACATCACACGGTGGGCGTGTACACCCGCTCCGAGCAGGGCGACGAGCCCTGGACCCGCCATGCCACCGGTACGCTCACGCCCTCCGGCGTGATTCCCGCATCGAGTGGTGACGCCGGGACACCGGGGGAGTACATCGAACTCGCACTCGACGAGGAACTGGCTGCCGACGCGGGACGCTTCGGCATTCACCCGGTACTCCTGGAGGCCGCGGTCCATGCGACCGGGCTGTCCGGCCTGTCCGCCGAGTGGCACGGAGTGACCCTGCACACCGCCGGTGCCCCGGCCGTCCGGATCCGCCTGACGCCGACCGGGACCGGTTCCGACGCGCTGCGCCTGGACGTCTACGGTGCGGATGGTGAGGGCGCTCCGGTGGCGTCGGTGGAGTCGCTCGTGCTGCGGGAGGTCACCGAGGAGCAGTTGAAGGTGTCCGGTGGCGGCGGTGATTCGCTGTTCCGGGTGGAGTGGTCTCCTCTGCCGGTGCGTGATGGTGCGGACGCCGTCGAAATGGAGCTTCTGGAGGTACGGACGGCCGCGTTGGACGCCGAGGCCGTGCACGAGGCGACCGCTGGCGTTCTCTCGGGTGTGCAGTCCTTCCTCGCGTCTTCGCCCGGGGGTCGGCTGGTGGTGGTGACGCGGGGCGCGGTGGTTGTCGAGCATGAGGCCGAAGTGGTCGACCCAGTGGCGGCCGCGGTGTGGGGACTGGTGCGTTCGGCGCAGGCGGAGAGCCCGGGCCGGGTGGTTCTGGTGGATGTGGCGGCGGACGGTGCAGTGCCCGCTGGTGCGGTGTTGGCGGGTGTCCTGGAGTCGGGTGAGCCGCAGGTGGCGGTGCGGTCGGACGGGATGTTCGTGCCCCGACTGGTGCGTGCCGTGGCGGGGCGGCCTGGAAGGCCGGTCTTCCGGCCGGGTGGCACGGTGCTGGTGACAGGTGGAACCGGCACGTTGGGTGCTGAGGTTGCCCGGCACCTGGCCACGGTGCATGGTGTGCGGAGTCTGCTGCTGACCAGCCGACGGGGTCTGGACGCTCCGGGCGCCATGGAGTTGAAGGCGGAGTTGGAGCGGGCCGGAGCCGATGTGATCGTGGCGGCCTGTGATGTGGCCGATCGCGGGGAGTTGGCCCAGTTGCTGGCACAGGTCCCCGCCAGTGTGCCGTTGTCGGGTGTGGTGCACACCGCCGGTGTCCTGGACGACGGTGTGATGGCGGGCCTGACACCGGATCGGCTGGCGGCGGTGTACCGGCCCAAAGTCGACGCGGCGTTGGCGCTGCACGAGTTGACGCGGCACCTGGAGCTGGACGCCTTCGTCCTCTACTCCTCCGCGTCCGGCGTCATCGGCGGTGCGGGGCAGGGCAACTACTCGGCGGCGAACGCGTTCCTGGACGCCTTCGCCCAGTGGCGCCGTGCCCAGGGTCTCACGGCCGTGGCGCTGGCCTGGGGCCTGTGGGGTGAGTCGAGTGCCATGACGGGTTCGCTCGGGGAGTCCGACCGGGCACGTATGCGGCGCAGCGGAATCCGGTCCCTGTCCGTCGAGGAGGGCATGGCGCTTTTCGACGCCGGTCTCGGTGCCGACGAACCGGCTCTGATACCGGTCAAGTTCGACCTGGCCGCACTGGCCGCACAAGCGGGGGCCGACCACGTGCCGTCGATGCTGCGAGGCCTGGTCCGCAGGCCGCGCCGGACCGTCCGCACCGGTGTCGCCGGCGGCACCGGCAGCGCGGCGGGGGAGTCCCTGGCCGACCGGCTGGCCACGATGCCGCAGCCCGAGCGACGGCGCGCCCTGCTCGACCTGGTGAGCGCCGACGCCGCGACCGTACTGGGCCGCCGAGAGCGGGACGCCATCGCGTCGGACCGCGCCTTCAAGGAACTCGGCTTCGACTCGCTCACAGGCGTGGAACTGCGCAACCGGCTCATGGCGGCCACGGGCCTCCAACTCCCCGCCTCGGCGGTGTTCGACTACCCGACGCCGGCCGCTCTCGCTGACGTCCTGTTGGAGCAACTGGGCGACTCGCCGGTGTCCGTACTCGCTGAACTGGACAGGCTGGAAGCGGCGTTGAGCACGATGCATCCGGACGATGACGTGATGGCACAGACGGCCAAGCGCCTGCAGGCGTTGGCGACCCGGTGTGCGTCGTCCGGTGCCCCTGTGGAGGACGAGGAGCACTTCGACCTCGAATCCGCCTCCGACGACGAACTCTTCAGCTTCGCGGAGAGCGAGCTCGGCTCTTCCTGACAGCAGCGCCGGCCCCCCACACCTGTTGAGCAGAAGGAATTTCGATGAGCACGAACGACGACAAGCTGCGCGACTACCTCAAGCGAGCCCTCGCCGACCTCAGCCAGGCGCGCAAGCGACTGCGCGAGGTCGAGTCGGAGAAGACGGAACCCATCGCGATCGTCGCCATGGGCTGCCGCCTCCCGGGAAATGTGTCCTCGCCCGAGGACCTGTGGGACCTGGTCGCCGGAGGCACCGACGGCATCTCGTCGTTCCCGACCGACCGGGGCTGGGACGTGAACGGGCTGTACGACCCTGACCCGGAGCGCCCCGGGAAGTCGTACGTCAGGGAGGGCGGCTTCGTCACGGACGCGGCCGACTTCGACGCCGCCTTCTTCGGAATCAGCCCGCGTGAGGCGCTGGCGATGGATCCGCAGCAGCGGCTGCTGCTGGAGACGTCGTGGGAGGTCTTCGAGCGGGCCGGCATCGACCCCATGTCGCTGCGCGGCCGCAACGTGGGTGTGTTCGCCGGTACCAAGCCGCAGGACTACATCCCCAGCCTGGAAAGCGGGGAGTCCAGCGCCGAAGGGTATGCCCTGACGGGCAGCGCCGGCGCAGTCACCTCCGGCCGGGTCTCGTACGCCTTCGGCTTCGAGGGGCCTGCCGTCTCCATCGACACGGCGTGTTCGTCGTCACTGGTCGCCATCCACCTGGCCGCCCAGGCACTGCGCAGCGGTGAGTGTTCGCTCGCGCTCGCCGGCGGTGTGTCCGTGATGGCCACGCCGGGCGCCTTCGTCGCCTTCTCGCGGCAGCGGGGCCTGGCGGCCGACGCACGCTGCAAGGCCTTCGCGGCGGGCGCGGACGGTACGGCCTGGGCCGAAGGTGTGGGCCTGCTGCTTCTCGAGCGCCTGTCGGACGCTCGCCGAAACGGCCACGATGTGCTGGCGGTTGTGCGTGGCAGCGCGGTGAATCAGGACGGCGCGTCCAACGGGCTCACCGCGCCCAACGGTCCGTCGCAACGACGCGTCATCCGTCAGGCGCTGGCCAATTCCGGGCTCCTCGCCACGGACATCGACGCGGTGGAGGCGCATGGTACGGGTACGTCGTTGGGTGATCCGATCGAGGCGCAGGCGCTGCTGGCGACGTACGGCCAGGGCCGGCCGGCCGGGCGGCCGCTGTGGCTCGGTTCCGTGAAGTCCAACCTCGGTCACACACAGGCCACCGCGGGCGTGGCGGGTGTGATCAAGATGGTGCAGGCGATGCGGCACGGTGTGCTGCCGAGGACGCTGCATGTGGACGAGCCGTCGCCGAAGGTGGACTGGTCGGCG
>NZ_LGDV01000270.1 GCF_001280015.1 Streptomyces sp. MMG1121
AGGCACTGCAGTACCGGCACAACATCCTCGGCGGATTCCTCACCGGGACGGGCCTCGCTCTCGACAGACCGAACTGACCCTAATACGCCGAAGTCAGTAACTACGCGGCATTGCAGCGCGCAGCGCCGCCGCAGGCGCCCTTGACCACTCGAAGCGGCCCTTACACTTCCCGATCGGATGGCCCCGGCACCCGCTGTATGTACGCCAGTTGGAGCACACCCAGCTCTGTACGTGAGCCTGTACCCGGCTTTGCACGTGACCTTGTACCCCGACAACGTGCGATGCTCAAGCCCCGCCTGGCGCAAACGGCGCGCCTTCTGACCTCCTGAGCCTTGCGCGCTGTACCGGACGTGCGTGTGTCGCGGGTGGTCTTGCGGTGGCCTTACCCAGGGAGGGCGGGCGGGTGCGTAGGATGCGCGGCTGATGGATCACTGGGAGGGGACAGCATGAGAACACGTATACGTGCGGCCGCAGTTGCAGCCGCCGCGGCAATGGGGTTGGTGTCGATCAGCGCGGGCACAGCATCCGCGGCCCCGGCCGGCACTCAGGTGCCCGCGACTCACCGGATCGGGACGTTGAAGGAGTGGGCAAGCGGCATCCCGACGTCCATGCACCGGGGCACCACGATCGGCGTCACGATGTCCTACATAGAGAAGTCCCGGGATGTTCTGGCCCCGGCCGGCTTTGCGCTGTCCTTGTGGAACTTCTCAGCCCCGGGCTTCAAGCAGATGCGGGGGATCTCCGCCACGTGGTGGAATCCGGTGCACCACCGTTGGGAGAAGGCCAGCTACTACGAGTCCAACGGGCTGATCGGACTCACGCTTCCCGGCTACTCACCCACGGTGAAGGTCGCCTCAGGCAAGGTCGGCCATGTCTACCTGCACGTCACCTTCAGCAAGAGCGCCTACACGGGCACGTGGCACTTCGAGCCGATGGTGGGCGGGTACTGGCTGCTCACCCCGAAGGGCACCTACGACAGCAATTACCTCGGTGACAGCAGGAGTCAGTACACCTCGGTCCTGCGCCCGTGAGTGGGTGTGCTGGCTGACCGTCGTGCCCCGTACGCAGGTTCTGTAATTCCCGGTCCGGCTGCTGGGGTAGCGTGTCGGGCGTGTTCGTGGCGTTCCCGTCTCGCCGCCTGTGGCGGGACGCCACGCATGCGGTCAGCCGCGCCGGAGGCCGCACGCTGTCGTTGGTGACGCGATCATGACGGGTTCCCCGCTTCGGCTGCCCGGTAGGACAGCCGACCTCCCCGTTCCCGCTCCCGCATGGTTTCGATGTACCGGGATGTCCTGGACGCGCGGCCCACGGAGGTCGAGCACGTCCTGGCCTCCCTCGCCCGTGCGGCGAAGCGCCTCGACCTGTCTGCTCCGCTGCTGAACGCCGCCATGGTCCGCCTCCGGGTGCACAACCAGTGCGTGGCGAACGCATCCCGGCCGGGCTGGGACCGGGCGGACGGCAGCCGAACGTCCGACGCACCGCGGTCGCCGCGGCCTCGAGCGGGCCGCGGCGACCGGTTCCCGGGCGGTTCCTCACACCTGGGGAACGCCTCCGGTGGCGGGGGTGCGGGTCGCGCGCAGGTGCTGGGCGAGCAGGGCGAGGGCGCAGAGGGCGGCGACCGTCGCCGCGTAGGTGACGAACGTGTCGTGCAGGCCGGCGTGCGTGGCGGCGATGCCGGCGATCACGGCCGGGATGCTGAAGGCCAGGTAGGAGATGACGAAGGCGACGGAGAGCAGCTCGCTGCGTTCGGCGGGGCGGGCTATCCGGGCCAGGGTGCCGAAGCTGGCGAGGGCGGAGCCGCCGAAGCCGACGCCCGCGATCGCGGTTCCGAGGGCGGCCGCGGTCAGGGAGTGCTCCTCCACACCGGTCAGGGCGACGGCCGTGCCGACGAGGAGCAGGGTTGCGCTGACGGCGAGGGTCCGTCCGACGGGCCAGCCGCGCAGGGCGAGGGCGGTGAGGAAGGCGGGGCCGGTGAGCAGGGTGACCACGAGTCCGCCGACGACGTGGCTGGAGAGACCGAACAGGCCGACGGCGACGGACGGGCCGAGCGAGAGGTAGAGGCCGCCGAGCGCCCAGCTCGCGATGAGGATCGGGACCAGGCTCAGCAGGTCGGCCCGCAGGTGGGGGGCGACCCGCAGGCGGGGCTGGAGCGAGCGGGCGGCGCCCGGGCGGCGCAGCGAGGTCTCGGGCAGGGCCGACAGGAGGGCGCCGGCCGCCACGAGGGCGAGGAGCAGCAGCACGTAGACGAGGCGGGTGGGGTGCGGCCCGTACTCGATGAGGAGCCCGCATCCGAGTGAGCCCAGTCCGAGTCCCAAGGTGGGCGCGGTGCCCGTGACGAGGCCAGCCCGGTGCGGGGCGTGCGCGGGGTTGAGGTCGGACAGTGCGGCGCCGAGCGTGGTCATGGCGGCCCCGGTGGCGATGCCCTGGATGAAGCGTGCCGTCAGCAGCAGGCCGACGTTGCCCGCGGTGAGGAACAGGACCATCGAGACCGCTTCGAGGGCGATCGCGGAGAGCAGGACCGGACGGCGGCCGAGGTGGTCGGAGAGGGCGCCGAGGATGAGCAGCGCCCCGATCATGCCGAGCACGTAGACGGCGAAGACCGTGGTGAGGGTGGTGGCGGAGAAGTGCCATTCCTGCTGGTAGACGACATAGAGCGGGGAGGGCGCGCTGGAGGCGGCCATGAACAGCACGAAGACGACCGCGAGGGAGGCGAAGGCGACGGGACGGCTCAGCCGTCGTCGCCTCTCCTCCGGTGGCACCACCCGGTGGGTGGGCGGCAGAGAGGGCTGGAGCTGGGACGGGGCGGGACCGGACACGACGCGACTCCAAAAGCAGTGATCGATGCGTTTAGGACGCTACCACTAACGCAACGATCAGTGCGATAATTTCCCCATGGCTGACTCGTTGACCCAGGTACGTCCCGGCGGCCGCTCCGCGAAGGTGCGGGCGGCCGTCCATCGCGCCGTCGCAGAACTCCTCGCCGAGGAGGAAGCGGAGACACTGACCCTGCCCGCCGTGGCCGCGCGCGCCGGCGTGCACCCCACCACCCTGTACCGGCGCTGGGGGTCCACCGCCCAGCTGCTCAACGACGTCGCCACCAGCCGCTTCACCGACGACCTGGTCGTCCCCGACTCCGGCTCCCTCGCCGGCGACCTCCAGCGCTGGCTCGCCGACGTGGCCACCGACGTCGCCGACCCGGACACGCTTGCCCTCATGCGGGCGACGATCGGCTCCGGCCCGGCAGGTGGCTGCGCCTGCGTCGAGGACCGCCACCGCCAGCTCGGCGCGATCATCCGGCGCGAACAGGAGCGCGGGGGGACGGCACTCGACGTGGAGACCGCGGCGGACTTCCTCCTCGGCCCGCTCTACTATCGCGCCATTTTCACCCCCGAGCCCGCCTCCGCCGACTGGGCCCGCACACTGGTGTCCACCTATCTGGCGACGCTCCGGACGCCCTGAGCCGCACACGGATCGCGGGGGCGCGGCGTGGCACACGCACACGTGTCTCGCCTGGGCGGCCCCTTCGGCACGAGGCGCAAGCACCCCCTGGACAGTGAGCCTCCGTCTTGATCGCCTGGCTCCGGTGACGCTCAGAGGAGGGCTTGTCGGTGTGCGGGGTGGCCGCTGGCCTGGGGTGTTGCTGGTTCGCTGCTGCTCATTGGCTGGCCCGCGCTGGCCATGGTGGCCGACCAGCCGGTCGCTCTGCTTACCCTCGTGTTCGTTCAAGGCGCGCTGTCTTTCGCGCTGGGCAGCACTCTGATCACGCGGGTCCTCTACGAGGCGGCTCGAACGGATCGAACGACTACGGCGCGACAACAAGTGGTCCGCCCGCAGGATCGCGCTCGAACTCAAGGGCCACGGCGTGAGGATCAGCGAACGAACCGTGGGCCGGTGGCTGGCACGCCTGGGCATCAACCACCGCCGGTCCCTCGACCCGAACGGGTCCACCAACCGGTACCCGCCGAAACGGATCGTGGCCCGCCACCCCGGCCACATGGTCCACCTGGACGTCAAGAAGGTCGGGCGCATACCCGACGGCGGCGGGTGGCGGGCCCACGGCCGCGACTCGGAACAGGCAAAGGTCGCTCAGCGTGCGAAGAGCGCCGGAGCCAAGGGCGGATACGCCTACCTCCACTCAGCCATCGACGGATTCTCCCGCCTCGCCTACACGGAACACCTCCCCGACGAGAAGGCCACCACCGTGGCGTTCTTCAACCGCGCCCGCGCGTTCTTCGCCGCCCACGGCATCCACCGGATCGTGCGCGTGGTCACCGGCAACGGCGCCAACTACCGGCCGCAGCCTTCGCACGCTCCCTGACCTCGCGGGCCTCCCGCCATCAGCGGACCAAGCCCTACACGCCCCGGCACAACGGCAAGGTCGAGCGGTACCAGCGCATCCTCGCCGAGGAACTCCTCTACGCCCGCCTGTGGACCTCTGAAGCGCAGCGGGCCCAACCAATCGCAGTCTGGAACGTCCACTACAACTACCACCGGCCTCACACCACCGCCGGTACCCGTCCTCCGGCCTCCCGCCTCCGCAACCGCCACCAACGTCATGGCCAGCAACACCTAGGGTCTGTTGCGAAAGTGGATCAAGGTCGTGAAATGATCACTTGCCGTGGGGCGTGGTGATCTGACGCATGGCCAGTGGGTCCGACTTGAACCGCTGTTGCCGACGGGTAAGAAGCCAGGACGGCCGCCGACGTGGACCCGTCGGCAGCTGATCGACGGCATACGGTGGCGGACCAGGACTGGTGCGCCGTGGCGGGATCTCCCCGAGCGGTACGGGCCGTGGGATCGGGCCTACGACCTCTTCCGGCGGTGGCAACGCGACGGCACGTGGAAGCGGATCTTCGAGCAACTGCAGGCCGAGGCCGATGCGAAGGGCCTGATCACGTGGGATGTCAGCGTGGACTCCACGATCGCCCGCGCGCACCAGCACGCCGCCGGGGCTCGCAAAAGGGGGATCTGCAGAAGGAGCCTCCTGGTGGCGTCGACGCCGAGCCTGACGACCACGGCCTCGGACGCTCGCGCGGCGGACTGACCACCAAGCTGCACCTTGCGGTCGAGCAGGGTCAGAAGCCTCTGTCCCTGCTCGTGACCGCCGGACAGAGGCACGACAGCCCGCAGTTCCAGCCCGTGCTAGAGGGCATCCGGGTGCCCCGCATTGGCCCGGGCCGGCCCCGCACCAAGCCGGACAAGGTCCGTGCTGATAAGGCCTACGGCTCTCGCGCGAACCGCGCCTACCTGCGCAGACGAGGTGTCGCGTGCACCATTCCGGAGAAGGCCGACCAGGTCCGCAACCGCAAGAAGCTCGGCTCCCGAGGCGGCCGACCGCCCAAGTTCGACACGGCCGACTACAAGGAGCGCCATGCGGCGGAATGCGGGATCAATCGGCTGAAGCGCCACCGAGCCGTCGCCACGCGATATGACAAGCTCGCCGTCCATTACGAGGCAACCGTACTGGTCGCAGCCATCAACGAGTGGCTATGACCAGCAGCCGTCCCAGCACCCACAGGGCCTGTCCGATTGATCCTCCCGGACTCCCATCGAGTCGGACGCGGGTCACGGACCACCCGAGTCGTCGGGCTCGACCGCTCGGAAGCGTTCTGCAACGACAAGAGTGTCGTCATCAATGACCGGGGTGCGTCCCAGATACTCGCTCACGCCATCGCTCCGGAAGAACTCTTCGTGCGCTGCCCGCCACTCCGCCACGTCGGAGTAGCCGCGTCCCTCTGCTCGCGCGAAGTCGTCGTCGATCTCCTTCATGGGAACGACGCGCACGTCGACGAGCTCGATCGTGACGGCCGGACGACCTTCGGAATCGAGCACCCAGAATCGCTGTCCGGTCACCGGTACTGCCTCGCCGGCGTGTTCGTAGATCTCCAGGAGACCCGTGAGCGCGGTCTTCTGACCGCTCAGGATCGCCGCCACACCACGGTCACGTTCCGGACTCGGGAAGGCGAGTTCAAGAGTGGGGAGGTCGTCATGTCCCATCGAGCGAGGTTATGGAGCCCGGCCGCGTTGATCAAGGGCCACCGCTCCGCTCGCCCCCGAACCCACAGCAAGCACTTTCACAACACGCCCTAGTAGCATTGCAGAACTAATTTCGTTTCAAAACTATACAGCCGGGATCCCCGGAGAGGAGAAGTCGTGTCCGACCGCAGGAACCACGTCACCTTTCAGCACAGGCAGGAGTTCCTGGCCGCGATCTCCGAGCGCTGGAACTACCGGATCCTGCGGGAGGTGTTCTTCGGAGTCGGCCGGTTCGGGGAACTCAAGCGGGCCCTGGGCATCTCTGCGAACATCCTCACCGCGCGGCTCAACAGCCTGACCGACCTGGGCCTGCTCACCAAGCGCGCCTACCGCTCGGACAAGCCGTGGTACGAGTACCAGCTCACCGACAGCGCCCGCGAACTCGTCGTCCCCGCCATCGCGGCCATCACACGTTGGGCTGAGACCCATGCGACCGACAGCGACATCACGCATCACCCGCTGATGCACACGGTGTGCGGCAACCCGACCAATCCGTACCTCGCCTGCAGCAGCTGCCACCGGCCAGTCGAGGCCTCGACCCTGCGCCCCATGCCCGCCGAGGAAGGCGGTGTCGAGAGAGGTCACTAGTGGCATTTTGAAACTAGTACTGCTATGCTACTAGGATAAACGGTTCCTCGATCACAGAGAGGGCTGATCATGACCATGAACTGGCTCGAGGGGGTCACCGAGAAGCTGATCCCCACCTCACTGGGGCTGATCAACTTGCGCGTGGGTGGCCGTTCCGATGGCCCTGCCATGGTGTTCTGGCCCAGCCTGATGATGGACGGCACCATGTGGCAGTACCAGTACGAGCACTTCGCCCCGACCCACCACGTGGTGCTCATCGACAGTCCCGGACACGGCAAGTCCGACGCGCTGCGCAAGATCATTGACCTCAAGGACTGCTCCGATGCGCTCGTCGAGATCCTCGACGCGCTCGACATCCACAAGTGCGTTCTGGTGGGCAACAGTTGGGGCGGCATGCTCGCCGGCGTCTTCCCGGCCTACTACCCACAACGGACCACGGCGGCGATCGGGATCAACTGCACCGCCTCCCTGCCCACGATGTTCGAGAGCATCTGGGCCACCGCGCTGTCCACGTTCCTCTCACTGCACGCGAAGATGCCGCCGCTGGCCGCCAAGGCCGCGCGCGCTGCATTCGCCGGCCCCACCGCCGAGGCCACCAACCTGGAGTTCGTCGAGTTCACCAAGTTCGTGCTGCGAGACGACCCGAAGTCGGTCGCATGGGCGCTGCGCAGCATCCTCATCGGCCGCAAGGACGAGCACCGCCGCCTGAACACCATCAGGAACGTGCCCGTCCTGGTCATCGCCGGTGAGGAGGACAGCCAGTTCCCCGTGCACGTGGTGCGGAAAATGGCCGACGCCATCGAGGGGAGCACCTTCCGCGTACTCCAGCACACCGCTCACCTCGCCGCCCGCGAGAATCCCGAAGGCGTCAACTCCGAGATCGACGCCTTCCTTACTGCCCTGCCCGCCGCAGCCTGATCAGGAGAGCGTCACCATGTCAGACGCCGCCCAAGCGATGGCCGCGCCCGGCTGGGTCCTTAAATTCATGGACGCCATCGACACCCTGGAATTCGATGAGGGCTTCGCGCCACTGACCGAGCTCACCGACATGTTCTTCGGTACCGCGCACATCCATGGCGTGGAGGCCATCAAGGCTTTCTTCGTCAAGATCGACGCGCCGCTGATCATCACCCACAAGGTCTTGGAGTTCTGGGCCGCGGGCGACGGCGTCCGTCTGCTGCGCGGCGAGGCGGTCATGGCCAAGAAGAGCGAGCCGGACCGGGTGGTGCGCGCCCCGTTCATGCACATCTTCTACCTCGACCAGGAGGACCCGGTCCGCATCCGTACACTGCGCATCACCGCGGGCCCGCTGCAGACCGACGCCGTCATGTGACCCCGTTCCAGGGCCGGCCGCAAGTGCCGCAGGCCTCGGAACTGGGAACGGACAGACAAGCACCGTTCGGCTCGCTGCACTGCCGGGGACCGACCGACGATCCCCGGCAGGAATCACTACTGACTTCGGCGTATTAGGGTCAGTTCGGTCTGTCGAGAGCGAGGCCCGTCCCGGTGAGGAATCCGCCGAGGATGTTGTGCCGGTACTGCAGTGCCT
>NZ_LGDV01000271.1 GCF_001280015.1 Streptomyces sp. MMG1121
CACCTCCTGGAAGGAACCCGGATCCAGGAGCAGCTCTATCCGCTCCCGCGCCGTCAGCTTGCCCTTGGCGTGCTGCGCCGCCGTCGCCTTCTCACTCGGGCCCGCCACGGCCCTGGCACGAATCTCGTGCAGCTCGGCGACCCGTCCGCGCGCGTCCGTCGGCTCGCCGGTCGGCTCACCCGTCGTCTCTTCCAAAACGGTCATGTAGCGACCTTACGAAGGACACCAAGAAAAGCGAGCCGTCGACTCCGTACAGTCTCCGGCCCGTTTTCCTGGTACCAGTGAACAGAACCCTGGCCGCATGCAGCCCTTCCGACTGCTCAGAGGGCGTCGGCGTTGTGGAGAGGCCACAAAGGGCCCACCTGAGAGCCACCTCACATTCGCGGCCGGAACATGCCATCCCCGGGGTGACACGGAGCCGCAGACAGCGGTCCGCGGCGAGCACCTCGACATCCTTCGCCGACCTGGACGACGGCACACACCGGGCGGCCCCAGACGATCTCCAGCGGCACTCCCGTGCACGGCGGCCCGCTCTCGCCGAGACGGCGAGGTTCCCCCACCGTACCGCCCCGCCGGAAGTCCGCCACGGCCAGTCCCGCGCACGTGCCGCCCGCCCCGCCGACCCGGCACGCGTCCGAACGGGGGGCACGGCTGCCGGAGGACGACCAGATGGCGCCCGGGTTCCGCACGGGCCACCAGCGGGCGAATCTCGTCACTGCATGTGACGATGAAGACACGCTGTGGATGATGTTGAAAACCGAACAGAATGGGTCTACCGTCTGAGTCATCGAGTTCGTTTAACGTTCAACAGACATCTCTGGAGTCACGCCATGGGCATCTTCGGCCGCAAGGACACCACCCCCGGGACCGCCACCCCCAAGACCACCACCGCCACGGGCCCCGACCTGACCGCGCTGACCGGTGACTACACGATCGACCCGGCGCACACCACGATCGGCTTCACCGCCCGGCACGCCATGGTCACCAACGTCAAGGGCGCCTTCCAGGACTTCACCGGCAGCCTGCACCTGGACGGTGCGAACCCGGACCGGTCCACCGCCACGCTCGACGTCACCATGGCGAGCATCGACACCGGCAACGCCGACCGCGACGGGCACCTGAAGTCGTCCGACTTCTTCAAGATCGACGAGTTCCCGGCCATGACCTTCCGCTCCACCAAGGCGGAGGCACTGGGCGGCGACGACTACCGCATCACCGGCGACCTCTCCCTCCTCGGCGTGACCAAGCCGATCACCATCGACCTGGAGTTCAACGGCGCCGCGAAGGACCCCTTCGGCAACGAGCGCGTCGGCTTCGAGGGCAAGACCGAGATCCTGCGCTCCGAATGGGGCCTGACCTGGAACGCGGCACTGGAGACCGGCGGCGTCCTCGTCTCCGACAAGATCAAGCTGAACTTCGACATCTCGGCCGTCAAGAACGCGTGAACCTCCGGCGGTTCGGCCGGCATCACCGCGAGCGCCCCTTCCCGATCCAGGAGAGGGGGCGCTCACTGCTGTGCCGTGGCGCCGGTCCGCTCGGCGAACTCGCACCACACGATCTTGCCCGGGTTCCGCTCCCCCACGCCCCATTCGTCCGCGAGGGCCGCGACGAGCAGCAGCCCCCGGCCGCTCTCCGACTCCGGGGACGGTGACGGGTCCGGGGTGCGGACCTCACCCGCGCCGCTGTCGTGCAGCTCGACCCGGAGGGCGCCGTCGGCGTGGAGGGCCAGCCGGAGGACGAAGCCACGGCCGACGGGGACGCCGTGGAGCAACACGTTGGTGGCCAGCTCGCTCACGCAGAGCAGTACGTCCTCGCTCCGCCCGGTGAACGCCCACTCGGTGAGCGTCTCCTGGGCGAACCGGCGGGCGAGGCGCACCGATCTGCGGTCACGGCGGTAGAACGCCTCACGGGTGCGGGGGAGTTGGGGTTCTGCGTCCATGAGGCGAGTGTCACTGTGCGTCACTAGAGTGGGTCAGTGAGTGAAGTCGTAGTTCTCGTTACTACGACTCCACTACGAGGACTACGGGTGCGCACGGGGGAAAGGGACGGCCATGTACGTGGCGAGGAAGCCCAAGAAGGTCGGTTCGTGGCACGCGGTCGGGGCGCTGCTGGCGCACTTCCGGAAACAGGCCCGCCTGACCCAGGAAGCGTTCGCCGAGCTGGCGGGCATCCACGTGGACACCGTGGGGTCCATCGAGCAGGGGAGGCTGGCACTCCAGCCGGACCGGGCCGAGCAGTTCGACGAACTACTGGGTACGGGTGGGGCGTTGGCGGTGCTGGTGGACAGGCTGCCGGTGCGGGAGAAGATCGTGCAGTTCGCTCAGGGACTGGTCGATCATGAGCAGGAGGCGGTGAGCATCCTCTCGTACCAGACCCAGGTCGTACCGGGACTGCTTCAGACCACGGAGTACTGCCGCGCCGTGTTCGACTACCGGTATCCCGCACTCGGGAGTGAGGCGGCCGAGCAGTGGGTGAACGCCCGTATGGAACGGCAGTTGATCTGGCAGCGGGACCGGCCGCCCGTGGGTCACTTCGTCCTCGAGGAGAGCATCCTGCGGCGGCTGGTCGGCGGTCCGGAAGTGATGCGGGAGCAGTTCCGCCAGATCCTGGAGTACACGGAACCGATCCACATGAGCTTCCAGATCATGCCCCAGGACCGGACACCGCACGCCTGTCTCGACGGCCCCATGGTCCTGCTGGAGACACCGGAGTACGAGCGTCTGATCTACCTTGAGGTGCAGCGCGCCAGCTTCCTCGTCGACGATCCCGACGAGGTCAGCGACTATCACCACAAGTATGGAATGCTGCGGTCACAGGCGCTCTCTCCCGACGAGAGCGTGCGCCTCTTGAACGGACTGCTTGGAGAGTCATGACGACCGCAGCACTGACATGGTTCAAGTCCAGCTACAGCGGCAGCCAGGGCGGCGACTGCATCGAACTCGCCTGCGCCTGGCGGAAGTCCAGCTACAGCGGCAGCGAGGGCGGCGACTGCATCGAGGTCGCCACGCACCCCACCACCATCCACGTCCGCGACTCCAAGAACCCCACCGGCCCCGTCCTCACGCTCTCGCCCACCACGTGGACCGAGTTCCTCGAGGGCTTCGCCTCCTGACCGGGACCGGCAGGAGCCACCACGCCGCCGCGATGGACAGCACCGCCCCCACGGCTATCGCGGCGAGGCGGGTCGGCAGCAGGCTCACCGCGTCCTGGCCGAAGTAGCCGAGGAGCAGGGAGAGCGCGGTCGTGATTCCGGCTGCCCAGTAGGCGTAGTCGAGCGGGCGCAGCCACAGGGCCACGGCCAGGACCGCGAACGTCACCGCCACCGACACCCGGCCGGTGATGCCGATCGCCGCCACGCCGGTGGCCAGCAGCGTGCCCGCGCTCGCGCCGAGGAGGCGCTCGACTCCCTTGCGCACGACGTCCGTCCGGCCCCGGTTGCCGCTCGCGACCACGTACGCCGTGAGCACCGCCCAGGGCCAGTGGCCGTCGAAGAGAAGCCGGCCGCACAGGAAGGCCAGGGCCACGCCGGCCGCCATCTGCACGGCCATGCGGGTGCTGGGGCGCGGGTGGAGCCGGGACACTCCGCGCGGCGCGGGCCGTTCGGGCTCCGGACGCCAGGGGCCGTACCGGTCGCCGAGGCCCTGGACCAGCCAGACGCAGGCGCACGCCAGCGCCCCGATCAGCGCCGACCAGGACCAGCTCGCCAGCCCGCCCTCGGCCGCGCGCGGCAGCGCCGGGCCGGGGACGACCAGCAGCGCCACGAACGGCAGCGTCATCAGCGTGCCGATTTTGGTCGCCGTCGGGCCGTAGCGGCGGATCCAGACGCACAGCGAGATGCCCGCCGCGAACACGGCCGCGCCGACCGCGTAGTGGTGCATGATCAGCCGGCCCAGGAACTGCGCTCCGGCGACCGACACGGGCAGCAGCACGAGCGCCACGAGGCGGCGGCTCGTCGGCGCGGCGCGCTGGGTCGAGGACAGGGTGAGGGTCAGTGCGACCGCCAGCACCAGCACATCCGTGTGGAGTCCGGCCGCGCCCTCCAGCCACAGGGCGGCTCCCCAGCAGAGCAGGACCGCCGTCATCGTCAGCACAGTTTCGTACGCATTGCGTATGAGTTTTGAGCGCACATGTTGACCGTACAGCGATAAGGCAGCATGAACTACTAAGTTTTGCGTATCATCTCTGCATGGATCATCCCTTCACGGACCATCTCTCCGAAGCCGCCCGTCTCCGTCGCGCCGTCGTCCGGCTCAACCGGCGTCTGCGCCAGGAGCGTGGGGACGGCGGGCTCAGCCCCAACCAGCTCGCCGTGCTCGGCCAGCTGCACCGGCACGGGCCGACGACCCCCGGCGAGATCGCGGCGGCCGAGCGCCAGCGGCCCCAGTCGCTCACCCGGGTCTACGCGGAGCTGGAGGCCGAGGGGCTGATCGTGCGGGAGCGGGGCGCCGACGACCGGCGCCAGTCCGTGCTGTCGCTCACCGAGCCGGGGCGGCGGGCGCTGGAGCGGGACATGGCCGAGCGCGACGCCTGGCTGGCCCAGGCCCTGGGCACGCTCGGCGAGACGGAACGCGGGGTGCTGGACCTGGCGGCGGCCGTGATGGAACGGCTGGGCTCGTTGTCCCCGGAGGACGAGGGCGACAGCGAGGGCTGACACCGCCGCCCCCGGCGGGTCAGTGCGGTACGGCGGGCCGGTGCGACGCGCACGAGTTCCCCTGGCCCGCCCCCTTGGTCAGGAGCGTGCCGAGTGCCGTGAGCTGGTGCCGGACCGCGCGGCCGTTGCGTACCGTGTTGATCAGTCCCGCTTCACGGAGGGCGGCCGCGTGCGTGGAGGCCTCACCACGGCTGACGCCCAGCCGGTCGGCCAGCTCGCTGGTGCTCAGCGGATCGGACAGCAGGCGCAGCGTGTGCGCTCGGGTGCTGCCGAGGACCAGGGCGAGCGCGTCCTCGCCCGCGGCGCCGGGCACGATCGGACTGCCCGGACCGGCCGGGTAGACCACCAGAACCGGCTCCCCCTCGTTCTCGGCGATCAACGGTGCCATGGTCCAGTGGAAGGTGGGCAGCAGCACCAGGCCACGGCCCGCCGACACCACGTGCCGTTGGTAGGGCGCGTCGAGCTCCCAGCAGCCCTCGACCAGCCGGGAGCCCGCGCACAGCGTGGCCAGCGCGCCGGCGACCCCGCGCTCGGCCGCATTGAGGGCGTAACGGGCGAACTCGGCCTCGTGCAGGGCCGTTACGCGCGGCCAGGCCGCCCCGAGCACAGCGCTGTAGGCGTCGTGCAGGCCCTGGCTCAGCTGTTCCCGGGACGTGCCGGTCGGCAGATCCATGCTCAACGGGTCCAGGAACGCCGGGCCGCGGTAAGGGGAGAGCAGGTCGCGCAGCGGGCGGGTGGTGGCGGGCAGGCGCTGCCGTAACCCGCGCCGCCACCGTCCGAACGTCTGCTCCGAGTCCGGGCGCCGCAGCATCATGAGCGAGAGCTTCAGCTCGACGAGCGGCGCCGGCCGCGCAGCGAACTGGATCCGTGCGAGATCCTGTGCCGACACATCGATACGCAGCACGCCCGACTCCCCCCGACAGCAAGGCATTTGCTCCGAGCCGAAAGCATGCCCGAGGAGCTGCGCACACACCTAGCCGAGTTCACGCCGTCATCACGGGCAACGGCCGATCCCGCCGCTCTGCCATTCGTTGTGCCAGTACCAGTAGTTGTCGACGTAGGCGCCGTAGACGAAGGCCTGGCCGGTGTAGTAGCCGTAGCGCGGGGAGTACGTGCCCTGCACGCGGTACCAGACGTCGCCCTGGTTGTTGATGTTGTCGCTCGTGACCCAGCACTCGATCCTGATCTCGTCCTGGGAACCCGCGACCGACGACAGATCGCCGGCCACCTTCAGCTGGTTGTTGGCGTGCGGCTGCGAGTAGACGCCCACCCCGTGGCCGCTCGCGTGGTAGGGGAAGCTGTACCAGTAGGCGTCGGCGGACGCGTTGCCCGCCGCCAGACCGACCCCGCCCGCCGCCAGTGCCACTGCGGCCGCCGCGGCGGCGCCACGTCGCCCGATCTTGCCGAGGATGCCCTTGGCCATGCCGATTCCCCTGTCCTGTCGAATCGTTTCTCCTGCGCGGCGGTCGGCCGCACGGAGATGGTGACCGTCGGGATCAGTGGTGGGCGAGCTGTTCGGCCAGAGCCAAATAGATTGCGCAAACCCCTTCAGAAACCCCCTCCGAAGTCCCCTCCCCCGTCCCCCCCCAGGCCCCCTTCGCCCGCCTCATCGGCTCCACTGCGCCCGACCTGGAAGCGGATGCATTTGGCCATGCCGCCTCCGCGGGCGCGTCG
>NZ_LGDV01000272.1 GCF_001280015.1 Streptomyces sp. MMG1121
CCCGCTCACCCACACCGAGACACACGACACCCGGCCCCACCGCGGCCGCGACCACAGCTGACACCGTGCACGCCGCCCGGCCCCAGGCCCTGCGCGAGCGGCCGCAACCAGCGAGGCGGGCCGAGCGGGTCGACATCACCGGCGCCCCGTCCGCGGCCACCGTTGCCCGCCGGCGCGGGGCGCGCACGGTGTCAGCAGAGTTCGGCTCCGCGATGACCGGCTCGATCCAGCGCGCAGGCTCGCCCCGAGTGCATGGCACAGGAAGCAACCCTCCACCCCGGGCTCGACCACTCCCGCGCCCCGAGGTGACCGCCGCGGCACGGCCTGCCAGTACCTGGCGCGACCCCTCGGGCTCAGGAGGAGGGCGTGGGGCCCTCCATCCGTTCACTGACCCACTGCACGGGCTCCTCCATTTCCCTCAGGTAGGTGGCGCCGTTGTGGGTACCGCCGGGTATCTCCCACAGCTTGGTGTGGACCGGGCCCTTGCCGTAGGCGGCCATGAAGTTCTTGATGGCGTTGATGGTCGCGGGGTTCTCCCTCGTGCCGACCTGGAACGCGACGTAGACGTCCGGCCCCTTGGCGGCCGCCAGACGCTTGGCCAGCACCTTGGGGTTGTTCTCCCGCATCTCCTTCTCGTGGCCCCGCCACAGCGGGGAGTCGGGGACGATGTCGGGACCGTTGGCGATGGCGGTCTTGAACTTGTCGGGATGCTTCAGGACGGCCTTCAGGCTCGCGAAGCCGCCGGTGGAGGAACCCATGTAGCTCCAGCCCGCACGGTCCTTGATCGTGCGGAAGTTGGCCTTCATCAGGTCCGGGACGTCCTCCGTCAGCCAGGTGCCCATCTTCGGCTGGTCGGGGATGTCACTGGCGTCCCAGTAGATGCCGTGCGTGTCCGGGCCCGGATTGAGGATCGGCATGGCCAGCAGGAAGGGCTTGCCCCTGCCCTGCTCGTACCACTTGGAAATGCTCTTCTCCAGCGAGAGCCGGTCCGGGCCGAACTCGCCCACCGACCAGTAGTTGCTGTCGTTGCCGGGGCCGCCGGGCAGGGCGACCATCACGGGGAAGCCACTCGCGGCGAACTTCGCGTCCTGGTACTCCTTGGGAGCCCAGACCCACACCTTGCCCTTGAACCCGGACTTCGGTCCGTCCAGGGTGACGACGCTGACGTGGGTGCCGTCGCTCAGGGTCTCGACGTTCCTGAACTCGGCCTTGGGGCCCGTGGGCATCAGCGTCTTGGAGCCGGCGGCCTTCGCATCGTTGCCGTGCCGCGCGCCGCCGGCCTGGTCGTAGTTAACGGGGTCGCCCTTGTCCGTGAACGGCGGGATCTCGTAGTGACTCATCACCTGCCAGGCGATCAGGCCGAGCGTGGCCACGGACGCCGCCCTGATGATCCAACGTCGGGCGCGGGAGGCGCGACGTCGGCCCTTGGACCGGTGGATCCCGGCAGGTGGATTCCTCATCTTGCTGCTCCGGCTGGTAGTGCCCCGAGGGGCAAGAAGGTCAGTTCCGTCCCGTTGGATGGACGCGCCAGGGCCAGAGGTTGCTCAACCAAGCCGTTCAGCGGGTCTTTGATGCGAAATCCCGACAATCGAGCCCGCGTCTCCTCGTCCCGCGGCAACCAGGCCCACCTGCGCAGACGCCACATCAAGGCGGTCATCCCGGAGAGGGCCACCAGGCCGCCGGCCGGAAGCGGAACTCCAGCGGCGGTCGGCCCGTCAGCCTGAGGCAGCCCAGGCGCCGCAGCACGACAGATCGTGGCTGCGGTCGTCGCCCGGTCGCTTACCGCGACCTCGTGTCGCACGCCGGGCGCTTCAGTTGGCACTCGAGCAGTTCAACAGTGCGGCGGTCTTCGTGGGTCCGCCACTCGGCGGAGGCCGGAACGTGCGGCTGCGCAGGACAGCCGGCCGGTGCTTCAGATCTGGGCCGTGATCTCCGCCGCCGCCCGCTCGCCGGAGGCGACCGCCGCGTCGAGGGTGGCGTTGTCGACGTCGGTGTGCTCTCCGGCGAAGTGGACCCGGCCCTCCTGGACGGCCTCGTAGCCGGCGATGGTCGTGTACTGCCCGATGCCGTAGTAGTGGTACGCGCCCTTGTGCCAGCGGTCGAGCGACCAGTGGTCCTCGTAGGCGAGGCCGTTGTAGGAGGCGGTGGTGCCGGGAAACACCTGCTCGATCTGGGAGAGGAACCAGGTGACGTCCGCCGCCGGGGCCGGTCCGTGCGCGGCGCCGGTGAGGGTCGAGCAGGCGGTTGTGCCGCCGGGGAAGTTGACCAGCAGGGCCGGGCTGCCTTTCGGGCCGAGGGAGACGGAGCCGTCCCAGGCGGTCTGGTAGCCGCTCGGGCCGGTGTTGCTGACGCCGTTGTAGCCGAGCGAGGGCCAGGTCTTCGAGTTGAGCTGGGTCACGATCTTCGCGTTCTGGCCCATGCCCTGCCGGTGTATCGCCGTCAGCTTCAGCGTGGACAGCCCGGAGCGGGACAGATCCACGTCCCGCAGCGTGCTGAACGGCAGTGCGAGGACGAGATGGTCGGCCTGGACGCTGACCGTCGAGCCCGCCCCTCCGGTGGGGTCGAAGGTGCAGTCGTAGCTGCCGTCGCTGTTCTGGGTGACCGCCACCAGTTGGCGGCCCTGCTGTACGGTTCCGGCGGGCAGTTGCCCGACCATGCCGCTGACCAGCTGGTCGTTGCCGCCGACCAGATGGTACTTCTCGTCGAAGCCACTCCCGCCGTCGAAGGCGGACGAGCCGCCGAGGAAGCCGATCATTCCGATCGCGGAGGACCGGGCGGGTTCGCCGCCACCCTGGAGCTGAATCGTTTGGATCAGCTGGCCCAGTGCCGAGCCGGAGGGCAGGCCGATCTCGGCCAGGTAGTCCAGGCAGGAGAGCCGGTCCAGGCGCTTGGCCTCGGCAGTTGAGCTGTTCCAGCGCGGGGTGCCCATGGCCGTGTACGAGTCGGCGAAGGCGTCGTACGCCTCGGCGACCCAGTCGCTCTGCTGAGCCGCGCCGTCGTAGCGGCCGCCGTTGATCCAGCCGGCGTAGTCGCCGGCCGGCAGTTCGCCGCCGCCTGCGATCTCGGTCTTCAGGCCGAGCGACTTGGCCAGTCCCAGCACCGCGGAGTCGGTGGAGCTGATGAAGGCGCCGCCGTGCTCGTGGAGTTGGCCGCTCGCGAAGAAGCCGCGCAGCGACCAGCAGCGGCCGCCGACATGGGTGGTGTCGGCCTCGTAGACGGTGGAGGCGATGGCCTTGGGGCCGGTCCACAGGGCGTGGGCGCAGCGCAGCCCGGCCAGTCCCGCTCCGACGATCACCACGCGCGGGGTGGTTGCGGACGCGGTCGCCGCGGCAGCCCGCGCCGCCCCGGCCAGCGTGGCGCCTGCCAGTGCGGCGACGGTCGCCGCGCCGGTACCGGCCAGGAGTTGACGGCGGCCCAGAGAGGCGCGCTCCGCGCGCTCACCGGCCACCTCGGCGACGGGCATACCGCGCCGCCGTGCCTCGCCCTCCCATGAGAAGGCGAGGCCCAGCCCGCTGTCGGGCAGCCCGGTGCGGGAGGTGGAAGGGGAGGCCAGGGGGGATCTGACGGGTTCCCGGTGCATGAGAATCCCTCTCTCGGGATCGAATGATGCCGACCGGGAGTGAACTGTCGCCGCAACGCTGTTGTCAACAGTGTTGCGCTTATTCCCCACCCACGCCCAGCTCGGTGACCCTGCGCTCGATCGCGGTGATCAGTGACTCCACCCTGGCCCGGAAAACCGCGTCCAGCGTGACCGCCGCCAACTCGTCCGCGACGGCGGTGATCTGCGGGAAGTGCTCCGGATCGAGCAGCCGGTACTCGTGGGTCCAGGAGGATTCATCGGCCGCCCTGACCGTGGGCGAGAAGAGCCGGAAGGCAGCCCGCTGCCCGACCAGGGCCAGCAGCGAGTCGCCGACCATTCGGTAGTGGACGGCCGCCTCCGCGCCGCTCAGCCCGGCCTCGGTGACCGCGCCGAGGATCAGCTCGACGACACGGAATTCATTGGCCCGCCGGGTGGTCCGGCTGGCCATGGTGGAGGCCACCGCCGGGTACTTGAGCGCGACGGCCAGCGAGCCGTCGGCCAGGGCCCGGATCCGGTCCTGCCAGCCGAGGCCCTCCGGGATCGAGTCCAGCACCTCGCCCAGCGTGCGATCGGCGACCTCCAGCAGCAGCTCGTCCTTGTCGCGGAAGTGTCGGTAGACGGCGGTCGGATCAGCGCCCAGTTCCTCGCCGAGCCGACGGACGGTGAAGGCGTTCGCGCTGCCCCGGGCGGCGATGCGCAGGCTGGCCTGGACGATCGCCTCGGGCGTGAGCTCGCTTCCGGAGCGTCTGCTGCGACCGCGGCCGGGTGGCTTGTCCGCCGGGGCGGTGGCGCGTGGGGTGGGTGGTTTGGTCATGGTTCCGCCAGTGTAACGATGCGGCCCCGGCCTGCGCGCAACACCGTTGACAACAGCGTTGCGCGACGCTTCACTCCTCTCACCACCACTCGGGGAGGAATGCGCCGATGGCGTCGCACGTACCGTCACAAACCCATGCCGAGCTGCTCTTCCGGGGCGGTAGGACCTTCACCGCCGACGGCGGTGCGCAGCCCGTCGAGACAGCCGTGGCCATCCGCGCCGGGCGGATCACCGCCGTCGCGCCCGAGGCCGAACTGCGCCCGCTGGTCGGCCCCGGCACCGAGGTCATCGACCTCGACGGCGGGCTGCTCGCCCCCGCCTTCCAGGACGCCCACGTCCACCCCGCCGTCGCCGGAGTGCAGATGCTCCGCTGCGACCTCTCCGCCCACCGGAGCGCCGACGCCTGCCTCGCCGCCATCGCCGCCTACGCCGAGGCCGTGCCGGAGGCCGAATGGATCCTCGGCGGCGGCTGGTCCATGGACGTCTTCCCGGACGGTATCCCCACCCGCCACCAACTCGACGCCGTCGTCCCCGACCGTCCGGTGCTGCTCACCAACCGCGACGGCCACGGCGCCTGGGTCAACTCCCGCGCCCTGCAGATCGCGGGCCTCGACCGGCACACCGCCGACCCCGCCGACGGCCGGATCGAGCGCGAGCCGGACGGCGCGCCCATCGGCGTCCTCCAAGAGGGCGCGATGGAACTGGTCGCCCGCTTGGTGCCGGTCGCCACCCCCGAGCAGGCCCGCGCCGGCCTGCTCGCCGCCCAAGAACACCTCTTCTCGCTCGGCATCACCGCCTGGCAGGACGCCATGATCGGCGCCTTCCCCGGCAATCCCGACAACTTCTCGGTCTACGTCGACGCCGCCGGCGACGGTTCGCTCCGAGCCCGCGTCGTCGGCGCGCTCTGGTGGGACCGCGAGCGCGGTGTCGAGCAGATCCCCGAGCTGGTCGAGCGACGCCTGCGCGGCCGGGTCGGCCGCTTCCGCGCCACCACCGTCAAGATCATGCAGGACGGCATCGCGGAGAACTTCACCGCCGGCATGCTGGAGCCCTACCTCGACGCCTGCGGCTGCGCCACCGGCAACCGGGGCCTCACCTTCATCGATACCGAGGTGCTGCGCGAAGGCGTCACCCGCCTTGACGCACTCGGTTTCCAGCTCCACTTCCACGCGCTCGGCGACCGCGCCGTCCGCGAGGTCCTCGACGCCCTGCAATCCGCCCGCGCCGCCAACGGCCCAGGCGACAACCGGCACCACCTGGCCCACCTCCAGGTGGTCCACCCCGACGACCTCGGGCGTTTCGCCGAGGTCGGCGCCGCCGCCAATATCCAGGCCCTGTGGGCGGCCCACGAACCGCAGATGGACGAGCTGACCATCCCCTACCTCGGCCCCGAACGCGCCGCGCTGCAGTACCCCTTCGGGGACCTGGCCCGCGCCGGGGCCCGCCTCGTCGCCGGCAGTGACTGGGGCGTCAGCAGCCCCGACCCGCTGTGGGGCATCCATGCCGCGGTCAACCGCGCCGTGCCGGTCCAGGCTCCCAACGCCGCCGCGGACCGCCGCCCGCGCCGCCCCTTCTACCCCGAGCAGGCGCTCACCCTCGCCCAGGCCTTCACCGCCTACACCGCGGGCAGCGCCTGGGCCAACCACCTCGACCAGGAGACCGGCACCGTCGAGCCCGGCAAGGCCGCCGACCTGGTCGTCCTCGACCGCGACCCCTTCGCCGGGCCGCCCGAGGAGATCGGCGACACCACGGTTCGCATGACCTTCCTCGACGGCAGCCCCGTCTATGCCGCCACCCGCTGCCCCCCGATTCCCGCCCTCCCCCTCGCCCACTCCCCCCCCCTCCCCGCATGCCCGCTCAGCCCGCCGCTCGAAGGCCCCCATGCCCACCCTCAGGACCGCCAGCAGAGC
>NZ_LGDV01000273.1 GCF_001280015.1 Streptomyces sp. MMG1121
GACTCGTACGCGGCGAGGGCGTCGGCGGGGCGGCCCGTGTCGCGCAGGGCGCGGATGAGGAGGGCGTGCAGGGGTTCGTCCAGCGGGTGCGCCGCGGTCAGTTCCGCCAGCTCCGGTACGACGTCGGGAGCGCGGCCGAGATCGAGGGCGGCGGCGGCCCGGGCGCGGGTCGCCGCCAGGCGCAGGGCCTCCGGGCGGGCGGCCGCGGTGCGGTCGGGGAGGTCGGCGAGGGCGGGGCCGTGCCAGAGGGCGAGGGCCTCGGTGAGGGTGCGGTGGGCTCTGGCCGGGTCGCCTGCGGCGAGGGCCTGGGTGCCGGTGTGGGCGAGGCGCTCGAAGACGTACAGGTCGATGTCGTCCTCGGTGGCTTCGAGGCGGTAGCCGCCGGGAGTGGAGGCGATGGCGTGGCGGCCGAGGGCGCGGCGCAGGCGGCCGACGAGGGCCTGGAGGGCGGCGGGCGCGTCCTGGGGCTGGTCGTCCGCCCAGATCTCGTCGATCAGGGTCTCCGGGGTGGCGGGGCGGGCGGGGCGCAGCGCGAGGACGGTGAGGAGGGTGCGCAGCCGCCGGCCGCCGACGGGTACGGGGGTGCCCTGGTCGTCCGCTGCTTGGGTTGCGCCCAGGATTCTGTACCGCATCCGGCCATTGTCGCGGGGGGTGGGGATCTGGGCACGGGGGTTTCGTCAGCGGTGCTTGATCGGTACCGGACGCAGAGAGCCGCTGCTCAGGCGCCGGAGGCCAGGGCGCCTTTCCTCGGCTGGATCCCGGAGGGCACCGCACGCGCGCGTGCCGGTGTTCCCGTCCAGCAGGTGCCGCGGCGGGAGAGCAGGCGGCGGAGCCAGAGTTCGAGGGAGATCAGGTCGGCCAGGCCGTCCAGCGGGAGGGGGTCGCCCGCCGCCGCCGAGTGGAGGGCGTCGCGGACGACGCGGGCCTCCACCAGTCCGGCGTCGGCGAGGAGCGGGGTGGCGAAGAGGTCCAGCAGCGGGTCGGCCGCCATGCGCAGGCCCGCGCGCGTGGCGGCGGCCGAGGAGGCGTGGGAGGGGGCGCCCCAGCCGGGCGGCAGGTCGGTGACGCCGGCGCCCTCCAGGACCGTGCGCAGAATCGCCGCGCGGGCGCCCGGCTGGACGCGCAGGGCCTCCGGGAGGGCGCGGCAGGCGCGGACGACCTGGTTGTCGAGGAAGGGCGCGTGCAGGCGCTGGGAGCGGATCTCGGCGGCCTGTTCCAGGACGCGCAGGTCGGCGGCGCCACGCGCGAGCGCGGCACGCGCGCGGTGCTCGCCGGGGCGCTGGGCGCCGGTGCCGGAGCGGTCCGCCTCCGCCTGCAGCAGAACCGATACTTCGGCCAGCGCCTCCCCCGTCAGCCAGCGGGCGGCCGGCCCCGGTCTGGCCCAGGTCAGCGCGGCGAGGGACGCGCCGACCGCCCCCTTGGGCTCGTCGAAGCGGCGCCGCATCAGCCGCTCGGCCAGCTCCTCCAGACCGGCCCGGTAGGAAGTGCGGGCGAGGCGCCGGGCCGCGCCGTACACGCGCGCGGGGACCATCACCGAGCTGTCGGCCTTGGCGAGCGCGGCGACCGGCCGGACCAGGTGGCGCCGTTTGCGGTCCATGAGGAGGTCGGCGAGGCGCGCGGGATGGGCGTCCAGGACCTGGCGGGCGCCGTGCCCGGTGAAGTGGTCGGCGCTGCCGGAGGCGAGGCGGGCGCGGTGGCGGGCGGCCGTGACCAGGGAGGGTCCCGGTTCGTCGGTGAGGGGGCCGTCGAGGTCGGCGTACGGCAGGGTCTCCTCGGCGCCGGTGACCACCACGTGGTGCAGGCGCGGGTTCGCGGCAAGGGCTCCCGCGCGTTCCACCTCGGCCTCGCGGCCGCCCACGGCCAGGTCGTTGAAGGTGACCGCGAGCAGCCGTTCGCCCGCGCCCGTGCCGTGTCCGAGGAGCGTGCCGGGCCGGCCGGGCAGTCCGGCGGCCAGCAGCGCGAGGGTGCCGGAGGCCGGTCCGCCGGAGAGGTCGGCGCCGATGCCGGGCACGGGCATCCCGCGCCGGGCCCGCCGCTCGGCCGGGCCCATGCCGGGCACCGGCCCGGGGTCGAGGTCGGGCACGTGGCGGGGCGCCGACAGCCGGGTGCGCACGGCCTCCACGAGGGCGTCCCGTACGGCGTCCACGGCGTGGTCGGGGTCGGCCGCGGGCGCGGCCACGGCGAGCGAGGCGACCGGCTCGTACCCGGCGATCTCGCGCACTCCGGCGCGCAGCACGAGCGCGTGCCCCGGCGGAACCCGTCGTACGCCGTCGTACGGGGTGGTGTCGCGCAGCGCGGCCGGTACGTCGGGGGCGGCGAGCAGGGCGGCGAGGTGGCCGAAGTCGAGGTTGGCCTCGATGAGGTCGGCGAGCGGCAGGGCGGCGGTGGCGTAGGCCGTGCCGCCGGCCCAGGGGGTGTGGAACACCGGACGGGCGCCGGCGAGATCGCCGCAGACGGTGATGCGCCGGCCGACCTGGACGACGGCCGTGTAGCTGCCCGGCCAGGTGGTCAGATGGCGAAGTGCGCCCCCGCGCGCGGTGAACAGCGCGCGGCGCAGCTCGTCGTCGGAGGCGCCGCAGATGCCGAGTACGGCGATGCGGTTGTCCGCGTCGGCCTTCACGACGCGCACCTCGTCCGGGCGCCAGTCGCCGACCGCCCACAGCGGATCCGGGTCGCCCCACAGGAGTTGCGAACCGACCGGGTGCAGGGTCTCGCCGTCGTACCCGGTGGCGCCCGCGGAACCGATGCCGGCGACACCAGCGGCGGTGCTGCTCCAACCCACCAACCACCGCATCGACGCCTCCACAGGCTGTGGACAACCAGTGCACCGAACGAACCGGTCCCCATGCTGCCATGAAGGGCGCGCTGTGGAGGGGCGGCGGCACCGGCTTCGATCGGGGGAACCGCGCGGCGCGACGGTGAAGGGTGCGACTCGAATGCGCCCCCTGTACGCTCCCCCAAGACGCCTTTAGCGCCCTCAAGTTGCATGGTCGGAGCGGAAATCCACCGCGACGGGCTGGGGCGATTTTCGGCCAAACACGCAGAGCGAAGCCCGACTTGAGCACGCTCCGTACAGGGCTGCGGAGCACGCGGTCGCGCGAACACGCGCACAGTCCGGGAGGCGGGCATCGCCTCCCGGACCGGTCCGCCACCCGCGGGGATGAAGGTGACGGTGTCCCCCAGCCCACTGGATCCAGTACAGCGGGCCGACCCACGCAAGAGCCATGGAACCGCTCCCCCGATGGCCGGAGAAGAGCGCACGGACGGGCGCACGGCCACACGCACGGGGGCACGCGGCGACAGACCGTGCACGGTGCGTACATGGCCGTACTTCCGTACGGACCACAATCCCGCCATCCGGAACAATGCCCCTTAACGCTTGGGATGCGGCGAACTACGCTGGGTTTACGAATGCCGCGTGGTTATGCCAGCGCGGCAGCCGTCTGTGTCGAGGGGTGGCGCATGTCCAGGGAGCAACGCGGGCCGAACGAAAAGCTCGGCGCCGTTCTCGCCCTCGCGGGAATCAGCAACGCAGGACTCGCACGACGCGTCAACGACCTTGGCGCCCAACGCGGGTTGACTCTTCGCTACGACAAGACGTCCGTGGCGCGCTGGGTGTCGAAGGGCATGGTGCCGCAGGGCGCCGCGCCGCACCTGATCGCGGCCGCCATCGGGCAGAAGCTCGGCCGTCCGGTGCCGCTCCACGAGATCGGCCTGGCCGACGCGGATCCCGCGCCCGAGGTGGGCCTCGCCTTCCCCAGGGACGTGGCACAGGCGGTGAAGTCGGCGACGGAGCTGTACCGTCTCGACCTCGCCGGCCGCCGGGCCGGCTCCGGCGGCATCTGGCAGTCGCTCGCCGGATCGTTCGCAGTGAGCGCATACGCAACGCCTGCCTCACGATGGCTGATAACCCCCGCCGACAGCTCGGTCGCGCGCGAGGCGGGCTCCGTCGAGGGCTCCGGCGCACCGATCAAAGTCGGCCACAGCGATGTGCGCAAGCTGCGGGAGGCCGCAGAGGACGCGCGGCGGTGGGACTCCAAGTACGGGGGCGGGGACTGGCGTTCGTCGATGGTGCCGGAGTGTCTGCGGGTGGAGGCGGCACCGCTGCTGCTCGGCGCGTACTCCGACGAGGTGGGCCGCGCCCTGTTCGGGGCGTCCGCCGAACTCACCCGGCTCGCCGGGTGGATGGCCTTCGACACGGGCCAGCAGGAGGCCGCGCAGCGGTACTACATCCAGGCGCTGCGGCTCGCGCGCGCGGCGGCGGACGTCCCCCTCGGGGGCTACGTCCTCGCCTCCATGTCGTTGCAGGCGACGTACCGCGGCTTCGGCGACGAGGGCGTCGATCTGGCGCAGGCCGCCCTGGAGCGCAACCGGGGGCTGGCCACCGCGCGCACGATGAGCTTCTTCCGGCTGGTCGAGGCGCGGGCCCACGCGCGCGCGGGGGACGCCCAGGCGGCCGGCGCGGCGCTGAAGGCCGCCGAGGGATGGCTGGAGCGGTCCAGGGAGGGCGACAACGACCCGACCTGGCTCGGTTTCTACGGCTACGACCGGTTCGCGGCGGATGCGGCCGAGTGCTACCGGGATCTGAAGGCGCCGCGTCAGGTAAGGCGGTTCACCGAGCAGGCGCTGTCGAAGCCGACGGAGGAGTTCGTGCGCTCGCACGGGCTGCGGCTCGTCGTCTCGGCCGTCGCCGAGCTGGAGTCCGGCAATCTCGACGCGGCGTGCGAGCAGGGGGTGCGGGCCGTGGAGGTGGCCGGGCGGATCTCGTCGGCGCGCACCACCGAGTACGTGAAGGACCTGCTGCACCGGCTGGAGCCGTACGGGGACGAACCGCGAGTGGTGGAGCTTCGGGAGCGGGCCCGGCCCCTGCTGATGGCGCCCGCCTGAGCCGCGGATACGGGACACCGGCGCGTTTGAAGGCGTTGTCAGTGGCGCAGTGCACTATCGAGGTGGGAGGTGGTGCAGGTGCCGGTCGGTGCGTACGACTGTGATGTGCTCGTGGTCGGCGGGGGGATCGTCGGGCTGTCGACGGCGTATGCGATCACGCGTGCCGCGCCGGGTACGCGCGTCACCGTGCTGGAGAAGGAGCCGGGCCCGGCCCGGCACCAGACGGGGCGTAACAGCGGGGTGATCCACAGCGGGATCTACTACCGGCCGGGCTCGCTCAAGGCGCGGTACGCGGTGCGGGGCGCGGCCGAGATGGTGAAGTTCTGCGCCGAGTACGGCATCGCGCACGCCGTCACCGGCAAGCTGATCGTCGCCACCGAGCGCGAGGAACTGCCCCGGCTGCACGCGCTCGTGCAGCGCGGCCGGGAGAACGGGATCCCGGTGCGGGAGCTGGGCGCCGCCCAGATCGCCGAGTACGAGCCGGAGGTGCGCGGACTCGCGGCCATACACGTGGGGACGACGGGCATCTGCGACTTCGTCGGGGTCGCACGGCAGCTGGCGCGGGCCTCGGGGGCGGAGATCCGCTACGGGGCACGGGTCGTCCGGGTGGACCGGCGCCCGGAGCGCGGTGTGGCCGTCCTGACCTCGGGCGGGGAGGTCGTACGGGCGCGCGTGCTGGTGAACTGCGCCGGGCTGTACAGCGACGAGGTGGCACGGCTGACTGGGGACGAGCCAGGGGTACGGATCGTGCCGTTCCGCGGGGAGTACTACGAGCTGGCGCGGCCGGAGCTGGTGCGGGGGCTGGTGTACCCGGTGCCGGATCCGGCGTTCCCCTTCCTCGGCGTGCATCTGACCCGGGGCATCGACGGCGGCGTGCACATCGGGCCCAACGCGGTGCCGGCCCTGGCCCGGGAGGGATACGGCTGGGGGGTCGTACGGCCCCGGGAGCTGGCCGGGACCGTGGCATGGCCGGGATCGTGGACGATCGCCCGTCGGCACTGGAGATACGGCGCCGGGGAGCTGCACCGCTCGGTGTCGAAGGGGGCGTTCCTTCAGGCGGTGCGCAGACTGCTGCCCGCGGTGGAGGCGGACGACCTGGTGCGGGCCCCCGCCGGGGTGCGGGCGCAGGCGGTGCTGCGGGACGGGACGCTGGTGGACGACTTTCTCATCCGCGAGGGCAGCCGGGCCGTGCACGTGCTGAACGCGCCGTCCCCGGCCGCCACCGCTTCCCTGCCGATCGGCAGGGAGGTCGGGCGCCGCGTGCTGGAGCTGCTCGGTTCGCTCGGCCGGCGGCCCGGCTCGCCCGGCTGAGCGGGTGTGGCTCCGGGGCGCCGTAAAATCGGACTCACTGTGTCTGACTCCCTCAACACCCCCGACGCCCCCGCCCCGGCCC